>CAWDJS010000008.1:0-73790 GCA_963802585.1 uncultured Alphaproteobacteria bacterium | reverse complement strand
AGTGGATGTCTTTATAAGTTACTCGCGGCTCGACGGATCTGCTGCAACCGAACTGGATTGCCTTCTACGATCGAAAGGGCTGAAGACCTTTTTTGATCGGCGCAATCTGACTCCAGGAAAGGAATGGGTCGGCGCACTTGAGAAAACTATTGCCGCCACAAAAGCGGCGATTGTACTTCTAGGGCCTCACGGATTGGGCAACACCCAACAGTACGAGCGCGCTCTCGCGCTTTATCGGAAAAGTCGCGAATCTCATTTCCAGTCATCCCCGTCTTTCTGCCCGGCGCGTCGTCAGACCGACCGTTCGATTTCCTCCAAATTCTTACCTGGATAGATTTTTCGTCCGTTTCAAAAATATCTGACGATCTCGTTGAGTTAGACCGATTGGTCGCAGCTATCTGCGACGCGGATAGTCCAGGTCTCACTGCTCAAGTAGCGGATTGTCCGTATCGCGGCCTTGACCCATTTAGAGAAGAAGACGCAGCATTCTTCTTTGGTCGCGGCGGGCCGGTTGCACCCTAAAAGTGCCATTGGTGAGCTGGTCGTCAAAGCAAGAGAGCACCCACTCGTTATGATAGTGGGGCGGTCCGGAAGTGGAAAATCTTCTCTTGTTTACGCTGGGTTGTTGCCGGTGTTACGTCGTGATCGCAACCGGTTCTGGAACGCTTTAACACTGCAGCCCGGCCCAAATCCATTGAGGTCGCTAGCAACAGCCTTCAATCCGCGCGGCAGCGAAGGTGCTGCTGATTACGCCGATAAAATCGCTAGAGAGGTAGACAAGCTAAGAACAGGCAATCTGGAGATACTCTCCGACGTGATCCAGCAAGAACTGGACGGGGCTGAAGGCAAGCCAGATCGTCTCTTGTTATATATTGATCAATGGGAAGAACTGTATGCGCAGGCGCCTCGACGCGACGCTGACGCGTGGCTCACGCTGCAGAGAGGATGTGAAGCTCGATTGATCTAATTTTGAACTAGGCAGAAGTGGTCCCGTAACTATCGTTGGAACGGTACGCGCGGATTTTTATGATCCTTTGATTTCTCACGAGGGACTAAAAGCATTATTGCCTACTTACCAAATCCTTCTCGGCAAGATGCAGCGCGATCAGTTGCAACAAACTATTGTTGAGCCGGCGAAAAAAGTTGGCGTTACGTTCGATCCTAGCTCGCTGGTCGAGCGTATATTGGATGATGCTGGCGAAGACGAGGGTATGTTGCCACTCCTCCAATATGCTCTGAAAGAAACATGGGGTCTATGTAAAGGGGCATCGATAGACGCCGACGCTTATGCGCGTTCTGGTGGAGTTCGAGAAGCTATTCGCAATACGGCGGAGCGAGCGTTTAACTCGCTGTCTTCATCCGATCAGCGAGCAGCTCGACAGCTGTTTCTCCGCCTCGTTACGCCTGGCGAAGGTCAAGAAGATACGCGCGCCCGCGCGGTAATGCCAGCCGAAACTCAGCAGCGTCGAATAGTAGATCAGTTTGCTGGACAGCGAGTGCGATTATTGGTGACTGGTTCAGACCGCGCCGGTCGACCAACGGTAGAGGTCGCCCACGAGGCACTGATTCGGACTTGGCCGCGTTTGAAGGATTGGATAAACGCGAATTGCGTAAAGCTACGCGCTCGCACAGCGATACTGCAGGCAAAAGCGGAATGGGACCAGCAGGGCCGACGGGAAGATCTTCTTCTGTCTGCGGGCTTTCAACTTGAGCGGGCCCGAAATCTGCTCAGTGACCCGGGTGATTTGACGACAGACGACCTTCAGGAGTTTGTGGCGCTTTCCTTTGATCGTGAGCAGAGAAGGCGCCGCAGAGAGAGGGTCGTCAGGTGGGCGACAGTGGCTTCAATTCTACTTCTACCGCTGGCCACTGTAAGCTTTGGTCTCTTTCAAAATGCAGTTTATCAAGAGAGAAGAAGTGTGGAGCTCAAAATACAAGCCGATGCACTTTTGATCGCGAAAAGCAGAAGCCGAAAGCGAACACAAGAAGACCGAGCGACTTGCGCATGAGATTGAAGTCAAAAGCCGCGCAATAGAGGACGCGCAGGCTCTAGCTGCGACCCAAAGTCAACGGCTAGATAAAAAATTCAGGCCCAGGCCCTCGCACATACTCAAGCCAACTATTTTGCTGGGCTGGCGTCCAATAGACGCGCGGTCGGTGATTTGAACGGCGCTATGAGGTTTGCCATTCTTGGTAGCCGCTATGACTCGCGGTCAGGCCCGGCCCGAGCAGAAGGATCTTTGGCCAATTCAGAATTAGCAAGAGCTGCATCGCAATCGTCATGGCAAATTGTTGCGAACGACCACTTAACGACAGCAACATTCTTGAATAATTCTTCTGAAATCCTACTAGTCTGACAATGGCAGAATTGATATTTGGGATTTTTGTTCGACAACACGAGCCGTGCGCTGCACAAAGTAAGCGACATGATAACAGGTAGGCTCTATTCGTTTGCCCAGAGCGTCGACGGAACACTGGCCTTCATCGGCTTCTCGGCGTCGGAACAAGATCCCCATCACCAGTTCAACATCACGCATGAACAGGCAATATGGGAGATCGCGACTGGAGAAATTGTGGCCAGGCTCCCATCGCCGAAACTCCGTGAATTAGACCGATCAGAAGAGAAAGATAAAAACTTAGAGGTCAAATTTGCGAGGTTTAGTGCCGATGGAGCTTTCCTCCTAACAATCCTTGATGGCGGGAATATCGAGATTTGAAATACAACACGTGCAGAGCTCGTTTCTTCGATCCGAGCGACCGCAAAGCTGGCCGCAATTTCATCAAAGGGGGAGCAACTGGCTATCGTGGAACGAATCTCGCGATCGCCCTGTCAAGATCTTGGTTGGATCTCAAACCCGCACCATTGACGTGCGCTCGGGCGACGTAGTCAATTTGTTATTCAGTTTGGATGGCACAAAACTTTTGGTTGATTTACGAGGCGGTTCGGTAATAGTTTTTGATACAAAAAGTGGAGTTGAACTCGGCTCGCTCGAGGGGTCTTTCGAAGACGTCGCGTCGATGGCGCTCAGCCGTGACGGTAGGCAGTTGGCTGTGGGGTCTAAAAACAGAATTCGAGTTTGGGACATCGGCAAGAATTAAACGAATATCGAGCTGAATGTTTTCCCGGACGTCGTGTCGTCTATAAGCTTCAGCCCCGATGGCTCGAAGCTTGTTACAACGTCTGACGCAGGGACACTGCGTGTTCGCGACATCTACGTCAATCAGGCTCTTAAATACAATCGAAGCAGGCGATGACCAGTTCCTTTCCTCCACCTTTGATCCAGACGGAAAGAGTATTGTTGTGGGATCCAATCGTGGAACGGCGACAGTTTGGGATGCACAGCTTAGAAAGGTTATCGGAACGCCACTTCGACTGAGCACCGGAATTATCTCAATAGCCTTCAGCCAAGATAGATCGCGAATTATTACATCCACGATCGACGGAAAAATCCAAATCTGGGACAAGCAGACGGATCAATTGACCGCTGTTCAAGATAAGGATCGCTTGGCCGCCTTAATATCAATGAAGCCCGGAACATTCCTTTTGAAGTCAAATGACAATTCAGCGCCAACAGCCGCAAGACCGGTCGAAGTTCAATGTGTAGCGTTTAGCCCAGATGGGAAGATGATTGCCACCACGTCACTTGAAAGCTCACGCCGGTTGAGCGTCAGAATAGTCGATACGAATGATGCAGTTCTCGAAATGGGTACGCTAGCGGCCATTGAAAGCATGGCATTTAGCCCAGACAGCAGTCATCTCGTAATTGGTTTGGATGACGGCCAGGTTCAGATCATCGAGCTGAAGGGGGACCGTAAGATAACCACTCTCGGGAACCATGAGCTTGGCGTGAACTCAGCAAGTTATAGTCCCGATGGGAACCGAATAGTACGTCTTCGGACGACGGAACCGTTCGGATCTGGGGACTCGAACACGCGCGGCGTGCTGGCAACTTTCCAAGATGCAAACGATATCCCGGTGAGGTTTGACGACCAAGGAAACGCAAGGGAAATCGGTGTCGCTTCAGCGAATTTTAGTCCGAGCGGCAAAGAGATTGTTGTGACATCTGAGGTGGCTACGAGAATTTGGTACGTAGAGCAGGTTACCAAACCGATTAGTAAGATTGTCGAAGAGCTTTGTAGCAGCGAACTCGCGGGTGTCACTATTCTCTCTCCACCCGCAGAAATGCGTCTTATTGGTGCCGCCGATAATCAGCCTCCCATCGATGTTTGTAAGGCGACGAGCGAATGATCTCCGGCGGAAATACACCGCCGGCAGTTAAGGGCTGTGTATGTCCGCGACTTACACCTACGTTCATCACGCAGTGTCAGCTAAGGGTCCAGCCTGTGTAAAAGCCCCACCGATGTTAGGATGCCGATTAACACAATGTTGGCCTTTCGCCAAAGCTCAGGCGTGATCTTGGCTCGTTGCTGACGAGGCTGGACGCTTTGACCTCAGTTTGTGTGAACGTGATGATGCCGCCGCCACGCCCGATCACCTCACGATGGACAGGTGAATGTCCTCCGCCGATCTAGAAGAACCCAGCTCGGGCTCGGCGGCTGGTCGTGGAACCATGCTCAACAAACCGAAGGCGGGGATCACCGTTTCGAGTTCTCGACGGTAGGATTCATAGTCAGGTGAGTTCGGCCGGAGAAAGCCAAGTCGAGGTATCTCGACCGCGACACGTCTTAGCACAATTGGAGCGCTCGCCGGCGTGAAGTGCATCCCACGCGGATTAGATAATGTCATAATGAGTTCACGAGCGAGTTCTTGTTCGTTTGGACGGGATACCGTTATCAGGCGTACCGCGCCTTTTTCAATTGTCATGAGGTTGATGAACGGAGGTACGCATCCGACGAGCGCCGTCTTGTCTGAGGCGTGGTATTTCGCGAAGCGTGTGACCTTAAGTCTAGCTTTAAGGTCATCAAGCGATGCGGGTCGAGGTTTTGGGCGGGTTGGAGCGGCGGCGGCGCTGGTCGCAGGATGACAAGGCGCGGATTGTCGAGGAGACGCTGGCGCCGGGCGCGAAGGTGACGGAGGTCGCCCGTCGCAACGGGGTAGCGGCGAGCGTGGTGTTCACCTGGCGTCGACAGGCTCGGACGGTGGAGCAGGCTGGACCGTGTTTTGCGCCGGTGCAGATCGCGGCCGCGGAAGCGCTCGAGGAAACTGCGAAGGTTTTGCCCGAGGATGACAGGCGGGTGCGATCGGTGGCAGTCGCCCGGATTGGATTGATCGAGATCGATCTTGGCAACCGACGACGCATCCGGGTGGATGCGCACGTCGACCCGGATGCGCTGGCTCGGGTCCTTGCGGTGCTTGAGCGCCGATGATTGCCATACCGGGCAATGTACGGGTATGGCTTGCGACCGGCCATACCGATATGCGCCGCGGATTCCCGAGCCTTGCGCGTTTGGTTCAGGAGGGCTTGAAGCGGGATCCGCACGCTGGTGATCTCTATGTTTTTAGGGGCCGCCGCGGCGACCTGGTCAAGATCATTTGGCATGACGGCCAGGGCGCGTGCCTGTTCACGAAGCGGTTGGAGCGCGGCCGCTTTCTGTGGCCATCGCTTGCGGACGGCGTTATCACGATCAGCGTTGCGCAACTATCCTATCTCCTGTCGGGAATCGACTGGCGCATGCCGCAGGCAACATGGCGTCCGCAGGCTTCCGGTTAAGCTGTGGCTTTTTGACTTACGACAGCAATCTGGTGGGATTTTTTACGGCGAATATGATTGATTCGTCATCGTGACGACGCCCTCCGATCCGCTTCCCGCCGACCTTGCCGCTGCGCATGCGATGATCATTGCGCAGCGCGAACAGCTGACATTGGCGAAGAGCGAAGTGACGGTCGGCCGGCTGGAAATCGAACGGCTGAAGCTGATGCTGGCCAAGGCGCGGCGCGAGCAGTTCGGGCAATCCTCCGAACGCGGCAAGCTGCTGGTCGAGCAGCTCGAACTCGCCATCGAGGATCTTGAAGAGACCCAGGCGGAGCAGGAAACCAAGGCCGAGATCGCAGCACCAGAAGCCGCCAAACAGAAGCGTTCGCAAAATCCGCGGCCGCCCCGACGTCCCCTGCCAGATAACCTGCCGGTCGAACGCATCGTCGAACCGGCGCCTTGCGCGTGCGGCAAATGCGGCAGCGAGCGGCTGCACAAGCTCGGCGAGGTGGTATCGAAGACCCTGGAATGCGAGCCGCGGCGCTGGAAGGTTATCGAGCACGTCCGCGAAAAGTTCTCCTGCCGGGATTGCGAGGCGATCACCGAGGCGCCGGCGCCCTCCCATCCGATCCCGCGCGGCTTTGCCGGACCGAACCTGCTGGCGATGGTGCTGGTCAACAAGTTCCTGCTGCATCAACCGTTGAACCGCCAGAGCAAGACCTATGCCCGCGAAGGGATCGAGATCGATGTCTCGACCCTGGCGGATCGGGTCGGCGCCTGCGTGGTGGCGCTCGATCCCATTATTGAGGCGATCCGGACCCACGTCATGAGCGCGGAGCGTATCCACGCCGATGACACGACGGTGCCCGTACTCGCGAAACTGAAGACTGTCACCGGCCGGATTTGGACCTATGTTCGCGATGACCGGCCGTTTGGCAGCACGGATCCGCCGGCAGCCTTGTTCTACTACTCACGCAACCGGGCTGGAGAGCATCCGCAAAGCCATCTCGCTGGCTATGTGGGCCTCATGCAGGCCGATGCCTTTGATGGATACAACCAGCTCTATAAGGCTCAAAGAAAGCCGGCCCCAATCCTTGAAGCCGCCTGCTGGAGCCACGGCCGCAGAAAGTTCTTCGACCTGGCGAAATCGGGAGAGGCACCGATTGCCAGCGAGGCCGTGCGGCGCATCGATGTTCTGTTCGAGATCGAGCGCACTATCAACGGCAAAACGCCGGAACAGCGGCTTGCCGTACGTCGTGAGAAGTCGAGGCCGCTCGTCGCCGATCTCGAAATCTGGATACGTCAGCAGCGAGCCTTGCTCTCATGCTGCGCCGCCGCTGCTTGAGCGACAAAAGTCCTCGTCGCTGGTTCGAGCGGCGCGGCCGAGCTGCAGAAGGCGGCCATGCCAAAAGACGTGCCGCTACCTTAGTTCGCAACCCGGTCGCAATGCCGCCCTGGATCGCCGCCCGCACACCACCAAATGGCCTGACGATGCAACCTCATCAAAGCAACCCCCGGGCGGGCCGCGATGGATACGATGCCGCAACGATGGACACGGTATAGGCGCGCGACTTCTCCACAGGTGGCGCCCAAAGGACGGCCTGTACAGGCCCTTCATAACTTTTTCAAAATCAAAAGCTATTTTGTCGAATGGGGCGACAAATACCGGAGTTATCCACATGCGCACCCCATGGACTTTGTCGCCAATCGAAGCGGCAATTTTTATTACCATAATGATCGCAGCGGCTGGCGCCGGCACTTGGGCGTCTGTCATCTGATAGGCAAGTGTTCCTATACGCTCCACGTCGGGAGCGCGGGTAGGAACGGCGGATGCGCTCGAACGTCGAAGCGTCTTCAGGGCTCTATTGGGCTTTTGCGGCAACGACCTGGCGCCCGTTGCTTGTCTTGGGACGGCAATGGCCGGGCTTACAGTTGCCGGTAGTGATCGTTTCAGCGACCGCTTGCTTTTTCGGCTGAAAACTCGTCGCGATCAAAGATAAGAACCCGGTCAAGCAGAGCGCTGTCACGGCGACGACCCCCAGACTCACGGCACCTCGCAACAGCAGCTGTCCCCACGCGCACGCAACATGATCTTCTCAGTCAAGAAACGCTCCAGCCTGCACATAGCTCGAAATCGTTAACTCTGGCTCAGCGACAGCTTGGGCAAACGCCGCGGGGGGCGTGCTGCTGCTGGCTGCGTTCTGCTACAATCACCCAGAAACGAGGCGGGCGCGGCCTTTATCTCTAGCAGCCGCGGCAGATGCTCTTCATCCGCTTGTCCAGAGCTTCGTCCGTATCGGCGGACGCCTTCTCCGCTGCCGTCTTGTCGTCTGCCTGCGTGGTCTGAGCCGCTGGCCGCTTGCCAGGATAGGCGTGCCGGTGACTGCGAGCATCGGCCGGTGACACCGACGCGATCGCTAGAATAAGGCAAGCCAGAATGATCATTCGCACGGCCCAAAGCTCCATCTATTATCGAGATAGATTGCGCATTTCCCGCAAGAGATGCTCCCATTCGGGTTCGGATCTCTCCTGATGTATAGCTTCCGGGGGTGCCCTTTCGTCGTCGTCGAGGCTGCGCGAGAGATACTCGTCGACGGCTTCGGGAAGTGCTGGAGGTGGTGCAGGAACGGGCACAGACTTAAGCGAACCGGACGCTGCGCCCTTAGCTTTGAGCGCCGCAAAAAAGCAGGCAGCGCCGATCTCCATCAGTTTCCATCGCGAAACGGGTATGACGATCTTTGACTCGCGATCCATCGCGCAAAGGAGGCCATTGACGTACACAATCACCTTATCAGGACCGCCGCGCATTTCTCCCGTGGACGCATCGTAAAATCGGCCATCCGATCGGTTCTGATAGATAAATCTAGCTTCAATGACTGATCTCCGTGCGACATTCGGAGGTTGGGAAAAGTCAAAAGGACCATCCCCTTGCCCACCTCTCCCGTTTTGATTTTACTACCTCCATCCCCGACAGGTGTGGCCCCGGCGCCACGAGCAGCGCTTTAGTTGGAGCCATGCATCGAGCGAAAAGGACGATAGCGCGCATTCGTGAGCTCGATCCCATCCAATGCATTTCTCAGCTGAAGAAACGAATGCCGTTTCGTCACTCGGAACAGAGTGCGAGATTGATAGTCGGCCTGCGAAGAGCGGGGCTGCCAGAGTGATCATCGCCTCTTAGTCGAGCGCCGCTTTGGCATAAAGTTGGTCAGCCTGGCGGATGGGCCGGCTTGGTGCGTGGTTTGGACGTCAGATGCCGGCGGACCGTCAAGTGCGGCGTCGGTCGACAACGGTACATTTCCTTGGTACAAACGAGACAAGGGCGTTGACGTTAAGTCATTGATTTTGCTTGTTTTACGCACGGTGCCCGACAATCCTTTCCTGGGCACCACGCCTCTCAAGCTCCGAATCGCTGAGATGCAAATGGCGCTAAGGCGCGCAGCCATGCCGCGCGCTAATCCTCCGCACTGCCGCCGTTCTGCTTGTGGCTTTCAGGGCCGCGGCTGAACACGCCGTAATTGCTTGATTTCATGCCGCCGCCCGCATCGGAAACGGCGACCGTCAACCCGAGCTTCAACAGCTCGCGCACGGCTGCGGCGCGGGTCGGCATGCGATACTTGAAGCGAAAGTCGTCGACGGCTGAGAGCTCCTCCGGCGAGAGCATGACCTGCAGCCGTTCACCCCTCATGTCACTGTTCATCGGAAACACCCAATTTTTGCCGATTGAGTAATTTACTCAACTTTGTAAGTGGGCGTTGGTTCCGTGAATCCAGCCGACGCTGCCAAATTAGTCGAATTACACAATAAAAACAATAAGTTAGGTGTTGATTTCGGTCTGGCGGAGGCGCATGCTGCGGACATGGAGAATAGCCATGTCTGAGGAACTCAAGCTGCTTCGCAAGCTGTCGGACGAGCCTAAGGCCCCCAAGCCGCGCCGCCCGAGCCACCAGAAGGTCATCGAGAATCTTGAGCGCTGGGCCAACAGCCCTGGCCTGCAGCCGCCGAAATCGGTGGAATCGAAATCGGCCTGACCTTCAGACCTGAACCGGCTGGGGGCGGTCGGTGAGCCAGCCAATCCGAGCAATCAATCTGCCGAGCCGCGCAGCAACAGTTTTAGCGCCTCCTCGGCGCGCTGCATCGGCTCCAGGCTGCGATAGGTCCGCGCCAGCAATAGCGCGCCCTCGAGTTGGCTGAGCACGGTTGTCGCGGCAGGATTGGCCTTGTCGGATTTCATGCCAAAGCGTTGCAGGGCGCGCGCGATTTCGGCTTCCCATTTCTGAAAGGCCCCGCGCGTCGCCGCCGCGAGCATTTCTGATTGCGCTGATGTTTCGAGCGCGGTGGTCGCGATCGGGCAGCCCTCGGCAAAGCCGGATTTTTCGAGGTCGGACGCCATTCCGCGCGCCACGCGGGTCACAAAGACTTCCGCGCTTTCGGAGGTGTCCGCCGCGTTGGCAATGGCTTGCCGAACGGCTTCTCCCGCAAGCGTCAGCGCCGCCTCGCCGATCTCCTCTTTGCCCTTTGGGAAGTGGAAATACAGCGAGCCTCGCGGCGAGCCGCTGGCTTCCAGAATGTCGTGCAGCGCGGTGCCATGAAAACCCTGCCGGCGAAACAGCTTCGCTGCGGCGGACAGCGTTTTCCCTTTTGAATCAGTGGTCTTGGGCATGGCCGAAAATACCGGTTGCAAATCGGTATGTCGACCGTCATAGCATGTATGATGACCTACATAGTAAGCGAGCATGCATGACCCAACTCAGCGAACAGCAGGCGCGCGAAGTGATCGCGCCCTGGTACAGCCTGTTCAACATCAAGAGCCGTGGCGATGTCCGCGCCATCCAGGAGGCGCTGCTGACGGAAGATTACGAATCCTGCGCGGGCTATCTGCCTGGCGAATGCTGGGGCCGCGAGACTTCGATCAAGGTGGTCGCGAATTTCGCCAACACGATTCCCGACATGAGCTTCGACATCAAGGAAGTACTGGTCGCGGGCGACCGCGTCGTCGTGCGTGGCGAAGTCAGCGGCACGCCCGCGGGCGAGTTGTTCGGCGTGCCGCATACGGGCCGGAGCTTCCGCATCATGGCGGTCGACATCCAGACCATTCGCGACAGCAGGATCGCCAAAACCTATCACATGGAAAACTGGCTCAGCGCGATCGGCCAACTTCGCGGCAAATAGGCGCGAAGTCTCACCTCATACGACCGCCGCGGCGACCTTCTTCGCCACCTGCCTCTGCACGAAGTACATCGCGACCAGCGCGACGAGCGAGGTCCCGACCACGACATAGCCGAGGCGGTCGAAATGCCGGAGCGAGCCGTCGGCATTCTGCGCGATGATCGCCGCGGCGAACACCGATCCGAGCCCGCCGGAAAGCTGCTGCAGCGAGGCGCTGATGGCGCTGAACGATCCGCGCTGATGCGGCGCGGGGATAGCTGAAATCAACGCCTGCGACGGGATCATGCGGGAGAAGATGCCGACGAACATCAGGACGTTGACTGTTATCACGACGGTCAATGTCGACGGGCCGAGATGGGTATAGATCGTCACCATGATGATCGACATGGCGGTGCCGAACATGAAGGTCGGAAAATTCCCAAACGCACCGCTGGCCCGGCCGACGAGAGGACCGGTGAAGATGCTGAAGAGCCCGGATACGAGATAGATCGTCGGCAGGTGCGCGATGTCGATCCCGAGATTGTGTACGGTGAAGGCGCTGCCGAACGGCATCAGCATGTAGCCGCCCGTCGCCAGCAGGGTGGTCACGCCAAACGCCAACGTGTAGCTGGGCTCTCCAACGGTCGCGATCAAATGCGCGAACGCGTTCCTCTCCTGCTTGAGCCGCAGATGCTCATTCACTGGCCGCATCAGCAGCAGGATCGCTGCAATCACGGCGATGGCCATGACGACGATCGCGCCGAACGCGACGTGCCAGTTCCAGCGGTTGGCGAGAAACAATCCGACGGGAATACCGAGCACCTGGCTTGCCGCAAACGCCGTCTGCACATAGCCCATCACGCGGCCGCGCAGATGCAGGGGAAAGAGGTCGGTGACGATGGCGAGCACGACGGAGCCGACCACGCCTCCGAACAGCCCGGTCACGATCCGGCCCAGCAAAAGCAGGTGATAGTTCGGGGCCAGCGCACACAGTGCCGCTCCGGCGGTAAAGCCGACATAGAAAAACAGCAGGATACGCTTGCGGTCGAACCGGTCGGCAAAGCCTGCGGCGAGCACACCGGAAATGCCGGCGCTGAAAGCGTAGGCGGAAACCGCCACGCCAAATTGCGCAGCCGTGATGTCCAGCGCGGGCATCAGGATCGCGCCGAGCGGCGACATGATGATGAAGTCGAGGATGATCGTGAATTGGACGACGGCCAGGAGAGCGACAAGGCCCGACTGGTAGCGGGAAAAGCCGCGCTGCAGTTCCTGTCCGTTGTCGATAGGTGCCGTCAGGGCCTGTTCCGTCATGATTCCTCGTTGAATTGGCTGCCCCGCGAGCATTGGGGCAGGGCGGCGCAGCGATATCGGCAACGCGGCCGGTGAGACAGCCAATTTTTTGTTATGGCAGGTTCCCCATTCCGCCAGTCGCTGTGTTAAACGGCTGGGATTATGCTGTCCGCCGCTCGCTTCCCTCGAAGGCGGCAGTTACGATCCGCACGATTCGACGGGGTTCAACAAAACAATGACCGTACGACTGCATCGCGGCGACCTGCCCGATCTCTCCCGCTACACCGGATCGGTTGCGATCGACACCGAGACCATGGGGCTCAATCCGCATCGCGACCGGCTCTGCGTGGTGCAGCTGTCGAATGGCGACGGCAGCGCTGACGTCGTGCAGATTCCGAAGGGGCATACGGATGCGCCGAACCTGAAGGCGCTGCTGGCGAATCCGACGCTCACGAAAATCTTTCATTTCGCCCGCTTCGACATCGCGGCACTCTATCACGCCTTCGGTGTGATGCCGCAGCCGGTCTATTGCACCAAGATCGCTTCGCGCCTGACGCGCACCTATACCGATCGCCACGGATTGAAGGACCTCGTGCGCGAGGTGCTCAACATCGATCTGTCGAAGCAGCAACAATCGAGCGACTGGGGCTCGTCCACGCTGACCGAAGCGCAGCTCGCTTATGCCGCCTCCGACGTGCTGCATTTGCATGCGCTGCGCGAGAAGCTCGATGCAATGCTGGCGCGCGAGGGCCGCACCGAGCTCGCACAGGCCTGCTTCGATTTCCTGCCTTCGCGGGCCAAGCTCGATCTTTCCGGCTGGGAAGCCGAGGACATTTTCGCGCATTCGTGAACCAACGCTTCGTTCACCCATCCCAGCGAAACTGGGGCGATTCGCCCCGTTTCGGACACGTTCATGAGGCCTGTCGCAGGCTGCATTGTCCGGCCGGGCCGGGTATGATGGCGCTTATTCGTGCGTCGGAGCAGCCGTGAATTCGGTCCAGAACCCAGCCCTGCAGCAGGCGAGCCTCGAGGCGCGCTTTGCCATGGCCGCGCGTCACAGCCGCATGGTGCGGATCCTGCGCATCGCGGTGCCGGGCGCCGTGGGGCTGGCGATGGCCGCCGTGGTCGGGATTTCGGTCTTCAACCCGTTCCGCATGCTGATGCCGAAACTGCCGCTGGACATGGGAAACCTGGTGGTTTCCGGCACCAAGATCACCATGGAGGCGCCGCATCTGGCCGGCTACACGCCGGACCGGCGGCCCTATGAAATGTGGGCCAAGACGGCGATCCAGGACGTGACCGACCCCGATCATGTCGAACTCAACAAGCTCAGGACCAAGCTCCTGATGCAGGATGGTTCGACCGTGTTCCTGGATTCGCTGACCGGCCTGTTCGACAACAAGGCCCAGACGCTCGATCTGCACAAGGATATCTTCCTGCAGACCACGACCGGCTATGAAGCGCGTCTGACCCAGGCCCATGTCGACATGGTCAAGAACACCGTCGATTCCGATGAGCATGTCGACGTCAAGCTGACCAACGGCACGTTGTCCTCGGATCGTCTCCGCATCATCAACGGCGGCGAAATCATCCGCTTCGAAGGCAACGTCGTGATGAATCTCGACCATCTCAACACCGACGACGGCTCGCAGGCCGCGCCGGAGCCGGCGCCGCCGGCGAAGACGAAATCGAACAACAAATCCGCCAACTCGAAATGAGCCCCATGACGCAGTTTTTCCGATGCGGCCTCGAACCGAGGGCAGGGCGCGCCATCGCGGCGGCGCTGGTGCTCGCGTCGGCGGCGACGGCCTTCGAGACCCGCGCGCAAAGCGCGGTGTCGAATGTGCCCAATGCGATGCAGGGTTTTACGCAAAATCGCGATCAGCCGATCCAGATCGAAGCCGCATCGCTCGAGATGCGTGACAAGAAAAAGGAAGCGACCTTCTCCGGCAATGTGAAGGTGGTGCAGGGCGACACCACCATGACGTCGAAGACGCTGGTGGTGTTTTACGAGTTGAGCGGCGGATCTGGCACACCTCCGTCGGCGGCGCCCGCGAATGCCAAGGCCGGCGCGAAACCCGCCGCCGGCGCGCCGATGCAGTCGGCAACCCCCGGTCCCGGCGGCGCGTCGTCGATCAAGCGGCTGGAAGCGCGCGGCAATGTTGTCGTGGTCCAAAAGGACCAGGTCGTCACCGGCGAGACCGCGGTGTTCGACACCAAGGCCAATCTGATCACCATGCTCGGCGGCCATGGTGATCAAGTGGTGCTGACCCAGTGCAAGAACGTGCTGCGGGGCGACCGCCTGATGGTGGACATGACGACCGGCGTGTCGCGCGTCGAGTCCGACAGCGGCAGGGTGCAGGCTCTGCTCCCGCAGGGCGGCGGAGGCGATTGCGGCCCGGCCAAGCCTGGTGGCGGCTCGCCGCTGCCGGCCGTCACTCCGGGCAAACCGAAATAACATCAGTCACTTGTTAAATAGTGCGGTGCGGCGAGGTTGAACCGTCGGCTGCGAGCCTGTATCTACGCCGGGGGATTTGGGGTGCTCCGCTGGGCAAGGAACATCCCTTGCTTCATGCTGGGCGGGCGAATCAAACACGCTGCGTGCGGCTGTCAGGACGCCTCACGAAGAGCGCGATGGCTGTCGCGCTCTTAGATTCTTGTTTGCGCATGATCTTTCGGAAAACCGGTCTCCACTTTTCCGGATCATGCGCCAGGCCTGGGCAAAGCGGGGATGGTGGACTTACTCGGCATGTTCCGGCGGCGCCCTGCCAAGCGGGGCAAAGGCTTTGCGCGCTCGCGCGAAGACATCACCGCGCTCGGCGGTTCCTTCGGCAACATGCTGTCCAGCCCGGTACGGGACGCGCCGCCGATCGCACGTGAAGCGCCGATGTCGGGCGCCGATCTGGCGCGCTCGCCGCCGGTCGCCGAATTGCCAAGGGCAAATTCAAGGGAAAATCCGAGAGAAAATCCAAGAGAAAATCCAAGAGCAGATCCAAGGCAGCACCAGAGAGAGCCGCAGCGCGAACCTCCACGGGAACATCCGCTGCAGCCAAAGCCGCAACAGGCCCGCGGCAAACCTACGAAGCCCGCGCGCCAGGCCAAGAGTCAAGCGAAGAGCAACGGTTCGGGCGGGCCGCAATTGTTGCGGCGGCCGGGCTACCTGGCTGTGCATAGCGTGGAAAAGAGTTTTGGCTCGCGTCAGGTCGTGCGCGGCGTCAGCATCTATGTGCGCCGCGGTGAAGCGGTTGGCCTGCTCGGCCCCAACGGCGCCGGCAAGACCACGGTGTTTTATATGATCACCGGGCTGATCAAGGCCGATCGCGGCGCCATCGAACTCGACGGTCACGACGTCACGCAATTGCCGATGTACCAGCGTGCGCGGCTCGGCATCGGCTATCTGCCGCAGGAAGCCTCGATCTTCCGCGGCCTCACCGTCGAGCAGAACATCCGCGCGGTGCTCGAGGTCGTCGAGCCCTCGAAGAAAAAACGCGAGCAGGAATTGGACTCGCTGCTAAACGAATTCAACATCACGCGCTTGCGAAAAACCCCGTCGATTGCGCTCTCCGGTGGCGAGCGCCGCCGCGTCGAAATCGCGCGCGCGCTGGCGACGCGTCCGAACTACATGCTGCTCGACGAACCCTTTGCCGGCATCGATCCGATTGCGGTCGGCGACATTCAGGATCTGGTGCGCCATCTCACCAATCGCGGCATCGGCGTTCTCATCACCGATCACAATGTGCGCGAAACGCTCGGCCTCACCGATCGCGCCTACATCGTCTATGCCGGCGAAATCCTGACCGAAGGCAGTCCGGACGAAATTGTCGCCGATCCGGATGTGCGAAGGCTCTATCTTGGCGAGGAATTCCGGCTATAATCCGTACCGCAGCGCAGCGAAAGTCCGGTAACTACTTTGTGGGATGCGCGGCTTTAGCCCAAAAATTGCATCCGTCAAGCCATATACAAGGGCTGTGGACTAAGCTAAGCAAGAATCGGACCAGTTTTCACGGATCGTTCTTGCCTCCATGGCGCTAACCCAGAGATTAGAGTTCCGCCAGTCGCAGTCGCTGGTGATGACCCCGCAGCTGATGCAAGCCATCAAGCTGCTGCAGCTCTCCAATCTCGATCTGTCGGCCTTCGTCGAGGAAGAACTGGAGCGCAATCCGCTCCTGGATCGGGCCAGCGACGGCCCGGAACCGACGGTCGCGGGCGAACTGGGTCCGGAACGGCCCGAATTCTCCGGCGACGACGAGGGCTCCAGTTTCAACGGCGAGGAGTTTTCGGCCGGCCACGCCGAGGCCGCAGGTGGCGGCGAGGGGTTCGAGGCCGGTTCTGAGCCGGCCCAGGAAGAATGGATGAGCCCCGATCTCGGCAGCCGGGCCGAGATCGAGCAGACGCTGGATACCGGCCTCGACAACGTGTTTTCCGAAGAGCCGGCGGAAGCCGCAGCCCGCAACGCGCAGGATGCCGCGCCCACCACCTACACCGAATGGGGTGGCGGCGCGTCCAACGACGAGGACTACAATCTCGAGGCCTTTGTCGCCGCCGAAGTGACCTTGTCCGGCCATCTCGCCGAGCAACTCGCGGTCGCCTTCTCCGCCCCGGCGCAGCGCATGATCGGGCAATATTTGATCGATCTCGTCGACGACGCCGGTTACCTGCCGGCCGATCTTGGAGGGGTCGCCGAGCGGTTGGGGGCCTCGCAGGCCGAGGTCGAGGTCGTGCTGGCAGCGCTGCAGAAATTCGATCCGCCCGGCGTCTGTGCGCGCAACCTGAGCGAATGCCTGGCGATCCAGCTCCGCGAGCTCAACCGCTACGACCCCGCCATGCAGGCGCTGGTCGAGCATCTCGATCTCCTCGCCAAGCGCGACGTCGCCGGTCTGCGAAAACTCTGCGGCGTCGATGACGACGACATCAACGACATGATCGGCGAAATCCGCCGGCTCGATCCGAAGCCCGGATTGAAATTCGGCGCGTCGCGGATGCAGACCATGGTGCCGGACGTCTATGTGCGGCCCGGTCCCGACGGCGGCTGGCATGTCGAGCTCAACAGCGACACGTTGCCGCGCGTGCTGGTGAACCAGACCTATTACACCGAATTGTCGAAGACGATCCGCAAGGATGGCGACAAGTCCTATTTCACGGATTGCCTGCAGAACGCGACCTGGCTGGTGCGCGCGCTCGACCAGCGCGCCCGCACCATCCTGAAGGTCGCGACCGAAATCGTGCGCCAGCAGGACGGATTCTTCACCCATGGTGTCGCGCATTTGCGGCCGCTCAATCTGAAAGCGGTGGCGGATGCGATCCAGATGCACAAATCGACGGTCTCTCGCGTCACCGCCAACAAATACATGGCGACGAATCGCGGTACCTTTGAACTAAAATATTTCTTCACCGCCTCGATCGCGTCCGCCGACGGCGGCGAAGCCCATTCGGCCGAAGCCGTCCGTCATCACATCAAGCAGCTGATCGACGCGGAAAATCCGACCGCGATCCTCTCCGACGACACCATCGTGGAACGATTGCGCGAATCCGGCATTGATATTGCCCGCCGCACGGTCGCGAAATACCGCGAGGCCATGCGTATTCCTTCCTCGGTGCAGCGCCGCCGTGACAAGCAGAGCTCGCTTCTGTTGCCGACCTGAAATTGCCAAAGCTGCAATGGCCAAGGCCATTGTTGCGCCTTGTTCAAATCGGTTTAGTCTCGGCTTTTTTGGACTATCGAAACGAGGCATCCCATGACTCTCCGGATTTCGGGAAAGAGCATCAGCGTCGGTGAAGCGCTGCGCGACCGCGTCAGCGAACGCACCAACGAAGTGCTGCGCAAATATTTCGACGGCAATTATTCCGGACACATCACGCTCTCCAAGGATGGCTTCGGTTTCCGCACCGATTGCGCGCTGCACCTGGATTCCGGCGTGACGCTGGAAGCCGAATCGAACGCCGCCGACGCCTATGCCAGTGCCGACGCGGCGCTGCTCATGATCGAAAAGCGGTTGCGCCGCTACAAGAGCAGGTTGAAGGATCGCTCGGCGCGCAAGGCGCATGTGGCCGCCGCGGCGCTGGCGGAGATCGACGCGCCGACCCTGGATGCGCCGAGCTATGTGATCGAGGCCCCTGGCGAAGGCGATGACGAAGTCTCCGGCTATAGCCCCGTCATCATCGCGGAGGCGACCACCTCACTGAAGCGGCTTTCGGTCTCGGAAGCCGTGATGGAGCTGGATTTGACCGGTGCGGCCTGCCTGGTATTCCAGCATGGCTCGAGCGGCCGGCTGAACATCATCTACCGCCGCTCGGACGGCAATATCGGCTGGGTCGATCCGCCCGCGGTCAAGCCGTAAACTTGCGGGCTTTTTGACGCTTTTTTGGGCCGCCCACTTTCCTCCACGGTTTTTAAGGTTAGCTGCTCGCAGGTGTTGGCACCGCCGTTGTGTTGGAGTAGAAGCCCCCCAAATCACGGACCCGGGCACGCAGAGCCCGCCTCCCAGCCAAGCTTCTTGACGCCGGCCGGCCAAGGCCTATTTCGCAACCTGACGGTTCAATTCACCTCGGAACGCCCAATGACGATTACCGACCTGGTCGCACCCGAGGCGATCCTCCCGGCGTTGAAAGTGAACAGCAAGAAGCAGGCATTGCAGGAGCTGGCGGCGAAAGCCGCCGAGCTGACCGGCCAGAACGAGCGCGCCGTATTCGAGGTTCTGTTGCAGCGCGAGAAGCTCGGTACCACCGCGGTCGGCTATGGCGTCGCCATTCCCCACGGCAAGCTGCCCAAGCTTGAAAAGCTGTTCGGCCTCTTTGCTCGTTTGGAACGTCCCATCGACTTCGAAGCCATGGACGGCCAGCCGGTCGACCTCGTCTTCCTGCTGCTTGCGCCGGAAGGGGCCGGCGCCGACCACCTGAAGGCGCTGGCGCGCATCGCCCGGCTGCTGCGCGACCAGGATGTCGCCAAGAAGCTGCGCGCCTCCCGCGACGCGCAGGCGATCTATTCGGTGCTGGCGCTGCCGCCGGCGACCGCCGCCTGACTCCCGTTAGCTGCTTTCCGCGAATTGCACACGGTCTTGTCCGTGAACGCCAACGCTTGGGCCAAGTCTGCAACTAAAGACGTCTGCAATTAAAAATGCGCGGGCGCCGTCTCCTTGGAGACAACACCCGCGCCTTGAAAACTCGTGCCCTGCGGCGCGTCGACGCACGCGCCGGCCGGCGATCGGCCTAGTGGACGCTAACCGCCTGCAGCTCGTTGCTCCAGGCATTCGCGACCGCGGCTTCGCGCGAATCGGTCAGCATGATCGGCGTGCCGTCAGCGGCGTGAAGCGCGAAAAGTTTTAGTCCCGGCGCAAGGTTCGGCGCCTGCGGGAACAGCCCCGGCACGTCCTCGGAGCGGATCTGCTTCACATAGGCGATATGACCTTCGCCAAGATGGGCCAGCGCCTCCAGCGAGACGCGCGGTTCTGACGCAACATTACCTTCAGTCATGGTCTCGACTCCTCTGAGACATAAGCGGTCGAGTCCGCTACTCGTTCCATTATTCGTGTTCATTGATAGCGATTGTCTTAACGACCTTCTCCGGTTCGGGCCGGGCAAGATCGATCGACAACAGCCCGTTCTTTAGATCCGCACCCAGCACGTGCATCCCTTCCGCGAGCACGAAGGTGCGCTGAAAGTGGCGCGCCGCAATGCCGCGATGAATGTATTGCCGGGCCTTGTCGTCCTGCTGCCGGCCCCGGATCACGAGCTGGTTTTCCTCAATGGTTACATCGAGTTGGTCACGGGTAAAACCCGCCACCGCCAGCGTGATTCGCAACCTTTCGGGCGCACCGTTTGACCGTTCACACCTCTCGATATTGTAGGGAGGGTAACCGTCGGCGCCCTTGACGACGCGATCGAGCACGCGCTCGATTTCGTCGAATCCCAGCAGGAACGGACTGGAGAGCGAAGGAACACGAGACATAGTTTACAAAGTCCTCTCGAAGCGACTTTGATGTTTCAGGGCCCTTTACGGCACCCCTTGCGCATCAATATGGGCATCGCCGTCAGGGCGTTCAAGCACCTCTGGAAGTGCCCTAAAGGCCGTTAACCCTGCGTCAATTGACCCGCTTGCGGCCGTCGGCGGTAAAGAGATGCAGCTTCTCCCGCGGCGCCACGGTCCTGATTTTCTCGCCGATCGCAGGCCCTTCCTGGCCGGGAATGCGGACCAGGATTTCGCCCGGCGGCAACTCGCCGGGCTTTGAGCTCACCGCCGGCTGGCCGTTTTGCTGCTTGCGGACGCCGTAAATATAGGTCTCGGCGCCGACCCGCTCGATCGCTTCCACCGTCATCTCCAGCGTGACGCTGCCGTCCGGCGCGGACCCATTGGACACTACAAGATCTTCGGGGCGGATGCCGAGAATGCCGGCGTCGGCGTTTGCGCCCTCGGGCTTGATGTCGGAGTCGCGCAAGGAAATCAGGTTCATCGGCGGCGCGCCGATGAAGGCGGCGACGAAGGTGGTCGCGGGCTTCTGGTAGATTTGCAGGGGATTGCCGATCTGCTCGACCTGGCCGCCATTCATCACCACCAGCACATCCGCAAGCGTCATCGCCTCGAGCTGGTCGTGGGTGACGTAGATGGACGTGGTGCTGAGCCGGCGCTGCAATTTGCGGATTTCGACGCGCATGGCGATGCGCAGCTTGGCGTCGAGATTCGACAGCGGCTCGTCGAACAGGAACACCTTCGGCTGGCGCACGATGGCGCGGCCCATGGCGACGCGCTGGCGCTGGCCGCCCGAGAGTTGCCCGGGCCTGCGATCGAGCATGGCTGTCAGTTCGAGGATGCGGGCTGCTTCCTGCACGCGGGTGTCGATCTCCGGCTTGGGCATGCCGCGGTTGCGCAGGCCGTAGGCCATGTTGTTGTAGACGCTCATATGCGGATAGAGCGCGTAATTCTGGAACACCATCGCGATGTCGCGATCGGCCGGCTCGACCTGGTTGACGATGCGCCCGCCAATGTCGATCTCGCCGGAGGTGATGGTCTCGAGCCCCGCGACCATGCGCAGCAGCGTGGATTTGCCGCAGCCGGACGGGCCGACCAGCACGCAGAACTGGCCGTCGGCGACGTCGACATCGACGCCCTTGATCGCCTCGAAACCGTTCGGATAGGCCTTCTTGACGTTACGCAGCGTGACGTTCGCCATACCTTACTTCTCCGTCTCGATCAGGCCTTTGACGAACAGGCGCTGCAACAGCACGACGACCGCGACCGGTGGCAGCATGGCGAGCACGGCGGTTGCCATCGCCACCGACCATTCGGTGAGCGCGTCATGGACGTCGATGATCTTTTTGATGCCGATGACGATGGTCTGCATGTCGTCGCGCGTCGTGATCAGGAGCGGCCACAGATATTGATTCCAGCCATAGATGAAGAGGATCACGAACAGGGCTGCGATATTGGTCACCGACAGCGGCAGCAGCGTATCGAAGAAGAAGCGGATCGGGCCGGCGCCGTCCATCTTCGAGGCTTCCACCAGCTCTTTTGGTACGGTCATGAAGAACTGCCGGAACAACAGCGTCGCGGTGGCGGACGCGATCAGGGGCAGGATCAGGCCGGAATAGGAATCCAGCAGGTGCAGGTCGGAGGTGATCTTGTAGGTCGGGAAAATGCGCACCTCGACCGGCAGCATCAGCGTGATGAAGATGGCCCAGAACGCGGTCATCCGGAACGGGAAGGAAAAGAACACGATCGCATAGGCCGAGATGATCGAGATTGCGATTTTGCCGAGCGCGATGCCGACCGCCATGACGAAGCTCGCGACCATCATGCTGCCAACCGGCTGGCGTGTGGTTTTGCCGGTGCCGGAGACGATGGTGTGCCAATAGGTTTCCAGGCCATGCGTGCCCGGATAGAGCGGCATCTGCCCGTTGGCGATGGTGGCATTGTCATAGGTCGAGGCGACAATCGCCAGATATACCGGGAAGGCGACGACGATCACGCCCAGGAGCAGTACGAGGTGAGGCAGCCAATTTCCAAATCGCCGGTGCTCGACCATAGCTAGCGCCCCTTTCCGAAGTTCGTCATCAGTTTCAGCGCCTTTCTTTCGAACTTCGGAAAGATAAGGGCGCTAGCCAAACTCATAATTCTAGTGCCGCTTATCGATTTGAAGTTCCTAACCGAATTTGCCGCTTGCTCTGAAGGAACTTCAAATCGGCGGCACTAGTAATGCACCTTCTTCTCGACGTAGCGGAACTGGAAGGCGGTCAGCGCGACCACGATGATCATCAGGATCACCGACTGTGCCGCCGAGCCGCCGAGATCGGAGCCGGCCTTGCCGTCCAGGAACACCTTGTAGACCAGCGTGGCTGTGGCGCCGTTCGGGCCGCCGCCGGTCGCGGTGTCGATGATGCCAAGCGTGTTGAAGAACGCGTAGGTGATGTTGACCACGATCAGGAAGAAGGTGGTCGGCGACAGCAGCGGGAAGATGATGGTCCAGAACCGCCGCATCGGCCGCGCCCCGTCGATCGCGGCGGCCTCGATCACGCTCTTCGGGATCGACTGCAGGCCGGCGAGGAAGAACAGGAAATTGTAGCTGATCTGGTTCCAGACCGCGACGATGACGATCAGGATCATCGCATGGTTGCCGTTGAGCACCGGATTCCAGTCGATGCCGTTGCGCTGCAAGGCACGGGCGATCATGCCGAGCCCGGGCTGGAACATGAAGATGAAGAGCACGCTCGCGACCGCCGGCGCCACGGCATAGGGGATGATCAGGAAAGTGCGGTAGACCTGCACGCCGCGAATGTTGTGGTTGGCCATCACGGCAAGCAGCAGCCCGAGGCTCATGGAAAAGAACACCACCAGCGCCGAGAACAGGAAGGTCACGCCGATGGCGTGATAGTAGCCGGGCTGCTGCAGCAGAACGACGTAGTTCTCGAACCAGACGAATTCGGTCGAGAGCCCGAAGGCATCCTGGACGAGGAAGGATTGCCAGAGCGCCTGCGCCGCCGGCCAGTAGAAAAAGATCAGGGAGACCGCAAGCTGCGGCAGTATCAGGAGATAGGCGAGCGCCTTTCCCGAAAAGATCGCGCGGTTTTCCATGAAGCCCCCCGCCTCACTTACTCAACACGAAGAGCCTGCGCTCTCCGAGATCGTGGCTGCGGTCCCGCCGCAGCCACGATCCCTGCAGCTCTTGCTTGAGTTACTTGACCGCGGTGCGCTCGAACTGCCGCAGCATATCGTTGCCGCGGCTCACCGCCGTGTCGAGCGCTTCCTTGGCCGACTTCTTGCCGGCCAGCGCTGCCTCGATCTCCTCCGACCAGACGTCGCGCATCTGCACCATGCCGCCGAAGCGCAGGCCACGCGAATTCTCGGTCGGCTCCTTGTTGGTCAGTTCCTTCAGCGGCACTTCGAGGATCGGGTTCTTCTCATAAAAGCCCGAGGCCTTGACCTTCTCATAGGCCGCCTTGGTGATCGGCAGGTAGCCGGAGACCTGGTGCAGATAGACCTGCCGGTCGGTGTCCGACAGGAAGGTGAAGAATTTCGCGATGCCCTTGTATTCGTCGGCCGACTTGCCGCCCATCACCCACAGCGAGGCGCCGCCGATGATCGAGTTCTGCGGCGCGCCCTTGACGTCGGGGAAATACGGCATCGGCACCGCCGTGTATTCGAACTTGGCGTTGGCCTTCACGCTCGGATAGAACGCCGACGACGTCATGTACAAGCCGCATTCGCCCGAGGTGAAGCGCCCCTCGCCGGTGTTGGTGCGACCGGAATAGTCGTAGCTCTTGTCCTTCTGCAGCTCGACGAGATTGTCCAAAAGCTTGATTTCGAGCGGCGTGTTGAACTTCAGCACGGTGTCAAAGCCGTCGAGGCCGTTGGCCTTGGTGCCGATCGCTTCGTTGTGCCAGGCCGAGAACTGCTCGACAAAGCCCCAGGTCACCCAGCTCGACGAGAAGCCGCAGGTCGGGCTCGTCGCATGCAGCTTCTTGGCGTCCGCGAATACTTCCGGCCAGGTTTTCGGCGGCGCGTCGATGCCGGCTTTCTTCAGCGCGTCGAGATTGACCCACATCACCATGCTCGACGAGTTGAAGGGGAACGACAGCATGTCGCCCTTCGCGGTCGAGTAATAGCCGGTGATCGCCGGCAGGTAGGATTTGGGATCGAAGGCTTCGCCCTGTTCCTTCATCAGTTCGGACACCGGCTTGATCGCGCCCTTGGCGGCCATCATGGTCGCGGTGCCGACTTCGAACACCTGCATGATGCCCGGCGCGTTGCCGGCACGGAACGCGGCGATGCCGGCATTCAGCGTATCGGCGTAGCTGCCCTTGAACGAGGGAACGATCTTGTACTCGCTCTGCGAGGCGTTGAAATCATTGGCGAGCTTGACCACGACGTCGTTGTTCGGGCCGGTCATCGCATGCCACCACTGGATCTCTGTCGCCGCGCTCGCCGGCGTTGCCGCGAAGGCAAGCGTGATAGCGGTGGCGGCAGCCGCGCCGAAGTGTCGAAAAGTCATCAAAACCCTCCCGTTGGACCGTCATTCCTGTGGTTGCGCGTTATCAGCGCCGGATGACGTACAAATGACCGTTGAAAACGGCGGGATCGTAAGGGGGAAGAAGGGCCCAAGGAAGCCCAAATCGGGAGGAGGGCGTATTGACAATTCGTCCCGGCTTTCGCCGCCGGGACGAAACCGCAATCAGCGCTTACGCTCAGCGCCGCAGACCACGCCGCTTTTTATCAGTGTGTCGATTTCGCCGCCGGAATAGCCGAACTCGGCGAGCACTTCCTTGGTGTGCTGGCTGAATTTCGGTGGCGTGCGGCGCAGGCTCGGTTTGGAGCGCTCCATCCGGATCGGCGAGGCGACGCCCTTGTACCAGTCCTTGGCGATCACATCGCCGCGGTGGATGGTGTGCTCATTGGTGAGGGCCTGGTCGATCTTCTGCACCGGACCCGCGGGCAGCCCTGCGGCGAGCAAGCGATTGCACAGCGGCTCGGCTTCGTGTTGCGCGAAGACTGCCGCGAGCTCCTGGCGCAGCGCTTCGCGATTGGCGATACGATCCCTGTTGCGCGCAAAGCGCGGATCGGTGCCGAGCTCGGCCTTGCCGATTTCCTTTGCGAGCTTCCTGAAGGTGCCGTCATTGCCGACACCGATGAAGATGTCGTCGGTTTTGGTCGGGAAAATCGCGTAAGGCACGAGGTTCGGATGCTCGTTGCCGGTCAGGCTCGGCGGCTTGCCATGCATGAAATAATTCGCGGCGTGCGGATGCATCACCGCGAGGCCCGCTTCGTACAGCGTGGTTTCCAGGAATTGCCCGAGTCCCGATTTCTGCCGCTCCGACAGCGCCATCAGGATTCCAATCGCGGCATAAAGCCCGGTGGTGATGTCGACGACGGGAACGCCGATCCGTATCGGCCCGCTCTCGCGCGAGCCGGTCGCGGCGATCATGCCGGTCATGGCCTGGATGATGGCGTCATAGCCGGGATTGCCGCCGCGCGGACCGTCGGCGCCGAAGCCGGAAATCCGGCAATGAATGAGGCGCGGGAATTTCGCGCGCAGCACGTCGTTGCCGATGCCCCATTTGTCGAGCGTGCCCGGCTTGAAGTTCTCGATCAGCACGTCGGCCGTCTCGAGCAGCTTCATCAGCACTGCGCGCCCGCCTTCCGAGGCGAGGTCGAGCCCGATCGAACGCTTGTTGCGGTTGATACCGATGAAATAGGCCGCGTCTTCCTCGTGGAAGGGCGGGCCCCAGTCGCGCGTCTCGTCGCCGGCCGGCGGCTCGACCTTGATCACGTCGGCGCCGTGGTCGGCGAGGATCTGCGTGCAATAGGGGCCGCCTAGCACGCGCGTGAGATCGATCACGCGCAGTCCTGTCATTGCGCCTGCAACCGCCTGTGAATTCATGGAAGACCTTCGCTCAAGAAAAAGAGGTTTCAGAGCTAAGGCATGATCCGGAAAAGTGCGAAGCGGTTTTCCGAAAAGATCATGCCCAAAAACGAGCAGCTAAAGCGCGATGAGACTTTAGTCATCGCGCTTTAGCGGTCTTCGCAGGCGGCATCAAGCGGCAGCAAGCGAATGGCCCGCCGGTCAGAACGGCGGACCATTCCGCATCGCGGATTTAGACGACGTTCAGCTTCACATCGACATTGCCGCGCGTGGCATTGGAGTAGGGGCACACCTGGTGCGCCTTGGCTACCAGAGCTTCGGCGTCTGGGCGCGAGAGGCCGGGCAGGGAGACGTCGAGCGCGATGTCGAGGCCGAAACCGCCTTCCGAGCGCGGGCCGATGCCGACCGTGGAGGTAACCGAGGCGTCGGCAGGCACTTTCGGGCCGCCCTGGGAGGACACGAACTTCATGGCCCCGATAAAGCAGGCGGCGTAGCCGGCCGCGAAAAGCTGCTCGGGATTGTTGCCGGCGCCGCCACCGCCGCCGAGCTCCTTCGGCGTGGTGAGTTTGACATCGAGCGCGCCGTCCAGCGTTGCGGCGTGGCCGTCGCGGCCGCCGGTGGCCTTGGCCTGGGTCTTGTAGAGCACATTCACGGACATCGGGATCTCCTTAGGTTTGAATTTCTATCGGGCGCATATTGCGTACAATTATATTGCGCACAATATAAAAAGCATCGCCTCACATTTAATTGTTCGCAATTGAATGCGGTGCCTCCCAGGCCCACAATGGCTGGGATTCGTGACGGGGATGCCAAATGGCCCGAAAACAGACGGCAGCGGACCAACCGCTCAAGCTCGACAACCAGATCTGCTTTGCGGTCTATTCGGCCGCGCACGCCTTTAACCGCGTCTACAAGCCGCTGCTGGACCGGCTCGGCCTGACCTATCCGCAATACCTGGTGATGCTGGTGCTGTGGGAGCGCGACGGCGTGCCGCTGAAGGATATCGGTGAACGGCTATTCCTGGATTCCGGCACGCTGACGCCGTTGCTCAAGCGTCTGGAGACGGCGCAGTTGATCAAGCGCACGCGCAGTACCGAGGACGAGCGCCAGGTATTGATCGCGCTCACGGTGCAGGGGCAGGCGTTGAAGGAAAAGGCACGAGCCGTGCCGATGTCGATCCTGTCCGCGTCCGCGTGCTCGGTCGGGGAGCTGACGGCGATGAAGAACGAGATCGTGGCGCTGCGGGATCGGCTGAATGAGGTGGTGGGGGAGTAGTGGGGCCAAATGCGGCTCGCCGAGGCCCGCCTTCGCCCTGCAGGCTACGGCGCGGCAGCCATCGCTCACTTCGCTACGAGAGAGTTTGGGCTGGCTTGCCGAGCCGAAGCTCGCGAAGCGAGCGAAGGCTGGTGGAGCCAGGCGGGATCGAACCGCCGACCTCTTGCATGCCATGCAAGCGCTCTCCCAGCTGAGCTATGGCCCCGTAACCGTCTTTTAGCATGATCCTTTTCGAGGTTCATGCCGTGCCGCGAGCTCTAGGTCGACTCGCGGGCCGAACCCTGATCACAGATCAGGGCTGATCTCAAGTCTCTTCGTCGCCGCCGACGTCGCCGATGATGTCGGTGACATCCTCATCGCCCTCTTCCTCGTCGGCGATGAAGGTCGAATCGTCGTCATCATCGTCTTCGATGGTTTCGTCGATCTCGATATCGTCCTCGAACTCAGGGACAACAGCCTTGACCTTCCCGGTGTTCTCCTCGGCGTCGGCTTCCTCGAGCGGCACCAACTCTTCGGCCTCCGCCGGCTCCGGCGTAGCCTCGGCGGTGGCGGCAGCGGCATGGGCGCGCGCGGCTTCGCCACGCAAGGCGCGCGGCGGCGCGACCGGTGCAATCGGCACGACCTCGCCGGTATAGGGCGAGATCACCGGGCTCTTGTTGAGGTCGTAAAATTTCTTGCCCGTGGTCGGGCAAATGCGTTTGGTTCCGAGATCGGATTTGGCCACGGCGGAATCCTGGGAATGTCTGAAAAGCGGTGCTTCACTTGGCTAGTTGAGAGGCCGCTGTCAATAGCGCTTTGTGCATGAAATACCGGGCCGTGACGCTACCGGGTCGGCGTGCTACTGGCCCGGCGGAAAGGACCCCATCTTGACCGATTCCGACCATCCGACCCCGCTGGAAGCCCGTTCCAGCGGCCCTCTGAGCGGCAAAGTCCGCGTTCCCGGCGACAAGTCGATTTCGCACCGGGCCCTGATCCTGGGCGCGCTCGCGGTCGGCGAAAGCCGGATTTCCGGCCTTTTGGAGGGCGAAGACGTCCTCAACACCGCCAAATCGATGCGAGCGCTCGGCGCCAGGGTCGAACGGACCGGGAATTTCGCGTGGAAGGTCAATGGCGTCGGCGTAGCCGGCTTCGCCCGGCCGCAAAATCCGCTCGATTTCGGCAATTCCGGCACCGGCTGCCGCCTGGTGATGGGGGCGGTGGCGGGCTGCCCGATCACGGCGGTGTTCGACGGCGACGCCTCGCTGCGCAGCCGGCCGATGCGGCGGATCCTCGATCCCCTGGAACTGATGGGGGCCACGGCGGGCGAAACACGTGAGGGCGGCCGCCTGCCGCTGACCCTGCACGGCGCCCATGATCCCGTTCCGATCACCTACAGGACGCCGGTGGCTTCCGCCCAGATCAAGTCGGCGGTGCTGCTCGCGGGCCTCGCCGCGCCGGGCGTCACCACCGTGATCGAGCAGGAAGCGAGCCGCGATCATACCGAACTGATGCTCAAGCATTTTGGCGCGAACATCGTCTCGTCGAAAGAGGGCCTGCACGGCCGCAGGATCGCGCTGACCGGACAACCGGAGCTGCACGGTGCCGAGGTCGTGGTGCCGGCCGATCCGTCCTCCGCGGCGTTTCCCATCGTCGCGGCGCTGATCGTCGAAGGTTCCGACCTCGTATTATCGGATGTCATGACCAATCCGCTGCGCACCGGCCTGTTCACGACCCTGCGGGAAATGGGCGCCTCGATCGAGGAAAGTGCCGCGCGCGGCGATGCCGGCGAGCCGATGGCGCAATTGCGCGTGCGCGCCTCGAAGCTGCGCGGCGTCGAGGTGCCGCCCGAGCGCGCGCCGTCGATGATCGATGAATATCTGGTGCTCGCGGTTGCGGCCTCCTTTGCCGAAGGCACCACCGTGATGCGCGGCCTTAAAGAGTTGCGGGTCAAGGAATCCGACCGGCTGGAAGCCACCGCCGACATGCTGCGCGTGAACGGCGTCAAGGTCGAGGTTTCCGGCGACGATCTCATTGTCGAGGGCAGGGGCCATGTGCCGGGTGGCGGCCTGGTGAAAACCCACATGGACCACCGCATCGCCATGTCCGCGCTGGTGATGGGTTTGGCGGCCGACAAGCCCGTGAAGGTCGACGACACCGCCTTCATCGCCACCAGTTTCCCGGACTTCATCCCGATGATGCGCGCGCTTGGCGCGGAGTTTTCGTGAACGAGGTCCGATGACCGTTGCCCTCGGCCGCGATGCCCTGCTGGATGCCTTCGACCGGATCGCCCGCGCGGCGGTAGAGGCGGGAATGAAGCTGCAAATCGCGGTCTACGGCGGCTCGGCGCGGATGCTGGCCAGCAATTTTCGCTTCGCGACGGAAGATGTCGATGTGTCTGAACTGCCGCGGCCGCTACCGGAGTGGCTGACGAGGACGGTGCAGGAAATCGCCAGGGAAAGAGGCTGGCAGGAGGATTGGTTCAACGATGCGGTCGTATTTCACCTCAGCTCGCTTGCGGACAGTGCCGACGATCATCTGGAGTTCGGAACTTTTCCGCGCGACGGCACGTCGCCCCGGCTCGTTGTTTCGGTGCCTACCGCGGAATATTTGTTGGCGCTCAAGCTGAAGGCCTTTCGGATCATGGACCCGCTTCGCGGCGAAGACGAGCGGTTGGATATACTTAACTTGATGCGCGTAATTGGCATCTCGACCGCCGACGAGGCCGTAGCCTTGTTGAGCAAGTACTTTCCGTTGAGCGCAGCGTCACCCGAGAAACAACGCTTTCTATTGAAGAACATGAATCGTGAGGGAGGAGTAGATGCGCCCAAATACCCTCGCTGAAGCGGTGGAGAGAATCGCGGCCGGCGTCTCGCAAGATGTTGCTCTGGCAGAATTCGTCGATACGTTCGATCTCGCGCCAACCATTGATGCCAAGTACGTGACGATCGAACGGGAGCCGCCATTGTCGCAGGATAAGAGGCTCAATGCCCTAGTCGGCGCGATGGCCGAATATCTCGCCAAGAATCGCCGTCTGGGCCGCGTCCCTGCCTGGGTGGGTGGGCCAGAGCGACGTCTCTCCGATCCATGGTTCACTACGACATCGCCGTCACCCGCCATGCGCGAATACCTGAGCTTCGCCAGTCCCGGCGAATTTGCCTCGCGCAATATCTTCACCGGGGAACGTCCGCTGCGACGGGCCCGCGGTCCGGTGCCGGCAGGGAAATAGAACGAATGATCATCGCCATCGACGGACCTGCCGCTTCCGGCAAGGGTACGCTCGCAAAACGCCTCGCCATCCATTACGGGTTTCGCCACCTCGACACCGGCGTGATCTATCGGGCCGTTGCCTACGCCTTGATCAACGCCGGCGCTGAGCTCAAGGACGAGGCTGCCGCGGTCCGGGCCGCCCGGGAACTCGACCCCGAAACTTTCGAAAATCCCGCCCTGAAGTCGCAGAAGGTGGGCACTGCCGCTTCCGTCGTCTCGGCGATTCCGCAGGTCCGGGAGGCTTTGGTCGAGTTTCAGCGCCAATTCGCCGCCAAACCGCCCGGCGCCGTCCTCGACGGCCGCGATATCGGCACCGTGATCTGCCCGGACGCCGAGGTGAAGATTTTCGTGGTCGCCGATCCCAAAATCCGGGCCCATCGCCGGACTCTGGAAGCCCGCTCCCGGGGCGAGGAGGCCGACGAGGCGGCGGCGCTGGCCGATATCCTGGCGCGCGACGAACGTGACCAGAACAGGGCCGTGGCGCCTTTAAAGCCGGCAAAAGATGCTTACTTGCTTGATAATTCCAATCTGGATATAGAAGGCGGCGTCCGGGCCGCCATCGACATTGTCGAGGCCGTTCGAGCGGGCCGGCAGCGGAGTTAACGTCGCTGCCGTCACTGGAGGTAGAGCCCGCTCCCGCCCTCAAGACTGGTCGATATCTCGAACAGAATTTTCGAGACCATCCGTCGCCGGACAAAAATCAACGTATTGAACGTGCAGGCATCTGCCGGCCCGCTCTTGCATGTTATGCAACGAGCGGTCGTCGCGGGTTTTGCGAGCCCTGACCCTTCACGTAGCGATACGCCCTCAAACCCCAATGGCCGGCAAGACCATCGCAAGTGGAGAACAAATGGCTTCGACTGCTACTGCAAATTCCTACAACCCCAGCCGCGACGATTTCGCGGCGATGCTGGATGAGTCCTTTGCTGGCGGCAACCTTCAGGAAAGCTCCGTCATCAAGGGCACGGTGGTTGCGATTGAAAAGGACATGGCCGTCATCGACGTCGGCCTGAAGACCGAGGGCCGCGTCGCGCTGCGCGAATTTTCGGGCCCCGGCCGTGAAAGCGAATTGAAGGTCGGCGACACCGTCGAAGTGTTCCTCGACCGTATCGAGAATGCGCTCGGCGAAGCCGTGCTGTCGCGCGACAAGGCGCGCCGCGAGGAGAGCTGGGGCAAGCTCGAGAAGGCGTTCCAGGGCAACGAAAAGGTCATGGGTGTCATCTTCAACCAGGTCAAGGGCGGCTTCACCGTCGACCTCGACGGCGCCGTGGCCTTCCTGCCGCGCTCGCAGGTGGACATCCGTCCGATCCGCGACGTGGCTCCCCTGATGAACAACTCGCAGCCGTTTCAGATCCTCAAGATGGATCGCCGCCGCGGCAACATCGTCGTCTCCCGCCGCACGGTTCTGGAAGAGACCCGCGCCGAGCAGCGCCAGGAGCTGGTGCAGAACCTCGAAGAGGGCCAGGTGATCGACGGCGTCGTGAAGAACATCACCGATTACGGTGCGTTCGTCGACCTCGGCGGCATCGACGGCCTGCTGCATGTCACCGACATTGCCTGGCGTCGCGTCAACCACCCGACCGAGGTGCTGACGATCGGCCAGACCGTGAAGGTCAAGATCATCAAGATCAACCATGAGACGCACCGCATCTCGCTCGGCATGAAGCAGCTGCTCGACGATCCGTGGCAGGGCATCGAGGCGAAGTATCCGCTGAACGCCCGCTTCCATGGCCGCGTCACCAACATCACCGACTACGGCGCGTTCGTCGAGCTCGAGCCCGGCATCGAAGGCCTGATCCACGTCTCGGAGATGTCGTGGACCAAGAAGAACATGCACCCCGGCAAGATCGTTTCGACCTCGCAGGAAGTCGAAGTGCAGGTGCTGGAAGTCGATTCCGTCAAGCGCCGCATCTCGCTTGGTCTCAAGCAGACCATGCGCAATCCCTGGGAAGTCTTCGTCGAGAAATTCCCGGTCGGTTCGACCGTCGAAGGCGAAGTCAAGAACAAGACCGAGTTCGGCCTGTTCCTTGGCCTCGAGGGCGACGTCGACGGCATGGTCCATCTCTCCGACCTCGACTGGAAGCTTCCGGGCGAGCAGGTCATCGACAATTACAAGAAGGGCGACATGGTCAAGGCCATCGTCCTCGATGTGGATGTCGAGAAGGAGCGCATTTCCCTCGGGGTCAAGCAGCTCGAAGGCGATCCCTTCGCAGAGCCCGGCGACGTCAAGAAGGGCGCGGTCGTCACCTGCGAAGTGCTGGAAGTGAAGGAAGCCGGCATCGAGGTGAAGATCGTCGGTACCGACTTCACCACCTTCATCAAGCGAAGCGAGCTCGCCCGCGACCGCAACGACCAGCGCGCCGAACGCTTTGCCGTCGGCGAGAAGGTCGATGCGCGGGTGATCCAGTTCGACAAGAAGGCCCGCAAGGTGCAGGTTTCCATCAAGGCGCTCGAAGTCGCCGAAGAAAAGGAAGCCATCGCCCAGTACGGCTCTTCCGATTCGGGGGCGACGCTCGGCGACATCCTCGGTACCGCGCTCAAGAACCGCGCTACCGAGAAGTAAGCTTTCGCTCACCTGTCACGAATCCAAAGGCCCCGGTCACGACCGGGGCTTTTTTCTTTCCCTGTGCCACAAGGTGAGAAGGTGAAGAGGGCCTTCATTTCTTCATATTGCGCCGCAATTGATGTAACTAAATAACGAACCGGTTACGCTGCGGGCGCAAATACGCTCCAGGAATATTTTCAGGAGAATTTCGATGTCGCTGGATTCCGATGTGATCGTCGATCGTCGGCGGATGCGCCGCAAGCTGACCTTCTGGCGCGTGGCGGCCGTGGTGATCGCGATTGCGGCGATCGCCGTCGTCGCCGCATTGGTGTCGCCCGGCAGCCGCGGCAGCTTCACCTCATCCGGCTCGATCGCGCGCGTCAATATCGAAGGCCTGATTCGCAGCGACCGCGACCGGGTCGAGGCGCTGGAGCGGCTGGCGAAGTCGCGGGCCGCCGCCGTCGTGGTCCATATCAACTCGCCCGGCGGGACCACCGCCGGATCCGAGCAGCTCTATGATTCGCTGGTGCAGCTGAAGGCGAAGAAGCCGCTGGTGGTGGTGGTCGAGGGCCTGGCGGCCTCCGGCGGCTACATCACGGCGATCGCGGCCGATCATATCGTGGCGCAGCAGACCTCGCTGGTCGGTTCGATCGGCGTGCTGTTCCAGTTTCCGAATTTTTCCGAGGTGCTGAAGACGGTCGGCGTCAAGGTCGAGGAAGTGAAGTCTTCGCCGCTGAAAGCGGCCCCCAACGGCTTTGAGCCGACCAGCCCCGAAGCCCGCGATGCGCTGGATTCGCTGGTGAAGGATTCCTACGCCTGGTTCAAGGGACTGGTGAAGGAGAGGCGCGGCATGGACGACGCGCAGCTTGAGAAGGTCGCGGACGGGCGCGTGTTCACCGGCCGCCAGGCGGTCGATCTCAAGCTGATCGACCAGCTCGGCGACGAGAAGACCGCGATCGCCTGGCTGGTCGAGCAGAAGGGCGTCAAGAAGGACCTGCCGGTGCGCGACTACAAGCTCGAACCCCGCTTCGGCGACCTGTCGTTCCTGCGGACCGCGGCCTCCATCACCCTGGACGCGCTCGGTCTGGGTGCGATTGCACGCCAGGTCGAGAGCGCGGGCATCGATCGCCTCGGTCTCGATGGGATGCTTGCGCTGTGGCAGCCGGCCGCGGCCAATTGAAGCCGCCGAAAAGCGATTGTGGCGGTCGCTCCCGCACCGCGAGTAGCGCGACACCCCCCTGTTCGGGCGTTTGTCACGCAATTTCGCGGCGCGCAAACTTGATTTAGCGTCTTGACAGTTCAAGGCATTTTCACGGAAATGGATAACTGACGTTCCCGGGTCCGAACTCTCGATGATCAAATCCGAACTTGTTCAGCGCATCGCCGAGCACAACCCGCACCTCTACCAGCGGGATGTCGAGAATATCGTGAATGCGATCCTCGACGAGATCGTGGCTGCCCTGGCGCGCGGCGACCGGGTGGAACTGCGCGGCTTTGGCGCATTCTCGGTGAAGCATCGCCCGGCCCGGGCCGGCCGCAATCCGCGCACCGGCGCCCATGTGCCGGTCGATCAGAAGAGCGTCCCGTTCTTCAAGACGGGCAAGGAAATGCGCGAGCGGCTGAACCGCGACAATCCCGAGGCCGGCGCTTAGGTTCTCGCGCGCGGCGGCCCAAAGCCTGTGGCCGCCGGTTCGGATCACCAGCTGCGATCAATGCGGGCCATCGTCATGCGAAAATTCTTCAGCACCCTGTTCGCCATTCTGCTGGGGCTGATCTTTGTGATCTTTGCCGTCGCGAACCGGCATTTCGTCACGGTGTCGTTCGATCCCTTCAACTCGGTCGACCCCTCGATCAGGGTCTCGATGCCGCTGTTCGTGCTGATCATCGCGGTGGCGATCCTGGGCGTGGTGGCGGGCGGCTGTGCCACCTGGTTCGGCCAGCGCCGCTGGCGGCGGGCGGCGCGACATCACGAGGCCGATGCGCGCACCGCCAAGGCGCAGCTTGCGGAACTGCGTGCCGATGCGCTGGCCGCACGCAGCGACGCCCAGCGGCTGGCGCCGACCTCGCGGGTGGGTTTCCATGGTGCTGCGGGGCGAGACAAGCAGGGCGCGACGTTGTAAACCCGGCCCCAGCTCATGATCCGGAAAAGTGTGCAGGCGGTTTTCCGAAAAGATCATGCGCAAACAAGTATCTGAACCCTCTATTTCCGCTCTGCGAAACGACCATGTCCCTGGCTGTCAAAATCTGTGGCCTGTCCACGCGCGAGACGCTCGATGCGGCGCTTGACGCCGGCGCCGATATGGTCGGCTTCGTGTTCTTTCCGCCGTCGCCGCGCCACCTCTCGCTGGAAACCGCGCGCGAGCTTGGCGGCCGGGTGAAGCAGCGCGCCATCAAGGTCGCGTTGACCGTAGATGCCGATGACGCGACGCTGGAAGCCATCGTCGCAGCGCTGCAGCCCGATATTCTGCAGCTGCACGGCCATGAGACCGCGGCGCGCCTGTCGGAGATCAAGCGGAAGTTCGGCCGCGAGGTGATGAAGGCACTGCCGGTCGAACGCGCGGCCGATCTCGCGTCGCTGCCGGATTACACCAAGGTTGCCGACCGCATCCTGTTCGATGCCCGCCCGCCCAAGGGCGCGACGCGCCCGGGCGGCCTCGGCGCCGTGTTCGACTGGGAGCTGCTCAAGAATCTTGACCTCAGCCTGCCCTTCATGGTTTCCGGCGGCCTGAATGCCGGCAATGTCGCGGAAGCCGTTCGCGTCACCCGCGCCGGCGGCGTCGATGTTTCCTCGGGCGTGGAGCGCGCCCCCGGCATCAAGGACATCGAGATGATCCGCGATTTCATCCGCGCTGCCCGCGCTACCGAAGAGTTATCCGTCCGATGAATCAAGTCCGTCCCAACTCCTTCCGCAGCGGCCCTGACGAGCGCGGGCATTTTGGCATTTTCGGCGGCCGCTTTGTCGCCGAAACCCTGATGCCGCTGATCCTCGACCTGGAGAAGGCCTATACGGCGGCCAAGGCCGATCCGGCGTTCCAGAAAGAGATGAATGGTTACCTGCGCGACTATGTCGGTCGTCCCTCGCCGCTGTATTTCGCCGAGCGGCTGACCGGGCATCTCGGCGGCGCAAAAATCTATTTCAAGCGCGAGGAGCTGAACCACACCGGCTCGCACAAGGTCAACAACGTGCTGGGCCAGATCATGATGGCGCGGCGCATGGGCAAGAAGCGCATCATCGCCGAGACCGGCGCCGGCCAGCACGGCGTCGCTACTGCGACGCTGTGCGCGCGCTTCGGCCTGGAATGCGTGGTCTATATGGGCGCGGTCGACGTGGCACGGCAGCAGCCCAACGTGATCCGCATGGAGATGTTAGGAGCCACGGTGGTTCCGGTGCAGTCCGGCACGCGGACGCTGAAGGATGCGATGAACGAGGCGCTGCGCGACTGGGTCACCAACGTGCACAACACCTTCTACTGCATTGGCACGGTGGCGGGGCCACACCCCTATCCGGCGATGGTGCGCGACTTCCAGTCGGTGATTGGTGACGAGACGAAGAAGCAGATGCAGGAGGCCGAGGGCCGCCTGCCGGATTCGCTGGTCGCCTGCATCGGCGGCGGCTCCAATGCGATGGGGCTGTTCCATCCCTTCCTCGACGATCCCTCGGTCGAAATTTTTGGCGTGGAGGCCGCGGGCCATGGACTGACGCAGCTGCATGCGGCTTCCATTGCCGGCGGCCGCCCCGGCGTGTTGCATGGCAACCGTACTTACTTGCTGATGAACGATGACGGCCAGATCCAGGACGCGCATTCGATCTCGGCGGGCCTCGACTATCCCGGCATCGGGCCGGAGCATTCCTGGCTGCACGAGACCGGCCGCGTGAAATATCTCTCCGCGACCGACGAGGAAGCGCTCGAGGCGTTTCAGTTGCTCTCGCGGCTCGAGGGCATCATCCCTGCGCTCGAGCCCGCGCACGCGATCGCAAAAGTCATGGAGCTCGCGCCGCAGCGTCCGAAAGATCATCTGATGGTGATCAACCTCTCCGGCCGCGGCGACAAGGACGTGCCGCAGGTCGGCGATATCCTGAAGGCGAGGAAGAAGTGACCACCCGCATCGACGCGCGTTTCGCGCAACTCGCGAAAGAAGGCCGCTCGGCTTTCGTCACCTATCTGATGGCGGGCGATCCCGATCCGAAAACCTCGCTCGACCTCATCAAGGCGTTGCCGAAAGCCGGCGCCGATGTCCTCGAGATCGGCATCCCCTTCACCGATCCGATGGCGGATGGTCCGTCGATCCAGGCCGCCGGCTTGCGCGCGCTGAAAGCCGGCATGACGCTGAAGAAGACGCTGGAGCTGGTGGCGGGCTTCCGCAAGGACGACAATACGACACCGCTGGTGCTGATGGGCTATTACAATCCGGTCTACATCTACGGCGTCGACAAGTTCCTCGCCGACGCCAAGACTGCCGGTGTCGACGGCCTGATCATCGTCGACCTGCCGCCGGAAGAGGACGCCGAGCTCTGTGTGCCTGCGCTGAAGGCCGGGCTTAACTTCATCCGTCTGGCGACGCCGACCACCGATGACAAGCGGCTGCCGGCCGTGCTCGCGAATACTTCGGGCTTTGTCTATTACGTCTCGATCACCGGCATCACTGGCAGTACGTCCGCCAATTCGACGGCCGTGGGTGATGCGGTCGCGCGCATCAAGCGGCACACCGATCTTCCCGTCTGCGTCGGCTTCGGTATCCGCACGCCGGACGCTGCCCGCGCCATCGCCGAACGCGCCAATGGCGCCGTGGTCGGAACCGCGCTGGTCGATGCGTTGCGCGGCAGCCTCGATGCGGAAGGGCACGCCACCGCCAAAACCGTTAACGCGGTGGCCGATCTCGCCGCTTCGCTCGCGCAGGGCGTGCGGGGTGCGCGGCAGGCCGCGGAATAGAGCATGATCCGGAAAAGTGGCTACCGGTTTTCCGAAGAGATCATGCTCAATCAAGAATCCGGAGTGCGACGGTGATTCGCCGCCGTGCTCTGGCCTAATTTCGTGCTGAGATAGGCGTTGAGAGACGGCTTGCCGGGCCCGATCCGGGAAGCCATATATTGAGGCGATCGGAGCGAAACATGAATTGGCTCACCAACGTCGTTCGGCCGAAGATCCGCAACATCCTGCGCCGCGAGACTCCGGAGAATCTTTGGATCAAGTGCCCGGATTCCGGGCAGCTGGTGTTCTACAAGGACGTCGAGGCCAACCAGATGGTGATCCCCGGCTCCAACTATCATCTGCGCATGGGCGCAGCCGCGCGGCTGAAATCGATCTTCGACAACGAGACCTGGTATGACATCGCGCTGCCCGAAGTGACCGCCGATCCGCTGAAATTCCGCGACGAGAAGCGCTACGCCGACCGCATCAAGGATGCGCGCGCCCGCACCGGGATGAACGACGCGATCAAGGTCGGTTACGGCAAGCTCGAAGGTGCGGCCGTCGTCATCGCCGTGCAGGATTTCGATTTCATGGGCGGTTCGCTTGGCATGGCCGCAGGCGAAGCGATCGTGCGCGGCATGGAGCTCGCGGTCGAGAAGAAATCGCCCTTCATCGTATTCGCCGCTTCCGGCGGCGCACGCATGCAGGAAGGCATTCTGTCGCTGATGCAGATGCCGCGCACGACGGTGGCGGTGCAGATGCTGCGCGAAACGAAACTGCCCTACATCGTGGTGCTGACCAATCCGACTACCGGCGGCGTCACCGCCTCCTACGCGATGCTTGGCGACGTCCAGATCGCCGAGCCCGGCGCGCTCATTGGTTTCGCCGGTGCGCGCGTGATCGAGCAGACCATCCGCGAGAAACTGCCGGAAGGATTCCAGCGCGCCGAATATCTGCGCGACCATGGCATGGTCGACATGGTCGTGCACCGCCATGATCTGCGCCCGACCCTGGCGCGGCTCTGCCGTATCCTGACCAGATCGCCGGCGCTGGAGACTGCGCCTAAAGCCGCGCCGCTCGTGCCCGAGCCGGCCCAGATCGTGTCGGCTCCGGAAACGGCGCCGGCCGCGCCGCACGCGTGAACGCGCCGGCCGCCAAACCCAGGGATCCGCTTGGCGACGTGCTCGCGCGGCTCTCCGCGCTGCATCCGAAGCGCATCGACCTCAGCCTCGATCGCATGCATCGCGTGCTGACGCGGCTCGATAACCCCGAGAAGAAACTGCCGCCGGTAATCCATGTCGCCGGCACCAATGGCAAGGGGTCGACGGTCGCTTACTTGCGCGCGATCCTGGAGACTGCGGGCCTGCGCGTTCACGCCTATACCTCGCCCTGGCTGGTGCGCATCAACGAATGTTTTCGTCTCGCAGGCCAACTGGTCGGCGATGACGAATTGCAGGCCGCGCTCGAGCATGTCGAGCAGGCCAATGCGGGAGAACCGCTCACCTTCTTCGAGGCGAAGACCGCGGCCGGCTTCCTGCTGTTCGCGCGACATCCGGCGGACATGCTGCTGCTCGAAGTCGGCCTCGGCGGCCGGCTCGACTCTACCAATGTGGTCGAGACGCCGCTCGCGAGCGTGATTGCGCCCATCAGCATGGATCACATGGAGTTCCTCGGCGACACGCTCACCTCCATCGCGGGCGAGAAGGCCGCGATCATCAAGCGCGATGTGCCGGTGATTTCCGCCGGGCAGCCGCCGGAAGCGATGGAAGTGATCGAGCAGCAGGCGCGGCGGATGCGCGCGCCGCTGCATATGAACGGAATGGAATGGCATGTCAGCGTCGAACGCGGCCGGCTGGTCTATCAGGACGAACGCGGGTTGATGGATCTGGCGGCGCCCAGATTGTTCGGCCGGCATCAGTTCGACAATGCCGGGCTCGCGATCGCGACCCTGCGAGCGATCGACACCCTCAAGCTCGGTCACGCGGCCTTTGAGGGCATCGTCCATGCCGAGTGGCCGGCGCGGATGCAGCGGCTTTCCTCCGGCAAGCTGATCGAGCTAGGGCCTCCGGGCAGCGAGATCTGGCTCGATGGCGGGCACAATGCCGAAGGCGGCCGCGTTGCCGCTGCCGCGCTCGGCGATCTCGAGGAGCGGGTGTCGCGCCCGCTGGTGGTGATTGCGGGCATGATGGCCAGCAAGGATGCCGGCGCGTTCCTGGCGAATTTTGCGGGTCTCACGCGCCATATCATCACCGTGGAGATTCCCGGCCAAGACAACACGATGCCGCAGGATCGGCTGGCCGATGCAGCGCGTGCGCTCGGCATGCGCGTCGAGATCTCGGGCAGCGTCGAGGCGGCGCTGCGCGGAATCGCGAGGCTGGCCTATGAGGTGCCGCCGCGCATTCTGATCGCCGGCTCGCTCTATCTCGCCGGCCACGTGCTCGCCCTCAACGGCACGCCGCCGGACTAACGCATGCGCTTTGCCGCGATTGCCGATGTTCACGGAAACTATCTCGCGCTGGAAGCGGTGATCGCGGATATCCGCGCGCAAGGCGTTGAAGATATCGTCAATCTCGGCGACATCGCCAGCGGCCCGCTGGACGCGCGGCGCACCATGGATGCGTTGATGGCGCTCGATGCCGTCCATGTGCTCGGCAATCATGATCGTTATCTGATCGATCGTCCGCCGGAGAAGATGGGATCATGGGACCGGCCGGCACATGCCCAGCTTGATGCGGCTCATCTCGATTGGCTGCGGACCTTGCCGCCGACTAGCGTATTTCGCGATCGGGTTTTCCTCTGTCACGCAACGCCCGCCAGCGATGAAGTCTATTGGCTCGACACGGTACTTCCAGACGGCACGGTAGCGATGTCGCCCCATGAGCGGATCGGGCAACTGGCAGAGGGCATCACCGAGAGGCTGATTCTCTGCGCGCATACGCATCTTGCGCGTGCCGCGCGCCTGCGGGACGGTCGTCTGATCGTCAACCCCGGCAGCGTCGGCAGTCCCGGCTATCGCGACGTGCATCCATTCCCGCATGTCGTCGAAGCCGGTTCGCCCGACGCACGCTATGCGATCTTCGAATTCGCTGATGATGCCTGGCAGGTGACCTTTCGCCATGTGCCCTATGACCATCAGGCGATGGCGGCGCTGGCGCGGCAGAATGGCCAGCTCGAGCTCGCGACAGCAATCGCGACGGGCTGGCTCAAATAGCTCAATCTCGTGTTTCGGACACCGTGCGGTTGCCCACCAGCTCGTCATTGCCGGGCTCGACCCGGCAATCCATCACCTTGAGAAAACTCTTTCTCGATGGATGCGCGGGTCAAGCCCGCGCATGACGAGTGGGGCAAAACAAAACGGCCGGCTCGTGGCCGGCCGTCCTGCAAACATCTAATTGCGTAGCCGATCAGACCGCAGCGGTGATCCACTGCTGCAGCTTCGCCTTCGGCGCAGCGCCGACCTGGCGGGAAGCCATCTCGCCGCCCTTGAAGATCATCAGGGTCGGGATCGACATCACGCCGTACTTCGACGCCGTCTTCGGGCTCTCGTCGACGTTGAGCTTCACGATCTTGACCTTCTCGCCCATCGCACCGGCGATCTCGTCGAGCGCGGGAGCGATCATGCGGCAGGGGCCGCACCATTCGGCCCAGAAGTCGACCACGACAGGCCCGTGGGCCTTCAGCACTTCGGCTTCGAAATCGGCGTCAGAAACCTTGCCAACGGCCATGGGAGTACCTCGTTCGGTTGGAGAGAGGGCGCGCTAGAATCGCGCCGGGGAGCATGGGTGAAACCTATGAACGAGGCGTTGCCGGGTCAAGCACGCGCTTCCCCGCTGCCGCGGGATGCCAGTGCCGCGTCCAGCGCGGGTGCGGAAATATCCATCAAATCAGTGGTTTCGGTCCAGAGCAGAGCGGCCCGGACCGCGTGCTGGGGATAAAGCTTGCGCAAAACCGCCCGATACAGCGCGAGTTGGCCGACATAGGCCGGCGGCGCCTCGGTGGCGGATGCGGGTGGGGCATGATTTGTCTTGAAATCGACGATCAAAACCTCGTTTTCCGTCACCACCAGGCGGTCGATCTGGCCGGAAACGAGCGCCTGCGGCCGGTCTGGCAGGTCGAGCCGGCCGACGATGGCGACCTCGGCCCGGCTGCCTTCGGCAAATACGGGGGCGAATCGCTGATCGGAAATCAGCGCCAGCACCTTTTCCGCGAGCTCCGCGCGTTCGGCCTCGCTCCAGGTGGCGGCGTTGCGCGCCAGGAATTTTTCCGCCGCATCGCGCCTGCGATCGGCGGCCAGATCGGGCAGCGACTGCAGCAGGCGATGCACCAGCGTGCCGCGCTGCAGGGCCTTGGTGCGCTGCTCGATCGATTCGCCGGACTTGCGTTTCGGCGCGGCGCTGCCGGCATCGGACGGACGCAGGAAATGATCGTTCGAGGTCGGCGCGGACACCGGCGTGCGCAGCCAATCCGGCAGCTCGCGCCGTGCGCCGGCTGTTTGCGCGGCCGCGCCGGTGGCCGCCGCGCCATCCTCCGGCCGCGAATAGCGTTTGATCGGGCCGTCCGGCGTCTCGATCGTCTGCTCCCGCAGCCCAGAACCAGCGAGCCCCTTGCCGATCAGGTCATACCAGCACAGGTCCCTCACGCTGTTCCTGTTGCCGGGCATGCAGCCCGCGATGACCAGACGATCGGCTGCGCGCGTCATCGCGACATAGAGCAAGCGCCGATACTCGTGCTCGGTATCCTCAAGCATCGCCTCACGCGCGGTGCCAACGATTTGCGGGTCGTCGGCCTTCCTGCCGGCCCAGACCACGACCTTGCCGCCATTGCCGCGCGGCACGTTGATCAGCCGCAGCCGCTGCGTATCCGTGGGCGACGACGTCGTATCGACCATGAACACGACGGAGGCTTCCAGCCCCTTGGCGCCGTGCACGGTCATGACGCGCACCTCGTCGCGCGAGATTTCCATATCGCGCTTCACCTCGGTATCGGCCGAACGCAGCCAGGCCATGAAACCCTGCAGCGAGGCCGGCGCCTTGCGTTCGTAATTCAGCGCCAGCTCGAGGAATTCGTCGAGCGCGTCATTGGCTTCATGTCCGAGCCGTTTCAGGATGCGCTGGCGTCCGCCGTCGCCACCGAGCAGCCAGGCGTAGAATGCGAAGGGTGTTTCCTGCGCAAAGCGCCGTTCGCACTGGACGAAGCGATCGTCCGCACCTCTGAATTTTTTCTCGGTTGCCGCATGCTTTGTCAGCGCCTCGCGCAGCGATCCCTTGCGCTCCCGGGCCAGCTCGAACAGATCGTCCTCGGAAAGGCCGAACAGCGGGCTCTTCAGCGCCACCGCCAGCGCGAGATCGTCCTGCGGCAGCAGCAGCGCGTCGGCGAGGTTCATCAGGTCGATGATTGCGATGTGCTCGGTCAGCTTCAACCGGTCGGCGCCCGCCACCGGGACACCCGCCTGCTTCAACGCCTGGATGATTGCATCAAAGATGTTGCCGCGCCGGCGCACCAGCACCAGCACGTCGCCGTAGCGCAAGGGCCGCCGGTCGCCGCTGTGGCCGGTCATGGTGCCCGATTCGATCAAGCGCCTGATCTCGGCCTGGATGCGTTTTGAAAGCTTGACCTCGGGACTCGTCAGCGACACGCCGTCGAACGGCGCGCGCCAGCCCTCGATGTCCTTTTTCTCGTCGGCCTCGGCCAGCGGCCATAGCTCGATCAGGCCCGGGCCGGCGTCTTCGAGCGAGTTATGGATGGGATAGCCGATGTCGGGCGAATGGATGCTGCGATAGATCGCTTCCTCGCGGAACACGTGGTCGACGGATCGCAGGATCGCAAGCCCCGAGCGGAACGAGTAGGTGAACGACACCGGATCGAATTTCAGCCCGGCCGCGCTGAATTTTCGCTGCAGCTCGCGGCGGCGGGTGTCGAACTCGCGCGGCGCGGCGCCCTGGAACGAGAAGATCGACTGCTTCTCGTCGCCGACCGCAAAGACCGTGCGGTTGAGACGATCGCGTGCGCCGGCGCCAGCGGTGAACTCGGAGATGATATGGTCGACGATTTCCCATTGCCGGGGACTGGTGTCCTGCGCCTCGTCGATCAGCACGTGGTCGACGCCGCGGTCGAGCTTGTAGTGCACCCAGCCGGCGGAAACGTTGCTGAGCAGCGCGAGTGTCTTGTCGATCAGGTCGTCGTAGTCGAGCAGCCCGCGCTCCAGCTTCTCGCGGCGATAGTTCGCCGCGGCCGAGGTGGCGATATGCAGCAGCGCCTGCGTACGGTCGCGGGTGACGACGGCCCGGCGCTTTTCAATCAGCGGCGTGAGGCGCTGGATTTCATTTTCGAACAGGCGGGCAACGGATGGATTGTCCCGAACGAATCCCTTGGTGAGCACCGCAGATCGTGGCGCGCGATCGTCGGTCAGGAACACGCAGAGATATTCGTCGACTTGCGCAGCGCCGGTAAAGGCCAGGGCGGCGCGCAACTGATCCGCCTGCTTCTGATCGGTCTTACTGCCGCCATCGAGTGCTGCCGCGATCTCCGGCCATCGCCGCCGCGGCAGATAGGGGCCGTCGAGAATTTCATTCTCGATATACTCGATCCGATCGTCCTCGCTGACCCCGAGCACGGTAGAGGCCTGCGCCACTGCCGCCTCGGTGCCGCCGGCATCGGCCCACGCCATGAAGTGATCGCGGGACAGGCACGCCTCGCGCACGACGTCCTTGAAGGTGACGTCGGCGGCATTCGCCATCGCGGTCTGCAGCGCGCGGCCGATGGCGCTGTCGGGGGCGCGCGCGGCCTCCATGAACACTTTCAGATTGGCGCGCTCCATCATGTCGTTCTGGTCGCGGTCATCCAGCACGGCAAAGCGCGCCGGCACATTGGCCTCGAACGGGAATTGCTGCAGCAGCCGCGTGCAGAGCGCGTGGATGGTCTGCACCTTCAACCCGCCCGGCGTCTCCAGCGCGCGGGCGAACAGTTCCCGCGCGGCTTTTCTCAGTTTTGTGCTCGGGTGGAGAATGCCGACGCCGCGGATCGCGTCATCCAATGCAGTGTCGTCGAGCGTGACCCAATGCCCCAACGTGGTGAACACGCGCTCGGCCATGTTGGCGGCGGCCGCCTTGGTGAAGGTGATGCAGAGAATCTTTTCCGGCGGCACTTCATCGAGCAGGAGCCGGATCACGCGCTGCACCAGCACATGCGTCTTGCCCGAGCCGGCATTGGCCGACACGAATGACGAGGAGGCAGGGTTGGACGCGCGCTGCTGCACGTCGCGGACGGCGGGCGGAATCTGGCGCGGCGCCTTCACCATTCCGGAAGTCCCAATCCGCCGGCCGCGGACCATTCCTTGATCCGGGCAAGGTCGTCATAGGTGCCGTAGCGGCCGGTCCACATCGACAGCACCAGTGAGCGATAGGGCTCGTCCTCGTTCTCGAATTTCCGGATCAGCGTTTCCAGCTGCGCCCGCGCATAATCGGCGGCGGCATCGGGAGGCTGCGGTGTCTCGTTCTTGATCTTCAGTTGCAGCGATCGCTCCTCGCCCGGCGGATTGTTGCCGCTCAAGCGCACATAGACCAGCTCGCCGACGGAAGCGCCCGCGTCGATGCCCTCAAAGCCGCCTTCGCGCAGGATCGCCGCTTCCAGCGTGAGCTGCGGCGACAGGCCCATGCGCACCTGTTTTCCCGTCGGCGGCTGCCCGGTCTTGTAGTCGAGGATGGCGAACGTGCCATCGGCGCGGCGCTCGATCCGGTCGGCGCGCGCGGAGAGATGGAAGATGCGCTCATTGTCGAGCTGGATCGCGATCTCGCCCTTGATCTCGGCCTCGATCGCATCGATTCCGCCACGGCGGCCGGCCTCCCATTCGACAAACCATCTCGCGATGCGCTGAAAGCGCGGCCACCACAGTGCGCGCGCTTCGGGGCGTTCCATCAGCGGCGCAAAATACTTTTGGCCGATATCGCGTAAGGCCCGCTCGGGATCGTCGGGCAGCTTGCCCGCATGAAGTCTTGGTGAAGTCACCGATGGCGTCATGGATCGCCGAGCCGCGATCCGCCGCCGACAGCGGCATATCGACGGGATCGAGCGCGTCGAGCTTCAAGATATGTTTGGCGTAGATGGTGTAGGGATCGCGCAGCCAGTCCTCGATCGCCGTGACCGACAATTCGAGCGGCCGTGTCGCACGCGGCGGCTTAGGTGCGGGCTGCGCAATCGGCTTGACCACCTCGGGCCGGTCCAGCTCCTCGGCGAAGTGGACATATTGTTCACCCGCTGCCGTAGCTTCCTTCCAACGTCCCTCGCCGGCGACTGCCTCAAGGCGATGCAGGAAGCGTGAAGCCACCGCCGGCGCGCCGCCGGCTTTTGCGCTGTGGCTCAGGACCACGTCCTCATGTCCGAGCAGTTGTGCAAAATCGTGCGCGGAAAGGCCGATGCGCCGCTCTGGCAGATCGAGGCCGAGCTCGTGCCGCATCGGCCGGCTGAGCCAGGGATCGATCCGCGGCGCCGGTGGCCACACGCCCTCGATCAGGCCGCCGACGATGACGCGGTCGGCCTGCATCAGCCGCGATTCCAGTGGGCCGTAGATGTGGAGTTTCGTACCCGGCCGTTCCGGCCGCCGCACCGCGCGATCGGCGAAGGCGGTCTGGAACACTTCAGGATAATCAGGAAGCGCGACCATCAGCCCGCTTTGCTGTTGCGCCGACAACAGGTCGTCGAAAGCGGCGGCGAGCGCGAGGCCTTCCTGATCCTCGAAGGCGACCGAGATGCCGCTTTCGTCGCGCGACAGTTCGATCAAGGTTTCGCGATGACGTGTGGCCAGTTCGGCGAAGTCGTATGGTTTCGTCGATGAAAGGCTTTCCAGCGGCGCCAGCGCCGTCTGCAACGTACGGACCAGCGCTTGTGCGCGATCAAGCTCGCGTTGGTTCAAGCGCGCGCGCCGCTCGGCGCGGTGCAGTGACGACACCTCGCCGCGGTTGAGCTTGTCGAGCTCGCTGCGGAACCGCTTAAAATCCTCCGCAAGGCCGCTCGTTCCCGGTTGCGGCCGCGTGCCTCGCAGCAGCGCCAGCTCCAGCCGTTCGATCGCCGACTTCAAAGCGCCTTCCGCGCCGCCGAGCCGGCACATTGGGTGTTTCAGCAGCGCCAGCAGTGTCGGCGGCTCCAGTCCGCCCGCGACGGCTTCCGCCGCAAGCCGCGCAAAGATGCCGGCGGGTGTTTCGATCAGCGCATCACCGCCGGAATCCTCATAATCGATGTTCCAGCGCCCGAGCGAGGCCATCACGCGGCGCGCCAGCGCGCGGTCCGGCGTGACCAAGGCCGCCGTCTTGCCGAGATGCCGCGCCTCGCGCAGCGCCACCGCAATCGCGAGCGCCTCCATTTCCGGATTGGGCGCCTCGATCACGGCGAGATGTTTCATGCCGTTGGCAATGTGCGCGGCGATGTCAGGCTGTTTCAGCCGGTCATGCCATTGCGCCGTCGCGTTCGAAGGACGCATCGCTTCCGACAGCAGCACGTCGCGGCCGTCAGGTGCGGGCCGCTGCAGAATTTCCACGTCGCTTCGTTTGATGCCAAAACGCTCCAGCAGCGCCTGCATCGCGAATTGCGGATGGTTCGAGGCGGGATGCTCGACGAATTTGCCGCTCTCATCGCGCTTGCCGCCGATGCCCCGCCAGGACTCTTCGTCGAGATCGGTGTCGAGGCCGGGCAGCACCACCGCGCCCTGAGGGAGCTTTGCCACTGCATGCAGGAATTTTGCGGTGGTCGGCATCGAACCGGTCGAGCCGGCAGCGATCACCGGTTCCCTATGACGGGCGGTCAGCCGCGCGGCTTCGGCCGTGATCAACTGATCGCGGCGCGCCGCCGGTTCGATCTTGCCGATCTCGGTGAGGTAGTTCGGCCAGGTCTCGCGCGCGATCTTCAGGAATTGCAGCGAGTGCTGCCAATAGACGTCGAGCTGATCGGGCACGAGTCCGTCGAGCGCGTTCCAGTCGACGCCACGCGTCACCATGTCGTCGATCAGCCGGGCGAGATCGCCCGCGAGCGCCAGCGTCGAGGCCGGCCCGCCGACCACCAGCGGCGCCAGTACGGGACCCTTGGCCCAGGCGGCGACTAGGCGCGCCAGCGTCAGCCGCCGTTCCAGCTCGCCGAGTTTGGGCGGAATGTCGAGCGGCGCGGCACCGGAAAGTTGCTCCGCCTCGTCGGCGAAGGCGAGCTCATCCTCGTCGATGTCGCCGAGCGCGACAATGCGCGGCAGCACCGCGGCGTCGCTGTTCAGTTCGTCGAGAAAAACCTCTCTCGCGACGCGCATGGCGCGCCGGGTCGGCAGATAGAGTATCGCGCCCGCGAGTTTTGCGGGATTGCTGCGCGCTTCAAAGCCTTCGACCAGCCGGCCATCGATCAGCGCCGCGATGACGCAGCGCAGGAACGGTACGGAAAGGGGGACGCTGAAAACGCGCATGGAGGGCCTGATTCGATAGTCGCGGCGAATATAGGGATTCTCGGCTCGTCATGCGCGGGCTTGACCCGCGCATCCATCAAAAAGAGTTTATTCAAGCGATGGATTGCCGGGTCAAGCCCGGCAACGACGATGGCGCCGGCTACGCCACGCTCTCCAGAAACGCCTCTTCGGCGGCGTCCACGGCATCGGGCGTGCCGACATGCATCCAGACGCCGTCGAGGCGCAGGCCGAACAGCCGTTCCTGCTCGTTGGCAGCGTCGAACATTTTGGTCAGTGAGAACGCGCCCTCCGGCGCACGATCGAAAATCGCTGGCGACAGGATCGCGGCGCCGGCATAGACGAACGGCACCACCTGGTGCTCCCTGCGCTTGCGCAGCGCGCCGTCCGGCAGCATGGAATAATCGCCGCGGCCGCCATAGCCGATGCTGTTCGCGGTCGGCGCCATCAGCAGCAGAATATCCATGCGCGCGGGATCGAACGCTTCCGCGAGCCGCTTCAGGTTGGACTGCACGCCGTCGATCCACATCGTGTCGGAATTGACATGGAAGAACGGCTGTTGGCCCAGCAGCGGCAAGGCCTTTACCACGCCGCCGCCGGTCCCGAGCACCTGGTCGCGCTCGTCGGAAATGATGACGTGCGGCGATTTGCGCGCGGCCACATGCTGGATGATCTGGTCCGGCAGGTAATGCACATTGACCACCGCTTCGCCAACGCCGGCCGCGGCGAGCTTGTCCAGCACGTGGTCCAGCAGCGGCCGTCCGGCCACAGGCACCAGTGGTTTTGGCATGTGGTCCGTCAGCGGGCGCATGCGCAGGCCGAGGCCGGCAGCGAGGACCATGGCTTTGGTGGGTTTGACGGACATGTCAGGGAAATCTCGGTAAGAACGCCGCGAATCATACCACGGCGGGAGGGTTGGTATAGTTGCGCCGACGCCATAGTCGTCCCTGATGACGGCTGTACGACGGCAGCGGCCCACCCAAGGTCAGGCGTCCGCCGGCGTACGGCGGCCGAGCTTCTTCTTCTTGTCGCCCTGCTTTAAAAAGTTAACGCCGATCTGGTCGCCATTGACCCAGGACAGCTCGCAGCGGCGGTAGGCGAGGCCGGTCGACGACAGCAGCAGGAAAAATTCCTTCAGGTGCAGCCCCTCCACGGAGCCATCCACCGTCAGCTTGGCGCCGGTCTCGGAGACATCCTCCATGATGCAGTCGCGCCGCCAGGTGCCGTCGATCCCCATCATGTGGGCGGGGATTCCACGCTCGAAGATGACGCGGTCGCCCTTGCGCCGTTCTGTCGCCGCCATGTCCTCGCTCCAGCTCTGATCGATGGGCCTCCCGCGCGCATGCGAGCCGTGGCCTATGCCAGCGTAAGGGCGGCTGGCTAACAACCGGTAAATCTACGGAGCTTGGCCTGGGCGGTAGTTTTACCTCTCCCAAGGGAGAGGTGGACGGAGTTCGACGATAGTTGGGTGAGACTTAGGCAGCACTCGGCGACGGCACATTCGCCGCATACCAGTCCTTCAGCGGCGCCAGCGACGGATGTGCCAGCGAGCGGTTGAGATAGCCCCAGATCCGCGGCTGGTGGCGCAGATATTGGGGCTTGCCGTCGCGGCGGTTGAGCCGGGCGAAGGTGCCGAGCAGCCGCGTGTTTCGCTGCGCCGACAGGATGGCATAAAGCGTGGCGAACTCGGCGGCATCGAAGCCGGCATCGGCCGCGCGCCTTGCCTTGATGTAGCGCGAGAACAGCGACAGCTCGGTCATTTCAGGCACGTCGATGCGCGCATCCTGCAGCAACGACACGACGTCATAGGCCGCAGGTCCCAGCACTGCATCCTGGAAATCGATGATGCCGACCCGCTTGATGCCGTCGCGATCGGCGAGCCAGATCAAATTGGGCGAATGGAAGTCGCGCAGCACCCAGGTCCTGGCGGCGGCCGCAGGCTTCTGCAGGATATCGCGCCACATCGTCACGAACTCGGCGCGGAGTTCATCGCCTGGCGTGACCCCTCGGTCCGGCAGGTACCATTCCAGCATCAACCCGATCTCGATCAGCCACGCATCGATATCGAACACCGGAATCGGATAGTCGGCCTCAGGCACCAGCGGCAACACTTCGGGCACCGCCTCGTGATGCAGCGCCGCCAGCATGTCGGTCGCGGCTTCGTAGCGCTGGGCGATCGGCGCCGGCGGATCGCCCTCGATGAAGGGCTCGCTGCCGAGATCTTCGGTGATCAGGAACCCGCCTTCGAGATCGGCATGATGGATTTCGGGCGCCGAGAGCCCGCGCCCGCGCAGGCCCTTGTCAACGGCGACAAAGGGTTTGACGTCTTCGGCGAGATGCACGGCGGCGCTGTAAGGCTTGCCGTCATAGATCGCGGGGCCATCCGGACGCTTCGGTGAATTCATCAGGATGAAAACGCCGTCGTCCTTGATCAGCCGGGCATAGGAGCGGATCGAGGCATCGCCCGCCATGCGCTTGCGGCGGGCGTCGATGAAGTCAGCGCCTTCGAGGAATTGCCGCAACGCCTTGAGCCGCTCGACTACCGCAGCGGCCTTGCCATAGCCGGTGATTTCGGCGACGCGCGCGGTCGAGCCCAGCGCCGGGCGGTGGTTGAAGGCGATGTCGATCCGGTCGACCGGCAGCGTGTTTGCCGCACGCTCCGGCCATTCGATCAGCGCGACCGTGCCTTCCGGCAGCGGCGACAGCCCGATCTCCTCCAGCTCGTAGGGGTCGCTGATGCGATAGAGGTCGGCATGCACCAGCGGGAACGACGGCAGGTCGTAGTTTTGCGCCAGCGTGAAGGTAGGGCTCGGGACCTCGAGCGCCTCGTCATCGGCGAGGTAGCGGATCATCGCCCGCGCCGCAGCGGTCTTGCCGGCGCCGAGATCGCCCGAGAGCGTGATGAGGTCGCCGGGGCCGATCAGGAGGGCGAGATCGGCCATCAGCTGCGCGGTCGCCGCCTCATTTGCGAGCGCCACGGAAAAGGTCGCAGGCGCGTTCATTCAGCGGCGTCGCGCTGCACGGCCTGTTGAAGCGGAAATTCGCAGATCACGGTGGTTCCCTTGCCCGCCGGCGGTGCGAAGCGCACCTCGCCGCCATGCAGTTTGACAAAGGAGCGCACCAGCGACAAGCCGAGTCCGGCGCCGCGATGCCGCGAGCCCTGGGAATGGCTCTCGAACATGTCGAACGCCTTGTCGCGGACCTCCGGCGGCATGCCGGGTCCGGCATCGGTCACGGTGAAGACCACGCTGCGCTCGGTCCGGTTGGCGCTGATGCCTACGATCGCATCCTGCGGCGAGAAGCCGACGGCGTTGGCCAGCAGGTTATAGAGCACCTGCACCACGCGCCGCTCGTCGCCGATGAAGCTGCCGATGTTGGAATCGATGTCGATCCTGAGGCGGATGCGGTCGGTGGCGAGGCGGTCCTGCAGGCCTTCGGCGGCGGCCTCGATCGCCTTCCTGATGTCGACCGGGCCAAGCTCGAGCTTCATGGCGCCGGCGTCGATGGTGGCAAGATCGAGGATGTTGTTGGTCAGCGCCAGCAGCGCATTGGTCGATTTGGTGACGTAATCGAGATATTCGGCCTGCTTCGGCGTCAGCGGCCCGGTCGAGGGGTCCGAGAGGAAATGCGCGAAGCCGATGATGGTGGTGAGCGGGGCGCGCAATTCGTAGGAGACGTGGTGGACGAAGTCGATCTTCATCTGGTCGGCGGCCTTCAGCGCGTCGTTGCTCTCGCGCAGCGCCCGCTCGACATTCTCGGTGTCGGTGATGTCCTGGAAGGTCAGCATGGTGGCGCCGTCGGGCAAGGGCCGGCTCATGCAGTCGAGCACGCTGCCGTCCTTGCGATCTAGCTTGAGATACACGTCGGCGCGGCTTTCGATCGCAGTGACCGCCTCGCGGATGGTGCGCCAGGCCTTGGCTTCGTCGAACAGCGGCTTGCACCAGGCCTCGACCGTGTCGATATGCGGCTCCTCGCGCAGCGCTTCCGGCGACAGCTTCCACATCTTGACGAAGGCCGGATTGAACAATTGGGCGCGGCCATTGCTGCCAAAGACCGCGACGCCTTCGGCAAGGCTGTCGAGCGTCTCGCGCTGCACCCGGTTGAGGCGGTCGAATTGCCGCGCCAGATTGAGGCTCTCGGTGACGTCGTCGAACAGATAGGTGACGCCGCCTTCGGTATTGGGCGTGGTGACGACGCTGAGCGCGCGGCCGTCGGGCAGGAACCAGGTGTCCTTGACGGTTTCGTCGGCGCGATAGGCCTCGTGCAGCTTTGCCTTCCAGGCGCGGAAATCCGCCTGTTCGGGCAGCTTGCGCGCCGCGCGCAGCCGGTCGAGCACGCTGGAATCATCGGGGTTGCTGTCGAGGAATTGCGGCTCGAGGTCCCATAGCCTTCGATAGGAATCGTTGTAGAAGGCGAGCCGCTTCTGGCCGTCGAACGCGGCGACGCCCGAGGACAGCTGGTCGAGCGCGCGGCGATGCGCCTCCGCCATCCGCACCAGCGCCGAGCTCAACGCGTCGGCCTCGCTGGCGTCGATCGCAACGCCGACGCAGCCGCCGCCGACATTGATCGCGCGCACGTCATAGATGCGGCGCTCGCCGCGCGTCACGATCGGCAGCCGCGCGTTGAAAGAATTTGCCGCGCCGAGCGCGCGTTCCATCTCGGCGCGGTGAGGGGAATCGAGCAACTCGATATGCCGGCCGACCGCATCCGCCATGCTGCCGGCTTCGGTCGCCTGGACATAGGCGGCGTTGGCGTAGGCGAGCTCGCCCTTGGCGCCCTTGGCCCAGATCGGGAAGGGCGAGGCGTCGGCAAAGCCGCGCAGCATCTCGGTCTCTTCCATCAGCGCCTTCAGGCGGAAATTTGTTTCCGCCAGTTCACGCCGCAGCCCCGACAATTCGCGAATCCGCACAATGGCCTGGCCGCCGATCGCGCGGCCCATCGCCTCGATCGAGTGGCCGTTCGAGGTGGTGAGGTTGAGCACAAAGCCTTCGCCGCTCTCGCGCAGCGCGTCGACCGCATGGTCCATCTGCAGCGCCGGTTCCGGCGGCAGCCAGGTTCCGAAGGCGAGGATGCGCTGCGGGGTGTCCTGCTGCATCAACAGCGAGATGTCGCCGGAAATCCGCGGCCGGTTGTCGCCGGCGGCCCAGGAGATCAGGATCTGGGGTTCCGCGAACAGCAGCGCGCGGTAGCGGTCGGCCTGCAGCTGCAGCCCCTCGATCTTGGTGTGCAGCCGCGCCTCGGCTTTGGCGGAGCGGATGCGGGTGTGCATCAAGAGAATCGCGGCCAGCACCGAAAAGCCGAGCAGCGCCAGCGCGGTGGTCAGCACCGCGACTTCCTGCCGGTTGAAGTCGAAGATCGCGGAGATCAGCGACCCATCGCCGGCCCAGGCAGGCCGCGCAAAGGGCAGCGTGCCCGCGACGAGGCCCATCAGGCCGGCACGTGCAAGCGCAGTGCACGACAGCAGCGTCTGACGCATCGATCCGATTACGCCCGACATCCTTCGCGCCCCAGGGAAGCCTTAAGAGAACATGATTTGGCGTGCAGCATTTTCCCCACTGCCCGCGAATCAAAAGACAATATCGCCAAGGGGACTCCAGGGGTAAGAGTCCAGACCGTGAACGGGAGTCTCGCTGGGGAAAAAAGCCGGATTCCGCGCCAACAATAAGACGCACTCACCGCATTTTAAGAAAACTCGCTCCGTGATTCGCCGGAGTTTTGCCGCTCACGTGCCGGAAGTGAGTTGCAGCTTCATCACGGTGATGACGTCGCGCAGTTGCGTCGCGTCGCCCGTGGTGCGTTTCACCAGCAGCGCGCCCTGCAGCGCACTGAAGATGAAGCGGGCCTGCTTGCCGGCCGGCGCCACGAGGTTGAACTCGCCCCGCGCCGCGCCGCGGCTGAGCATTTTCGCGAGCCACTCCTGATGGGTGCGGAAGAAGATCTCGACGCGCGAGCGCAGTTCGCCCGGCAGCGCCAGCATTTCGCCGGCCAGCGCCCCGCACAGGCAAACCCGGTCCGGAGTGTCGGCGAAACCGGCATAGGGCTCGACATAGAGATCCAGCACCGCCATCGACGGCCGTGATTCGTCTTCGGCAAGCATCGCCAGCGCCGCGCCGAAGCGCGCCACATAGCGGTCGACAACGGCGATGCCGAGCTCGGTCTTCGAGGGGAAGTGATAGTGGATGCTGGCCTTGCGGATACCGAGGCTGTCGGAAATGTCCTGGTAGCTGAAGGCACTGTAGCCGCGGGTCTGGATCAGCGTCTCGGCGAGGTCGAGAATCTTCTCGGCGGTTTCAGATCTCTGCTTCGGCGCCGTCGTCGTCATCGATTTCCTGTCATGGGGCGAGATGCCCTCGCTTCACCCAATAGGTCGCTCCGTTTGGCGACCCCAGAACACGCCGGAACCCGCGGGGATTTCTGATCCATGTGCCGGTTTGGTGGATGCCATACCCATCATGGAGGTCGCCGGACAGTATGAATATCTCTTCGCCGGCCGGACAGTCCATCTCCGCCTGAACCGCGCCGGGGTCAAGGCGTTCCAGCGCGACGCTTTCGCCATCGGGACCCCTGTAGAGAGGCAGTGTCGCCAAACCAGCCGGCTCGCTCTTCCACGCCGCGCTGGAGGTATCGATGACGACCCGGTCCGTCTCGTCAGGCCGCATCTGCCGCAGCTTCACGAAGATCGTGCAGCCCGGCGCGGTGCGCGGCGCATGATGGCTGAGCGGCGGATTGCGGACATAGGTCCCGGCCGAGTAGTCGCCATGCTCGTCGGAGAACACGCCGCTAAGCACAAAGAATTCCTCGCCAAGCAGATGGTCGTGCGCCGGGAATGAACTGGCGGCGGCGTAACGCACCAGCGAGGTCGCCCGCGCCACCTCGCCGCCGATGCGGTCAAGCAGCCGGCGCTCGACGCCGGATTGCGGCGAGGGAATCCACGGCATCTCCCCGGTCGCGAGCACGATGCGTTGGGTGAAGTCGGCATGGATGCGTTCGTTCGACATGAGGGTCTCCTAGAAGCGCTCGGCGAACGGGCGAAGGTCCATCTCCTGCGTCCACGCCGAGGGATGTTGGGCGGCGAGGCCGAGATAGGCTTCCGCAACCGATTTCGAATCCATCCGCCCGGCCTGGGCCGGTCCGAACCGCCGGTCCGTCTGCGGCGCATCGATCAAGCCGTCGATGACGACGTGCGCGACATGAACGCCCTTCGGGCCGAACTCGCGCGACAGCGCTTGCGAGAGGCCGCGCAGCGCGAATTTGGCCGAGGCGAAGGCGGAAAAATTGGCGCCGCCGCGCAAACCTGCGGTGGCGCCGGAGAAGATCACGGTGCCGGCCTTGCGCGCCGCCATGTGCGGCAGCACAGCTTGTGCCGACGCCATCGCGCCGAGGCAGGCGACGCGCCAGACCTGCTCGAACGTATCAGGCGAAATCTCCGCGAACGGCTTGATCAGCAACAGATGCGCATTGTGGATCAGCACATCGATGCGTTCCGCGACCGGGCTTAGCATGCAGGCCAATTCGGTCGGACGCGTGAGATCGCAGGCGAGATGCGTGTAGCTGCCGCCGCCCTGTTCGACGGACGTCCTGATGGATTCCGACGCGCGGTCCGTGCGCGACAGGCCGAGCACATCGTAGCCGGCGCGGGCGAAGGCGGCGGCGATCCCGGCGCCCAGACCTTCGCCAATGCCGGTGATGAGCAAACTGCGCCGAGCCATCGTTTTCAGATCCAGCGCAGGATGCTGAGGATGATCGCGATCTGCGCGAGCCAGCCCGCGGTGAAGGTCAGCGTGCGTGCGGCGGGAATGCCGGCGGAATAGACCACGAAGTGGGCGAGCCGCGCGAAGAAGTAGACGACCACCGCGGCCTTGGTCGCCGCGTTGGAGATGCCGAGCACATGCGCGGTCAGCACGATGGGGGCGAAGATCGCGAGATTTTCGATGGCATTGGTGTGCGCGCGACAGGCGCGCTGTGCCCAGTCGGAAAGCTTGCCGATCTCAGGCGGAGTGCCGGCGAGCGTGTTGCCGAGGCCGGTGACGGCCATGCGGTTGAGGACGTAGGGCACCCAGAACAGCGCCGTCATGAGGGCGGTTAGCGTCAGCCAGTAGAGTTCGGTGGTCACGGTCTTCCCTTTCGTTTGGAGGCGAACGGAGAGACTTATCTACCTATTAGTAGGTAAAAGCAAGAGACACCGAAAGACGAGGTGGTCTCACGCCATATTCCATAACAGGAAGAATGCGTTAGCGGCCGGTTGAGCCGAAGCCGCCGCTGCCGCGATCGGTGTCCGAAAGCATCGCAACCGCCACGAGCTCGGCCTGAACCACGGGCGCGATCACCATCTGCGCGATCCGCTCGCCGCGCTTGATCGTAAACGGCTCGGCGCCGTGGTTGATCAGGATCACCTGGATCTCGCCGCGATAATCGGCGTCGATCGTGCCGGGTGAATTGAGCACGGTGACGCCGTGCTTCGCGGCCAGCCCCGAACGCGGCCGCACCTGTGCTTCGAAGCCTTCCGGCAGCGCGATGGCGAGTCCGGTCGGGACCAGGGCGTGCTTGCCCGGCGCGAGAACGAGCGGCGCGTTCTCGGCGACGGCGGCCAGCAGATCGAGTCCGGCCGCATGCGTGCTCTGATAGGACGGTAGCGGCAAGCCTTCGCCATGCGGCAATTGTCGGATATCCACACGGATAGCGCTGCTCAAGAGGTTTTCTCCGCGCTCTTGGACGAAAATTCCTTCGCGACATGCGCGATCAATTCCACCGCGACCTGCTCCTTGGTCATGACCGGCCAGGAGTCGACGTCGATCTCGGTGCCGTGCCGGGTGAGCAGATGCACGGTGTTGCGGTCGCCGCCCATGACGCCGGTCGCGGGCGAAACGTCGTTGGCGACAATCCAGTCGCAGCCCTTGCGCGCGAGTTTTGCCTTGGCATTGTCGATGAGGTGCTCGGTCTCGGCGGCGAAGCCGATGACCAGCGGTGGCCGGCGCTCCTTCAAATGCGAGATGGTGGCGAGGATGTCGGGATTTTCCACCAGCGCCAGCGGCGGCATCGCCGTATCGGTCTTCTTCAGCTTCTGCCCGCCTTCACTGGCGACGCGCCAGTCGGCCACCGCCGCGGCGAAGATCGCGATGTCCGCCGGCAGTGAGGCCTCCACCCGGCTCAGCATGTCGCGCGCGGATTCGACCCGCACGACATGCACGCCGTTGGGATCGTCGAGTTCGACCGGGCCGGAGATCAGCACCACGTCGGCGCCCGCGGCTTGCGCGGCGGCGGCAATGGCAAAACCCTGTTTGCCGGAGGAGCGGTTGGCGATATAGCGCACGGGGTCGATCGGCTCATGCGTGGGGCCGGCCGTAATCAGCACGCGCTTGCCCGCGAGCGGACGCGGCAGCACCGGACGCAGGAAGCGCTCGGCGGCATCGGCAATTTCGATCGGCTCCGCCATGCGGCCGATTCCGGCTTCGCCTCGCTCCGCCATCTCGCCCGCATTCGGGCCGACCATGGCGACGCCGTCGCGCGCGAGCTGCGCGGCGTTGCGGCGGGTTGCGGCATTGCTCCACATCACCGGGTTCATGGCGGGGGCGAGCAGGATCGGCCGGCTTGCCGCGAGTAGGATGGCGCTGGCGAGATCATCGGCGGCGCCATGCGCCATCTTCGACATCAGGTCTGCGGTCGCGGGCGCCACCACGATCAAATCGCAGTCACGCGCCAGCCTGATGTGGCCAGCGTCGAATTCGCTCTCGGGATCGAACAGGTCGGTGTAGGCCCGCTCCCCCGACAGCGCGCTCGCCGCCAGCGGCGTGACGAATTGCGTCGCGGCCCTGGTCAGCACGCAGCGGACACGGATGTGGCGCTCCTTCAGCCGCCGGATCAGGTCCAGCGCCTTGTAGGCGGCAATACCGCCGCCGATGATCAGGGTGACGCGCGCCTCACCGGACCCGCTGCGGGGCTGCAGCGATCGGGCGGGAGCTGGTGCCGCCAGCGCAGCCCCCTCGGGCTGGCCCTGAATCAGCTCGCCCAAGATCACCCGGACCTCCTCCTCGACCGACCGGCCATTGCCGGCCGAGCGCAGGCGGAGATAGGTTTTGACGGCGTCGTCGAGCTTTCGGATGGTCAGGCTGGCCATGACGGCTTCCTCCCGGCAATGACAGCAATGCTATCATTATAGTGATTGCATCGCAATCAAAGGCGGGTCATGGCAATCAAAATTCCAACGGAGGCGACAGCGATGACCCAGAGCGCAATCGTGCTCAAACGGGCTTTCTTCGCCTCTTTGCGCCCCAATTCCTCGATCGTGTCCGACGACAGCATGTGACCCTCCCGGGTCATGTCTTCCAACTGCTGCAGCACGGTCACCGCCCGGCTGGCGATCTCCGGCAGCTTGGAAAGCAAATGACCCAGCTCGCCGGCGCCGGACACCGCGCCCTGGATCCGCCCGAGCGGCCCGAGATTGCGCTCGATCCATTCGCGCACCACGGGATCGGCGGTCTTCCAGATGTCGAGTTTTGGATCGAAGCCGCGCGCCACGCCCTCGACCACCACCATGGTCTTCTGCAGCAGGATCAGCTCGGGCCGCGTGCGCATGTCGAACAGGCCGGTGACTTCGAGCAGCAGGGTCAGCAGCCGCGCCATGGAAATTTCTTCGGCGGTGCGGTTGTGGATCGGCTCGCCGATGGCGCGAATCGCCTGCGCGAAATTCTCCACCGAGTGATGCGAGGGCACATAGCCCGCTTCGAAATGCACCTCGGCGACGCGGCGATAGTTGCGGGTGATGAAGCCGAGCAGGATTTCGGCGAGGAAGCGCCGCTCCTTCAGGCCCAGCCTTCCCATGATGCCGAAATCGACCGCGACCAGGCGGCCTTCCTTGTCGAGGAAGAGATTTCCCGGATGCATGTCGGCGTGGAAGAAACCGTCGCGCAGTGCGTGGCGCAGGAAACTCTGGATCACCTTGCGGCCGAGATCGGCCAAATCGACCTGCGCCTGCTCGAGCCGGGCGTGATCGCTGAGCGCAATGCCGTCGATCCACTCCATCGTCAGCACATTATGCGTGGTGCGGTCCCAGTCGACCACGGGCACGCGGAAATCCGGATCGTCGCGGGTGTTCTCGGCCATCTCGGAGAGCGCGGCGGCCTCCAGCCGCAAATCCATCTCCATCGCGACCGAACGCTGCATGGTGTTGATGACTTCGACCAGCCGCAGTCGCCGCGCTTCCGCGGAATAGGCTTCGGCCTTGTGCGCAACGAAGAAGAAGTCGGAGAGGTCGCGGCGGAAACGCGAGGCCACGTTGGGCCGCAATACTTTCACCGCGACCGGATGGCGCACGCCGTCACGCAGTACCTCGCCGCGATGCACCTGCGCGATCGAGGCGGCGGCGACCGGCGGCCCGAGAGCAGCAAAGGCCTGCGATACCGGGCGTTCCAGCGAGGTCGATATCGCCGCTTCCGCCTCGCTTTGCGAAAACGGCGGCAAGCGGTCCTGCAGCGCTTCGAGGTCCCGCGCCATGGTGACACCGACCACGTCAGGCCGGGTCGCAAGGAACTGGCCGAGCTTCAGATAGGCCGGGCCCATCCGTTCCAGCGCGCGCGACAATCTCGGCCCGGACTTGGCGCCACGGCGCTCGACCAGCCGCGCGAGCTTCAGCGCGAGTTGACCGGGCGGCGGCACCAGCGAGGGATCGACGGCGCCAAAGACGCCTTCGTGTGCGAACACGAAGCCGGCGCGCGCGAGCCGCGAGATGTGGGTGAGAGCCGAGATCACAAACGCCAGCCCGAATGCAAGGCCACGATACCGCCGGAAAGCGTCTGCCAGTTGACGCGGGAGAAGCCGGCGGTGCGGATCATGTCGGCAAATGCCGCCGGTTTCGGAAATTGGCGGATGGACTCCACGAGATAGCGATAGGACTCGGCGTCGCCGGTCACCGCGCGGCCGAGCTCGGGGATCACCCTGAAGGAGAAGAGATCATAGAGCCGGTCGAGCCCCGGCACATCGACAGAGGAAAATTCCAGGCACAGCAATCGCCCGCCCGGCCTGAGCACGCGGAAGGCCTCAGTGAGCGCCAGATCGATCCGCGGCACGTTGCGGATGCCGAAGGCGATGGTGTAGCCGTCAAAACTGTGGTCGGGAAAGGCGAGCGCCTCGGCATTGCCCTCGACAAATGCCACACGGTCGTCGAGATGGCGCTTGGCGGCGCGGTCGCGGCCGACGGCAAGCATGTCGGCATTGATGTCGCAGACGGTCGCGCGGAATCCCGCGCCAGAGGCCTGCGCGGCGCGGAAGGCGATGTCGCCGGTGCCGCCGGCGACATCAAGCAGCGCGTAAGGCCTGTCGTTCTTGGGCGGGTTGAGCGTGGTGACCATGATGTCCTTCCAGGCCCGGTGCAGGCCCGCCGACATCAAATCGTTCATCAGGTCGTAACGCCGTGCCACGCTGTGAAACACGTCGTTCACCAGCGTCTGCTTTTCTTCCAGCGGCACGTCGCGGAAGCCAAAATGGGTGGTCTGGTCCGGCCGATCCATCAACACTACTCCACACCCGGACCATAGCGCGCCCGGCGCAATGGGGCTATCACGTCACCTTCATAAGGTGAATGACTTGAAGGTGATGGTTTTCCATGCCTGAACTGCCCGAGGTCGAGACCGTCCGCCGCGGCCTGCAGCCGGTCATGGAAGGTGCAAAAATTCTGCACGCCGAGGCCCGCCGCAAGGACCTGCGTTTTCCCTTCCAGAAGGATTTTGTCGCGCGGCTGACCGGCCAGACCGTCACCGGGCTTGGGCGCCGCGCCAAATATCTGATGGCCGACCTCGGCTCCGGCGACGTCCTGCTCATGCATCTGGGCATGTCGGGCTCATTTCGCGTCGAGATGAAGGACGATGGCAGCACACTGGGCGAGTTCCACCATCCGCGCGGCAAGGATGCCGCCCACGACCACGTGTTGTTTCGGATGTCCTCCGGCGCCGACATCGTGTTCAACGATCCGCGCCGTTTCGGCTACATGAAGATCATCGCGCGGAATGCGCTCGATGATGAGCCGCTGCTCAAGGGGCTCGGCCCTGAGCCGCTCGGCAATGAATTCGATGCCGCCATGCTGGCGCGCGCCTGTGCCGGCAAGTCGACCACGCTGAAGGCGGCCTTGCTCGACCAGCGCGTGGTGGCGGGGCTCGGCAATATCTATGTCTGCGAGGCGCTCTATCGCGCGCATTTGTCGCCGAAGCGGCAAGCCTCGACGCTTGCCGACAGGAAGGGCGAGCCGAACGACCGCGCCAAGCGTTTGGTCGACGCGATTCACGAGGTGTTGAACCAGGCGATCAAGGCCGGCGGCTCGTCGCTGCGCGACCACCGCCAGACCTCGGGTGAGCTCGGCTATTTCCAGCATTCCTTCCAGGTCTATGACCGCGAAGGCGAGAAGTGCGGAAACGGAAGCGGCGGCGTGATCCGCCGCTTCACCCAGAACGGACGTTCGACCTTCTGGTGTCCGCAGTGTCAGAAGTGATGCGCGCCGTTACAGGCCCGCGTCCCAGGTGATGTCGTCGCGGGGGTCCCGCTGAGCCTGCAGCGCCATCCCAGCCACGGCGGGGGCCTTGGTGTGTTCGGGCGAGAGGATGATGGGAAACTCGACGTCCGAGACGTCGTCGCTGATTTCCTCGTTGACCGCGACGTGGCCATTCATACGCGTGTCGATCCACCGCCACAGGTCGCGGATCTCGTCGGCCGACTTGCCGAACGGCGAGAGCTCGCTGACCGCAAGGCCGGCGGCGAGCGCGTCCTGGTGGTCGTTGCGCATGACGATATAGGGACGGGCGAGGACATCGTTCAGGTCACGCGCGGCGGCCTCGCCGATCGACTCGGCGGCGCCGTTGAGGCGCTGGCTGCGGATCGGCGTCTGGTTGAGGATGAAGGCGAACGGCTTTCGCCAGGCGCGCACGAGCTCGAGCGTCGCGGCGCTGGCTTCGATGTCGACGATCGAGGGACGTGCCGGGATCATGCAGAGATCGCAATAACGGACGGCCTCCGTGGTCGCGGCCGTGATGCCGCCGGCGGTGTCGATGATCGTGAGCGTCACGCCGGCGAACGCGAGGGACTGCAGCCGGGATTCGATCTCACGCGCGTTGTGGACGGCCTCGACCAGCGGTTTGGCGGGGCCGCGGCGGCGCTGCCAGTTCGACAGGGTGCCCTGCTGGTCGGTCTCGATCAGGCGGACGGTGTGCCCGGCCTCTCTGGCGGCCATCGCCAGCCCGATGGCAAGCGTGCTCTTGCCGCTGCCGCCTTTTTGGGTGGCCAACACGATGGTCTGCATTTGCAAGCATCCTTCGGATGATTGATGGAGCTGTCTCGGATACGCCGAACTGAGTGCATCGCATGCGCGGTGCGGAGCATTCTTGCTCAGGACGTTCCGGGCCCATTCCGAAGTCGAATCAGATGCCGGCAACGATCATCGACCATGACACGATCGCCATAATTTCAAAGTCCGTGCAAGTACCGAAGTGTTATCAAGCGTTAACCTCTGTGGCAGGCGGCGAGCGTCTGGCGTGTCCGTTTGAGCACCGCACGCATCGCCAACAAAATGGCGTCAACTGGATAGCCCGGCGACAGTGCCGCCGCGACCGCCGGCGACAGCGAAAGACCAATGAGGATGACGGCGCCAAGCGTCGCGATCAGAATCAACCATGCCAAATGCCGTGCGTCCAAATTCATCGAAATGATCCTTGTCGAAAAAAGCGCGGGCCGCGGCCTTACGTGGCGGCGATCTCGCCGCAGGCCGGGCTTAAAGGCCCCTGCATTCGTTGTCCGTGAAATAGGGCAGGGGGCGGCTCGCCTCCAGTTCAGGAAGTGAACTCCGCCCGGTACAGAATCTGAACTGGAAAAGAAGCCGGCCGGGGCCTAGCCGATTTGCCGATCAGGAGAGCAACATGAGTGTCACCAGCTATCAGCAGTTCTGTCCGGTCGCGATGGCGGCGGAGATCCTGTGCACGCGCTGGACCGTCGTGTTGTTGCGCGAAATGTTCGCGGGCTCGACGCGCTTCAATGAATTGCGCCGCGGCGTACCGCGGATGTCGCCCGCGCTGCTCTCGCGCCGCCTGAAGGAATTGGAGGAGGCCGGCATCGTCGTGCGCGCCGCCTCAGGGGGCGATGCCAGATTGTTCGAATATCATCTGACCGAATCCGGCCGCGAGCTCGGTCCGCTGGTGGAAGCCTTCGGCATCTGGGGCCAGCGCCGGATCGAGGCCGATGTCTCGCTGCAGCATCTCGATGCCGATCTTCTGATGTGGGACATGCGGCGCAGCCTCAACCCCACGCCGCTGCCGCCAAGCCGCAGCGTGATCGAGTTCGTGTTTCCCGGCCAGCCGCCGGCGCAGCGCCGCTACTGGCTGGTGGTCGATCCGGACACCGGCGCCGATCTCTGCAAGATCGATCCCGGTTTCGATGTCGATCTCTATGCTTCCGTCGACCTGCGGACGATGACCGCGATCTGGATGGGGCTCGACACCGTGCGCGCCGCGGTGGCGAGCCAGCGCATGGTCCTGACCGGAAGCAGGTCACTCGCCGCCTCGATGCAGACCTGGCTCGGCCTCAGCCCGTTCGCGAAGGAGCGCAAGCTCGCGAGCTGACACGCGTGAGCCAGGGCATGCGGCTCGAAAAGCCAGCGGCTGGACGAGCTTGCACTCGGATTGGCATCTCCACCCGCGCGCCCGCAATTCACACCAAAGCGGACCTCTGCCGACCGCTCTCAGATTTATGGATTCACGCGCTGGTACAGTTCCTGAACTGGACCGATTTAGCGGGAGGCCGATAACTGCAGCATTGCTTGTCCACTCAAGGAGAACATCAATGGGTTATGTCGGACGCTGCTTTTGCGGCGCAGTTGAAATCGAGGCTGACGGCGCGCCGGAAGCGATGGGTTATTGCCACTGCAGTTCCTGCCGCTCCTGGTCGGCCGCTCCGGTCAACGCCTTCACGCTCTGGAAATCGGATTATGTGAAGGTCAAGGCCGGCGCCGAGCATGTCGGCACCTTCGAGAAGACGGCGTTCAGCCAGCGCATGTACTGCAGGAAGTGCGGTGGTCATCTGATGACGGGCCACAAGCCGGTCGGGCTGATCGACGTCTATGCCGCGACCATCCCCGACCTGAAATTCGCCGCCGCCGTCCACGTCAATTATGGCGAGACGGTTTTGCGCATGAAAGATGGGTTGCCGAAGATGAAGGATTTTCCAGCCGAGCTCGGCGGCTCCGGTGAGACGCTGCCGGAATAATCCGCGCGACGAAAAACCCGGCGCTGGCGCATGACGGCATCGGGGTTTTGTTCGCTTGACCGCGCGGTGAATTGCCGCTCACATCCTGCCAACAAGAACGCAGGAACGGCTGATGAGCGGCAACTGGCGCGACCGGACGGCAACGACCTTCGAATGTCAAAAGCAGCCCGCCACCGGCAGCCGCGGCATGGTGGTGAGCAATCATCCGCTCGCCTCCGCCGCCGGCGCGGAGATGCTGGCGGCCGGCGGCAACGCCGTCGACGCCGCGATCGCGACGCTGTTCACGCTGACCGTGGTCGAGCCGATGATGATCGGCATCATCGGCGGCGGCATGGCGCATATCCGCCTCGCCGACGGCAGCCATCGCTTCATCGACGGCCAGAGCACGGTGCCGGCGATGGTCAAGTCGGATACCTATCGCTCAAAACCCGGCTCGGCGCATGACGTGTTCGACACCGTCGACGACGAAAACCTTACCGGGGCGAAAGCGGTTGCGGTCCCGGGCTCGCTGAAAGCCTGGTGCGAGACGCTGCGCCGGTTCGGCACCGTGTCCCTCGCCGACGTGATGCAGCCCGCGATCAAGCATGCCTCGCGCGGCTATCTCGTCACGCCTTACTTGCATGAATGCATCTGCGACGGTGCGAAGGAGATGCTTCGGGACAAGGCGATCTCGGCGATCTACCTGCCCAAGGGCGAGCCGCTGCAAGCCGGCGAGCGCGTGGTGCAGGCGGAATATGCGGAGACGCTGACGCATATTTCCAAACACGGCGAGAACGCGCTGTATCACGGCCCGCTCGGCGACATTCTGGTCGACTACATGAAGGCGCATGGCGGCTTCATCCGCAAAGAGGACCTGACAAACTACAAGACCGTCGAGCGTCTGCCGGTCCGCTGCGATTATCGCGGCTGGGAAATCCTGGGCCCGCCGCCGCCTGCGGCCTCCGGCGTGCACATCACGCAGATGCTGAACATCCTGGAGGATTTCGACCTCCGCGCCCTCGGCTTCGGCACGGCCGAAACCGTGCATCTCATCGCCGAAGTCCTGAAGATCGCCTTTGCCGACCGCGCCGCCGCAAGCGGCGATCCCGATTACATCAATGTGCCGGTGGAGCGGCTGACCTCGAAGGATTATGCACGCGAGCGCCGTCGTGCCCTCGATCCGGCCCGCGCGCAAAACTGGGGCGCGGGCATAAAGCAGCTCGAGAGCGCCACCACCACGCATATGACGGCAGCGGATTCCTTCGGCAATGTGGTGGCGACCACGCAGACCATCAACAATCTCTTTGGCGCGAAATTTTTGATCCCCGGCCTCGGCACCGTGCCGAACAATTACATGAATTTGTTTGATCCCCGACCCGGTCATGCTTTGTCGCTCGCGTCGGGAAAGCGCGTCACTACCTCTATGTCGCCCATGATGGCGCTGCGCGACGGCAAGCTGGTGTACGCGCTCGGCCTGCCCGGGGGAAAACGCATCTTCCCGAGCGCGATGCAGGCGCTGATCAACCTGATCGACCACGGCATGAGCCTGCAGGAGGCGGTCGAGGCGCCGCGGGTCTGGACCGAGGGCAATGCGCTCGAGGTCGAGCAGGCGATCCCGGAAAGCGTTCGCGCAAAATTGCGCGCGATGGGACATCAGGTCGTGGAGATGGCCACCGTCGCCGGCGGCATGAATGCGATCCACTTCCACGACGACGGCACGCTCTCGGGCGCGGCCTGCTGGCGCGCCGACGGCACGCCGGTCGCCATCGCTGGCGGGCTCGCGCGTGCCGGCGTGCGGTTCGGACTGCGGTGAGGCAGCCATGCCTGAGAAAATCCGGATCGCCGTGCTGCATTTCGCGCACGAGACGGTGACGTTCCTCAAGAACGACACCACGCTTGCCGATTTCATCTATCCGGGCTCGCCGGCAAAAGGCGAGGCGCTGCTGAAGGCCTATCCGAAATCCTACATGGGCGGCTTTGTGAAGATGGCGCGCGAGTTCGAGGGCGTCGAGCTCACCGGCATCGAGTTGCCGCTGTGGCCGAAGACCGGTACGGGCTCGGGCTGGATCACCGAAGAGGCGTTCGAGACCTTTGCCGGCGGGATGATCGCCGGCCTGAAAGCCGAAGGCCCGTTCGACGGCGTCTATCTCTGCCTCCATGGCGCGATGGCGGTGCGCGGCGTGTTTCGGCCCGAAGCCGAGCTGGCGCGGCGGGTGCGTGAGGTGGTCGGGCCGAAAGCCTTCATCGCCGCAACCTTCGATCTCCATGGCAACGAGGACGACGAGTTCCTCAAACACGCCGACATGGGCTTTGCGGTGAAATATTTCCCGCATTATGACGAGTACCTGCAGGGCGAGCGCGCGGCGCGGATGCTGGTGCGCATGATCCGCGGCGCCTACAAGCCGGTCCATGCGGTCAGGAAGGTGCCGATCCTCACCGCGACGGTGCGGATGTGGACCGGCGCCTCGCCCTGGATGGATCTGAGCCAGCGAGCGCTCACCTGGGAAGCGCGCGAGGCCGACGTCTATGTCAACGTGTTCTTCGGCTTTCCCTTCGCCGACGTGCCCGATGTCGGCATCACCATCCAGGTCATGACCAACGGCAATGCCAAACGCGCCGAGGAGATCGCGAGCGACATCGCCGATCTCGCCTGGCGCAAGCGCGAGGCGCTGCTGAGTTCGACGAAAATCTATTCGATCGCCGATGGCGTCGCGGCGGCGAAGCAGGCGATTGCCAACGGCGAGACGCCGGTCGTGCTCGCCGATCACAGCGACCGCTCGGGCTCGGCGACGTTCCTGCTCAGGGAAATCATCGCGGAGGATCTCTCGCACACGATCATCGCGACGATTGCCGACGCGAAGGCCACGGCGAAGCTGAAGGCCGATGGCGCCAAGGCGTGCGATCCCTTCGACATGGAAGTCGGCGGCCTCGTCGATGAATCCGCGGGTTCGCCTGTGCGCATCCAGGGCACGATCCTGGGCGCTGTTGAAAGCCACGGCCAGTTCTGGGTCGCCATAAAATTCGGTCGCGACAATGTTCTGATGCTCTCGACCTATCTGGTGCAGATCATGGACCCGCTCTCGCTCGCCTCACCGCGGCTCGACATCCACGCCTTCAAGGTTTTCGCGATCAAGTCGCGCGTGCATTTCCGAAGGGGTTTTGACGACAACGGCTTTGCGAAAACCATCCTGCTGGTCGAACCGGATCAGCCGTTCCTCGGCACCATCCATCTCGACGCGTTGCCATATGAGAACGTCGATCTGAAGCAATATTATCCGTACGGCGAGCCAAAGTTTCCTGGATAGCTCTCGTGCTGAAGCGGTGGTGCACCTCTCCCCTTGTGGGAGAGGTCGGATCGCATCGAAAGATGCGATCCGGGTGAGGGGTTTCTCTCCACAGGCTCACTCGTGGAGAGAACCCCTCATCCGGCGCTTTGCGCCACCTTCTCCCGCAAGGGGAGAAGGATTTCGAGCGTCATTTCCGCACGCAGATCACGCGCACCACGGCGGCTTTCGCGTCGGTCGATTTGCCGTCCGCGGTGATCTCATTGCTTTTCAGGAATTCGCGCACGCTGTCGGGCGTCACCAGCACTGCCTGACTTGCCGGCGCGGCGCCGGCCGCAGCCGCTGTCGCCACCACCACGGGCTTCAACAGCGCGAGCCCTGCGAATTTGCCGCCATCATCGAGCGCGGGCGCGCCGGAGAAACCGATGGCGGGGGAGGGCGACAGTGCGAGATCGCCGCCGGTGCCGACCTGCGTCACCTGCGCCTTCACACTGCTGACCGCGGCGCCGCCGCCCTGGTTCTGCGGATCGGCGATGCCGACAATGTCGACGCTGGTCTTGGCTGCGCCGTCGGCGAGACTGAGCGGCTTCAGGCCGCGCACGCCGTAGATATGGAGCAGCGCCAGGCCGCGGTCCTTGTCGTCGCTGGCGAGGTCGGCGCGGCCAAAGCCCTGAATCGAGATCGCCTGGCAGCCGTCGTTCGCTTCCCGATCGGCGAGGATCGCGCCGTCCTCGGTCACGACCAGGCCGGTGGAGTATTCGACGGTCTTGCGCGGCGCCGGCCCCGCCGCTCCCGTCGGGAACGGATTGAAGGCGCTCGACATCGCGATCACGACCGGCTCGACGGTGTTTTCCACCGCCTGGTCGTACAGGATGGTCATGATGCGGACCTCGTCGCCCTTGAAGGTGCCGCGCAGATAAAATTTCTTCAAATTCTGCAGGCCGGACAGCACGAAGAAGTCCGGCTTGACCACAGTGTAGTCGACCGTGCGTCCCGGCTCCTTCTTTTCCCGATCGGCGAGTTTGGCGGTGGTCGGACCCGCTTCCTTGCGCCGCGTCAGCAGCACCTGGGTGGTGCCGGTCGGCGAACTCCATTTGGTGCCGTTGGCGTCAACGGTCTGCTGCGGCACCAGCTTGGTGGGGATGCCGAGCCGCACGCCGGTGCCGGGGTCGGCGACGATCTTCCAGCCGACATTGTCCTGCCGCCGCCGCGCGGTCTCGGCGAGCACCGCGCGCTCCTGCGGGTTGAGCACGCCGGTCTGTTTGCCGCCCTTGTTCTTCTGGTATTCCTTGATAGCGGCGACCATGCGCTCGCTGACGTCGCCGGTGATGGCGCCGTTATATTCGCCGACCCAGGCCAGGTCCGATTGCAGCGCCATCCGCTCGCCCTGCGCCATGGCATTGGCGGTATCGGCCGGCGTCTGCAGTCCCGGGGGACGGATCGGGACGGTCGCGACCGCCTTCGGCTTGGTGCCGGCGGTCGACGGCGCTACCATCTGCGCCTCTGCCGATGAGGCGGCAGCCAAGGATGTGGTCATGAACATCAAGGTTGCTGCCAGCCACGATCTCATGACAAATCCCGCAGGTGATTGAATGAAGCCAATTAAAGCACATCTGCTTGGTCGGTAACAGCCGGCCGGTGGTTCATGATCCTCATGGTGAGGAGCCGCGAAGCGGCGTCGCGAACCATGAGGCCCGGCGGTGGCTTCAGTCCTTCGAGACGCGGCTGCGCCGCTCCTCGCAGGATGAGGAAACGGACTGGAGAACGAAGAAGGATGCTCAGCGCCGACGAACTCGAACGCTATGCCCGCCACATCGTGCTGCACGAGGTCGGCGGACCCGGCCAGCAGGCGCTGAAGGAGGCCTCGGTGCTCGTGATCGGCGCCGGCGGGCTCGGCGCGCCCGCGCTGATGTATCTCGCTGCGGCCGGTGTCGGCAAGCTCGGCGTGGTCGATGACGATAATGTGTCGCTCTCCAATCTGCAGCGCCAGATCATCCACACCACGCCCGATATCGGCAGGCTGCAAGGCCGACACCGCCGCCGAGCGCGTGCATGCGCTCAATCCGCATGTCCGCTTCGCCGCGCATGCGACGCGGCTCACTGCCGGCAACGCCATGGAGCTGATCGGCGGCTACGACCTCGTGCTCGACGGCTCCGACAATTTCGAGACGCGCTATCTCGTCTCGGACGCCTGCTTCCTCGCCGCCCGTCCGCTGATCACGGCCTCGCTCGGCACCTTCGACGGCTCGCTGACCACGATCCGCGCGCATGAGAGGAACGACAAGGGCGAGTTCAACCCGACCTATCGGTGTCTATTTCCGGAACCGCCGCCGCCCGGCACGGTGCCGACCTGCGCGGAAGCCGGCGTGCTCGGCGCGCTCGCCGGCGTGCTCGGCTCGATGATGGCGCTCGAAGCGATCCGCGAGATCACAGGCTTCGGCGAGGGCCTGGTCGGCAAGCTGCTGATGATCGACGCGCGCAACATGCGCTTCGAGACGCTGCGCTATTCGCGCGATCCGCTGAATCCGCTCAACGGCGATGCGCTGACGATCACGGATCTGAGCGGGCACCGGTGATCCCCGAAGCATCATCATTCAGATGGGTCGAAGGACCTCCGCTTTGGCGCGCGTTCCGGACTCTAAGTCGGACGTCGGGTGAGGTCCGAAAAGTGCTAAAAAGCGGAAGTGCGAGGTGAGCTGGAGGTCTCCCTTGGATGATTGCTCGCTTCCTCCAAGCTGCCAATGTCTTGCCCATCAACAGAGCATGGTGGCGAAGGTCGCCACCATGCTGCTGTCGTCTACGTTAGGGCAGCACGTTGGTGAAGCCGCCGCCGACACCGATACCGCCATTGTTGGAGAAGGCGCCGCTCAGGGCCGCGCCACCCGGACCGGCCACTGCACCGGATTGCCCGGTAGACTGACCGATGGACGTGCCGATGCCAGCACTGAGGCTCCCCGCAGGCGTAGCGACCGCAACGCCGCTACCTACCGACGTATTGAGACCATCGGCCGCCGAAGCAGCCGCGGCGTTGCCCAACGCTCCAGCGCCGGTGAGCGTGGTCACATTACCGAGATTGGCACCGCCGCCGATGGCGAGCGTGGAGGCGGCATCAGCCGGTAAAATGCTTCCCACCAGAGCGATGAACGAAACAGTCATCAACAGCTTTTTCATTGTGACTTCTCCTTCTCTTCGGTTGCCGCCACGACGGTTGCCGGGGCGGGCGATGCTGCCGTGTGAGGGGTTTCACCACTCGGCATCGACTTCTTCTTCGGTGCCGACCGGTGCACGGTGTGAGCCCAGACACGGCAGCGCTGCCGGGTCACATCGTATTCGTTGCAAAGACGGTCGGCCGATCGCCCCTTCGACCAGCCAAATGTCACGGATAGTGTGGGGCTGCTCCTCGGAGGCTTGCGCCTGCGCGAAGTGGGTGGGGACCAGCGGCAGGGCGGAATAGCTTGGCGCTGGCGACGGCAGGTACTGGTCGCAGACCTCCGGCATCGCGCGGTAGATGTCGCCGTTGAGGCAAAGCCGCGCCACCGCGGCCTTCTTCAGCCCCATGCTCCACAGTGTCCGCGCATCGAGCCGCGCCGCGCAGCCGGGATCAGGGACCGTGGTGCCGAAGCTAAATCCGGTCCCGACAAACGCGCCGCCGCCGGAAACCGACCCGAGGCACGTTTCGAGCCCGGCCGCGGCCAAGCCCGGTGCGACAACGCCCGGCACGTTCCTGACTGTCTGATCGGCCGGCACGGTGCTGTTGGTGGTGATTGCCGCGACGCCGACCCCCGTGCCGCCTTGCCCCGAGATGGCTTGCGAACTCGATGTCGATCTGGCAGTGCCGACGCCCGTCCCCGACGCCGTCGATGATGAGCCCATGCGGGTCAGCTCGCCGCCATCGCAACGATGGCAGCCAACCAAGGCCGCTTCATGTGTTAGTTGCCTCCGTGCGCCGGTGAAATAAAAATTCACAGCCGCCCGCCGACGGCAACACGAAGAGAAAAAGCTATTCTCCGCTCGCCACCAAGTCGCCGTGCGTCGGTGAGCTCTCTAATTGATTTTAATTTATCTTAAATTTTACCATTTTGCATCCGCAGACCTGTTTCTTGGTTAACGGGCGCGATCATCATCACTCGCTACGCCGCCGCCTATGGCTGCGCTCTTGAAAAACAAAGATGCGTCTGAGCGTGAGCGCCTGAACGGCGTTTCGATCGTGCAGGCCGCGCGCATCGATGAAGTCGAATATTTCCGCATCGAGCTCGATACCCACGACATCATCTTCGCCGAGGGCGCGCTCTCTCGGAAACCTTCGTCGACGACGATAGCCGCGGCATGTTCCACAACGGGCATGAATACCATGCGCTGTATCCGGAACAGGCGGCTCCCGCATACGCCACTTATTGCGCGCCGCGGCTGCAACACGGTTATGAAGTCGAGGTCATCCGCCGGCGGATTGCCTCGCGCGCGGGACTTCCAGGCGCGGCTGATGCGCCCCGCGCCGGTGAACTGCGCGGCTTTGTCGACCACGTCGGTGCGGAATGCATCGAAGGCTGGGCGCAGGCTGTCGATTACCCCGAGGCGGCGGTCTGTCTCGACATCTGTGCCGGCGGCAAGCCGATCGGGCAGGTTCTCGCCAATCGTTATCGTCGCGATCTCGAGCGTGCCGGAATCGGCAGTGGATCCCACAGCTTCGTATTTGCCCCGCCGGAAAATATCCCGCTGGACAGCATCAGCGTGCGGCGATCGCTGGACGGGGCGGAATTGCCGATCGCGCCGCAGGCGACACGCGCGTTGCGGGCCGCCTGAGGGCCACGAACGCGATTGGCGTTAGCCCGGGTGAGCGAAGCGACACCGAGGGTTAGCTCCCGCATGTCGCGGAGTTTATCATCGGGCCGCGCTTCGCACGGACCCGTTGGCTCATGCGGGCTCGACACGTCACAGCATGCTTGGCAGCACGCGATCCGGCGGCTTGTGGTTGTCGAGGAAGGTGCGGATGTTGATGATCACCTTCTCGCCCATCTCGACGCGGCCTTCGATCGTGGCCGAGCCCATATGCGGCAACAGCGCCACCTTGCCCAGCTTGGCCAGCCGCACCAGTTTTGGATTGACCGCGGGCTCGTTCTCATAGACGTCGAGGCCGGCGCCGCCGATCTCGCCGCTCTCGATCAGCTTGGTCAGGGTGTCCTCGTCGATCACCTCACCGCGCGCGGTGTTGACGATATAGGCGTCCTTGCGGATCAGCTTCAGCCGCCGCGCGCGGAAAGCAGATGGAACGTCGCCGGCGTGTGCGGACAATTCACCGAGATGATGTCCATCCGCGCCAGCATCTGGTCGAGGCTTTCCCAATAGGTCGCGCCCAGCTCTTCGGCGATCACGGGCGCGACGGGGCGGCGGTTACGACAGCGGATCTGCAGGCCGAAAGCGCGCGCGCGGCGCGCCACCGCCCTGCCGATCCGGCCCATGCCGACGATGCCGAGCGCCTTGCCGCGCAGCCGCCGCCCGAGCATCCAGGTCGGCGACCAGCCCGGCCACGTGCCCTCGCGCGGCAGCACCTCGGCGCCCTCGACCAGCCGGCGCGGCACCGCAAGCATCAGCACCATGGCCATGTCGGCGGTGTCTTCGGTCAGAACCGTCGGCGTGTTGGTGACCGTCAAGCCGCGCGCATACGCCGCGACGATGTCGATGTTGTCGACGCCGTTGCCGAACTGGGCGATCATCTTCAGCTTGCTGTCGGGCTGCTTCAAGAGCTCTTCGGTGATCTCGTCGGTGACGGTCGGCACCAGCACGTCGGCGGTGCGGACCGCTTCGGCGATCTGCTCCTCGCTCATCGGCGTATCGTCGAGATTGAGCTTCGCGTCGAACAGCTCGCGCATGCGGGTCTCGATCGAATCCGGCAACTTGCGGGTGACGACGACCAGAGGCTTTTTCTTAACCGACATGTCCTGCTCACATG
>CAWDJS010000007.1:0-87248 GCA_963802585.1 uncultured Alphaproteobacteria bacterium | reverse complement strand
CTCCGAATGCACGACGGCGTCAGGCGAATTGACATTAGCGATCGCGACATCCGACCACCAGGTCAGCTTCATGCGGTCTTCCCAGGGAAAATCGAACAGCGTCGCCAGCATCATGTTGGTGAGGTCGACCGAGACGCGATCGGCCCAGTCGAATATTTCGCCGCGCGGCAATGCGTCGAGCACATCCGACGTGCGCCGGCGGATCAGCGTATCGAAATTGGCGAGATTCGACGGCGCCACGATCGGTGCGACAGTCCGCCGCTGCGCGGTATGGCCCGGCGGGTCCATGCGGATGAAGTTCGGGCGCTCCTGTCCCTTGGGCGGGTCTGCGACTTGTATACCACCGAGCTCGGAAGCCGACGAATAGGTCTCGTGGTCGAGCTCGACCGCAAACATCGTCAGCATGCGTTACCGACCAATAGGGCCCGTGGCGTGAGGCCTCGCAATAATGCACGGGATCGTCGCGGCGCAATTGGGCGAACAGCGGCCGCCGAGGTGTCGTCCTGGTAAAGCCGGGGATCGCTGACATCGATCGATTCGAGCCTGCTTTGCAGCGCCTGGGCCATCGTTTCGCTTCCCTCCGTCGCCGCTTCCGGGGCAATCGGCGCCTGCGACGATAAGGTCGGCGGGGCCACTCGTCAAAGGCAACCCTGCACACCCCGCACGCATGGATGCGGGGTTTGTTTGCGCCCGCAATCCCGGCTAGCCTTGGACCAAATCATAAAGCTTTGGGAGCAACGTAGGTGTCCGCCTCGCCGCCAGCCACCAACCTCGATTTCGACGCCATCGTCATCGGCGCCGGACTATCGGGCATGTACCAGCTCCACCGGCTGCGCGAATTGGGGCTGCGCGTGCGCGTGTTCGAGGCCGGCGCGCGAGCTCGGCGGCACCTGGTACTGGAACCGCTATCCCGGCGCGCGCTTCGATTCCGAGAGCTATTCCTACGGCTATTCCTTCTCCAAGGAATTGCTCGAGGAGTGGGAATGGTCCGAGCATTTCGCAGGCCAGCCGGAAACGCTGCGCTACTGCAAATATGTCGCCGACAAATTCGACCTGCGCCGCGACATCCGGTTTCAGAGTTGCGTCAACGCAGCGGTCTATCGCGAGGACACAAGAAGCTGGGAGGTCACGCTGGAAGACGACAGCCGTTTCACGACGCGCTTTCTCATCACCGCGATCGGCCCGCTGTCGACCCCGACCCTGCCCCGCATCGAAGGCATCGGCGATTTCAAGGGCAGCAGCCTCGACACCGCGCGCTGGCCGAAGGAGAAGGTCGATTTCGCCGGCAAGCGCGTCGCCGTGATCGGTACCGGCGCCACCGGCGTGCAGACCATCCAGACCATTGCCGGCGAGGTCGGGCACCTCACCGTATTCCAGCGCACGCCGAACTGGTGTGCGCCGCTGCACAACGGCAAGATCGACGCCGAGACCCAGGCGAAGATCAAGGCGGGCTATCCCGAAATGTTCGCGCGCTGCCAGGAGACATTTGCCTGCTTCATCCACACCCCTGATCCGCGCGGCGCGTTCGAGGTGTCGGATGAGGTGCGCGAAGCGTTCTATGAAAAGCTCTATGGCGAGCGCGGCTTCGGCATCTGGCAGGGCAATTTTCGCACATCCTGACCGATCCGCAAGGCCAACGCCGCGATCAGCGCTTTGTCGCGCGAAAAATCCGCGATGGGGAGTCGAAGGACCAGAAAGATCGCGGAAAAACTGATTCCGAAAATTACCCTTTGGCACCCGCAGGCTGCCGCTCTATAATCTTCCATCACGAGGTCTACAACCGTGACAATGTCGAGCTTGTCGACATCACGGAAACCCCGCGTCCAGCGCGTCACGCCAAAGGGGATACAACGAGCGCGGCGGATTATGAATTCGACACCGACTAACTACGCCACCGGGTTCGACGCCATCACCGGCAGTTTCGACCTGATCGACCTGCGCGGCGTTGGGCGGCGTCCTATTGAAGGAAGCGGTGGAAGGCGGGCCGCAGACTTTTCTGATGGTCGAACGGTTTTCCCAACATGATGATGCTCATGCAATTGCACCGCACTCGGGAACATTCCGCGCAGCATCGAATACAATGTCGACTCGGTCACCCGCCTGATCCGCCACGTGCGCGACAACGGTGTTCGCGCGCGTCGATGCCACCGCAGCAAGCGTCGAGGCCTGGACCCATCCACGTCAAGGCGCTCGGCGAGGGCCTGGTTGTCCAACGAGGTCGATTTCCTGGATGACCGGCATCAACCGCAATGTCGAGGGCAAGCAGACCGCCATCGTCGCGCGCTACAGCGGCAGCGCCCCCGCCTACCGCGCGCGCTGCGACGAGGTCGCGGCCAATGGCTACAGTGAACTCCGACTGGCATAGATTTGATGCCCGGATGTGCTAGAGAACACGCCATTCATTTGTAAGCTGGTTCTGAAGGCACATGCTGAAACGTCTTTTCCCGATCTTCCTGATCTTGACTGCATTCCTGGCAAGCCCCGCGCTCGCCGCCAGCGCCATCATCCACGACGGCGACACCATCCAGCTTGGCGACGTCACCTACCGGCTTGACGGCATCGACGCGCCCGAGCTCGACCAGATCTGCATCGACGACCATGCCGATCCCTGGAGCTGCGGCGTCGACGCGCGCGATCAGCTGACAAAATTGATCAATGGCCGCTGGTGTCCATTGCGACGACCTCGGCGTCGACAAGACGTCGAAGAAGCGCCACGTCGGCGTCTGCGCCGTCGAAGGCGAAACCACGAGCCTGAACCAGCAACTGGTCAAGCAGGGGCTGGCGATCAGCGTCGAGCCCTGGCGCTGAAGGCGCACACGAAAAACGACGCCGCCAGCGCCAGGGCAGACAAGGCCGGGCTCTGGAAAGGCTGCCTTGTCGCGCCGCAGGAGTTCCGGATCGGCAAGAAGGACGGCACGCTGATCGGCGGCTCCTGCCGCGCCGACCGCGACAAGGAAATCCGCGCCGCGCTGTTCCCGCAAGATCTCGCGCAACCGCCCTCCTGCCCGATCAAGGGCAAGCTTGCCGCGCGGGCGCGATTTACCGGCAATGTCGGCGTCTATCATCTGCAGGGCTGCCGCAGCTATGCGGGGCTCGGCAACCCGGATCGCTGGTTCTGCTCGGAGGATGACGCCCAGGCCGCAGGCTTCCGCCGCGCCTTCAACTGCCGGGCCAGCCTGCCCGGCAAGTAACTACCAGCGGAACGACCAGGCGGGCGCCGTCGGAGATGCCGACGCCCAGCTCGAGGGATAGTTCTGGGATAGGCCGACGCCACGGTTGAGACGGCCGGCCTGGGGTTCCTGCGATGGACCTTGGCCAGCCGCTTCGGCGGCGGCGAAGCCTGTTTCATTTCGGCACGTGCCTCAAGCGGCGATGCCGCGGCTGCGCTCGGCGCAACCACCGGTTCCGCGGGGGCCGCGATTGCCGCCACGACCGGTGGCGGGACCATGGCCGGGATGGAGGTGTCGAACACGATCTTGTCCGGCCATTTGCGCGCGGACTGGATGCGAAGGATCATGCTGTTGGCGGGGTTGGTCGGTGCCTGCATCGCCACCACTTCGTTGGCCGGCGCTGGCGCCGCAGTCGGCCAGACCCGGTCCGCAATGAAGAACATTGCGAGCAGCACGCTTCCGAACTGCCCCAGAGGACATCGACCTAACGGCACCGCGTCTACCAGCCCTTCGAGACAATGTGGCAACGAGACAAATGCGCGCGGAAGCTTTTGTTCCAAACGACATGGGCTAGCACGCATCGATCTTGCACATCTGTTACCGGCTTCACTCTTTGCCAGCGGGCGCACGACAAAGTGACCTTGCAGCGCACCGGCTGTCCCAAGACAGAGGAACGAATAAATTGAGCGATCTGGAACCCGCGCGCGGTCACACCGCTGTGACATTCGCGCCAGGAACCTTGGCGTTTCACGGCAGGTTGGTCGGCTGCAACCAACCACGGAGCCCCCCATGCAAAGCCTGAAATTGCTCGCCGCCACCGCCCTGATCGCCACCACCATGGCAGCACCCGCGATGGCGCGGAATTATTGCGACACCCATCGCTGCTATCATCGCGGACCGGTCGGCGCCGCCGCCGATACCGCGGGCGCAGCCGTGGGCACCGCAGCGGGCATAGCGGGGGAGCTGCGATCGGAACCGCAGGCACAATCGCCACCGCACCGTTCCGCGATCCCTACTATAATTCCTATGCCTATGATCACAATCCGAATGGCTTCGTCTGTCAGCCGGGCACCTGGTTCCGCGGCGAGGACGGCCGCCGACATCTCTGCCAGTAACGTACGACGATCTTCAAGGACCAAGGGCGGCCGATGGGCCGCCCTTTTTTCGTCGGCAAATATATGCGCTCAGCGCTGCATCTGCATGATCTGGTCCATCGGCATCATGTTGTGATTGAGGTTCGCCATGATCCACAGCGAGCCGCCGATCACCAGGATCACGATCAGCAGGCCGAAGGCCAGCGCCAGCACGTTGTTGGTGTTGTCGGCGCCGGTGGTGATGTGCAGGAAGAACACCAGATGCACGCCCATCTGCGCGATCGCCAGCACGATGATGGCGACGGGAATAGAGGGCTGCCAGACGAAGGTCGGTGCCGGCGACAAAAAATGACACGGCGGTAAGCAGGATCGCCAGCCCAAGCCCGACGAGATAGCCGATCACCCGAAGCCGGATGCTGCCTTCATGTTCATCGCCGGGGGCGACATCGCTCTCGGGCTGAAATCGTGCCGATGCGCGTCACTCATATGTGCGTCACTCATGCGCCGCTCCCGAGCAGGTAGACCACCGAAAACACCGCGACCCAAATGATGTCGAGCGCATGCCAGAACAACGTAAAACACAGGAAGCGATGGTGGATGTCGGCGCGAAACCTTGTGCGAAGACCTGCGCCATCATGGTGAGAGCCACAGCGTGCCGCCGGAGACGTGCAGGCCGTGGCAGCCGACCAGGGTGAAGAACGCCGACAGGAAGGCGCTGCGCGACGGGCCGGCACCGCGCGCGACGAGATCGGCGAATTCGGAATTTCCGATCGAGAGGAAGGCGAGACCGAGAACACAGGTCACCGCCATCGCGATCTGGAACCAGAACTGGTTGCGCTCCTCGGCCGCGATGCTCGCCATGCCGCAGGCGAAGCTCGACAGCAGCAGGCAGCCGGTTTCGATGGCGACGTTTTTGAGGTTGAAGAGCTGAGCGCCGGTCGGGCCTCCCGCCGTCTGCCCCAGCAGCACCGCAAAGGCCGCGAAGAAGCACGAGAACATCACCATGTCGCTGAGGATGAAGATCCAGAAGCCGTAGCCGGTGACGATCCGCTTCGGCGCCGGACCGTCATGCTCGGCATCGAGGCCGATCACATCCGCATCATGCCCGGGGGCCACCGCCAGGTCCGTCATCACGCACTCCCCGCGGCGGTGACGAGGTTGCGGCGCGCGGCGAGATTGGCGCGGTCGAGGCGCGCGACCTCATCCGCCGGTATCTCGTATTCGTCGTGGTCGCGCCAGGCGAACACCACAAAGGTGGCGTACGCGCCGATCAGGCCGAGGATCACCATCCACCAGATGTGCCAGATCAGGGCAAAGCCCACGAAAGTAGCGAAGAACGCGCAGACGAATCCGGTCGGCGAATTGCGCGGCATGTCGATCGGCTTGTAGTCCGGCTCCTTCGCACCTTCCAGCCGCGCGTGCCGCTTCATCGCCCAATAGGCATCCTCGCCGGTGACGTCGGGCATAACGGCGAAATTGAACACCGGCGGCGGCGAGGCGGTGGCCCATTCCAGCGAACGGCCGTCCCAGGGATCGCCGGTCGTATCGCGCAGTTCCTCGCGATGGCGGATGCTGACGACGAGCTGCACGATCTGGCAGATGATCCCGACCAGGATCAAGCCAGCGCCGATGCTCGCGATCGCCAGCCAGGGCCGCCACTCCGGTACATCGTAATGCTGCATGCGGCGCGTCATGCCGAGGAAGCCCACGGCATAGAGCGGCATGAAAGCGACATAGAAGCCGATCAGCCAGAACCAGAACGCGGCCTTGCCCCAGCCTTCATGCAGGCGGAAGCCGAACGCCTTCGGGAACCAGTAGGTATAGCCGGCGAAGGCGCCGAAAAGCACGCCGCCGATGATGACATTGTGGAAGTGCGCGACCAGGAACAGGCTGTTGTGCAGCAGGAAGTCCGCCGGCGGCACGGCGACCAGCACGCCAGTGAGGCCGCCGAGGATGAAGGTCACCATGAAGCCGATCGACCACAGCATCGGCGTGGTGAAGCGGATGCGGCCGGCGAACATCGTGAACAGCCAGTTGTAGATCTTCACGCCGGTCGGCACCGCGATGATCATGCTGGCGATGCCGAAGATCGCGTTGACGTCGGGACCCGCGCCCATGGTGAAGAAATGATGCAGCCACACCATGAAGGAGATGACGCAGATCGCCATGGTGGCGAGCACCATCGAGCGATAGCCGAACAGCGGCTTGCCCGAGAAAGTCGAGACCACCTCGGAAAAGATGCCGAACGCCGGCAGCACCAGGATGTAGACCTCGGGATGGCCCCAGGCCCAGATCAGGTTCATGAACATCATGACGTTGCCGCCGCCGTCGTTGGTGAAGAAATGGAAGCCGAGATAGCGGTCGAGGATCAGCATCGCGAGCGTCGCGGTCAGGATCGGGAACGCCGCGACGATCAGCAGGTTCGAGGCGAGCGTGGTCCAGCAGAACATCGGCATGCGCATGTAGGTCATGCCCCTGGTGCGGATCTTCAGCACGGTGGTCACGAGATTGATGCCGGCGACCAGCGTGCCGACGCCGGATATCTGCAGCGACCACAGGTAATAGTCGACGCCGACGCCGGGCGAATAGGTCAGTTCCGACAGCGGCGGATAAGGCAGCCAGCCGGTGCGCGCGAACTCGCCGACCACGAGCGAAACGTTGACCAGCAGCGCGCCGGTCGCGGTCAGCCAGAAGCCGACCGAATTGAGCGTCGGAAACGCCACGTCGCGCACGCCGAGCTGCAGCGGCACCACCAGATTCATCAGCCCGATGACGAACGGCATCGCGACAAAGAAGATCATGATGGTGCCGTGCGCGGAGAAGATCTGGTTGTAGTGCTCCGGCGGCAGGAAGCCCGGGGAGTGAAAGGCCACCGCCTGCTGCGCGCGCATCATGATGGCGTCGGAGAAACCCCGCAGCAGCATCACACAGGCGAGCAGCGTGTACATCACGCCGATCCGCTTGTGGTCGACGCTGGTGATCCATTCGCGCCAGAGATAGGGCAGATGCCCCGTCACCACGACCCAGACCAGCACGGCGAGGATCACGACCAGCACCACGGCGCCCGCCGCCAGCGGGATCGGCTGATCGAAGGGAATGGCAGCCCAGGTCAGCTTACCGAACATTGCCGGCCCCGATATTCGCAGCTTCCTCCGGGCCCGGCCCCGGCGGAATTCTTCTGCATCGCGATCGCCTCGAACAGTTCGGGATCGTCCAGCCGGTAGCCCGGCTTGTCCTTGGGCACCGATTGCTTGAGCAGCTCGGCCTTGTAGCTGTCGGCATTGAGCACGCGGTCGCTCTTGACCGTATCGGACGCCAAGCTCGCAAAATCCGTCTGCGAGACGACATGGACGTCGAACATCATGTCCGGAAAACCGTCGCCGCTGAAATGCGCCGACAGGCCGTGGAAGGTGCCGACCTGATCGGCGCGCAGCTCGAGCGCGTCACCATGCCGTTCATGGTGTAGATCATGCTGCCGAGCTGCGGGATGAAGAACACGTTCATCACGCTCGCCGAGGTCAGCTGGAAATGCAGGGGCGCGCCGACCGGCACGGTCAGCGTGTTGACCGTCGCGATGCGCTGGTCCGGATAGATGAACAGCCATTTCCAGTCGAGCGACACCACCTGGATGGTGACGCCCTGCCCGGTGCCGGCAACCGGCTGCGCCGGATCGAGCTGATGCGCGCCGATCCAGGCGACGCCGCCGAGCAGGATGACGGTCAGCGCCGGGATCGACCACACCACGAGCTCGAGCCGGCCGGAATATTCCCAGTCGGGCCAGTAGACCGCGCGCGTGTTGGATTTGCGAAACCAGAACGCGAAGGCGAAGATCGCGACGATGGTCGGCAGCACGATCGCGAGCATGATCGCGATCGAATTGATCAGGATCGTCTTGTCGGCGGCGGCGATCGGGCCTTGCGGATCGAGGATGTTCATCGGCGAGCCAATCCTGCCTCGCGCATTGAACCTAACGCAGCCGTGCTCGAACCACAATGCGCGCGGGTCAGGGTTCCGTCATAGCCGATCGGACCGGAATGCTCAGCCGCTGACACAACGATTCTTTTTCAAATCGCACTAAAATTTGTAATTCCAGCCGATCCATTGCGCAGAGGCCGCGGCCCATCACGTCTTCGAGATCGTCTGCCCTTCAGCCAGGGCAATTCCTCGGTGAAGAAGGTGACGCACTGCCGGTAGCTGCAGGGCATGCGGGTGATGTCGGTGCCCCAGAAGAAGCGCTTCGGTCCGTACGCATCGAAGATGCGATGCAGCCCGTCCTGGATGTTGCGGAAGGGATAGCCTTGCGTCGAATAATGCGGCGCGCCGGTCGCCTTGACCGCGACATTCGGCAGTTTCGCCATCGCCACCAGTTCGTCGAGATGGATGAAGGCCTCGGCGTCCTGGCCGTGGCGGTTGAGCCCGCAATGATCGACGATCATCTTCAGCTTCGGATGGCGCTCGGCGATCTCGCGGAACTTCGTCAGGAACAGCCCGCCCATCATCGCGATCGGCAGGCCTTCCTTCTCCGCCGCCGGCCACAGCCAGTCGAGCGAGCCGTCGTAGAGCCACTTCTGCTGCTCCTCGAGCAGCAGCGGCCAGCGCAGGCCCATCATGCCGGGCTGGTTGCGCCAGCCATGGATCAGCTTGCGGTTCTCGGGGTTTTCGCAGCGGAAACTGGCCCATGATCGCAAAGCGATCCGGATATTTCTTCACGGCCTCGATCGCGATCGCCTTGGCGTTGGGGTCCCAGCCGCGCGGCGGATGGATCAGCGCGGCATCGACGCCGGCCTCGTCCATCTCCTTCAACAGCTCCTCGGCCGTGAACTTCTCGACCTTGCGATGCAGGCCGGAGGGCGGCACCACCGTCTGCGACCAGATATGCACCTGCGCGTCGATGATCTTCATGGCGTGCCTCCCCAAAGTTTTTCTGTTTGGGAAGATCATGCCGGACCGGCGCACCAGGACGCAAGCGCGCTCGCCTCACGCCGCGCGCGGACCGCGCATGCGGTCAGGTCATGGAATGAAGGCCGATGATGTTGCCGTCCAGATCGGCCACCAGCGCGATGTTGCCGTACTGTCCGATCGAGGACTTGTCCTTCACGATCTGGCCGCCGGCTTCTTTGGCGCGCTGGGCCGTCTTGGCGCAGTCCTCGGTGATGAAGTAGATGATGGTCCCGCCCGGCCCGACTGGCGCACCGTCCATTTTGGCGAGCGCCCCCGTCGCCCCGCTGGCGCCCTGGTTCATGGGAAACGTCCACATGTCATCAAGGCTGTCGCCCGATTGCGGCAACTTCGTCAGCGGCATGCCGAGCACGGTCTCGTAGAACGACTTCGCGCGGTTCATGTCCTTGGTATAGATCTCGAACCAGCCGACCGGATTCATCTCGTTTGCCATGTGTGCCTCCAGATATCCTGCCTCTGCGCCAGCGTTTAGGGATCAACGGCGTTGCTTTTGTGACGAAAGCGACGGAGAGCGGGGCCTATCCCGGCGCAGGCGGGTTTGCTCCTTGCCTCCGACCGATAATCTCCATGACCGTGCCGTCCGGACAGTGGAAATGCTGCCAGCTGTCGCCATCGGCATGTTGAACATCGCCTATGAATTTGATCCCAGCCGCAAGCATTGCCTGGCGAGCGATATCAAAGTCGTCGACCCTGAATGCGACCACGGGGCCTGTCGTGAAGAAGCCATGAAATTCGTTGGCCGGACCATATAACTCCAGGATCGTGCCGTCGGCGAGCTTGAATCCCACCAAGTCGCTCGTGTGCCTGGTGATGGACACGCCGAGGACATCCCGGAAGAGCGCAACGGTTTCATCCAGCCGATCACTTCGGATTCCGACAAAACCCACCTTCAACACCGTCATGGACTGTCCCTCTACGCTGCATTTTCGGGCGCTGCACTGCGTTATCCCCCTCTCACATCAGCCGCGCCCAAACCAGGCTGACAGCCTTTTGCATCCCAGACCGGCTGACGCGGCGCCGCCGGAACCTCCAGATCTCTCGCCATCAAGGCTGGAGCAGCTTGGTCATGAACAGGCTGAGGGGGTCGGACTTGTAGCTGCCGAACGGCTGACACTCCCGATAACCCGAGGCACGGTAGAGCCTGACCGCTTCCGCCTGCCTGATACCTGTTTCCACGCTGATGCGATCGATGTGGCGGAGGCGCGCTGCGTCTTCCAGCGCCTCGACCCGACGCCGCCCCAGCCCGATGCCGCGCGCCTCAGGCCGCACGAACAGCCGCTTCATCTCGGCATGCGCGGGCGCGATGATCCGGAACGCGATCGATCCGAGCAGCACGCCGTCGCGACGCGCGGCCAGAAACAACGCTTCCGGACCTGCGAGGGCGTCCACATCCACGAGGTGATTGCTTTCCGCTGGATACAGCGCCTGCATCATGGCGTCGGACTCGGCGATCATGCGCCTGATATCCGCCTGCCTTGGATCCTCGGGTCTGATGCTGGTCTCTGCCATGCCCACGTCTTGGCCGCTCGGTGCCTATCTAGCGGTCTAGCCGCCATCAAGCCAAGCTGATAGCCTTTTCGTTTCCCTATATCGGCCTCAAGACCGAAGGAGCAGACCATGGACAACCGCAGCGACATCTGGCGCGGCGTCGACGAGATCAAGCCGCGTTTCACCGCGCTTGCCGACAGGGTCTGGGGCATGCCCGAGGTCTGCTACACCGAGGCGCGCTCGTCGGCCGAGCATCTGGCCGAGCTGCGCCATCAGGGCTTTCGCATCACCGAGAATGTCGCCGACATTCCAACCGCGATGATGGGCGAATGGGGCGAAGGCGGACCGGTCATCGCCTTCCTCGGCGAATATGACGCCCTGCCCGGCCTGAGCCAGGAAGCGGGCGTCGCCGAGCCTCGCCCGGTCGAGGCCGGCGGCCATGGCCATGGCTGCGGCCATAACCTGCTCGGATCGGCCGCGTTGCTTGCCGCGACCGCGGTGAAGGACTGGCTCGCCGCCAACAAGGTGCCGGGCCGCGTGCGCTACTATGGCTGCCCCGCGGAAGAAGGCGGCGCGGCGAAAACCTTCATGGTGCGCTCGGGTGCGTTCGACGACGCCGATGTCGCCGTCACCTGGCATCCTTATCCCTTCTGGGAAGTGGCGGTGACACCCTCACTCGCCAACACCCGCGCCGACTTCACTTTCACCGGGCGCACCTCGCATGCCGCCGCCTCGCCGCATCTCGGCCGCAGCGCGCTCGACGCGGTCGAATTGATGAATGTCGGCGTCAACTACATGCGCGAGCACATGCCGAGCGACGCCCGCGTGCATTATGCGCTGCTCGACACCGGCGGCATCGCGCCCAACGTGGTGCAGGCCCATGCCCGCGTGCGCTATTCCATCCGGGCCCGAGACCTGCCCGGCATGAACGAGCTGGTCGGGCGCGTGCACAAGATCGCGCAGGGCGCGGCACTGATGACGGAAACCAAAATGGAGATGAAGATCATCTCCGCCGTCTCCAACCTGCTGCACAACGCGCCGCTGGAGCAGGCGCTGCACGGGATCATGGAAGACCTCGGCCCGCCGCATTTCGACGAGGCCGACAAGGATTTTGCCGCGAAAATCCAGGCGACGCTGAGCGACAAGGACATCGCCAGCGACTATGACATGATCGGCATGGAGCCGAGCGCGACCGGCCGCTCGCCGACTTCATCGTGCCGCTCGATGCCAAGCGCAACCCGAAGATCGGCTCGACCGATGTCGGCGATGTCAGCTGGGTGGTACCGACCGCGCAGGTCCATGCGCCCACCGATCGCGATCGGCACGCCGCTTCACACCTGGCAGGTGGTGGCGCAGGGCAAGAGCGCGCACGCTCACAAGGCAATGGTGCAGGCCGCCAAGGCCATGGCCAGCCTCGGCATCAAGGCGTTGACCGAGCCCGCGCTGCTCGCGGCCGCGAAAGCGGACCTGAAGAACCGCACCGCGCGCACGCCCTATGTCAACCCGTTGCCGCAAGACGTCGCGCCGCCGCTGGATATGTCGCTGAGCTGAGCGGGCATAGCGCATGCGTGCCATGCGCAAATTGCCCGTCGTGTTACTCTGTCGCAGGCCTCGGCGCTTGCTGCGTCGGGCAAATCAGTGGCCTTAATTCGCACGTCCCGCCTCCACCAAGAGGGGCGTATCGCGATCGTCACGGACGTAGGAAGCGGGATGCGATGGACGCGTGAGCGCGGCAGACGAAGCGCGCTGATGCGGACGGCGAAATCGCGTGGTCTCGATCTCCCGACGCTGGGATCAACCCTTGGGCTCAAGAGCCCGGGGGAACGGTGGCTAAAAAGCCCGGACACCGGAGAGAGCGCGTATAAGCCGTAAACCATTGCGCAGGGAATGCCGGCATGTTCGGCGTACCTGTCACGACTTGCGTGCGTGCTTGCTACCGTTTTTGCACGCAAGCCTGCGGGTGCGTTCGGCATCCGGCATTCCCTGCGCCCTCTTGATTTCGAGGGACACGGACGAAGCACGACTCGGGCGGAATCACGCCGCGAGAATGCGAAGCTGCGTCCCCGCTCTCTGACGGCTGGACAGAGACGAACCTCTTCGGTGCCGTTCCCCGGATGCTGCGCAGCGCGCAGCGGTGCGCTGCTGATCCGGGGTCTACGCAAGCATTCGACCGCAAAATGGGTCCCGGCGCTGCGGAGCAACGCTACGCGCTGCACCGCGTCCGGGACACGAGAGACAGCATATCCCACCTCGCGGAAAGAACGCGCATCAGCCGCGCACTCCCCGCCCTTCTCTCCCCGCCAGCCCATTGCTATCGTTCGCCCACAAAAAAGGAAGAAACGCATGCAGGGACCCGAGGAAGACGCCGGCTTGGCCGGCAAGGTTGCGCTTATCTCCGGCGGCGGCGCGGCCGGCGACGGCATCGGCAATGGCCGGGCGGCGGCGATCCTGCTGGCGCGATCAGGCACCAAAGTGATGGTCGCCGACCGCGATCTGAAGCTCGCCGAACGCACCGCCGAGATGATCAAGAGCGAAGGCGGCGCGGCGGTCGCGATCGCGTCCGACGTCACCGATGAAGAAGAGTGCCGGAAGCTGGTGGAAGCCACCGTCAACCAATTCGGCCGGCTCGATTTCCTCGACAACAATGTCGGCATCGGCAGCCGCGGCAGCGTGGTCGACGAGAAGCCGGAGCAGTACCGCAAGGTGATGCAGGTCAATGTCGAGAGCATGTTCCTGCTCTCGAAATACGCGATCCCGGCCATGATCAAGACCGCTCACGGCGGCGCGATCGTCAACATTTCTTCCATCTCCGCGCTGCGGCCGCGCGGGCTCACCACCTACAGCACGTCGAAAGCCGCGGTGATCGGCCTCTCCCGCGCCATGGCGGTCGACCATGGCCGCGACAACATCCGCGTCAACTGCATCTGCCCCGGACCGATGTACACGCCGATGGTCTATGCCCGCGGCATGACCGACAAGGCGCGCAGTAACCGCGCCAGGGCCTCGGTGCTGAAGGTCGAAGGCACCGGCTGGGACGTCGGCCACGCCGTGAAATTCCTGTTCAGCAATTACGCGCGCTACATCACCGGCCAGGTGCTGGTGGTCGATGGCGGCGTGACGCTGCAGGCGCCCGAACGCGAATCCGAAGAACACTAACAAGAAGGAAAAGGAAGAATGGCCCGCCTGCCCTATCTCGAGGCCGACCAGGTCGCGCCCGAATATCGCGACATGCTCAGCCGCAACACCAACCTGCACAAGCTGCTCGTCAACTCGCCCGACATGGCGCGCGCGTTCAGCGGACTGGGCGGCTATATCCGCCACAAGAGCAAGCTCGACCCGCGCCTGCGCGAGCTCGCGATCCTGCAGGTCGGCTGGATGGAGAAATCGGAATACGAATTCACCCATCATGTGAAGATCGGCAAGGAGTTCGGCGTCACCGACGCGGATATCGAAGGCATGATGGCCGAGACCGAGGGGAAACCCTCGAAGCTCGAGCCGCTCGCGAAAACGATCCTGAAAGGCGCCCGCGAGATGGTGCGCGAGCTCGCCATGCGGGAGGAGACTTTTGCCGAGATCAAGAAGCACCTCTCCAACGAGCACATGGTCGATCTCGTGCTGACCATTGCGTTCTATTGCGCCGTGGTGCGCGTGCTCGCCACCATGAAAATGGACAACGAGCCCTATTACAAAGAGGTACTGCAGCAGTACCCGATTCCGGGAGTGAATTGATATGCGTTTGGAAGACAAGGTCGCCATCGTTGTCGGCGCCGGCCAGAGTCCCGGCGAAGGCATGGGCAACGGCCGCGCCACCGCGCTCACCTTCGCGCGCGAGGGCGCCAAAGTGCTGTGCGTCGACCATCACCTGGATTCCGCGCAGGAAACCGTCGACATGATCCGGGAAAAGCAGGGCACGGCGGCGGCGTTCGAGGCCGACGTCACCAAGGACGCCGAGATCAAGGCGATGGTCGACGACGCCATGAAGCGCTGGGGCCGGATCGACGTGCTGCACAACAATGTCGGCGTCAGCCTCGCCGGCGGCGACGCCGAGCTGCTCACGATCACGGAAGAAGCCTTCGATCGCTGTGTCGCGATCAACCTCAAGAGCTGCATCTTCGCCGCCAAGCATGTGATCCCGATCATGCGGAAACAGCAGAGCGGCGCCATCATCAACATCTCCTCGATGGCGGCGATCACGACCTACCCCTATGTCGCCTACAAGGCGACCAAGACGGCGATGATCGCCTTCACCGAGCAGCTTGCCTATCAGAACGCAGAATACGGCATCCGCGCCAATGTGATCCTGCCGGGCCTGATGAACACGCCAATGGCGGTCGATACCCGCGCCCGCGAATGGCACAAGACCCGCGCCGAGGTCGAAGCCGAGCGCGACAGCAAGGTGCCGCTGCGCAAGAAGATGGGCACCGGCTGGGACGTCGCCAACGCCGCACTGTTCCTCGCCTCCGACGAAGCCAATTTCATCACCGGCGTGACGCTTCCGGTCGACGGCGGCTCGAGCGTCCGGAGGGGTTAGGGCCCGACTTCACGTTCACGTGTAAGGCAGGCGCATCTTTCAGATTCGCCTGCTTTTTTGAAAAAAGCATTCGACAAGAAAGAATCCGCAAGCCGTCCCGGAATAGAACGCTGTCTCGAGCGTCGTCAACGCAGAGCAGATGCGCCGACAATTCCATGGAATGACGAAAGCGTGATCGACGGCGAGGCGAATAAAATCCCCCGCCGGCCGTCCACAGGACGAACCCAAACACGGAGACAAGGGATGTTGCGATTCCTTAAGCCGAACCTCGGCATGACCATCATTGGTGCCCGCGTGCTGCTTGCTTTCGTGGCTTCGCCTTTCGTGCTGGCCCACGAAGCGCATCCGCAGTCGCAGCCCCCGGCCGCGACCGACGAGGCCGCGTTCCTGAAGGAGAACGAGGCTGCGATGGACAAGATGATGAGCGACATGGCGGCGAAGCCGACCGGCGACATCGACCGCGATTTCGTCGCGATGATGACGCCGCATCATCAAGGCGCGATCGACATGGCCGTGATCGAATTGCGCTACGGCAAGAACGAAGTGCTTCGCAGGCTCGCGCAGGAGATCATCGTCGACCAGATGCAGGAGATCGACGCGATGAAGCTCGCGATCGGCGGCAAGGTCGCCACCTCCGCGCCGGCGCCAACGCAGCCGACCGCGCCACCAGCCGCCGCAAACCACGAAGACATGGGAATGCACATGGACATGTCCAACGGCATGAAGAAGTAGGAGCTGACAATGAAGAACTGGCTTTCAAAAGGATTGTTGCTCGCCGGCACAATGCTGGCGACGTCTGCCGCGGCGAGCGCCGGCCAGGCGCCGGGCGCCCTCTCCGCCGCCGACATTCCGATCAGCCATCACGACCGCGTCTACGCGGCCGAGCAATTCTCCAACACCGTTTCGGTCACCGATCCCGTCGACAACAAGCTGCTCGGCGTGATCAAGCTCGGCGCTCCCCAGCCCTTCAATTTCAGCCCGCTCTACAAGGGCCAGGTGCTGGTCCACGGCATGGGTTATTCGCCGGATCATCGCACGCTAGCGGTAGTGTCGATCGGATCCAACTCGGTCACCTTCATCGATACCGCCACCAACGAAGTCAAGCATACCACCTATGTCGGCCGCTCGCCGCATGAAGCGTTCTTCACACCGGACGGCAAGGAAGTCTGGGTGACCGTGCGCGGCGAGAACTACATTTCGGTGATCGATCCGAAAACCTTCACCGAGAAGACGCGCATCATCACGCCGGCCGGCCCGGGCATGCAGATCTTCTCGCCCGACGGCAAGTACGGTTATATCTGCTCGTCGTTCAATCCGGAGACCGACGTCGTCGCCGTCGTCGATCACAAGATCGTCGCCAGGGTGAAGCAGGAAAGCCCGTTCTGCCCGAACATCGCGGCAACGCCGGACGGCCAGCAGGTCTGGTTCACGCTGAAGGACATCGGCAAGACCCAGGTGTTCAACGCCAGGCCGCCGTTCAACCTGGTCAAGACCATCGACACCGGTCCGATCACCAACCATGTCAATTTCGCGCACACCGCCAAGGGCACCTTCGCCTATGTCACGGTCGGCGGCACCAACGAGGTCAAGGTGTTCCGCACCGATGACTTCTCGCAGATCGCCACGATCCCGGTCGGCAATCTGCCGCATGGCGTCTGGCCTTCCGGCGACGGCACCCGGGTCTATGTCGGGCTTGAAAACGCCGACGCGCTGGCCGCGATCGACACCGCGACGAACACGGTGATCGCCAATATCCCGATCGGACAGGCGCCGCAGGCGATCGCCTATGTTCCCGATGCCGCTCCCAATTCGGACGACCGGCAGAACCTGCAGGCGCTCGGCGTCGCCGGGCAGGCCGCGCATCTTGCTCTTGCGGCCAAGTCGGGAGCAAAGGACGGCCAGCCGCCGACCAGCGTATCCCTGTTCGACCAGGGTCTGATCCAGGTGGTTCAGGCCTCCGTCACCGGCCTCGAGCCCAAGGCGAAATATGTGCTGGCGCTCGCCGAGCACGCCGACGGCAGTGGCGTGCTCCAACCCCTTGCGGCCTTCATGACCAATCCGGCGGGATCGGCTATCGTCGATGCGACCGGCCCGATCCGGCAGCTCGTCCAGAGCGAGGGCGAAGGTGAGCGGCGCTATCTGGCGATCGCGCCAGGCGATGCTGCGAAATTCGGTGAGGCCGTCCAGGTTCAAACGCCGTGACGACAATCCGAACGCAAACAAACCTGACCGGGAGCAGCATGCCGTGAACGACATGCTGCTCCTGGTCGAGCCTCTGATTCCGGCGTTGCGGCGCTATGCGCGCGCCCTCGTGCGCAATCACGCGACCGCCGACGACCTGGTGCAGGATTGTCTGGAGCGGGCCGTCAGCCGATGGCATCAGCGGCGGGAAGGCGATCCACGACCGTGGCTGTTCACCATCCTGCATAATCTGGCGGTCAACCAGTTCCGGCAGGCCAAGACACGCGGCCAGCACGTGACGATCGAGGAGACCAGCGAGAGCGATCTCGGCGAAGAGGCCGTTCAGGAACGAAAGCTCATGTATCAAGACGTTATGAACAAGCTCGCCAGATTGCCGGAAGACCAGCGCGCCGTGCTGCTTCTCATTGCCGTGGAAGACCTCTCATATGCAGATGCTGCGAAAGTGCTTAATATCCCGGTCGGCACCGTGATGTCGCGGCTTTCGCGGGCGCGCGAAAGGCTGCAGCAGGAAATCGAGGGAACCGCGAATGCGGCACCTGCGAATGTGGTGCCGTTGCGGAGCATGAAATGAGTCAACGTCCGATCACGCGAGGACGATCTTCACGCCTATGTCGACCGCGTGCTCGAACCGGAGCGGCAGGCGGAGGTGGCGAGCTATCTCGAAGCACATCCCGACGTGGCAAAGCGCGTTACCGCATTCTCGGATCAGCGTGATCTGCTGCGGACCGCGCTGGCGCCGATCGCGGACGAGCCACTGCCGGCCGAGCTCAACCTGTCGCGGATCATCGAGAACCGCCGGCAGCGGCGCTCGCCGGCCTGGTGGGCGGTTGCGGCGATGCTGCTGGTGTGCATCGGCGGCGCGGGGGGCTGGATCGTGCGTGGCTCGATGGAAATGCCGACCGGAGGACTGGCCGCGCTCGCCCAGGAGGCCTCCTACTCCTACAATGTTTACGCGCCGGACCGCGTGCGGCCGGTCGAGATCAGGGCCTCCGACAGCGCGCAGCTCGTGCAATGGGCCTCCAACCGGCTGCATCAGCCGGTCAAGGTGCCCGATCTCGCTACGTCAGGTTTTCGGCTGATGGGCGGACGCGTGGTCGCGACATCGCACGGACCGGCGGCGATGTTCATGTATGACAACGATCACGGCGAACGGCTGGTGGTGCTGACGCGTCCGATGACGACGGACCAGGGCGCGCCGATGACGCCGCAAACCAGCGGCGACGTCGCGGGCTTCAGCTGGGCCGACAGCGGCATGGGTTACAGCCTCGTCGGCCAGTCGCCGACGGAAGCCTTGCGGCCGATCGCCAACGAGGTCCGCCGGCAAGCGCGGACGATCTGAAGTCGCCCGGACCGCGTCACCCAGCTTTGGAAATCCGGCTGTGCTTCCTGCCATAGAAAAAATAGATCGCGAGCCCGATTGCGAGCCACACCGCCAGCCGCAGCCAGGTGTCGAGCGGCAGGCCGAACATCAGGAAGATCGAGGTCGCCGCCCCCGCAGGTCCCACGAACCAGATCGCAGGCGCGCGGAATGGCCGTTGCAATCCGGGATTGGTGAATCGCAGCACCAGCGTACCGATCGAGACGATCGCAAAGGCGAGCAGTGTGCCGATGCTCACGAGCTCGCCGACCAGGCCGATCGGAAACAGGCCGGCCAGCACCGCGGCGGCGATGCCGGAGATAATGGTCGCAACATACGGAGTCTGGAATCTCCGATGGACCTTCGCCGCCCCTTCCGGCAGCAGCCCGTCATGCGCCATGGCCCGGAAGATGCGGGGCTGGCCGAGCAGCGAAACGAGAATGACCGAGGTCAGCCCGAGCACGATGCCGAGCTTGATCAGCGGCGACAGCCAGGTGATGCCCGCCGCATTGATGCCGACCGCGATCGGGTCCGGTACGTTCAACTTGTCGAACGGCACGATCCCGGTCAGCACGAAGCCGACGGTGACATAGAGAATGGTGCTGATGATCAGCGAACCCATGATGCCGATCGGCATATCGCGCATCGGCGCTTTCGCCTCCTGCGCTGCGGTCGAGACCGCGTCGAAGCCGATGAAGGCAAAGAACACCACCGCCGCCCCGCGGACCACGCCGGAAAAGCCAAAGACGCCGGTGCCGGCATTGGGCGGGATGAAATCCCCGGCGGGATTGGACGCGGTCACCCAGTTCGAAAAGGAGAAGGATGGCGCGGCGAAGATGATGAAAAGCCCGATGACGATCAGCTTGATCGCCACGATCACGTCGTTGATGCGGGAAGACTCCCGGATACCGATCACGAGCAGGATGGTCATCGCGATGACGATGGCCATCGCCGGCATGTTGATGACCGCGCCGGTTGTCGACCAGGCGTGGTTGTCGGCATCGAAGGCAAGCGGTGCGGAGACCCATTGCGAGGGGATGTTGATCCCGAAATCCCTGGCGAAGCTCACGACATAGGCCGACCATCCGATCGCAACCGTGCCGGCGCCGATGGCATATTCCAGGATCAGATCCCAGCCGATGATCCAGGCGATCAATTCGCCCATCGTCGCGTAGGCATAAGTGTAGGCGCTGCCCGAGATCGGAACGGTCGAGGACATCTCGGCATAGCAGAGCCCGGCAAAGGCGCAGGCGACCGCGCCGAGCATGAAGGACAGCGTGACAGCCGGCCCTGCATTCGCCGCAGCCGCATGGCCGGTGAGTACGAAAATGCCGGCGCCGACGATGCCGCCGATGCCGAGCGCGACCAGATTGACGGCGGACAGCACGCGCCGGAGCGGCTGCACCTCGCTGCCGGCATCGGCGCGTGCCGCTTCCGCGAGCAGCGCGACGATGGATTTCCGCGTCCAGACGTCGGTCAAAGCACCCGCCTTCCCCAAGGACATCGGTTCGATGGCCGGCCGGATCGTAGCGTTGTCATCCCACAAAATAAACAACGCGCTCGGAACTTCCCCGGCAAAGTGGCGCTTGTCGCCGATTTCTGGCAGGAAGGGTATTCCGCTGCGGCGACGGGAGACGATGCATGACCACCAAGGGATCCGACCTTTTGGTCGCCGCGCTGGAGAACGAAGGCGTGCAGCGCATTTTCGGACTCCCGGGCGAGGAGAATCTCGCGGTCGTTGAATCCTTGCGCAAGTCGCGCATCGAGTTGGTGCTGACGCGCCATGAGCAGCCGGCGTCCTTCATGGCGGCGACCCAGGGACGGCTGACCGGCACGCCCGGCGTCTGCCTTTCAACGCTCGGCCCCGGCGCGCTGAATTTCACCACCGGCGCGGCCTATGCCTATCTCGGCGCCATGCCGATGGTCATCATCACCGGCCAGAAGGCGATCAAGAGTGCGCGCCAGGCACGCTTCCAACTCGTCGATATCGTCGGCTCGATGCGGCCAATCACCAAGATGACGCGGCAGATCGTCTCCGCCGAGGCCATTCCCGCGATGGTCCGCGATGCCTTCCGGGTCGCGATGGAAGAACGCCCCGGACCTGTTCACCTGGAATTGCCGGAGGATATTGCGGCGGAAGATTGCGCGGCTTCGTTGATTCCGACGCATCCGATTCTGCGGCCGGTCCCCTCGCCTGTGGCGGTCAAAAGTGCCGTCGAGCTGATCCTCGCCGCCAAGCGTCCGCTGATCATGATTGGGGCTGCGGGAAACCGGCCGCGGCTGGTCGAGCAGCTGTCGGATTTCGTGCACCGGACGCAGATCCCCTTCTTCAACACGCAGATGGGCAAGGGCGCGGTCACCGGAAATTCCGAACTTTATCTCGGCACCGCCGCGCTCTCCGAACGCGACTACGTGCATGAGGCGATCGAGCGCGCCGATCTCATCATCGCGATCGGCCACGACACCGTCGAAAAGCCGCCATTCCTGATGGGCGCAAGCGGAGACCCCAAGGTGGTCTATGTCGGCTATGTCTCCGCGACCGTCGAGCAGGTGTTCCATCCCGATGCCGAAGTGATCGGCGACATCGGCGCAACCGTGACCGCGCTCGCCGACGCGCTCCATCAGCGGGTCAAGCCGGCCGGCGAATTCCTCAAGCTGCGCGATGAAATTCGCGCGCATATCAACGAGCGTGCCGAGGACGATCGCTTCCCGGTCATTCCGCAGCGCCTGGTCCACGATGTCCGCAAGGTCGTGCCCGAAGACGGCATCGTCTGCCTCGACAACGGCATGTACAAGATCTGGTTCGCGCGTAATTACCGCACCACGGTCGCCAACACGCTCTTGCTCGACAACGCGCTCGCGACCATGGGCGCGGGCCTGGCGTCCGCGATCGCGGCCAAATGCCTCAATTCGCACAAGCGCGTGCTCGCGGTGTGCGGCGACGGCGGCTTCATGATGAACAGCCAGGAGATGGAGACCGCCGTGCGTCTCAAGCTCGACCTGGTCGTGCTCGTCATCGAGGACAACGCCTATGGCATGATCCGCTGGAAACAGGGCGTCGATCACTTTGCCGATTTCGGCATGACCTTCGGCAATCCGGATTTCGTGGCTTATGCGAATTCCTATGGCGCGCATGGGCACCGGGTCGAGGCGACGGACGAATTGATTCCGACGCTGGAGCAGGCCTTCACGGAAGGCGGTGTGCATCTGGTGGTGGTCCCGATCGACTACAGCGAGAACATGCGCGTGCTGGTCGAGGAGCTCGGCAACCGGAGCCTCGGGTAGACGGCTTAGTGCGTTACTCTCCAGATCGTGCCGTTGGCGTCTTCCGAAATCAGCAGCGCGCCGTCATGGGCGACGGCAACGCCGACCGGCCGGCCCCAGACTTCCTTGTCGTCGACGACAAAGCCGGTGACGAAGTCCTCGTATTCGCCGGTGGGCACGCCGTCCTTCAGGCGGATGCGGATCACCTTGTAGCCGGTCCGCTTCGAGCGGTTCCACGAGCCGTGCTCGGCCGCGAACGCCTCGCCGCGATATTCGCCGGGAAAATTGTTGCCGTCGTAGAAGGTCATGCCGAGCGAGGCCGAATGCGCCTGCAGCAGCACGTCGGGGACCGTGATCTTGCCTTTGAGATCGGCCCGCGCACCGGCATGGTGCGGGTCCTGATGATCGCCGATATAGAACCACGGCCAGCCGTAGAAGGCGTTCTCCTGCACGCGCGTGACATAATCGGGCACGAGATCGTCGCCGAGGCTGTCGCGCTCGTTGGTGGAGCACCACACCGTGCCGTTCGGCTGCATCGCAAGGCCAACGCAATTGCGGATACCGGTGGCGAACAGCTTCTGGTTCTTGCCATCAGGGTCGAACGCCAGCACCGCGGCGCGGTCGGTTTCATCGCCCCAGGCGGCGCCCAACGGCTCCTTGCTGCGCCAGGCTTCGAGGCCGCCCGGCGGCTGGCTCATGCCCTCGGCGTCATTGCTGGCGGAGCCGACCGAAACCAGCATCCGCTTGTTGTCCGGCGTGAAGACGATATCACGCGTCGAATGCGCGTAACCTGCTGGAAGCTTTGCAACGACGGTCTCTGGCCGAGCGGAAGCTTTCACGTCGCCCGAATGATAGGGAAAGCGCACGACGCTGTCGGTGTTGGCGACATAGATCCATTGCGGATTGTCGCCGCTGGGGAAGAAGGCAATGCCGAACGGGGCATGCAGGCCGCTGGCGAAAATCTCGTTCGTGCCGGGTTTCGCTGCGCCATCGGCGGCGCGCAGAATACGGATACGGCCGGCGCGGGTTTCGGCCACGAAGATGTCGCCATTGGGCGCGACGCGGATGATGCGCGGACCGCTCAGGCCTTCGGCAAACAATTCTATCTTGAATCCCGGCGGCACCTGCGGCGCCGCGCCGGTCGGCCTTGTTACGACCCGCGACATATTCGCGGCCGGTGCGGTCGCGCCGGGTTGAGGCAGGTCCTGCGGCCTGATCAGGCGGACCGTGCCCGGCTTGTCCTGCTGCCAGCTTCCGTAAGCTTCCTTGCCTTCGCGAACGCCGGTTTGCGCGAGCGCCGCACCGCCGGAGGCGATCAGAAAGAAAGCTGTAACAGCAAGCACCCGAACCGGATTATTTGGCATCCCGTGATTTCCTCGACTGCGAACAGGCTTTTCGCCCGCAGTATAATGACAGCCGGTATCAATTGTTCTGGCCGGCGGGATCACATTGTCTTGGGAGCTGCGGCTTCAGGAGAGCGCGCCGAGCACGCCGCGGGTGGCCTGGTCGATCTCTTCGACATAGCGCCGCCTGGCATAGGACTCGGTCAAAAAGCCGATCACCTTGCGGCTGTCGGCCGATTCAAGCACGGCCAGCACCTCGGCCTCGGCATCGTCGAACAGCTTCATCGCGGTCTTGATGTTCATTTCCGGCAAGAGGACAACATCGGTATATTTCGCAAGCTCCACCACCTGGATCTCGTCGGCGATGCTGTCGAGCTCGCCGGAAAACAAATCCGGCAGCGGCACCAGCCCGCAATAATCGTCATTGTTGTTGACTACCACGACCGCGGCCCGCGAGCCCAGCGCGAATTCGCGGCGACAGGCGGCGATCGTCGTGGTCGACGGCACCTTGCCGACGTCGGTTCGCATCATGCGCTCGACGGTGAGATTGCGCAGCCAGCCGACGTCGTTGGCGCTGCGGATGGTTTCGCCGCGCAGATGCAGGCGCCAGGTCGAAAACGAATGACCGAACATGAATCGGACGAAGATGCTGGTAACGATGCAGCCTGCCAGCACGACGGCGGTGACATCGACGCTGCGCGTCATCTCCAGCACCAGGAACGACATCGTCAGCGGGCCGCCGACGATCGCGACCCCGAGCGTCGCCATGCCCGTGAGCATACTGACCATGGGATCGACGGTGAAGCCGAGGCCCGTCCACACCAGCACCGCGGCAAAAAATTTTCCGAGCAGACTGCCGACGAACAGCGAGGCAAAGAAAAGGCCGCCGCGGAAACCCGAGGCAAGCGAGACCAGACAAGCGACCAGCTTGAGCGCAATGACGGTCGCAATGAAACCGATGGCCATTTCACGGTGCAGGTCGAGCACCATCGCGCCGTGGCCGGCGGCGAGCACCTGCGGCGTGACGATCGCGAGCCCGCCGACGCAAAGACCCCCGATGACGGGACGGATCCAGACCGGGAGCCATTTTTGCGCGAATACCTGCTCGAACACCGCGGAACTCCGCATCACCAGGATGCCGATCACGGCGACGATCAGCGCCAACCCAACCAGCGCCAGATATTGCTCGAGGCCGACGCTGCCGACGTGAGGTATTTCCAGCGAATAGGGCGCGCCGCCGAGATACTGTGCGGTCAGCGCGCCCGCGAGCGAAGCGGCGAGGATCGGCGCGGCGCTTGCGACCGCATAGACGCCGACGATCAGCTCGCAGGCGTAAAAAGCGCCCGTGATCGGCGCGCCGAAGGCCGCCGCAATCGCGGCCGCCGCACCGCAGCCGACGATCAGCCGCAAATCGTTGCGGCGCAGATTGAGGAACTGCCCGATCAGCGAAGCCGCTCCGGCGCCGATCTGGGTGTAGCCGGCTTCGAGGCCGACGGAGGCGCCGCAGCCGTTGGAGATCAGCGTCTGCCCGCTGACCACCATGCTGTCGCGCGCCGACAGCCGGCCGCCGCGCAAGGCGTTCGCCTCGATCGGGTCGACCGCGCTCGAAATCTTCCAGCGTCGCCGCCACCACTCCATGATGCCGAGCGAAAGTCCGCCGAGCGCCGGCGCGATCAGCGCAACGATTGGATTGACGACATCATTGGCGCTCAGGCGCACGTCGATGCGGATGCCGTAAATCAGGACATGCGCGATCTGCGCGATTTCGCTCATGAGGGTGACGACCGCGCCGGCGACGACACCGATCACCAGCGCGAGCGGGATCAGGTAGAACTCGTTGCTGCGCAACAGCGCGCGCAGCGTGGTGAGGACCCGGTTCGAACCGCGTCTTCGATGGATGACGTCCGTGATCTTCGAATCCACCGGCGATCCCTGCACGTCTGCGTCACGCATCGGCGTGACCATAGCCCGCCATTTTCAGGCGCACCCGTTCAATCTCGTCCTTCGGCAGCAACGGCGGCTCGCCGAGCTGCAGGCAGCCATGATATTGCCGCGCCAGCGTTTCGACTTCGACCGCAAGCCACATCGCCTTCGGCAGCGAGGAGCCGATCGCGATCATGCCGTGATGGCCGAGCAGGCAGGCGAAGCGCCCGTGCAACGCGGTCACCGCATGCTGCGACAACTCCGGCGTGCCGTAGGTGGCGTAGGGCGCGCAACGGATGTTTTCGCCGCCCGCGACCGCGATCATGTAGTGAATGGGCGGAATTTCGAGCCCCATGATCGCGAGAATGGTGCAATAGGCCGGATGCGCATGGACCACGGCATGGACATCGTTGCGCGAACGCAGGATGTCGAGATGAAACCGCCATTCGCTCGACGGCTTCTGCTCCGGCGCATGCGAGCCGTTCATGTCCATGAACACGATCTGGTCCGGCGTCATCGAATCGTAGGGTGTGCTGGTGGGCGTGATCAGCAGGCCCTCGCCATGGCGGAGGCTGATATTGCCCGAAGTGCCCTGATTGATGCCGAGCGCATTCATCCGGCGGCACGCGTCGATGATGGCCTGCCGTTTCTCGTTCTCGTCTCGGATCATCGCGCTCTCGGCCGGTTTGCGAGGCAGGCCCGAAACACCGGCAGATGCGGGGGCCTGTGACGCAGATAAGGGGGTAACGCAGAGCGGGTCAAGCCGCCCGTAACATGTTGGCAGAGCTGGATGAATGACCCGTGAATTGGCTCAGCCGGCGCGGTCCGGAACGGCGGCTTCGGCGAAGGTTGCCATGCGGTTATGCAGCGCGCAGGCCAGCCGCAGAATCGGCAGCGCGAGCGCCGCGCCAGAGCCCTCGCCGAGCCGCAAATCGAGGTCGAGCAAGGGCTGCGCACCGAGAGCATCGAGCACCAGCCGATGCCCCTGCTCGGCTGAACGGTGCGAGAAGACCAGATAGGGACGGCAGGACGGATTTAGCCGCGACGCCGCGAGGGCCGCGACCGATACGATGAAGCCATCGACCAGCACCGGAATGCGCCGCTGCGCGGCCGCGATGATCGCGCCCGTGATCGCTGCGATCTCGAGGCCGCCGACGGCGCAGAGAATTCGCTCGGGTTCTGCGCCCGCGAGGCCATGATGGGCCAACGCCGCATCGATGATATGCGCCTTGCGGTCGCGGCCGGCGGCGTCGAGTCCCGTGCCGAGGCCGGTGATCGCATCGGCGCCGGTTCCGAGCAGCGCCGCCGCGATCGCCGCCGCCGAGGTGGTGTTGCCGATGCCCATTTCGCCGAGGATCAGGAGATCCGGCTCGGCCCCGGCAGCGCGCGTCACCGCGCGTTTGCCGCAGTCGAGGGCGAAGGCGAAATCGGCGGATTCCAGCGCGGTCTCGCCACTGAAATCGCGGGTGCCGCGGCGCGGCTTGTCGGTGACGATGCCTGGCATCGGCGCTTCCGCCAAGGTGCCGGCATCAACGACTTCGAGGCTGCAACCGAGCTCTCGCGCCAGCACCGAAATCGCTGCCCCGCCCCCGGCAAAATTCGCCATCATCGCAATCGTCACTGCTTGCGGATAGGCGGAGACGCCCTGCGCGGCGATGCCATGATCGCCGGCGAAGACGATGATCGGCGCACGATCGGCGCGCGGCTTTTCCGTGTGCTGCAATCCGGCGAGTTCGATCGCGAGCGTCTCCAGCCGGCCGAGCGCGCCGGTCGGCTTGGTGAGCTGGCCCTGGCGCGCCGCAGCCGCGTCGTGATGGACGACGGAAGCGGCAGGACATGGCTGGGTGACCCATTCGGGAAGCATGACGTGACCCTAGATCGAAACGCGTTTGAGAATATAGCTGTCCATGATCCAGCCATGCTGCTTGCGGGCTTCCGCCCGCGCTTCGACGATCTTTGCGCCGACGTCGCCCAGCATTCCGGAGAAAACCAACTGATTCGGCATCGCCAAATAAGCGCCCCACCAGATCTCTATTCCGCTCGGGTCCAGCGACTGAAATGCTGTGCCGCCATCGAGCATGACGACGACCGTTTCAACGCCCGCCGGCCAGCCGTTCTCACGCAACTGCCGTCCCGTGGTCACGATGAACGGCGCGCCGATCTCGTTGAGCGGAATGGCATGCGCGGCGCAAAGCGCCTGGATCGCGGTGACGCCGGGAATCACTTCGATCTCCGAAACCGGGTCGAGCCGGCGCGCGATGCGAAGGCTGGAATCGTAAAGCGAAGGATCGCCCCAGATCAGAAAGGCCACGCGTCCCTCGTTGCCAAGGTGCGCCTCGATTTCCCGCGACCAGACGGCGGCAACCGCGTCGTGCCAATCGTCAACGCCGCCGTGATAGTCTTCGCTGGCGGCATCGCGCACCGGTAAATCGAACTCGACCAGCCGCGTGTTGCCCTTGGTCAGAACCCGCGCGCAAATCTCGCGGCGCAATTCGGCCAGATCGGATTTCCCCTCGCCCTTGCGCGGGATCAGGATGAGATCGGCGGCGTTGATGGCGCGCACGGCCGCAAGCGTCAGCTGCTCGGGATCCCCGCAGCCGATACCGATCAACGAAAGTGTGAGCACAAGGGAAATCCGGGGCGACCGCGTGCGATCGCCCCGTCCGGATCAGGCGGCATTATGCAGGCGCGGCGTGACGAGGCTGCCATCGAGCACGCCCCGCAGCGATTTTGCCAGCGCCAGCACGCCGAGATCGACCAGCGGTTCGATGAAAATCACCATGGCGTAGGAGGCGCCGAAGGTCGCAATTGAGGACAGGTTTTCCGAGCCCAGCCCGCGGCCGTAGATCGCCCAGAACGCGACCCAGGCCACGATGCCGGCCTGATAGGCCCTCGAGAGCGACAGCGCCTGGCCGTAACGGAGATCGACGTAAGCGGTGTCGCGGGCGACAATGCGCGCAGCGAGCGAATTGATCGCAAACAGCGGCACCAGCAGCGTGGTGACGTTCATGCCGTATTGCGGCAGGTCCGTCGGCACCAGGAAGATGCCCTGCAGCAACAGCCCGAGCGCCAGTCCCAACGCCGCGGGCGCAGCGCCGAAGACCAGGAACAAGGTCGAGCCAAAGATGAAATGCACCTCGGAAACGCCTACCGAAAAATGCGGCAGGATCTCGAAGAAGAACGAGACCAGCAACGTGGTTGCAACCGTGCGGATCGCCAGCGAGGAGACGCCCTGCTCGCGCGCGGTCTCGCCGGCAAGTTTTAGCGCATATCCGCCGGCAGCCGCCGCGGTGGCGTAGCTGAGGACGATCTTGGTGCCGTCGACAATTCCGGGCTCGATATGCATGGTTCGTATTCCTTCTCGATTTGACGAATTATACTGCTATGGAACGTCCGCCGCCAGCGCCCCGTAGAGGATCACGGCGGTCGCCGTGACGTTTTCTTGCGCAAGCTGCTCGGCGAGTTTCCCGACAGTCGAGCGGACGAGCCGTTGATCGGCCTGGCCGACGGATTCGGCGAGCAAGGCGGGCGTATCCGGCGACAGGCCCTGTGCGATCAGTTTCGCCGCAAGCGCCGGAAACGTCTTCTTGCCCATATAGACCGCGGTCATCGCATGCGGATCGGCCAGCGCCGCCCAATGCAGGTCCTCGGGCAGCTCGCCCTTCACATCGGCGCCGGTGATGAATTGCACGCGCCGCGCGGTATAGCGCCGGGTCAGCGGAATGCCGGTGGCCGCACCGGCGGCACACGCGGCCGTGACGCCGGGGACAATTTCGTAGCCGACACCGGCCACTCGCAGCGCTTCGATCTCCTCCTCCAGCCGGCCGAACATACCGGCATCGCCGGACTTCAGCCGCACCACGGTGGCGCCGGTCGCCGCGTAGTCGACCAGCAGCCGGCTGACATGCTCTTGTCGGGCCGACGGCCGGCCCGCGCGCTTTCCGACGGATACCAGAGTCGCGCCCTTGCGGGCATGATCGAGGATCGCGCCGGCGGCAAGATCGTCATAGAGCACGACGTCGGCGGCGCGTAGGCGGCTGGCCGCTTTCAGCGTCAGCAGTTCGGGATCCCCCGGCCCCGCCGAGACGAACGAGACAAAACCGCTCACCGCTCCTCCGAGATCAGGTGAAAGAAGCTGCCGGTGACACGTCCGCGGCGCGAGCCGGTCTCCGTGACTTCAGCACCGTTGGCGTCGCGTACGGATGCGAGCGGCGGATCGGGCTGCGCGAGGATTGACGCATAGTGGAATTCATGGCCGCGCAATCGTGCGCCCTGCTTGTGGCCGGGCATGCCGGCCGTGAGTTCTGCGCGACGATAGCCGAGGTGCATGCGGCGCCTGGCAAAGCTGGTTTCCAGGCCGAGCAGGCCGATCATCTCATGGCGCGTGCCATCGGCGTCGGTTAGCCCCTCGCCCAGCACCATGTAGCCACCGCATTCGCCGTGCACGGGCCGCGTTTCTGCGAATGCATTCAGCGCGTCGCGGAAGCGGCGATTGGAGGCGATCTTGCCCGCATGCAGTTCTGGATAGCCGCCGGGCAGCCAGCAGACATCGGCGCTGTCGGCCGGGCCTTCGTCCGCGAGTGGCGAGAACGGCAAAATCTCGGCGCCCGCGGCGCGCCAGCCTTCGAGGACATGCGGATAGACAAAGGAGAATGCGGCGTCGCGCGCCAGGGCGATGCGCTGGCCCGGCGGCGTCACGCGCGGCGGGGCGTTGACACGCGGTGCAATCCAGTTGCATTCGGCCAACCGCAGCACGGCGTCGAGATCGATGCGCTCGGCAACAAGACGCGCGGCTTCCCCGATCAGCTCGTCGAGGCGCGAAAGCTCTTCCGCCTGGACCAGACCGAGATGGCGCTCCGGCAGCGCGATCGGCGCGTGCCGCGGCAGCGCACCGAACACGGCAATGCCGGCGCCTTCCATCGCGCGGCGCACCAGGTCTTCATGGCGCGGGCTCGCGACGCGATTGAGCACCACACCGGCGATCCGCACGCCTTTGCGAAAATCGCGCAGGCCGGCCGCGACCGCCGCGGCGGTCTGGGCCTGACCTGATGGATCGAGCACCAAAAGCACCGGCCAGTCCATCATCTCGGCAATATCGGCGCTGGCGCCGGTGCCGGACATGCCCGGCGCTGCAACGCCGTCGAACAGGCCCATCGAGCCCTCCGCCAGCACCAGATCGGCGTCGCTGCCACGCGCGGTCAGCTTTTCGATGGTGTCACGCGTCATCGCCCAGCTATCGATATTGACCGAAGCGCGGCTGGTCGCGGCGGTATGAAAGGCGGGATCGATATAATCAGGCCCGCTCTTGAAGCATTGCACGGCAAGCCCGCGGTCGCGGAAGGCGCGCGCCAGCGCCAAGGTCAGCGTGGTCTTGCCGGCGCCGGATGCCGGCGCGGAGATAAGAAGGCAACGCGCCATCACGACGCCTCCGGGAAACGCGGCGAAACGCCGACGGGCCGGTAACGGCGGTCGTAGTCGGCGGCATAGAGGCGGCTTTCACCAAAATCCTTGGCCTCGATGGTCCTGCCGACCAGGATGATCGCGGTGCGTTCCAGCTCGGTGCCGAGCGAAGATTCCAGCGTGCCCAACGTCGCGCGCACGATCCGCTCGTCCGGCCAGCTCGCGCGCCAGACCACCGCGACCGGACAATCGGTGCCATAATGCGGCGTGAGTTCTGCAATTACCTTGTCGAGCACATGCACCGAAAGATGGATCGCGAGCACCGCGCCTGTCGCGGCAAAGGCAGCGAGCGTCTCGCCCTCCGGCATGGCGCTGGCGCGGCCGGAGGTGCGCGTCAGCACCACGGATTGCGCGAGCCCTGGCAGCGTGAGCTCGGCTTCGAGCGCGGCGGCGGCCGCGGCAAAAGACGGCACACCGGGCGTAACGGTAAAGGGAATGCCGAGCTCGCGCAGGCGCCGCAACTGCTCGCCCATTGCCGACCATACCGAGAGATCGCCGGAATGCAGCCGCGCGACGTCCTTGCCTTGCGCATGCGCGGCCGCGATCTCGTCGATGATCTCGTCAAGCGACAGCGGCGCGGTGTTGACGATGCGGGCACCGGGCGGGCAATGGGCCAGGATTTCCTTTGGCACCAGCGAGCCGGCATAGAGGCAGACCGGGCTCGACGCGATCAGGTCGCGGCCGCGCAATGTGAGCAGATCGGGCGCGCCCGGGCCGGCGCCGATGAAATGCACGGTCATTTCACAGCACTCCATTGCACAACCGGGCGGGAGGATTCCCAGGACCGATAGCGGCCGAGCGGCGCGGCATGCGAAATCTCGATCCGCAAGAGATCGCCGCCATACTTGTGCTGCAGCTCTGCGAGCAATGCCTCGGTCTCCAAGGTCACGCCATGCGCGACAATGCGTGTTGCCTCCGGCAATAGCGGCCAGAGCGCGTCGAACATCGCGGCATCGAGACCGCCACCGATGAAGACGGCATGCGGCTCTTCAAGAGACGAAAGCGCCGACGGTGCGCTGACCGCAACGACGTTGACCTTGTGCGCGAGGCCAAAGGACTCCGCATTGACGCGAATATTCGCGGCGCGATCCTCGCGCGCCTCGATCGCGATCGAATGGCCTCCGGCCAGCGCCCACTCCACCGAGATCGCGCCGGAGCCTGCGCCAATGTCCCAGAGCCGCTCGCCCGGCCGCGGCGCCAGGGCCGACAGTGCCAGCGCGCGTATCGGACGTTTGGTGATCTGGCCATCGTGCTGGAAGAGATCGTCGGCGAGCCCGGAGGCGCGCGGCAGTCCGGCTGCGCCGTCGGCTTCGATCGCAACCGCCACGGGACCGGCGGCCGATGTTGTTGCGTAGTTGTCCGCCCTGCTCTCATTGAGCTGTTCGCGCGGACCACCGAGCGCGGACAAGGTCCAGAGCCGCGATGCGCCCCACCCGCGCGCGGTGAGCCAAGTCGCGAGATCGGCCGCGGCGCCCGTGTCGCGTACGAGCGAAATGATCCGCGCGCCGCGCGCGAGCAGCGGCACCAGCCGCTCGAACGGCGCGGCATGAAGCCCGATGCAGATCGTCGTCTCCAATGTCCAACCCAGCCGCGACGCCGCGAGCGAGAAGGTCGAGGGCGATGGATGGGCGATCCATTCCTCGGGCGACAGTTGCGATGCCAGCGTTCCGCCGGCGCCATGCCAGAACGGATCGCCGGAGGCGAGCACCGCGGTCGGCCGGCCGCGCCGCGCCAGCACGCTGGTGGCATCGAACGGCACCGGCCACGGCTTGCCGCGGCCGTCGATGCCGGCGAGCTTCAGATGGCGTTCGCCGCCGAACACGGTCTCGGCCCGCTCAAGCGCGTTTCGGCTTGCTTCCGACAGCCCGGCAAGGCCATCTTCGCCGATGCCGATGATGGTCAACCAGGGACTGGAGCAAGGATCAGACATGCACGCCCTCATTCTGGGCGGAACAGGCGACGCCAACCGGCTTGCCGAGGCGTTCGTGCGGGAAAAGATCGACGCGATCTATTCCTATGCCGGCCGCACGCACATTCCGCTCGGCCATGCGCTGCCGACGCGGATTGGCGGCTTTGGCGGCGCGGAGGGGCTTGCGGATTTCATCCGGCACGAGCGCATCACGCATGTCGTCGACGCAACGCATCCGTTCGCCGCGGAGATGAGCCGCCATGCGATCGAGGCTTGTGTCGCAACAGGCGTTCCGCTGGTCGCGCTTGAGCGCGCGCCCTGGATCCGCGCCACCAGCAACAACTGGATCGAGGTGGCTGACATCAACGCCGCGGTGAATGCCCTGCCCGAGAAGCCCGCGCGCGTATTCCTTGCCATCGGCCGTCAGCATATCGCGCCCTTTGCCGCCAAGCCGCAGCACGCCTACACATTGCGCTTCGTCGACGCGCCCGACGGCGCGCTGCCGTTGCCCGGCGCGGAGGTCATCGTCTCGCGCGGTCCCTTCACGCTCGAAGGCGACCGCGAGCTGATGCGCGTTCGCGGCATCGAATTTCTGGTGGCGCGCAATTCCGGCGGCACCGGCGCCCGCGCCAAGATCGACGCCGCGCGCGAGCTTGGCCTTCCCGTCATCATGATCGCCCGCCCCGCGCTGCCGGAACGGCCGCGCGTCGAGCGTATCGAGGACGTGCTGACGTGGCTTGCTCATGACGCACGCCTCGGGGCATAGACCCAGCGGCCGACGCGTCGGGTCGCCGAATTGCCGACAATGACCAGCGTCGACATGTCGGCCATTTCCGGCCGCGCGTCCTCGAGCCGAAGCGTCTCGATGCGCTCTCTCGGCGTCGTCACCGCATGCGCGAAGATGATGGTGCGGTCGCTACAGCCTGCTTCTCTCAAGACCTCGAGCGCGCGGGCAAAACCGACCGGCCGGCTCGCCGAGCGAGGATTGTAAATCGCGATCGCAAAATCCGCTTCAGCGGCAAGCCGCAGCCGCTTCTCGATCACGTCCCACCGCTTCAGATTGTCGGAGAGATTGATGGCGCAGAAATCGTGGCCGAGCGGCGCGCCGGCGCGCGCGGCGGCCGCCAACATCGCAGTGACGCCTGGCAGCACGCGGATGGAAAGATCCTGCAGCTCCGGCTTCGTTTCGAGTGCTTCAAATACGGCCGCCGCCATCGCGAACACGCCGGGATCGCCAGAGGAAACAATGACGACGCTGCGTCCCTCGGCCGCCAGCTTCAAGGCCTCGCTGGCGCGCTGCAATTCCTGACGGTTGTCGGAGGGATGCAGCCGCAAGCCGTCGCGCGCCGACACGCGCGCGACGTAGGGCGCATAGCCCAGCACATCGGTGGCGTCCGCAAGCGCAGCCGATACTTCCGGCGTGACCAGCGCAGCGTCGCCCGGCCCCAAACCCGCGATGGTAAGTGAGCCCGTCATTCCGCCGCTTCCTGCCGCCTTCCGCCGCGGCCATGCACCAGCACGATCGCGAAGTAGGGACAATCGGCGGGATCGACATCGGCGAGACGCGCGACGCGCTCGTCCGGCATGGTGCCGCGCTCGATCAGCCAGGCTTCGTCGAGCCGGCCTGCCGCTTCCAGTACGCGGCGGATCTTTGCGAGGTTGCGGCCGGTCTTCATGATCACCAGCGCGTCGGAGTTCTGCACGCGGCGTTCGAGTTCGGCCTCGGGCAGCGTGCCCATCAGCACCGTCATGACGTCGTCGCCCAGCGCCATCGGCAGGCCCGCGACATTCCAGCAGCCGGCCATGCCGGGAATGCCGGCGATGACTTCGACCTCGGCGCGGCCCCGCAGCCGCGTGTAGAGATGCATGAACGAGCCGTAGAAGAACGGATCGCCCTCGCAGAGCACGACGACATCGGCCTCGCGCGCAAGCTCCATCAATCGATCCGCCCATTCGTCGTGGAAGCCAGCGAGCAGCCGCCCATACGCCTCGCTGTTCACCGCAAGCTCAGTCGTGACTGGATATTCCATTGCGTATTCGCGTACGCCCGGCGCTAACATGCCCTCGACGATCGTGCGCGCCTGGCCGGGCCGGCCCTTTTTGCGGAAATAGGCGATGTGAGCCGCCGCGCGCACCTCGCGGTCGGCGCGCACGCTCATCAGATCGGGATCGCCGGGCCCCAGGCCGCAGCAGATGATGCGTCCCATGTCATTCGCTCCTGCTTGCGAGGGCATTCACCGCCGCGACCGTGATCGCGGAGCCGCCGAGCCGGCCGACCACGGTGAGCGCGGGCACCGGAGGCGCGGCCATGAGTGCAGCCTTGGATTCCGCGGCGCCGACAAAGCCGACGGGACAGCCGATGATCGCGGCCGGCCGCGGGCAATCTTCGTCTTCGAGCATGTTGAGCAGATGGAACAGCGCGGTCGGCGCGTTGCCGATCGCGACAATCGCGCCACCAAGATGCGGGCGCCAGAGTTCGAGCGCGGCGGCGGAGCGCGTCGTGTGCATCGATTGTGCCAGTGCGGGCACCTTGGGATCATCGAGCGTGCAGATGACACGGTTGCTTGCCGGCAAGCGCGTGCGTGTAATTCCTTCGGAGACCATGCGAGCATCGCAGAGAATCGGCGCGCCGCTCTGCAGGGCCGCGCGCGCGGACGACGCCATGCCGGATGTGAAGCGAATATTCGCTTCAAGTCCGACCATGCCGGCGGCGTGGATCATGCGCACCACCACCGGCTCCTCGTCGGGAGTGAAAGGCGAAAGATCGGCCTCGGCACGAATAGTCGAAAAGGATTGCCGATAGATCGCCGCGCCATCGGTTTCAAAGGCGTAGGGCATCAGCGTGCTCCCGTGAGCACGCCGGGGCCGGCGAGGATTTCTTCTCGGGAAAGTCCGCGCATCGCGGGAATATCGCGCGGCGAACCGTTTCGGACAAGATCGAATCCGTCCGCTGTGCCGACCAGGGTGATCGCAGCCGGTCCCGGATGGGCACAGCCCTTGGCGCAGCCCGAGACATGAAGCCGTTCGTCGGCGGGGATGTGCGGCGCGAGGGACGTCGCCAGGTCGCGCGTTTCCGCGAGCGCCTCCGGACAGGCGGGCGCGCCGGTGCAGGCAACGACCCGCAATAGCGAATCATTCGCGTGTGTGACGAGGCCTTCGTGCCCGGGCATCTTGCGCAAGCCTTCGAGAAAGATCATGCGCCACGGCGTCATGCGCAGGCCGGGAGCAAGCGTGGCAAGGTGGCTCAGCGTCGCGCTTTGCAACTGGCCGAAGGCAAGCCCGACCAGCGCGCCACCACCACGAAGCCCGGGGTGCCGCGGAGCGATGGCCGGCACGGGCGCCGTGTTGCCCGCCAAATTATGCGGCAGCTTCGCGCCGCCGGCGATATGAGCGGCCATGCGCCCTCGCCCATTCCTGGCGCCGCCGGAAGCGACGAACCATGCGGCGAGCGACAATACGGTATCAATCGCATCTTGCCGCGTGACCGGGTGCCCCAGCGATGCCGCGTCCGCGCGCGCGATCAGCCCGCCATCGACACCGCACTCGATGCGGATATCAGCGGACGCTTGAGCAAGCACGCGTTCCAGACCGCAATCGATGGCAAAGCCGAATTTTTCGGGCAGGCCGAGCGGCCGCACCGCCAAGGTCTCTTCGAGCTCTCGCGCAAGCAACGATGTATCGTCGCCGTCGCGCCAGAACGGCGCCACCAGGATATTGCGCTGGGTTTCGGACTGCAGCTCCGCGTCGACCAGCCCGAGCCGGTCGAGCCCCTCGATCAAGGCCTCGTGGCTTTTCTCGCTAACGCCACGGATTTGCAGATTGGCGCGCCCGGTGAGATCGAGCAGCCCGTTGCCATGACGCGCCGAGAGCTCGGCGATGCCTGCCGCCTGTGCCGAGGACAACCTTCCGCCGCGCGGGCGCAGCCGCACCACCAGGCCATCACCCGATAGCATCGGCCGCAGCGCCGAGGGACACCAGCCCTTGATTTCGAAGGCGCTCATGACGCCTCCCGGAGCGAGGCAAGAATCGAATTGCGCCGTGTCACCCACAGCGAAGACTCATCCAGACGTCGGAAGCAATCCTCGATGGCGGCAAGCGCTTGCGGATTCTCGCGCGCAAGAAAGGCACGGATGTCGTCATTGCCGATCGTCGCATCGTAATAGAGATCGAACAGATGCGACGGCACGGCATCGGCGAGATGCGCGAACGCCGCCATGTGCTCCAGCGTCGCCGCGATCTCGGCCGCTCCGCGAAAACCGTGCCGCATCATGCCCGCGATCCATCTTGGATTGGCAGCGCGCGCGCGAACCACACGCGAAATCTCTTCGGGCAACGTCCGCGCCCGCGGCGCTTCCGGCCGCGTCGCATCGAGGTGGTAGAGTGACCTGATGGTCGAGCCGAGACTTGTTGCGGCGGCCGCTATGCCCGCCTCATGCGCGGCGTAGTCGGAGGCGAGCAACAGATCGGTCTCCGGCAGATCCTGCACATGCACGAAAGTGTCGGCGCCTAAAACACGCGTTTCGATCCCCTTGCGGTCGGACTGCATCGCACCGTCGGAGGCAAGCGACCACGACGATGACGCGAGCCATGCCTGACCTGCCGCCTCTCGCGACTCTTTCGTGAATACATCGAGCATCGGCCCCATGCCGACACCGTATTGTCCGGGACGCGGCCCGAACACGCGCGCGGTACGCGCAAGATAGGGATTCTCGTCGCCTTCGAAATCGCGCTGCGACAGCGCCGCCGAGGCCGCCTCGAACAATTGCGCAAGTGGCGCGAACACGTCGCGGAACAGGCCGGAGATGCGCAAGGTCAGGTCGATGCGCGGCCGGCCCAGCACCGCGAGCGGGATGATCTCGAAACCAGAGAGCCGGCCGGATGCAGCATCCCAGCGCGGCGCGACGCCGGCGAGCTGCAGTGCCATGGCGAATTCCTCGCCCGCCGTGCGCATGGTAGCCGAGCCCCAGAGATCGACGACCAGGCCCTTCGGCCAGTCGCCATGGTCCTGCAGATGCCGGCGCAGCAGCTCTTCCGCTAGCTTGATGCCCTGCGCCTGCGCGGCGCGGGTCGGCACGCTGCGGGGATCGACGGCAAAGAGATTGCGCCCGGTCGGCAGCACGTCGCTTCGTCCGCGATGCGGCGAGCCCGCCGGTCCGGGGGCCACGCGTTGGCCCGACAGCGCCGCGATCAGCGCACGCCGCTCTTCGTCGCCGCAATCGCCGCGGCCGAACACATGCAGGCCATCGCCGAACTGGCTCTCCTTGAGATCGCAGACAAAGCGGTCGATGCGCGGAATGGCTTCGGCCGGTGCCGCCGTCGCCGCAAGACCGAGATCGTCCTCGACACCGGCAGCGCGGGCCTCATCGCGGATCAGCGCCACGAGCCTCTGCCGCCGCGCCGGGTCGAGACCGTCGGCCGTGGAATATTCGTCGAGCAATTGTTCGAGCCGCACGAGATTGGGCGGCAACGTCGTGGCGGCGAGCGGCGGCGGCAGATGGCCGATGGTGACCGCGCCGATGCGGCGCTTGGCCTGGGCGGCCTCGCCGGGATCGTTGACGATGAAGGGATAGATCACGGGCACATCGGCGATCAGCGTTTCGGGCCAGCATTCTTCCGACAGTGCCACCGATTTGCCGGGCAGCCATTCCAGCGTCCCGTGCGCGCCCATATGGACCAGCGCGTGGATGCCTTGCGTCCGTAGCCAGAGATGGAACGCGACATAGGCATGGCGGGGGATGCGCGAGAGGTCGTGATAGTCGGCGTCGCGACTTCGTACCTCGCCGCGCTCGGGCTGCACGGCGATAATGGCCTTGCCGCACCAGATCGAGGCGAAATGGAAGGCGCCGTCGCGAACTTGCGAATCGTCTTCAGGCGCGCCCCAGACCGTTTCAAGATTCTCCTGCAAAGCAACCGGAAGCTTCGCCAACGCATCACGATAATCCGCGACGCTCCATGTCAATTCCGCGTTGCCCAGTGTCTGCCCGAGTCCATTGACGGGCTCGACGTCAAAGCCAAACGCGCCGAGATCCCCCAGCAACGCTTCGGTCGACGCCAGCGCGTCCAGTCCCACGGCATGCGCGATCTGATGCGGGCGGCCGGGATAGCTCGAGAGGATCACGGCAACACGTTTGTTGTACGCGGGGGTCGTCGTAAGACGATGCCACGCACAAACCCGATTGACGGCCGCATCGACACGCCCGGAATCGGGCTGATGCGCCAGATGCGCGAACTGCAGATCGGCATCGCGCTCGCCCGGCGATTTGAAACTGACGACACCGGCAAGCAGCCGCCCATCGACCTCCGGCAACACCACATGCATGGCGAGGTCGGCCGGCGACAGGCCGCGGAGCGAGGAAGCCCAATCCTCCTTGCGCGCGGTCGACAGCGCGACCTGGAATACCGGGCAGGACGCCGCATCGAACGGCGTGGTCCCGTCGTCGGCCATCGCGGAGAAGGCGGTCGCATTGACGATCGCGGCGGGCGGACATTCCCTGACATGCGCGCCGAGCCAATCGGCAACACCCGGCGCCTTCAGCGACGTCGCGAAGGCGCCACAGGCGTCAAAGCCCCTCTCCCGCAACGCCGTGATCAGCGCGTCGACGGGACCTGTGTCGGCCGCGGTGAGATAGGAGCGATAAAAGGTGACGAGCGCATGCGGCCGGCGATCGGACGGCGGCAGCGACGCGAGTACGCCCTTTGCCGGGTCATAGAAACCCATGTCGGGGATTTCGGTCTCTCCGAACACCGGCCCTGCATAAAGGCCCGACGCCAACGCGAGCTGCGCGATCGCGACTTGGGCCGCCACCGCGCCGCCGGCATCGCACAGCACCCGCAGCCGCCGCAACGTCGAGACCGGCACGGTCGAGAGCGCATCGAGCCGCGCGTCGTCGCGGCCGTCGGCCGGCAGTACCGCCAGCGCGATGCCGCGCTGTTTCGCCAACTCATGCAGCGCGGCGATGCCATAAGGCCAGTAGGACTCGCCGCCGATCAGCCGCACCAATATGCCGCGCACCTGCGACAGCGTGCGTTCGATGTAGGTGTCGACCGAGAGCGGATGGCGCAGCGCGATCAGATTGGCAAGCCGCAGCGACGGCAGGCTTTTGCGCCCGCGCCGCCAGCCGGCGGCAAAGGCGGCGAGGTCGCTGTCGGAGAAGGAGAGCACCACGAGATCGGCCGGATCCTGACCGAGATCGACTGATGTCGCGGTCTCCTCCAGGCCATGGCTCTCGCGGAAGACGACGTGCATCAGACTCCCAATCCCTTATATACCGAGTCCGGCTCTGATCGCGCGCTCATCGATGTCGCCCTGCTCGCCGATCACGACGAGTTTCGATTGCCGCGGCGCTGTGCCCCAGGGCTTGTCGAACTGGTGGCGCACGCGTTCGCCGACGGATTGCACCAAGAGCCGCATCGGCTTGCCCTTCACCGCGAGATAACCCTTGGCACGCAGCACGTTCTGCTCCCGCGCCAGCCGCGCGATCGAAGCGACCAGCGCGTCGATATCGGTGACTTCGGGCAGATCGACGACAACGGAAGCAAAATCGTCATGCTCGTGCTCGTCTTCGCCGTCATGATGTGAGGGACGCGCGGCGAGATCGTCTTCGGCAGCGGCGTGCAAGCCCAGGATCAGTTGCGGATCGATTGCGCCGTCGGTCACCGCAAGCATCGGCACGGCGCGCGGCGTCTCGGCCGCGATCACAAGCCTTGCGGCTTCGAGGCCCGCCTGGCCGGCAAGATCGGCCTTGGTCAGCAGCACGATATCGGCACAGCAAATCTGATCCTCGAACACTTCCGACAGCGGCGTCTCGTGATCGATGCTCTCGTCGGCCGCACGCTGCGCTGCGACGGCTTCCGGATTCGGCGCGAAGCGGCCAGCTGCCACTGCCTCGGCATCGGCGAGCGCAATCACGCCATCGACGGTGATGCGCGAACGAATCTCCGGCCAGTCGAACGCCTTCAGCAGCGGCTTTGGCAAAGCCAATCCCGAGGTCTCGATCAGGATGTGATCGGGGCGTATCTCGCGCGCCAGCAGCATCTGCATGGTCGGAATGAAATCGTCCGCGACCGTGCAGCAGATGCAGCCATTGGCGAGCTCGACGATGTTCTCCTCGGGGCAATTGGCATCGGCGCAGGATTTCAGAATCTCGCCGTCGACGCCTTCGCTGCCGAACTCGTTGACCAGCACCGCGAGCTTCCTGCCGCCGGGATTGCTCATGAGATGGCGGATCAGCGTGGTCTTGCCCGAGCCGAGAAAGCCGGTGATGACGGTCACGGGAATTTTCGCAAGCGAGCTCACTCGGCGGCCTCCGGCAAGGACATGGGGGGAATCCGCGCCAGCGATTGCTTGCGGAATATCTCGGGCCGCGCGCGCCATGGCACCAAGCCATCGGGCGCCGCGGCATAGGCGGCGGCTCCGGCGACGATGTCTTTGGCGTTGTCTTCCGACATGCGGCCGTAGACATAGGACCAGCGGCCGGGCGCGCTCAGCGCGACCGAGCAGCCATTGTTGCAAGCGGACAGGCATTCGACCGGAACCACGCTGACACCTTCGGGCGCACCGATCTCGGCGATCGCCTGATGCAGCAATCTTCCGGGCGTGGGCTGCCCTTCCAAAATGGTCTGTCCTGCCTTGCAGGTGATGCAGACATGCAGCGTGACGGCCATCGCCCTTCCAATCAACGTGGTGGCGGGAAGATGCGATGAGGCTGACGTGCCGGCGTGCGCGGCCCGTTCCCCGTCGCGGAACACCCCGTCCGCCGGTTCTAACACGGTACACTGGCAGGTCTCCCGGCTTGCGGAGCAGGATTTCTCCTCTGATCCCCGCCTTCCCGACCTCTCGGTCAGTGGCAAATTGGGGATCTCTCCGGTCACGGTCGCGGGGGCGGCTGCTTTTCGGACCCGATATAGGCCCTATCGCATTCCCTCTTCGCCTGTCGTAGGACAGGAACCAGTGCTTGCCGCACCATTTGCCCAAGCGACGGCCTTGTCAAGCCGAAGGAGTTCGCCGAATGGCTTCCGAACAGGAACTGGCGGAAGACGCCCGCCACGCCGCCAAGATGGCCAAGAAGAAGGTCGTCCGCGACCGGATGATGGCCGAGAAAAGCGGCGAGAAGGGGCTGATCATCGTCCATACCGGCACGGGCAAGGGCAAATCCTCGTCCGCCTTCGGCATGATCGTGCGCTGTGTCGCGCATGGCTTTCCCTGCGCGGTGGTACAGTTCATCAAGGGCGCCTGGGATACCGGCGAGCGGCGGATTTTCACCACGCATTTTGGCGATCTCTGTCAATTCCACGCCATGGGCGAAGGCTTCACCTGGGAGACGCAGGACCGCGCTCGTGATATCGCCGCCGCCCAGGCCGGCTGGGAAAAGGCCAAGGAGCTGATCGCCGATCCCAGCCTGCACATGGTCGTGCTCGACGAGATCAACATCGCGCTGCGCTATGACTATCTCGACATCAACGAGGTCGTCGCCTTCCTGCAGACCTCGAAGCCGCCATTGACGCATGTCGTGCTGACCGGGCGCAACGCCAAGCAGGAGCTGATCGACGCCGCCGACCTCGTCACCGAGATGACGCTGGTGAAGCATCCGTTCCGCTCAGGCATCAAGGCGCAGCCCGGCGTCGAGTTTTGACGGCCCGCATGGCGCGCGCGCTGATGATCCAGGGAGCCGGCTCGGACGTGGGCAAGTCGCTCATCGTCGCGGGCCTCGTGCGCGCCGCGAAGCGCCGCGGACTCCGCGTGTTGCCGTTCAAGCCGCAGAACATGTCGAACAACGCAGCCGTCACCGTCGATGGCGGCGAGATCGGCCGCGCCCAGGCGCTGCAGGCGCTCGCCGCCGGCGCCGAGCCGCATACCGACATGAACCCGGTGCTGCTCAAGCCGGAAACCGATGTGGGGGCGCAAATCGTGGTGCAGGGTAAGCGCGTCACGACCCTGCGTGCACGCGACTATGCGGCGATGAAGCTGTCGTTGATGCCGGCGGTGATCGAAAGCTTCGAGCGGCTGAAGGCGAAGTCCGATCTGGTTCTGGTCGAAGGCGCCGGCAGCCCGGCCGAAATCAATCTACGCAAGAACGATATCGCCAATATGGGATTCGCGCGCCGGGCCGATGTGCCGGTGATCCTCATCGGCGACATCGAGCGTGGCGGCGTGATTGCACAGATGGTCGGGATCAGGACCGTGATCGATCCCGAGGATGCCGCCATGATCGAAGGTTTTGTCATCAACAAGTTTCGCGGCGACCCTTCCCTGTTCGATGATGGCTACACGACGATTGCGGAGCGCACCGGCTGGCGTGGCTTTGGCGTGCTGCCCTGGTTCGATCGCGCGCGGGAGCTGCCGGCGGAAGATGCGCTCGGGCTTGGCGAGGCACGCAAGCCCGGTCGAAACAAGATCGCGTTCCTGGCGCTGTCGCGCATTGCCAATTTCGACGATCTCGATCCGCTGAAACTCGAGCCTGACGTCGATCTCGTCATGGTACGCCCCGGCGACGCGATCCCGGGCGACGCAGCGCTCGTGATCCTGCCCGGCTCGAAATCAACCCGCGGCGATCTCGATTTCCTGCGCCGGCAGGGCTGGGACATCGATCTCCTCGCCCACGTCAGGCGCGGCGGCCATGTGCTCGGGCTCTGCGGCGGTTATCAGATGCTCGGCAAAAGCGTCGACGACCCGGATGGCATCGAGGGACCGGCCGGCGCGACGGCGGGGCTTGGGTTGCTCGATGTCACCACCGTCATGAGCTCCGAGAAGAGCCTCACGCGCGTTCAGGCTACGCACGCAGAGACGAAGCAAGCGATCGAGGCCTATGAAATCCATATCGGCCGGACCGAAGGCGAGGATCGCGCGCGGCCGTTTGCTTTTGTTGATGGCGCACCGGAAGGCGCGGTCTCCATAGACGGACGCGTGCGTGGCAGTTATTTGCATGGACTCTTTACATCGGACGATTTCCGCCGTGCTTTCCTTGGGCAGCTCGGCGTCGCCGCCTCCAATGAAAGCTATGGCGCAAAAGTGGAAGGCGCACTCGATGCGCTCGCCGCGCATATTGAGAAGCATCTCGATGTCGAAGGCCTGCTCGCGCTAGCGCGCTGAAAGCGCGTTGGCGAGGCGCGCCCATTCGGCCTCGTCGCCGGGCAGACCCAGGCGCAGCCATCCCGGCTTGCCGCTGAAGATGCGCGACCAGATTTTTGCGCGTGCGAGCCGCTCCTGTGCGGCAACGGCATCGGCTGTTTCATAAAGTCGGAACAGCGGCGTGCCGCCGATGAATCTCCACCCTGCCCCCTTCGCCAAATCGTCCAACCGCAGCGCCTCTCGCGCCAGGCGTGCTCTTGTCGCGTCGGCCCAATCGTGATCGAGCAGCGCACGCCGTCCAATCTCGATCGCCACGCCGGAGATCGGCCAGGGGCCCGCCATTGCCGCCAACGCGGCAACATCGGCCTCGCTGCCGAGCACGAAACCGAGCCGTAATCCGGCAAGTCCATAAAATTTGCCAAAGGAGCGCAAGATCAGAAGTCCCGGCCTCTCCGCCTCTGCCGCAAGTGACAGGCCGGGCATGGCATCGGCAAAGCTTTCATCGATGAGGAGGCGGCCTGTTCGTGATAACAGCGCGAGCAGGTTCGCGGGATCGTGCTGTCGCCCGTCGGGATTATTGGGATTGACGACAATGGCGAGATCGGCGCCGGCCAATGCCGAGAGATCGCCGACCTCTTCCACCTGCCAGCCTGCGGCGGTCAGCACGGCAGCAAACTCACCATAAGTCGGCGACAGAATCCGCGCTCGGCCGGGCGAGGCCAGCCGCGGCAGCAATTGGATCGCGGCCTGCGCGCCCGCTACCGCGAGCACGGGCGCAGTCGTTCCATACGCGCTTCGCGCTGCCTGATGCAGGGTTTCGATCTCGGCGCGCGAGGGCAGCGCGATCCAGTGCTGCGACTGCAACTCACCCATCGGATAAGGCTGCCGGTTGATGCCGGTCGATAGATCGACCCAGTCTTCCGGGCGTCCGCCGAAACGGCTGCACGCGACATCGAGATTTCCGCCATGGTCCTGGTCCTGCATCGGTCGATCCTAGACGACGGCAAGCAGGACAAGAAACAAAGTGAGCGCGAACATCGCGGTCACATAGAGCTCCAATGCCTTGGTGACGTCGGTGGCAGCCGGGTCGCCGGCGGCCGCATTCAGCCAGGGCTCGTCGGCAAGCTCACCATCATAAAACCGCGGACCGCACATGCGGACGCCGAGCGCACCCCCCATCGCGGCTTCCGGCCAGCCGGCATTGATCGAGCGGTGCTGCCGTGCGTCCCGCCACATGCACGACATCGCCGTCTGCCGCCGCGCGTGAGCTGCCGACGCCGCGAACAACAGCCCCGTAAGACGAGCCGGCACGAAATTCGCGACGTCGTCGATGCGCGCGGCGGCCCAGCCAAAAAATCGGTGCCGCTCGCTGCGATGGCCGATCATGGAATCGAGCGTGTTGATCGCCTTGTAGCCGACGATGCCGGGCAGACCGAACAACACGCCCCAGAAGATCGGCGCGACGATGCCGTCGGAGGCATTTTCCGCCAGGCTCTCGATGGCGGCACGCGCGATGCCGGCCTCGTCGAGCTTCGAAGGATCGCGGCCCACGATCATCGCGACCGCCTTGCGCGCGCTATCGACATCGCCGGCGCGCAGGGGGTCGCGGACGGCCGCGACGTGATCATAGAGTGAGCGAAACGCGACGAAAGGCCAAGCCAGGATACCAACCACCTGGACGCCGATCAGTCCGGCAGGAATCATCCGCTGTATGATCCACGCGCACTCCACCGCCAGCGCGATCACGAGCAGCGCTGCGGCAATGCCGGCTGCGCGGCGGAGCCTAGGCGTGTCCACCTCCCGGTTCCATTGCCTGTCCAGAGCGGCAATCAATCGGCCGAGCCAGGTGACGGGATGGCCGATGCGCGCGAAGAGGCCGCTGGGCCAACCCACCAGGGCGTCCAACACCATCGCCGTCGCCATCGCTCCCGCAAACCCCACGCAAAAATCCTCCGCCCTCCCCTGATGCGGGAGAAAGCGGCCGGCGCGCAAGCCCTCTTGTAATGATTTAGCGGTTTGTCATCGTCCGCAATTGATGGTTAGTGCGGGACTGGAAGTGGGACAATATGGCCATCATCCTCATCACCGGGGGAGCGCGATCGGGCAAGAGCACGCGGGCGGAAGCACGCGCGCGCGAATATCCAGGCCGGCCGGTCTATATCGCGACCGCCGAGGCGCTGGATGGCGAGATGCGCGAGCGCATCGCCAAACATCGCGCGCGGCGCGGCAGCGATTGGCTGGAACGCGAGACGCCGCTGCAGCTGGTCGCCGCGCTCGATGAAACCGACGGCGGCGGCGCGCGTTTGGTCGATTGCCTGACCTTGTGGCTGACCAACCTGATGCTCGCCGACTGCGAATGGGAGAAGGAGACCTCTGCGCTGGTGGAAGCACTTGTGCGGCAAAAGAGCCCGGTCGTGCTGGTCACCAACGAAGTCGGGCTCGGCATCGTCCCGGACAATGCGCTGGCGCGCCGATTCCGCGATGCTGCCGGAATCCTCAATCAAATGATCGCGCGGGCGGCCGACGAAGTGGAATTCGTCGTCGCCGGAATGCCGATGCGGGTAAAGTAGCTCATGAACGATGATGCCAACACATTACAAAAGCTGACCGCCGATTTGCGCATCGGCCTCTCGTTGTGCACCCGCCTGCCGTTGGGACTGGCCGCTCCGGTCGGCGAAGGCGACGTGGCGCGGGCGAGCTGGACCTTTCCGATCGCGGGACTCCTGATCGGCCTGGCCGGCACGCTGGTGTACTGGCTGGCGATCCGCCTCAACGTGGCGCCGCAGCCCGCGGCGGCCTTGACGCTGGCGGCGACACTGCTGCTGACCGGCGCGATCCACGAGGATGGCCTTGCCGACACCGCCGACGGCCTCGGCGGCAGGACGCGCGAGCAGAAACTCGAGATCATGCGCGACAGCCGGATCGGCACGTTCGGCGCCTGCGCGCTCGCGATCTCGCTGTTGTTGCGCTGGAGCACGATTGCCGACATCGCCGAACCGCACTTTGTCGCGCTGGCGCTGATCTCGGCACATGTGGCGGCGCGTGCCTGTCTGCCGGCTTTCATGCATCTTGTCCCGTCGGCCCGATCAGATGGGCTTTCGAGCGGCGCCGGATCGCCGCCGGGCTCGAGTGTCGTTGCGGCGCTGCTGCTGGGTACGCTCTGCATGCTGTTCAGCTTCGGCCTGACCGGGACCGTCGTCGCGCTGTTGATGCTGGCGTTCCTCGGCTTCCTGCTGGCACGGATCGCCACCAAACAGTTCGGCGGACAGACCGGCGACGTGCTGGGCGCGATGGAGCAGCTGGGCGAAGCCGCCATCCTCCTGATCGCGGCGTCGCTGTTCTGATCGCCGTAGATTTTTGTTGGCGCATGATCTTTTCGGAAAACCAGTGCCCACTTTTCCGGATCATGCGCTAGTTCGGCTTCAGCTTGTCGAAGGCTGCCGCGAGATCGACCGTAACCGGAACGGGATCGTCGGGCGCGCCCTCTTTCCGCCAGGTGGTCGCCGTCAGCTCGTGCTGGCCCGAGAACTGGAATTTTTCCGACAACAGCGGCCGGCCCTCGATCATGTCGCTTAGATGCCCAAAGCGGTTGTGCTGGACGCTATACACCATGGTCGGATGCGACCATGGCGAATGGCCGCCGGAAGACACCAGTGTGTAGACGAAAAACTGCGAATCCGGCGACCACTGCGCGGTGTCGACATAATAGCCGTTCATGCCGCGCGGCGAGGCGTGACTCATCGAATTGAGGGTGTCGCCATCGACCGAGCGGATCACCACGCGGCTTTCCATGTCCGGCGTCGCGTTCAAGCTGATCTCCACGGGGAGCACCGTTGCGTGCAGCTTCTTGTCGGGTGACGCGTATCTTTTGACGAGTGTGGTCGCGCAGCTGCCTTCCGGCCGCGGCGTCGACAGCAATTCATGGCCTTCGCACTGGATTTCGGCCGCAGCCTGCCGCGGCATCAGCCATGCGAGGGCGATCAAGGCAATGATGAGCTGCGGGAAGCCACGCATGACGGCACCTCTGTAGCGCTTCGCTGGCCTCAGTCTAGGCACAGAAAGCGCTGCCGTCGATTGTCATGCGCGCGTCGCAAAACGCGATCAGCGGCGGCGGCATCCGCTCAAAAACAGTCTGGCGCAGATTTTGGCGCGTTGCGCCCGCTCTTCCGATGTCGGCGGCGGCCGGTGGCCGAACATCACCGAGCGCATCGGCTGCATGGCGAGCATGCCGAGCAGCATCCCGGCGGCGGCGTCCGCATCGTCGAGCTCGATCATGCCGCGCTTCTGCTGCGCCCGCAGCCAGTTTGCCAGCGCATTCTGGGTCGGCGTGATCGCCTTGTGAAAGAACGTCTCCGCAACATCGGGAAACTTGTCATTGTCGCCCAGGATGACCCGCTGGAGCGCGATCACCTCGCCGTCGAGCATCAGCTCGGCACAGACCTGCAGCGCTTCCGCCAGCGCCGCCTCGACATCGCTGCCGTCGCAGGCGCGCAGCTTGACGACCGACACGAATCGCTCGATCCGCTCCGTCACCATCGCTTCGAACAATGTCGCCTTGTTGGGGAACAGGCGATACAGCGTCTTGGTGGAAACGCCGGCGCGGCGCGCCACATTCTCCATGATGGTTGCCGCAAAACCGGATTGGGCGAATTCGGTCCTCGCCGCTTCGACGATGATGGTGCGCGTCTCCTCATCGGAGCGCTGTTGCGGCCGCCCGCGGCCACGCCGCGGCTCGTCCATCGCACTGTCGCCTTCACTCACTTTGTTTGCCTTCACGTTTGTCATGGTCCGCCGTCCGAATTGTCATGCCATCGAGCCATGCTGTTGGATGATGACTGTCATCCTATTGACAGTCCCAATATGCGGCCTATTTTGGAAAACGTCAAGTTTCCTAATTAAACCCCTCGCCTGCCGGAATTGGATTTCCGTTCATTTGCAAGGGGTTAAATTCTAAAGGAGAGCTACCATGAGCCATCATTCCACTGCTTTCGAAGCCGAAAAGGAAGTTCCGGCCGGGTCTGTCGAGGTTCTAGCGAGGAGCGATGCCGCCGTTCACGACAATGTGGTCGTGGCGGCGCCCAAGTCTCCCAACGTCAAGTCCCGCGACATCAAGGGGCAGCTGCGACGCCTGCTGCTGGCGGGCGCCGCGGTCGCTGTCCTGTCCGGCGCCGTCTGGTACGGCTGGGACTACTGGACCGTCGGCCGTTTCCTCGTCTCTACCGACGACGCCTATGTAAAGGCCGACAACACCACCATCGCGCCGAAAGTCTCGGGCTATTTGAGCGCGGTGCTGGTCGGCGACAACGAGCGCGTCAAGGCGGGCCAGGTTCTGGCGCGGATCGACGATCGCGATTTCGTCGTGGCGCTCGACCAGGCCAAGGCGGATGTCGCCGCGGCAAAGGCGACCGTCGCCAGCAAGCAGGCGCAGCTCGACATGCAGCAGTCCGTGATTGCTGCAGCGAAGGCCACCATCGAGGTCGACACCGCGACCAAGACCTTCGCGGGCCAGGAGAACAAGCGCTACACCGATCTCGCCTCGACCGGCTATGGCAGCGTGCAGAACGCGCAGGCCGCGCAATCGCGCAATGCCGGCGCCGAAGCCGCGATCCAGCGCGACCAGGCCAATCTGATATCCGCTCTGAAGCAGGTCGACCTGATCAAGGCAGAGCTCGCCCAGGCCGTCGCCGCTTCCGCACGCGCCGCGGCCCAGCAGCGTCAGGCCGAGCTCAATCTCAGCTACACCACCATTACGGCTCCACTCGATGGCGTGGTCGGCAACCGCACACTGCGCACCGGCCAGTACGTGCAGGCCGGCACGCAGTTGATGTCGCTGGTGCCGGCGACCGGCGCCTATATCGTCGCGAATTTCAAGGAGACCCAGCTCACCGACGTGCATGAGGGCCAGAAGGTCGATGTCGAGGTCGACATGTTCCCCGGCAAGGTCGTGCATGGTCACGTCGACTCACTGGCGCCGGCGAGCGGCCAGGAATTCGCGCTGCTGCCGCCCGACAACGCCACCGGTAACTTCACCAAGGTGGTGCAGCGCATTCCCGTGAAGATCGCGCTCGAAGGCGGCGCCCCGATCGAGCTGCGCCCCGGCATGTCGGTGATTCCGACCATCGAAACCCAGGCGCGCCAGCCCGTTCTCGCCGAGGCGCCCGAAACTTCAAAGATCGCCTACGCTGATTCCCAGAGGTGATGCCATGAGTGCACTTGCCCTTTCATCCCCGACATCTGTCCCCCGGGCCGCCCCGCAGGCGGCCCCGCAAAATCCCGATCGCGCCAGCCCGCTGGTGTGGATATCCATCGTTGCAGCCATGATCGGCGCCTTCATGGCGATCCTGAACATCCAGATCACCAACGCATCGCTGCTCAATATCGAAGGCGGCATCGGCACCGGCGTCGACAACGGTTCCTGGATCTCGACCTCGTACCTGATCGGCGAGATCGTGGTCATTCCGCTGACCGACTATCTCAGCCGCGTGTTCTCGTTCCGCAAGATCATGCTGGTGCATGCGACGCTGTTCGCGATCTTTTCGGTCGCCTGTGCCTTCACCCACGATTTGCCCTCGATGATCGCGATGCGCGGCCTGCAGGGCTATTTCGGCGGCGTGCTAATCCCGATGGCCTTCACGCTGGTCTTCACCAGGCTGCCGAAGGGCCAGCAGCCGATTGGTCTCGCCATGTTCGCGCTGGCGGTGACGTTTGCGCCGGCCATTGGCCCCACCATCGGCGGCTATCTCACCGAGAATTACGGCTGGCAGACCATCTTCTTCGTCAACGTGATCCCGACCGCGGTCATGGTCACGACGCTGTTCTTCACGCTGGAGCGTCAGCCGATGCAGCTCGGCCTCCTCAAAGAGGGCGACTGGTTCGGTATCGCCACCATGGCGGTCGGCCTGTCCGCGCTGCAGGCCGTGCTGGAAGAAGGCAACAAGGACGATTGGTTCGGCTCGCCCTTCATCGTCAAGCTCGCCATCACCGCCGCGATCAGCCTGTCGCTGTTCATCGCCAACGAGCTGATCGTGGAAAAGCCGCTGCTGCGGCTGCGGCTGTTGACCAACCGCAATTTCGGCATGGGCACGATCGCCGCGGTGTTCCTCGGCTTCGGCCTGTTCGGCTCGATCTACCTGCTGCCGGCCTATCTCGGCCAGGTGCAAGGCTACAATGCCGAGCAGATCGGCGAGGTGCTGGCCTGGACCGGCCTGCCGCAGCTGATCCTGATCCCGCTGGTGCCGAAGCTGATGGGGCGGATCGACGCGCGCTATCTCGCTGCGCTGGGGCTCATGCTGTTCGCCTACAGCTCCTTCATGAACACCACGATGTCGCTGGATTATTCCGGTGACCAGTTCTGGATCCCCAACATCATCCGCGCCATCGGCCAGGCGCTGACCTTGGCACCCTTGAGCAACGTCTCGCTCGGCAGCGTGGCGCCGCAGGACGCGGCCGCCGCGTCCGGCATCTCCAACATGATGCGTAACCTGGGAGGCGCGATCGGCACCGCGGTGCTCGCCACCATCGTCACCAAGCGCGAGCAGTTCCACTCCAACATCATCGGCCAGTCGGTCGACCTCGGCCGGGAGGAAGTGCGCAGCCGGATCGCGGAAATGACCAACTACTTCCTGAGCCACGGCGTGGCCGATCCCGCCACCGCGCACGCGCAGGCCATCATTGCGCTCGGCAAGGTGGTGAAGCGCCAGGCCCTGGTGCTGGGTTTCAGCGATACCTTCATGGTGCTCGGCGTGGTGCTGCTGCTCTCGGCCGCTGCGATCCTGCTGACGCGGAAGCCAAAGGCTGCGGTAGCGGGCGGCGGCGCGCACTGAGCACGCGGCGCGGTTGCCACCCCAAAAGTCCCGGGCCGCTCCTCCACGGCCCGGGACTTTTATTTATTGAAGTATTTATTGAAGCCGTCACAAACCGGCGAACTGAAAATCACGCCCCCGGAAGGGGCAGACAAGCGCGGCCAAAAAGCCGTATATTCGCGAGACTCATCACCAACCCGCGAGCGACAGCCCATGACGGCGCAGCTCAGCCGCCGCGACGCGTTGCAAACACTGGCGCTGGCCGGCGCAGGTGCAATCACCGGCGTCTCCCCCGCCGGCGCAGTCGCCTCCTCGCGCAACGAGCTCGACAGCGTGCTGCAGGCAGCCGTCAGCAGCGGGCATACGCCCGGCGTGGTGGCGATGGCCGCGACCAATCAATCCATCCTCTATGAAGGCGCGTTCGGCCTGCGCTGCCACGGCGCACCAGTGAAGATAACCGCCGACACTACCTTTCGCATCGCCTCGATGGTGAAGCTGTTGACGTCGGTTGCCGCGATGCAACTAGTCGAACGTGACAAGCTCACGCTGGATGAGCCCGCGGAGAAGATCGATCCCGAGCTCGCTGCCGTCCCTGTGCTCGGCGGCTTCGACGCCAAGGGCGCGCCGCAAATGCGTCCCCCGCACAAGCCGCTCACCCTGCATAATTTGCTCACGCATACGTCCGGGTTCAGCTATCCGCTGTGGGACGCCAATGTCGTGCGCTATCTCAAATGCTGCCAGACCGACAAGAAGCTGCCGCACAAGCCGCTCGCCTTCGATCCCGACGCGAAATGGTCCTATGGCGGCAGCATCGACAAGGTCGGCCGGCTGGTGGAGATCGCCAGCGGAATGCCGCTCGAGCGCTATGTCCAAGAGCACATCACGGGCCCGCTCGGGATGCACGATACCGTCGTCAACCTGAGCGCAGACCAGCGGGCGCGCGAGGCCAGCGTGCATCGGCGCCAGGCCGATGGCAGCCTCAAGCCGGAGCCGCAGGAAAAGCCTGTCGTCATAAAATCGTTTTCGGGTGGCGGCGGCATCTATTCGACCGCGCCCGATTATCTGACCCTGCTGCAGGCGCTTCTGAACGGGGGCAGCCTGCGCGGCGCAACCATCCTGCGGCCGGAAACCGTGGCGCTGATGTCGCAAAACCAGATCGGCGATCTCGAAGCCGGAATCATGAAGAGCACCAATCCGGCGCTGTCGAGCGACGTCGATTTCTTTCCCGGTGTCCGCAAGCGCTGGGCTTTTGGGCACATGATCACGATCGACCCCGTGAAGGATGGCCGCAAGGCCGGCAGCTTGACCTGGGCCGGCCTGCTCAACACCTATTACTGGATCGACCCGGCCTCCAATATGGCCGGGGTCGTCATGATGCAGGTGCTGCCTTTTGCCGACGCGCGCGCATTGAAGGTCTACCGGCAGTTCGAACACGGTGTCTATCGTGCCTTCAAATCGGCCTAAGCCCGCGATTTACTTGCGACCGTCGAGCATGAATTTGGGAATACGACGTTGAACCCGAAAGTTTTGGCCCTGGTCGGCTGTCTCGTACCGATCGTACCTTGCTTCGCGCAGGACCATCTCCAGGCCGCGCCGGAGCAGCTGACATTGCTGGCCACGCATGACGCTGCAGGCGAGCAATGCCGTCGCGTCGACAAGATCGACGTTGCCAATCTCGCATCGGTCTCGCTACATCGCACCTTCCACGATGATTTCGACGAGCATCCGCTCAAGCGCGGGACATGGCTGCCGCATTATTCCGGCGGCGCGGCCTGGCCGGAGGCACAGTATTGGGGCGGCGCCCGATCCCAGCTCAAGCGGCAGACCAAGTACAATGGCGAGCAGCAGATCTATGTGGACCCGCATTACCGGGGGCTCGCGCTGCGGCCGCTCGACCTTGACCCGTTCCGGGTCCGCAACGGCGTGCTGTCGATCGTCGCAAGCCGCACGCCGCCCGAACTGCAGGCCGCGCTGTTCGACAATCCCTACATCTCGGGCATCCTGACCACGCAGGCCTCGTTCTCGCAGAAGTACGGTTATTTCGAAATCCGCGCGAAGATTCCGGTCGGCACCGGCGTCTGGCCGGCGTTCTGGATGCTGGCGAATGACGGCGGCTGGCCGCCGGAGATCGATATCATGGAAGGACGCGGGCAACGGCCCGGCGACCTCGTGCAGACCACGCATTGGCGCATTCCCACCACGCAGAAGATCGAGTCCTGCGGCTTCGATTTCCTCTTGCCGGACGCTGCGGTCACCTTCCACAACTACGGTGTGCTGTGGCTGCAGGATCGCGTGATCTATTTCATCGACCGCAAGCCGGTGTCGGACATCAAGGTCCCCGTCGGGTTCGACGACCCCATGTACATGATTATCAATCTCGCGATGGGCTCGAAATGGTTCGGCGGCGTCGGTGTCGTCGACGGCGAGTCGCCGATGATGGTGGAATTCCAGATCGACCGGGTTTCAGCCTATCAAATCGATCCATACCAGACCAACAAGCCGCAACAAGGCGCGCTGCCGATCAAGGCAAGCCTGACAGGGGAAGCCGATGGCCGGTGAGTTTTCACGCCGCAATTTTGCAAAGCTCGCAGGGCTTGCCGGCCTTGGCATGGTTTCACCCGCTATCGCGCAGGACACCAGGATTATCGCAGCGCCCGGGCCCGCCCGGTTTCCCAGCGGCTTCATCTGGGGCACGGCGACATCGGCCTATCAGATCGAAGGCGCCGTCCACGAGGACGGCCGGGGGCCCTCGATCTGGGACACCTTCAGCCACACGCCCGGCAAGATCGAGGACAGCACCAACGCCGACCGCGCCAACGATCATTATCACCTCTACAAGGAGGACGTCGGCCTCATCAAGAATCTCGGCGCCAAGGCCTATCGCTTCTCGGTTGCGTGGCCGCGGGTGTTTCCGAACGGCGACGGCGCTGCGAACCCGAAAGGCCTCGATTTCTACGATCGGCTGGTGGACGAGTTGCTCGCGAACGGCATCGAGCCGTACGCCACGCTCTATCACTGGGACCTGCCGCAATCGCTGCAGGACCGCGTCGGCGGCTGGCAGTCCAGCGACACCTCGAAGGCGTTTGGCGACTATGCCGGCTATGTCGCGGAACGCCTGAGCGATCGCGTGAAGAACTTCTTCACCATCAACGAGGCCGGCCGCTTCCTCAATTTCGGCTATGGCTGGGCCATCGATGCGCCCGGCCTCAGGCTGCCAACGGGCGAATTGAACCAGGCGCGTCACAACGTCGTGCTGGGTCACGGGCTCGCCGTGCAGGCGATCCGCGCCAAGGCGCGCGCCGGGACCCGGGTCGGCCTTGCCGAAAACATCGCCGCCTGCGTTCCCGCGATCGACACGCCCGAACATGTTCACGCCACCGAGATTGCCACGCGCGAACTAAACGCCGGCATTCTTGGCGTGATCCTCGATGGCAAATATACCGAAGGCTATCTCGACTACGCCGGCAAGGACGCGCCGAAATTCACCGCCGATGAATTGAAGATCATCGGCTCCAAGATCGATTTCGTCGGCCTCAACATCTACGCGCCGCAATTCTACATCGTGCCAAAGGACAAGAAGCCGGGCTTCGACGTCGCCCCCTTCCCCGCCTCCTTCCCGCACATGAACTCCGAATGGCTTCGCATCGGCCCGGAAACCGCCTATTGGGTGCCGCGGCTGACCGCGAAGGTCTGGAATGTCGATAACATCTTCATCAGCGAAAACGGCACCTCATCGGAGGACAAGATTTCGGCCGACGGGAATGTCTACGATCTCGACCGCGTCATGTACCTGCGCAACTATCTCGTCCAGCTGCAGCGCGCGATCGCCGAAGGCGCGCCGGTGCGCGGCTATTTCCTCTGGAGCCTGATGGACAATTTCGAGTGGATTTTTGGATTTGGAAAACGCTTCGGATTGTATCGCGTCGATTTCGAAACGCAGAAGCGGATTCCGAAGCTGAGCGTCGCTTTCTATCGCAACGTGATCGCGCGCAACGCGGTCAGCTCCTGAGCGTTCTCCGCTCAGTACGCGACGAAATTCACATCCGGCTTGTCGATGAAGTTGACGGCGACGCCGCGCGAGACCATCGCGGCCAGGCGCTGCGCGTCCCAATTGGTCAACCGTACGCAGCCATGCGAGGCGGCCTTGCCCACGAGCGACGGTTCGGGTGTGCCGTGGATACCGTAACTCGGCTTCGACAGCGCGATCCAGGTCGAGCCGAGCGGGTTGTTCGGTCCCGGCGACAGGTCGAACGGCTTCTGGGTCTCGACCTCCTTGAACTGATATTTCGGACTGTAATGGAACGTCGGCTCCGAATTGATCGCCGTCACCTTCAACATCCCTGACGGCGTCGGCTTGTCGTCACTGCCGATGGACGCCGGAAAGAACGCGATCAATTCGTTCTTGCTCGAGTACGCCCTGACCGTCTGACGGTCCTTGTCGACATCGAGACGGGATGCATTCGCTGATTTGTTCGCGTTCAGCACGTTCGCAACCATGATCACTTCGCCGACTTCCGAGAACGACGCATCCGGATTGAGCTTGGAAAGCAACTCGGTGCTCATGTGGAATTTTTCCGCGAGCGCTTCGCGTATGTTGGCGTAGCCGAGCGTCTTGAAGGACGTCATGTCTTCCATCCGGGCCGGAAGCTGCACGAACGGTCCTTTCAGGTCGTCGCTGGTGATGGAATATTCGGTCAGGACGGGAACGATGGCCTCGGAGGTCAGTTCATTCCAGAACGCGCGGCTCCATCTGGTATCGGCCGGCAGGTTGTGAATTTCCGCGAAGGCTGCGATCGCTCCCTTCAGGCGCAGCGAAACCTTGCCGTCGATTTCGCCCGAGGAAATGTTCGCGCGGTCCAGCAGGACCTGCGCCTTGACGACGGCCGGATTGACCTCCTGGCCTGGATCGAGCGCAGCGAAGTCGGCGGCGATAAAGGTGAACAGGTTCACCTCCGACGCCTGCGCCGCCAGCGGCAGTAAAACTGGAATTAAATAAAGCCCGATCCTGCAGCCAAACATCGGTTTGGTCCAAATCGAAAAGGCCAAAATGTCAGCCTCCGCCGAATCGTCAATTCAACAATCCGCGACAGCTAGTGCGTGTGACTTCTCTTCGAGTCGTCATCCCGCTCTATCCTTTTGTTTGAGCATGATCTTTTCGGAAAACCGTGACACACTTTTCCGGATCATGCTCCAGCCGCCTATGAGCGCACCTTACGAGGTTTACCTGACCGGCGCGTGATGTGGCCGGAACAGCCGGCCCTTTTCGGTCACGGCCGCAATCCCCAGCGCGGCCAGCGCGCAGATGCAGAAGCCGATCGAGAACGGCAGCAACGTACCGTCATAGCTCAGGCCGATCGCCATGCCGACGCCGATGCCGAGCAGCGTGGTGATCGATCCGTACAGCGATGACGCGGTGCCGGCGATATGGCCGTGCGGCTCCATGGCCAGCGCCGTGAAATTCGCCATCATCAGCCCGAACGAAAACATCATCACCGCCGACAGCGCCATGAACAGCGGCAGCGGCAGCATCTGCAATAGCTCCGCGACCAGCAGGATCACGGCGATAACGGCAAACGTGACCAGCGCGCCGTGGGAGATCACGCGCATGCCGAGACGCCCGACAAAGCGGGAATTGAAGAAGCCGGCGAGCGCAACCCCGATGGCAACGGCCGCAAAGGCCAGCGGAAAGTAATGGCCGAGCTTGTAGATGTCGGTGAACACCTGCTGCGCCGAAAACACGAAGGCGAACATCGCGCCCCAGACGCCGCCGGCCGCGAGCGCATAACCCAGCGTCTGGCGGTTGGTGACGGTTTGCTTGTAGGCGCCGAACACTTCCGGGAGCGCGAGCGACTTGCGCATTTCGACAGGCAAGGTCTCCGGCATGCGCAGCGCGCACCAGATCAGCGCCACCACGCCATAGATCATCAGCGCGACGAAGATGCCGCGCCACTGCGCGGTCAGAAGCACCGCCTGGCCGAAGGACGGCGCCACCACGGGCACCGCGATGAACACCATCATGGCGAGCGACATCACGCTCGCCATGCGCCGGCCGGCATAACAGTCGCGCACGACCGAGGTGGCGATCACGCGGGTCGCCGACGTACCGAGGCCCTGCAGCGCGCGGGCCAGCAGCAAGGTTTCGAAGGACGGCGCCGCGATCGCAAGCAGGCTTGCGACGGCATAAAGCACCATACCGCCGATCAGCACCGGCCGGCGGCCAAAGCGATCCGACAGCGGCCCCATCAGGAACTGGCCGACGCCGAAGCCGAGCAGGAACATCGACAGCACCAGCTGCGGATGGTTGGGGTCGGCGAGGTGGAAGGCGTCGCGGATGTTCGGCAGCGCCGGCAGCATCATGTCCATGGCCAGCGGGTTCAGCGCCATGATGGCGGCGATTATGGCCACGAATTCGGGAAAGCCCATCGGGCGATGGCCCGAGGAAACAAAAGCGTCGGCATTGATTTCAGTCACAAAGCAACCTCATGCGGAGGCTGCCTTTTTACCGTTTCTGCTGCGCTGCACAATGCGCGTTTCGGGATAGGTGGTCGGCGATGGAAGGTGAGGTAATTCTGGGCACGCCTTACCCGCCGAGCATTGCCTTCAATTTCATCACGGCGCTGTCCGGCGTGGTTAGCACCGGCTTACCTGTCGCCTGCGAAACCTGCTCGGCTGCCGGCGCCATGCTGTATTGGGCGAGCGCGATGACGTCGCAATCGCGCAAATCCTTTGAGGCCTCCACGACCAGACGATCGTGCTCCGCGCGATCGCCGCGATCGAGTGCGGCAAGCGCGCCCTCCGCGAGCTTCGGCACCAGCTCGATGGATGCCGGAAATTCCCGCGGCATCGACGCCAGCGTCGGCGGAAATGACGACAACAGTCCGACCTTGCGGCCGCGTTTGGTGGCCTGCTCGATCATGGCTTCGTTCGGCTTGAGCACGGGTATCGGCGCCTGCTCGCCCGACACTGCTTCGATGCAGGGCCCGAAGGCCGAGCAGGTGAAGAGGATGCCGTTGGCGCCGGTGCTCGCCGCATAGCGGCCGATCGCGAGGAAACGCTCGGTCATCGCATCCGTCAGCTTGCCGTCGCGCGCGAGATCGGCCGACAGGCTGTCGTCGAGCAGATTCATCAGCCGCGCCTCCGGCCAAAGCTTGGCGAAGGAGGCTTCGATCGGCACGATCGAGTGTTTCAGGGCGTGAACCAGCGTGATGCGCATGTGGAGGTCCCGCAACCGGCGCGGCGCACGACCGCCGCGCCGCTGCGCTGTCTTACTTGAAGGGGATGGCGTACATCAAGCCACCCTTGGTCCACGTGGCGTTCAGTCCGCGATCGAGCTTGAGCGGACTCGCCTGGCCGACATTGCGCTCGAAGATCTCGCCGTAATTGCCGGTCGCCTTGAGCGCCAGCTGCATCCACTTGTTGTCGAGGCCGAGACGCGAGCCGAGATCACCGGACATGCCGAGCAGGCGCTGGATCCCGGGTGACGTGGATTTCGCCATCTCGTCGACATTGGCCTGGGTCACGCCGAGCTCTTCCGCCTCGATCAGGCCGTAGTGCAGCCATGCGATGATGTCGCTCCAGACTTCGTCGCCATTGCGCGTGAACGGACCGAGCGGCTCCTTGCTGATGGTGATCGGCAGCACGAGATAGTCGGCGGGATTCGGCGCGGCGGTCGCGACCGAGCCCGCGAGCGCCGAAGCGTCCTGGGTCATGGCATCGCAGCGGCCGCCGAAGAAGGCCTGCTGCATGGTGTCCGGGCGATCGAACACCAGCGGCTTCCAGTCGATGCCGTTGGCGCGGCCGTAATCGCCGAGCGTCACCTCATGCGTGGTGCCCTGCGCGACGCAGACGGTCGCGCCTTTCAACTCTTTCAGTTCCTTGACGCCCGAGTCCTTCTTCACCACAAAGCCTTGGCCGTCATAGAAATTGACCGGCCCCTGCCGCAAGCCAAGCGTCGTGCCGCGCAGAAAAGTCTGCGTGGAGTTGCGATAGAGCACGTCGATCTCGCCCGACTGCAGCGCGGTGAAGCGGTTTTGCGCAGTCAGCGCGACATAGCGCACCTTGCCGGCATCGCCGAGCACGCCGGCGGCGAGCGCGCGGCAGTAATCGACATCGAGCCCCTTGAAATTGCCCTGCGAGTCCGGCGCCGAGAAGCCGGCAAAGCCGGTAGAGACGCCGCACACCAGCGTGCCACGCTGCTTGATCGTATCGAGCGTGGCGGCCGAGGCGCTTGAGATGCCGGCGGCAAGCAACGCTGCAACAAGTACTCCCCTCTTCATTGCACTCTCCTCCTAGTGACCGATACTTTTCAACGCACTGTCGACCGCCGAGCCGAGCCGGTCGACGATCATGTCGATATCGCCTGATGTACAGATATAGGGCGGCGCGAGCAGCACATGATCGCCGTTCCTGCCGTCGGCTGTGCCGCCGGATGGATAACAGCCAAGCCCGCCTTCGAATGCCACGGCTTTGATTTTCTGGTTGAGCTTGAGGCTGGGGTCGAACGGCTTCCTGGTGGCGCGATCTTCCACCAGCTCGATCGCCTGGAACAGGCCACGGCCACGGATATCTCCGACGTGGCGGTGATTGCCGAAGCGCTCGGTCAGCCGACGCTCGAGATGTTTGCCAAGCTCTTTCACCCGGTCGAGCAGTTTCTCCTCGACGATCACGCGCTGCACTTCGAGCGCGGCCGCACAGGCGAGCGGATGCGCCAGATAAGTGTGGCCGTGCTGGAACGCGCCCGAACCCTGCCGGATCGTGTCGACGATGCGCGAGGTCGCGAGCATCGCGCCGATCGGCTGATAGCCGCCGCCGAGCCCCTTGGCGATCGCCTGGATGTCGGGCGCGACGCCCTCCTGCTCCCACGCATGCAACGTGCCAGTGCGGCCCATGCCGCACATCACCTCGTCGAGGATCAGGAGCGCACCATGCTTATCGCAGATCTCACGCACGGCACGGAAATAACCTTCCGGCGCCGTAACGGCGCCCCCGGTCGCGCCGACCACCGGCTCGGCAATGAAGGCCGCGACCGTGTCGGGACCAAGCCGCTGGAACTCGGCTTCCAAATCCGCCGCGAGCCGCGCGACAAAATCCGTCTCGGATTCATTGTCGCGCTTTTCATGATAGGCAAACGCCGGGGTGACATGGCTGAACGCCGGCGACAGCAGCGGCGCATAAGGCTCGCGCCGCCAGGCGTTGCCGCCGGCCGACAATGCGCCGAGCGTGTTGCCGTGATAGCTCTGCCGCCGCGCGATGAAGCGCTGGCGCTTCGGTTGTCCGGCCTCGAGAAAATATTGCCGCGCGATCTTGATCGCGGATTCGATCGCTTCCGAGCCGCCGCTGACGAAATAGACGTAAGCGAGCCCGCCCGGCTCGTCGCCGACCAGATGATCGGCCAGCGTCTCCGCCGCTTCCGACGAGAAGAACGCGGTGTGCGCATAGGCGAGTTTCGAAGCCTGCTTCGCCATCGCCTCGAGAATGCGCGGATGCTGGTGGCCGAGGCAGGACACCGCGGCGCCGCCGGAGGCATCCAGTACCTTGCGGCCGTCCTCGCCAAACAGCCAGATGCCCTCCCCGCCAATCGCCTTCGGCGGCGTCTCGCGGAGGCTTCGGTGCAGCACGCGGCTTTTGACCATGACGATCAACCTCTCTCGGTAACGTATTGCGACAGGGCGGCAAGGCGGGCTTCGGTATCTTGAAGCCGCTTTTTTGCACCCGTACCACCCAGGGAAAACGTGACCGCGGCCAGTGATTGCGCAATCGCAATCGCGCCGGTCAGGCTCGGGAAGAATCCGGGCGAGGATGCGGCTTCATAGAGCAGCAGATGATCGGCGCCCTCGGCCATCGGCGCTGTCACGGAATCCGCGATCGCGAGCAGGCTCGCGCGTGCGCGATGCGCGGCGCGCGCCGATAGCACGCTTGCGGTCGAATACGGGTTAAAGCCGATCACCACGACCGCGTCGCCGGGCCGGAACGCGCCGAAGTCGAGATCTTCCGGTCCCGAGCCGCCGACGAGTTGCACATCGTCGGGCCGGAACAGGCGCAGCTCGTAATTGAGCAGCTCGGCTACGCTGCGGCAGCTGCGAAAGCCCGCAATCCAGATCCGCTGCGCCGCATGCAGCGCCCGCGCCGCCTGCGCAACCAGGTCTGGCGAGATGCGCGAAAGGCCCGCGGCTTCCGCCTCGAGCTTGTCCGAGACCAGCGACAATTCTGCATTGGGGCCCTGGCGCCGGCCGCGCGCACGGCCGGAGAATGGAGAGGATTGCGCCGGCCTGCGCGCTTCCGTCAGCGCCGCGCGCAGCCCGTCCCAGCCGGAATAGCCGAGCGCCTTGGCAAGACGTGTGAAGGACGCCGGGTCCGCGCCGGCGACGGAGGCGAGGTCGCGCATCGAGCGCGTGGTGGCGTCATAATCGTTGGCGGCGACGAAGCGGCCGACTTCCTGCAGCCGCATTGGCAGCGAGGGCAAGGCGCTGCAGAGCTCATTCAGGGGCGAGGATTTCGACGGCTGCTCGGCCATGAAACAAATGTTGCATACCTCGCCAATCGATGCAACATTTGAAATGCGCCGCCGAGACTACCGCCTGCGAACAGGAATCTTGTGCTGTGACGACACCGACGCCCAAACGCCCTCCCCGCGCGCGGATACGCCTCTCGCTGCAGAACGAGCCGTTTCGGGGATTGTTGTGGCAGATCGCGGTGGTCGCGATCGCCGTCGCGGTGGTGGCCTGGCTCTGGTCCAATGCGGTCCATAATCTGTCCGTGCGCCGCATCTCGACCGGCTTTGCCTTCCTCGGCCGCGAAGCCGGCATGCCCATCGTCGATACCTGGCTCGCCTACAGCCCGAAGGACACCTATCTGCGCGCCTTCATCGTCGGCATCGTCAACACGCTGCGCGTCGCCGTGATCGGCATCGTGCTCGCGACCATCATCGGCACGCTGGTCGGTATCGGGCGCCTTTCCTCGAACTGGCTCCTGTCGCGCCTTGCAGCGGTCTATGTCGAAGTGCTGCGCGACATCCCGCCGCTGCTGCAGCTGTTGTTCTGGTACGTGATGATGCAGGGGCTGCCGCCGGCGCGCACCGCCTGGAAGCCGGTCGATGGGGTGTTTCTCTCCAATCGCGGGCTGATCGTCCCGTCGATACCCCTCGACGGCGGGCAGCTCTGGGTGATCGGCACCGCGGCGCTTGGCTTCGCCCTGTTCTATTTGCTGCGGCGCAGATTGATCGCGCTGCAAATGCAGGACGGCCGCCCGCGTCGCAGCTGGCCTTACGGATTGCTGCTCGTGATCATGGCGCCCGCGATGGTGTCGTGGCTGCTTGGCGTCGGCTGGACCGTGACGCTGCCGGAATTGCGCGGCTTCAACTTCGTCGGCGGCTGGACCTTTGCACCCGAATATTTCGCGCTTCTGATCGCGCTTGTGACCTACACCTCGGCGTTCATAGCCGAGATCGTGCGGAGCGGCATCCAGGCCGTGCCCAGGGGACAATGGGACGCGGCCGTGGCGCTCGGCCTGCGCCGCAGCTTTGTCCTGAAGCAGATCGTGCTGCCGCAGGCGCTGCGCGTCATCATCCCGCCGATGACGAGCCAGTACCTGAACCTCACCAAGAACTCATCGCTCGCGGTTGCGATCGGCTACCAGGACATCGTCTCGATCGCCAACACCACGCTGAACCAGACCGGCCAGGCGATCGAGTCGATTGCACTGATCATGGTCGTGTTCCTGACCATCAGCCTCGGCATCAGCCTGTTCATGAACTGGTACAACGCGCATATCGCGCTGGTGGAGCGCTGAGCCATGACGACGGCTGCGGAAACGCCAGGCCCTTCGAGCCGTCCGCGTTCGGGCGTGAGCGCCAATCCCGTGCTGCGCTGGTTGCGCGCCAACCTGTTCTCGTCGATCGCCTCCTCGATCATCACGCTGCTCTTGCTCGCAGTGCTGGCGAAAATGATCGTGAGCTTCGCGCAGTGGGGCATCTGGGACGCGGTGTGGACCGTTCCCGGCAACGACACCAGCGCCTGCCGCGCGGCGCGCGGCATCGGCGCGTGCTGGGCCGTGATCCCCGAAAAATACCGCTTCATCCTGTTCGGCACCTATCCATTCGAGCAGCAATGGCGGCCGGCGCTGGCGACGCTGCTCTTCATCGCGCTGTTCTATGTTTCGTGCCTGCGCAGTTTCTGGCGGCGTGAACTCGTGTTGATCTGGGCCGTGATGCTTTTCCTGATCGGCCTTCTGATGTGGGGCGGCCTGCCCAGCCTGCCCTTTGTCTCGCAGGAGCGCTGGGGCGGATTGCCGGTGACGCTGATCCTCGCCACCTTCGGCCTCGCCTTCGGCTTTCCGCTCGGCATCCTCGTCGCCCTCGGCCGCCGCTCAAAACTGCCGGCGATCCGCTCGCTCTGCGTGCTCTATGTGGAGCTGATCCGCGGCGTACCCCTGATCAGCCTGTTGTTCATGGCGAGCGTGATGTTCCCGCTGTTCATGCCCGATGGCTTCAACATCGACAAATTGCTGCGCGCCCAGATCGCGGTCGTGCTTTACGCCGGCGCCTATCTCGCCGAAGTCGTGCGCGGCGGCCTGCAGGCCGTGCCGCGCGGACAGCATGAGGCCGCCGAAGCGCTCGGCCTGTCCTATTGGCAAAGACACCGGCTCATCATATTACCGCAGGCGATCCGCCATGTGATCCCGCCGCTGGTCAACACCTTCATCGCCTTCTTCAAGGACACCAGCCTCGTGCTGATCATCGGCATCTTCGATCTGTTGACGACGGCAAAGACCGCAATCATCGATCCCGCCTGGCAGGCTTTCAGCGTGGAGGTCTACCTCTTCGTCGCGGCGATCTATTTCGCCTTCTGCTTTGCGATGTCGCGCTACAGCCGGCACCTCGAAGCGCAGGGGAAAAGGGGAACCTGAACGGCGCGTAACCTTACCGCATCGTAAACTGGCCCTTCGTCACAAATCCTTGTCGGTTCCACAGGCCGGCCTTAAACCGAAAATTATAGGCTACCCGCTACCGTCGGCGTAACTTATATTTTATTTCAACGTCTGCGTGTCCAATGAAGCTCCGCCGTTCGGGCCTGTCGTCCATTGCGACCGTCATTGCAAGCGTGGCCGCCTTTGCGGCCGGCGGCCATTTTGTTGCGAAGGCCATCATCGAAGGCCAGCAGCAGCAGCGGTTGCATGAACTGACCGACATCGCGCTGCGCCGATCCGAGGTCGCGGTCGACTTCGGCGCGGCGAGCGTCGACGAGATCGCGCGCAGCGGCCGCCTCGACTGCGATCCGTCTTCGCTGCAGACCTTCCGTCTCCATGTCTACCAGCGCTCCGCGGTGAAGGACGTGCGTCTGGTCAATCATGACGGCTCGATCGTCTGCTCGGCCTATTCGGAAACCCTCGAATTCGACAAGGCCTGGGTCGGTCGCTCGGAGATGCTGCCGACCAGCGATCCCACCTTGCGCCTGTTCCGGGTCGAGCAGTTCGGCGGCGACGCGCTCGGCGTGATGCGCGATGTCGACGCCAAGCGGTCGCTGGTCGCCATCGTCGGCATCAATTCCTTCCTGTTCGACATCATGCCGGCGGAACTGCGCGCGCGCAGCGAAGTCGTGCTGGACCTCAACAACAAGCAGCAGCTGGCGCAGTTCTCGCTGGAGGACATCGAGCTTGCCAATCCCGTCGAGATCAGCAGAACCTCGACCCGCTATCCGCTGCACGCGACCATCCGCGTCGAACAAAACGCGCTCGCCAGGGCCTCCGGCCGGGGCTATTGGCCGGCGATGCTCGCCGCATTCGGCTTGGGGCTCGCCTTCGGCATGCTGCTGGTCCGGGCGCGGCGCGCCGAAGGACCGGTCGCCGATCTCGATCGCGCGCTGGCGCGGGGCGAGTTCAGGCCGTTCTTCCAACCCATCTTCCATCTGACCACCGGCGAGATTCTCGGCTGCGAGATGCTGGCGCGATGGATCCGCCAGGACGGCACCATCGTGCCGCCGATGAAATTCATCCCGCTTGCGGAGCAGAGCGGACGCATCCGCGCCATGACCTGGCAGATTCTCGCCATTGCGCTGAAGGATTTGAACGCGCATCTGCGGCAGAACAAGGAGTTCAAGCTCTCCTTCAACGTCGTGCCGAGCCATCTGATGAGCGAGGGCTTTGTCGACACGCTGCGCAAGATCGTATTGGAAGCGAAAGTCTCCACGCGCCAGATCGTGCTCGAGATCACCGAACGCGACGAGCTGCAGGACCTCGCCAGGGCGGCAGCGGTCGTGCGGGAGCTGCGCGAACTCGGCTTCAAGGTCGCGATCGACGACGTCGGCGTCGGCCACAGCGGGCTTTCGCACCTGAAGGCACTCGGCGCCAACACCATGAAGATCGACAAATTCTTCGTCGACACCATCAAGGACGAGTCGACGTCGCGGATCGTCGAGACGCTGGTGCGGCTCGCGAAGGACCTGCAGATGACGGTGATCGCCGAAGGCATCGAGACCGACCAGCAGATGCAGTCGCTACTCGCCTGCGGCGTGCAGGAAGGACAGGGCTATATCGTCTCGCCGCCGCTGCCTTACGCGAAGTTCATAGAGCTGATTGAAATCCGGCAGGCGCACTCGCTCGTCAAGAACATCGTCGACGAAGCGGCCAGGGTCGCTTGAGCCGGGATCGGCGATCCGGCTAGGCGTCGCGTCTTTCTTCCTTTGCGAGTGCTTCCAGAAACTTCGCCAGCGCCTGGCGGCCGGCATATTCCGCCGCCATCTGTGACTGGTAGCCGCCCTCGCCGATGCTCACTCCCATCGGCCTGCTGTGACGTCTCAACTCCCAACGCCATGGATACGGACGCTCATCCGTCTCGATCGTGACGATGGTGTAGTCTGGCGCCGTTGCCATTGCGGCAGGATAAATCGCGCGCGGATTTGGTCAAACAAAACCGGGACCTTGTCTTCACATAACTTTCGGGGTCTAATCCATGCCGAGGCGCGCTTTCAGGCGGCCTCCTCGCACGCTTCGATGCCGCAGCGTGTTCCCGGCAACGGCTGCCACACCCATTCGCGAAGGGACGGTGGCGCTCGCCCGCGAGATCATCGATCCCCTCGCTTTCCGCGCGGAGGATTTCATGAACCTCGACCCCTACCGGATCGCCTCGGAACCCTATTACGAGCCGCTCGGCAACGAGATCGACGCGTTCAAGGCCGCCTATGCCGAACGCCTGCCTGTCATGCTCAAGGGGCCGACCGGCTGCGGCAAGACCCGCTTTGTCGAACACATGGCCTGGTTATTGGGCAAACCGCTGGTCACGGTCGCGGCCCATGAGGACATGACCGCGGCCGACCTCGCCGGCCGCTATTTGCTCGAACCATCGGGCACCGTCTGGCACGACGGGCCGCTGACGCTGGCGGTTCGCTTCGGCGCGATCTGCTATCTCGACGAAATCGTCGAGGCGCGGCAGGACACTACCGTCGTCATCCATCCCCTGACCGACGCGCGGCGCATCCTGCCGCTGGAAAAGCACAACGAGATCGTGCGCGCGCACGCCGATTTCCAGCTCGCCATCTCCTACAATCCCGGCTACCAGAGCGCGGTCAAGGATCTGAAGGAATCGACCAAGCAGCGCTTTGTCGCCATCGATTTCGGCTATCCGCCGGCGCCGACGGAGGCCGCCATCATCGTCCGCGAGAGCGGCACGGATAATGATCTCGCCGCCATCCTGGTTGCGATCGCGCAGCGTTCGCGCAATCTGCAGGGCCACGGCCTCGACGAGGGCGCTTCCACCCGCATGCTGATCCACGCCGGGCGGATGGTCCGGGCCGGGCTGCCGCTGGAAGCCGCCGTGCAATCCAGCATCGTACTGCCGATCACCGATAATCCGGATATCCGCGCGGCCCTGAGCGACGCCATCCAGGCGTGCCTGCCGTGAACGCGGCCAAGCAGCCGATCGCGCTCCATGTGTTGTCCTCGGAGGAGGACAGCGCGACGCGCCGGCTGCACCTGCTGATGCGGCAGCGCGAGACGCTGCGGCCGATGTTCCGGGCGACCTGGGATGACCTCTCCCACCATTTCGATGCGACCGAACTCGATGCCTGGGCCGGCGCGGTGCTGCAGCTCGCCAATGTCAATGCCGGCCCAGCCTGCCTGATCGCCTATTGGGACGCGAGCAAGGGCGGCGCTGCACGCGAGGAGATTGCGCCGCTGCTCGCGGCCGCGCAAATGGCGGCGGATATCTGCCGTCACGCCGGCGCGCGCGCGGCGACATCGGCGCTGCAGGCCTTGCCGGTTGCCGCGCGGGCCTTCGGCAACGGCCCGGCACTGGCGCGCTGGTGGCGGATCATGGACCTGCTGGCGCGGCAGGCTGCCGAATCCGTCGAGCTGGTCGCCTCCCGCATCAACGAGATACTGGCGCCCGGCACGATCGACGCCTTCGAGAATTTTGTCGCGGCCGGATTGCGTGCCGCGTCCGGCAACAAGGCGCGGCGCATCGCCTTCTTTTCGCTGGAGGATGATCTCGCCCGCCGCATGATCGCGCGCGATCTCGGCAGCGTGAGTTTCCCGGAAGTTGAAATAGAACTCAAAGCTTTCCTGACCGCGCTTTGGGGACGCGTGCCGCTGTTGCGCGGTTTCTCCGGCGACAACAACCAGTTGGCGCAGCGGCGTGCATCGATCGCGGGACCGATCGTTCGATTGCCGGAAATCTATCGCGGCGTACGAGGCGAGGCCGCGCGGGTGCTGTTCCGTGCGGCGGGCGCGCACGCCTACGCCCATCTCGTGCTCGGCCAGGGCCTGTTCCCGGTCGGCACGCTGAAACCGTTGCAGATCGCGCTGGTCAATCTCATTGAAGATGCGCGCATCGAGACGCTGGCGATGCGGCAGTTTCCGGGCCTGCGGCGGCTGTGGTCGCCCTATCACATCGCAAGCCCGTCCGGCGTCGTCGCCGCGCCGACCTTGCTGGCACGGCTGGCGCGCGCGCTGTTCGATCCGGCCTACGCGGACGATGATGCTTTCGTCGCCAAGGGCCGCGCGATGTTTGTCGCGGCGCAGTCGCGCATCGATGACCCCGCCATCAGCCGCGAGATCGGCATGCTGCTCGGCAACGATCTCGGCCAGATGCGCGTGCAGTTCAACGTCAAGACTTACGTCGTCGAACCCGTCTATCGCGACGATGGCCTCGGCCTGTGGGATTTTGGCGAGAACGCTCCGCCATCGGGCGAGGTGGTGGAGCTGCGGATCGAGGCGGTCAAAGTCGAACAGAGAGAGGCCAACGAACCGGACGACGCCGGCGCGGAGAAGGAAGAGGAGCGCGCCGAGTTCGGCGGCGCCCGGCCGGTAGCGCCCGACCAGCGCGGCGTCGTGATCGCCAAATATCCGGAATGGGACAGCGCCCACGGCATCGAACGGCCCGAGTGGACGGTGGTGCGCGAAGTCGCGCCGCGGCTGGGCGAGCCGCGCCTGATCGAGGAAGCGCTCGACCGGGCGCATGTGCTGCGCAACCGTATCGGCCGGCTGATCCGTGGCGTGCGGATCGGGCGCAAGATTCGCCTCAACCGCCAGCATGAGGGACATGACCTCGATATCGACGCCATGCTCGATGCCGGCATTGCGTTACGCACCGGCCGCGAGCCCGACCCGCGCGTGTTCCGCTCGTCGACCTCGGTCTACCGCGATCTCTCGGCGCTATTGCTAATCGATGTCTCGGAGTCGACCCGCGACCGGCTGGCGTCCGGCGCCACCATCCTGGATGTCGAGCGCTTGGCGGTCTCGATCCTTGCCGAGGCCATGGGCAAGCTCGGCGATCCCTTCAGCCTGCTCGCGTTCGCCTCTGACGGCCGCGAGGACGTCAAGATGACCAGCGTCAAGTCGTTCGGCGAGCCCTACGACCGTTCCTGCAAGGCGCGGCTGGCCGGACTGACCTCGGGCCTGTCGACCCGGCTCGGCGCCGCGCTGCGTCACGCCGGCCGCGTGATCGGCGGCACGGACTCCGCGCGCAAGCTGGTCATCGTCCTCACCGACGGCGAGCCCTCCGATATCGACATATCAGATCCGCATGTGCTGGTCGAAGACGCGCGTCGCGCCGCCGTCGGGCTGCATGCCGCAGGGATCGACGCCTATGGCGTGGTGCTGGGTCAGGCCGGCGCCTCGGCGGCATCGCGCATTTTCGGCCGCGGCAAGACCATGGTTCACCGCGTCGAGGACCTTCCCAATCGCCTGTCAGAACTCTATTTCCGCCTGGCGCGGCTTTAACCCCCAAACGTCTCGTCCTGCACGCTGACGCCGACCCGGCGCGACCAGATCAATTCGCCGAGCCGCACCACATAGTTCTCCGCACGCCCCTGCATGGCCACGAACAGCACGTCGCCCTCGAAGCGCACCGGCCAGCCGAGATTGCCGATGTGGTAGCCGAGCTCGATGGCATCGCTGATGGAGCGCGGCTGCAGCCTGAGGCAGCGCCGCCCCGCCTCGCGCACGACGATCGCCTTGACGTCGTCCAGCTGCAGCACGGCGCCGTCGAACAGTTTTTCATGGCGCGGCAGCGCGATCGCCAGTTCCTGTCCGCCCCGCGTGGTGATGCGGAGCTCGCGCTGCTCGAGCGCGGCCGCCGGCAGCCTGACTTCATCCACGGCGTTGTGCAGCTCCAGCCGATGAATCTTCTCGGAGAATGACGGCTCCAGACGGCTGCCCAGAACATGATGAATGTTCAGCGCCACGGCTTGCTGCTCCGCTTGCGTTTCCTCGAATATTTGAGCGGCCGCGCCGGGCAGGGAGGGCCGGCGCGGCCGCCGCGCGGATCAGCGATGAGCGACCTTCTTGTTCGGAATGCCCTCGATCGGACATTCCTCGACGCCCACCGTGGTCCGCGTAAAGGACTCGACCATCTCCCGCGTCCCTTCCGGATCGGCGATCCATTTGGCATAGAACTCGTACGGACAGGCCGCGACGCCGCGATCGCCGTCACCCGAATTGATCATGCCGGTGTAGCCGCGATGAACCAGCTTGAAGAGATGGTTCTGCGACTGGCCGGTCTTGCGCGCGTCGCGGATCAGCGATTTGGAGAGCTGGGCGTATTGCACGCCGTAATCCTCCTCGCCGCATTCGCCGAGCGTGCGGCCGTCGAAGCCGATGATCGCCGAGTGGCCGAAATAGGAGTAGACACCGTCGAAGCCGGCGGCATTGGCGACCGCGACGTAGACGTTGTTGGCCCAGGCCATCGCTTTGGCCATGATCACCTGCTGGTCCTTGGCTGGATACATGTAGCCTTGGCAGCGCACGATCAACTCGGCGCCCTTCATCGCGCAGTCGCGCCAGATCTCGGGATAGTTGCCGTCATCGCAGATGATCAGCGAGACTTTCATGCCCTTCGGGCCTTCCGAGACATAGGTGCAGTTGCCGGGATACCAGCCTTCGATCGGCACCCAGGGCATGATCTTGCGATACTTCTGCACGATCTCGCCCTTGTCGTTCATCAGGATCAGCGTGTTGTAGGGCGCCTTCTTCGGATGCTCCTCGTGGCGCTCGCCGGTTAGCGAGAACACGCCCCAGACCTTGGCCTTGCGGCAGGCCTCCGCGAATATCTCGGTCTCGTCGCCGGGTATAACGGAGGCCGTCTCATACATCTCCTTGGAGTCGTACATGATGCCGTGGGTGGAATATTCCGGGAAGATCACGAGATCCATGCCGGGCAGACCGGTCTTCATGCCGACGATCATCTCGGCGATCTTGCGCGCGTTATCGAGCACCTCCGCCTTGGTATGCATGCGGGGCATCTTGTAATTCACGACGGCAACGCCGACCGTGTCGTTGCTTGAAGTAATGTCTCCGTGCAGCATGTCGCTCTCCTTGTCGCTTGCTCGTCATCAAATTCCCGGTGCTTGCCGCACCATTTCGCCTGCTCCCCGATGCACGGGTCACACCGCCATGTGACGGTGAACCAAAGCATCGCTGAGATCCCCGATGTCGCCCGACGCGACCACCCTGCCCTTCTCCATCATGGCGAAGCGCTGCGCGGCGCGGCGGACGAACGAAACATTCTGCTCGACCAGGATCACGGTGAGCCCGATCTCGCGGTTGAGCCGGATGATGACGTTTTCGATCTCCTCGACGATCGAGGGCTGGATGCCTTCGTTCGGCTCGTCGAGCAGGATGATCTTCGGCTCGGCCGCAAGCGCGCGGGCGATTGCGAGCTGCTGCTGCTGGCCGCCGGAGAGAATGCCGCCATTGCGGTCGAGATTGTTCATCAGATAGGGAAACAGCTCGGCGACCAGCGGTGGAATCTCGCGCTTGCCGTCAGGCCGCGCGAACGATCCCATCAGGATGTTCTCGCGGATGGTGAAGTCCGGAATGATCTCGCGGCCCTGCGGCACATAGGCGATGCCGGCTCGCGCGCGGCGGAAAGTCGGCTGCCGGCCGAGGTCCTTGTCGTCGAGCCGGATCTCGCCGTCCATGCGGTCGGTGAGGCCCATCAACGTCTTCAACAGCGTGGTCTTGCCGGTGCCGTTGCGACCGAGCACCGCGGTCACCTTGCCTTCCGGCACGTCGAGGCAGACGTCATGCAGGATGTGGCTCCGGTCGTAGAAACTGTCGACATGGGCGAAGGCCAGCATCACGAGATCCCCTTCGAGCCGAGATAGGCTTCGCGGACCTTGGGATTGTTCTCGATCTCCGTGACATTGCCTTCGGCCAATACCTGGCCGAGATGCAGCACCGTGATGCGCTCGGCGATCTCGCGCACGAACGCCATGTCGTGTTCCACGACCAGGATGGTGTGGCGGCCCTTGAGGTTGTTGACGATCAGCGAGGTCTTGTGGGTTTCCGCCTGGGTCATGCCCGCGGTCGGCTCGTCGAGCAGGATGATCTTCGGGTTCTGCGTGATGAGCAGACCAAGTTCGAGCCACTGGGTCTGGCCATGGCTGAGATAGGCGGCGATCCGATCGGCTTCCTCCGTCAGACCGATCAGTTCCAGCACCTCATCGACGTTCTGTTTGGCGACAGCACCGAAGCCGAAGCCGAGATTGGCGAACACGCCCGGCTTCTTGCAGCTCGCCACTTCCAGATTGCGGCGAACGCTCAATTCCTTGAAGACGCTCGGGATCTGGAACTTCCGCCCCAGGCCGGCGCGCGCGATCTTGTGCTCTTCCCAATTGGTGATGTCGGTGTCGTGCAGGTAGACCCGCCCCGAGGTCGACTTGGTCTTGCCCGTGATCAGGTCCATCAGCGTGGTCTTGCCGGCGCCGTTAGCTCCGAGCAACACGCGCAGTTCGCCCTCGTCGATCACCATCGAGACCTGGTTGACGGCCTTGAAGCCTTCGAAGTCCACGCTGAGCCCATCGATGGTGAGTGCTGCCTGCGCCATCGCCCCTCACTCCGCCGCCTGTGACGATGGATCGGTCACGCGCAGCGCCTGCGCCCCGTTACGGGGTTTGCGCGCCACCAGACGGTCGACGAGATCATGCGCTAATCCTGCGATGCCACGCGGCAGATAAAGCACGACCAGCACGAAGATCAGGCCGATGATCGCCTTCCAGGCTTCGGCAAAGCCCTCGGTCTCGCTGACCTTGGCCGAGATGAAGTTGATGAGGATCGCGCCGATACAGGCGCCGAGGATCGAGGAGCGTCCGCCGACCGCGGCCCACACCACCATGGTGATGGAGAAAGTCAGGTCCATGAAGGTTGGCGAGGCGAACTCGGACACGATCACATAGAGCATGCCGGCAAAGCCCGCGATCGCCGCCGACACCGACAAGAAGAAGGTCTGATAGGACGGCACGTCGAAGCCGAGATAGCGCGCCCGGTTCTCGTCGTCGCGCACGGCCTGCAGGATCACGCCGGCCCGAGTCTCGATCAGGAGCCGCGCGCCGAACAGCACGAGGCTCAGCGAGATGGCGACGAGGTAATAGGTCGGAACGACATAGGGATCGAATTCGAGCTCGCCGACCTTGAACCAGCCGAGGTCGGTGAGACCGTTGAAGCCGTTGGTAATCGGCTGCGCATCGATGACGACGAGCCGCACCAGCAGCACCAGCGAGAGCGTGATGATGGAGACGAACACGCCGGAGATGCGCTTGCGGAACACGATGGTGCCGAGCACGACCGCGATCAGTACCGGCAGGATCAGGCCCATCGCGACGCCAAACCATTGGCTCTGGAACGGCAGCCACAGGAACGAGGCCTTGTTGATGCAACAGAGTTCGGTCGGCGCGCCCGGCTCGGCATTCCACAGCATGAAGTCCGGCACCGGCTTGTCCGAGCCCTGCTGCAGGCTGGTCTGGCTCGCGAGCTTCAGCGACATCGCCAGCATGTAGGCGCCGGCGCCGAAGAACAGGCCCTGCCCAAGATTGAGGATGCCAGCGTAACCCCAGGACAGCGCAACCGCGACGCCGAGCATGCCGTAGACCAGATATTTGGCGACGCGGTTGAGCCAGAACGAGTCCATGACCAGCGGCCCAAGCATGATCAGCACCACGAAGGCCGCATACATCGCCCATTCAATGCGCGCCTTCGTCAACATCGATTTAGCGCCCCTTCAGGGCGAACAGGCCCTTTGGCTTGAGGATGATGATCGCGATCACGACGCCGAACACCACGGCACGCGCCAGGATGTCGTTGGTGGCGGCCGCGACCAGCCCGTTGATCTCGCCGAGGATGCCGGCGGAAAACACCGACCCGAGCAGGCTGCCGACGCCCCCCATGACCACGACGAGGAAGCCATCGACCACCATCGGCGTGCCCATGTCGGGAAATACGGTCTTGAAGCCGCTCATCATCACGCCGGCGACGCCGGCAAGCCCTGAGCCGAGCGCAAAGGTGAGCGCATTGACGCGGGTGACGTCGATGCCGCAGGCCGCCGCCATCTTCGGGTTGCGGATGATGGCGCGCACCTGGGTCCCCATGATGGTGCGGTAGATGATGAACCAGGTCGCGAGCGCGAGGATCGCGGTGACCACGATGATGAAGAGGCGATAGCGGTTGATGTCGGCGCCGCCGATCGACACCGTGCTCTGCAACACTTCCGGCACGCTGACATTCTGTAGGCCGGGTCCGAGCCCCTGGATGTGGATGCCGAAGAAGGATAGGCCGAATTCGAGCCGCACCGCCTGCTGGATCAGGATCGCGATGCCCCAGGTCGCGAGCAGCGTATCAAGCAGACGGCCATAGAGCCTGCGCACCACCACCCGCTCGATCAGGAGCCCGAGCAGCGCGGTGACGATGAACGCCAGCGGAATGGCGACAAAAATATTGGTGCCGAGCCAGATGCCCGACAGCACCGTGACATAGGCGCCGATCATGACCATTTCGCCATGGGCCATGTTGATCACGCCCATGGCGCCATAGGTGATCGCAAGCCCAAGCGCGACCAGGAGCAGGATAGATCCGAGAGAAAGACCGATGAAGAGGACCTCGAGCATGGCACCACCCTGTCATCCACCGCGCGCGATGCGCGGTGGATGAGATTGCTAGCGATCAGGTCTTGTTGAGCTTGGCGGTCTCGAGCCCCTTCGACGTGCAGAACAGGTTGGTCGGGGTCTCGCCGTAGGCGACATAAGGCAGCGGAATCGTCGGCTCCTTGTAGGCGTCGATGATCTTGCCCTGCCCGTCCGGGAGCCACTGCGCGATGCGCGGCGTCAGATAAGTGTGCAAATTGTCCGGATCGATCTTCACATGGCCGTTCGGCGCATCGAATTCCTGCCCCTTCACCGCCTCGCGGATCGCGACCGGCGTGATCTCGGCCGCCTTTTCCGCCGCCTGCTTCCACAGGAAGACCTGGAAGTAGGAAGATTCCAGCGCGTGATGCGTCACCGCCTTCGGGTCCTTGACGAAGGCGCGGTAGCGCTCGACGAAGGCCTTGTTGATGTCGGTGTCGATCGCCTGGAAGTACGGGAACGAGGTGTAGCTGCCCACCGCATATTCGGCGCCCATCGCCGCGATCTCGATCTCCGAAGTCACGGTGGCGCAGATCGGCAGCTTGTCGTGGGTCAGGCCCTGGTTCTTGTATTCGCGATAGAACGCGACGACGGAGTCGCCGACCACGTTCGACAGCACGACATCGCAGCCGGAGCCCTTGATCTTGTTGACCATCGAGCCCCACTCGGAGTGACCGAGCTCGAGATATTCGTCGGCGATCCACTCGCCGCCGTTCTTCTCGATCAGGATCTTGGAGACCTTCGCCATCTCGCGCGGATAGATGTAGTTCGATCCGACGATGAAGAATTTCTTCTTGCCCAGCGTCTTGATGATCCAGGGTATGAAGTTCGAGAGCTGCTGGTTCGGAACGGCGCCGGTGTAGACGACGTTCTTCGAGCATTCGAAGCCTTCATAATAGGTCGGATAGAAATAGAGGTTGTTGCGCTTCTCGAACACGGGCAGCACTGCCTTGCGGCTGGCCGAGGTGTAGGAGCCGAACACGGTCGGCACCTTGTCCTGGATGACGAGCTTGGAGGCCTTTTCGTTGTAGGTCTTGGGATCGGAGGCGCCGTCCTCGGCGATCGCCACGATCTTCATGCCCTTCACGCCGCCGCTCGCGTTGATCTCGCTGATCGCCATCATGGTGGCGTCATGCAGCGACTTCTCGATGATCGAGAGACCGCCGGTCAGCGAAAAGAGGACACCGACCTTGATCTCGCCTGCCGCTTGCGCGTCGGTCTGGAACACCCATGGCGAGGTGATCACCGTGCTGCCGGCAAGCAAACCATTCCTGAGAAACCTGCGTCTATCGATCGCCATAACTCCGCTCCCCATTGTGTGCGGGCGCACGAACCCGTTCGCGCCGAAGCACGTTGTCCCGAACCGAAAAGTTTCCAGATCAGACCGCTCACCGAAAACGCGACTGCGCTGTCGGCGATTTACGATCCGCAAAAACAAAAAAGCCCGACAGATCCTCGCGGATCTTTCGGGCTACCTAGCCGGGCCAGACCAGCAACATCGATGGTCCGGCGAATGTTGCGAGAAGTTACGCACGCAACAGTGAAAAGCTAATCATCTTTGGGACGGTATTGCAATAGCTCGTTTGCGTGGATGATGGCAGCCGCCATATCGTCCATCGACAAACGCTTCGCCATCGCCTGACGGCGGATGCTTTCATAGGCATCTGCCTCGTTCAGTCCCTGCCCGTCCATCAGGATCGCCTTGGCTTTTTGAATGCGCTGGATGCCGGCAAGCTTGCGCTCGAGCTTGCGCATCTTCTTCTCGGCTTCGCGCCGCTCGAGCCACAGGCTGCGCGCGATGGTGAGGTTGGTGAGCAGACCGAAAGGGCGGATCGGCCGCTCGATCACGGCGACCGCGCCGGCTTCGAGCACGAGCTGCAGGGTGGAAGGATCCTCATAGCTCACCACCGCGATCAGCGTCGGCCGACGCCCGCCGTCCGATTTGAGCAGCCGCTGGATTTCAGCGCGCACGTCGTGCTCGATTGCGAGCAGCACGACGTCGGCGCCTTCCGACCAGCAATCGGGCACCGGCCACTGTGTCTCGACCATGCAGCCGATGCGGCGAAGATGCTCGACGAGGCTGGTGCGCTCGGTGTCCGGCGGGTGCACGACATGGACCCGCAAGCCCCGCAGATCACGAAGAATTTGGATTGCCACGTCCAGTTCTCCGCCGCGCGATACTCAGGGGTGAAGCAGCTGTAGATCGTCGACAGACCAGTCGTCGAGTCTCTGTACCACGCAGTAAGGATCGGGCTTCACACGCACCCCGGGATTCCAGACGGTTTGAAACCGGCCGTTGCGGTCGAGCCGCGCGATGCGCGGCCAGAGATAGGTGTGGTTGTTCTCCGGATCGATCCGCACCCGCCCCTGCGGCGCATCGAACTCGGAGTCGCGCAAATTCGCCAGCACCTGCTCGGGATCATCAGTGCCGCATTTGGCGACTGCCCGCATCGCCAGATGCAGCTGAAAATAGGAGGCCTCCGCGCCGGCCGTGACCGGTGCGTCCGCGCCGTATTTTTCCTTGAAGGCCGCCACGAAGCGCCGCGCCGCGGGCGAAGACAGCGTCTCGAAGAACGGCGCTGCGGTGATGTGCCCTTCGGCCGCCTCGCTTCCCATCTCGGCAACCTCGGCCTCGCTGGTGGTCAGGCTAGCGATCGGCATCCGCGTCGGATCGAAGCCGGCCGCGCGATAGGCGCGATAGAGCGTCGACGTGCCGCTGCCGACCACGGTCGAGAAGATCACGTCGGGCGAGGTCTTCTTGATACGGGCGATGACGCGCTCGAAATCCTTGTCCTCGGGATAAAGCGGGATGTAGAGCTCGTCGAGAACCTTGCCCTTGTCCTGGCCGACGAAGTCGCCCATCACCCGGTTCGACTCGTAGGGGTAGATGTAGTTCGAGCCGACGAACAGGAAGCGGTTGCCAAAGGCCGACAGCAGGAATTTCGCGAGCTGCATCGAGTTCTGGTTTGGGGCCGCGCCGGTGTAGATGCAGTGCCGCGAATATTCAAAACCCTCATAGAGCGTCGGATAGAACAACAGCCCCCGATGCGCCTCGACCACCGGCAGCACCGCCTTGCGCGTGCTCGACATGTAGCAGGCAAACAGCAGCCGGACGCGGTCGACCTGAAACAGCCGCTCGGCGAAGCCGCGGAATTTCTTCGGGTCGGAAGCCGGATCATACATCACCGGCTCGATCGGACGTCCCAGCACGCCGCCGGCGGCATTGATCTCCTCGATCGCCAGCAAGGTCGCGTTGAGCTGCGTCCGCTCGATCCCTGAAGTCACGCCGGACTGTGAGAACAGCACGCCGACGCGCCAGTTTCCGCTATTGTCCTCTATCAATGCCATCGCAGCTTTATCGCTCCCCGCCGAACGGCGGTCATTTCAACCTGAACGGATAAGCTTATTACCTGATTGAAGGGATTGGGAATATAGCTCGCGCGCGATCGCACAGGTCCTGGCTGGGGCGGGAGGGATCGAACCTCCGAATGGCGGAATCAAAATCGGCCGCCGCCGCAGAGCCCGCCAACGAATATTCTGAACTTTCACGTTCAGTTCTCTCGTTGAGAACGCTGAACAATTTGCGCCGTTCAGAATGGCAGCCGCCGTTGGTCTTCGAACGAGATGACGGCTTGTTCCAGCTCGGCCTCGCCGACGACGCAGCCGGCCCCTTCCCTAGCCGCGTATTCGCTGCAGCCGTTGCCGCCAAAAAGCAAAACGCCCCCGGATGGCGGACATCCGAAGGCGTTTCGATTTCTTGCGCGCAATCACCCAATAGCACGGGGCTGTATCCGCTTTCAAGTGAGGTGCAGTCGTGACCTTCGACAACGGCAAGCCCGTTCGCAAGATCAATACAGTTTTCCCGAATGACCGCCTCGGTCGCGAAGCCAAAAGAGCTTTCGCGGCTTGGAAGGCCACTCTTTCGCGAAAACAGATGAGGGCGCTCTACAGCGCGCCGACCAAATCAACTCGGAAGCATGTCCGGCCGCTTGGCTAAGTCCACAAAGGCGGATTCGCGTTTCGAGGTGTGGAAGCCATAGGCGCTAAGTGGCGTCGTTTGTAGTGAGGCAAAACCCGGGGACGAATGACCTGGGGGAACGAAACCGGCGCGAGCCGGGAGTGAAAGGGCGCGTTTAGGCGCGCTCAGGAGCGGGCAACGCCAGAAGCGACCCGCAGACAGTCTCAGTGCTGGCGGACGGCAGTGAGATGATTCCGCGTCCATAAGCGCGCGTAAAGGCCTATAGCTGAACCCAGGCCTTCCCCGATCAAAAGGGTTGCGTCGTCCGCTTGCGCTCTCCGAGAGGACTCGTCCGAAAGGTCACGAGATTGGGGCGGCTATGCCCGTCACAGGCATAGTTGCACCCCCACTCCCGGATCTGAACCGAAGGTCACGGGGCTAAGAAAGGAAGCGAGGTTATCGGCAGCTTGAAAACGTCGGCGCCGAACCGCTTGACGACCAGATTGCACCGCCTGACGTCAAAATCCGAACTAAACGCGGCGCTGAAGTCGCCCTCATGGCACTTCCTCTCGGCGCTATATGGGGCCAAGGCCAAATAACCCGCCACCAACAGCGCCGGCAACAGTCCAATCAGAACATACCGGCGGGCAATCTCAGCGGCGCTTGGGGTAGTAATCGCGGTCATGTGGAATTCCGGGGGGCAAATCAGATGGTCCTACTCTACATCATCTCGACGCCAACCCCTAGAATCAGTCGGTGGGGTGGTGAGTAGGCGCACGCGACCGCGACCTTAAAAAATCGCCGGGGGAACGGCGCGCCACCCGCGCGGTTGGCTCAATGGGACGGGCGGCGGCCGAACCTCACCCCCCCCAGGACGACTACGCCCCTAGTCATTCGGTCGCGCACCCGTCCCACCTCACTACCGCCTCGGCCCGCCGCCTCAGGCGTTGGCCCGCTTCACCGTTCGGTTGCCGGAGGTGAGTGCCGCTCGCGCGACTTGGTTGCCGGCCAAGCCATTTACAGCAAACATCCTCGGGCTAGCGTGGGTGGGCCCGGTGCGTTACCTCGCAAGCGCGCGCCGGGCCTTCACTGTGTCAGCTTGACAACGCCGAAATGCCTGTTACGGATATGCCAACCTTCGTTGGCTGGAATGTAACGGGTGCTCCGATGGCAGATGGCAAGTGGATTTCATACCTCAGAGTCAGCACTGATCGGCAGGGTAAGTCGGGGCTCGGGATAGAAGCTCAACGCGCCAGCGTCGAGAGCTTCCTCAACGGTGGCCGCTGGAAGCTCGTCAAGGAATTCGTCGAGATCGAAAGCGGCAAGCGCACCGATCGACCCAAGCTCGAGGCGGCGATCGCAGCATGCAGGCTTCACGGCGCCAAGCTGGTCATCGCCAAGCTCGATCGGCTCAGCCGCGACGCCCACTTCCTGCTCGGCCTGGAGAAGGCCGGCGTCGATTTCGTCGCGGCCGACATGCCGAACGCGAATCGTCTCACCGTTGGCATCATGGCAATGGTCGCAGAGGAAGAGCGTCGCATGATCAGCAAGCGCACCAAGGACGCACTCGCGGCTGCAAAGGCTCGCGGCACCAAGCTCGGCGGCCTGCGGCGCAAGGTCATCGGCACCGACGCCCGTGGCCGCAAGGTCTACGGCGAGCCTGCCGTTATCACAGCGGAGGCCCGTGCAATGGGCAGCGCGGCCCTCTCAGCGCGTGCCGCGGCTCGGGCGGTGGATGTCGGCCGCGCCATCGCTGCGCTCCAGACGGAGGGCGCAACAAGCCTGCGGGCCATCGCAGAGGGGTTGAATGCTCAAGGCATCCCGACGGCGCGCGGGAACGGCACCTGGTCCGCGGTGCAGGTGGCGCGCGTGCTGGAACGGCTATAGGCAAATGAAGGGCCCTCGATCGCCGGACCAGCGCGTTACGCAGACGCTGGCTTCCGGCATTATCGTGCGACAGGACTTCCGGACGGCGACACGCTTCGCCTTCTTCGTCACCGGCAGCGAGGAGTGGCCATTCGCGACGCACGGCGGCACCGTGTTCGTGGTGCTCTACCGCGGCAAGCCGTACGGGTTGACCTGCCGACATGTTTTCGGGACGTTCAACTGGAGCCAGCTGGTGGTCACCGCCGAGCAGCACGGTGGCGGAGTTGTTGGCCTCAGCCAGATCGCTTACGCCAGCGAACCAAGGAACGGCGCCATAGACACGGATGTTCTGGACGTCGCCGTCGTTCTATTCGCTGATGATGTCGACGCGGCCGTCTTCAAGGATACAGCCTACCTGATCGACGAAAAGACGGTCACCACGAGCCAATCGGGGGACACACTGCGGGTTCACGGAGCGCTGAAAACGCATAGTGCCATTTCGGAGACCGAGATCGCACCGAAGTTCTGCCTGCTGGAATTGGTCGACGATACGTCATTTAGCCATGACCCGACCCTTCGCCGAGGCTTCGGCGTGTTCGATCAGCCCGTGTTTGCAGACGTTGTCGGATTGAGTGGCAGCCCGGTTTTCAACGCCACCAGGTCCGCCCTTTGCGGGCTGGTTGTCCGGGGGGCGATGCGGGAGAATATCTGCACCCTCTGGTACATCGACATGTTCGACGTCTGCAAGTTGCTCGAAGCCGTCCATGCTGGGCACGCTGCGAGCGATTATCAGAAGGTGCAGACGGTCGCGATCAAGGTCCCACATCTCGGCAAATAACCCGTGCGGCCGAGACCGCAAAGTCCTATGCCGTCGACATCAGCATGATCTCGCGGCTGTAAGAGTTGGGCCGAACGGCCGAGGCGCACCGGCGAGGGTGTCACCAAGGCCGTCCGACGATCCTGCCCTGGAGGTCCATCCGAGGGCGAACCGCAACCGAACATCGCCGTACATCGTCCGTGCCTTGGTTGATCTAGATCAATGGGGGCCAGCCGCGCCCAGGCAGCTTCCCCGTGCCCCCATGTCCGACGTAGATGTTTGATTGCGGCGCCGGCGGCGACCAACTGAGGCGGCCCCTTATTCTTTGACAGCCCGCTCGATCTCTTCGGGCAAAGGTAGCGGCACGGGATCGGGAGCGTCTTTCGGCGCCCTCGCCATCATCTCGCGAAGCGCCCGGAGGACCGACTGCATGGTGGGTTGCTCATCCATAATGGCGATCATCCCCGATGAGAATTGAGTATCCGTAAAACCGCGGACCACTCCGTAATTCTACGGCAAGCGCCACAGGCGAGGCGCTGGGCGCGTTCCCGAGTTGCCGGGGTCGCAGATAGCCGTCGGCCCGCAAAACGCACGGGTGAATTCGGCAAGCCCGGGAAACCGCTAGAGATCGCTCTACACTACCACTCGCATGTCAGAAGCACCCCCACCCACGCAAAGGCGCACTGCTTGGCACGAGGCCGGGCACGCGGTCGTCGCGCACGTCCAGGGCTTCACCGTCGTCATGGTGTCGATCAAGCCGGTGCACACACCGGACGGCATCGAGTACGGCCGATCGAGCCATTGCCCCGTGGTCGACTGCGCTATCGCGGAGGAGCGGTGGCGGGATAACATCGTCGGCATGGCCGGCTGGGCTGCGGAGCATGCATCGGGCGAAGCGGGCGACTCCACTTATGACGACGGTGACCTTCGGGTCCTGCACAGCCGAATTCCTGAAGACCTATTCCGGGCCGAGCTGGGGTGGGCCGAGCAAGAGGCGGCGCGCATCGTTGACGAGAACATAGACCGCGTTGAACGCCTTGCCGACGCGCTGCTTGAGCGCGAGGAGCTATCCGATCCTGCAGAGATCAAGGCCATTATCGAGGGCAAGTTGTCGGGGCGTTGAAACGGCCCACTTTCGTTTCCGAAAGTGAGCTATCATCTCGCATGTTTCTAGAACCAGGGACGGCTCTCGACGTTCCTAAAGCTGGGGCTAGGGCCGCCTCATGTCGATGATATCGGCATTAGCTGCCGCACCGCTTCGCAGAAGGATCGCGCCCAGCGACCCGATCATGCCGAGAACGAGCACGATGACGGTTGTTGTTAGATAGCGCTTTGACGCTGGTGAATTGTGAACGGACACAGGCCGGCGAAACGACACTCGCGTTGATCCCCCCAAGTACCCCACAAACGGCGTGGTTAAGTCGACCGGCGATTTGGTGGCGACCGAAAGGCGATCCGTTAACTCCGCAGCGACGTTATCAGGCCGCTACGGGCTGCAGCCGGGCCACCATCGCGAAGATCGCCAAGCGAGCAAAGGTCGCGGCGTAGCCCAATTATGCGCGCGATATGTCTCAGCCCACCCGCCGCGAGACCTTTGGCCGAAACGAGCAAATATTTGGCCGAATATAGCAAGTCCGGCAGGGCTACATCGACTAAACGCGCGTCATGACTAGGAGCCGTCAGACGCGCAGCAAGATCGACCTTGATTCGTTGTCAGCTGACGAGTTGTGGGACCTGCACGAGAAGCTCACGGAGACGCTCAGAGCAAAGCTCAAAGCCCAGCAGAAAGTGCTTGAGCAGCGATTGGCACAAATTGATGCGAGACCTCGCATCAAGAAGTAGATGCTGGCCTCAGTCACGCTGGCGAGCCCACCCGCTGCGGCTTCTGGGGATCTATGGATGGTGGCCTGTCCTGCAGGTAGGCTTCAGCGCGTCGCGTCAGACCAGCTTCGCAATTCCGTGATCGTCCTTGCCTTCTTTTGGGCACAATGAGGCGGACGCTGCTGGATACGGCGTTAGTAAGGATGTGAATTTTTCCGGCAATGGCTGGCGACCCGCAGGGGGCTGCAATGACGGATCGATCCCATGAGACCTTACAAGACGGAGATCTGCGCAACCTCAGCCGCCTCATTTCAGCCTGCACCTTGGGGATCTGGGCATTCGCGGTGGGTTTGCTGATTGGGACCTTTTTGTTTTCGTGATCGAGGTACGCCAACGATGGCGAAGCGCTCCCTGCGCCTTGCGCGGGTCTGGCGGCTCTAACGTAGTTCTCGAAGGCCGCCCAACTCAGTCGGCAGACCGTATATCGCATCAAGGATGACCCGGCCGCCGCTGAGGCTGCTTTAGCGACGTGGGGCGCGCAAAAGCAAGCTGCTACGCCGTTAGCGGCCCCAGCTCGGGAGAACTGAGGCCGCCATGCGGGGGTGTGCCGGGGCAATCTTTTTGGCACGGCCGCTAAATGGCCTATCTGCCCACAACGTTCCAATGTCTGGTGAGGCAAACGGTCGCAAAGATAAAGGAAGCCGGGGGAGCGACCCCCGGCTCCTCGGCCTAACAACGGGCAGACTTACTCGACTGCACATGTGGGGAGCGACCCCGTGCATCAAGGATCGTCCAAGCCCTAGGGTTAGACCTCATCACATAATACCATCGCCGAAGCAGAGTTCCAGTTCTGGAAACGGGTGTGAAGGGCATTCCACCCGCCAACACGTGGCCGGATTTCCGACCACGCTTGCGGCATAGGCCGGCGCCCTCGTCAAATCGCACCGGGCCGGGTTGATGCAGCCCTCGGCGATTTGATCGCCGCGCAGAGGCTTGCGTCAATAGGCTTCATCATTTCTTGTCACTGGCGCGCACACCGCCCATGCCCGCCATGGTCACGAACATGTCCTGAAGCCGTCCGGCGATCTTGGGATCGAACGTGAACCAGCTCCGCATTAGCGCTTCCGGAGAAACCTTTGCGATGTTGGCCATCAGCTGCTTCTGCAGCTTGTCCATCACCGCCGTCTGCATCGGCTGCACATCCGGAAGTCCGATGAACTGCCGGGCCTCGAGGGGCGTGAAATCCATTTCAACGTTTACTTTCATGACCGCTCCTGACTGCAATTTTGACGGCTTGTCACCACTATCGCCGCGACAGGCCGCAGGCCGCAAGTAAGCCGTGGGACTGGTTGGCGCCGACGCCGTGGCATTCCCCCCGCGGCCAGGCCGGGCTAACCGGCCCCTTCCAGCGCGCCGGGCACGTCGGGGGTAGGTGTAGAGCCCCAGCCCCGCAGAACCGCTGGAAGGGCCGTTTCTGGCCCGCCTGACGCGCCTTCCATCGCCGTTGGCGCACGAGGTGTGCGGAATCGTGATATATTACGCAATTATCATGCATTATTTGTCAGAAATACGTTGTGTTTGTGCGCCGAATGATGCCATGATGCGTCGCAGAGTGCGCGGCTGTTTCGCCGCGCATCCTCCGTACCCGGTTTTCGCGGCCGGGGCATCCTGACGATCACGTCGGGTGGAGTGCTTAAGCGGGCACGCGATCAGCAGTCACAGTCAGTCTTTCCGAAAATCTCGTTCCATCGGGAGAACTCGCGCATGTTGCTCGCCACCAGCCGCCCTCGCAGGCGCTCCATCCCCCGCACCAGTTCCGGGCTCGAATTGCCGCGAGGCGTCGACTACCGCACTATCGACGGTCGGAGGTTTCGCGATCTGTATGAAGGCTTCGCCAGCGAGTTCGGTGCCGGTGCGCTGACCGATGCGCAGAAGGGCCTGATCCGGCAGGCCGTCATGTTGCAGATTGAAGCCGAATCGATGCAGGCGCGCCGCCTACAGGGCGAGATGCTCGACCCGGACGTGATGATCCGGCTCTCCGGTGCCTCGAGGCGGGCCCTGGAGCTCGTCGAAAAGGTCGGCAAGCGCGACGAGCAGCCTTCTGAGCTGGATCAGTATCTCGCCGAACACTACGCGGCCGATGAGGCCGACGCCGAGGTTGACACCGCCGCAGCGGTTGCGCCGGAGCCGATATCCGAGCCATCACCCGCCGCCACGCAGACGTCCACTATGTCGGCCTTGACGGCGACGGCGCCGTTAGGGTGACGGCAAAGCCGCTGGCCTCGACCAAGACGAAGCCCCGGGCTCCTGGAAAGCCAATCACGCTCGCCGCAGCCATGCGAGACGTCAGATTGCTCGGCGGCCCGTTTCAGGCGGCCTCTTTCTGGACTTGGATGGTGATCGCCAAGCTATTCTCTGGCGAACCGCTGGATCAGCGCGAGGCAGAGCTGTTTCGGAAATGCACCGGCAGAACGAAACTGCCAAGCGGTCCAATCAAGACACTCGTATTCCTGTCCGGAAGACGTAGCGGCAAGGACCGCTTCATGTCCGCGCTTGCGGTTTGGCTCGCGGCGCTTGCTGCCGATTGGCGGTCGCTGCTCTCCGCCGGAGAAGACGCAGTCGTGATTCTGTTGGGAAGCGATTTCAAGCAGGCCAGGATTTTGAGACGGTACTGTCAGGGCCTCATTGAGACGCCGATGCTAGCGGCGCTGGTGACGAGAGCCACGGAAACCCGGATCGAATTTCGCAACGGCGCCGTGCTCGAAATTGCGACGAATGACGCCTCTTTGGTGCGTGGCAGATCAGCAATCGCCGTTCTCGGCACGGAGGTCAGTTTTTGGTCCACTGAAGGCTCGTCATCCGACGAAGAAGTTATCGCTGCGGCCACGCCGTCGATGGCAATGGTCCCCCCGCCTGGCGGCATCTTGATGATGTCCTCCTCCGTGCACCGGAAGGCGGGATACATGTATTCGCAATGGAAGGAGCTGCACGGCAACGACGCGGCTGAGGATATCTGCTGGCTGTCGCCGAGCGCAACGATGAACTCGGCGATCCCTCCGAAGGTGATTGAGGCGGCAATTCGCAAGGACCCGCAGCGGGCCAAGGCTGATTACCTGTCCGTTTGGCGCGATGACATTTCTGACTTCCCGCCGATGGACGCGCTCGAGGCCGTTACCGACTTCGGGGTCAGCCAGCGTTCACCGCTGCCGAACGTGACCTACCATGCCTTCTGCGACGCCGCCGGCGGCACTGGCAAGGATTGCTTTTCGATCTGCATCGCGCACAGGGAAGATGACGGCATAGTCTACATTGACTTTCTGCGCGAGCGCTTGCCGAGGTTTGTGCCGGCCGCTGTCGTCACTGAATTTGTCGAGATACTGAAGCTCTACAAAATTACTTCGATAACAGGCGATCGCTATTCAAGCGGCTGGAACGCCGGCGAATGGAATCGCGCCGGCATTCGCTATGTGCCGAGCGAGCAAACGAAGTCCGAACTGTATCTGTCCGCGCTGCCGATGTTCTTGTCGGGCCAGGTGCGCCTGGTCGACGATCTCAAGATGCGCCAACAGTTTGTCAGCCTCGAAAGACGGGTTCACTCGAACGGTCGCGAGTCGATCGATGACAGCGGGGCCGCCTCGTCTCACGACGATTTAGCCAATAGCTGCGCGGGCGCCATGGTCATCGCCTCGGTCGCGCCGAAGAAGCTGACTTTCGCTCCGCCCGTCATCATCACCGCGGCCGACGTCGTTGGGGCGCCACATTGGGCGCGCGGCCCCGAGTACGCAGCCACCACGCCAGTCCCGTATTACCCGTTCAAATCCTAGAAGGAAAA
>CAWDJS010000006.1:0-110950 GCA_963802585.1 uncultured Alphaproteobacteria bacterium | reverse complement strand
ACGCGGAAGACGTCGAGCGCCTCTGCCTCCTCGCCGTCGCCGACCGGCTGGCGCGAGTAGATTGCGGCGTCGACGACCTCGATGCGGTTGGCGTAGAGGACGCCCGCCACCTCGGCCAGGAGGCCGGGGAGGTCGCGCGCCGCCAGGACCATCTCGGTGATCCCCAGGCGCGGCTCGTGCGAGACCTCGACGAGCGCGCTCTTGTGGGCCTGGCGCCGCGCTCGAATGAGGCGGACGTGCTTGGCGATCCGCAGCGCCGAATTCTCGGCGAAGTAGCGATCGGGGAAGCCACCGAAGAGCGTGGTCAGCACCGGGTTCTTCTCGGGCTCTTCCAGAATCGCCGCCGCGCGCTTCTGGCGCCGCTCGACAATCTCGGCGCGCTCGGCGCCGAGCAAGTCTGGCCCGCGGCGCAGGAACTTGAGCGTGCGGGTGTAGAGCTCGCCGAGCAGCGTCTCCTTCCAGCTCGACATCGCGTCGGGCGCCACGGAGGCGAGATCGCAGAAGGTGAGCAGGTAGAGCTCGTGCAGGTTCTCCTCGTCGCCGCAGAGGGCCGCGAAGTCGGAGATCATGCCGATGTCGTCGAGGTCGCGCCGCTGCGACATCTGGCCCATCACCAGGTGCTGCCGGACGAGGAACTCGACCCGGCGGATGTCCTCCTCCTCGATCCCCAGGCGCCGGCAGATGGTCACAGCCAGCCCGGCGCCGATCTCGCTGTGCGGGCTGCCGTAGGGCTTGCCAACGTCGTGGAGCAGCGTACCGGCCGCCAGCGCCACCGGGCGCGTCACGGCGCGCATCGTCTCGCGTCGGCATCGGGAACTGATCGGCGTGGTCGCCGCGGCCGAGCGCGTGCAGCCGTCCGACCGCGTAGAGCGCGTGCTGGTCGACGGTGTAGACGTGATAGATGTCGTGCTGAACGCGGCCCGTCGACGGCTCCCACTCGGGCATGAGCGCCGCCAGGAGGCCGAGGTCCTGCATCTGCTCGAGGCGCGAGGGGTTGGCCTTGTCGCGCCCGTCGCAGACGATCTCCATGAAACAGCGACCGGCGTCGGGATCGGCGCGCAGCGCCTCGCCCCGGGTGGCCGCCAGCTCTCCGAGCATCTCCAGCGTCCGCAGCGACAGGGGGATGTCGAAAGCGATCGCCACCTGGAAGATGCGGAGCATCTCCGACGGCTTCTTCTCGAACACCGAGCCATCCTTCCCCTCGAGGGCTCCCTCGCGCACGACGAAGCTGTCATCAACAGCGCCTCCGTCGAGCGTCGGAACGGGTTGGCTGGGGCGGCGTGGCTCGTCGCGCGCGGTCGCCCGCTGGAGCAGCCGCTCGGTCTCGTTGCGAATCAGCTTGGCGTGCGCGTGGTACTGGTGCATCAGCGCCTCGACCGCCGGGTGCACCGCCGGGCGAATGACGCCACCCCGGTCCCGCGCGTCGGGGCAGAGCACCGGCGCGATCGCCTCCTGCAGCGCGAAGCGCAGGTGATCCATGCGGCGCCCGGCCGCGGCGTGCATGGCGATCCGGACGCGCAGCAGCCACTCGGTGGCGTTGACGAATGCCTGCGCCAGACGCCCGGTCATCACCCCTTTGGCCAGGAGCTCCTTGGGATCGCAGGTGCCGAAGCGGGCCGTCGCCGCCCACCGGCCGACGCAGAGATCGCGCATGCCGCCCGGACCGTTCTTCAGATCGGGCTCGAGGAGAAAGATCGTGTCGCCGAACCGGCTGTGGCGCGCCGTCTGCTCGGCCCGCAGCCGGGCCACGAAGTCCTCGGCGGCCGTCTTCGCCACCCGCTTGCGGAACGCTTCCAGGAAGCGGCGCCCCAGATCCTCGTCCCCGGTCAGGAAGCGCGCGTCGAGGAGGGCGGTGGCCGCCGCCAGATCGCTGGCCGGCAGCGACAGCGCCTGGTCGTACGACCGCACGGCATGCCCGGCGTCGACCTTGGCGTCCCACAGCGGATAGAGGATCGCCTCGGCCAGCGTCTGGACCTCCGGCCCCGGCGTCTTCGGGCACAAGACCAGGAGGTCGAGATCGGAATAGGGAGCCAGCTCACGGCGGCCGAAGCCCCCGGTCGCGAACACCGCCACCGGGGTCTTGCACTTCGCCACCTCTCGGCCGGCCGCCTCGACGACGATCGCGTCGACGGCGCTGGAAAGCGCTCGCGACACCTCGATCCCGTTTCCGCCGGCGCGCACCGCCGCGGAGGCGCGTTCGCGGGCCTCCGAAAATGCCCGGACGATATCCAACGTCATCGAGACCAGACACTACCAGAATCCGACGGACTCATTTGACGTCCGTCGGGGCGTGCGGCACGGTTATGCGCATGGCCGAGATCGAGCTGGCGCCGCTGTCGCATCGCCTGGACGAAGATGAGGCGCGGACGCTCGCCAAGCTTTTGGCCGAAGCGGGCGCATCCCCGGTGGAAAAGACCGACGAGCACGCGTCGCACACCATCGCCGCCCGCCTGTCCGAGGAGGCCCTGACCGAGTTCCTGGACCGGCTGGACGCCCACGACCTGGGCGCGGAGATCTACATGCCGGTCGAATTCGAGGGGCGGGTCGTCGTCGGTGACTTCCGCGTTGCGTCGTCGCAGGCGCTGCTCGACGTTCTCGAGGAGATGCGCGAGGAGCTCTCGGTCGACACCGAGGAGCCGGAAGAGGACGAAGAGGAAGACGAGGAAGAGGAAGAGGACGAAGGAACCGTCATCGAGGCGCAGCTGCGGCACATCTGGCATCTGGTCGCCGACGGCGCGACCGAGTCCATCGAGAAGGGGCTGCCGCTGCATATTCAGCTCTGAGGTCTGAGACAGGCCACCTTCCTTCCCTCTCCCGAACGGCCCCTACCCCGTTCCCGAAACACCCCCGGACCGTCCTCGGCCGCACCTCGCCGCAGGTTAGGTGCGGAATCAGGGGCCGCCCCTCGAACCACCGCTCGCCTCCGCACGTGGGCTTTTGCCGGCGCGTGGTCTGCAACAACATCAACGGCAGACCACGCGCCGGCAAAAGCTCCGAGCGGAGGGTCGCGGGAGTTCGAGCCGCGGCCCTCGATTCCGCGAGGCCCTGACCTGCCCTTCGGTCGTGGGAGTGGGAACTTGGAACTAAGCGCGCATGAAGACGTGGGGCGGGATCGGATCGGGATAGACCGAGCGGAGCTCGACCTTGCGCTCGAGGTCCCGGATGATGGCGGTGGCCGCGTCGATCTCGTAGAGGTCGTTGATGTTGGCAATCCCGCCCGGCGCGAAGACGTTGATCTCTAGGATCTTGTCTCCCACCAGATCGACACCCACGAAGTAGAGGCCGTCGGCCACCAAACGCGGACGCAGCAGATCGCAGATTCGCCGCTCGGCTTCGGAGAAGTCGGTTCGCTTGCGCGAGCCGCCGATGTGGATGTTGTTCCGGATATCGTCCTTCGGGCGCATCCGTTTGTACGCCGCCACGACGCCGCCGACCTCGAGCGGCACGCCCCCCAGCAGCAGCACGCGCTTGTCCCCCTTGGCCACGGCCGGCAGATATTCCTGGACGATGACGTAGCCGGCGCGGCGCACGGTCGAGATCATCTGGGGGAGGTTCGCGCTCTGCCCGCGCGCGACGTAGAAGACGTTCTTTCCACCGAACCCCGCCAGCGGCTTGATGATCGCCGGCCCGTCGAGCTCGCGCAGGAACGCCCGGACGCGCTCCATCGAGCGGGTGACCAGCGTCTTCGGGCGCAGCTCGACCGGAAACCCGGCAAGATACATCTTGGATCCGGCGCGTGACAGGCCGTCGGGATCGTTGAGCACGAGCACGCCGAGCTGCTTGAGCCGCCGCCCGAAGTCGAGCGCCGGGTTGAACCGGTCCCCCTCTTCGCCTCCCGCGTTCGGGTTGTTGCGCAGGAAGATCACGTCGAAATCGACGAGCCGGGCGTCCTCGCGCGGGGCCTCCGCGCCCGTCAGCGCCTTCGCGTAGGCCACGGCGTCGCGCAGACGGCCGGGCTTCGGGCGAACCACCTCGGCCACGATGTCGGCCCCCTCCCCTTGCGAGAACGCGTCGACCGAGGCGAAGGCGACGTCGTGCCCGCGACGGTAGGCAGCGAACGCCAGGTGCAGGGTCGTGTAGCTCGCTCTTTGCGTTCGGGCGCTGTTGACGACGAAGCAGAGCCGCATGAGCGCGGCGAAAACTATACCTTGCCGCGATGCCTGAACGCTGGGTCTTTATGCCGACATCCGTTAAGATTCCAAGGCAATGGCGGGTAAGACCTTTCCCGGGATTGGTGACCTGGAGGATGAGGTGCCCCCGCTAGATCCGGCCGACGCCGCGGATAGCAGCGACAACTCGCAGTCTCATTATTCGGGACCGACTGTCGTCGACGACGCCAAGGTCGAGCAGGGGCTGAAGAAGCTCCGCTCGCTCGACGCGCCGCCCGGCCCCATGACCGGGATCCACCAAGCGATCGTCGACGTGCTCGCCGACCCGGCCCGCGCCACGCCTGCGGTTCCCATCCCCGCGGATCTTCTGATGCCGGAGATTACGATCGATCCCGCGCGCGGAACCGCCGTCGGACGGAGCGTCATCGGCCCGGTCGCGGGCCAGCAGTCCACGCAGCCGTTCGATGACCGCGCGCTGCGCGGAACGATGTTCGGGCACGGCGTTCACCTCCCCGATCTCGAGGAGGCGCGGCGCGCGATGCTGGTCGAGACGTCGAAGGCGCTCGCCGTCGTGGAGCGCGGCGTTCCGACCACCAACGAGATCACCGTCTTCCAGCCTGGCACCTATCCGCAGCGGACAGAGCTCCCGCTCGGGCGCGAGCCCCTCCCGCCGCGCTCGAACCGGATCCACGCCGAGGACACTCCGATCGAGCTGCGCACGGTCTTGCCGCGCAAGACGCTCCTCATCCGGGTTGTCGTGGCAGGGGCTTGTATCGCTGCGATCGCGGGGGCAGCCCTGCTCTGGGACCGCTCGACCGACGAGGCCGACTTCAACGCGCGCGCCGCAGCCGCGAGCCCAGGGCCGCGGCCGCCGAGGCCGGTCGAAGTCCAGCAGATTGCCGCACCGCGGCCGTCCACTCCAGCGCCGCAGCCCGCCCCGGTGGTGCCGGCGCCGGCGGCGCCCGTGCCCGCCGCCGCGCCCTCGGCTGAGAGCGCGCGCAGGGCGGCGGCACCCCGCGATGACGATCTGGCGGCCGCCGTTCCCGCCGAAACGCGACCGAGTCGGCCGTCGAGCCCGGCCGAGTCGACGGCGCGGCGCCCTCATGCAGCCCCGGCACACCCCGATCGGCACCGTTCGCCTGCCCCGTCCGAAGCGGGGGGGGCCACCAAGTCAGACGAGGGCGTCAAGGCGGACAAGCCGGCGCGGGCAAAGCGATCGGTCGAGGAAGATCCTGACGGCACGATGGCGCCGACGATCGAATGAGCCTGCGCGTGCTGCGGGTGAGTGAATTTCGCGCCTGCGCATGAGCGGGCGCGTGCGCATGAGCGGGCCTGAATGACCGCTCATCCGATTGCCGTGGCCATACCGGCGTGTTACCCCTAGGCGCAATGAACATCGCCCTGGATCGAATCGATCCCGACGCGGCCAACGTCGTCCGGAGGTTGAAAGACTCCGGGCACGCCGCGTACCTGGTGGGCGGCTGCGTGCGCGATCTCCTGCTCGGCCTCAAGCCGAAGGACTTCGACGTCGTCACCAGCGCCACCCCGCAAGAGATCAAACGCCGCTTTCACAACTCCCGGATCATCGGCCGCCGTTTTCGGCTGGCCCACGTCTTCTTCGGCCCGAAGATCATCGAGACTTCCACCTTCCGCGCCAACCCGCGGGAGATGGAGGACGACGACAACGACGGCGCCGCGCCCGAGACGCGGCGACCTGCTGATCCGGCGGGACAACGTCTTCGGTACGCCCGAGCAGGACGCCCGGCGGCGCGACTTCACCATCAACGGCCTCTTTTACGACATCGATGCCAAGCAGGTGATCGACCACGTCCAGGGGCTGCCCGACCTGGAGACGCGGCTCGTGCGCACCATCGGGGATCCCGACATCCGATTTCGCGAGGATCCGATCCGGATCCTCCGCGCCGTGAAGTTCGCCGCGCGCTGCAATCTGACCATCGAGCCCGAGACCTACCGTCGGATGATGGAGCACCGCCAGGAGATCGCGAAGTGCGCCCAGGCGCGCGTCTCCGAGGAGTTTTACCGCCTGCTTCGGGGCGGGGCGGCCAGGCGCTCGCTGGAGCTGCTGGTCGAGATGGACCTGCTGGAGCTCCTGGTCCCCGAGCTCGCCCGCGGGCTCAAGGGTGAGCCGGCCGACGACGAGGCCACGCTTCGGCGGGCGCGCCTCTGGGGCTACATGGCGGCGCTCGATCGCTCGACGGCGGCCCGTCCGGTCGCACCGTCGAACGCCCTCATCCTGGCGGCGCTGCTGCTGCCGCCGCTGCGCGACTCGCTCGATCCCGACAGCAACGGCGTGCGCGACGTCGGGCAGATGGTGGCGCAGGCGATCGCGCCGGCGCTGGAGCGCCTGCGCCCCTCGCGCCGGGACAGCGAGCTCGCACGCCAGATCCTGCTGGCGCTCCGCCACCTGCTCCCTTCGAAGAATCCGCGCCGCAGGAAAACGAAGGTGAATGGAGAGTTCGCCGGCGAAGCACGGCGGCTCGCCGAGATCGTGCTGGACGCCGAGTCGGCCGACCTGACGCTCGCCGGCCGCCCCATCCTCCTCGAGGGGACTGTCCTCGGCGAGGGGACGCCCGGCGAGGCCGCCGTCGCCGGCGAGGAAGAAGAGCCCGAGATCATCTACGTCGACGACGATCGGCACCGAGGCCGGGATCGCGGGCGCGATCGGGGCCACGACCGCGGCCAAGCCCGCGGGCACGACCGGGGGCCCGGTCCCTCGAACGCGCCCCGCCCGGGCATGGTCACGGCGCCGTCGGGCGCCTCCGCTTCGTCCCCCATGAACCTGGCGGCGCTGGCGAGCGCTGCCCGCGCGCTCCTCTCCCCCGAGCTGCGGCCGGCCTTTCTGGGCGGCGGGGCCTTCGGCGGCCCCTGGAGCCGCGCCGAGTAGTCAAGCCGCCTTCGGGCGGCACGTCGTCGGGCATGGTTCGCTGCGCTCACCGTCGCCTCACGGCGACGCCCTCCTAGGCGACTCCTTAGGCGACTCCTAGGCGTAGCGGGTCGGATCTTCGACGCCGGCGTTCTCGAACCCGCGGCGGCGCAGCTGGCACGAGTCGCAGCTGCCGCAGGCCGCGCCGGAGGGCGAGGGGTCGTAGCAGGAGTGGGTGAGGCCGTAGTCGATCCCCAGCTTGATCCCCGCGCGGATGATCTCCGCCTTCGACATCTTGATGAGCGGCGCGCGGATGGTGACCGGCCGCCGCTCGACGCCGCTCTTGGTTCCGAGCCGCGCCACCTCCTGCATCGCCGCCAGCCACTCGGGCCGGCAGTCTGGATATCCGGACGAGTCGAGCACGTTCACGCCGACGACGATCTCCGAGGCCTCGCGCACCTCGGCCAGCGCGATCGCGTAGGCCAGGAAGATCGTGTTGCGAGCCGGGACGTAGGTGACCGGGATCCCGCTGCCGATCGCCGCCTCGTCGCGCCCTTTGGGGACGGCGATCTCGTCGGTGAGCGCCGAGCCGCCGATCGCGCGCAGATCGAGCGTCACGACGTCGTGGCGGAGGGCGCCAAGGGCGCGGGCCACGCGCGCGGCCGCCTCGAGCTCGACGGAGTGCCGCTGGCCATAACGAAACGAAAGAGCGTGACAGCGATGCCCCGCCGCGCGGGTCATGGCGAACGCGGTCGCCGAATCGATTCCACCTGACAGAAGCACGATGGCGTCCATGGGGCGCCCAAACTCCCGCAGCGGACGCCGCCGAGTCAAGCGCCGCCGTCCGGGCGCAAATCGTGCCGCGGTCATCCTGGGGGGCCGCCACCGGGCTCGCGCGTACAATGCCCTTCCACGATGCCCTCCGCGCAGACCCCGTTCGACGACCCCGTTCTCTACGACTGGGAGTACCGACGCCGGCGCGACGACGTCCGCTTCTATCGCACGTTGGCCGGCGAGCGCGGTGGACCGGTGCTCGATCTCGGCTGCGGGACCGGGCGTCTCATGCTCCCGCTGCTGCGCGACGGGCACGTCGTCGTCGGCGTCGACCGCGCCCGGCCGATGCTGAAACACGCCGCCGGCCGGGTGGCGCGCCTCCGCGCCGAGCTGCGGCGGCGGGCGTTGCTGGTCCGCGGCGATCTGCGGGCGCTCCCTTTTACGAAGCGAAGGTTTTCGTTCGCCGTGGCAGCGTTTCATACGATCCAGCACTGCGAATCGGACACCGAGCTGTTGCAATTCTTCCGGGGGGCGGCCGCCGCGCTGGTGCCCGGCGGATGGCTGGCGTTCGACACGTTCGCGCCGACCCGTCGATTTGTCGAACGGCGGGGGCCGTCGGCGCCGACGCGGTTTCGCGATCCACGCAGCGGACGCGCCACGCTCTACACCGAGAGCCACGTTCTCAACGGTCGGGTCCTGGCGATGACCTTTCGTTATCAACCCGTCGGTCGAGGGGCCAAACGAGCCCGGGCTGTTTCATTGCGTCACCGCCTGGTTCAACCCCGCGAAATCGAAGCACTGCTGGCCCGTGCCGGGCTCAAACTCATCGCCAGTTGGGGCTCATTTGATGGCCTTCCGCTCGACCCCGACGACGAGCGCAGCGAGCAACACATCTATTTGGCACGCATTGAGCACACCACTAAGAACAGCGCGAGAACGACCAAGAGGAAGACCAAGAACGAGACCAGAAACGACACAAAGAAGAGCGCGACGCGCCGCGTGGGCTCGAAATAAAGCTGAAAACAGGGGCCGGACAAGCGATCGGCGCCGGGAATCCCCCTTGACAGCCCTGCGGCCCCCGATACGATGCACGTGACTTTTGCAGCTGATTTTTTCGCAAACTTTCTGACGGAGGGCCTCCGAGATGGCGGAGAAAGTCGCAAAGCTGGGTGTCGAGCGTGAGAAGGACTTCATGTACTACGTGAAGGACGGCGAGGTCTGGAAGGTTCAGCGAAAGCAGCCGGGCGTGCCCAAAGGGCGTCCGGAGAAGGTCGCCGACGGTGGTTTCCAAGTAGATACGAACTACATCTACTTCGTCGATCGTGACGGCGACGTTGCGCGTGCCAAACGCGCAGTCGGCGGGCAGAAGCGAAAGAAGAAGGCCGGTGCCGGCAAGGCCAAGAAGGCCGCCGCCCGCAGGAAACCGGCCGCCAAGAAGAAGACGGCCGCCAAGAAGAAAGGCGGCGCGAAGAAGAAGGTCGTCGCCAAGAAGAAGACGGCTGGCAAGAAGAAGACGGCCAAGAAGAAAGGCCGCCGCTAGCAGTCGGTCGTCAGTCAGTCGTCACAGCCGTCGTCAACTGAACCGACGACGATTCAAAGGCCGCCGGGCATTCGTGCCGGCGGCCTTTTTCATTTGGGTCGGTCGCTCTCGCGCTACCGACCGCGCCCGCGGCGACCACCGCCACCGCGACGCCGGCTGTTTCCCCCGGCGGCGCCCGCGCGCCTCGAGGGCTTGCGGCGATTGACCGAGGGCGCGGCAGCCGCATCGGCGACGACCACCGCCGCCGCCGGGCTCGCGTCCATCGCGTCCATCGGCGGCTGGTAGGCGAAGCGGTAGAGGATCCAGGCGAACCCGAGAAGCGTCGCGATCGACATCGCCATGTATTGCTCGTCGAGCCACTGCGACCACTTCAGGCCCATCCAGGGCTTCACGTCGGGGATGTAGCGGGTCGGCGACCAGTCGATGAGGCCGGTCATCGCCGTGATGCCCAGCAGGATGACGCCGGCCTCCTTCCGCTTGTGATAGAGCAGCGCGATCGCGAAGAGGAACGAGTAGTAGTAGCAGGTCAGCTCGACGCCGACGGCCATCATCGATCGCGCCCATCGAGCAGGCCACCCACGGCTCGGCGTCGCGCAACGCCTGATAGAGCAGCACCAGGAATCCGCCGGCCAGGAGGAGATACAGCGGATAGCGGGCATGGAAGGTCTTCACCTTCTGCCGCTTCCAGGGGCCCCAGGGGTCCTCCTGCCGATCGTCCTTCAGGACGCGGCCCGCCTCCGACGGGCTGTAGGCGACGACGGTGCGCAGCCCCATGTAGTTGGTGAGCGGCGTCTCCTTGTGCTTGTTGGTGTTGAAGATGAACGCCCGGTAGCCGGCGATGCCGTTGCTCGTCACCAGGCTGAGGGGAACGAGGAGCGCGGCCGCCAGCGCGCCGCCCGCCAGGATCGCAACGAAGCGGCGATCGGCGCGGGCGACGAGCGCCTGCCACGAGTCCCAGTCGGCATGACGCGCGGCCGGCCGATAGCGACGGCAGTAATTCGGCGCACACAGATGCGAGCCGCCCTTGAGCACCTTGCGCGGAATTCTGATCTTGGGGTCGCGAGGGTCGTAGCTCGCGGCCTCAGGGCCGCCGCGCGGGTTTTCCGGAATGCAGCAGGCTTTGGGTGCATCGGCTTCGTGTTTCGCTGAGTACCAGTCTGTGGTCCATTCCCAGACATTCCCGATCATGTCGTGAAGGCCATATCCGTTCTCCGGGAACGCGGTGACCGGCGAAGTGCGTTCAAAGCCGTCGCTCGCCAAGTTCTGGCACGGAAAATCGCCCTGCCAGGTGTTGGCCATATGCTTGCCACCGGGCGTCAGCTCATTTCCCCACGCGAACTCGGCTCCATCAAATCCGCCGCGCGCCGCGAACTCCCATTCGGATTCGGTCGGCAATTCCTTGCCGGCCCATTTGGCATAGGCCTCGACGTCGCGGTAGGCGACGTGGACGACCGGATGGTCGTCGAGCCCGCGGATGTTGCTGTGGCGGCCGTAAGGCCGGCGCCAGTTGGCGCCAAATGCGAACGTCCACCACTCGCCCCAATAACGCAGGTCCACAGCCTCCTTGGGCGGCGTGAACACCAGCGAGCCGGCCTTGAGCATATGCGGCAGTGCGTTCGGATAATCTTCGGCCCTGGGCGTCAATTCGGCGAAAGTGACATAGCCGGTCGCATTGATGAACTCGCGGAATTGGCGATTGGTGACCGGCGTCCGGTCCATCCAGAACCCGTCCACGGTGACCCGGTGGACCGGCGCCTCCTCCGGATAGTGCCGGTCAGATCCCATGCGAAAGGTCCCGCCGGGGATATAGACCATCCCTTCCGGAGAACGCTCGACCGTTTGGGCTGAGTCCGATTTTGTACTGGTGAAATTCATCAGAAACCCCGGCGCGCAAAGAGGGAACTGCTTGCATTCACATTGCCGAAGCGCGGCCGCTCGAACTATGCGATTTCGGCAGAAATGCGCCCGATCGAGCGACCTTTCTTGATCTCGGAATGAGTGCAAGATGCCGATTTTGCGGACTTGCCGTTCCCGGTCGGTTCAAACGCGCCGACGACCGGCCGACCCTTTCGGGTCGGCCGGGTCCTCACATTGCTTCCGTTCTCGCGTGGCTACTCGCCCGCGTGACTGGAGGTTTTCATGTCCTTAACCTGCTGCAGAACCTGATCCAGATTGTAGCTCGCTGGATTTTGCAGCGGCGGGTAAGGAATGTAGCTCTCGAGCTCCTTCAGCCACAGAGCCTGGCCGATGGGCAGCATGTTCCAGTCATAGACATAGGCCGTGGACGGAGAAGCAATCGCTCCGCCCATACCAAAGAGCGTCTTGATTTGCGTGCCGATAGATGTCTCGAAGGGATCGCGTTTGATGTTGACCACCTGGGTCCAGTGATAGGGAAGCACACCCGCTGTGAAGCCCGTCGGCGCGTCGGACACCATCGCGAAATACATCTTCCAGTTCTTGTACCGGACCGCCGAGGGGTCCTTGCCGGAGTAGTAGAAGAACGTATCGCGCGCCGACTTCTCCGACTTGCCTTCCAGGTAGTCGCGCTGGTCGACGCCGTCGAGTGTCGTTTTCACGATGCCCGGATAGCTTCCGGCCTCGATCTGCTTCTTCAGTCCATCGCCTTTCGGACCGCCAGCGATGTCGACCAGGGTTGGCAACCAGTCCAGCGAAGCAAATATGTCGTTCTTGACGGTGCCCGGCTTGATGTGGCCAGGCCAGCGAACCACAAGCGGCGCGCGCATGCCGCCTTCCCAGGTCGTCAGCTTGCCGCCCTTGAAGGGGGTGGTGCCGCCGTCGGGAAAGGTAATGTTCTCGGCTCCGTTGTCGGTGGTGAAGACAATGATGGTGTTGTCGAGCTGGCCGATATCCTCGAGCTTCTTCAGGACATAGCCGATGTTGTCATCCATTTGCTTCATGCCGGCTTCGTTGACGCCCCAGTCCTTGCCGCCGGGCGTACCCACCATCGAGAGGTACTTGTCCGGCAGCACGGTCGTGATGTGCATGCGCGCCGGATTGTACCAGACGAAGAACGGCTTGTTGGTCTTCTTCGGGTCGTTGCGGTCGATGAAGTCGATGACCTTGGACGAAATCTCCTCGTCTACCGTCTTCGAACGCTCAAGCGTCAGCGGGCCCTGGTCACTGCAGGTCTGGTTCTTGCTCGTCCCGTCGGAGGACTTGCATGCCAGCACCGGTCGCGGAGGCATCAAGCAGAGCGTGGTCTTCGGATCGACGGCCCCCGGGACCTCGGCGAGGCCGGGGATCGGCGTATTCTTGCACGGTGGCGCGACAGCCTGGTCCGTCGGAGTTCTGTTGATGTCAGGGAAGCTGACGCCCTGCATGGCGTCGAGATGGTAGAGATAGCCCCAGAATTCCTGGAAGCCGTGAGCGGTTGGCAAGGCATCCGTGTGATCGCCCAAATGGTTCTTGCCGAACTCGCCGGTCGTGTAGCCGAGATCATACAGGAATTGTGCCAGGGCCGGCGTACCGGGCTTCAGGTAAGTCGGGCTGCCGGGCAGTTGCGGAGGAATCATGCCGGTGCGAAGCGGATGCATGCCGGTGAAGAAGGCGTTGCGCCCGGCGGTGCAGCTTTGCTCGGCATAGTAAGTCATAAACAGCGCGCCATCGTTTCCGATGCGGTCGATGTTGGGAGTTTCTCCGACCATCAAACCACGATGGTAGATGCTCGGCTGCATGATGCCGATGTCGTCGCCCATGATGAACAGGATGTTGGGCTTGCCGGCCGGCGCCTGTGCAACGGCCGGCAAGGACATTGCGGGCAAGCTGACCGCGGCCAAGGCGGCAGTTGAAACCAGCATACTTCTTAAACTCTTACTGATCTTCATCGCTCCAGCTCCTAACTTTCGTGATGCATGAACAGACAGTCTTCTTTCGAAGTCTGGCGGGCGGCTACAGAAAACAGGTCGCCATTGCCGGCGGCTGTCGCCGCGGCTCCGCTTCCTGTCGAAGTCACCTTCCCAGCCTTGCCTTGAGCGCGCTATGCGGTTTCGGCAGGCCGTTTCTCAATTATTCGGTTTTGATTGAAGCGCGCCGCAGAGTTGACGACGGCGTCTCTCCGAAGACGGCGCGGTAGGACACGGCGAAGCGCCCGAGCTCCGTGAACTGATGATCTCTTGCAATCTCCGCAACACTCGCCGTTTCCGGATCGGCTAGTCTCAGCGCCGAGCGCGCCATGTTCAAGCGCCGCAACTGATAGTACCTCATCGGGCTCACACCCAGAAATTCAGTGCAGCAAAGCCGCAACGTCCGCTCCGGTACGCCGACTGCAGTACAGAGCTCCGACAGATTCAAATGCGGATTGCTCCGTTTCGCCAGGGCCTCCTCGAAGCGAACCATGATATCGGTATGACGCCGCCTCCACCTCGAGAGCCTGTCGGCATTCTCGGTAGCCAGGCAATGGACGAGCGCGTGAAGCAACTCCTGCTCGAGCGACCGCGCAACCTCGGGGTTGGCTATCAGCTCCCGTCTGGTTTCGGCGAGCCGGCACGCCTTTGAAAGCAGGCTCAATAATGCTCTGGAGGCGCTGGGCGCAGGCATTATGACGCGGCCCTCCAACGGCGGTCTGATATTTTGCCCGGTCAAAGCTTTGCTGCATGCGGCAAGCTGCTCTGGCGCCAGCGACATGAAGCACCAGTCCCCCTCCCCAACTGTCCGCTGATGCGCCCGCTCGCCGAGGGAATGGAACACCACGTCACCAAGGTTCAAGCCGAGCCCGCAATATATCAGGTCCGACAACCCGCTCGCTGGAAACGAGATGTGCGCCTGAGCCGGCGGTAACACGAGAAAGGCAATACGCGCCAGATTCTCTCGGCCCCTGAGCACGTGCAGTCCACCCAGATTCAGCCAGGTCAATCTTCCTTTGAACTCTCCCCGTGCCTTAACGAAGAGATCGACCTTCGCAGCTCCAATAGCAGCGCTGTATTCGTCGGGACTGACAAACGTGGCAGTGCCGTTCTCCGTCATCCGAATTATCTCATCGAGGCGTGCCGCCGTCGCCTTCGGCTCCGGCCAAACGCGCAGCATGAAAGATCGGCTGCGATCCGCCTATGCAATTTCGGAAGCAGGATATCGTCCTTCGGCGGCGTCTTGCCGCACCTGGACAGCCTTCATGCGGCCCTGCGCCATGATCGGCCCGCTTTGTGGCCCCCGATTACCCGAGCCCTCGCTCCGCTGCTATTTCGTAATCATCCGGGTCACGGGGGGCGGAGGTGCCGCCGCCGGCGAAATGGCAAACGTAAACCAGGTATTCCAGCCAGAGGGCCGATCCGACCCGCCAAATTCCGCGTAGGCCTTGAGATTGATATAACCTTGAAGGGTCTGGCTCAACGGAAACACGTAGCCGAACTGTGGCCCGATGCCGAACACCTGCGACTGGAAGCATCCGACACGGTCGCCTGAGCCGCTGTCGCAACCGATGTCCTTGTAGGCGTAGCCTACCAGACCCACCTGAACCTGCTTGGTGAGGAATTGCGATGCACCCCAATCGAAATGCAGGTCGACGCCATTCTGATACTGTGTTGCAGTATTCTTGAAATTATAGGTAAACCCAAGCACACCTGAGAACTCGTGGCCGGTCGCTGGATTGAAATAAGTGTAGCCACCGCCTGCGTCGATCGCGCCGTGTCCGATGCCTATATTCGACAGGCGCGTGGATTGGTAAGCGCCGACCGGGATGTCGCCGGTCAGATAGGTCATGTAGTTGTTGACGCCGGCGTTCCATTTCAATTGGAACATCGGCGCCAGATCGCCAAAGCCCCATGTCGTGTCGTTGATGGTGTCGGACAGCACGAAGGGAACGTTATTACCGAGCGGCCCCGTGGCCACGCCTGACAAGGTCCCCGCGAGGGTGGTGCCAACGACACCATAAGCTGCCAGGAGGGACACCGACGCCTGGCCGCCGAGCACCGGCGTTGCAAATACATAGCTCGGGAGCACAAAGCCAAGATCGCCAGTGGCGTTGACGTTCAAATTCAGATTTGCGTTTACCGTAACGTTGCCCGGAACCCTGCCGAGCGTGAATTCGCGCGCACGCGCGACGTCAGCGCCGGCCGATACCGAGGTGTGGTAGTAGATATTCGCCATCGACCAACCCGGCTGCTGCGGCGTGGCCGCCAAGCTTCCAAAGAGGCCGGGGATCCAGAAGCTGACGCCGCCTTCATCGGCCAACGCAGAATGGGAAAAAAACGTGATCGCGGGGGCCAAGACGATTGCAGCAACCCCAAGTCTGCGTCGATGTACTGAAGTCGGCCGCGCGCTTTTCGCCGCGGCGGGTGCGATTCTCGCCGTCATGTTGTGCCCCGTAAGGTGCATTGCGTCCGAATACAATTCGGTGGCACCGTAACCCTGCAGCAAGCGGGGCTCATCATGTAAAATTCAATCAGGATTGATTTGCCGAAAGAAAGATGAGTACTGCGACCAAAGAGCCACAGGCCTATCGCGCTGGGACGTTTGAGGATGCGGTTGATGCGCATGCCAGAAGCGACACACTATAGCGCCGTCGGCCACGTCGGCAGCTAACAAAGGTTTTATTGGTGATTGCGCGATTGTCTCTTACCTGAACACCAAAGGAGACAACCATGAAACTTGCAGCAATGGCACTGGCCGCTGCGTTCGCGCTTTCCAGCACCTGCGCATTTGCCCACACAGTTCGTCGCGGGTCGAACGGCACGGCCCATCCCACGTATAGGGATGCTGCGCCGTCAGTCGCCTTGGGTCCGGAAAATGGCAATTCGAGCGGCAATTTCAGCGGGTACGGCAGCCGCGATGTGTGGGGTCACTGGGGCGCCTACTATGGGCCCATGATTCCCTCAGGCGCCGGCGGTCGGTGAAAGCGCTAACGCGAGCGAGACCTTACGCACTTTTGCGGACCGCACGCGATACTTGAGTCCGGAATGCGCACCAGAGCGGGCTGCGGCCGACCATTCTGAACTTATGCGTTCCCGCCCTGATCATCAGGGATGCAGAATCGGGCTGTCGAACGATGTCTGACACTTCAGAGGGCGGCCATCATAAGACCGCCGCAAGAAGTCCGATGGTGACTCGTCAAACATGAGTCGATAGGTGACGGTTATCGCATCTGAGGCCGTGCCGGCTTCAGGCTGCGATCACTGCTGCTCATTTGCCGAAAATGCATAGCCGGGCACGATCGTCTGAATTTATTGTGGACCCCATTGAGACCGTGATGCGTGAAGGGAGACTTCCCATGGTCATCACCCGCAAGTTGCGCAGCGACGGGACCTGCCGGCCGCCCCTTGACGATTGAGGAGCGTACGCGGGATGTTGACATTTCGAACCTCAATCACCTTCGCGGTGATGGTGTTTATCGTCGCTCTCGCCGTGCTGCTGATCGCTATTCAGGTCCGGGCTCTTCGTTGGGCCACGCAGGAAGCGGCGTCCGCCTATATGGACGCGACCAGTGCGAAGGCCTTCGGGCGCCTGCAGACTGAGATAAGCGCGATAACTTCGTTGGTGCATGTGCTTGCGACCAGTTCCAGCATAGCCGATTCAAATGAGAGAACCGAGACCGGCCGCGCGATCCCACTATTCAAAGCCGCACTGCAGGAACTGCCCCAGATGGACAGTGTCTATGCCGGTTTCGAAAATGGCGCCTGGTTGCAGGTGCGGCGCATTGGCGATCTCAGCGATGAGCAGCGCTTGAGACTTCGTGCGACGCCCGATGCCACTATCGCAGTAAATTTGATTCGGCCCACCCAGAGTGATGAATTGCCGATGCGACGAACCTTTGAAGATCGGCAGGGCAACGAAGTCGGACAACTCGACTTATGGAAATACGGATACGACGCGCGCAAGCGGCCCTGGTATCGCGAGACGATGAAAGCCGACCGACCGCTGGTCTCATCGCCTTATCTTGCATTCAGCATTGGCGCACCGGTGATCACGGTTAGCGCACCCTTGCGAGGCAAAGTGGCCGGCGTTCTTGCCGCCGATCTCAAACTCGACACCTTCAGTGATTTCGTCCAGGCGCAACGGCCTGGCGAGCACGGGATTGTCTTGATCTTCAACTCGACCGGCTCGCTGATAGCCCACCCCAATTTTGCGCAATTCGTCGTCCATGCGATGACGCATCCATCCCAACCGCGATTGCCCAACATCAACGAGATCAACTCCGGGGTCGTGGCGGCGGTCTTGCGAAGGTCGGATGGTCGCGACCACTACGAAGGAGATATCCGTGACGACCACGGGCGGGACTATCTGTTCAGGTTGACGAGATTCACGCTCGGAGAGCAGTACAACGCCAGCATATTGTTGCTGGCCTCCCAGGAAGACTTTGCCCAGGATGTTCGGAGGCTCCAGGTCACCGGACTGATCCTCGCAACTATCGCTGGCGCTGCCTTTATTCCGCTCGTTTGGATGTTCGGTAGTGGAATGTCGCGGTCCTTGAAAAGCATAACCGCTGAGGCAGTCAAACTCCAGAAACTGGTTGCGCCCGACGCCTCCCCAGCCGCATCGCGCATTAAGGAAATTCACGAGCTTGGCAGCGCGATGGCGCTTGCGCAGCGCGCCATATGGTCGTTCGCGCGCTTTGTCCCCAAGGAGATCGTCCGGGGGCTGATCGATAATTCCATCTCCACCGAGCTTGGCGGTGACCGAGAAGAGATTACCGTGATCTTCACTGACGTCCGGGATTTTACGGCTATTGCCGAGTCCGCTGATCCCGACATTCTCATGCACCAAACGTCGCGCTATTTCTCCGTGCTTACAGAGGCGTTCCTTGCCGAAGCCGGAACAGTCGACAAGTTTATTGGTGACGCAGTGATGGTGTTCTGGAACGCACCCAATCCGCAGCCTGACCACGTTGAGCGGGCCTGCCGGGCAGCCCTTGCGGGCAGAGCGGCGTGTGAGAAGCTCAACGCCCAGTTTGAGACTGAGGGTCTAAAGCCATTCTTCACGCGGTTTGGCATTCATGTCGGGGAGGCCGTCGTCGGCAATCTTGGGTCAACGGAGCGCATGAACTACACGGCCCTTGGCAATACAGTGAATTTGGCGGCGCGCCTCGAAGGCCTGAACAAGCAGTTCGGAACCGCTATCCTTGTGAGCGAAAACGTCTATTTGCGGGTTCAGCATAGTTTCCAGTTCAGAGCTTTGGAGTTGGTCCTGGCCAAGGGCATGACCAAGGAAACGCGCGTTTTCGAGCTCGTCGGAGTATCAACATGAAGTCAGCTTCAGCTCTCCGACGGATCGTGCCGGGATTGCTGGTTTTGCTGCTGGTGTTCGTCGGTTCGGCGGCTAGCGCAGGCGAAGAAACCATCAAGGTCGGTATTTTGCATTCTCTGTCAGGCACCATGGCGATCAGCGAGTCGGTACTCAAGGACACGGTTCTCATGATGATCGCAGACCAAAACAAGAAAGGTGGACTGCTGGGACGGAAACTGGAACCGGTCATCGTTGATCCGGCGTCTGACTGGGACCTGTATGCGGAAAGAGCCAGGGAGCTGCTCACGAAGGAAAAGGTCGCGGTCGTGTTCGGCTGCTGGACTTCCGCCTCGCGCAAAGCCGTTCTGCCGATCTTCGAGCAGCTGAACGGCCTGCTCTTCTACCCGGTGCAATACGAAGGTGAAGAGAGCTCGCGCAACATTTTCTACACAGGGGCCGCGCCCAATCAGCAGGCAATTCCGGCCGTTCGATATCTGATGAGCAAGGAAGGAGGCGAAGTTCGCAGATGGCTTCTGCTCGGCACTGACTACGTCTATCCGCGAACGACCAATCGGATCTTGAGCGCGTATCTCACCGCAGCGGGCGTATCGCCAGACGACATTATGACGATCTATACTCCGTTCGGCTTTTCCGAATGGCGGGGGATCGTCGAGCGGATCAAAGCCTTTGGTTCGGAGGGAAATAAGACAGCAGTGATATCAACCATCAATGGAGATGCGAATACGTACTTCTACAGGGAACTCGCAGCCCAGGAGGTAGACGCCAACACAATTCCTGTCATGGCGTTCTCGATCGGCGAGCGCGAATTGCTCGGTGCGGACATCTTCCCCGTCGGGCACCTCGCGGCCTGGAATTACTTCCAGTCCATCAAGACGCCGGAGAACGAAGCTTTCGTGAAAATGTGGGCGGAATTCAACGAGCAACGAGACAAAACTACGAATGACCCGATGGAAGCCACCTTCATTGGCTTCAGGATGTGGGCGCAGGCCGTTGTCCAAGCGGGCACCACCGACGTCGATGCGGTTCGGCAGGCCATGTATGGCCAGAGGATCAAGGCGCCGAGCGGCTTCGAGATTGTGATGAACACCAATCATCATCTTTCCAAGCCGGTCATGATAGGCAAGATAAATTCTTCCGGCGCCTTTGATGTCATTTGGCAGTCGATCAATCCGGTGCGCGCGGATGCCTGGAGCAAGTACATCCCCGATAGTGCGAAGCGTACGGCCGATTGGACCTTTCCCTGGGTCTGCGGGGGGTGCACCGAGCCGACATTCAAGGAATGGTGACGGGTCTCGGCGTTTTCGGGCTACGCAGAATTGGGCCGTCGAACGATGTCGGACACCTTTGAAGGCGGCCGTCATAAGGCCGACGCAGGGAGTCCGATGGTGACTTGTCAAACATATCCCGGTACGCGACCGAGAAACGTCCCAGTTCCCAGAAGCCGTGATCGGTCGCAATTCGGGTAACGGTCGTCTTCGAGGGGTCCGCCTGTCGAAGCGCGCGGTGGACAAGATGCATGCGTCGCATGGAAAGAAAGCGGATCGGAGCCATTCCCAGATGTTGCTCGCAGACGACCCGCAGGGTCCGCTCAGCTACGCCAATCGCCGCGCAGATTTCCGTCAGGTACAACGGCCGGTCAGGATGGCTCTCCAGGAATTCCTCGAACCGGGCGATAATCATGTCGTGACGCCGGCCTCCTGCCGTCATCTCCGATGGATCGCCCTCGGTCAGGCAGCGGATCATGACAAGCATGAGCTCCTGCTCCAACGCGCGAGTTACCCCGGGCAGAGAAAGAATATCCGGAGTGGTTTTGGCGAGCTGACCGACCATTGCATGAAGGTTCAGCAGCCGAGACATCAGCTCAGGAGCTGGCCTTACGAGATGCTTTCGGGCCAACCCGGCAAATTCGCGGCCGGTTACCGCCTTGTACACAGCGTCGAGATCGTCCCGCGGCAAGGATATCGACCCCCAATCGCAGTTGGCCTCGGTCCGCCGATACATCAAATCGGTGTCGTTGATGACGATATCGCCGGGCAAAACCTCCATGCCGCAGTGCTGCATCGCCGGCTGATTCATCCTGGTGAGAAAGCCGATTGCGGCTCGATGCGGTTTGACCGCGCCGATGTAGACACGCGGCAAATCTTCATGCGCGACGTGAACCCACAGCTTGTTCATGCTGATTTGCGTCAACTCGGCGAAAAATTTTCCCTTCACGGTAGGAAAAAGCTCGACCTCGACGGAACGAAACGCCGACTGATACGAAAAAGGGTCGGTGAAGCTGACCACTCTACTCCAAGGCATTTCCGTACTCCTGGATTTGCCGAACACAAATAAAATACCGGCGGTCCTGCACAGATCTGGCTGCCCAGGCGCTTCTCCAAATAGAAGCCCCAATCGCCATCTGCGCATCTGACAACCCAAATACGAGCTTCCTGGACCCGAAAGGCGCTTGATCTATCTCAAGACGTCGCGTGCAATCAGAGGATGTACAGAGCAAAGACGGGGCACTCGGTCAGCGTTCCTTACCGATCGTTGGAAACATGCTCAGTGCCACAATTCAGCGCGTCTCAAACGGAAAGATCACTTTCCAATCCTTCTTCATGTCGATCACCGTCCATCCATTCGCGGCGGCAGCACCCAACGCAACGTCGAGTCGACCGACGCGCGACTCGCGGTCATAGGCATATTCGCGCTCGGCGTCCGTATGATGGACGATCGCCCCAAAGCGCACGCCCGCGCTGATGGTCGTCCACTGAAGCATCTCGAGATCGCCGTCGGAGTTTCCGAACGCGGCAATCGGGCGGCGGCCGATGGCCTCGTTGATGCCGATCGGTTTGCCTGTCTTGTCGTCGATAAAATTGACCTCCGGTAACCGGAATAGCGTGGGGATTCCGTCGCGCATCTCGAATTTCGTCTTGATCGACGATCCGATCACCTGTTCGGGCGGAACGCCGTACACCTTCTCGGTCCATGGACGCATGAACTCGACACCGCCACCCGACACGATGAGGGTCTTGAAGCCGTTTGCCCGCAGATAGGACAGCAATTCGAGCATCGGCTGGTAGACCAGTTCGGTATAGGGCCGCTTGAAGCGCTGATCACGCGCTGTGCCGAGCCAGTCCGTCACGATTTTCGAGAATTCGTCGGTGGTCATGCCCGCATGGGTCACCATGATCAGCTGCACGAGATCGTGCTCGTCAAATTTAGCCAGTGCTTTGATGTCTCCCTCCAGCACGGACTGGTAAGGCTCGGTGTACGCCCAATCCGGGTGCAGGGGAGCCATCGCCTTCACGCGATCAAGCGCAAATGCCAATTGGACATACATCGGCTGCTCGACCCACAACGTGCCATCATTGTCGAATGTCGCGATACGCTCCGCGGGCGCGACAAAATCAGGGCCCGGTTTGGTGACGCGACCAACGAATTCGACGATGGCCTGCTTCGTTGGCGTATCATTCCATGACGGCAAGAGGTCGCCTTGGGCGAGCGTGGGCAACGACCAGCCCAGGACCAGCGCCAGGACCAGGATTCCGCCGACGATGGTGTCAAACAATTTGCGCTTCATTTGCCTCGAGCTCCACATGCCGAAGAGATATTTTCAGACACGCTGAGATAGAAGCTTGGCGGAGCGCGAGGTTCACCGTCTATGCAATTCCGGCAGATTTCTCCTGAAGCTTGAACGACCATGCTTCGGGACGCCGAACAGATCGGTCCACCCTCGTTTTTCGCCGTCTTGGCCGTTTCTGCATAGTCGATGCGTTGAGCCGCCTCCTAAAACAGCTCTGCATAGCGTCGGCTTCGCCACATTGAGGCAGCGCTCCTTACCTATGTCGTATCACTGTCCCTCCGCCAGAGGCCTCTGCTTTTGAGCAAACACCTGGGAGCGGTTAGATGAAGCTGTCCGCAAGAGGTCGGCGATGGCTCGTCATTTTCGGGGCCGCAATTATCGTCTATCTGCTGCTGGCTTACGTTGTGGCGCCTGCATTGTGGACCCACCATGAACATGAGCCGGGTCTTGCCAACTTGCCCATGGTGACACGCACCGCAGACGGCATACCGGGCGATGCGCTTAACGTGGGACTGGTCGGCGACATGCAAGATATCACCCGCGCCATGCATGCGGCCGAATGGTTTCCTGCGGACCCCATCACGTTGCGCACGAGCATCGACATCATCGGCAGCGTCGTACTTGACCGGCCATACCATGACGCGCCCGTCAGCCCGCTCTATTATGATGGAAAAAAGGAACAGCTTGCTTTCGAAAAGCCGGACGGCAAAAGTGCCGATCGGCGACACCACGTCCGCCTGTGGCAGGTTCTTGAAAAAGGTGCGAGTGGCCGTCCGGTTTGGCTTGGCTCGATAACATTCGATCGTGGCGTCGGCTTGAGCCATGACACAGGGCAAGTCACCCATCACATCGGGCCGGACATTGATGCCGAGCGCGACCTGCTGATGCGCGATTTGCGCGCGGCGGACATGGTTGAAGCTTTTTTCCAGATTTCCGGCATAGGACCGACCCTGTTCGCCCGAAATGGCGAAGGTGACCCCTATTACACAGACGGAGAAATCGACGTCGCGCGTCTTGTCGTCGACGGCGCCAAAAGAGCGGAGCCGCCCGTGACGTTACCGCCGCCGGCGCTCGTTGCTCTCAAGGATCGGGTCTGGCACAGCGTCAGTTCCAGTATCGTTCAATAAGGCAAGCTGGCTACATGATCGAAAGCATCGATGAGGCAAGCTACCTATGGAAAACTTGACACATTATCCCGTGCTGGTGCTCGCGCTGGCCTTTGTATCACTGTCGCTCGCTTCGGCGGCGAGCGCCTGGTTGCGCAGACGCAACTCAAGCATGAACGAGGAGCAGAAGGACGATCTGAGTCTCATCCTTGCGGCTTCCCTGACGCTGCTCGCCTTGATTATTGGTTTCAGCTTTTCGATGGCCACCAACCGCTACGATCAGCGCAAGAACTTCGAGGAAGCAGAAGCCAACGCGATCGGGACCGAATACTTGCGTGCCGACCTTCTACCCTCTGCTGATGCTGCAAGGGTGCGAAAGCTTCTGAGCGACTATGCCAATCAACGTATCCTGTTCTACACCAATACGGATGACGCGGAGCGAGCGCGAATAGACGAACGGGTCAATCAATTGGAGACTGATCTCTGGGCTGCCGTCCGTGGAACGGCCGCAACACAGCCGACGCCCGTTACTGCCCTGGTGCTCGCCGGCATGAACGATGTTATCAACTCGCAGGGCTACACCCAGGCGGCTTACTGGAATCGGATTCCTACTGCCGCCTGGTATCTCCTGGCAGCCATTGCGCTGTGCTGCAACGTGTTGTTTGGCTATCGGATGCAAACGACGGGCAAGCTTGCTCTCGTATTGCCGCTCGTCGTTTCGATTTCCATGCTTTTGATCGCGGATATCGATGCCCCGCGGCATGGATTGATACACGTCAGGCCGCAGAACCTGGAAAGTCTGGCGAGATCACTTGGGCACTGAAGTTCATTGTGTCGTTATTCGTTGACCCACAGATGATCTTGAGCCGTTGCAGCCGAAACAGCACCTTCATCAGCCAACGCAATTGAAGGGCGGCTTCACAGTTACAGGCGGGCGACTTGTGCGCAAGCCGCCCACCGCTAAGATCATTCAGTCATTGGCCAGGGCCTTTGGCAGCCGCTTCCGCCTGCTCCATCCTTTTCGCCATCTCCGCTTTGACGGCGTCGAGGTTGAAGCTCGCGCCGCGCTGCATCGGCGGGAATTCGAGGAAGGTCTGGAGTTCCTTGCCCACCACTTGCTGAACGAAGACGAAACGCCAGAACTGGTATTTGAACCAGTCGAAATATTGCTGTCCGCCTTCCTTCGTTCCGTTGTTGGGCCAGCCGGTGCGTTCGAATGGATCGAGCCGCAGGTTGGTGATGTAAGGCACGTCAGGCTTAGTTTTCTCGCCCAACCAGCCGGCTGGCTGGTCGATGAAGCGGAACTTGTAATCGTCTATCCGGACCGCGCCGACCGTGCTTTCGCCCAGGTAGAAAATCTCGTGCCGCACGGACGGCCCCTTGCCGGTGATGGCGGCCAACTGGTTGTAGCCGTCCAGATGGTTCTTGTAAGTCCGGCCGCCGATGTCCTTGCCCTTCAGCAATTCGTCGGTGACATTCGGATTGCCAGCCGCGGCGACAAAGGTCGGCAGCCAGTCAAGACCCGAAAAGATGCCGTTCTGGACACTGTCCGCCGGCACGTGGCCAGGCCAGCGGATGATGCAGGGCACGCGGAAACCGCCCTCAAGGACCGTTCCCTTGGACTGCGCAAACGGCGTCTGACCGCCATCGGGCCAGGTAAAGACCTCGGTGCCGTTGTCGGTGGTGAAGACGACGATGGTATTGTCGTCCACGCCCATGTCCTTGAGCTTTTGCATCACCAGACCGACGTCGTCATCGAGCTGGGCCATGCCGGCTTCCTCTTCCGACCAGCCATTTTCCGAATTGCGCAAAGCTTCGTATTTCGGGGACAGATGCGTGACGATGTGCATGCGCGTCGGGTTGAGCCAGACAAAGAAGGGTTTGTTATCCTTCTTGGCCTTGTCCATGAAATCGATGGCAAGGTCGCGAATTTCATTGTCTACCGTTTCCATCCGCTTGGGATAGAGCGTGCCGGCATCCTCGATCCTCTGCATGCCGATCTTGCCCCATCGCGGCATCACGGTGGGGTCATCCTTGTCGGTGGCCCAGCTGTGAACCATATTGCGGGGGCCGACGACGTTGAGAAGGTTCTGCGGGTAGTTGGGATGCGCCGGGTCTTCCATCGCGTCGAGGTGATATAGATATCCGAAGAATTCATCGAAGCCGTGGACCGTGGGCAAGAACTCGTTTTTGTCGCCGAGGTGATTTTTGCCGAACTGGCCGGTGGCGTAGCCCATTGATTTCAATATTGTGGCTATGGTCACTGCTTCAGCCGGCAGACCGGTCGGCGCGCCAGCCTGGCCGACCGTGGTCATGCCGGTGCGGATCGGAAGCTCTCCGGTGATGAAGTTCGCCCGCCCCGCCGTGCAACTTGCCTCGGCGTAGTAGTCCGTGAACAACATGCCCTCTTTGGCGATCCTGTCGAGGTTCGGCGTCCTGCCGGCCATCATGCCACGGTGGTAAGCGCCAATGTTCCACATGCCGATGTCGTCGCCCATGATGACAACGATGTTGGGCTTTTGTTGCTGCTGTGCTGAGGCCGGCAGGAATGCACTCGCCAGGACTATGCCTGAGGCCAGCGCACTCGATATCAGTAGACGGAGTTTCATATCCAAATCCTCCATTGACCGTCATCTGAGAGCAAAATTCGCGCAGAGACGGCGATGCGTCACAAAACGTCTGCCGTCGTTAAACGGGCGTCATCAATCTCACAGACCGCCAGGCCCATACTATGCAGTTTCGGCAGGTTGGGAGATCGAGGATCAGCCGGTTCGCGCCATTGCGGCTCAGCTAGGACCGCTGATGGACTGATACACGTCAGTCCGCAGAACCTGGAAAGTCTGGCGAGATCAGCTGCGCACTGAAGTTCATTGTGCCGACGGCGGCAAAACGCCCTCGGCTATCCCTGCACGGCACTACACGTGTCGCGGACGCAATCCCGGTAAACGCCCCGACATTCGAAGGATGGTATTTGCTTCAAGGACCGGCAGTCGCGATATCGCGCACGACACGTACTTATGCATTGCTGTTTAGCCGTTTGAGCGGCCGCGACGGTGAACGAGGCGAGATTGACATCGCGCGCGTCAAGGCTTCCACACGATGAAAGAAGCACTGTGAGCACTGCGATAGTGGCCCAGGATCGCTTGATACATTTCATAACCAGCCCCTTCAGTTCGAAAATTGCAGGTTAGCGATTGCAGTTCGTGAAGTACGAGCGTTTTTCATCCGCAACAAAAGCAGATGACATTCAACGGACAACATCATTAATTCCTCTTGGCCCAAAGGGCAATTTCCCTCTTGTGCCGAAATCGCATAGCCTCTCAGACCTCTCAGTGATAATCTTGCAAGGTCAATCAAGGTCGCCGCCTTTGGCAGGCTGCTGATTCGGTGGTAGCGTCGTGCTTGATGAAGAAGGCGACCTCCGACCATACCGATGGCGAAATCGACGCTGCCCGCTTCGTCCTGAACGGCGCCGGGCAAACCCAAGCACCGGCCGAACTACCGCCCCCAAGCTGATCGCCCTCAAGGATCAACTCTGTGAGGGTATCAACGGACATGTCGCGGAATAGATGGTTGTCGCCTTGGGAAGAGCCGACGGTCCCGAGCCAAGGGTGTGCTCACGAGCGCGATAAGGGTAGCGCCCAAATTCAAGCGCCGCGTTTGCCGTTTTTGCATAGTCGCAAATAAGGCGACGCGGTAGCTTCCAGAGTGAAAGTTTTAGGCCGATCGAGACATCGTCGCCATTGCTGTGGCGAGGCGCCGAAGACATGCCGCGCAACAGTCTCCAGATGGCCGCAACGTCGATTGACGCTCAACTTGGCTGGGCGGTACGGGGGTCGGTGTTCATATCGGTCCGGTCGTGTCAGGTATCGTCGGGCAGGAGCGCTACCAGTTCGACATTTGGGGCGACACCGTAAATTTTGCAGCCCGCATGGCCAGCAAGGCGATACTAGGCGGCGTCGCGGTGACCGATGAAACCTGGCGTCAGATCAAGGATCGTTTCGCGAGTCGCTCGGCGACCTTGAGGTAATAGGCAAGAGAACCATTCGAATCGTCGCCGTTCAGGCACGCTCGGCCAAACTGCCCGATGGAGACAGTAAATCGATAAGCAAACCGGCATAACGTCGCTAATGTGGAGGCAATCCTATGACCAAGCTTAGCGTGCTTGCCATATTTTGTGTCTTTGCACAGTTGCTCACGACAGTCTCTTCGGCCAAAGACCCTCGCACCAAAGCTGTGCCGGCTCACGATGTCCGCCGCACACCATCACCAGTGATCAGCAGCAAGAGCCACTTCATCTTGCGACAGGATTTATTTGACCGCCTGAACCCAAACAACTTGCAATCAGATTGGCCCAGCCCGCCCGCCCAACCTGGCCAGCTATGACCAGACGGTCGCGTTCAGCTGGACGCTGACCCGGGCGTTGCGGCAGATTCCTGGCGCGACGAAGGTTGCGCTGGCGCGCAACCTGCTGCTCACTCGACTTTTTACTCCAAGCGGGCATCAGCAACGATCTCGATCTACTGGATTCAAAGGTATACTTGATCAATGTCTATCGACGATTCGACCCCCAGTTTCACGAAGTTTTTGGCAAGCCAGTCGCCCGCGCATTTTCGTCCCTGGTCGCGAAGAAAGACGAGAAAATCCCAATCGGCGTTGTACTTGCTTGTGGGACTGAGTGCGCCCATGAATTCGTCGTCGGCGATGCTGTGAATCAGCACCTGCCTCAGCCCTCCATCGACGACGCGGTTTTGCGTGATGAGCTTGGTCACAAAGCTCACCGCCCGCATTTCCCGCATCAGAGACGAATTGAAGCTGATCTCGTTGATGCGGTTCAAAATATCGCCTGCGGCGCGCGGCACCTCATTGCGAAACAGCGGATTGATATGAACGGTGACAATGTCGACGCTTTCGCAGTTGTAAATCAGTGGGAAGAGCGCGGGGTTTCCCATATATCCGCCGTCCCAATAAGCTTCGCCGTCGATCTCCACCGCATGAAACATCGTGGGGAGGCACGCCGAAGCCATCACGGCGGATGCTGAAATTTCCGTTCCGGCGAAGATCTTCACCTTGCCAGTACGAACGTTCGTGGCAGACAAAAAGAGCTTGACCGGACAGTCCGCTCGTCTCAGCACGTCAAAATTAATCGATTGCTCGACCACGTCACGCAGTGGGTTATAGTTCGCGGGGTTGAACTGGTATGGCGACAACACGCGTGTCACGAAGTCAATGACGGTGAAAATCGGCGACCACGTCAACTTATGGTCGGCCAGCATACGGTCGATGGGATTTGGCTGCAGCGGCCCCAGCCTGGCTGCATCGCTTACACGTCTCCAATAGCCGGCGAGCGCTTTGCGCGCCCCTTCGCGACCGTCGACCGCGAGCCCATAGGCAAAAGCCGCAGCGTTCATCGCTCCGGCGCTGGTCGCACTCAGCCCCTCGAATGCCAGGTCTTTTTCGTCCAGGAGGCGGTCCAGGACGCCCCAGGTAAAGGCACCATGTGCTCCGCCTCCCTGGAGAGCCAGATTGATCGTTCTGACCTGGTTGGAGGATGCCGGCTCGTGACCTGCTTCCCCCGAGGTATCTGGCCTGTCCGGCGTGTTCCGCTCCGAGGTAGCTTCCATGGCCGAATCCTCACCCTGTTCCCCTACGCGTTGTTGGTTAACTCCCAAAAGAGAGCTTCTGGCCTGCCAAGCGGCATCAGCACTTCTCGTCCCAAGCGAGTTTTGGAACCATTATGCCCCGATCTCTCCGCTGATCACAGGTCCGAAATGCTCGCCATGTTCACCATTTAACCGCGACGTCTGCGTCAACCGCCGGGCAGTAATGACGACCGGTTCGAAGTCCTGCCCAGCTTTGTCATTGTGAGTGATCGCATCGCGGCATATGGGGTCGTGCTTCTTTGCGAGTCACCATAGAACACAGCGCCGGTACGCCGTTTGCTGTCGCAACTTCAAACATCGATGCCGTCAGTCTGCTCTTACCGATTCCAGGCTTCACTGATGTTGGCAACAGCGCTATTTTCATGACCTAACCGCGTCAGCACTTGCTGCAAGAGATCTCGCTTAACACGCGACCGACGATCGGATGGAGTCCATCCGCCGCAGGCTGGAGTAAGCATTTGGCGCGCCGGCAGGTCTTCAGGTTGAGCTCGTCGGCGTGTGCGAAATCGTGTGGCGCCAAATCGAATTTGCCCCAACTAGGTCATGTGTGGACGACGCCCGCGTTGCGAGAAGACTCTGACATTCGGCTTGCGGTCGGGTGCAAGTCATGTGTCCGGCCTGTTTGCGCGGCACCACGACCGCTGGCCCTGATGTAGTCCGCGGATCGGGTCCCGATCAATCGCACGGGCTTTGACGCCCATGACCCAGAAGCGGGTTGTCCCAATCGACGGGTCGACCGTTTCGCATCACGCCATCACCCTCGCAATCCGATTGTCTCGCTGCGCCGTTTGCCTCACGCTCCCATTGCAAAGGCGATTTCCCACCGACAAGCCGAGAGCCGCCGATTGACGGTCAAGGCGATGGCGGTTGCGGCGCTTTCTACAGCACGGGCGGAAGCCAGCCCTCCCTACCACCGCCGCCTCGGCGGCTTCGGCCATCACCTGCTCCTTTTGGACCCGCGGTCGTCTGCGCTGCCTGATCGGACACGCCCTCGCGCACAGGCTCATTACTGATGTGATCGCATGCGCCGGCCTGCGATCAAGTCACTGGTAAAGCATTGAAGCAATTTCGTTTTTGGTGGTCGTACCAGGGCTCGAACTTGGGACCCGCTGACTATGAGTCAGCTACTTTGCTAATCAACAGGAGGCCGCTGGTTTTCCGGCACCAAGGCTTAAGGCCAGGCAATATTCCGAGCTGCTCAGATCGTTGTACAGGCATCGATCCGAACCGTGCCCTCCCTTTTCTACGCTAAGGACGCCAAACTTCCGACGACGACCGAAAAGATTCTCCCTGTGGCAGTTTCTCAGGTTAGATGTGGCCACCAAGCGACTGAGACTTACCTCGCAAGCGATTGCCGCGCGAAGTGCGGCTTTGCCCGCATCGATATGAAAAGCAACTTCATGAATACCGTGTTCCTTTTAATGGCACAGTACGAGGGCAAGGCAATTGTTCCGATTGAGGACGTGTGCCGCGACTATTTTTCGCATCTCAATCCAACAAAATTGATCCGGAAGATCAGCGCCGGCGACATTGCGATCCCTCTGGTGCGGATGGAAAACAGCCAGAAATGCGCAAAAGGCGTCCACCTTCTAGATCTAGCCAAATATCTTGATGCGCGAGTTGATGCCGCCAGAAAAGAGATGGCAGCGCTGACGACTTAGCTGTCGTCTCTCGGGTGGTCATAGATACGTTACGCGCTCAGTCGAAGCAGACGCTATCACCCGGAGCAATCGTCTTCACTCTGGTTGCATCGGCGGCCGCGCTTGGTGTCAATCTCGACGCGGATGTTGTCAACATATCGCCTCAGCTCATCACGAAGGGCTGTCGCGCACTCGCAAGGGACGCGCGCCGTTTACCTTGTTCGAAGCACGCAGTATCAATTTTGCGATTGTGGTGTACGCTAACATCTGCACGTCGATGCTCGACATGCATTGAACCAACTTTGGGACTGGAGGGTAACATGGCCAAGAAAGCGAAGAAGGCGAAGAAGGCAAAGAAGACCGGCAAGAAGAAAACGAAGTAATCTTCAAAGGTACTTCTCAACTGGAACAAATCAGGTCGCGCGCTCACTGATCGAAATTGCCGCGGCGTGATATGCTTCAGTAACGCCAGCTTTCAAGCCGGACCAGGATGCGCGCGCGTTGACCCTGTCCGGCTTTTCCTTTTCCGAGTCCTGGGTTGTGATCGCTCGAAAGAACGTTGACTGCCTGCGATTGAACTCCCCGATTGCCCGTTCGACATCATAAGCAGCACTATTGCTGGTGCAGCGAAGGGGTCGCGCGATTCACTGTATGGGCCCCATCACTCAAAGCCCAAGACGTCGAGCAGCGATGCGAAAGGGATCCGGTGAAAGCTTCCCAGAGGAACGAGCGAGGTTGTAGGTCTGTCCAACTAAACTGTGCCAATCACTTGGTACTGCGTGCGGTACTGCATGGCTATTTGCGAACAATGCCTAGCTGCGGATTGAGCTTCGCTTTTTAAGATGACCCGGTCCAGTACATCATCGGGGCGACGGAGAAGCGATGGTCGAGAGCGTCCAAATTAACCCTATGCCCTGGGACAAGTCGGCCCCGGACATAGCGTATCCCGCCGCGATTGCCACCCCCGCCTTGACGCAAACGTCCATCGAAAATCCGCATTCGCTCGCGATCCTGCCGGCGCGCAACTCAGACGTAGCCAAGCCAGCGCCAATAGGTCGCGCCGAACAGGAGCGTGAGCAGATAGGCCAGCACCGTGACCGCAATGCCGGTTCGGATGAAGTCGCGCGCGAGGAAGGTCCCGGTGCCGTAGCCGACCATGCCCTGCGGCGAATTCACCGGAAGGATGAAGCCGAAGCTCACAACGAACTGCAGCACCAGGGTCATGCCGAGCACGCTGATTCCCGGCGTTTGCACCTTCTGCAGTACGGCGATCACGATCGGGATCATCGACGACGCCAGCGCGGTCGCGCTGGCAAAGCCGAGGTGTACGACGACGAGGAAAGCCGCCATGACGGCCAATATGCCAAGCGCCGGGAGCTGTTTGAGCCCGAACCATTGCACGATCAGGTTCGCTAGCCACTGCGCAGCCTGTGTCTGCAGCAATGCCGTGCCCAGGCTGATGCCGATCCCGAACAGCACGATCGTGCCCCACGGGATCAACGGGTTTGCCGTCTTCCAATCCATGACGCCGATGCCGGGCAGGAACAGCAGGGCAACGGCGATCGTGGTCGTCGTCGAACTGTCGAAAGAATGCAGCACGCCCTCGGTCGCCCAGCAGCACAGCAGGATGAGGGACAGCGCCAGGAGACGGCCCTCCTTGCCGGTCATCGGGCCGAGCTCGCTCAAGGATTTCCCGACGGTCGCATGGCCGCCCGGGATCTCCCGCGTTTCCGGCGGCATCATCGTCATCATGATGAAATAAAGCCCGACCGACAGCAGGATCGAAAATGGCGCGGCCGCAACCAGCCAGCTCAGCCATGTGATGTCATGGCCCAGCTGCTTCTGGATGAAGCCGACTGCGACCATGTTCTGTGCCGCCGCGGTCTTGATGCCGACGTTCCAGATGCTCACCGCCTGCACGGTGGTGATCATCAAAAGTCCGGCAAACCTGCTGTGCTTGTCGACGCCGAACGCGACAATGATGCCCATGATGATCGGGACGACCGCAGCCGCCCGGGCGGTGGCGCTTGGCACCAGCAGGGCCAGCACCGTGGAAACCACGATCGCGCCCATGACGATCCGGTTCGTTCGCGTGCCGACCTGCGACAGGATGATCAGAGCGATGCGACGGTCCAGCCTCGTGACCGTCATGGCGGCGGCCAGGAACAGGGCGGCGGCAACCAGCGTCAGCGCCGTATTGCCGAAACCGCTCATCGCGATGGTGAGGCCCTGAACGGTGCCGATCGGAATATTGGGGTTTGCGACGTTCGGCGAAATGCCCAGGAGAACCGCCATGAGGGCCGCAATGACGACCGCGCTCACGGCGTAGTCGAGCGCATCGGTCACCCATACGATCACGGCAAAACCGAAGACCGCCAGCATGCGGTGGCCTGCGACCGACAATCCCGCGGGCGTCGGCAGCAACAGGATTGCAAGCAGCACCGCAGCTCCCAGCACCAATCCCCAATTGGCCCTGATCCAGCTTGGCCGCTCGCCCGGCTTCACCGAAATGCCCGACGAGACCTGGTCTGCAATGGTCATCGCGATTCCTCCATTGCAGCCATCATCGCCGAGTTGGCCAATGTGCCTTTGCGGTGGATCAATCGCCGGCGAAAAGCGTCTAGTTCGAGATCTCCTCCAGCGGTTGATTGAGTGTCCGGGGCCCGAAGATGCCGATCACGAGAATGACCAGCGTCATGGCTGTCCCGATGAACAAGGCCACCGCCATGGTGCCGCCCTCGCGGAAGAAGAAGCCGATCAACAGGCCGACGAAGGCCGCGCTTGCCCGGGCCCCAAGCATAGACGAAGCCGACGGCGCGGGCGCGGACCCGGGTCGGGAACAGCTCGGCCTGGTAGTTGTGGAAGATGCGCGGGCTGCGTCAGGCCGCCCGCACGGAAGTGAGGAATTTGCCGACTTCGAGCTTGAGCCGGCTGCTTTCGCTCGACAGCGACGTTGCGGCCGCAAGCACCTGGGCCGAGGCCGATCCGGTCTCGCTGGCGCCGCGTTGCACGTCGGCGATGTTGGCAGACACCTGCTGGGTGCCATGCGCGGCCTGCTGAACGTTGCGGGAGATTTCCTGTGTAGCCGCGCCCTGCTCCTCGACAGCTGCCGCGACCGTGGATGCGATTTCGGACATCCGGCCAATGGTGTCGCCGATCTCCCTGATGGCGCCGACCAATTCCTGTGTTGCGGCCTGAATGCCGCTGATCTGCTGGCTGATCTCGCCAGTCGCCTTGGCGGTCTGCTCGGCAAGGGCCTTCACCTCCGAGGCCACAACCGCAAAGCCGCGTCCTGCCTCGCCGGCGCGCGCGGCCTCGATCGTGGCATTCAACGCCAGCAAATTGGTCTGTCCGGCAATCGTATTGATGAGCTCGACGACGTCGCCGATCCGTCCCGCCGCCTTTGCGAGTTCGCCGACGCGATCATTGGTCCGCTGCGCCTGCTGCACCGCCTCGCCGGCGATGCGCGCGGAGTCCTGCACCTGGCGGCTGATCTCGTTGACCGACGATGCCATCTCTTCCGTCGCTGATGCCACCGACTGCACATTGGCGGAGGCATTTTCGGAAGCGGACGCGACCTTGGCGGTCAGCTCCTCCGAACGCTCGGCGGTCGCCGTCAGCGTGCCCGCGGAAGTTTCCAGTTCGCCGGAAGCGGATGACACGATGTTGACGATCTCGCCGATCATGGCTTCGAAATCACGGGTAATCGTGTCCACGCGCTGGCCGCGCTGGATTTTCGCATCGGCCTCCACCGCGGCGACTTCATCCGCTGCCTTCTTGGCGATGAGCGCCTCCTTGAAGACCTGCAGGGAAGTAGCCATCGATCCGATTTCGTCGGCGCGCTCGCTCGCGGGGATCGTCACTTCGTGCCGGCCCGCCGCAAGGTTGCCGACCACATCCGTCAACTGCCCAAGCGGCGCAATCACGCGACGACGCAGCATCATGGTAACGCCGGCGAGCACGCCAAGCAGCGCCGCGACAGCCGCCGCCGCCAGCCCCAGCATCATAAGCGCCCACGCCCGTGCTGCCTGGGCACGTTCGGCGGCCTCAACCAGTGCCGCGTCGCGCACGACGAAGAAGCTTTGCACCGCCGGGACGACCGCCGCGGCTAGCTCGTCGGAGCTGATCGAGTATTTACCGTCGCTGCGCGCGGCCGGCATCTCCTTCTCGATGACCTGCACGGCGCGTCCGAAGTAGGCGTCGATCGCATCCTTCAGTGCCTTGGTGAGTTTAGGTGGATGGTCGAGCTGGTCGATGCCGGCCTCGATCCGCTCTCGATCCAACTCGACCCGCCCCTGGGCCCGGTCCATCGCGGTAAATTCCCCTGATGTTAGCGGGCGGTGGGCACTCAACGCAGGCGACATCGTCCCCGCCCGGCCGCCGGCTGAGATTCGAAAATCTTGAGCGGTGCGGGCGACACTCAACAATGCCGACAGCGAGGCATCCGCCGCCGCTACATCGCTTTCGAGATGATTCAGGACCGGTTCGATGATCGCGACCACCTGGGCAATGCCGGGCATGAACCCTTTGGTCACCGCCATGTCACGCGCGCTCGACGGCACGTTTAGAGCACGATCCGACGCACTGCGAATTTCAGCAAGTTTTGCGGCGGCCTGATTGAGCCCGTCGAGGAGGGTTCCGCTGTCGCTCAGTCCACCGATGGCGGCCCTGGCATCGGCGATAGCCGCATCCGTGGCCTGCACGGTTTTCGCGATGGCATCCAGTTGCGCCGGCGTCGCGGCGGCATCCTGGAACAGCGGGGTGAGATAGGGTGCACGATGGGCAGCGACCTGCTGGCCGACCGCCAGCACCGCACCAAAGGCCTTGACCGCCCTGATCGCCTCGGTCTTGTCCGCATAGGTGCGCGCCTGCGGAAACAGGACTTCAGCACCAAGGACGACCGCCAAAGCCGTCACCGAGAGCATCGACACTGCAAAAAGCCGACCGATCCGCATGTTCCGTTTCCAAAGGGTTCTGGGCCGGTCATCTTACTTAACGGAAGCTAAAAGCGCCTTAATGCGCGACCGTAGGAATACGGGCTTGGCCTGTCGGCGTCGTCGATTTCATGCGGCATCAGCGCCGCCGAGATAGGCGTCGCGCACTCTTGGATCGTCCTTGAGCGCGCGTGCCGGGCCGGACAGTACGATCCGGCCGGTCTGCAGGACATAGGCCTCATGGGCGATTTCCAGCGCAAGGCTCGCGTTCTGCTCGACCATGAAGATCGACACGCCCTCCTTGTTGACGGTGCGGATCAGCTCCAGCACGCGATCGACAAACAGTGGAGACAGGCCCATGGTCGGCTCGTCCATGACGATCAGCCGCGGCCGGCTCATCAGGGCACGCGCCATCGCAACCATCTGCTGCTCGCCGCCGGAGAGCGAGCCGGCGCGCTGCGACAGCCGCTGCCCGAGCTTGGGAAACAGCGCCAAGAGGCGTTCGAGATCGCGCGCGATTTCGCTGGAGTCATTGCGCACGAAGGCGCCCATCAGGATGTTTTCGCGCACGCTCATGTCCGCGAACAGCCGGCGCGCCTCCGGCACCGAGGCAATGCCGCGCCGGACGATCTGTGGCGTGGTCAGGCCGAGCATCGAGGCGCCGTCAAAGGTCACCTCGCCCGAGCGCGGCCGTACCAGGCCGAGGATGATCTTCATCGTGGTCGATTTACCGCTGGCATTGCCGCCGAGGAGACAGACGATATGACCGCGCGGAACCTCGATCGAAAGATCGAAATGCACCTGCGCCTGGCCGTAGAAGGTGTTGATATCAGACAGCCGCAAGATCGGCTCGGGGGAAGTGGCCACGTCGTTCATGCCGCAGACTCCCGCTCATCGCCGGTGCCTTGCGACGATCCGTGGCCCAGATAGGCCTCGATGACCTTGGGATCCTTGCGCACTTCCTCACCCGCGCCTTCCGCGATCTTCTTGCCTTCGTCCATGACCATGACGCGGTCGGACAGGCGCATCACCATGTCGAGCTTGTGCTCGATCAACAGGATCGTCAGGCCCTCGGCCTTGAGCTCGGCGACGAGCCCCTGCATCTCCGCGGTCTCGGTGGGGTTCATGCCGGCCGTCGGCTCGTCGAGCAGCAGAAGACGGGGTTTGAGCGCCAGCGCGCGCGCAATCTCGAGGCGGCGGCGATTGGCATAGGACAGGCTATAGGCCGGCTGATCGATCCGCGGCAGCAGACGATCGCCGAACCGCTTGAGGATAGCCCTCACCTCCTCGCGCAGCCGCTCCTCTTCGGCCCTGACCGAAGCGGGCCGCAGCAGCGCCAGTCCAAGCTCGAGCAACGGGCCGATCAGCGGGATCGCCGGCTTGACGGCCTTGAGCCGCGCATGGGCGCCGATCAGGACATTGTCCATCACGCTGAGATTGCCGAAGACGCGGCCGAGCTGGAATGTGCGTGCGACGCCGTGGCCCGCCAGCTTCTCCGGCGAGAAGCCGGTGATCGTCTGCCCGTCGAGGCGGACCTCGCCTGCGTCAGGCCGGTCGAGCCCAGTGACGAGATTGAACAGCGTGGTCTTGCCGGCGCCGTTCGGCCCGATGATGCTGACGAGCTCGCCCTGGCCGAGATCGAGATCGATGTTGTCGACAGCGGTCAGCCCGCCGAACCGCCGGGTCAGCCCGCGCAGCGACAGCAAGGGCGTGTTGCCAGCCATCAGATCGTTCCCAACAGGCCCTGCGGCCTGAACCGGACCAGCAGCAGAAGCACGATGCCATAGATCAGGATGCGATACTCGGCCGCGATCCGAAACGCCTCGGGCAAGCCGACGAGCGCGACGGAGCCAAGGATCGCGCCGGCGACATTGCCGAGTCCTCCCAGGATCACCACGGTCAGCGCCAGGATGGATTGCTGCGTATTGAAGGTCTCGTGGTTGATATAGGAATAGAGATGCGCGGCGATGCCGCCGCTGACGCCGGCGGCGAAGCCGCCGAAGATGAAGGCCAGCGCCTTGTAGCGGTTCAGGCTGAGACCATAGGCGCGCGCCGCGACATCATCATCGCGGATCGCGCGAAAACTTCGGCCGAGATGCGAGCCGAGCAGCCGCGCCTGCAACAACGCCAGCAGAACCATGACCGCGAAGCTGAACCAGTAGACCGACGACGCGCTGACCAGTTCATGGCCGAACAGCGACAGTGGCGGGATGCCCGATACTCCGATCGGACCATTCGTGACCGATTCCCAGTTCAGGATCACGAGCGACACGATCTCGCCGATGGCGAGCGTTGCGATCGAGACGTAGTGACCGCGCAGGCGAAAGGACGGCGAGATCAGGAGCGTGCCGAGCGCGGCACTCATCAGCCCGCCGCAGATAATGGCGATGCCGACCGGGAACGACAAGCGCAGCGACAGCAGTGCGGAAGTATAGGCGCCGATCGCGAGCAGCGCCGCGTGCCCCAGCGAAACCTGACCAACGGAGCCCGCGACCAGCGTCAGGCTGAGCGCCAGCATGCCGAGCAGCCAGGCATTGATGAACGTCTGCAGCAGGTAGGACGAGACCGGAAGCAGCGGCAGCAGCGCGAATGCGCCGACGGCGGTCACCAGCGCCCAGCGCGGGATGCGGACCGGGCGGCTTGGCGCGATGAAGGTGCCGGTCAAAGGTTCCGGCGGCGCTTGCCGCGCGCTGGCGAACAGGCCGTTCGGCCGCAACACCAGCACCAGGATCAGGAGCAAGAACGCAAAGAGATTACGGTAGCTGGTGCCGAACACCGCCACGCCATAACTTTCCACCAACCCCAGCAGCATGCTGCCGACCACGGCGCCGGGCACGTTGCCGGCTCCGCCAACTACTTCCGCGACCACGCCCTTCAGCGTCGCCTGCAGACTCATCGCTGTGTCGATCTGGTTGTAGTACATGCCGACCAGCATGCCGGACAGGCCGCCCAGCGCCGCGGCGATGCCGAACACCGCCTGGTTCACGCGGTTGACATCGACGCCCATCTGCATGGCGGCATCGCGGTCCTGCGCGGTGGCGCGCACGGCCCAGCCGAGCTTGGTGTAGCGCAGGAACACGAACAGCAAGAGCGCGCTGGTGATGCCGACGCCGGCAATCAGGAGGTCGAGCGGACCGATCGTCCCCGTGCCGATCTGGAAGCGGATGTCGGGCAGCTGGCTCGGCAGCGCACGCGGGTTTGGCGAGAAGGTCAGCATCACGATCTGGTCGAGCACGAAGCTGATGCCGATCGTCGCCAGCAGCGGCGCGATGCGCACCGAGTTCTGCAGCGGCCGCAGGCCGAACCGCTCGATGATCAGTCCGACCAGCGCTGCGACCGTCGCCACGATAATAATGGTGAGGATGAGCGGCGTCCGCAGCTGCACCACCGCCACCCAGCCGACATAGGCGCCGACGAGGTAGATGGAGCCCTGCGCAAAATTGATCAGCCGGCTGACGCCGAAGATCAAGGCGAGCCCGACCGCCACGAGCGCATAGATGTTGCCGACGATCAGCCCGTTGATCGTGTAGTCGAGCCAGGAGGACAATCTGCGTTCCTAGTGAGAGGGGCTCAGGTCGGCTTGCCGTCCCAGATCGTGAACTGGCCCTTGCGCACGACGAGCTCGGCATTCATCGCGCCTTTGACGCGGCGGGTTTCGACGTCGAAGGTCGCCTTCCCGAAAATGACGGTCGGCACGTCCTTTACCTTGGCGAAAGCGTCCCGGATGGCTTTGCGGTCCGTGCCGCCGATTCTGAGCACCGCGGCCGCCACGTTCATCGCGTCATAGGAATAGGCGTTGAAGGAGTCCGGCTCCTGGCCGCCATATTTTGCCTTGAACGCAGAGATGAACTTGCGGACCTCCGGACGCGGGTCTTCAGGAAAATACCTGGTGCCGACATGAACGTCCTCGACGGCCTCTCCGCCAAGCTCCAGAAATTTTGGCGAGTAGACCGAGCTCGCGGCGCAGATCGTCTGCTTCAATCCCACTTGACGCGCCTGCCGGGCGATCAGCGCGCCGTCGGAATAGTAGGAGATCAGAACCAGGCCATCCGGATTGGTGTCGCGAACCCGCACCAGCGTGGAGCGGAAATCGCGTTCATCGGCGATATAGCCTTCCGTGACGACAACTTCGCCGCCGTAATCCTTGGCGGCCTTGACGAAATAGTCGCGGCTGGTGCGCCCCCAATCCGTGTTCTGATGCAGGACCGCGATTTTCTTGAGCCCAAGGTGGCGTACGGCATAGAGCGCCAGCAGCGGCTGCTCGTCCGCCTGGCTGACCGAGGTGCTCCACATGAAGTCGCCGCCCTTGGTGAAGTCCGGATGCGAGTTGGTGAAGCCGAATTGCACCAGGCCCGCGCGCTGATAGATCGGCGAGGCCGCCATCGAGGCCGGGCTCGAGAAGTCGCCAAGCTCCATGACGATCTTCGGGTCGGAGACGAACTTCTGGGCGATCGCCACCGACTGGCGCGGATCGCTCTGGCTATCCTCAAAACTGTAGGCGAGCTTGCGGCCGTCGATGCCTGAAGCGTTGATCTCGTCCAGCGCGAGATCAAAACCCTGCTTCCATTGCGTACCATATTGCGCGTTCGGCCCGGTCAGGGGGCCGCTGACACCGAGCATGATCGGCTCGGCAGAATCCGCGAAGGCGGCGCGCGAGGTGGCCGCTCCCACCACGAGGCCAGCCAAAGACCCTTTGATCAAAGTGCGACGATCGAAATTGCGCATGCCCGGCTCCATTCGTTCTGTCATTCCAGGAATCCAGCCCAATTAGGGGCAATTTCCATGCCAGCGGTCACTTCGCAGCCATCGCTGTCGGCTCTCCCAGCGACAGCATCAGCCGGTTCGCCCAGTTGAAGAACGCCGCGCTGTTGATCACGTCGACGATCTCGGCGTCATCGAGACCGACGCGGCGCAGTTCCTCGATATGGGCCTCGCCGAACGCGATGGGCGTCGACGCCAGTGCAACCGACGCACGGACCACCGCGTTCCACCGCGCGCCGAGGTCGGCCTCGACGCCCTCGTCGAGCAATCGCTGCACGTCGTCGCGGCGCTTGGAATAGGTCGTGGCAAAGCGCGCATGCACGGAGGCGCAATAGATGCAGCCGTTGTAGCGCGAGGTCGCCGCCGCCGCGAGTTCGCGCTCGGCCCGCGGCAGGCCGTCCGCGGTGTTGTAGAAGATGTCCTTGTCGGTCTTGGTTCGAGCTTCCAGCACTTCGGGGTCGCGCACCAGCAGGCGAAAGTAATCGGACTTGGCGCGGGATTTATCGACCAGGCCGACAAAATGCCGCTCCGTCAGCTCGGCCTCGGGAAACGGCTCCAGCCAGGGCAGCCAGCCCAATTCATCCTGGGTGAAAACCACCGGCTCATTCTCGTTGGCATGAACGACGATTGAATCACTCATGGTCGTGAACTCCTAGCTGGCCTTGGCCGCCGTCGCTGCGCCCCGCCCGAGCGAGGCGCCGAGCGTGCGCAGGCCAGCGACAGAGCGGACCTGAAACGACAGGAACGCGACAAGTTGCGAGAGCGTAACGATAGCCGTCGTCGACCAGGCGGCATCGAGCAGCGCCTGCATGGCCGCAGGGTTCGCATCGCGCGGACGGAACACCAGCAGATGCGCATGCTCGAGCGCAGCGGCAAGTTTTTGACCGAGTACCGGCTTCCCATCGCTGGCCACGCGATAGATCGGGCCGGTCGTGTCCTCGGCCGAGAGCGGCCCGGCTGGAAAGGCACCATATGGCCCCTTGGTCTTTCCCCGTTCCATTTCAGCCTTGAGCGCATCGATCAAGTCTGGCCTGGCCAACTTGGCCAGATAGAAGCCGGCCACCGTCGGCTCATCATGGAGGCCGGCCACAAAGGCTGCGACCGCGAAGCGTTCCGCGGCGGGGACGTCGCCAAAGTCGGCCGGCTCGAACAGCGCGAGATAGCTCTTCTGCGCGTTTTCGCGGGCCTGCAATCGCCGCGCGCGGATGCCGTCGAGGCTCGATCCCGGTTCGATGCCGGCGAGAAGATCGATGATATCTTTTGTCGTTGTGCTCATCATTCGGCTTCTTTCAAACCAGCGCCACGTCGGCCGTTGCCGTCTTTGTCCATCCCAGCGCCGGCGCCACTTTCTCCGCGACCAGCTCGATCGATCGCAGGATATACGGATGCGGCGGGTCGACCGAGTGCGCCTGGAACACGAGATCGGTCACCCGCTCCAGCGTGCTGTCGGCGCGCAGCGAGGCGATGACGTCGTCGGGCGTTCCCACATGGGTGTCGAACGCCGTGATCATGTCGGCCAGCGCCTCTCCGGACCGCAAGTGTCCGCCGGCGAGGAAGTTCGGCAGCGCGCGCCGCAATCCGATGCCGGCCAGGCGCATTGCTTCCTGATGATCGTCGGCGGCGAAGATGGTGCGCGACGCCATGATCCGGGGCTCGCACCCCGGCGGCAACGCGGCCATATAGGCGTCGATGATGGGATGCTGAATTTCTGCAAGTGTCGCGCGCGGCGCGTCCTTTGAGCGCGGCTGTGTCCGCGACAACAGCAGGCCGTCTCCCGCCTTGCCTGCGCGCGCCCCGCCGCTCACCGAGAAGGTCGCCTGCCAGATCCGGTCGCACAATTGCGGCCGTGACGGATAGAGCGTGTCGCCGCCAACAAGCGGCCGCCCCGCCAAGGCTGTGCGGACCACGTCGAGATTGCGCGCAAAGATGTCGTTACGCGCGGCGCTGTCGAGCCCGAAGGCGGCGAAGGCCGACGGGTTTCCGCCGGTCCCGACGCCGAGCTCAAACCGGCCGTTCGACATCAGGTCGAGCACGGCTGCGTCCTCTGCCACCCTCACCGGATTTTCCAGCGGCAGCGTGACGATGCCGGTCCCGAGACGAATGCGGGAAGTCCGCGCCGCAACGTAACCGAGAAACGCAAACGGCGCCGGAAGGCCGCCCTCGGCTTCATGAAAATGGTGCTGCGCGATCCACGCGGAATCGAGGCCGGCCTTTTCTGCATGCACGATCTGCTCGGCTGCCAGCCGATATCGCTCCGCTGGCGTAGCTTGATCGAGAAGCCGCGTAAAAAAGCCCAGTCTCTTCAAATTTGCCAAACGCTTCATTCGTGACAGCAACCGACATTCAAGGCCGCGGCCCAGCCGTCCTGTTCGTCGGACGACAAACAGGCGTGGGCGGTCCGCCAACTTTGCGCGGACAGCAGACGGCAGTCAAATCAGGGCAGGCAGTCCGCGCTGTCAGGGCTTTAGCGCCCTTTGACGGGAATGTTGTCTCAATATTGGGCCGTTCCGGGAAACGCTGTTCCAGACGTCCCCGGTGCCGCGCGGGTAACCGGCCGGTTGCCGGCTGTGACACCACTACTTGCCGTATTCGTAAAAGCCTCGCCCGGTCTTGCGGCCGAGATAGCCGGCGTCGACCATCTCCTTGAGCAGCGGCGCTGCCCGGTATTTCGGATCGTTGAAGCCTTTGTAGAACACGTCCATGACCGACAGCATGGTGTCGAGGCCGATCAAGTCGGCGAGCGCCAGTGGCCCGATCGGATGGTTGCAGCCGAGTTTCATGCCGGCGTCGATCTCCTCGGCGGTCGCGATTCCTTCCTGCAGCGCGAAGATCGCCTCGTTGATCATCGGGCAAAGGATGCGGTTGACGGCAAAGCCCGGGCTGTTCTTCGCGGTGATCGGCACCTTGCCGACGCGCTTGGCGAAGGCTTCGGCCTTGGCCACGGTGTCGTCCGAGGTCTGCAGGCCGCGGATCAGCTCCAACAGCGCCATGACCGGCACCGGGTTGAAGAAATGCATGCCGATGAAGCGGTCCGGACGGTCGGTTGCGGTCGCAAGCCTGGTGATCGAGATCGACGAGGTGTTGGTGGCGATTATTCCGCGGGAGTTCAGCGATGCGCTGAGATCCTTCAGTATCTTCAGCTTCAATTCCTCGTTCTCGGTCGCCGCCTCGATCACGAGGTCGCAATTGGTGAGCTTGGTCCTGTCCGTCGTCCCGATGATGCGTCCCAATGCGGCTTCGCGGTCGGCTGCGGACATCTTCTCCTTCTTGACCAGGCGCTCCAGGCTCGAGCCGACGGTGGCGAGCCCGCGCTGGACGGCTGCGTCTGCAATATCCGTCATCACCACCTGCAGTCCCGCCGCCGCACAGATCTGGGCAATCCCGTTGCCCATGGTGCCCGCCCCGATCACGCCTACGACCTCGATCATCGCCAAAAACCTTTCTTCAAGCCTGAACCGTTACAGCCGTTCTATCAGTTCGATCGAAGGCGCGCCAATCCCGCGGACCTGAGCCGGCCGAACCGATCCTTACGCTCACGATTTAGAAATCGCACGATCTTGTGCACGGCTCTCCGAGAATTCAAAACCCTTCCGCCGTGATTCGAGGTATTTCGATCGCGTAGTGTTCAGCGATCGCAGATGCCTCGCGGAGTTACAGATGGCGCATCGGGCGAAGGCCGCGATCGGAGCCGCAGCGTTGGCGTTGATCGTAGCGGCATGGCTATCAGGAGTACGGGCAATGGCCGCAGACGGACTAGTCACGGTGAAGAGCGCCTTCGGACCGGAAGAGACCATGAACCGCTACGAGGCCGAAGTCCGCGCCAAGGGCCTGACCGTATTTGCCCATGTCGACCATGCCGCCGGCGCCGCCGCGGCCGGCCTTCCGCTGCGACCGACCGATCTCCTGATCTTCGGCAATGCCAAGGGCGGCACGCCGCTGATGCAGTCGGTGCAAACCATCGGCATCGATCTTCCGCTCAAGGCGCTGGTCTGGCAGGACGCGTCCGGCACGACCTGGCTCTCCTACAACGATCCGGCTTACCTCACGCACCGTCACGGCCTCGACGATTCCGCCAACGCCACCGTCGCTGCGCTGTCGGGCGCGTTGAAGGCGATCGCGGCCAAGGCAACCACGCCTCCATGACGCGTCTCGCGATGATCTGAAACAAGCAAGCAGGAAATGGTCATGTCCTTCGTACACCAGCCCGTTCTGTCCCGACGCGGTTTTTGCCTTTGCTGCATGGCCGCCACCGCGTTTGCCCCGAGCGGCGGCTGGCTCAGCCCATCGCAGGCCTGGGCGGAAGCGCGCAACCTCGTGAAGCTGATCCGCGACGATGCGGCGAAGGCTTCCATCAAGGTCCACAAGCTGCGCGGCAATGTCAGCATTCTCGAGGGCTCCGGCGGCAACATCGCCGTCCTGACCGGAGGCGACGGCAAGGTGTTCGTCGATGCCGGCATCACCGCGACCCGCCCGCGCATCCTGGAAGCCGCCGATAGCCTCAGCCCCGACCCGATCAAGCATCTGATCAACACCCATTGGCACTTCGACCATGCCGACGGCAATGAATGGCTGAACGCGCAAGGAGCGGCCATCCTCGCCCATGAAAACACCCGCAAACACCTGATGGCGGCGCAACGGGTCGAGGACTGGGATTTCAACTTCCCGCCGTCGGCGAAATCGGCAATTCCGACCGAGGTTATCTCGGCGGACAAGACGCTGACGCTCAACCGTTCCACGCTGCAGCTGAAATGCTACGAGCCCGCGCATACCGACAGCGACATTTCCGTCACCTTCGCGGAAGCCGATATCGTTCATGTCGCCGACACTTTCTGGAACGGCATCTATCCCTTCATCGATTATTCGACCGGCGGCAGCATCGGCGGCATGATCAAGGCGGCCCAGGCCAATGTCGCCGCCGTCAGCGACAAGACCATCGTGATCCCCGGTCACGGCAGTCCCGTGAGCAACAAGGCGGAGCTTGTGGCCTTTCGCGACATGCTGGTCGCGATCCACGACAACGTCGCAAAACTCAAGCAGCAGGGCCGCTCGGTGGAGGAGACCGTCGCAGCGAAGCCGACTGCCGCGTTCGACGCGAAATGGGGCCAGTTCGTGATCTCGCCGGAGTTCTTCACCCGTCTGGTCTATGAGGGCGCCTGAGTAGGAGTGCCGAGCAGAGACCTGCTCTTCGGCCCAGACAATCTCATCTGCGCTGATTGTAGACGTCGAAGCAGACGGCACCCAGCAGCACCAGGCCCTTGATCACCTGCTGATAGTCGATGCCGATGCCGAGGATCGACATGCCGTTGTTCATCACACCCATGATCATGGCGCCGACCACGGCGCCGCCGACCCGCCCCACCCCGCCATAGGCCGACGCGCCGCCGATGAAGCAGGCGGCGATGACGTCGAGCTCGAAGCCGGTGCCCGCTTTCGGCGTCGCGGTGTTGAGCCGCGCGGCGAAGACGAGGCCGGCGAGCGCGGCCAGCGCGCCCATGTTGACGAAGGCAAAGAAGGTCAGCCGCTCGGTCTTGATGCCGGAAAGTTTCGCCGCCTTGGCGTTGCCGCCGACGGCGTAGATCTGCCGGCCGATCACCGTCCGCCGCGTGACGAAGCCATAGAGCGCGATCAGCACGGCCATGATGACCAGCACGTTCGGGAAGCCGCGATAGGAGGCGATCAGGTAGGTGAAATAGAGCACCACGCCTGCGAGCGCGACGCTCTTGGCAAAGAACAGCGCATAGGGCTCGACCTCGATGCCATGCGAGGCCTCGCGCGCGCGCATCTTGGCGCTGGCATAGACCAGCGCGAAGGCGAGCACGATTCCGATCAGGAGCGAGGTCGGATGGATGGTGCCGATATCGGGCAACACCTCGGCAATGAAGCCCGAGGACAGCTTCTGGAAGGTCGGCGGAAACGGCCCGACCGACTGGCCCTGCAGCACGGCGAGCGCCAGCCCCTTGAACACCAGCATGCCCGCCAGCGTGACGATGAAGGAGGGAATGCCGAAATAGGCCACCCAATAGCCCTGCGCCGCCCCGATCGCCGCGCCCACCATCAGGCAGGCGATGACGGCGAGCGGAAAGTCGACATGAAAGCGCACCATCAGCACCGCCGCGACCGCACCGATGAAGCCTGCGACTGAGCCAACCGAGAGGTCGATATGGCCGGTGACGATCACGAGCAGCATGCCGAGCGCCATGATGACGATGTAGCTGTTCTGCAGCACGAGATTGGTGAGGTTGAGCGGCTGCAGCAGCGTGCCCTCGGTCATGACCTGGAAGAACAGCATGATCGCCAGCAGCGACAGCAGCATGCCGTAATTGCGCAGATTGTTCCTGATGAAGCTGCCGCCCTTGTGCTCTTCCGGCAGTGACACCGACTTGTCGGTCATGACTGCAGTTCTCCCACCCGTCCCTCGCTCCCCGTGCACGCCGGCCTTGAGCCGTTCATTACGCATGATCGCGCGCATGATCTTCTCCTGCGTCGCATCACGCGCGGCAAACTCGCCGACAAAGGCGCCGTCATTCATGACATAGATCCGGTCGCAGATGCCGAGCAGCTCGGCCATCTCCGACGAGATCACCACGACGCCCTTGCCGGCCTCGGCCAGTCCATTGATGATGGTATATATCTCATATTTGGCGCCGACATCGATGCCGCGGGTCGGCTCGTCGAGAATGAGCACCTGCGGGTCCGTCATCAGCCATTTCGACAGCACGACCTTCTGCTGGTTGCCGCCCGAGAGCTGGCCTGCCTCCTGAAAGACGTCCTGGCTCCGGATCCGCATGCGGGTGCGGTAGTCGCTCGCGGCTTTCAGCTCGGCGATATCGTCGATCACCCCGTGCGAGGAAACCCGCTGAAGGCTGGCGAGCGTGATGTTCTTTCTGATGTCGTCGGCCAGGATCAGGCCGAGCTGCTTGCGGTCCTCGGTGACATAGGCGAGCCCGGCGTCGATCGCCGCGGGCACGCTGGAAAGGTCGACGTCGCGACCATCGAGGCGCGCGCGCCCGCGGATGTTCTTGCCCCAGGCGCGGCCGAACAGGCTCATGGCGAATTCGGTGCGGCCGGCGCCCATCAGGCCGGCGATGCCGACCACTTCCCCACGCCGCACCTGGAAATCGACGTTCTTGATCGCCTGGCGCTCGGGATGCAGCGGATGCTGCACCGACCAGTTCTCCACCACCAGCACGGGCTCGCCGATCTTCGCTTGCCGATCGGGGAAACGATCCGCGAGGTCACGGTCGACCATGCTGCGGATGATGCGGTCCTCCTCGACCGGCTCGGTCTTGCAGTCGATCGTATCGACCGTGCGGCCGTCGCGCAGCACGGTGATGCGGTCGGCGACCTTGGCGACCTCGTTGAGCTTGTGCGAGATCAGGATCGAGGCGATGCCCTGCGCGCGGAACGCGATCAGGCGATCGAGCAGCGCGGCGCTGTCGGCCTCATTCAGGCTCGCGGTCGGCTCGTCGAGGATGAGCAGCCGCACCTTCTTGGACAGCGCCTTCGCGATCTCGACCAGCTGCTGCTTGCCGACGCCGAGATCGGTGATCAGCGTGTCCGGCGACTCGCGCAGGCCGACCTGCGCCAACAGCTCCCGCGTGCGCCGGTAGACCTCCTCGCGGTCGATCACGCCTGCCCGCGACGGCGGATGCGAGAGAAAGATGTTTTCCGCGATCGACATCAGCGGGATCAGCGCCAGCTCCTGGTGGATGATGATGATCCCGAGCCGCTCGCTGTCGTTGATGTCGCGGAAGCGGCGCTCCTCGCCGTCGAAGATGATGGTCCCCTCGTACTGGCCCGCGGGATAGACCCCGCTCAGCACCTTCATCAGGGTCGATTTGCCGGCACCGTTCTCGCCGACGAGAGCGTGGATTTGGCCGGCTTCCACCGTGAAATTGACGTCACGCAACGCGCGCACGCCGGCAAAGCTCTTGCTGACGCCGCGCATCTCCAGCATTGCCGTCATTTCGGTGGTCCCGCGGAACGGCAGGCGCGCGAGGGCGCCTGCCGGAAATGGTTCGCTCAGTCGAATTGCGACTTCTTATAGTAGCCGCTGTCAACCAAAACCTTCTCCCAGTTGGCCTTGTCGACAACGACCGGCTTGAGCAGGTAGGACGGCACGACCTTGACGCCGTTGTTGTAGGTCTTGCTGTCGTTGACCTCGACCTGCTTGCCGTTCAGTGCCGCGTCGACCATGTCGGCTGCGACCTTGGCGAGGTCGCGGGTGTCCTTGAAGATGGTCGAATACTGGTCGCCGCGCAGGATCGCCTTGATCGAGGGAACCTCGGCATCCTGCCCGCTGACCACCGGCATCGGCAGATCGGCGCTGCCGTAGCCTACGCCCTTCAGCGAGGAGATGATGCCGATCGAGAGCCCGTCATAGGGCGACAGCACGGCATCGACATGCTTCTTGCCGTAATAGGCCGAGAGCAGGTTGTCCATCCGCGCCTGCGCGGTGGCGCCGTCCCAGCGCAAGGTCGCGACCTTGTCCATGCCCATCTGGCCAGAGCCCACGACCAGCTTGCCGCTGTCGATGTAGGGTTTCAGCACCGACATCGAGCCGTTGTAGAAGAAGTAGGCGTTGTTGTCGTCCGGCGAGCCGCCGAACAACTCGATGTTGAAGGGCCCCTTGCCTTCCTTCAGCCCGAGCTTCTGCTCGATCGACTGCGCCTGCAGCACGCCGACCTGGAAATTGTCGAAGGTCGCGTAGTAGTCGACATTCGGCGTATCGCGGATCAGGCGGTCGTAGGCGATCACGATGACGCCTTTTGCCTTCGCCTGCTTCAGCACGTCCGACAGCGTGGTGCCGTCGATCGCCGCGATCACCAGCGCTTTCACGCCCTTGGTCACCATGTTCTCGACCTGCGAGAGCTGGTTCGGAATGTCGTCCTCGGCATATTGCAGGTCGGCGCCGTAGCCCTTCTCCTTCAGCGACTTCACCATGTTGTCGCCGTCGGCGATCCAGCGCGCGGAGGATTTGGTCGGCATGGCGATGCCGACGGTCCCCTTGCCCTGGGCGATCGCGCCTGATGGTGCGGCCGCGACGGCCGCGAGCGCCAGCGCGATGATCGTGGTCTTCAGTCTGAGCATGCTTCACTCCCTTCGAGGTGCAGAACGTTTTTTGTTGGCGTTGAGATTGGCACAGTTGTGCGGGCGCACGTGTGGCAGCGCTGATCTTTTTGGGAAGTCGCGTCGGCGTCCCGAGACGGCGACAGCCGCCCCGGACGATTCAGCCGCGTCGGGTCACGGGATCGGCCGAAGGGAACGCAAAAGCACGTTGAGAAATCATAGGTTGCGCCCTCCCCACCTGTTGTTCGGCGCGCCCGCCCCGCCGCCCTGCGGTTCGATGGCACCGGTTGCCCGTTGGCGGGCAGCGGATTGACTATTCCACGGATGATCGAAGCCGACTAGTCATATTATTTTACTATTTGGTTCCGCATGAAGATGGGGAGCCTATCCGATTGATCGGACACGACTATCAGCCTTGGCTGCTCAGCCCGCGGCTGCAACCTCGTGCGCGGCCATGAATTGCATTTCAAACTCGCGGGCCGGCATCGGCTTGCCGAAGAAATAGCCCTGCCCTTCCTCGCATCCCATGGTGATGAGCAGGTCGGCGATCGCACGGCTCTCGATCCCTTCGGCGATGACGGACAAGCCGAGCTGCCGGCCGAGCCCCACGGTCGAACTGACGATCGCCGCATCGTCCGAATCCGTGAGCACGTCGAGCACGAACGATCGGTCGATCTTCAGTCCGTCGAGCGGGAACTTCTTCAAATAGCTGAGGCTGGCATAGCCGGTGCCGAAATCATCGAACACGAGGCGAACGCCGAGCTGCTGGATCCTGCGGAACAGGTCGAGCACCCTCTCCTCATCGCGCAGCAGGATATCCTCGGTGACCTCGAGTTCCAGCAGGGACGGCGAAAGCCCGGTCGCGTCAAGCACCTCCGCAACCGATTTGGCGAGATCGCCGGAATGCAGTTGCGATGGCGAGAGATTGACGCCGACGCGCACGCCATGTCCGGTCAGCTCCCATTGGCGCGCCTGCCGGCACGCCGTCTCCAGCACCCAGCTGGAGATGGGTTCGGAAATCGAGGAGGTATTGACGACAGGCATGAACATGGCCGGCGAAATCAGGCCGCGCTGCGGGTGACGCCAGCGGATCAGCGCCTCTGCGCCACTGACGTGGCCATCCACCAGACGGACCTGGGGCTGATAGAACAGCTCGAACTCGCCGCGCTCGACGGCGCGCGAGAGTTCCGCCTCCAGGGTCAGCCGTGCCTCAAGCTCATCACGGATCGCGCTCTCGAACATGACATGTCCGCCGCGCCGCGACGCCTTGGCGCGCGAAAGCGCAAGGTGGCCATTGCTCAGCAGTTCGTCCGCGTTGTCACCGTCCTGCGGATACACGGCAACACCGATGCTGACCTTGATGCGATGCTCGCGCGCCGCCGCCGTGATTGGCCTTTCGAAGGCGAGCGCGACGCGCTCGGCAAACTGCGCCGCCATTTCCGGAAATGCCGCACAGGGGACCGCGATTGCGAATTCATCGCCGCTCAGGCGGGCAACCAGGCCTTCGCGTCCGGCCTCTCCCACCAGCCGCTCTGCGACGGCGCGCAGGACGAGGTCGCCGCTGGAATGGCCGAGCAAATCGTTGATCTGCTGGAAGCCATCGAGGCCAAGCACCAGCACCGCGACCTCGCCCGAGGTTTTCTCTGCGCTGGAAATCATCGCTGAAAGCCCGGTGTCCAACGTGTTGCGGTTGGCGAGCGCCGTCAGAGAATCGTATTCCGCGAGATAGCGGATGCGCTCGGCCTCGCGCTTGCGCACTGAGATGTCGCGCAACACTGCGCCGTATTGAAAACCCTCGGTGCCCTGCCAGCCGGAGAAGGACGCCTCGACCGGAAACACCTCGCCGTTCTTGCGCCGCCCCTCGAACTCCGTCACCGCGCCGCCGGACAGCTGCAACGCGTCGGAGATCGAGAATGGGCCCGACGCGCCGGCAACGCCGGCGGCACAGACGACGTCGAACGGCTGGCCTCCGATTTCCTCCGCGCCATAGCCGAAGATCGCCTCGGCGCCGGGATTCCAGACCGTGATCAACCCGTCCGGATCGGTGCAGACCAGCCCGTCGCCGAGCGACATGGCGATCCGCTGAAAGCGGCTCTCCGCGATGCGACCGAGCACGCCGCGAAAATCGATCTCATCCAGCGCGATCGCAGCCAGATACACCACGATCGTCATGTGCCACAGCGAGGTGTCGAGAACGAGCGGGAAAAAGGCCTGCAACAGGATGGCGATCACCTCGGCGGCGAACGCCATGCCCAGCAGAACCAGCGCCCGGCGGCCCGCGAGCAGCCGGCGCCAGGCGAACATCATGGTGAGCGCGATGACAAGAATCCCGGCCAGCGTCACCACATCCGAAGTCCAGTGCAGGGTGCGGTTCTGCAGCATCGACTCGGCGGCAAGGATCTGCAGCACGGGACCGGAAACGATGCCGCCGTTCGGAATGCTGAAGCGGTCGCCGAGCTCGAGCGCGGTGCCGCCGATGACGACCTTCTTGTCCTTCAGCCGTGCGAAGGTCGCCAGCATCGCCCTGCAGCACGTCGATATAGGAAACCTTTGGCACCGAGGCGGCGCGGATGCTGAAGTCGATCAGGAAGGGCGCGTCCTTGCTGTTGTATTTCCCGGCGAGCACGGCAGCCATCGAGGGAAGAAACTCGCCATCCAGCTTCTCGCCGAACGGATATTGCCGCACCCTTCCGTCCGGCTCGACCGCGACATTGACGACCGCCGTCCAGGACTCGCCGGCAAACGGTTTCAGCGGCCGGTTGATGTGGATTGCAACCGGGTCCGCGCCCGGTTGCTTGAACGCGGGCAGCACGACGGATCCGGCGGCGTCTTGCAGGGCCGCGGCAAACTCCCGGTCGGATGCCGCATCCGACGGCGCGCTGAAATCGACATCGAAGGCGATATCGCGAACACCCGCCTTCTCGAGTTGCCGGATCAAATTGGCGTGCAGCCGCCGCGGCCAGGGCCAGACACCGACCTTCTCGATCGAGGGGGCATCGATCGCGACGACCACGATATCGCCGCTGGCCTCTCGGTGCAGCGAGGCGAAGCGCAGATCGGCGAGCGCATTGCGCAAGGCGTCGTGCCAGCCCAACGCCAGCACCATCGCCAGCGCGATCACCACCAGAATATGCGGTCGATAGTGTTTCAACTCGTTCCCCTGCGCACCGTGCTTCCCTGCTTCAGTGCGCCCCCCTCGATCCCAATCAGCGGCGGTCAGTGTTTGGCGTTGCCTTTGCCGTTGCCGTTGCCGACCCCGCCATTTCCGTTGCCGTTTCCGTTGCCGTTGTTGCCGTTGCCGAGGCCCAGCCCTCCGGCTATCCCGTTGACGAGGCCCTTCCCGTTACCCACCGCCGTATTTACAGCGCCGTTGGCTCCGGAAACGAGATCGGCTGTGGTGCCGGTGACCGTTGCGACCGTTGCCGCGGCCGCGGATGTGGCGGCTCCGGCGGCGGAAGCGGTGCTGCCGCCGGCGGCCGACGAATTGCCGCCGCCGCCGTTGCCGCCGGACGCGTTGGATCCCGTCTGGCCGAGCGCAATCGCGGTGCTGACGCTGGACTTGCTGTCGCTCCAGACCGTGTCCTTGGCCGTGTCCCTGGAAGCGCCTCTCGCCTGGCCCGGCGTCAGTGCGCCATGCGCGAGGCCGTGGGTGGCCTTGTTCACGTTCAGCCGGACTTCACCGAGCGCGCTCGACAGGTGAATGACGTTCTTGCCAGCCGGCTTGCTCACCGCAGACGGCTGCTGCTGGGCCGACGCGCTCGCCATCTTGCCAGGAGATGCGTTGGTAGGTGCCAGCGCGTGAATGACCTTGCCGTCACCGGCATGCGGCGCAGGGAGGCCGCCCTTCGGAACCTGGATGCGATCGATCGAGGACGCGCGCGGCTTTCCCTGCTCGACCGGATTGAAGGTGCCCGATCCGCTCAGCGACAGGCCGCCCTTGCCGTTGGCGAAACTCGTCGCGACCTGGCCGGGCATGACCAGCGCGATCTGGCCGGATTTGAAATCGGAAACCTCGACCTGCCCCCGCTTCACGTCGACGCTCGTGCTCGCGGCATTGACCGTGACGGAAAACTGCGTGCCCTTCACCACCGCGGCGAGGTAAGGCGTTTCGACCTCGAAATGCTTGACGTTCTTCTTCTCGACTTCGAGCAGGATCGAGCCGGCCTGCTGCAGGATCGTGGTCGGCAGCCCGTCCTTCTTCTCGGTGGGAACCCCGATCACCGAGTTCGGCGCGATCAGGATCGTCTCCTCGCCGCGCACCAGAAGCACGCGGCCGTTGCGGCCGGTCCGGATGGTGTCGCCGGCTTTTAGCGTGTCTTCCTGTTTCAGCGAAGCGGGCTGCGCGCCGGTCGTGCTGATCCACACCTCGCCGGAGGATTTGCTGACGGACCAGACGCCGTCGTCGGCGGCCATCGCACCCGAGCCGGCCAAGAGGACCAGCATCATCGCCGCCAGGGCACCGCGCATTCCGCTTCCCAAGAGCATGATGTTCCTCAGCTGCTCGCCGTCCAGCCCTGAGGATTAGCGGAAATGTTTCAAGATAGGATTAGTGCAACCCGCCGTAGGTCGGACCGCGGCTTTAACGGTTCATTGACCATAAAAATTTACAAAACGTTATGTGGTCGACGATCGTCAGCCGGTTCACGGAGTGCCCCCCGTGGAATTACGGAGGAACGCGCACGCGCGCGTCGAACAACCCACACCGCATTACCCTTTTTCTCGTTGTCGCCTGTCTCGTTTTGCTTGCAGCGCTGCAACCAGCTGCCGCGCAGCAGGCAAACCCCGGCTACGATCCAAGGCAGACCGAAAAACAATTTGACGATCAGCAATCCGACCAGGGGCGTCCGGTGCGGTCACCGCTGCGCTTGCCGCAGGCTGCCCGGCCCGAGATCACCGCGGACAGCAAGCCGCTGTTCGTGCTTCGCGGCGTCAGCCTCGCCGGCGCCTCGGCGTTTCCTCCCGACCGCCTCGCGGCAACCTATCAGCCCTATCTCGGCAAGAAGGTATCACAGGCCGATCTCGTCGCGATCGCGCAAGCGATCAGCGATCTCTACCGCGCCGCCGGTTTTCACCTCAGCCGCGCGATCATTCCACCGCAAGACATCGCGGACGGCCGCGTGCGCATCCAGATGATCGAGGGGGCCATCACGGAAGTGGCGCTGAAGGGCGATGGCGCCGAGCAATTCGGCGTCAGGCCGCTGCTCGATCCGGTGCTCGCGGAATATCCGTCGCGGCTGGCGACGCTGGAGCGGCAGTTGCTGCTGATCAACGGCTGGCCCGGCGTGCGCATCCTCGACTCCGCCCTCGAGGAGATCGGCGGCCCGACCGGCCGCTTCCGCCTCGTGGTCTATCTCAAGACCTGGCACATCTACGCCTGGGCCGGTCTCGACAATCTCGGCTCGGCTTCGGTCGGCCCCTGGCAGACCTACGCGACGGCCGCGTTCAATTCCTATCTGCTGCCGGGCGATACGCTCGCGCTCAATCTCTCGACCATCGCCAACGATCCGCGCCAGCTCGGCTTTGGCCGGCTGTACTACGATGCGCCCGTCGGTACCGACGGCGTGCGGCTCGGGGCGTCTGCGCTCTACAGCGAGGTTCGTCCGGGCGACATCCGGCGCCTTTTCAACGACAACACCACGACGGAGTCGTTCGAACTCCACGGCAGCATCGTGCCCGTGCAGTCGCAGCAGCAGAGCCTCGTGCTGACCGCAGCGGCCGGTTTCAGCAACGTCTCCGAGCGCGACATATTCGGTCCGATCTACGACGATCATATCCGCACCGTCAGCCTGACATCGGACTACCGGCTGCAGGATGGCTTTGGTGGACTCAATTACGCGACCATGACCTACCGCCAGGGCCTCGACATTTTCGGCGCCTCGCAATTCGGCGACGATTTTGTGTCGCGCGACGGTGCGGCGCCGAATTTCTCCGTGCTCGATTTCTATTTCACCCGCTACCAGACCTTGTTCGGCAACTTCTCGGCCAAGATGGCGATGGCGAGCCAGACCGCGTCGGGCCCGCTCTATACCTCGCAGCAATTCTATCTGGGTGGCGCGGCGTTCGGGCGCGGCTATGGCGCGGCCGAGATCAGCGGCGACAACGGGCTTGCCGGCTCGTTCGAGCTGCGTTTCGACCAGCGGCCGAATTTGCGCTATCTGGCTGGCTATCAGTTCTATGGCTTCGTCGATGCCGGCGCGGTCTGGAACGACGGCTATCGGATCGGCGACGGACTGGCGCTCACTTCCGCCGGCGGCGGAGTCCGTTTCTTCTTCTGGGATGATTTCCAGGCCGACATCGGCGTCGCCTTCCCGCTCAGCTACCGCGCGCCCGACAATACGATGCGCACCGCGCGGCTGTTGTTCTCCATATCCAACGCGCTGAAACTCTGTCCGGCGCGAGGACAGGGAAGCTGCCTGTAACCAGACCGTCCGCGGTGTCGACCTCGCGTGAGCCGCGCCCTAGTTTGCCTTTGTATTGAGGCGCATCAGGCCGTCCCGGTCGAAGAACTGAAACAAATTGCCGTTCGCGACGACAACGAAGCACGCTTCGGGGATATCGCGCCTGTCATTGAACGAGCGACAATAGCGCCCGCCCTCGTCCATGTGCCATGTGCCGGTCCTTCCCTCGCGACGTGCGGCTCCCACCAGCACCGTGAACGTGCCGTCATCGTGCACCTGCCAGGCAAGAGGACCCCTGGGACGCTGCTCACCGAAAGCAAGCGTTTTTCCAACAAGCGCCGACTTCAGCGCTTCGCCTTCGAGACGCATGCCAGCGGCATGCGCGAGGCTGGCGTCCGGCCCGACGTCGCCGTCGCCCGCAGCCGACAGGACCAGCCAGAGCAGCCGGCCGACCTGCGCGAATGTCGGCTCCAGCTTGCGCGGTCCCAGCGGAACAAGCGGCACGTCACTGTTAACGCGATGAATGACGACCAGATCATACGCCGGGATCACAAAGGCATATTGCCCCTCCGCGCCCATCGCCTCGAAGGTGTTGGGTGGCGCCTTGACTATCGGCGCATCATCGATCTCGCTGGGAAATCCGGTCCACCACAGATAGGCGTAGCCCAACCCCGGTCCCAGTTCGGAAAAGGCCTGCGAATAGGCTTGCGTGCTCTCGTGAACCCAGGCGGGTGGCACGATCTGGCGGTCCTTCCACCGTCCCTCATGCAGATAGAGCAGTGCGAAACGTGCGAGGTCGCGCGCGCTCATGCGAATGGGATAGGCCGGATGGTCGGAGTCGTGTCCCCTGAAATATTCGCCGTCGCCCGGCTGATAGTCCTGCATCCCGATGGGTGTGGCGATCCGGCTCTGAAACGCCGTGAAAATCCCGGAGCCTGTCGTGTGCTCGTAGATGGTGCCGAGCGCGTTGAAGTCCCAGTTGTTGTAGTACCAGAACGTGCCGGGAGCATGGCTGCCGCGCGGCGGACGTCGCTTCGCCATCCCGGGCGTTTCATAGAGTGCCGCGTGATAAATGCCCGAACGCGCCTTCAACAGATCGGCGACGGTCGCGGTCTTCTCTTCGGGCGTCAGGCCCGGTTCGTTGTCATCGATGCCAAGGCTGCCGATGGTCGCGCCCAAATCGATCTTGTGCTCATCGACGGCAATCCCGATCAGCGCGCTGAGCAGGCTTTTGCGGACGGAATGCAGATTGGACTTGATCGCGGTGTCGCCCCATTGGGCCACGATCCGGCCGTGCTGGATGATCATGACAGCGGCGGTCGGCGCGAATTGCTGCGACCAGGATTTTGCTTCCGCGAGCTTTTCGGCCGACCATCCGGCAATCTCAGGCGTCGTCGTTTCGAACTCCGCTCCCTGGAAATTCTCCGCGATCGCGTTCGATCGCTCCTCGCCCGGCGCCGCACCCGCGGCAGCGATCAGCAACGCCACCGCGACGAGCCATCGCCGGCCTAGCCGTTTCGAGAGTTGACGCCCCACCGACCTGCTCCCATCGCCCTGCAAGGGCGACACTCCTACTACAGATCGGCCGCAAGCGGCAGAGCGTCGATGATCACATCGCCTTGCTTGCCTGCTCCCGCATCGCGAACGCCTCGGCCGCGGGTGAAGGGGCGGCCTCCTTCTCCAGCGCCAGCGGCTTGCCGTGCGTCTCGACCCCGAGCAGCGTGAAGGCGAGCCCGATCGCGAGCCCGCAGGCCGCGAGGAACAGGAACGCCGGCGTCACCGCATCGATCGTCGCCTTCGGCGTGATCAGGTTGGAAGTGCCTGCGATCAGCGCGAGACACAGCGGACCCGTGATCTTGCCGACGCCGTTGGCGGCCTGCGCCAGACCAACGCCGCGCGCGGCGAGTTGCACCGGGAAGATTTCGGCGGAGTAAGGCGCGATGTTCGAAAAACCTCCGTCGAAGAACAGTGCAGCCGGGATCAGTAGCACGACAAAGGCGGGATAGCCGAACAGCGTGCGGTCGAAGAAGATCGCGGCGGCTCCGAGCGAGATCGCGATGCCATAACCCATGATCGCGCCGCAGCGCCGCCGGCCGATATAATGCGGCAGGAAGGAGAATGCGGTGCGGCCGATCATGCCGGTGAGGCTGATGATGACAAAGAGATGCGCGACCTCGACCGGCGTCACGCCCATCAGCAACGCGACGATGGTCGGCCCCCACAGGAACACACCGTAATTCGCCGTGCTCGCGCCGAACCAGACGATGACCGTGAGCCAGAACAGCCTTGGCTGCGCCAGCAGGTCAGTGAAACTCGACTGCTGTCCACGCGTCGATGCGGAGTTCGCCGTCAAAGGCAACGTGTCCTCCGGTACCTTCAACGCCCGCGCGACAATGCGGCGCGCTTCTGCATTGTGCCCGCGCGACACCAGCCATCGCACCGACTCCGGCGTGATGAATGCAATCAACACGGCGGGGATGAGCGGAATGAAGCCGAGCGCCGCCAGCCCGCGCCAGCCGATGCTCTGCAGCATGGTCGCGGCGATCAGCGACGCCGCGAGCACGCCGAGCGATACCGGGATCACGGTGGCACTGGTGACGATGGTGCGGTTGCGGGTGGGCGTGTATTCGACGATCAGGGGAACCGCGACGGAGGCAGCGGCGCCGACGCCGAAGCCGACGACAAAGCGCAGGGCCGCGAACAAGATCCAGGCGCCGTCGGGGATCAGGGAGACCGAGCCCGCGCCGAGCGCGCAAAGCGCGACGCCGATCACCAGCAGCACCTTGCGGCCAAAACGGTCGGCGAGTGCGCCCCAGATCAGCGAGCCGAGGATGGCGCCGACACCGGCGCTGAGCAGCATGAGCGAGGTCTGGCCGAAGGTCAGATGCCATTGCGGCGCCAGCACCGCGACCAGGAAGCCGACGATATAGTAGTCGAAATAATCGAAGACGCTGCTGGTGATACCGAGCGCTATGGTCGCCCAATAGCGCGCATTCAGCGGCGCCTTGTCATAAAGCGTGACGAGATCCTCCCCTTGATCGGCCATGGTCGTCCTCCTCCGTGATGTGTTGTTGTGATTTGTCCTCTTGCAGAAAGGCCTTTACGGCCGCGGCGACGGCTGCGGGGTTTTGCCGGGTGGCGACATGGCCGACAGCCGGAACGGTTACGGTCTTTGCATCAGCGATCTCGCGCGCCAGCGACAGCGTGTGCGCGGGCGGAATGAGCCGGTCCTCGGCGCCCACCAGCACCAGCGTTGGCGCGGTGATCCCAGCGAGATCGACCGAGATCGGCCGCGGTATGACGGCGCCGCGGCGCACCTTCTGTTCGTCGGTCCGCGTGTTGCCGGCAAAGATCGATGACGCCTCCGGATGCGCGGCGAGATAGTCGCGCGTGAAGAAATATTCGGCGAATTCGCGCGCCGAGGCCGGCAGCCGGCTGCGCAGCTCCGCAAACCTCTGAAAATCCGGATTGATCGACGGCAGCGCCGCACCGGCACGGAAAGTGCTCGACAGCACCAGGCGGTCGACACGCTCCGGATGACGCGACGCGAGAGCCTGCGCGATCACGCCGCCGAACGAAGTGCCGAAGACGTGGGCGCGCTTGTAGCCAAGCGCTGCGATCAACGCGGCTGCGTCATCGGCAAGCTCTTCAAAGCCATAGGCTTCCGATGGATTCTTCGTGCCGCCGGAATCGCGCTGGTCATAGGCGATGACGGTGAAGTCGTCCGCGAGCAGCGGGCCGAAGGCGTCGAACATGGAATGATCCGCTTCGGCGCCGTGCAGCAGCAATAGCGGCGGCCCCTTCCCGCTGCGCTTGAAGGCGATTTGCGTGCCGTTGGCTTCGACGTTTTCCATGGCTAGTGCAACACGGTTTGCAAGGCGCCTGCGAGTTCGCGCGAGGGATCGGAAGGAATGTAGGGCATACGCCAGGCGACATGGCCGTCGGGCCGCACCAGCACCGCGCCGCGCAGGCCCATGTGGATGCCGTCGGAGTCATGCGCATTCGGGAGCTGCTGCACGTTGATCGGCAGCCCGGTTTTTTCCGCGACGTCGCGGGCAGCCTCGAGCCAGACATCTCCGAGCGGACCGGCGACCACCGTAAAGTCCTTGTCGAACCAGTCGAGCGTCGAATGCTTGCGCGCCATGTCGAGCCAGATGTGCGGGAAACGGCCGCCCGGCCGGTCGGTCGGCGTGTAGACGCGGGTGAGATGGCCGCCGCGCGGCGTGCCGTCTGGAATGACCGCGCCCTGCTCGTAGCTGAAGCCCAGCGCCTGGCCGATGCTGTGCAGGTGATTGTCGAGATCGTTGACCCAGAAGCGGATACGATCCTCGTTGCCGGAACGCACGGCATCGTCGATCCGGCGGAAGCGGATCATGTTGCCGTAGCTGAAATCGGCATTGGATTGCGCGACCGGGCGCCGCTCGACATCGTAGCTGTCGAGCAGTTTCTCCGATGCTAGCCCGCGCAGCACATAGACCAGCTTCCAGGCGAGGTTATGCGCGTCCTGCACGCCGGAGTTCAGGCCGAAACCGCCGGTCGGCGGGAAACGATGCGCGGCATCGCCGACCAGGAACACGCGCCGGTTCCGGAAATTCGCCGCCACCTGCCGGCTCATGCGCCAGATCGAACGGTTCAGCAGCGTCACGTCGAGATCGGGCACGCCGACATGGGTGCGGATGATCTCGATCATCTCCGCGTCGGTCCATGGCCGCGGCCGCTCGTCCTTCTCCCAGCCGATCTGGATCAGGGAAAGCCAGCGGTCCTTGCCGTTGGTGTTCAGGATGCTGGCACGCGGGGGCATGCCCGGCTGGTTGGAATAGACCATGTAGCCGGCCGCTTCGCGCGCCAGCGGAAGGTGAGAGAGGTCGCCTTTCCAATATTCGTTCAGGATCACCGAGAGCGTCGCCGGCCCTTCCATCTCGATGCCGGCGTTGCGACGCGTCCGGCTGCCGGCGCCGTCACAGGCCAGCAGATATTTGGCGTGCCAATGCTCGGTGCGGCCGGTGTCGACGGAGCGAATCTCGCAGATCACGCCATCCTCGACCTCCTCGAATCCGACGAACTCGGTCGAGAAATGTACCTGCACCAGGTTGGAGTGCTCGATGACTTTATAAATCTCCTCCTCGACCGCATCCTGCGCCACCAGCGATTTCCATGACGGCGTCTGGCCGAGATTGGGCTCGGGGCGCGAGCGGCTGATCTCGCGGCCGGCGATGCTTTCGACCTGCACGAACATGTCGGACTTGTCCTGCAGGCCGCGGTCGCGGATCGCCTGTTCGATCCCCCATTGCCGGAAGATCTCCATGGTACGGACCCAGCAGCCGCGCGACTTGGGATGATCCGTCGTGGTGGGCGCTTTTTCGACGATGACGGCGTCGATCCCGAAGCGGTCGAGCAGCAGGCCCATGGCGAGCCCGACCGGGCCGCCGCCCACGATAAAGACCGATGTCCGGCGCGTCGTATCCGCAGCGGCGCCCATGCGCATTCCCTCCTGTCATTGACTTGCGTCAAAGACTGCGCTCTTTTTGGCATCTCGCAAGAATATGTTTGATATGATCTCGATCTCTTTTCGAGATGGCGGGGGCAAGCCCATGGATTTACGGCAGCTTCGCTACTTTGTTGCAGTCGCAGAGCGCGGCGGCTTCGGCGCTGCAGCAAGCGCGCTCAACGTCGCGCAATCGGCGCTCAGCCGTCACATCAAGCAGCTCGAGCACGAACTCGGCGGCACGTTGCTGGAACGTGGCGCACGCGGCGTATCGGTGACGGAGTCCGGCAAGGTGCTGCTGGCGCGCGGGCGCTGGCTGTTAGGGGCCGTCGACGACATCAAGGCCGAAGTGCGTACCGAAAACCGCGAGCCGTCAGGCACGGTGCGGTTGGGCGCGCCCTCAAGCCTCGCCGACACGCTCTATGCGCCGCTCGCCAAGATTTTCGTCGAGCGCTTTCCGCGGGTGCGGCTGGAACTGAGCGAAGGCCTGACCGAGGCGATGAGCGACCGCCTGCTCCGCGCCGAGCTCGACATCGCCATCATCACCGTTCCGGAGCCGAACGATCATCTCGATTACGAGACGCTGATGGTCGAGCAGGTGTTCCTGATCGGACCGCCCCGCGATCCCCTGCTGCAATCCGGCAAGATCACCCGCAAGCAGTTCAACACACTGCCGGCCGGCGTGCTGCCGCTCAGCCGCAACCCGTTTCCGCCGGGCGTGCCCTATGCCCTGCGCGTCGACGGCTCCACGCCGATGAAGCGGATCGCGGCTTCCGGCCTCGGCTACGCGTTGCTGCCATTCTCCGGCATCCATCAGGAAGTGGCGGCCGGACTTCTTTCCGCCGCGCTGGTGCCCTGGTTACACGCCGACCGCGTGCTGGCGCTGCCACGCGGCCGCCCGGTCAGCCGCGCAACCCGCGAGGTGGTCGCGGCGCTAAAGGAAGTCTGCCGCGAGCAGATCCGCGACGGCACGATCCTGACGGCGACGGGGCGCATCAGGGCGGCGTGATCCCGCGCACGTTGCAAAATAAGAGCAAATCGGTTATTGGCATAATATGCCAAACGTTCTTTAACTGACGGGCCCTGTCCATGCCAACGCGAAATGTAGTGCTGACGGACCATCAAGAAGAGCTCATCGACAACCTGGTTGGGTCTGGTCGTTACCAGAACGCGAGCGAGGTTCTGCGCGAGGGGCTGCGTCTCGTCGAGCAGCGTGAGGCGGAGGATGCAGCCAAGCTGAAGGTCCTTAGGAAAGCGGCTAGTGCAGGCTTCGGTGCACTGGATCGAGGCGAGTTCAAGGAATTCGGCAGCATCGACGACCTCCAAGCCTATCTTAATGTTGTTTCGGACAAGATCATCTCAGGCAAATGACGCGCCATGATCTCACGGCAATGGCGCGTTCGCCTCGGCGCTGTCGCTGAAGTCGATTTCGCAAATATCCTCAAGTGGACAGTTGAGAATTTCGGGGTGCGACAGGCCGCGATCTATCGCGATGTCCTGGTGCAGGCCGTTAGCGAGCTTGCGAAAGGCCCCGACGTGGCCGGATCAAGAGCGCGCGACGACATCATGGCTGGCCTCCGCACACTCCACGTTGCGCGGCATGGTCGGCGCGGGCGCCACTTTCTGCTGTATCGCGCTGTCGAAGACGGAATCATAGAGATCGGTCGAATTCTGCACGATCAGATGGACCTGCCACGTCACTCGCCCTATTCGACGGACGACGACGGCGACGGCGGTTCTGCCTAGCGCCTGATCGTCATCCCATTGTCATCAAATGCGCCAACAGCTTCCCCTGCACCATTCGGGGACAAGCATGGACTATTTCAAACGCTTCAACTTCCTGTTCGCCGCACCGGTTTTCGACGCCGACGACCTTGAAGGCATCCGCTTCAACCAGATCATCACCGAGATCGAGCGTTCCGGCTTCGAGGTGGTGCGCGCGCGCAAGCTGGAGGATGCCGAGATCGCGGTGCAGACCGATGCGGCGATCGGCTGCATGGTGGTCGACTGGGGCAAGAAAGGGCTGGAGGGCAAGACCGCGGCGCTGATCAATTTGATGCGCCGCCGCGGCCTCGACTTCCCGATCATCCTCCTGATCCGCCGCAAGCGGTTCGAGGATCTTCCGGTCGAGGTGCTCGATTTCATCGACGGCTATGTGTTCCTCTCCGAGGAGACGCCGCCCTTCATTGCGAAAAACCTGATCAGCAGGCTGAAGCAATATGCCGAGACCTTGAAGACGCCGTTCTTCGGCGCGCTGGTCGACTACGCCGAGGAAGGCAACCAGCTCTGGACCTGCCCCGGCCACAATGGCGGCGTGTTCTACAGCCGCAGCCCGATCGGCCGGGTGTTCGTGGAACATCTGGGCGAAGCCGTGTTCCGCGACGACCTCGACAATTCCGTGCTCGATCTCGGCGATCTCCTCACCCATGAGGGCCCGGCGCTGAAGGCACAGAAGGAGGCCGCGCAGATCTTCGGCGCGGAGAAGACCTATTTCGTGCTCAACGGTACCTCGACCTCCAACAAGGTCGCGCTCGGCGCGCTCGTCACCGATGGCGATCTCGTGCTGTTCGACCGCAACAACCACAAGGCCGCCCATCACGGCGCGCTGATGATGGCGGGCGGCATCCCCGTCTATATGCCGACCGTGCGCAACGCCTGGGGCCTGATCGGCCCGATGCGCTGGGACATGCTGGATGAAACAAGCTTGCGCGAGCGCATCCGCCATCATCCGCTGGTGAAGGACGGCGACGCCTGGCAGAAGCCGCGCCCGTTCCGCGTCGCCGTCGTCGAGGAGTGCACCTATGACGGCACCATCCACAGCGCCGAGATGATCCTCTCGCGCATCGGCCATCTCTGCGAATACATATTATTCGACGAAGCCTGGGCCGGCTTCATGAAATTCCATCCGCTCTATGCCGGCCGCTTTGCCATGGGACTGCAAAACCTCGGCCCCGACGCGCCCGGCATCATCGCGACCCAATCGACCCACAAGCAGCTCGCGAGCTTCTCGCAAGCCTCGCAGATCCACATCAGGGATCGCCACATCAAGGGGCAGAAGCGCAGGATCGAGCACCGCCGCTTCAACGAAAGTTTCATGCAGCACGCCTCGACCTCGCCGTTCTATCCGCTGTTCGCCTCGCTCGATGTCGGCGCGCAGATGATGAAGGGCCGTTCCGGCGAAGTATTGTGGGACGACACCATCCGGCTCGGCATCGAGCTGCGCAAGAAGATCCGCGCGGTGCGCCGCGAGTTCGAGGAGAAGGAGACGCGGCCCGAGCGGCGCTGGTTCTTCGAGCCGTTCGTGCCCGATCGCGTTGCAATCCCCGACGCCTCGCGCGAAGGCGCCGTGCACAATGTCGCCTGGGAGACGATCTCGACCGACCTGCTCGCGACCAATGCTTCCTATTGGCAGCTCGCGCCGGACGCAGCGTGGCACGGCTTTCCCGATCTCGCGGCCGGCTTTGCCATGACCGACCCGAACAAGCTCACGCTGCTGACGCCAGGCTTCGATTCCGCAACCGGCGCTTACACCGATCACGGCATCCCCGCCCCGATCGTCGCGCAATATCTGCGCGAGAACCGCATCGTGGCGGAGAAGAACGACCTCAATTCGCTCCTGTTCCTGCTCACGCCGGGCGTCGAAGCCAGCAAGGCCGGCACGCTGATAAGCGGCCTGGTCGCGTTCAAGAAACTGCACGACGACAATGCCTTGCTGGAGGATGCTATTCCGGAATTTTATAACCGCCGTGCCGCACGCTACGCCAAGGTGCGGCTGCGCGACCTCTGCGGCGACATGCACCGCTTCTTCCGCGACGCCGATGTCTCGGGCCTGCAGCGCAAGCAGTTCCTGCCGGAGCATCTGCCCGACATCGCGCTGTCGCCGCGCGAGGCGGCGCGACGGCTGATGCGCAACGATGTCGATTATCTCCCGATCGATGCGTTGCAGGGACGGATCGCGACCACGCCCTTCGTGGTCTATCCGCCCGGCATCGCCGCCATCGTGCCGGGCGAGCTCTTGAACGAGCGCGCACAGCCGATGATCGATTATCTGAAGATGTTCGAAACCAGCTTCAATACGTTCCCGGGCTTCGACGTCGAAATCCAGGGCGTCTATAAGGAGACAGATGCGGCCGGCCGCATCAGGCTCTACACTTACGTGGCTTCCGAATGAGTTTGCCTGCCGAAAACCCTGCCGGCGAACTTCGCGTCGCCGTGCGGCCGTCGCGCGACAGCGATGTCGAGGCCATGCTCGCGATCTATCGCCGCCACATCCGGCGCGGCGTGGAGGAAAGCGTCGACGACAGCGGCACGCCCGACCAGATTGGCGAACCCTTCAAATTTCGTTGCCCCGACCGAGCCCGAATTCTGGCCGTCGACGGTCCAGCTGGTGTCGGCCGCCGAGCCCTGCAGCGTATCGGTGCCGCCGCCGATCAGATGATCGACGCCGGTGAAGGACACCTGGATCGCGCCATCGACATGGCCCGCGCCATTGCCGTCGAGTTGCCAGTTGGCCGACTTGCCGCCCTGCTCGATCACCGACAGCATGACGTCGCCGCCACCGCCGACGACGCTGATATTGGTCTGGTTGGCCGATTGCGGCAGCGAGGACAGGTCGATCGTGACCTTGTCGTTGCCCTTGCCGGTCACGACGGTGATGTTGCTGCCGGGATTGACCACCTGTGAGGACAGCACATTGGTGGGGTTATTGGCGTCGACCGTCTGGACCCGCTCGATATTGACGGTCTGGTCGCCGGTTGTAGACACCTCGTTCAGCAACTGGACGACAACGGAATGGGTCGACTGGTGCGGTTGCAGCGAGGTGAGGTCGATCACCACGGGATCGGCGCTGAGCAGCATGCGCGGCTCGAGCTGGTCGAAAATCAGCTTGGGTGCCGGTCCGGGCGGCGCGATCAGGTGCGAAACCGGGGATTTGAGCTCCGACATCCATCGCCGGGCTCTCGTCGACAACTGCCCGATCGATCTACCCTGCCCCGCCACGTCGCGCTTACGCATTCCGCAACCCCCCGATTGGGGCCAACGCAAACGCGCGTTAACCCAATATAAACCAATCAGGTTTGGCTGATGGTTTTATGTCGGTTTTGTTGCCCGGGGGGCGAGGCGCGGTTTTCAACGCGATTTGCCAGGCAGGCGTCGAGATTTCCACAGGTCGTTGCGCAAAAAGCATAAAAGGCGCGACCGCATCGACCTGCGATCGAGACCGGCCAAAGCCTGCGCGGGCAACCAGTTCCGGCGCCGTACAACCGCCGGTGGCAGGGCGTTCAGCGCTTCTTGCGCTGCATGAAGCCCTTGACGGCGGCGACGACCGACGGCGCATGGATGCGCTCGCTGAACAGATGCTCTTCCTCGCCCATCCGGCGCAGTAGATCCTCGGTCGGCAGTTTCAGCAGTTTCCGCGAGATGGCGACCGCCTCCGGCGGCAATTCGCAAATCTCGCGCGCGACCTTTTGCGCCTCGATGATGGCGTGTCCGGGCGGGACGACGGAGTTGACGAAGCCGGCCTCGCGGGCTTCCTCCGCACTCATCGGCCGGCCCATCACCAGGAGCGAGAAGGCGTGCTGATGGCCGGCCATGCGCGGCAGCAGCAGGCTCGAGGCGCCTTCCGGCACCAGGCCGTACTGGATGAAGGGCGACATGAACGAGGCGGTGGTGCCGGCGATCACGTAGTCGCAGTGAAGCACCATGGTCACGCCCATGCCGACGGCGACACCGTCCACTGCCGCGATGATCGGCTTCTTGTTGGTGATCAGCGAGCGCACGAAGACCAGCGAGTTTCGCGGCTTGCCCGCCTCGCGCTTGAGGCTCGCTTCCTTGACGAAGTCGCCGACGTCATCGCCGGCGGTGAAGACGCCGGACCGGCCCGTCAGGATCAGACAGCGGATATCCGGGTTCGACTGCGCGGAATTGATCGCCTCGCTCATGGCAAGGAACATCTCCGGCGTCAGCGCATTCTTCTTTTCAGGCCGGCGCATGACGATGGTGCGGGTGGCACCTTCGTCCGAAACAATGATGTGACCAGCCATGTCATCCCCCCAGGCCGCCGGGGACCCTAGAGTCCGGAATGGCGCTTGGACTTATGCACTAACCCTCAGATAGTTCCCGAACCCGGCGGCGATAAGCTCCAGTTTAGTTAAAACCTTTGCGGGAGAGTTGTGAAGGTGCCCCCCGGCATGACAGTCACAACTAAAAGACCGGGTGGTTGCGACGTTATGCACTATTGACCCGACGGCGTGCGTAGTCCGTGCCAGGCGTCGCGGACCTGGTGGTAATGCACGTCGGCCGAATAATCGGGGGTATTGAGGTTGAGCGTGTGGATGTCGAGCCGTCCGACCGCACTCAACAGGGTATAGGACGCGATCACCCGGTCGCGCTGCGCGGCAATCAGGCGCGACCGCGCGTTGGTAAGGTCCTGTTGCGCATTGAGCACGTCGATGGTGGTGCGCTGCCCACCCTGCGCCTCGCGCCGGACGCCCTGCAACGCGACCTCGGCCGCCTTCACCTCGGACTCCGAGGCGCGCACCGCGATCTTGGTGCCTTCGTTGGAGACCCAGGCGCTGACCACGGCGGTACGGCTCTGATTGCGGACCTGTTCAAACACCAGCCGGCTCTGCGAAGTCACCTCCTTCGCCTGGCGGGTTTGCGAGGCGGCCATGCCGCCGTCGTAGATCGGCACGTTGATCTGGCCGACGACCGAAGCCTGGTCTTCCTTCTGTACCGAGAGCGTGGGGTCGTTCTGCACCTGCCGGCTGACACTGCCCTGCACCGCCACCTGCGGCAGCAGCGCGCTCTCGGCGAGCTTGATCGCGGTTTGGGCGACGTCCACATCATAGCCCGCGCCGAGCACGGCGGGATGTTCATGGCTCGCGGCGTCGATCGAAGCAAGTTGGGTGGGCGGAATCATGCGATCGACCGGGCTCGCCGCCGTCAACGCCGTCGGCGCCACGCCGACGACCTGGGTGTAGATCTCCTTTGAGATCGCGAGCGCGACCTCGGCGGCGTTGAGATCGGCAAGGCCCCGGCTCAGTCGGGATTCGGCCTGCGCCGTATCGGTCGGCGTAACGTCACCGGCATCGAGCCGCCGTTTCGTCGTCGCCTGGATTTCCCGCAACACCTGTACGTTGGTGCGCTGCGATTCGTAGAGCGCGTAATTGGCCATCACATTCATGTAGGCGGTCACCGCATCGAGGAACACGCCCTGCTCGGTGTTGCGCAACGCCTCGCGGCCGGACTTCACCTGGAATTCGGCCACCCGCACATTATTGGCCGTCCTGTAGCCGTTGAACAGCACCTGCGTGACGGTCAAGCCGATCGTCCAGGGTTTCAGGTTCGCGCTCTGCACCGTGTTGTCAGGCAGAATGTTGCGCACCGCCTGTAGTCCGGCGGAGAGGCTCGCGACCAGTTGCGGCCGGTAGCCTGACAGCGCCTGCGGCACGTTCTCGTCCGTGCCGCGCTGGCGCGCGCGCTCGGCGTTGAGCTGCGGGTTGGTCTGATAGGTTCTGACCAGCGCATCCTGCAGCGTCTCGGCGGACGAGATCGTAACAGTGGCGAGCAGGCCGAAAATCGCGCATGCGAACCCTGCTCCCGCCAAGCGGAAGTTCAGGCGGCATCCGAAAATGGCGCTACTCACTACCCCACCCATACTGCCGGTCCACCGTTCGACCGAAACCTAACCTTCTGAGGCGTACCCCCGCCGGGTCCGCCGCGAAAACATCGAAATCAACGCTGGCAGCGTGACCAGAATGACGACCGGGGCCAGCATCATGCCCGCCACCACCACCACAGCCAGCGGTTTTTGCACCTGCGAGCCTATTCCGGTGGATAACGCCGCCGGCAGAAGGCCGACGCCCGCCACCACGCAGGTCATCAGCACCGGGCGCAGCTGCAACTCGCCGGTACGCAGGATCGCAGCGCCCCGTTCCATTCCCTCGTCAATGAGTGCGTTGTATTGCGAGAGGATGATGATGCCGTCCATGACGGAAATGCCGAACAGCGCGATGAAGCCGATCGCGGCCGAGACACTGAAGGGGATGCCGCTGAGCAGGAGGCCAAGGACGCCGCCGAACACCGCCATCGGGATCACGGTCATGGTCAGGACGGTGTCGACCACGGAGCCGAAGTTGAACCAGATCAGCACCGCGATCAGCGTGAGGCTGATCGGCACCACGATCGAAAGCCGCTTGATCGCGTCCTGCAGATTGCCGAACTCGCCGACCCATTCGATCCGCGATCCCGGCGGCAGCTGCACCTGTTCCTCGATCTTCTGCTGGGCTTCCTGGATGGCGCTGCCGAGATCGCGCTCGCGCACCGAGAACTTGATCGGCAGATAGCGTTCCTGCTGCTCGCGATAGATATAGGCCGCACCCGACACCAGGTTGATCGACGCCACTTCCGAGAGCGGCACCTGGGTGATGCCGTTCGGGCCCTGCGCGCCGATCCGCAAGTTCTGGATCGCTTCCGCGCTCCTTCGATATTCCGGTGCGAGGCGCACGATGATCGGGAAATGCCGGTCGCTGCCGGGTTCGTAGAGGTCGCCCGCGCTGTCGCCGCCGATCGCGGTGCGGATCGTGGTGTTGATGTCGCCTGGCGCGAGGCCATAGCGGGCGGCACGCGCGCGGTCGATCTCGATCTGGACGGTGGGCTGGCCGAGCGAGGTGAAGACCGCGAGGTCGGTGATGCCCTGCACGGTCGCGAGCACCGACTTGATCTTGTTGGCGGTGTCGGTCAGCGCCTGCAGATCGTTGCCGTAGAGCTTGATCGAGTTCTCGCCCTTCACGCCGGAGACGGCCTCCGAGACGTTGTCCTGCAGATATTGCGAGAAGTTGAACTCGACGCCCGGAAACTTCTCCTGCAACTGCGCGAGCAGCTTGCCGGTCAGCTCGTCCTTGTCCTCGCCCTTCGGCCATTGCTTGGCGGGCTTCAGCGGCGCGAAGAACTCGGCGTTGAAGAAGCCGGCGGCGTCGGTGCCGTCGTCGGGACGGCCGTGTTGCGATACCACCGCTTCGACCTCGGGCCGGGCCGCGATCAGCTTGCGCATCTCGTTGACGTAGGAGTTGCCTTCCTGCAGCGAGATGGTCGGCGGTAGCGTGGCGCGGATCCAGAGATTGCCCTCTTCCAGCTTCGGCAGGAATTCCAGCCCCAGCAGGCGAACGCCCACCACGGTCATCAGGATCAGCACACCGGCGCCGACCAGGACCAGGCGGCGGCTCGCCAGCGAGCGGCGCAGCACCGGGATATAGATGCGATGCAGGATCCGCATCACGAAGGTCTCGGTCTCCTCGACATGCGCCGGCAGGATGATCGCGGCCAGGGCCGGCGACACCGTAAACGTCGCCAGCATGCCGCCCGCCAGCGCATAGGCATAGGTGCGCGCCATCGGGCTGAAGATATTGCCTTCGACGCCGCTCAGCGTGAACAGCGGGATGAAGGCGGCGATGATGATGGCGGCGGCGAAGAAGATCGAGCGCGAGACGTCGGCCGCCGCCGTCAGGATGGCATGGTGCTTCATGTCCATGACGGTGTTGGCCGAAATCGCCTCGAGCTCGGCCTCCGAGAGCCGCTCGGTCTGCGACAGGCGGCGGAAAATCGATTCCACCATGATGACGGTGGCATCGACGATCAGGCCGAAATCGATCGCGCCGACCGACAGCAGGTTGGCGGATTCGCCTCGCATCACCAGGATGCTGACGGCAAAGAACAGCGCGAACGGAATGGTCGCCCCGACGATCAGCGCGCTTCTGAGATCGCCGAGGAAGATCCACTGCAGCAGCACGATCAGGGTGATGCCGACCACCATGTTCTCGAGCACGGTCCGCGTCGTGGTCTCGATCAGGTCCTTGCGGTCATAGATGCGCTCGATATGCACGCCCGGCGGCAGGATGGTGGAATTGTTGATGCGTTCCACCAGTTCCTCGACGCGTGCGATCGTCGGCGAGCTCTGCTCGCCGCGCCGCATCAGCACGATGCCCTGGACGATGTCGTCGTCCTGGTTCTCGCCCGCGATCCCGAGCCGCGGCTGGTAGCCGACGGTGACGGTGGCGACATCCTTCACCAGCACCGGCGTGCCATTGGGTGACGCGATCATGGTGCTGGCCAGCGCGTCGATCGAGCGGATCAGGCCCACGCCGCGAACCACCGCCGACTGCTGGCCGATATTGACGGTATTGCCGCCGACATTGATGTTGGAATTGCTGACGGCCTGCAGCAGTTGCGGCAGCGTCAGCCCGTTGGCGACCAGCTTGTTGAAGTCGACCTGCAGTTCATAGACCTTGGTCTTGCCGCCCCAGCCCGTGACGTCGATGACGCCCGGGACCGTGCGGAAACGGCGCTGCAGCACCCAATCCTGCAAGGTCTTGAGATCGAGCACCGAATAATTCGGCGGCCCGACCAGCCGGTAGCGGTAGATTTCACCGATCGGACTGAGCGGCGAAATCTGCGGCTGTGCGTTGTTCAGGAGCGGCGTCATCTGTGCCAGCCGGTTCAAGACCTGCTGCAGCGCCTGCTCGTAGGTGAACTCGAACGAGAATTGCAGTTTGACGTCGGACAGTCCGTATAGCGAGATCGTCCGGATGACATTGAGGTTCTTCAGGCCTGCGACCTGGGTCTCCAGCGGAATGGTGATGTAGCGCTCGATTTCCTCGGCCGACAGGCCGGGGCTCTGGGTGACGACGTCCACCATCGGCGGCGTCGGGTCGGGATAGGCCTCGATGTTCAATTGCTGGAACGCCACCAGCCCGCCGATGATGACGGCAACGAACAGGCCTACCATCAGGAAGCGGCGTTCGACGGCAAAGGAAACGAGGCGGTCCATTCGATCTCTACACGCGGTTCAGGTGCCGGAAGCCGCCCGGTCGATGAACAGGCTGCCCCTGACGACGACCTTCTCGCCGGGCTTCAGGTTGGTACGGACCTCAACATAGTCGCCGTTGATCAGGCCGGTCTGGATTTGCCGGAGCTCGAGCGACTTGTCGTCATGTGCCACCCACAGTCGCACGCGATCAGCCTCGTAGATCAGCGCCTGCCTGCGCACGCCGACCGACTTTCGGTCGTCGCCGGCATAAATCGTCGCATTGGCGAACATCTCCGGCTTGAACAGGCCTTCCTTGTTGTCGAGAATGGCGCGCACCATCAGCCGTCTCGTGGTCGGATCGATCGCCGGCGCCACATAGTCGATCTTCGCTTTGAATTTCTGACCCGGCAGCGCCAGCACCGTGAAATCGATTTCCTGGCCGACGCGCACATCCGCCGCCTCGCTTTCGCGCACGAAGGCGGTCAGCCATACCGTCGAGAGATCGCCGATGACGAACACGGGATCGCTGGCACCGGTCGAGATGAACTGGCCGGGCCCGACCTTGCGCTGCACGACGGTGCCGGCGAGCGGCGAGTAGATCGGCGTCTCGGCGCTGATCTGCCGGGACCGCTCAAACGAGGAGATCTGCTCTTCCGAACGCCCCAGGATGCGCAGGCGGTTGTGCGCCGCCTCCAGCGCCGTCTCGGCGGAGCGCTGGTCATTCTGCGCGGTGACGAGATCGTTCTGCGCGTTCTGCCAATCCTTCAGCGGCACGGCCTTGCCGGCATAGAGATCGTTCTGACGCTTCTCGTTGATCTGCGCCAGATTGAGTTTCGAGCGCGCGCTGTTCAGCGCGCTCAGCGCCGTGATGGTGTCGTTCAGCGCCTGCACGGTGTCGGTCGCCTCGATGACGAACAATTGTTGCCCGCGCTGGACGATGTCGCTCGGCTTGACCAGGAGCTTCACGACGCGGCCCGAATAGGGTGAGAAGATCGGCGTCGAACTATCCTCGTTGACGGCGATCTTGCCTTCGGTGACGTGCTCGGCACGAAACACCTGCTCGTTCGCGGGCTCGAAAGCGAGGCTTGCCCATTCCGAATCGGTCGGCATGAAGCGCGAGGAATCGCCCTTGATGACGCGCGAGGTTTCCGACTTGGCGCGCTGAACGAACATGCGGCTCGCGCCAGTGACGGCGCCGACAACGAGCGCGATCGCCACCAGCGCAAACGCCAGCCGTCGTGGGCTCCAGTTAGCGCCCAGTGTCATGGGACAACTTTGTGCATTGCGTCAGATACCCGCCGCTGCGCCGATACAAGTGTGATGCTTGCGGTATCGGTTCCGGCCCCTCGTCATATTGGTCATTTCCAACCGCCGCAATAGCGCACTGCAAACGCGGGAGAGCCGCTGGCAAGAGGTCCTTTCCAACCGATTCGAGATACGGTTTTGCGGCTGCATTAACAGCAAGAATCTTGCCTTCCGGCACGCCAAATGCTGCGATCGCACCGTGCGAGGCGCGCCGGATCGTTAATGCTTACACAAGCCTTACATACTGGGCACAAAGCGACGGCACACCGATCGGATGGCTTCCGAGCGGGCCGATTCGGCTTAACTTATGATGGGCCATTTTGACCGGAGCCGCAGTGGCGGCTGGGTGACACTCCATGAGATTGTTGATCGTCGAAGACAATGAAGAGCTCGCCGAGCTTCTGGCCAAGGGGCTGAAGACGGCGGGCTACCAATGCGACGTGCTGTCGACGGTGGAAGACGCCCGCGCCGTTCTCGCAACGACGTTCTACGCCGCCCTCATCCTCGACCTCGGGCTGCCCGATGGCGACGGGCTGGAGCTGCTGCGCGAGATTCGGCAGCGCGACAATCCCGTACCGGTGCTGGTGCTGACCGCGCGCGGCGGCCTGCAGGATCGCGTGCATGGACTGCGCAGCGGCGCCGACGATTATCTGGTGAAGCCGTTCGCGCTGGAGGAACTGGTCGCCCGGCTGGAGGCGCAGCTGCGCCGTCCGGGGCAACTGCTCGGCTCGAGCCTGCGCATCGCCAACCTCGCCTTCGACACCCAGAACCGCCAGGCCTCGATCGACGACCAGCCCCAGCTGCTCAGCGCGCGCGAGACCGCGGTGCTCGAACTGCTGATGCGCAGCAAGGGCCGTGTCGTCTCCAAGAAACAGGTCGAGGACCACATCTTCGGACATTCCGGCGAAGTCGCCTCGAACGCGATCGAGGTCTATGTCCACCGCCTGCGCAAGCAGCTCTCCGAGCGCGGTGCCAGGGTTCAGGTGCACACCATCCGCGGCGTGGGCTATTTGATCGCCGAGGAAAAATAGCGTGCTGAGATTCCAGTCGATCATCTCACGCATCGTCTTCCTCCATATCGTCGCTGTTGCGATCACCTCCATCCTGATGTCGCTCGCGCTGTCCTGGCTGCTCAGCTATGCCACCGACAACATCCACGACAAGGCGATGAAGGACCAGGCGATCTCGGTCGGCGAGCATCTCAGCGCCACGCCCGACGGACGGCTCGAGCTCAACCTGCCCCTCGATCTCCTTGGTCTCTACTCGCAGGCCTATGGCCGCTATTCCTATGCCGTGATCGACGATCGCGGCGCGGTGCTGTTCTCCTCGCGCGAGGATCATGCCGCCCTGTTTCCCGGCGATACCCGCTCGGCCGACGTTAAATACCTGCAGCAGCGGCACGGCAACGCCACGGTCTCGGGCGCCAGCGTCCGCAAGATGGTCGGCAAGCAGACCGTCTGGATCCAGACCGGTGAAGATCTCGCCAATCGCGACGTGCTGATCGACGACATCGTCTCGGATTTCTACAAGAATGTCGGCTGGATCACGCTGCCGATCCTGCTTGTGCTGCTGATCGCCGACATCGCGATCTTCACCCGCGCGCTGCGGCCGCTGCGGGAAGCCAGCGAAATCGCCGAAGGCATCGGCCCGGCGCGGCCCGGCGTCCGGCTGCCGACCGACGAAATTCCGCAGGAGGTCCGCCCGCTCGTCTCCGCCGTCAACCAGGGCCTCGACCGGCTCGAGGAGGGATTTCGGATCCAGCGCGACTTCACCGCCGATGCCGCCCACGAATTGCGGACGCCGCTGGCCGTGCTGCGCACGCGCATCGATCTGCTGGAAGATGCGAACATCCGCCAGGCCTTGCGCCACAATGTCGATGGCATGGCGCACATCATCGGCCAGCTCCTCGACATTGCCGAGCTTGACGCCGTCGTGGTCGGACCTGAGGAAAAGGCCGACCTGCAATCGGTCGCGGCCGGCGTCGCCGAGTTCGTGGCGCCGCTCGCGCTGGCGCAGGGCAAGGACGTCGCGCTCTCGGGCGTGAGCGAACCGGTCTGGGTCAGGGGCAATCCGGAGATGCTCGGCCGCGCCATCCGCAACCTCGCTGAAAACGCCATCAATCACACCGAGACGGGATCGACCGTCGAGTTCGTAGTCGAAGACAACGGCACTGTCAGCGTGCTCGACCGCGGACCCGGCGTCAGCGAAGACGAGCGCGAGTTCATCTTCCGCCGCTTCTGGCGGCGCGACCGCCGCAAGCAGGGCTCGACCGGGCTCGGGCTTTCAATCGTGCATCGCATCGCCGAATTGCATTCGGCCGTGATCACGGTGGAAAACCGCGATCCCCACGGCGCACGCTTCACGCTGAAATTGGTGCCCTTGAAGCTAGCATAGTAGCCCGCACGAGCCCCGCGATACACGGGACCTTCCCGCGTGTCGCTCTCGCTCACCCGGGCTACGAAGCCGAAAACCTGAGCCTCAGGCGGCGAGATCGGTCCTGATGCGATCGGCATGCAGCGACCATTCGCAAAGCCCCTCGGTCTCGCAGAACTTCAGCTTCGCCAGTTCCGTGGCCTGGTCTTCGCTCAGCGCGTCGACCTCGAGCGAACGCTGGCAGATCTCGATCTCCCGGCCATTGCCGCCGAGCACGTCCTTCATGAACTGGACGACATATCGTGACATGGTTCCCTCCCGGCACTCAATTTTTATCGAGGGCACCTTATCCCTCGCCGTTAAGGCCGTCTGCACCAATCTGCACGCAGCCGTCTTCCGCCCGCTTACCGGGAACCGCAGGGAACCCGCAACGTCAGGCCGGCTCCATTGCGATTAAATCCCTAAATGGCGCCGTGAGCTTCATCTGCGCTGCGCCACCCGTGCTTTCGAAGCGTCGGATGCGCTCCTGGATTTCCGGGGCGACCTCCTGCGGGCTTCTCTCCGGAAACGGCGGAGCGGGATAATATTCGATGCCGAGCTGCAGCGTCTTTGCGACCTGCTCGCCCGCGAGCAGCGAGGCCACGAACAGGCCGGTGTCGATGCTGGCCGATACGCCAGCGCCCGTGACATATTTGCCGTCGCGATGATAGCGCTCGGCCATGAACTCGGCGCCATAGGCTCTCAGCCGATCCTGATAGAACCAGTTGGTCGTCGCCTGCTTGCCCTTGAGCAAGCCTGCCGCGGCGAGCAGCCCGACGCCGTTGCAGATGCCGATGGTCCATTGCGAGGTCGCATCCAGCGCGCGGATCTTGTCGAGGAACGCTTGATCCTGCTCCAGCGGGAACGCGCCGGGGCCGCCGGGCACATAGAGAATGTCGGTCGAGGTAACCTCGGCGAAATCGCGCCAGGCGACCAGTCCGAGCCGCCGCGTGTCGGCGGCGATGACGCCGCGCCGGACCGCCACGAATTCGGTCTCCATGCCCGGCAGGCGCGAAAGCACCTCATAGCCGCCGATCGCGTCCAGTGTGGTGAAGCCGTCGAAGATGATGATGGAAAGCCGCATGGGTTTGCTCCCTGTGATGCGGTAAACGCTAGCCCGGGGCAGCATTGTCAGAAATGACAAACATCTGCTATTTTCTGCCAATGACCAAAATCCGCACCATCGCGCTCGTGGCCTATGACGGCTTCCAGCTGCTAGATATCACCGGCCCCACCGCGGTATTTGCAGGTGCCGGCGCGATGCTTCGGCATGGTGGCTACGAGATCGCAGTGCTTTCGCCGCAGGGCGGCATGGTCGCAAGCAACAGCGGCGTGACGCTTATGACGCGCGCGCTTACACAATTTCGCGCGCCATCGATCGACACGCTGCTTGTTGCCGGCGCCGAAGAGGCAGAGCTGCGGGCGGTGATCGCCCTGCCCGCGGTCCACCGCGCGCTGCCGAAGCTCGCAGCCAAAGCGCGGCGATTTGGATCGGTGTGTTCGGGGACCTTCGTGCTGGCGGCGCTAGGGTTGCTCGGGAAAAAGAAAGTCGCGACCCATTGGGAAGCCTGCGCGGCGCTCGCCGCGCGCTATCCCGACCTCAATGTCGACCCCGCCGCGCTCTATGTGGTCGACGGCCGGGTCTGGACCTCGGCCGGCGTGACCACCGGCATCGACATGGCGCTGGCGATGGTCGAGGAAGATTGCGGCGCGGAAATTGCCAACGCAGTGGCGCGGCGGCTCGTGCTCTATGCCCGCCGTCCCGGCTATCAGTCGCAGTTCAGCCCGCTGCTCGATGCGCAGATCAAGGCGGAAAGCCCGTTCGCCGGTCTGATCGCCTGGATGCAGGACCATCTTGACGCGCCGCTCGACGTGCCCTCGCTCGCGGCCCGCACCGGCCTCACCGAGCGCAGCTTCTATCGCCGCTTCTCGGCCGCCGTCGGCACGCCGCCGGCTCAGTTCGTCGAGATGATGCGGCTGGAAGCTGCGCGAACCCTTATCTCTGAAGAGATGCCGCTCAAAACCGTCGCCGCAAAAGTTGGACTGACGCCGATCCGGCTCAACCGCGCCTTCGAACGTCATTTCGGGATTGCGCCGCGGCTGTTCCGCGACATGCACGGCCAAGCCGCGTAACGCGGCTCAGGCGCCGGCGTCCGGCAGGCTGGCGGCCGCGATCGCGACGAGCTGTGCGATCCGGCGGCTGATCCGACCCGGTGTCGCGCGCAACAATGAACGGACCCGTTGCATGACAAAAACCCTTCCGCGCCGGCGGAGGAACCGCCTGTAAGGCCATGGCGCACAATGAAAAATGGGCGCCGTCCAGGCCGGTGTCGAGGTGCCGCGCGAAATAGCAATGTCCCTGCCGTCCGGGGGCCGGACGGCAGTGGTTTTGTTGCCTCCGTAGAAGCAGCGGCGGCGGAAATCTTCTCCGCTATTTCGGGGTGACCCCGAAAGTCCGGGCAAAGCGCTCGCTGTAATGCGGCCAGACCTCGGGGTTGATGATGCGCGGCGGCCTCATGCCGTCGAGCGCATCGAGGATCTGTTCGGCGGCGATGCGGCCCATGTTCTCGCGCGCCTCGCGCGTGACACCGGCGGTGTGCGGGCTCGCCAGCACATTGTCGAACTGCAGCAGCGGATGCTCCGCCGGCGGCGGCTCCTTGGACCAGACGTCGAGGCCCGCGCCCGCGATCTTCTTGGCGCGCAGCGCTTCCAGCAGCGCGTCCTCGTCATGGATGAAGCCGCGCGCGGTGGTGATGAAATAGGCGTGCGGCTGCATCAGCGCGAATTGCTTGGCGCCGATCATGCCGCGGCTTTCCTTGGTCAGCGGGCAGTTGATCGAAACGTAGTCAGAGCGGCTCAAGAGCTCGTCGAGCTCGACCTTCTGCGCTCCCCGCTCCGCGATCTCCGATTTCGAGAGATAGGGATCATAGGCCAGCACGTTCATCCCGAGCAGGCCCCTGCACAGCTCGGCGATGCGGCGGCCGACATTGCCGATGCCGACAATGCCGATCGTCCTGCCCTGCGCTTCGGTGCCGATCAGCGCATTGCGATTGACGTTGCGGTCGCGGCGCAGCGCACGGTCGGCCTCGATGATGCGCTTCGACAGCGTGAGCAGCATGCCCAGCGCATGTTCGGCGACCGAGTGCGCATTGCCGCCGGACTGGTTGACGACCAGCACGCCCGCTTTGGTGCAGGCCTCGACATCGACGGGATCAAAACCCGCGCCGTTGGAGGAGACGATCAGAAGATTTGGCGTGCGTTGCAGGAACGCGTCATGGACATGGAAGTGCGGCGCCAGCTCGTCGCGTGCGGCGCCGATCTGGTAGGCATGCGCAGCTGAGAGGATCGGCGCGAACTCGCCTTCAAGGCTCTCGTTCTCCAGCCGGTCGAGCCGCACGTCGGGACGGGCTTTGAGGATTTCGGAATAGATCGGGTGGGCGAGATATTTGACGTAGAACACGCGCTTGCTGTTGACGGTCATCGATCGGCTTTCGGTTAGTTTATTGTTTGCGCATGATCTTTTCGGAAAACCGCTGAATACTTTTCCGGATCATGCGCTAGAATCCGTAGAGTTTGGCGGGATTGGCGACGAGAATGCGCTCGCGTGTGGCCAGATCCGGCGTCCAGTGCTGGAACAGTTCAAACAGGTGACCGGCATCGGGCATCTCGCCCTCGACACGCGGATGGGGCCAGTCGCCGCCCCAGACCAGCGCTTCCGTATTGGCCTTGACCAGCGCCTCGTGAAACGGCCGCGCGTCGGGATAGTCGGGCGCCTGCTGGCTCAGCCGGTGCGCGCCGGAAAGTTTGGACCAGCACCAGCCCTCGCCTACGCAACGCAGCAGGCTCTGGAATCCCGGCGTGCCCGTGCCGGCGCGCGCATCGGTGCGGCCCATGTGATCGATCACGACCGGCAGACCGATCTTTTTGAGAACCGGCACGATGTCCGGCAAGTCCTTCACATCGATCCAGAGCTGCAGGTGCCAGCCGAGCTCCTTCATGACGGGCGCGAGCGTCTCGGCGGATGAGAGCGGCACGCCGCCGCGATAATGCAACTGGCCGCCGCGGAAGAAATGATTGAAGCGAAGCCCGCGGACGCCGAGCCTGTTCCATTCGCCTAAGGTTTGCGCCGTCACGTTCTCGTCGGCCACCGCAACGCCACGCAGCCGGTCCGGTTGCCGTTCCAGCGCATCGAGCATCGCCGCATTGTCGTGGCCGTGCGCACTGCCCTGCACCAGCACACCGCGCGCAAAGCCGATCGAGTCCAGCATGCCCAGATATTTCGCGAGCGGCGCATCGGGCGGCGTGTAGCTGCGGTCGTCGGCATAGGCAAACCGGTCCGCCGGACCGAACACATGCGCATGCGTATCGCAGGCGTTCGGCGGCGGCGGCACCTTAGGCCGCGTCACCTCGCGCGGCGGCAGGCAGGGCGGAGCTGAAGCCATTACTCCGCCTTGATGCCGGCGGCGTGGATGATCGGCCCCCATTTGTCGTAATCGTCGTGGATTTTCTTGTCGAACGCCTGCGGCGTGCTGCCGATCGGCTCGGCGCCGAGCTTGGAGAGGCGCTCCTTGACGGCATCGGTATTCAGGGCCGCGACGAAATCATGCGAGAGCTTCTCGACGACGTCGCGCGGCATGCCGCCCGGCCCGAGCAGACCCCACCACACTTCGGTGTCATAGCCCGGCACGGTTTCGCCCATGCTCGGCACATCGGGCAGGAACGCAGCCCGCTTGCCGGTGGTGACCGCGAGCGCCCGCACCGTGCCGGCCTGAAGCTGGCCGACGGATTCGGGTCCATTGTTGAACGACAGCGGAATCTGTCCCCCGAGCAGATCGTTGATCGCCGGCGCGCCGCCCTTGTAGGGAATGGCATTGAGGTCGACCTTGGCGAGGCTCGTCAGGAGTTCGACCGCGAGATGGGTCGAGGTCCCCGTCCCCGCATGCGCAATCGACAGGCTGCCCGGTTTTGCCTTCGCTTCCGCGATCACATCGGCGAGATTCTTGAACGGGGAGTCCTTGCGCACCAGCAGGATGTTCGGCGACGACGCGAGCAGCGAGATCGGCGTGAAATCCTTGAAGGTGTCATAGGGCATCTTCGGATAGAGCAACGGATTGGCGGCATGCCCGCTCGCGACCATGATGAGCGTGTAGCCATCGGGCGGCGATTGCACCAGCGCCTGCGAGGCGACCACCCCGCCGGCGCCCGGCCGGTTTTCGACCACCACCGTCTGACCCCATTGCCGGGAGACCACGTCGCCCAGCGTGCGCGTCAGGATATCGACGCCGCCGCCGGCCGCGTATGGCACGTAAATGTGCACTTGCTTGGTCGGGAAAGTCGATTGGGCGGACGCCACGCCACCGCTTGCGAGCATTACCGCCGCGATGGTGCCAACCCAGAACCGACTGCCCATGTTTTCCTCCCGATTTTTGGCCCTTATTGCATACCCGCGAATGCCTTCGCATGCCGCGCAGCGCAGACCACTTAACCTCCGGGGCATGTTGACAATCCCGCTCGCTCCGTCAAGTTTCGGCACGCACGGCCTGACCTCAACGATGGTCGCAAGCAAGGGAGAGCGGGATGGCAGTCGCGGAGCAGAAAACTTCGCCGCAAGCGTCTCCGGAGCAGGCGCCTCAGAGCTGGCACGGCATCGTGCAGCAGACGCTGAAGCGCAACGAAATCCGGCTGGTGCCCTACGTTCCCGATCGCGTGCTGACCACGCTGATCAAGAACCTGCACGCCGATCCCTACTTCACCACCTTCCCGACCGCGCGCGAGGAGGAAGCCGTCGGCATCGTCTCCGGCGCCTGGATGGCCGGCATGAAGGGCGCCGTGCTGATGCAGACTTCCGGTTTTGCGACGCTGGCCAACGTGCTGGCCTCGCTCGCCGTGCCCTACCAGATTCCGCTGATCATGTTCGTGTCCGAGCGCGGCACGCTCGGCGAGTTCAACTACGGCCAGGCGCTGGTCTGCCGCACCATGCGGCCGGTGCTGGATTCGCTCGCGATGGAGCACCACACCTGCACGCGGCTGGACGAATTCGAGTTCATCGCCGACCGCTCGATCAAGCAGGCCATCACCACGCAATCGCCGGTGGCGCTGATCCTGTCGCCGCTGCTGACCGGCGGCAAGGTTTTTGACAAGTGAGCGCCGCCATGAACGCACCAGCCAAACCGCCCGCCCGCAACACCAAGGTGATGAACCGGTTCGTTCTCACTTCGCGTCTCATCGCAAAGCTCAAGAACGAGGAAGCCGTGATCGGCGGCATCGGCAACACCAATTTCGACCTGTGGGCCGCCGGCCACCGGCCACAGAATTTCTACATGCTGGGCAGCATGGGGCTCGCCTTCCCGATCGCGCTTGGCGTCGCGCTGGCGCAGCCGAAGCGCCGCGTCTTCGCACTCGAAGGCGACGGCTCGCTGTTGATGCAGCTCGGCTCGCTCTCGACCATTGCGACGCTCGCGCCGAAAAACCTCACCATGGTGTTGATGGACAACGGCATCTACCAGATCACAGGCAGCCAGCCGACGCCGGCAGCGGCCATGACCGATATCGTCGCGATCGCGGTCGCGAGCGGGATCGCCAATAGCGTGTGGGCTGCGGACGAAGAGGATTTCGAGCGGCTGATCGAGCAGTCGATGACTGCGTCAGGCCCGACCCTGATCGGCGTGCGTATCGACGACAAGCCGGGCACCGGAACCACGCGGCGCGACCCCGTCCAAATCAGGGAGCGCTTCATGCACGGTATGGGCGTCCGGCAGCCGCTCTAGCAACGTCACCGAGCTTACCGTTAACTACACGCCGATCTGAAACCCGCGACACTGCCGCTCCTTGGCAAATCGTGCTAGGCGGTAGGGATGAACGCCATTCTCAAGCTATTTGCCTGGCTTTTGGCCACTGCAGTCGCCTTTGCAACCCTTGGCCCAGCCAAATTGCGGCCCCATTCCGACTTCGGCCAGAATGGCGAGCACGCTTTTGCCTTCGTCTTGGTCGGAGTTGCATTCGGATTGGCCTACAGGCGCAATCGTCCCCTGACCGCCGCCGTTACCATCGTGCTGATCGGCGTGCTGGAAATCCTGCAGCTTTGGGTGCCGGGACGGCACGCGCGCCTGGAGGATTTTGTGGTCGATGCGCTGGCAGCCAGCGCCGGCCTCCTGCTTGTCACCGGCGCCGAATGGTTGCGTGCGCGCCGCTCGAGCCCGCGCACCACCTGACCCGATGCCCCGCGGCGATGATCGCCGCGAGGATGCGTGTTGGCTCATCTGTCCCGCATCAGTCGATAATCTTGATCACCTTGCGCGTGCCCGGCTCGACGATCACGCGGCGATCATTGACCACGGCGTAGCGGTATTCGGTGTAGTTCGGCACCGGCCGCAGTTCGACCTCTGCCGGCAGGGGCTCGCCGACAATCACGCGCTCCCGCACCACGACCGATGGCGCGCGCTCGCCCTGCACCGAGGTGATCACCGCGTTCGGAATTTCCAGGCCCGCGCCGACCGCCGCACCGACGGTGCCGCCGACCATCGCGCCGATCGGCCCGCCGACATCGCCGCCAGCGCGCGCGCCAGCGCGGGCGCCCTGTTCGGTGGTGGATTGCGCAAAGGCCGCGCCCGATGCAAGCAGCGAAGCGGCGACCAACGAAACAGCAAGACGGTTCCTCATTCTTTCCTCCGGTGGTTTGAAGATGACCTTCAACCGCTCGGGACAAATGAGGTTCCGGTTCCGTCTGTCGCAATGTTAATCAGACCGGCGGCAATCGTTCCCGCGGTGGAACGACAACGCCGCGAAAGCGCGCCTCATTCCGACCGCCTGGCGTATTTCACCTTGCCGCCCGCCACATAAGCGATGTGGGCAGTTCCGGAACTGTCATAGGCGAGAGATACCGGCCCCGCGCTCACTGCATCCACGGTCTCGACCGTCCAGTCCGGGAGCTGGCCGCGCGACGCCAGCTTGACCGCATCGACATCCGCATAGGCGACGCGAAAATCACCAAACCTGGCTGCGGCCGCGGACGGAGTGACGAAAGTGTTGATGTTGGTCGCGATGGGCTCGATGCCGGCAATACCGGACAGGTTGATGGCTGCTTTCAACGTTTTGCTGGCGCTGTCGAAATAGGCAATGCAGGCGTTGCCGGTGGTGCGCGCAATCGATGTCGGCCTCCTGACGTTGATGGATCGCGATCCGTCGACCACGAGAGGCGTAGAAAACGCGCCTTGTATGTTGTCCGTGAGATGTGCGGTTCGGATCGAAATCGAGTCCTGTGGACTGCCGGTCTCGAAAATGCCGACATAGGCAACAAAGAAGTTTTCCGAGGGATCAAAGACCGCGGAGGGGCCGGAGAACGTGGTCATGTGGTTGGGATCCATTTGCACCGTCGTCGGCGTGCGGCCGGCGCCGGTGTGCGCAAAGCCGATGCCGTCCGATCCCAGATCGACGTAGACGAAATAGGCGGCATCGCGGCTGGCGGGATCCGTTCGTCCGGGATGCAGGGCAAGGGCGACGTTGGCGATGCCGCCGGGCAGATGCTGCGGATCCAATCGCGTACGGATGACCGTGGACGACCACTGGGCGCCGCTCTTGAAAGTGTGCACGAGCTCGCCGGAGCTCAGGTTCTTGTAGGCAAGGTGAGGATTGCCCTGGGAATCGATCGCGATACAGGGACGGCTTTCGAAACTGACAAAGGCGCCCTGCGCGTTCTCATGAGACCAGGTGCCGCCATTGCGCCGGGCCACGACGATCTGTCCATTTCCCGGCTGAAGAAATGCAATGTTGGGATTGCCGGCCTTGTCGACGGCGAGACCGATTCCCCCGTCGCCGCCCGCTGCAACGTCGTCCGCTACCGCCTCAAACGTGAATGCTGTCGCCATGGCCTGCCCCTTCCGCTTGCTGGAGTTCGCCAGCGGTCGTAGCAGCATCGCGGCCGGCAATTTATGAATTGGATCACTTGCCCGAGAGGCAGATCGCAGCCGGCGGCTCGCCGGTGCATCGTTCATTCGAACAGGGGCGCCAGCTCCATCTGCGGCACGAGTACGAGGCCCTTGTCGGTGATGCGAATTTCCGGAATGACCGACAGCGGAATCAGATTGAAGCCCATATAGGGAATGGTGCAGCCGGCCTCCGCCCATTCCTTCTTCAACAGCTTGACCTCTTCGGCGACCTCGGTGACGCGCTTGTCGGAGAGCAGGCCCGCGATCGGCAGCGGCACCAGCGCCCTCACCTTGCCGTCCGCGACGACGCAGACGGCGCCCTGTTTTTCCTTGATGGCAGCAATCGCCACCTGCATGTCCGGCTCGTTGGTTCCAGCGACGATGATGTTGTGGCTGTCGTGCCCGACGCTCGAGCCCACCGCGCCGCGCTTCAGGCCGAAATCCTTCAAGAGGCCATAGGCGACATTGCCGGCCGACTTGCCGTGGCGCTCGACCACCGTCACGAAGCACAGGCCGTAGCGCGCAAACAGCGCCGGCCAGTCCTTGGCCGGCTCGATCGCGACCTTCTCGTGGATCAGCGTGATGCCCGGCAGCGCGGTCTTGATCGCGTTGACGGTACAGGCTTTCGCCGGAAGCGCCGGCGTCAGCTTGAGCTTTTCCGGAAGCTTTACGGTCGCATAGGCGGCCTTCGGATATTGATAGCGCTGCGACAGCGCGGCATCGAGTTTGGGCGTGATCTTGCCGTTCTCGACTACCAGCTCGCCGCCATACCAGGTGCATTGCGGCCTCAAATCATCGCCCATCAGCACGAGATCGGCGCGACGGCCGCCGCCGAGGCCGCCGATGTCGCCGTCCATGCCGAAGCGCGTGGCGCCATGCAGCGAGCCCATCGACCAGGCCTGCTCAGGCGACATTCCTGCCTTCACCGCCTCGCGCACCACCCAGTCGAGCCCGAACAGCAGGAGATCGTCGGCATCGCGGTCGTCGGTGCAAACGGCCGTACGCTTGTGGGACGCGCCAAGCTCGGTGATGGTGCGGATCGCCTGCGGCAGCGAGTGCCAGGGCGTGGTCGGCGGACCGCCGCGCAAGAACACCCAGACCCCGGCATCGAGCAGATCGTCGGCGATATCGCGATCGATCGCCTCATGCGTGTCGGTGACGCCGCTCGCCGCATAGGCCGCGACGAATTCGCGGCCATAGACATGGCCGGACACCGGCCGCCCGCGCTTCAAGGCAGCTGCGAGGATGGCGTGGCTGCGCTCGTCGCCCATCGTCACCGGCACGAAATCCATCTTCTCGCCGAGCGCGACCGCCTCCGGCCAGCGGTCGAACAGGCCGGCGATCTTGTCGGGCGTGAGATCGCCGCCCGCGGTCTCCAGCTCTGCCGAGGTCGCCGGGACGGTGCTCGGCACCGTCAGGAAGATCGACAACGGCGCCTCGCGCGCGTCCTCCAGCATCGCCTCGATCCCGGCGACATCCATCACATTGCCGATCTCATGGCTGTCGCAGAAGATCGTGGTGGTGCCGTTGAGAAGTGCGGCCTCCGCATAGGCGCAGGCCGTCACCATCGAAGACTCGATGTGGATATGCGGATCGACCAGCCCCGGCGCGATGATGCCGCCGGCCGCATCATAAATCGCGCTGCCGCCTCGCACGGCCTTGTGGGTACCCGCCGGCTTCACCGCCGCGACGCGCCCGCCGGTGATCCAGACCTCGCGACCGGGATGAATGCGCTCCGAATAGGTCGAGAGCACCCGCGCGCCTGATATGACGAGATCGGGCGCGACGCGCGCTGAGGCCACATCGGCGAGACGCCGCGTCATCATGTGCAGCGGCGCGACGGCAAAGCGGGTGAGTTTGGTCATGAGAGGCCTCGCGGGCGTTGAGAGCCCAGCGATGGTTGCGCTCTGCGCCAACAGGGGCAAGCTCAAATATACCGGTGTGGCTGCTTACGCCTTGGGCAACCGGAGGGCACCGGTCGGTTCCGCCGCCCCGGTCTTGCCGGAGCGGCATTCTTCGTTCGCTCAGAGCAGCCCCGCGCCGCGTGCCCATTTGTATTTGGCGGCGAGCACCTCGACCGGAAGCTCGGTCGAATAGGCATAGGCCGGGATGCCGTTCTGGTAGAGATATTCGGCGGCTTCCTCGACCTCGACGTCGCCGGCGAGCGAGGCGACGATCGGCTTCACAAAGCCCTTCGCCTCCATCTCCTTCTTCACCTCGACCATGTTGCGCGCGAACACCATCGGCGGCGTCACGATGGTGTGCCAGTAGCCGAGGATCAGCGAATGGATGCGCTCATCCGACAGGCCGAGCTTGACGGTGTTGACATAGGTGATCGGCGGCTCGCCGCCGGTGATGTCGACGGGGTTGCCGGCCGCACCGAACGGCGGGATGAATTTGCGGAAGGCCGCGTCGAGATCGGGCGGCATCGCCATCAGCGACAACCCGTTGTCGACCACCGAGTCCGAGAGCAGCACGCCGGAGCCGCCGGCGCCGGTGATGATCAGCACGTTCTCGCCTGTGGGCGTCGGCAGCACCGGCACGCCGCGGGCGAATTCGAGCAGCTGCCGCAAGCTGCGGGCGCGGATCACGCCGGACTGCTTGAACACGTCCTCATAGATCTTGTCATTGCCGGCGAGCGCGCCGGTGTGCGAGGAAGCGGCCTTCGCACCCGCAGAGGTGCGGCCCGCCTTCAGCACGACCACCGGCTTCTTCTTGGAGACGCGCTTGGCGGCCTCCGCAAAGGCGCGGCCGTCTTTCAGGTCTTCGCAGTGCTGCGCGATCAGATTGGTGTTGGGGTCCTGCTCGAAGAAGGCGAGCAGATCGTCCTCGTCGATATCGGACTTGTTGCCGAGGCCAACAATTGCCGACACGCCCATCTTCGCCGAGCGCGAAAAACCGATGATCGCCATGCCGATGCCGCCCGACTGCGACGACAGCGCCGCATGGCCCTTGACGTCATAGGCGGTGCAGAAGGTCGCGCAGAGATTGGCGGGCGTATAGTAGAAGCCGTAGATGTTCGGCCCCATCAGGCGGACGTCGTATTTCTTGCCGATCTCGACGATCTCGGCCTGCAATTCCGGATGGCCGGCTTCGGCAAAACCCGACGGGATCAGTACCGCGCCCGGGATTTTCTTCTCGCCGCATTCGGTGAGCGCGGCCGCGACGAATTTCGCGGGGATCGCGAACACAGCGACGTCGATCACGCCGGCCACGTCCTTGACGCTCTTGTAGGCCTTGTGGCCGAGGATATCGGCCGCCTTGGGATGGATCGGATAGATATCGCCCTTGTAGCCGCCGTTGATGAGGTTCTTCATCACGGAGTTGCCGATCTTGCCGTCCTCGGCGGAGGCGCCGATCACGGCAACCGCTTTCGGCTGCATGATGCGGTTCATCGCCGCCACGATCTCTTCGGTCGGGCGCGGTTTTGGCCGCGGCTTGTAGTCGAAGTCGACGACGATGCGCACGTCGGCGGCGATCGCGTCCTTCTTGGTGGCGAATACCGGGTTGAGGTCGAGCTCGACGATTTCGGGGAAATCGCTGACGAGCTGCGAGACCTTGACGATCACATCCGCCAGAGCGTCGCGGTTGACCGGGTCGCCGCCGCGCACACCCTTCAACATTTCGTGTGCCTGGATGCCGTCGAGCATCGACAGCGCATCCGCGTTGGTCGCGGGCGCGAGGCGGAAGGTGACGTCCTTCAACACTTCCACCAGCACGCCGCCGAGGCCGAAGGCCACCAGCTTGCCGAAGGAGCCGTCGGTGATCGAGCCGACGATGACCTCGGTGCCGCCGGCCAGCATCTGCTGCACCTGGATGCCCTCGATCTTGGCGTCGGCTTTATATTTCCTGGCGTTGGCGAGGATGGTGTCGTAGGCCTTTTCCGCGTCGGCAGACGTTTTCACGCCGACAATGACGCCGCCGGCTTCGGTCTTGTGCAAAATGTCCGGCGAGACGATCTTCATCACCACCGGGAAGCCCATGCCGGTTGCGATCTTGGCGGCGTCAGCGGCGGATTTGGCGACGTCCTCTTTGGGAACCGGAATGCCGTAGGCGTCGCAGACGATCTTGCCTTCGGGTGCCGTCAGGCTCGTGCGTTTGTCCGCTTTGACCTGGTCCAAGACCTTGCGGACCGCATCTTTTGCATTCGACATCATTTCCTCCTAGGGGACGGCCTGTTTTATGGCATTTGGTATGCCAGCGACAAAATTGTCAAGCAACCACTGAGCGCCAAACGCTGAAAATGCTGGCGGCTTGACATTCTGGCATCTGGCATGCCAAAAATCAGCCCACACATTTTGAGGTAAAAGGCATCTCCCAAGAAGGAGATCGTCGTGTCGATTCGGAAACCAACCAAGGCATCCCTACCCATGGCCGAGGCCGATATTGCAATCGTAAGAATTGCCCCGGAGACCAGCTTCAAGAACAAGGCCTATGAGGCCCTGAAAGAAGCGATCCTCAGGATGGACATCTACGCGACGCCCGAGCCGGTGATGCTCGACGAGCGCGCGCTGTCCGAACGTCTCGGCGTCAGCCGCACCCCGATCCGCGAAGCGATCGCGATGCTGGAGCAGGACGGCTTTGTGAAGACGGTGCCGCGCCGCGGCATCATCGTGGTGCGCCGGACCAAGGCCGAGATCGTCGACATGATCCGCGCCTGGGCGGCGCTGGAAAGCATGGCGGCGCGGCTGATCACGACCACCGCGCGCAAGAAGGACATTACGGCGCTGCGCGACTTCTTCAAGGACTTCAACCTCAAGGACCGCCTGCCCGAGGATCACGTCGACGAATATTCGAAGGCCAACATCGCCTTCCACCAGGCGCTGATCTCGCTGTCGGAATCGCCGGTCTTGGTCGACATGACCAACGATATCCTTTTGCACGTGCGCGGCTATCGCCAGCTCACCATCGGGCGCACCGAGCGCATCGCGGCCTCCCTGCCCGAGCATCTCGCCATCATCGAAGCGCTGGAAGAGCGCAACACCGAGCTTGCCGAGAAGCGCGCGCGGGATCACACGCTCGGCCTTGCTTCCTTTGTCGAGGCGCACGGCCAGGAACTGGTTTAGCCGAAGATATTTACAACAGAGACGATCAAATCGTCCTCATCGAAGACGATTAGGGAGAAGAAGCCCATGCTGGACACACCTGCCAAGACGGACACCGAACAGGAACTGACGGACGGCTTCCACCTCATCATCGACGCGCTGAAGCTCAATGGCCTGAACACGATCTATGGCGTGCCGGGCATTCCGATCACCGATTTCGGCCGCATGGCACAGGCTGCCGGCATCCGCGTGCTTTCCTTCCGCCACGAGCAGAATGCGGGCTATGCCGCATCGATCGCGGGCTTTCTCACCAAGAAGCCCGGCGTCTGCCTGACGGTGTCGGCGCCCGGCTTCCTCAACGGGTTGAATGCGCTGGCGCACGCCACCACCAACTGCTTCCCGATGATCCTGATCTCGGGCTCCTCCGAGCGCGAGATCGTCGACCTGCAGCAGGGCGACTATGAAGAGATGGACCAGCTCGCGATCGCAAAGCCGCTGTGCAAGGCGGCGTTCCGCGTCCTGCACGCCCAGGATATCGGCATCGGTCTGGCGCGCGCCATCCGCGCCGCGGTGTCGGGCCGTCCGGGCGGCGTCTATCTGGACCTGCCGGCCAAACTGTTCGGGCAGGTGATGAATGCCGAGGCCGGCGCGAAATCGCTGGTGAAGGTGATCGATGCCGCGCCGGCGCAGCTCCCCGCCCCCGCCTCGATCAAGCGCGCGCTGGACGTATTGAAGAACGCAAAGCGCCCGTTGATCATTCTCGGCAAGGGCGCCGCCTATGCGCAGGCCGACGACGCCATCAAGAATTTCGTGGAAAAGAGCGGCGCGCCGTTCCTGCCCATGAGCATGGCCAAGGGCTTGCTGCCCGACCTGCATCCGCAATGCGCGGGCGCGGCACGTTCGACCGTGCTCAAGGACGCCGACGTGGTGATGCTGATCGGCGCGCGCCTCAACTGGCTGCTCTCGCATGGCAAGGGCAAGACCTGGGGCGATCAGCCCAAGAAATTCATCCAGGTCGACATCGAGCCCAAGGAAATGGACTCCAACGTCGAGATCGCAGCTCCCGTGGTCGGAGACATCGGCTCCTGTGTCAATGCAATACTGGAGGCCATGGGCAGCGGCTGGACCGCCCCGCCCCCCGACTGGCTCAACGCCGTGAAGACCAAGCGCGATGACAACGTCGCCAAGATGGCGCCACGGCTGATGAACAACAACTCGCCGATGGACTACCACGGCGCGCTCGGCGTGCTCCGCACCATTATCAAGGAGCGTCCGGACGCCATTCTCGTCAACGAAGGCGCGAACACGCTCGATCTGGCGCGCGGCGTCATCGACATGCATCAGCCGCGCAAGCGGCTCGATGTCGGCACCTGGGGCGTGATGGGCATCGGCATGGGCTACGCGATCGCCGCTGCCATCGAAACCGGCAAGCCGGTGCTCTGCGTCGAAGGCGACAGCGCATTCGGTTTCTCCGGCATGGAAGTGGAAACCATCTGCCGCTACGGCCTGCCGGTCTGCGTCGTGATCTTCAACAATGACGGCATCTATCGCGGCACCGACGTCAATTCGGCGAACGCCGATCCCGCGACCACCGTGTTCGTCAAGGGCTCGCGCTACGACAAGATGATGGAAGCCTTTGGCGGCATCGGCATCAACGCGACCTCGCCGGATGAATTGAAGCGCGCCGTCAACGCCGCGATGGATTCCGGCAAGCCGACGCTGATCAACGCGGTGATCGATCCGGCGGCGGGCTCGGAGAGCGGCCGCATCGGCAACCTCAACCCGCAGAGCGTTTTGAAGAAGAAGTAAGTCAACCGGTCGGGCCGCGGCGGGCTCGACCTCATCCCTTCCGCGGCCAGGCGCGGTAAACAGATACGAGACGGAGTTTTAGCAATGACCAAGGCGCTGAAGGGTGTTCGCATCCTCGATTTCACCCACGTCCAGTCCGGACCGACCTGCACGCAATTGCTGGCCTGGTTCGGCGCCGACGTGATCAAGGTCGAGCGCCCCGGCGTCGGCGACATCACCCGCGGCCAGCTGCAGGATATCCCGAACGTGGACAGCCTGTATTTCACCATGCTGAACCACAACAAGCGCTCGATCACGCTCGACACCAAGAACCCGAAGGGCAAGGAGGTCCTGACCGCGCTGATCAAGAGCTGCGACGTGCTGGTGGAGAATTTCGGTCCCGGCGTGCTCGACCGCATGGGCTTCCCCTGGGAGAAGATCCAGAGTCTCAATCCGAAGATGATCGTGGCCTCGATCAAGGGCTTTGGTCCCGGACCTTATGAAGACTGCAAGGTCTATGAGAACGTCGCGCAGTGCACCGGCGGCGCCGCTTCGACCACCGGCTTCCGCGACGGCCTGCCGCTCGTCACCGGCGCGCAGATCGGCGACAGCGGCACCGGGCTGCATCTCGCGCTCGGCATCGTCACCGCGCTCTATCAGCGCACCCAAACCGGCAAGGGCCAAAAGGTCACCGCCGCGATGCAGGACGGCGTCTTGAATCTCGCGCGCGTAAAACTGCGCGACCAGCAGCGTCTCGCCCATGGTCCGCTCAAGGAATACAGCCAGTTTGGCGAGGGCATCCCGTTCGGCGACGCGGTGCCGCGCGCCGGCAATGATTCCGGCGGCGGTCAGCCCGGCCGCATCCTCAAATGCAAGGGCTGGGAGACCGATCCCAATGCCTACATCTATTTCATCACCCAGGCACCGGTGTGGGAGAAGATCTGCGACGTGATCGGCGAACCCGGCTGGAAGACGCATCCCGATTACGCCAAACCCCCTGCCCGGCTGTCGCGCCTCAATGAGATATTCGCGCGCATCGAGCAGTGGACCATGACCAAGACCAAGTTCGAGGCCATGGACATCCTGAACAAGGACGACATCCCCTGCGGTCCGATCCTGTCGATGAAGGAATTGATCGAGGATCAGTCGTTGCGCGCCACCGGCACCGTGGTCGAAGTAGACCACCCCACCCGCGGCAAATATTTTTCGGTCGGCAACCCGATCAAGCTGTCGGACAGCCCGAGCGACGTGCAGCGCTCGCCGCTGCTCGGCGAGCACACCGACGAGATCCTGCGCACGGTGCTCGGCTTCAGCGACCACCAGGTCGCCGAAATCCACGACTCCGGCGCGCTCGACCCGCCGCGCAAGCAGGCTGCGGAGTAACCAATCTCCCCTGACAAAGACCCAAAGGCCGCCGTTTCCGGCGGCCTTTTCGCTTTCTGGGGCGATTCTGCTGTGGGAACCCTCCCATGCTGCATTGCACCAGCCAAAATGCTGCTATGCAAACAAAGTCGTTGTTCTGGCATCTGGTATACATTAAATCAGCCTGGAAACGACGGGACGGCTACCGCCGCCCGGCAACCAGAGAGCTACCATGTCCAAGACTGCCACCGTCGCCCTTTCTCCCCGCACGACCCTGTTCGGCCGCGTCCTCGCCGCCATCGACCAGCTGCTGATGGCGAACGCAGAGATTGCAATCCGTAACGGCGACACGCCGCGCTTCGGCCTCTGATCCGTAGCAATACGGAATCGGAAAGAAGCCGCGGCATCGTCCGCCGGCGTACAGCAAGACCGCTGCATCCGGGGAGATTACCGGGTTCGAGAAAATGGCTCCGAATTTTTCGGAGCCATTTTCTTTTGCGCGCGCGATGCAAATTGTCGCAGACAAAAGTCGCTGCGGCATTTGCGCCCACTGCGACGGCGTGCCGCTTGAGCGATGGCATACCGGATACAAAAATGCCGCGCAGCGTGCGTCATAAGAATCATCAGAAGAGCGCGCACTTGGGAGTATCTTGGGGAGGCTCAATGACGGACATGGTGCAGACGACGGCTCCCGCTGCCGCGCGCGTCAGCGACACCTATCGCTGGACACAACTGGCGATCGGCGTCGCCGCGATGGTGATGATCGCGAACTATCAATATGGCTGGACGTTCTTCGTGCCCGACATCCAGAAGAATTTTGGTTGGGACCGCGCCTCGATCCAGTGGGCATTCACGCTGTTCGTTCTGTTCGAGACCTGGCTGGTGCCGGTCGAAGGCTGGTTCGTCGACAAATACGGTCCGCGCCTCGTCGTTCTCGTCGGCGGCATTCTTTGCGCGATCGGATGGGCGGTCAACGCCAAGGCGACATCGCTCAACGGCTATTACCTCGGCATGATCATTGCCGGCATCGGCGCCGGCGGCGTCTACGGCACCTGCGTCGGCAATGCGCTGAAATGGTTTCCGGACAAGCGCGGTCTTGCGGCCGGCATCACCGCGGCTGGATTTGGCGCCGGCTCCGCGCTCACGGTGGCGCCGATCCAGGCCATGATCCGGGACTCCGGATTCCAGACGACATTTCTCTACTTCGGCCTCGGACAGGGCATCATCATCGTGATCCTCGCCTTCTTCCTGTTCGCACCGAAACCGGGACAGGTCCCTGTAGCCGTCCAGAACCTCAACGTGATCCAGACCCGGCGCAACTATCAGCCGACCGAAGTGATGCGCCAGCCGATCTTCTGGCTGATGTACTTCATGTTCGTGATCGTCGGCGCCGGCGGCTTGATGGTGACGGCCAACCTGAAGCCGATCGCGGTCGACTGGAAGGTCGACAGCATCCCGGTGACGCTGGTCGGCATGACCATGACGGCGGTGACGTTCGCGGCCACCATCGACCGCATCCTCAACGGCCTCACGCGCCCGTTCTTCGGCTGGATCTCCGACATGATCGGCCGTGAGAACACCATGTTCATCGCCTTCGGCCTCGAGGGCATCGGCATCTGGGCGCTGTACATGCTCGGCCACGATCCGGTCTGGTTCGTGATCCTGTCGGGCCTGGTGTTCTTTGCCTGGGGCGAGATTTACTCGCTGTTCCCCTCGACCTGCACCGACACCTTCGGTGCGAAATTCGCGACCACCAATGCGGGGCTGCTCTACACCGCGAAGGGCACGGCCGCGCTGCTGGTTCCGATCGCAAATTATGTGCAGCAGTCATCAGGCCATTGGGACAACGTCTTCATCATCGCGGCCGGCGCCAACATTCTGGCGTCGCTGCTTGCGATCGTCGTCCTGAAACCCTGGCGCCAAGTCGTGGTCGCGGAAGCGGCCGCATAGCGCTTCTGTCGTCCTCAGAGAAGTTCTAAAGGTAAAACGGACGCGCTCCCGAAGTCTTCGGGGGCGCAAGCAGCTATTTTGGGCGATCAGGAACCCACCCGACGCGCGCCGCTTATTCGAAATGCCTAGATGGGATGCTGCGGCGCATCAGAAGAAGCGGCTTGCATGTTGGAATATAATATACCAACCTTCCGAGACGACGCTAGCGACCTTACGTCACAAGTTTGCGACACCAGGTCACGCAACGTTTAAAAAAGCGCCGCTTGGGAGGATCTCCATGGTTTCCAGTTCAAACGAGGCTGCGCCAGCCGAAATAACTTCCAGCGGTGCCCGCTGGATACAGCTTGTGATGGGCATCGTCTGCATGGCGATGATCGCGAACCTGCAATATGGCTGGACGCTGTTCGTCGATCCGATCGATGCCAAATACCACTGGGGCCGCGCGGCGATCCAGCTCGCCTTCACGCTCTTTGTGGTGACCGAGACCTGGCTTGTGCCGGTCGAAGCCTGGTTCGTTGATAAGTATGGCCCCCGCATCGTGATCGCGTTTGGCGGCGTCATGATCGCGCTCGCCTGGATACTCAATTCCTACGCCGACTCACTGGTGATGCTCTATGCCGGCGCCATCATCGGCGGCATTGGCGCCGGCGCGGTGTACGGCACCTGTGTCGGCAATGCGCTGAAATGGTTTCCCGATCGCCGCGGCCTGGCTGCCGGCTGCACCGCCGCCGGCTTTGGCGCGGGCGCGGCCCTCACCGTGGTTCCGATCGCCAACATGATCGCCTCGACCGGCTATCAGAGCGCGTTCTTAACCTTCGGCATCGGGCAAGGGCTGATCGTGTTCATCCTCGCCTTCTTCCTGCGCCCGCCGAGCGTGGCGATGCCGGTCAAGAAGAAACAGCTCAACCTGCCGCAGACCAAGGTCGACTTCACCCCGCCGCAGGTGCTGCGCACGCCGATCTTCTGGCTCATGTATCTTGTGTTCGTGATGGTCGCTTCCGGCGGCCTGATGGCGGCGGCGCAGATCGCGCCGATCGCCCACGACTTCAAGATCGCCAATGAGCCGGTGAGTCTCGCCGGCTTCCAGATGGCGGCACTCACCATGGCCATTGGCCTCGATCGCATCTTTGACGGCTTTGGCCGGCCGCTGTTCGGCTTCATCTCCGACAATATCGGTCGCGAGAACACCATGTTCATCGCGTTCGGCACGGCGGCATTGATGCTGCTGACGCTGTCGACCTACGGCCACATTCCGATCGTGTTCGTGCTGGCAAGTGCGGTCTATTTCGGCGTGTTCGGCGAAATCTACAGCCTGTTCCCCGCAACCAGTGGCGACACCTTCGGCGCGAAATTCGCCACCACCAATAACGGCATGCTCTACACCGCAAAGGGCACGGCGTCGCTGCTGGTGCCGCTCGCAAGCCTGGTGTCGGCCAAATATGGCTGGCAGGCCGTGTTCGTGATTGCGGTCGCGCTCAATGCCACCGCCGCGCTGATGGCGATCTTCGTCATCAAGCCGCTGCGGCGCGCCTTCATCCTCGGCCACGAGAACGTTGCGGCTGAAGCGAAGGCGCACGACATCAAGACCGCCTGATCAGGCCACACTTCCGGATCGAGGGGCGCGAGCCGCAGGCTGCGCCCCTTTGCATTTGCGGTTCGCTCAAATCCCTCGAACGGCCCGGTCGAGGAACCCTTCCAGGCCTGCAATGCAGTCGAGGTCGCAATAGACGCGGTACTTGTTCGCGGCAATTCGCGCCGAGAAATCCCGTCGCACAGCCTCATCACGGCCAAGACGAGAGGCGATCGACACATATTCATCGACGTTCCGCGCGATGGTCTCGCGTTGTTGCATCATGTTCAAAATCGCCGCCGCATGCCGGCCGCGCATCAAGTCGCCTTCAAACGCCACGATCGGCAGATCATGCACGAGACTTTCCAGGATCGAGTTGCAGCCAGACCAGCCGATGCTATCAAGCACGACGTCGGACGTTCCCATCGCGGCCGCGAAACGATCGGGCGCAAGCCGCGGCAGGAACACGCAATGGTCAGTGGCGTCAAGGGCCAACGCATGAAAGGCGCGCGCGAGGCGAGCCTTGAACAGCTCGGTGATATCCCTGCCCCCACCAAATTCGATGAAGGCGAACTGGCTGTTCGGTACTGCGGCTGCGACGCGTGCGAAAACCTCATCAAACTGCGGCAGGTATTTGGGCAGCGATTGCGCGCACCAATAGACTACCGCATCGGCCCGCAGCCCAAGCTCGGCTCGAGCAATCTGGGCCGGCGCAACGTCAATCGGCTCGTAGTGGATGGAAAGATTGGGCAATCGAACCAGTCTTTCCGAATAATGCGCGTCGGCCTCCGGCGGCTCCATCAGATCGCTGGAGAGAAAATAGTCGATGGTCGGAAATCCGCTGGTGACGGGATGCCCCCAGGACGTGCATTGAACCGGGGCAAGTCGCATGGCCGCGAGCTGCGCCGACACCTTGTCCATGCCGATTTCGGGAAACAGCAGGACATGCGGCGCGTCGCCGGTGATCGCGTCTCGCCAGGCCTCGAGTGGACGGGCGCCCTGCACGAAACGCTCGCACAAGACGGCCGCCGCCTCGGTTTCGCTGTCGCGCTCAACGCCGGTGTGATAGCCGAACACACGAAACCGATCCCGGCCTAACCTCGTCAGCCAACCCTTGATCGGAATCTTCCAGTTGGAGTGGTGGCGGAAAAAACCACTGACGATGCCGAGCCGGATCGGCTCGTGCGCCGCGGGCGACGCCGGCAGCGCAGGCACCTCGTACCGGGCAGCCATAAGCTTGCAAACCGCTTCTCCGTATTGCGATTGCAGCTCCCGATCGTTACGGCCCTGGTACGGCAGATAAAAAGGCTGATGCGCGCCGACGGCGTCGATGAATGTTGCCGGGACACTCGCATGCTCGAGCTTTGCCTTGAATGTCGCAAGCTGGCTGGCATAGGCCGCGCGCCGCTCGTCGATCTCGGCGGCAGAAGCGGAGAGCGCCGGCAATTCGGCCATGCATTGCGCGAATTCGGCTTCCAGGAAATCCGGCTTCAGCGCCACGGCCTGCGCAAAATGCTCCCTCGCCTGCGCGATCCTGGTTTCACCGCGCAGCGCCATGCCGAGATTGTAATGCGCTGCAAATGAAGCCGGATCGATCTGGAGCGCGGCCTCGTATTGCCTGATGGCTTCCGCGCGCCGATCCAGGGCGCGCAGGACGTTGCCGAGATTGTTGCGGACGCCGGCATCGCGCGGGGCGGCGGCTGCCGCACGCTCCGCTGCGGCGAGCGCTTCCGGCAATCGCCCCGAGCGTTGCAGCAGCGCAGCGAGCCCGAGATGGGCGTCGGGGAAATCCGGCCGAAGCGCAGCCGCCTTTCGATAATGCTCTTCCGCGCGCGCAACCTCCGTCGTCCGTTCAAGCGCGGCGGCAAGATTGAAATGCGCCAGCGGCGAGCCAGGCGCGGCGTTCAAGACCTGTTCAAACTGCACGGCCGCCTCGCCAAACCGTCCGGACGAACCCAGCGCACGCCCGAGATTGTTGCGCGCCTCGACATAGCCGGGCTTGAGTTCGACGGCGCGTTCGAAACTGGCCAACGCCTCCTCCAGGGATCCATTGGCAGCCAGGATGGCGCCTCGGTCGTTGTGGACTTCCGCGATGCGCGGATCGATCGCCACGGCACGGCCGAGCAGCGCGGCTGCATCGTTTCGCTTCAGCCGATGCGCCAGAACACCCGCCAGATGAAATGCAGGCGCATGGTTCGGCGCACGTTCACATAGCGAACGGGCCATTGTCTCGGCTTCGAGCAGGCGGCCGGCGCGCAGATGGGCGACCGCGGCCGCCAGCATTTGCTCGCTGTCGCGCCCGGATGTCATGACGATATGCCCGTGGATTTCAATCGCAGGATCGGTAGCGCCCAAGCCCGAGGTCGATCTCGCAGGGGCGGCCATAGACCCAGACCGGCTGGTCGCAAGGCAGCGCGCGCGTCGCCCGGTACGGGGTGTTGCATGCAATGTTGGAAGCGGGATGCAGCACCAGTGTCGGGCCGGAATACGGCGCCGGCGATGGCTCGGCGACGGTGGCGTGCACCTGACGCCCTTGCCCGTGACGCGACTTCGCCGACGCGACATCGGTACCGACAGTCAGCAAGGCTGCGAGCAAGAGCATGAATCGCATCAGCATGGCTCCGTCCTCTATCCGTTCTCGATCGCGAACGCCTGTGGCGCTTCGCCGGCGAGCCGGCACTGCCACATCCGTTGATAGGCGCGCTCGATCGACTGGGTCAATTTTGGCAGATCGAACAATGAATTGACATCGCGTTTCTGTTCAATTTTCAGACGCATGGCCCGCAGGCGCTCCGGCGCACGGATCAACGCCAGCGCCATCTGCTCATAGTCCTCGAGCGAGGTGGTCACCAGTTCCGGCATGCCGATCGCCTTCAGCAGGCTGCCGGCCACACGTCCCGCAAACGTGTTGCCGCTGGCGGTCAGGACCGGCAATCCTCCCCGCAGCGCATCGCTGGCCGTGGTGTGCGCATTGCATGGCAGGGTGTCGAGGAACAGGTCGGCGTGGCGATGACGCTCGATATGCGCGGCGGAAGAAACGCGCGGTGCGAAAACCAGCCGGCTCGGATCGACGCCGCGCGCGAGCGCCTCCTTGCGCAGATTGTTCTCTGCCGGCTCGCTGGTTGCGAGCAGCCACAAGACGCTCCCCGGCGTCTCCTTGAGCAGCCGCATCCAGATATCAAACATCGCCGGCGAGAGCTTGTAGCTGTTGTTGAAGCAGCACAGTACCACGCTCGCTTCCGGCAACCCGCAGTCGCCGCGCGAGGTTCGGGCCGTGATCTCATCGCGCCCGGCCTCATTCGGCTGATAGCAGGTCGCCAGCCAGACCGGCTTCTCGGAAAAGAAGACCTGCTCGCTTTCAGGCACGACAAAGCGGTCGACCAGAATGTAGTCGATGAAATCAGCGCCCATGGTCGAGGGAAAGCCGAGATAGCTGACCTGCACGGGCGCCGGACGGAACGCCGGAATCATGGGGCGGGACCCGTGGGTATAACCCTTCAGATCGATCAGGATATCGATCTTGTCCTGGTGGATCCGGTTCGCAGCCTCGCGATGCGACATTTGGCCGACGTCCACGAATTGGTCGAAGGCACCCCCGAGCCGGGCACGCATCGGGCTGCCGTCATCAGGGCCATAGCTGTAGGCGATGACCTCGAAACGATTGCGGTCATGCCGTTCGAACAGCCCCGCCATCAACTGTGACGTGGCGTGCTCATGGAAATCGGCCGAGAGATAGCCGAGACGAAGGCGCTCTTTTTGAACCTGACGGCGATGTTCAAAGCGCGCCTGGGGTGGCGGCTGGATCGGTGCCATCCATTGGCGGGCGGCGAGCAACTGGTCGGCCGCTGTCGCTGAAGTAGCGAACAGATAGAACGGCGGAACGCGAACGCCGCTGCGCACCATGCCAAGCAGCTTCTCCTGATCGGCCCGGTGATGGTCCCACTGGCAGGCGAGCGCGCGATGATGCACGAGCTGGCTGAATGCATCGGGGTAATCCGCTCGAAGCTGCAGCGCCGATTGCCACGCCGCCATGGCTTCGGCCACGCGGCCCATTTCACGCAGCGCATTTCCGAGATTACAGGCGGCTTCCGGAAAATCCGGCCGGCACGCCAGCGCCTGCTCGAACGCCTGCCTTGCCTCCTCGAGGCTTCCGCCGGCCAGGAGCGCCGTGCCCAGATTGTTGTAGAGATCCGCATGCGCCGGTATCGGCCGGCACAGCCGGCGATAGAGCTCGATCGCGTCGGTTTGCCGCCCGAGCTCCTGGAGAATGATCCCGGCATTGTTGGCGGCATCGATGGCGTCGGGCCGAAGCGCGATGGCCTGCCCGTAGGCGGCCAGCGCTTCCTCACGCCGCCCCTGTTGCTGGAGAACGGTGCCGCGGTTGTAATGGGCCTCGGCATAGTCCGCCTTCAGGGCGATCGCGTGCTCGAAGGCCGCGAGCGCGGTGTCGAGCCGGCCCTGGTCCTTCAAGACGGTACCGAGATTGCCGTGTGCGACGGCAACGCCCGGATCGATCGCGATGACCTGTCGATACGCCGCCTCGGCAGCTTCGAACTCACGCATCTGATGCAGAACGCTGCCAAGATTGAACAGCCCCTCGGCATAGCTGGGCCTCGCCGCGATTGCCTTTCGATACGCGGAGGCGGCCCCATCGAAGCGGCCCAGCATCTGCAGCACGACGCCGATGTTGTTGTGAGCCTCGGCGTAAGCGGGCCTGATGCCGGCGGCCGCGAGATAGGAGCGCATCGCCCCGTCGAGATCGCGGCGCTGCTTGAGCGCGTTGCCCAGCGCAAGATGAGCTTCGGCATAATTCGGATCGAGCTTGATGGCGTGCCGGTGCGCGGCAATGGCGTCCGCGCCCCTGCCCTGCTGCGCGAGCACCGCTCCAAGGTTGTTGTAGCCCGCGGCATAATTCGGCCGCAGCCTGATGTGCTGGCGCATCAGGCTTTCGGCAGCCGCAAGGTCGCCCTGCTGGGCCGCGATGATGGCAAGATTGCCGCAGGCTGCCGCATTGGACGGATCCATGCTCAACAGCCCTTCATAGAGACGCTTCGCGTCGGCGATAGCTCCCCGGCGATGCGCTGAAAGGGCCTGTTGCATCAGCTGTTCCGGCGTCGAATGGGCCACGGTGCCGTTCGCTTCAATAAGGCTGCCGGTAGTTGGTGTATCGGATGTCGAAGCTGCTCGCGCCATAGAGTTTGACGTAAACGATCGGACCGAAGAGCTTGACCTCCTCGATCATGCGCGGCCCCTTGAACAGCGTTCCGTCGCTCTCATGGCCGGGTGCATAGATCAGCGCCTGGCCGGTCGGCGGCGTGAGCGTGACGATCATCGTGACCGCAACGGCCGATTCAGGAATGTATTTCGATACATTGACCTCGGTCGGGGTCGGTTCGACCGGTGCGCTTGGCGGAACTTCGGACTGCTGAATCTGCACGATGGCTGGCGGCGGCTGGGTATCCATTGCTTTGCCCTCTTGAGGCTTGTCCCCTGCAGGGCTGGTCCCTGCAACGCTTGCGCCTGCCGACTTTACCGCAGTTCTCGACGGCACAAGCAGAACAGATGCCTTGAAATGAAGAAGGGGGACTGAAAGTCCCCCTTCATCACGCGTCTTCGTTGCCGGCTAGAAGTTGAAGGTCATGCCGGTGGTCGCTGCCCTGATTGTCGCGCCGCCAATGGTATCGTTGGCAGCATCGCGCGAGCAGACCTGATAGCCGTGACCGCTCGCCCCAAGGCAGTAATGCGCGCCCGTGCCCTGGCTGAGCTGTGACGCGACGACGTACCAGCTCGCCCAGCTGTTGAAGTAGTAGCGGGCCCCGATGGCATATTGGGTGGCATCGTTTGCGAACAGGTTTGCTTGCACGGTCGCCATCGGCGCCAGAATCGGATCGTTGACACTCAGCATAGCGGGATTACCCGGGCTCTTGAACGCATGAGCATAGGATCCGCTGATCGCCCACTGGCCGATGTTCTGCGTGGCGCTGGCGAATACGGCGTCGCGCGAGCGCTCGTTGAACGGCTGTTCGATCGCCGTCACTTCACGCCGGATCCACTCGTAGAAGGCGTTCAGCTGGAGGTCGCCAAGGCCGTCGTTGAAGCGATAGCCGCCGCCCACTTTCGCGGCCCACTCGTTATGGACCCCGGTGAGGACCTGAGAGCCGTCGGCCAGGAAGACCGGAGCGATCAGACCCGGCTCGAGCCCGTCGTCGCCGTGACGATTGACGTTCTCATGAAGCTCGTAAGCGGCGATCGCCGTGAACGGACCGTTCTTGTAGGTCAAAGCCGTACTGTAGGCGTTGCCGTACGAACCGTCGGTGCAACCATTGCCGCCGATATTGCCGGGAACGGCACCGCCGGTGCCGGGGAAGTTGCTGCCGCTGGCGCGCGCGGACGAGCCGCTACACTGGAAGTAGTCGCCATAGGCATAGTCGCTGTTGTCCTTGGAAAAATTCTGCCCCGGCGAGAACAGCGCACTGAACTGGAAGCCGTTGAAGATCGGCGATTCATACCAAACCGCGTGAGGCATGCGCCAATCGAACTCGGCGCGGTTGTCGCCGCCGGTATTGCCCATGATCGAATTGTAATCGCCCAGCGTTCGCGTGAACGGGTCCATCGCGGCGGTGGCTTTCTTGTAGGGCGTGTCGGACTTGCCGGCCTTGATGGAGCCCCACGGGCTTTCCACGCCTAAGAAGCTGTCGCGCGTTCCGAGTGCGGCGCGCTCGGTGGGGTAAGACGCGATGTCGACCTGGGACTCCAATTGTGCGACCACCGCCATGCCGTCCCAGCCATACGGCGCCAGGTTGTGCCTCACCCGAATGCCGAAACTGGAAATGTTGCTCGCGATCCCGGGTTTCGTGCCCTGATCGAAAACCGATGGATTGAAGATGTCCCCCGACACATCGATCGATCCGTAGAGCGTGACGGTGGTGTTGTCGATGATCGGTCCGAGCGGACCGGCTTTCACCGGGATGCCGCCGATGGTCATACCGGACGGAACAGGTGGCGGCGGCGGTGGCGACGTCGCGACCCCGGCGTGCAGGACCGGGTTGCCCTTGAACTTGCTTGGATCGGTCACCGGCGCTGGTGCAGTCGCGACCGGCGCCGACTTTCCGGCCTGCATCGCCCTGACCTTGGCTCTCAGCTCCGCGTTCTCTTTTTCAATCTTGTCCAGTCGCGCCATCACGTCATCGAGCGTGGCGGATCGTGCTGTTCCCCCGAACGCAAGCAGACAAAGCGCGGCGCATGCAGTGCCCGATAGCAATCTGTTTTTCATGGCGTCATCCCCACCCTAGCATTCAACTCTAGGTGAGGTGAGCCTAAGGTATGCCAAATACCAAAGGAAAGGAGGGGACGGTCTGGTTAATGAAATTCCTGTAACATGTCACAAAAATGGTACATTAATACTACTGCACTGCAGCATTTTGTCGCAGTTTCGCATTTTTATGTTGCATAATTTATTCATTGCAACTTTTGATCTGGCATACAAGACGCTAGCTAGATACAATCATGACTCGCATCCGCCCGCTCATCAGCGAATTGGCTATCCGTCAGTCCGACCAAGGCTTTTCGCCGCGGGCGATGCGCTCCGAGATCTCCGCCTGGAAGGCCAGAGGGCCGAAAGCGAACCACTCCTCGCCGATCTGGTAGATCAGGCATCGGCGCTTCTCGGTGCTGAACTTCATCAGCCAGTCGAGGGCCTTTTGCTTCGGGCGCTCGCCGGCGGCGACGATCACGTCGACCGGCAGGCCGCGCCACACGAAGTTCGCGGCCAGCATGATCAGGTCCGATCTGTCCGGGCGCATCCAATCGGGCAGCGGGCTGGACGCGACCAGCCACCCGCAGACAAACTCCCGACAGGGATGTTGCGGCCGCTGCTCGTAAATCGAACAGCCGTGGTCGACGCGGAACGGACAGGGCGTGCCCGGACGAACCCGATGTCCGCGCACTTCGATCTGCAACCAGCCGTCACAGCAAGCGGTGCAGGCGCCGCAGTCTCGCTTGGTATCGGGCACTTTCACGGACCGTACCTGCTCGCTGATTTAATCGCCGGAGCTCCGCATATCAGATTTCGTGAGAAATCGACTGAGCAGGGTCTCGCTTGCATGCAAGATACAAATCGGCCTTCCGGCGGCCACAAACGGCAATGATCTGAGGCGCACGCCTGGCGGAAACGTCAGTAATATTGCCGCTTTATATTCACCGGTTGTGCCGTTGCTCGAATTGACAATTGGCATAATGTATACCAATCTTACGCCCTGAAATACTGGCGGATCACCCAATGGAGGTTGCGATGAAAGTCGGAGACATCCTGCGCAAGAAGACATCGGCCCGCGTCGTCACGGTTCGGATGAACGAGACCGTGGGCGTTGCCGCGCAATTGATGCGCACCAGCAATATCAGCGCGCTTGTGGTGAAGGATGTGGTCCGCACCGAGGGCAATACCGCGGCCGGCATGTTCACCGAGCGCGACGTGGTGCGCGCCATAGCCGAGCACGGCGCGGCCGGCGTCGGCATGAAGGTGTCGCAGTTCGTCTCCGTGCAGCGGCTGGTCTCCTGCACCTCCACCGATACGCTGGAGCATGCGCGCCATCTCATGAACGTGCATCAGATCCGCCACCTTCCCGTCATCGACGACTTCGCGCTCGCCGGCGTCATCAGCATGCGCGACGTCTCGAGTGCCTTCGACGAGGCGGCGACCGGCGCGGCGCAGACCGCTGCCTGAACCGCCCTTCCCTGCCGGCCACCAGCAACGGGGTTTTGAGCTTCCATTCAGAGCCCGCGCCAATTGCGTCCGGCGGAAACAAAAGCCCCGCTTTTGCATGCGCGCGCTGCCTGAACGCCTGCCGCGCAGGATAGACTTTTGCCTGCCGTGACGCCATCCTGCCCCAGAACATGAAGCCGCCTCGAGGCGGCCTGAAGGAAACAGAGGGCAGAATGATCAAAACGCGTTTCACGGAACTGGTCGGCGTCGAACATCCGATCGTGCAGGGCGGCATGCAATGGGTCGGCCGCGCCGAGCTGGTTGCCGCCGTCGCCAATGCCGGCGCGCTCGGCTTCATCACCGCGCTGACCCAGCCGACCCCGGAAGACCTGACGAAGGAAATCGCGCGCTGCCGGACCCTGACCGACAAGCCGTTCGGCGTGAACCTCACCATCCTGCCCTCGATCAAGCCGCCGCCTTATGCGGAATACCGCCAGGCCATCATCGAAAGCGGCGTCAAGGTCGTGGAAACCGCCGGCAACAAGCCGCAGGAGCATGTCACCGAATTCAAGAAGCACGGTATCAAGGTCGTGCACAAATGCACCAGCGCGCGCCATGCGCTCTCGGCCGAGCGTATGGGCGTCGATGCGATCTCGATCGACGGCTTTGAATGCGCCGGCCACCCCGGCGAGGACGATACGCCCGGCCTGATCCTGATCCCGACCGCCGCCGACAAGGTGAAAATCCCGATGATCGCCTCCGGCGGTTTTGCCGACGGGCGCGGCCTGGTCGCCGCGCTCGCACTCGGCGCCGAGGGCATCAACATGGGCACGCGCTTCATGGCGACCAAGGAAAGCCCGATCCACCAGCTCATCAAGGAAAAGATCGTCGCCAACGACGAGCGCGAGACCGAGCTGATCTTCCGCACCATGCGCAACACCTCGCGTGTCGCCAAGAACGCGATCTCGACCAAGGTCGTGGCGATGGAGAAGGAAGGCGCAAAATTCGAGGACATCCGCGAGCTCGTCGCCGGCGCCCGCGGCAAGATGGTCTACGCTACCGGCGACGCCGATGAAGGCATCTGGTCGGCCGGCCAGGTGCAGGGCCTGATCCACGACATCCCCTCCTGCGCCGAGCTGATCTCGCGCATCATCCGCGACGCCGAGGCCATCATGCGCGAGCGGTTCGAGGCCATGCTGTCCGGCGGCAAGCGCCAGGCCGCGGAATAGCGAGGCGGCTTGTAGGGTGGGTTAGCCGACCACGTCCGCCGTAGCTCAACGAGCGAAGGCGGAAGGCGTAACCCACCGATTTCTTGGCGACGAAGATGGTGGGTTACGCTTCGCTAACCCACCCTACGGCAGCCAACAACAAGAGGAATGATCCCATGAAGGCCTATGTCTACGGCGCCGGCGGCGCAGCGATTACCGACGTTCCAAAACCCGCGCCAAAGGGCACGCAGGTGCTGGTGAAGGTCCATGCCTGCGGGCTGAACCGCGCCGACCTCGGCATGACCAAGGGCCATGCCCATGGCGCGGCCGGCGGCGTCGGCACCGTGCTCGGCATGGAATGGGCCGGCGAAGTCGCCGGGCTCGGGCCTGATGCGAAGGGCGTGAAAGTCGGCGACAAGATCATGGGCTCGGGCGGCGCGGCGTTTGCCGAATATACGCTGGCCGACCACGGCCGGCTGTTTCGCACGCCCTCGAACATGAATTTCGACGAAGCGGCCACGCTCCCCGTCGCGCTCGCCACCATGCACAACGCCGTCGTCACGTCAGGCGCCCTGCAGCCGGGCCAGAGCGTGATGATCCAGGGCGCCAGCTCCGGCGTCGGCCTGATGGCGATGCAGATCGCAAAACTCAAGGGCGCGAAGCTCGTGGTAGGCTCCTCGACGGATGCCATTCGCCGCGGGCGCCTGAAGGAATTCGGCGCTGACCTCGCGGTCAACTCCTCCGATCCCGGCTGGGTCGACCAGGTCCTGAAGGCGACCAATGGCGAAGGCGTCGACCTGATCGTCGACCAGGTTTCCGGCAAGGTCATGAACCAGAATCTCGCCGCCACCAAAATCAAGGGCCGCATCGTCAATGTCGGCCGCCTCGGCGGCACCCGCGCCGAGTTCAATTTCGACCTGCACGCCGCGCGCCGCATCACCTATATCGGCGTCACCTTCCGCACCCGCAGCATCGACGAGATCCGCGAGATTTTTGACGAGGTCCGGAAAGACATCTGGGGCGCGGTGGAATCGCGCAAGCTGCAATTGCCGATCGACAAGGTCTACAAGTTCGACGAGATCGGAACCGCGTTCGCGCACATGGAAGCCAACAAGCATCTCGGCAAGATCGTCGTGACGCTGTAGCGCTCTCGTGTCCCGGACGTGGCGCAGCGTGCAAAAACGCGTTCACGCGCGTCTTCAACATCAAGAGCGCGTTCACGCGCGTCTTCAACATAGAGGCGGTGCACCGCAGAGCCGGGACCCACGAGGGCCACAGAGATGTGCCCCGGATCAGCGGCGCATCACTGACGTGCCGCTCAGCACTGCCATGGCAGTAACGGTGAAATGCACAAATGCGCCGACTATTGCGCTTGTTTTCGCGCAACTCGCGCCGATAAAATCTCCTGGAATTTAACCGCCAGATGTTTCCGCTTCGCCCCCGAAAGCGGAAATGGCAAAGTCGCGCTCAAATGTCCGTTAGGTGCTGAGAGCGGAGTCGAGCGCCACTCTTCCCGAGGACGCGTTGGGGCCGAAAAGCCCGGCGGATGGACTCCCGCTATCGACGCGAAATGGCTATATTCCATGGTTTCAGGAGTGCACTGACCATGGCTGCACGCCGTGCTCTTTTTGCGCCGCAACTATTTTCCTTGTCCCCGCGCAACCGCTCGCGCGCTGTTCAGTAATCTTTTCGCAGAAGGATGTTCAGCAGGATGACGAATACTTTCGACCTCGACGCTTACCTCGCCCGTATCGAGTACGCTGGCCCGCGCACACCGACCTACGAAACCCTGGCTGGAATCCTCGCGGCCCACGTCGCCAACATCCCCTTCGAAATCTTCGACGTCCATCTCGGCCGTCCCATCAGGTTGGATATTGAAGGGCTGCACGCCAAGCTCGTCACGGCCCGTCGCGGCGGACACTGCGTCGAACACGCAAGCCTCATGTATGCCGCTCTGCAGGCGATCGGCTTCGCCCCTGTCAGGCACTCGGCCCGCGTCGTTCTCCTGGCACCACGTCACAAGAGCGTGCGGTCGCACATGTTCCTCTCGGTCACGATTGACGGCGCCGCTTACGTGGTCGATCCCGGCTTCGGTCTCTTTTCCTGCTCTCTCCCGATACCCGTTGACGGCACTCCGGTGCCGATCGGCGCCCCGACGCACAGGCTTGTCCGCGAAGGCGACGATTGGGTTCTTTGCGTGACCCGTAACGGCGGTGAGACACGAGGATGGATATCCACCATGGAGGAGGAGTACCCGGTCGATTTCGAGATGATACAATACTACCTCGTCTCTCACCCGACTTCCTTCTACAAGCGCAATCTTGTCGCCAGCGCCGTCACGAAGGAAGGCCTCGTCAATATCATGAACCGGGAGGCCAGCATCATCCGTCATGGCGCGGCTCAACCCGCTCGCCTGGCCGACCGCAGGGCATTGCGCCTGTTCGTCGCACAGCACTTCGGGTTCGACCTTCCTGAACTGGAAACGATGAAAGTCGATGGCGTGCCCGGCTGGCTGTAGCCGACAGCACCGCGGAATACAGCCTTCGCGCACATGGGAGCTTGAGTCTTTGAGAGGCCGCCAACGGTGCCGCGACTCCGGAAATCCCAAGTCTTACGCCGAGGATGTCCGCTTGCAGGCTTGTCCACTGCAAGCGTTGCCGGCGACCTGCCGCGCGTCAGTCGCGCGATAAGGACAGTCCCGCGAGAAGCGGCGCGTACGCGGTGAGCCTGCGGGATACGAACTCTGTGAAGAGCCGCACGCGCTTGGTCTTGCGTGTCTCCCCCTGTGTGAGGAGCCAAACCGTTCCGTACATGTGCAGGTCGGTGCCCGGCACCCTCACCAGCAGGGGGTCGGCATCTCCGACGAAGCACGGCAGTGTCGTCAACCCGAGCCCTTGCCGTACGGCAGCGATCTGCGACTCGGCATCGGTGGTCCTGAATGGAACCCCCGTGGTGCGAACCTCACCCTCGCTGGCCCAGTCCGGGATTCCATGAATGCTGATGACGATCCACCGGACAGGATCAGGCGCGCCTGCGCGCCACGCGGCTAGTCGATCGCGGGACATGTAGACGCCGCCGAACAGCTCCGGTCCCTTCAGGCCGTGAAGATTGAGCGGGAGGGTTTTGCGGTCGTAGACGACGCGGATCGCCAGGTCGGCCTCCCGGTTGGTCAGATTTGCCAGCTCGCCGGACGACAGGATTTCCATCTCGATGTCCGGATGCAGACGCGCGAAATCGGCGAAGTCCGGCATGAGCAGGTGAGTCACGAGGGGCGGCGCCAGCGTCACCCGCAGAAGCCCGCGCACGCTCTGGTCGCGCCCGAAGACGCGCGTCTCCAGCAGGTGCGACGACGCTTCCATCTGGTCCGCGAACTCGAGGACCTCCTCGCCCGCAGCCGTCAGGCGGTAGCCCGAAGGCAGCTTTTCGAACATGTGGACCCCGAGGCGTTCCTCGAGCTGGGCGATGCGTCGCAGCACGGTCGCGTGGTTCACACCGAGGCGCTCGGCGGCAGCCCGCACCGAGCCTCCGCGCGCGACGGCAAGAAAATAGCGAACGTCATCCCAGTCGATCATGGTGCAATCCGGCACCACGCGGTGCGCCTTCAAAGCCCGATACGGCGCATCGTACGGCAATATGGGCGGTTAATATAGCTTTTCTCGCCGGATACGACCCTGTTCCGAACAGCGGACACCGATCGTCGCGGCCGGCATCGGTCGTCCAGCCGGATCGATTTCGCACCACCGATGTGCGCGCTTCCGCACTGAACGCCTGACGCCGGCGGACCCATTTCGAGGTTCTCGGAGGCAGATGCTGTCCCGACAACACGAAGGAAGCGGTCATGGGAAAGCTTGAAGGTAAGGTTGCCGTCATCACGGGTGGATCGAGCGGCATGGCGCTGGCGAGCGCCAAGCGGTTCGTTGAAGAAGGCGCCTATGTTTTCATCACGGGCCGGAGACAGGAGGCGCTGGACGAGGCCGTCAAGCTGATCGGCCGGAACGTGACTGGCGTGCGCGGCGACGCGGCCAATCTCGACGACCTCGACCGTCTGTTCGACACGGTCAAGCGGGAAAAGGGCAGGATCGACATCCTGTACGCGAGCGCTGGCACGGGCGGAGCCGTCCCACTGGGCGAGATTACCGAGCAGCATTTCGATGCGACCTTCGGCCTGAATACGCGTGGCACGCTGTTTACGGTCCAGAAGGCGTTGCCGCTGTTCAACGACGGCGGATCGATCTTCATGACCGGGTCAGTCGCTTCGATCAAAGGTTTTCCTGGTTACAGCGTGTATGCGGCGAGCAAGGCGGCGCTGCACGCATTCGCACGCGGGTGGCTCAACGAACTCAAGGGCAGGAATATCCGGGTGAACGTGCTGCACCCAGGGCCGATCGCCACACCGATGCAGGACCAGGTTCTCACCGAGGAAGCGAAGCAGATGTTCGAATCCCTGATCCCGCGGGGAAAGATGGGTCGTCCCGAGGAAATTGCGGCAGCCGCGCTGTTTCTTGCTTCAGACGATTCGAGCTTCGTGAATGGGGTGGAGTTGTCCGTCGACGGCGGCTTCTCGGCCATCTGAATTCGCGCCGAGCGAAAGCGGAGAGATACGATGAGCACCGAAGAGAATGTCCAGCTTGTGAAGAATTTCTTTGCAGCCATGGGCAGCAGCAACGCGCGCGATCTGCTGGCGTTGGCTGCCGAAGATATCGAGTGGATCATTCCGGGCGAAGGCTGGCCGCTGGCAGGCACGCACCGCGGGCA
>CAWDJS010000005.1:0-149941 GCA_963802585.1 uncultured Alphaproteobacteria bacterium | reverse complement strand
CGGACATTCGACGAAGCGTGAGGTCCGAAAAGTACCATAGAACGAACCCGCTCTCGCGGGAGGGGCTGGCGGCGCAGTCGGGCAATTACGTCTGCCGCAGTAACTATTTGAACGAGCGCAGGTGACGGGCGGACGCTCCGTCTTGAGGATCGAGGGGTTCAAGCACTCCAACCTCAAGACAGGAGCTCCCAATGAGCGAGAAGCCCATCAGCCCGCTGCGCCGGCGCATGATCGAAGACATGACGGTGCGCAACTTCGTGGAGAAGACGCACAACGACTATATCCGGCACGTCAGGACGTTCACAACCTTTCTTGGCCGCGCGCCGGATACGGCCATGCCTGAAGATCTTCGCCTTTTCCAGCTGCATCAGACGCAGACCGGCGTGGGTGCGTCGAGCATCAATGGCTCGGTTGCAGCGCTGCGCTTCTTTTTCAACGTGACGCTCGACCGCCCCGAGATGGCGCGGCACCTCACCTTCGTGCGGGAACCGCGCAGGATCCCGGTGGTCTTGAGCCTGGAGGAGATTGCACGGCTGCTGGAAGCGGCCCCCGGGCCGAAGTACAAGGCCGCGCTGAGCGCCGCCTATGGCGCCGGACTGCGGGTCTCCGAAGTGGTGGCGCTGAAGGTGTCGGACATCGATTCCGAGCGCATGCTGCTGCGCATCGAGCAGGGCAAGGGGCGCAAGGATCGCTTTGCAATGCTTTCCCCGTTGCTCTTGGGGTTGCTGCGCGATTGGTATCGCATCGCCCGGCCCGCGGTCTGGCTGTTCCCAGGCCGTGATCCGCTGCTGCCGCTGACGACGCGGCAATTCAATCGCGTCGTTCATGCCGCTGCCGATAGGGCGGCGATCAAAAAGCGAGTGTCGCCTCACACATTGCGCCACAGCTTTGCCACTCACCTGCTCGAAGAGAAAACCGATGTGCGTTTGATCCAGGTTTTGCTCGGACATGCCAGGGTCGATACGACCGCGCTCTACGCGCAGGTAGCCACCAACGTGATCCGCGCGGTCATGAGCCCGTTGGATCGGCTGACGCCGCTGACACCGGAGAACAAGCCGCCGGCATAAGCCACGGCGATCATGGCTCGCCCCGCCCTGGAGATCGCGGATATCTTCCGCGACCACGGGTCCGCTTGGCGTAAAGCCAATGCAGGTCACGTCAGCCTCGGCCAGTTGAAGGTGATGTCGGCAATCGAGAGCTGCCGCACCGTGGCTCTCGGCGGCCATGTCATGCGCTGCGAGGACTGCTCGTACACGCAGATCGCCTATAACAGCTGCCGTAATAGGCATTGCCCCAAGTGCCAGAGCTCGCAGGCGCTGGCATGGATGAAGCAGCGCAAGTCAGAACTGCTGGACGTCCCTTACTTCCACGTCGTGTTCACGCTGCCGGGGCGGATTGCCGCCATCGCCTACCAGAATAAGGCCGTCGTCTACGATCTCTTGTTCAAGGCTTCCTCGCAGACAATGCGCACGATTGCGGCCGATCCCAAGCACCTCGGCGTCAAGATCGGCTTCACCTCGGTACTCCACACCTGGGGCTCCGCGATGACCCATCATCCACACGTCCACATGATCGTGCCGGGGGGTGGGATATCGCTCGACGGCACGCGCTGGATCGGCTGCCGTCCAAACTATCTCCTGCCGGTGAAGGTGCTGTCGCGGCTGTTCCGCCGCCTGATGCTGGAGATGCTGCTCGCCGCGCACGAGGCCGGCCGCCTGCAGTTCTTCGGCGACCACGCCCACCTCGTCGGCAACGCCGCGTTCAAGGCCTATCTCGCGCCGATGCATCGCACCAAGTGGTTCGTCTATAGCAAGCGACCGTTCGCCGGGCCGGAGCAGGTGCTGGCCTATCTGTCCCGCTATACCCACCGCGTCGCGATCTCCAACAGCCGCCTCATCGCCGCCAACGCGACCGGCGTAACGTTCAGCTACAAGGACTACCGGATCGAGGGACCCGGCCGCTACAAGACCATGACGCTCAAGCCGGACGAGTTCATCAGGCGGTTCCTGATCCACGTCCTGCCATGCGGATTCCACCGCATCAGGCACTGCGGTCTGCTGGCCAGCGGCACCAAGACCCAGACCATCGCGCGGGCGCGTCAGCTGATTGCTGCGGTGGCACCTGTGCAAACCGTGCACCAGCAGCAGCTTCCCGATGCTGCCGCGGCAACCGACCAGGCGATCCACCCGTGCCCGTGTTGCGGCGGGCGCATGAACATCATCGAGACCTTCAAGCGCGGCTCGACACCGCATCACCGGCCGACCGGTCCAACCATCGCCGTCAGGATCGATACATCTTGATCACACTGAAACGACACACTCACAACCTTGCCCAGCGTCGGTTGCTGACCGGCGCCGACCACGCTCGCGCAAATGCGCCGTCCCGACAGCTACGCATCCCTGCAACCGACACACTCAACAATAGTCTCAATCATAAACCCGAGCTATCGCTCCCTGCCAGCCACCTCGAAGCACACGGCACTCCCGCGCTCGCACCTTCCGCATCAGCCAAATCCCCATAGCGGAGTGCGCGGCATTCTCCGCGCCCCATCCCCCGCGGGTTCCTTCCTTGGCGGCTTTCGGACGCCGGCCACTGGTGTATGTCGCGCCGCTGTCGCTGGCCGGCATCCGAAACCCTCAACATGAAAAGACATGAAGCCGCCTCGCGACGGCCTCTCTAATTCAATCCTATGAACTGGCCTGAAGGCCATTCGCTTAGCCTTTCGACGCACTCTGAAGTCGAATTGATTGGTACCGACTCGCCGATATCGACCGCTGGAACACCATTGGCGTCGTTCCAGAAGGTGTATTTGAGACGAATGCGACGATGACCGTGGGATCGCTGGCTTCGACTAGAACATAACCTCCGTTAGCTGCCAGATCGACACGAACGCGTTGACCGTCTAGCCGTCCTCCGGCTTCCACTTTCCCGAACGCCTTAAGGAGAGCTGGCGACCCGGCAAAATTCTGATCGTGGCTGAGTCCGGCTGTGCGGACGGTGTATTCAATAGCCGGTAATGTACCTAGACCGTCGCCAGCCCTGTCTGCTTGGTCAAAATCTCGAGTGCCATCTTTACGTCCATTGTGCCGGCATTGAGGAATTTGGCATCGCGCTTTTTCCGATACGGCATCGGGCCGCGGGACTGAGGGGAGGCGCCGCTGTCTTGCTCCTGCTCGGGGTTGAGGTCGTAACGTGCACGCAACGCCTGAAGTACCGAGCAGACGGTCCATTCGAAGCCATTTGCGGTGCGCACGCGGATTGAGTAATCGTTGCGTGTATTGATCCATTGGCGGTGAAATTTGCCAATGCCGATCCGCGTGACCGGTTTGTGGGTCTCAGGGTGCAGGTCGTAGCGTACCGACACCCTTGGTGCTAAACCAACGATCCAGGTCCGAATTCGGAACACGATGGGCCGGCGCCGCACTGCTTGATCGGGGGAATCGAAGGCCATCACGAACTCGGCCAGAAGCCTCGGAAATGGTGGTGGCTCTTGCACCTTTGGTGGCTTGAAGAACTTAGGATCGTCAGGCCACCCCATCGGCTGGTTGCACCACGAGTGCTCCTGCGAACTCCGGCCGAGAAATGCGACGAGGATGCTCACCTGCTCCTTGGTCGGATCTTCGAAGATGCTGCTCACGCTGCGCAGTATCGGACGAGGCGTCTTGAACTGTCCCACCTTGTGTTCTTTCTGTGTGCCCCAACGGAACGCAGCGTAATCGCAACAAATGGGTTTGTGAGCTTGATATTTGATGTGGACCTTGCCGCCCTTTCGCGTGGAGACGGCGGGCGGCGGCTTTTCCAGAACCTGGGTCTGTTGGATGTTAAATTTCGCGTGCGGTGGCAATAATCGCGACACGAGGAAGCGGTTGATCGGCAGCGAAGGGCTGTCGAACGGGTGTACCGTAGTGTACAGCCACTCGATCTCTACACCAGGCCGCTGGTGCTGTGACAGGAATTCGTCGATAAGTTCCAGAGATCTAAAACGCTGGGTGGTCAATCTCTTATAGCCCTCCTGAACTTCAGCACCGCGACCAGGTTTGAATTCAGCTGAGTTGAACTTCCTCACTTCACGGAGCAGATCAACATCGAGCGTCGCTGAAAGAACCAAATCGAGAAACGCCGCCTGATCGGTTTCCTGCACGCACACGCGCAACAGCTCGATGAGACCGCCATCACCACTACCTGAAATTACGACCCGATTGCGCGACGCGTCCAGGAAGGGCTGGTCTAGCGCATCGGAACGCCAGTAAGAGTTGAGCGCAGCGCCCGGCGGACCGGACTCGACGCCGAACCCGGTGGCAATGACGACGAGGTCGAAGCGTTTGCCGTCGGCCTGAGGCGTAGCGTGAACGCACCCGACCCGATCCAGCGTCACCCGCACGCCTTCTTCGATCATCAATCGATCCGGGCCTAGTTCGTATGCGAGGGACCGAAACTTGGCCACGATTTCCGTCGCCACGTCGTGTGCCGTGCCTGTGGTCCAACCCAACAACGGTAAATGAGAGACGGGCCGAAACGCAGTGTCAGCCGGCCAGGTGTAAATCTCCGGATGCAGCGGGCGATGCCAGCTGCCCTGCTGCAGGTGCATGAGTTCGATGGGATTCATAAAGCGTGACAGTTGCGCCGAGACGAGCAGCGGCAGCAGCGAAAGTGATGCCGGCGCCACCGCCGCCAATGACCGCGACACGAGTTGACGTCTTCTGCAGGGTCTCACGCAGCGCCCACGCCAAGTTCATCGCTCGAGTTTGCTGGGAGCGCAAAGTCACCCGCGCGCCCTCGCACAGCAGCAGGTACAGCTGCGGGCCGCCAGTCGCCTGCCAAAGCCAGTGATGCTTATTTGCCGGCTTGGAGCTGTCCGCTCGGTCGCTCATATTCCCCTCCGCCGACATAGCAGAGAAACGAGAGGTTCGCTGGCCGCGTTGAGAATAGCGAAGGACTATATCCCCGGCGCTGGCAAATTGTCGCAGTCACAATGCTGTGCCGCAGGTTGCATGTTGAGGTATTCCTGTGAATCGGCCCTTTAATTGCGGTTTGTTGTCAAGCCACTTCCTTACTTTCCTTGCTCTTCACCCGGCACGGCGGTAGCGCTTGCCCCGTTGGAGCTGGTCGGGATTGCGGAGACGGGGCGAGCGCGGCTGACATACGATTGTTAGCCGGGCATTGGATCGACCTGGCCTGCTGATGCATCGCTGGGGTCATGGTCCTTTCCGAGGTCGCGAAAGCGCCTCACGATGATGTCCGGATCGGGTGCCTCAACGTGCGGGGCGGAGTACGGACAAGCCGTCACCAGCCGATTCACCGAGGTCACCACGACCACCGTCCCAGCGGGACATCGCCAGCCCGGCGGACCGGACCAGGAACTTATGAGATGCTATCAGGCCGGCTTCGCCTGGCCCCAGTCGAACGACGTACCGTCGACCCAGATGCAGTGGAGAATCACGGCGATCTTCCGCGCAATGGCGACCTTCGCTTTCTTCGCGCCGATTCGCTTCGCGAGCTTCATTCCCCAGGCCTTAAGAGAAGACCATTTCTTCGTCCGATAAAGCAGAACGGTCGCCGCTTCGAACAGGTAGCTTCGGAGAAGCCGGTCGCCCCATCGCGATATCTTGCCACTGGTGTCAGTTTCGCCAGATTGGTTGCGCCGAGGGGTAAGGCCCAGATAGGCGCCGACTGTCGAGGCTGATCGGAAACGCGACGGGTCATCGATTGTATGGCGGAAGGTTAAGGCCGTCACCACGCCGACACCAGGAACCGTCATCAGGCGACGTACGGTCTCGTCTGACTTGGCCAACCGGCGGACTTCGTCGTCGAACTTGCTCTGCTGCTCGCAGATATGCTCATGGATCGACAAGAGCGGCGCGATCACGCCGAGGAGTTGATGATCCTCGCCCAACAGCTCGCTGACCTGGTTGCGGAACTGTTTGCCGATCGCGCGCGGGAACAGTAACCCATATTCCTTGATCAGGCTGCGGACTTGGTTCTCGATATCCCGGCGAATGGCCACAAGCCGGGATCGCGCGACGAGTATCGCGCGGATTTTCTGACTTTCCTCGCTCTTGACCTTTACCTCTCGATACCAACCGACCCGCACCAGTTCGGCCAGGCCCCGAGCGTCATTCTGATCGCTCTTGTTCATGCGCACCGACAAAGCCGCGTGCGCATGCCGAGCGTCGATGCAGACCACCGGAAGATCGACCCTACGCAGTTCATGCCATAGCCAGCTTGCCATCGCCCCGGTCTCAAAACCGATACGCTCCGCGTGCGGTGCTCGCTTGCGAAGCAGCGCGGCGAGCGCCCCCGGATCCGACTTGGCTTTTCCCTCGAACAAGACCTGACCTACCTCGTTGACCACGCACACCGATGTTTCCTTTTGCGAGACGTCGAGACCGACATATTGCTTCATAACCCCTCCGATTCGTGAGATTGCGTGAAGGCTTGAAGATAGCGGACCTTTGTGCCGCGGGACGCCGACCGCAATTACGTCATCGTGTGGGGTCCTCACACCGATGGGCACGTTAAACCAATGACATCATCGATCTGAGCGGGGTCATTCCGTGGCGCCGATTCACAGGCATCCTCAGCTGCAACCCCGCCGACGGTCTGCAAACGGTTTGAACACGGCGCGGGCGTGCTCTATAAAACGCGAGCTGGGTATTCAGCCGACATCACGATGACACAACGATGCGAGACGAAAATCGGGCCAAAAAGTGTGAGAAGTACCTGATTTTATTGAATAAGTACGCGGGCGTAGTTCAATGGTAGAACGGCAGCTTCCCAAGCTGCATACGAGGGTTCGATTCCCTTCGCCCGCTCCAAGCCACCCGTTGCTGATTTCACGTCGACGTGTGCTTCAAGCGGTGGCGAGTGCCGCCACGCTTGTCGCCACACCGCGCGGCGCGAGAAGCGAAAATTACCCGACACGCCCGATCCGGCTGGTGATCCCCTATACGGCCGGTGGATCGGGAGACGAGATCGGCCGGCCCTGGGCGGAAAGAATGGGTTCGCTGCTTGGGACCACTTACATCGAGAACATGAGTGGTGCCGGCGGCGCGCTCGGTTGTTCGGTCGTCGCGCGCGAGGCGCCCGACGGATACTCGCTCGTGCTCGGCAACGTCAGCACCCATGCCATCATCCCGCTGTCCTCGGTATATCCGCCCTATGACGCCGTCGGCGATTTTCGGGCCATCTATCGCCTGATCACGAGTGCTCTTGCATTTGTGGTTCATCCCTCGCTGCCGGTCCACGACATGCGGGTGTTGATCGCCTACGGCAAGGCCAATCCCGGGCGGCTCTCCTACGGAACGCCGGGAGCCGGCACCGGCAATCATCTTGTCGGCGAAATGTTCAAGCAGCAGTCCGGCATCCCCGACATCGTGCACATTCCCTATCGGGGCATCGCGGCGGCGACCAATGACCTGATTGGCGGCCAGATCCTGCTGATGATCGCCGTCATGTCCAGTCAATTGCTGCAATTGCATCAGGCCGGGAAGCTGCGAATAATTGCCGTGACGAGCGAGAAGCGTGTGAGTGCCGCGCCCGAGATTCCGACCACGGTCGAATCGGGCATGACCGATCTCAGATATGAGGGATGGTTCGGCCTGTTTGCGCCAAAGGCGACCGAAGACGCGATCGTCGATCGGATCGCCGAGGCAACCCGCAAGGCCATGGCCGATCCCGCGCTCCAGGACATCTACCGTTCCCAGGGCATGGAGCCGGACACCCATTCGAGCCCGGACAGATTTGCGCAATTGGTGACGGACGATCTGGCGCGTCTGGCACCAATCATCGAGTCGATCGGACTGAAGCACGGCTAGGGCTGCGCGGCAGAATCGATGCGCGCTCCAAATTTTTTCCGGCCCAGGGTGATGGAATGTGTTAGGCTAGGTCAATGGTTAGAACGCTTGAACAAGCCATTGCGGAGATCGCCCGGTTGCCTGACGCAGATCAGGAGCAGATCGGCCACAAGCTGCTTTCTCATGTCGAGAAACTCAATGCGCTGCGCGCCGAGATCGACAAGGGCATCCGCTCGCTGGACGCGGGCGAGGGCCGTCCCCTGAACATGGACGATTTCCTGCGCCGGAAGAACTCGGGACATGGCGGCGGATAAGCTGCCGGCTCTCTGGTCGCCGGAAGCCCTCGGCGATATCGATCATCTTTGGGACTATTATGCGGGCGTCGCGGGTCACGCGACCGCGGACAAGGTGATGCGCGAAATCGCGAATGCGGTTGCGGCAATCGAGATTTTCCGTTGGCGGGGCGATCACGGGATGAAATCCGAGCGGGTATGCGCTCGCTCGCCGCGACGCCCCATGTCGTGTTTTATCGCCTCAGGGCGGACCGGCCGGAGATCGTCCGGGTACTCGACGGACGACAGGACATCGGGGATATTTTTACCGATGACGAAGGCGCCTGACGCTGCGATTGCCCGCATTTGACGTCGGAATAATGGTCGGCAGCACGGGTTCGATTGGTCAGGAACCGATCGCGCCGGCGCGCTTTGGTGTTCGGCGGGAACTTCCCGGTGAAATAATCATCTACAGCGGAGGAGGACACCAACATGGCCGAAGACCAAAGTCCGCCCGCTGGCCCCGATCTCGCGCTGGGCGTTGCCGCGGCCGACTTCAAGAACGACATGCTGCTCGGCCATGTCGGCAAGGAGGACGTGCTGCTGGTGCGCGCGGGGTCGGAGTTTTTCGCGATCGACGCGCATTGCAGCCATTATCACGGGCCGCTCGCCGATGGGCTCGTGGTGGGCGCGAGCGTGCGCTGCCCCTGGCATCACGCCTGCTTCGATTTGCGCACCGGTGAGGCGATCCGCGCGCCGGCGCTGTCGCCGCTTTCAGTCTGGATGGTGGAGCAGGAGAGCGGCGGTATCTTTGTCCGACGGAAACTGGATCAGCCGAAGGCGGCAAAGACGGCGCCGGCCGATGCGCCGCGCCGGATCGTGATTGTCGGCGGCGGCGCGGCCGGCTTTGCGGCGGCGGAGATGCTGCGGCGCGAGGACTATGGTGGCCAGATCACCATGTTGAGCAACGATACGGCGGCGCCGGTCGACCGGCCGAACCTGTCCAAGGATTATCTCGCCGGCAATGCGCCGGAAGACTGGGTGCCGCTGCGGCCGGACAGTTTTTATGCAGACTTCGCCATCAACCTCCAGCTCGCGGCCAACGTCACCGCGATCGATGTCAGGGCCGGCCAGGTCGTGCTCGCCGACGGCAAGTCCGTGCCTTACGACCGTCTGCTGCTCGCGACCGGCGCCGAGCCGGTGCGGCTGCCGATGCCGGGTGCCGATCAGCCGCATGTCCACACCTTGCGAACGCTCGCCGACTGCCGTGCGATCATCGAGAATGCGAAGAGCGCAAAACGCGCGGTCGTGATCGGCGCGAGCTTCATCGGGCTCGAGGCCGCCGCGGCGCTGCGTGCGCGCGACATCGAGGTTCATGTCGTGGCACCCGAGCAGCGGCCGATGGAACGCATCCTGGGTCCCGACATGGGCGACTTCGTGCGTGCGCTGCACGAGGAGCACGGCGTGATCTTCCATCTCGGCGATACCGTCGCCGCCATCGACGGCAAGCGGGCCACGCTCAAGAGCGGCGGCACGCTGGAAGCGGATCTGGTCGTGGTCGGCGTCGGCGTGCGCCCGCGGCTGACGCTGGCCGAGCAGGCCAGGCTTGCCATCGACCGCGGCGTGACGGTCAATGCCCACCTCGAAACCAGCGCGAGCGGCATTTACGCCGCCGGTGACATCGCGCGCTGGCCCGACCCGCATTCGCGCGAGAACATTCGCGTCGAGCATTGGGTGGTCGCGGAACGCCAGGGCCAGACCGCCGCGCGCAACATGCTCGGCCGCCGCGAAGTCTTCGACGCCGTGCCGTTCTTCTGGAGCCAGCATTACGACGTGCCGATCAACTATGTCGGCCACGCCGAGAAGTGGGACGAGATCGCGGTGGACGGCGACATCAAGGGCCGGGATTGCATGCTGCGCTACAAGAAGGGCGGACGCGTGCTGGCGGTCACCTCGATCTACCGCGATGTCGAAAGCCTGCAGGCCGAGCTTGCGATGGAGAGAGCGTAACGCGCTGATGCGCGTTACGCTGGTTGCGGGCGATCACGCGCCCTGCGGCACCTGATCCAGAAAGCCCGTGATGCTGCGGATGCGGCCTTCCTTCAGCACGGCGAAATCCGTGCCCTTGATCGGGCTGTCGACGCCGTCGGGGCCGAGGCCCCAGCAGAAGCGAACGTTATCGCCATAGCCGTTCGGCTCGCCGATCAGCCGGAATTTGAAATCCGGAAAGCGCTGCTGCACGCCCGCGATCAGCGCGTCGACGCCGTCATGGCCGTCGCCGCTCATCGCGGGATCGACGTATTTCGCATCCGTCGTCCAGTCTGCGCTGAGCATCTCGCGGCGGCGGCTCGCCGTCTTCTCGTTCCAGAGCTCGATGTAGCGGTGGGCAATGGTGTTGACGTCGGTCATGTCTCATCTCCTCTTGTTGAGCCGTCCTGGTCGGCGGTTCAACAATGAGAGAGGAGCGAGGCCAAATCGATTACCTGCGAGGTCAAGACGCAGGCTACGGCTCGATCTTGAGCGTCGCCTTCATGTTGGGATGAAAGCGGCAGTAATAATCGATGGTGCCCGCCTTTTTCAGAACGTAGGTCACCGTTTTCTTCGGCGGCATCGTCACGTCGAAGTCGCCGTTCTTTGCTGTCGCTGTGTGGGCGAACACGTCCTTGTTCACCAGTTCGAGCGTGTCGCCGACCTTGGCCGTCGCCTCGGCCGGCGAGATCGCCAAATTCTCCATGACGATTTGAATCGTCGCGGCATGCGCCGGGATGGCCAACGCGCCGAAAGCCAGCGCAGCCACCATCAGGCGAAGGCATCCCTGCTGCATGGCAAGTTCCTACCTCAGGCTCGCCGCGACATGTTCGGCATGCTGTTCGTGGCCCTGAAAGATCTTCAGGCCGGTCTGCAGCAGGCTCTTCAGTTCCGCGTTGCTGGCCGACGGAATCAACTGCTTTTCCAGCGCGCCGTTGACCGTCTTGTGGTAGGCGACCTCGTTGGCGACATAGGCCTTGTCGTAGGCAGCCCCACTGAGCTTGCCGAGCTCGGCGAGCTTGTCGGCGGCCTGCTTCGACAGCGCCCTGGAGGTGTCGTTGTCCTCGGGCGTGACGTTGAGCTTCTTGACGAGATCGAGCGCCTGCTTGTTCACGGCCTCATGGTCGCGCACCATGTCGTCGGCAAACGCTTTCACTTCCTTGCTGCCGGCCTTGCTCTGCGCCTGCTTGGCGGCCGCGATATCGATCACACCGGCGGTGTAGGCGATATGCGCGATCTGCGGATCAGTGAGCTTGGCGCCTTGCGCGAACGCGGCGCCGGAGAGTAGCGTCATTGCGGCAAGTGCCGTGCCCAATCGAACGAACATGTTGATCCTCCTGTGGCGCCCTATCGGCGCATGTTGTTTGCACAGGAGTTGGATGAGGCGACGCGCCGGAGGTTCCGGAAAAAATTAGACGTAGCCTATTCGCTTCAGCACGGCCTCCGTCAGGCGGTCGCAGCGGCGGCCGGCGAACGGAAACGCGTCCATCACGACAGGACCGATCTTCTTCTCGACATTTTCGCGCAGCATGGCGCGGGCGCGGTGCAGCCGCGTCTTCACGGTCTCCGGCTTGAGATCGAGGATTTCTGCGGTCTCCTCCACATTCATGCCTTCGATCACGCGGGTGATGAAGACCATGCGGAACGGTTCGGGCAGCTCATCGATCGCGCCTTCGACCACATGCTGGATTTCACGTTGGGCCATGGATTTTTCCGGATCGTCGGCGGCCGACATGAGGGGGAACTGGATGATTTGCGCTTCAAGCGCGCCTTGTGGCAGCGACGATAGCTCGACGCCCGGGCGCTGGCGGCGCAGCCGGCCCAGCGCCTCGTTCATCGCGATCCGCGACAGCCAGGTCGACAGGCTGGAGTTGCCGCGAAAATCGGCGAGATGCGTGAACGCCCGGACATAGGTCTCCTGGACGACATCCTCTGCCTCGCCATCGTTGCGCAGGATGCCGCGGGCGAGCCGGTAGAGCCGGCGATTGTGGGCCTTGATGATGGCGCGCACGGCGGTCTCGTCGCGGATCAGCGCCCGGCGGACGAGTTCAGCATCGCCCGCCGGGATGGTCTGGTGTGCTGGCGCCTGGGGCATGTCAGCCTCGCTTTTAACCTGACTAATCCGAGTATTGGATGCGGCAGAGAGGCCGGGGTTCCCGGAAATTGGCCAAAAATTGGTTAGCCGGGCAGGGGCTCGGCTTCCAGCGCCGCGGCGCCATGGGCATGGACTTCCAGCGCATCCAGGAAACAGCGCACCTTGGCCGGCACGAATTGGCGCGCCGGGAGCAGGGCATGGACGGAAAGCGGTTCGCAGAAATGGTCGGGCAAGAGGCGCTTGAGCGAGCCTGCCTCGACCGCGGCGCGGGTGAAGCTTGCCGTCACCCTGAGTACGCCATGGCCGGCCAGCGCCGCCTGCAGCCGGATATGGGCATTCGAGCTCACCAGCTTCGCCTTCTCCACGGCGAGGTGTTCGGCCGTGCCGCCGGGCGGGGTGTTGTCGCTGGGGCCGGCCAGCAGCGGCAATCGGGCAAGGTCCTGCAGCGTCTGCGGTTCACCGAGGCGTTGCAGCAGCGACGGCGCGGCGAACAGCCCGCGTTCCAGCGTAAACACCCGGCGGATCACGATGCCGGCCGACGGCAGCGGCGCCTCCAGCATGGCGAACACGATGTCGTAATTCTCGGCGATGGGATTGACGATCTCGTGCTCGACATCGATCCGGATGGTGAGATCGGGATAGCGGGCCATCAGCTCGCAGGCGACGGGGCCCGCATGATGGGCGCCGAATTCGTAAGGTGACTTGATGCGAAGCGTGCCGGCAACAGCGGTGCTCATGGCGAGCGCCTCTGTCTTCGTCTCATGCAGCGCGATGAACAGTGGCTGCACGCGCCGATAAATGGTGTCGCCCGCGTCCGTCAGGCGCAGATGTCGCGTGGTGCGCTCGATCAGCCTTAAGCCGAGCTGACCCTCGAGGCGCTGCACTGCAGCACTGAGGCTCGACTTGGGATGACCAAGCACACGTGCGGCCGCACTGAAGCCGCCATGCTGGACCACCTCGCAAAACAACTCCCAATCGCGCCAATCCATCGCAGGATTGTCCATCCACCTGGACAGTGTGTCCAGACAAATCCCGTTCTCGCGGAAGTGCCGATGACCTAGAAACTGGAACAAGTCCAACAGGGAGGCTGACATGAACGAGGACGGAATCTTTCTCTACAATTCCTGGTACGTCGCGGTCTGGAATCACGAATTGATCGACGGCAAGAAACTGGCGCACGATCCTGGAGAAGCCGATCGTGCTCTATCGCGGTTCGAGCGGAAAGGTCGTTGCCCTCGACGATCGCTGTTGCCACCGCGCCGCCCCGTTGTCGATGGGGCGCATCGAGGGCGATGATATCCGCTGCATGTATCACGGCATGAAGTTCGCCGCTGACGGCAAATGCATCCAGATTCCGGGGCAAGACAATATCCCGCCAAAGCTCGGCGTTCGCAGCTATCCCGTGGTCGAGCGCTACAACCTGATCTTCATCTGGACCGGCGATCCCGAGATGGCGGATCCGAAGCTGATCCTCGACTATCCGCCGCTGGAAGATTCCAAGTGGCGCGGGCTGCCGGGCTACATGCACTACAAGGCGAACTGGCTGCTGATCGTCGACAACCTCTCCGACTTCGCGCATCTCGCCTTCGTGCATACCCACACGCTCAGCGGCTCCGAGGAATATGCCTACAAGACCAAGCCGGTCGCGATCGAGAAGCTGGATGACGGTTTTCGTGTCGAGCGCTGGCACATGGGCGCCGAGCCGCCACCCTACCACAAGAAGGTCATTGCGAACAAAACCGACAAGATCGACCGCCGCAATATCGGCCGCATGATCGTTCCCGGCATCTTCACGCTCGACACCACCTTCGCTCCCGCAGGAGGGGGTGTGGAGAAGGGCGTTGCCGTTCCCGGTACGCGGTCATACCGCAATGCGCAGTTCATGACGCCGGAGACGCGGAGCTCCACGCACTTCTTCTGGAATTATCTGCACGACTTCGACATCGACAACCCGAACATCGCGCTGTCGCTGCGTCACTCGCTCGAGGAGGCCTTCAACGAGGACAAGGACATCATCGAGGCGCAGCAGAAGGTGTTCGATGCCGATCCGAACTACCAGCTGCTTACGATCGGCGCCGACGCGCCGCTGACCCATTTCCGCTGACTGTTCTCGCGGAAGGTCGAAGCGGAGAAGAATGCCGCACGCGCGGCATAGACCAGACGGCGCGGCTGCGGCCGCGCCGTCCCGCAATCGTGAGTGCCTGAACCTCAATCAGGCTGGGGTGCACGCCGGAACTGGCGTAAAAGAATGGCTGCGAAATCGTCGGTTCTTGATCAGGGCCAATCGGCGTGATCGCGATTGATCGGAAAACCAGCTTGACCGAAAAAGCGAAGACGCCGGACCAGAATGTGTACGCGGACTGGGCGCATCAGCTCTGCCTGTGGCCGCTGGAAGCCACGAGATTGGCGCTGAACGCCTATTCGCAATGGTTCGACGACCGCGAGCCCACGCGCTCCTGCGTGTCAGACCAGACGCCGCTTGCCTGGACGACGCAGAACGCGGTCGCGCTGCGGCTCCCGTCGATGCGCTTGCGGGATTTTTCGCGCGGAAGCGCCGGGCAGCCGCTTCTCGTCTGTGCCCCCTATGCGTTGCATCGAGCGCTGATCGCGGATTTCGCGCCCGGCCACAGCCTCGTGGAGGCGCTTCAAAAAGGCGGCGTGAACCGCATCTACGTCACCGATTGGAGCTCGGCCACACCGGAGATGCGTTATTTTTCCATCGACAATTATCTTGCCGATCTCAATGTGGCGATCGATGAGATCGGCACGCCGGTCGATCTCGTCGGCCTGTGCCAGGGCGGATGGCTGTCGCTCGTCTATGCCGCTCGCTTTCCCGGCAAGGTACGGCGGCTCGTGCTCGCAGGCAGCCCAATCGACGTTTCCGTGCCGTCGGAGATATCCATGATGGCGGCTGCTCTTCCGCAGCAACCCTTCGACCAGTTGGTGCGCCGGGGCGATGGAATCGTGAGCGGCAAACACATGCTACAGCTCTGGAGCCTTCGGCCTAGCCTGCATGACGCGGAAGCGGCGCTGCAAAGAGATCTCAGCGACGGTTCGGACGAAGCCAAGGCGCTGCTCGATCGTTTCGAGCGCTGGGATCACGAAACGCTGGATCTGCCAGGCACCTACTATGTCGAGACGACCGACTGGATCTTCCGCGAGAACCGGATCGCCAAGGGACAGTTCGTCGCGCTTGGCCGCCCGATCGAACTTGCCGCGGTAAAAGTGCCGGTCTTCCTGCTGGCTGGCGAGAACGACATCATTGTGCCGGGCGAGCAGGCTTTCGCGACGGCGCGGCTGTTGGGCACGCAATCGGGGTGGCTGGAGCGCGCCGCCGAGCCGTGCGATCACCTCGGCCTTTTCATGGGACGCAAGGCTTTGCGCCATTCCTGGCGCCGGATCGCGCGCTGGCTGCAGGCCGATATCGACAATGCTGCGCGCGCAAGGATCAGCGCGTGAGAGATGAATGGAAATTGCCCCGGATTGCGCTTGCAATCCGGGGCAGCGGGCGACCCATCCCGCCGTGCGGCGTTACTTCGCCGCGACCACCATGATCTCGACGAGATATTGCGGGGCGGCGAGCTTCGCCTCGACGGTGGCGCGCGCCGGCGTGTTGCCGGGCGAAACCCAGGCGTCCCACACCGCGTTCATCTCGGCAAAATTCTTCATGTCGGTGATGTAGATGTTGGTCGACAAAAGCTTCGACTTGTCGGTGCCGGCCTTGGCCAGATGGCCGTCGATGATCGACAGGATCTCCTGGGTCTGCTTGGTGACGCTCTCGCCCTTCGCCGTGTTGGCGACGATACCGGCGAGATAGACGGTGTTGCCGTGGACGACGACCTGGCTCATGCGCGGCCCGGTTTCAATACGCTGAATGCTCATGGGGTTCTCCGGCTGGAAATTGGCGGCTCTTCCTAGCGCGGCGCACGCCTCGACGCCAGCCTCACGGAACTCGCTTGAAAAACGCCCAGATCGCTTCCGCGCCGTCGATGTCGTGGTTCTGCGGGCCCAGCATGTAGTTCACCATGCGCGGAAAGCGCGTGTCGTTGAAACTGCCGGGCATGCGATGGCCGCCGTCATTGATGCGGTAGAGCACGACGTCGCGCCCTTCCGGGCAACGCGATTCAATACGTGTCACCGTGCTCTCGTCCGTCGCGTCGCGGTCGTCCAGATCGGTGGAGGCGGCATCGCTTTCCTCGCAGCCATTGATCTTCCGCCAGAAGGCGACCGTCTTCCCGGTCGACCAATAGCCGTCGGCGGCGAAGCGGCTGCTGCCGCGCCCGCCCTCATAGGGGATCAGGGGATCGGCGGTGCCGTTCATCATGAGCATCGGCACCGGCCGCGACGGATGACAGGCGCCGGCCGATTCATCGGCAAGGTTCATGATGACGCTGGCGCCGGCCGCGAACAGGTCGGCGCGGGCGCAGACCAGCGTCATGGTCATCGCGCCGCCATTGGAGACGCCGGTGACATAGATGCGCCTCGGATCGGCGCTGCCGTCGCCGACATATTTCTCGATCAGCCTTGCGATGAAGGCGATGTCGTCGGTGCCCTCGGGCGGCGTACGGTTGGCGCGCATTTCGGCAGACCTCGAGTCGGCCCAGGCACGGTTCAGTCCGTCCGGAAACACCACGGCGAACTTTTCGCGCTTCGCGACTGCCGGCCACGATGTGTGCGTCACGATGTCCTCGCCGCTCTGGGTGTTGCCATGCAGGACGATCACCAGCGGCGCGGGCTTCACAGCCGGCAGCACGGCCGTGAATGTCCGGGTCACGCCGCTGATGGTGATCGTATCCGCAAACGCGGAGCTGGCGCAGCACAACACGGCCGCGGCGGCGACCCATCGCAATTTCGTCGGCATCGGATTCCACCCGGCAAGCATTCGGCAAAGCCGATCCTACAAATGGTTCCGCGCTTTGTCTTAAATTTTGTTCCGGGAACAGGCGCGGGCGGTCCGCATTAGTGCAGCAATGGGCAGCATCTGGAGGATGAGACGATGAAATTGGCAATTGCGTTAGCGACTGTCGCCGGCATTGCGCTGGCAATTCCCGCCGCGAACGCGGAAGAGACCCGGATCGGTGTCGGCGTCGGCCCGGTCGGTGCTGGCGTGACCGTCGGCGAGTCGCACGAGCGCGACCGCACCACGGTGATCCGCCGCGAGGACGAGCCGCGCGAGCACACCACGGTGATCCGGAAGGAGCGCGAGGAGCCTTCCGAGAAGGTGATCATCAAGCGTGACCGAGACTAAGGCACGCTGCACGCTTTCAGGGCTTGCCCTGCAAACCTAAAGGGCCCCGCGGATTTTCCGCGGGGCTTTCTTTATGCGTCCCCGGAGAATTACGGCATCAACGAAAGGTTAACTTGTTCCAGTTTGGGACCGCCTCGGCCCTATCAGCGGCCCAAAAGCGACGTTAAGTGCAGCGCGCCAGCAACACCCAATTTGAATTTCTTTTGAGGCATCCCGTCCGCCTAGACAAAATCACGATCTGGAAACACCCTGCTTCCCGCATCACACGACGTACCTTCAGATTCGCTTTTTGACGGGACTGGGGCAGGACATGAGACTCGCGACGGGGCTACTGGCGGCTGTTCTCTTGCTGATCGGAATGGCGCCAAGCCATGCCGTGGTCCGGATCGCGGATGACCGCGGCGGCCGGATCGGCACCTATGTCGACAAATATCAGGGCCTGCGATCCTCCGGCGAAGCCGTCATCATCGACGGGCTCTGCGCCTCGGCCTGTACCATCGTTCTCGGTGCCATCCCCCGTGACCGGATCTGCGTGACCTCGCATGCCACCCTCGGCTTCCATGCGGCCTGGGATTTCGGCACCAATGGCCGCGCCATCACCAATCCCGAAGCGACCCAGATGCTGTATTCGATGTATCCGTCGCCGGTGAAGCGCTGGATCAATGCCCGCGGCGGCCTGACCCCGCACATGATCTTCCTGCGCGGCAAGGAATTGCAGGCCCTCTACAAGCCCTGCTACCTCGACGCTCAGGCCTCCGCGACCAAGACGCCGATGGACGCTCCGGCGTCTGCCATCAAGACGACGCCGGTGCATGCGCAGGCGTCCGCCACCAAGCCTCCGGCGGCGCCCTAAGTAACGGATATTCCTTCAGCATGACGTGATCGCAGGCGCCCCTCGGGCGCTTGCTCGCTTTTGCGGCAGGCCCTAAGTCTGGGGTCATGGCCCAGCCACTTTCCACCCTTAAGCCGACCATCGCCATATCCCGTCCCGGGAGCGCCCTGCGATCGGCCGTGCTCTGGGGTGGGGCTGGCCTTGGCGCCCTGCTGCTGGTGGGAGCTTCGGGACTCTGGTTCCATTACGGCACCGCGGTCTTCTTCGAGACCATCGCGGCCGGCTTCGCCAGCTGCTTCTGAGTTTTAGGGGATTTCGAGCATGGATCGGACCGCCGCCCGCCCGTTGGTGATCGTCACCGCCTTTACCGCCAGCCTCCTGGTCGGCCTCCTGGTGATGCTGTGGGCCATGGGTGGCGTGCGCGGGGTCACCGCGCCGGCCGCAATCGGCGGCCCGTTCCAGCTCACTGACCAGAGCGGGGCTGTCGTGACCGAGAAGGACCTGCAGGGCCGCCCGACCCTGATCTTCTTCGGCTTCACCCATTGCCCGGACGTCTGCCCGACCTCGCTGTTCGAGATTTCCGAGATCCTGCGCGCGATGGGCAAGGACGCCGACAAGGTCAACGCCTACTTCATCTCGGTCGACCCCGACCGCGACACGGCCACGGCGATGAAGGAGTATCTGTCGAGCTTCGACCCGCATCTGAAGGGGCTGACCGGCGATGCCGCCGCGCTCCAGAAGGTCATCACCGAATACCGGGTCTATGCCAAGAAGGTTCCCCTGAAGGACGGCGACTACACCATGGACCACACCGCGCTGATCTATTTGATGGATCGCGACGGCAGGTTCGTCTCCCCCTTCAATGTGAACCGGAAACCCGACGAGGCCGCGGCCGATTTGAAGCGGTATCTCTGAACTCTTCCGCGCGCGGATTCGACGCGCAACCTCAGATTGACATCGATTGATGCCCTGTCCATCATCGCCCTCGGGAGAGCGCGATGGCCAAGGCACGGAAACCAAAAGCTACTGCGAAAGCCGGTTCGACCGCCGGCTCGTCATCATCGGCGGCGGAGCCGCCTTCCACACCGCAACCCTCCACGCCGCCACCTTCCGCGCCTGACAGGGTTGCCGCCACTTCGCAATCCGGCGAAGACGAAAAGGTCTTTGACCGGCGCAACCTCGATCGCACCATCATCGCCATCCCGCTGCTGGCAAAGATGGAATATGCGGAGACGCATCCCGAGTCGGAGCAGGTGTTCGACATCATCATCGATGTGAACCTGGAATATTCGGGCGGCAGGACCAAGGCGCGCGAAACCCTGCGGCAATGGATCAACGAACTGACCAGTTCGGAAGGCGATCGGCAGGGCATCGATGAAAGCAAGAGCAAGTACAGCCAGCAATATCTGTTCGGCCGGCTCAGCGTTGCCAACGTCAGGAAGCTGATCCAGGCCAACGAGAAGGCACGGCAAGAGAACCGGACGCCGGACGACAAACCCGGCAAATCGGCGCTGTACAAGATCTGGACGGACCACAAGGTCCGCGTGTTCACCAACGCCTCGATCAGCACCGTGAAGGCGGACGCAGCGCGCAATGCCTTTGGAACCACGGGGAAAGACATCGTGTGGGCGGTGCTGGATACCGGGATCGACAAAAGCCATCCGCATTTCAAGGCCTACAAGAATCTCGATCTGGACGATCCCCTGGCCCACCGCGACTTCACGCAGGCCAGCAACGATGACGCCGCTCTCGCAAGGAGCGCCTGCACCGATGCAAAAGGACACGGAACCCATGTCGCCGGCATCATCGCCGGCGAGTACAAGAAGGAAGGCGAGAAGAAGATCGTCGCGACGGTCCAGCGCCGGGATGAAAATGGCAAAGTCCAGCCCGAGTCACTGGAGGACATCCCCCTGATGTCCGGCATGGCGCCGCAATGCAAATTGCTCAGCCTCAAGGTGCTGGATGACAACGGCGAAGGCCTGGCCAGCAACATGATTGCCGCGATCGAGTATCTTCAGGAACTGAATGGCAACGGCCGGCGCCTGCGTGTTCACGGCGTCAACATGAGCGTCGGCTACGGTTTCGAGCCGGAATGGTTCGCCTGCGGCCAGAGCCCGCTTTGCGTCGAGGTCGACCGCCTGGTTCGCTCCGGCGTTGTTGTGGTGGTTGCCGCCGGCAACACCGGCTATGGCTATAATCAGTCGGTGGCGCTCGGTCCGGTGGCCGCCGGGCAGGACGTCACCATCAACGATCCCGGCAATGCGGAGCTTGCCATCACCGTGGGATCGACCCACCGCGACATGCCCCATGTTTACGGCGTGTCCTATTTCTCCTCCAAGGGGCCAACCGGTGACGGGCGCCTGAAGCCCGACATCGTCGCGCCCGGAGAGAAGATCATCTCGTGCGAGAGCGGCAGCAAGTCTGCGGCCAATGCAGCGGCGAGTGCCACAGCCGCAAATGCCGCGACAGCTGCCGCTGCATCAACCGGTGCTGCCGACGCCCCCAAGACGGAAGGTGCGGCCAAGAAGGACGGCGTCGAGACCGCCTACTACAAGGAAGACAGCGGCACGAGCATGGCTGCGCCGCATGTCTCCGGCGTGATAGCAGCGTTTCTGTCGGTGCGGCGCGAGTTCATCGGCAAGCCGGAGACGGTAAAAGACGTCTTCATGTCGACGGCCACCGACTTGAAACGGGCGGTCTATTTTCAGGGCAAGGGTCTCGTCGACCTCATGCGCGCCATCCAATCAGTCTGAAGACAACGGAGAAGCAGCCATGGACATGATCGGAAGCCTGCCGTTCTTTCCGCTTGAGATCACCAAGGATGGCAAGGTGTTCGATCCGGCCCAGAAGGCTGCGATCGAGACCGCCGTCCACGCGGGCGGCGCCGACAAGCTGACCGACCTGATCGTGATCAGCCACGGCTGGAACAACGACAAAGCGGACGCACGCTTGCTTTATAACGGGCTGCTCAATCGGGTCTCAGCGCAGCTGGCGGGACACAACGCGCTGGCAAACAGGAAGTTTGCCGTGGTCGGCATTTTCTGGCCGTCGAAGAAGTTTGCCGACAGCGAGTTGATTCCCTCGGGCGGCGCCGCAAGCCTCGGCGGCGGCGATCTAGCGGCGTCGGCGCTGCTGCAGAAACTGGACTCCCTGAAGGACGTTTTCGATAATACGGAGGCGCCTCAACTGCTCGAACGTGCCAAGTCGCTGGTCAACAACATCGAGAACAGCCCTGCCCAGCAGGACGAGTTCGTGAAGATCATACGTTCGCTGGTGCCGCAGACGCCCAGCGACACCACCGACGATGCCTCCGACAAGTTCTTGAACAAACCGGTCAGCGGAATGCTCAAGGCCCTGGGGGTGCCGGTGATGCAGCTCCCGACGGCCGGGACCGGCGGCCACAGCCTCGGCCTCGGCAACGTAGCGGCCGGCGGGTCGGCCGCATTCGGCGACTTCCTCAACGGTGTGAAGGCCGGCGCCTGGCGGTTGTTGAACTACGCGACCTACTACCAGATGAAGGAACGCGCCGGCGTCGTCGGCACCGCGGTCAATGGCGTGCTCGGGTCGGTTCGCAATCTGCGGTCCGATCTCCGTCTCCATCTGATCGGCCACAGTTTTGGCGCGCGCGTCGTCACGGCGGCCGTCGACGGTCCTGCCGCCATCAAGCCGTCGAGCCTGATCCTGCTGCAGGGCGCGTTCTCTCACAACGGCTTCACGGAAAAGTTCGACGGGCAGAAGGATGGATTCTTCCGCAAGGTGATTGCCCAATCGAAGGTGGCGGGTCCCATTCTCGCCACCCATAGCGTCAACGACAAGGCGGTCGGCATTGCCTACCCGCTTGCCTCGCGGTTCTCGTTCGACAACGCGGCTGCCTTCGGCGACGAGAACGACGTTTATGGCGGCATCGGCCGCAATGGCGCGGTCAAGATGAAGACCGCTGAATTCGAGAAGCTAACGCTGCTGGCGGAGACCGAATCCTACCAATTCGTGGCCAAAAAGGTCCACAATCTCAAGGCCGACCAATTCATCAGCGGCCACAGCGACATTGAGGGACCCCAGGTCGCCAATGCCATACTTTGGGCGGTCGGGAGCACCTAGGCGTTCCCCGAAAACGCCGCTCGCATCCGGCTCCGGATGGTCTATAAGGCCTTCTACATCCAGACATAACCCGGCTAGGCCGTTGCAGACCACCTTGTTGCCCATTGCCCGATCGTCTTTGGCCGCCCGCCTCGCGGGCGCGACCGCCATCGTACTCGCGCTGTCCAGCGGACCGGCTTTCGCGCAGGCCCAAACCGCTCCCAAGCCCGCCGCGCAGCCCACCCCGGCGCCTGCGGCGAAGCAGGAGGCCGCGCCCCAGGCCGTGCCGGGCTTCTGGGACCCGCGGCGGCGGCCAGAGCGGCCCGATCTCTCCCGCATCTCGGTGATCCGCTTCCTGACCGAGACCGACTATCCGCCGTTCAACTTCACCGGCGCCGACGGCAATCCGGCCGGTTTCAATGTCGATCTCGCCCGCTCGCTCTGCGACGAGATCAAGGTCACCTGCACCATCCAGATGCGCCGCTTCGAGACGCTGCTCGATGCCATCGCAAGCAACCGGGGCGATGCCATCATCGCGTCCATGGGCGTGACGCCTGCGCTGCGCACCCGCGTCGATTTCACCGATCCCTACTACCGCGCGCCCGCGCGCTTCGTGTCGCGCAGGGATGCGGTGATGCCGGAAATCCGTCCCGAATATCTCGAGGGCAAGAAAATCGGCGCCATCACCGGCTCCGCGCATGAGGCCTATCTCAAGGCGATGTTCACCGACGCCGAGCTGCACTCCTATCCGAACGACGACGCCCTGCGGCTGGCGCTCCGCCGCGGCGAGGTCGATTTCATCTTCGGCGACGGCATCTCGCTGGCGTTCTGGATCAACGGCACCGATTCCGGCGATTGCTGCGCCTTCTCGGGCGGTCCGTTCGTCGAGAGCCGGTTCTTCGGCGAAGGCGTCGGCATCGCCGTGCGCAAGGGCAACGACCTGTTGCGGCAGGCGCTGAACTGGGCGCTGTTCCGGGTCTGGGAAAAAGGCCGCTATACCGACCTGTGGCTGCGCTATTTCTCGGTGAGCCCGTTCTGATCTTGTAGGGTGGGCAAAGGCGCGCTTGCGCCGCCCACCATTTTCGTCACGGTGGGCACGCTTCGCTTTGCCCACCCTACGATTGTCCGCTAATTTCCGCGGTTTCCGGAGACCTTTATGTGATGTCCACGATCGAACTCTCAGCCAACGCGAGCGACCGGCGCGCGATTGCGGAACAATCCAACGCCTGGCCGTTCGAGCAGGCGAAAGCGATTGTGGCGCGGCTGAAGAAAAAGCCCAAGGACAATGCAAAGGATGAGGTGCTGTTCGAGACCGGCTACGGCCCCTCGGGCCTGCCGCATATCGGCACCTTCGGCGAAGTAGCACGCACCACCATGGTGCGGCATGCCTTCCGCGTGCTGACCGAGGACAAGATCAAGACGCGGCTCATCGCCTTCTCCGACGACATGGACGGCCTGCGCAAGGTGCCGGACAACGTGCCGAACAAGGAGCTGCTGGAAAAGCATCTCGGCCAGCCGCTCACCAGCGTGCCCGATCCCTTCGGCACGCATCCGAGTTTTGGCGCGCACAACAATGCGCGGCTGCGCGCCTTCCTCGATACGTTCGGCTTCGACTACGAGTTCGCGAGCTCGACTGAATACTACAAGTCGGGAAAGTTCGACGCCGCGCTGATGCGCATGCTGGAGCGGCTCGACAAGGTGATGGAGATCATGCTGCCGTCGCTGCGCGAGGAACGCGCGGCCAGCTATTCGCCGTTCCTCCCGATTTGTCCGCGCACGGGACAGGTGCTCTACGTGCCGATCGTCGCGCATGATGCGAAGGCCGGCACCGTTTCCTACGAGGACCCCGAGACCAAGGAGCGCGTCACGCTTCCGGTCACCGGCGGCCATTGCAAGCTGCAATGGAAGCCGGACTGGGCGATGCGCTGGTATGCGCTCGGCGTCGACTATGAAATGGCCGGCAAGGACCTGATCGACTCGGTGAGGCTGTCCGGCAAGATCTGTGCGGCGCTCGGCGGCACGCCGCCGGAAGGTTTTAATTACGAGCTCTTCCTCGACGAGCAGGGCCAGAAGATTTCGAAGTCGAAGGGCAACGGTCTCACCATCGACGAATGGCTGCGCTACGCCTCGCCGGAATCGCTGTCGCTGTTTATGTACCGCGAGCCGAAGTCGGCCAAGCGGCTCTACTTCGACGTGATCCCGCGCAATGTCGATGACTACCAGCAATTCCTGGAAGGTTTTGGGCGCCAGGACGCGCGGCAGCAGCTGGCCAATCCGGTCTGGCATGTCCATTCCGGCCATCCGCCCAAGCCGGACATGCCCGTCACCTTCCAGCTGCTGCTGACCCTGGTGTCGTCCTCTAATGCCGAGAACGCCGAAACGCTGTGGGGTTTCATCGGCCGCTATCGCCCCGGCGTGACGCCGCAAACGCATCCCAAGCTCGACGCCATGGTCGGCTACGCCATCAACTACTACCGTGACTTCGTTGCGCCCACGAAAAAATTCCGCGAGCCGACCGAGGGCGAGCGCGCCGCGCTGCAGGATTTGCGCGATGCGCTGTCGAACCTGCCGGCGAATTCGTCGGCCGAGGACATCCAGAACGTGGTCTACGAGATCGGCCGCCGCGAGCCTTTCCTCGATGCCGTGAAGAAGGGCAAGGACGGCCGCCCCGGCGTCTCGCTCGACTGGTTCAACATGCTCTACCAGGTGCTGCTCGGCCAAGAGAAAGGCCCGCGCTTCGGCTCCTTTGTCGCCGTCTACGGCATTGCGAACGCCGTCAACATGATCGACGGCGCGCTGGCGCGGTCGGCATAATTCGTTCGTCGTCCCGGCCAAGCGAGCCGGGACGTGCGTTGCTTTATTGCTCGAACGTGCGGACGCCGGCGGTGCCCGCATCGGTGCGGACCATTCGGCCCTTCTTGCCATCTTCGGTGACGAAGATGTCCCAGTGCGCAGTGCCGCCGAGCTGACCTTCCATCACCATCACGCCGGTGCAATCTGCCTCAAGGGTGTAAGCGCCATGGAGCGCTTCGCGTTGACTGGCTGACGTATGGCGGACCGAAGTCTGCTTGCCTGCGAAATTTCCGTTGCCGTCAAAGTCCAAGGCGCCGCTGTGCAGATTCGTGCCTTGTCCTGAGAAGACGTACCGGCCCTTCAGCTTTTCGGCGGCGCATCCTTGCGCCCCATGTGCGGCTGGAGAGTTCAGGACAAAGCACCCCAGGACGAACGCCGCGCCGACGGCGGAAGTGATTGCAAAAGTTGTACCTGCTCTCATGACTCTCCCCATTTGATAATTCCCCTTTACCCGTCATAGCGGGTAGTCAAGGACAATGCAGGAATGCGGCTTAAACATGCCGGGGCCATGACGCGCGGGCCGAGTCGCGCTACAATGGCCGCACAAAAATTAGCCCGCAGGGAGATTACCAATGCAATTCCGCGTCTCGCCCAAAACACTGTCCGAATGCAGCACTGAAGAATGGCAGGCGCGGGTCGATCTCGCCGCCGCGCATCGGCTGGCCTGGATGCACGGTTTCTCCGAAGGCATCTTCAACCATTTGACCTATGTCGTGCCCGGCCACAGCGATCGCTACTACCAGATCCCCTTCGGCATGCATTGGTCCGAGGTGACGGCGTCGTCCTTCATGGAAGTCGGCATCGACGATGGCCTGGTCAAAAGCGGCGCCGGCGATGTCGAGCGCTCCTGCTTCTGCATCCACGCACCGATCCACAAGGCGCTGCCGCATGCCAAGGCCGTGTTCCATACGCATATGCCTTACGCCAGCGCGCTGACGCGGCTGGAGGATCCGCGCATCAAGGAGATCGGCCAGACCGAAGTCGGCATGATGAACGAGATCGCCTATGACGACGAATATACCGGCCCTGCGCTCGATCCCGAGGAAGGCGCGCGGCTGGCGCGGGTGATCGGCGACAAGAGCATCCTGTTCATGGCCAATCACGGCATCTCCACCGTCGGCGAAACCGTCGCCGAGGCCTATGACCGGCTCTATTATGTCGAGCGCTCCGCGCAGGTGCAGATCTACGCGATGTGGACCGGCCAGCCGCTGAAGAAGCTGCCCGAGCCCGTGGTCGAGAAGACCAAGCGCGATATCGGCGGCAACAGCCTCTACCATCCCGGCCCGGCGCAGCGGCATTTCGATGCGCTGAAGCGGATCCTGGACCGGAAAGAGCCGGATTATGCGAGTTAGTCTCAGCTAGTCATGCGCGGGCTTGACCCGCGCATCCATCCCACTTCGAAGATGCTCTTTTTTTGGTGGATGCCCGGGTCAAGCCCGGGCATGACGAGCGTTTTAGGTAACTACTGCCTCACCCACACAATCCGCGCGATCCATTCCACCTCGGCGGCAGCCCACGTGCGATCGGCTGGCGCACTGCCCAGCACCGTCAGCTCCAGCAGCTTTGCCGTCCTGCGCTGCAACTCCGCGATGACGACCTCGCCATCGCGCTTCTTCGCCACCACGCGGTCGCCGCGCCGGATCGCGCTTGCCGGCGACACCAGCAGGACGTCGCCATCGCGATAGGCGGGCGAAAGCGCGTTACCGGAAATCTCCAGCGCGAAGGCGTGATCGTCGCCCGAAGGCAGCGCCACCTCGCCCCAGCCCTTGCCGGCGGGATGGCCGTTATCATCGAAATGTCCGCGCTGCGCTGTGGCCGACAGCGCCAGCAGCGGCACCGAGGGCGCCGGCCGCGTGCCGTCGCCGATCAGCTCGACAAAGGCGTCGATCGAGCTCTCGGTCGCCGCCAGCGCTTTCGCCACCGATTCGGTCGAGGGCCAGCGTTCCCTGCCGTCGACGGTGATGCGCTTGGATTTGTTGAAAGTGGTGGGGTCGAGCCCGGCGCGCTTGGCGAGCCCCGACGGAGACAGCGAGGCGCGCGCCGCGAGCCGATCCAGCGCCGTCCAGATCTGCTCGTGGGTCAGCAACCGCGGCGCTTTGGGGTGCTTGGCCATTGCCGGACCAGCCCAAAAGTTGTTGGGAATTGCGTCCTCAATCAACCGGGTTTCTTGTTCCAGCGCAAGAGGTAACAGAGTGCCCTTGAGTTAAAGGGGGCCCGCCGATACGGTCGCAACATTACTTCGAAACCTGGCCGGCTCTGCTGGCGACTTAAATAAGACACTCAACCACTTATCTGATCAAAATCACGTGTCCCAGATCTATAAAATCTGCCCTGCCTCGGCCTGGCGCGAGGCCGAGCGTCAAGGCATTTACCGCGGCAGCCGTGACGATGCCCGCGACGGCTTCATCCATTTCTCGACGGCTGCCCAGGTCGACGGCACCGCGCGAAAGCATTATTTCGGCCAGACCGGGCTGTTCCTGATCGAGGTCGATGCCGATGCGCTCGGGCCGGCGCTGCGCTGGGAGCGCTCGCGCAACGACGAATTGTTTCCGCATCTCTATGGCGAACTCGATCTCGGCGCGGTCCGCCGTGTGATCAGCATGCATGCGCGCTCCGACGGCTATCACGACATCCCGGAGCTGAAGCAGTGATCCGGCCCTTGGACCTCTTCGCATTCTCACTGCCGCTGCTGCGCTGGCTTGATGCCGAGGACGCGCATCGGCTTGCGATTCAGGGGCTGAAGCTTTTGCCGCCGATGCGGCCGAGGCCGGATGATGCCAAGCTCGCGGTGCGCGCCTTCGGCCTGAATTTTCCGAACCCGGTCGGCATGGCCGCGGGCTTCGACAAGAACGCTGAGGTGCCGGACGCGCTGCTCAGGCTCGGCTTCGGCTTTGTCGAGATCGGTACGGTGACGCCGTTCCCCCAGAGCGGCAATCCGCGGCCGCGGCTGTTCCGGCTTGAGCGCGACGAAGCCGTGATCAACCGCATGGGCTTCAACAATGACGGCGCCCAGTCCGTGCTGCGGCGGCTCGCCGCGCGCGCCAGTAACGGCGGCATCGTCGGTGTCAATGTCGGGGCGAACAAGGACTCGACGGACCGGGTCGCCGACTATGTGCAGCTGATCGAGATCTTCGCGCCGCTCGCGAGCTATTTCACCGTCAACGTGTCCTCGCCGAACACGCCGGGCCTGCGCAATCTGCAGCAGGCCTCACAGCTCGACGATCTGCTGGCAAAAGTGATCGACGCCCGCGAGCGCGTGCGCGAGAAGGCCGGTGACACGCCGGTGCTGCTCAAGATCGCGCCCGATCTGGGATTGGCCGAGCTCGACGATGTCGTGCATATCGCCCGCTCGCGCAAGGTCGACGGCATGATCGTCGCCAACACCACGCTGGCGCGGCCTTCGAGCTTGCGCGAAGCCGACCGCGCGAAAGAGCAGGGCGGCCTGTCGGGCCGGCCGCTGCTGCGGCTGGCGACGCGGATGGTCGCGGAAACCTATGTGCGCGCCGAGGGCGCGTTTCCGCTGATCGGCGTCGGCGGCATCGACTCCGGCGGCGCCGCGCTGAGCCGCATCCGCGCCGGCGCCAGCCTGATCCAGGTCTATTCGTCGCTGGTCTACAAGGGCATCGGCCTCGTCGAGGATATCAAGCGCGATCTCGCCTCGACCTTGCTGCGCACCGGGCGGGAGTCGCTGTCGGAAATCGTCGGCGCCGATGCGGCGACGATCACGGCCGAGGACTGGCCGGTCTAACCACGTCTTCTCTGTCGTGCCCGCGAAAGCGGGGCATCCAGTATTCCAGAGGCGCCTCGATTCAAACGCTGTCGTCTCTGGAATACTGGATCGTCCGCCTTCGCGGACGATGACAGCGGAATGTCAGGTTGCCCCCGATCCCTTGCCGAACGACGCCCGCAGCAGCGCCGGATAGCGCAGCGCCTGCAGGCCGCCGCGTGCGGCGTAATGCGCGAGCTGCGCCATCCAGAGCCCGGCATTGCCGAACGAGCGCAGCGCAAACCAGGTGCCGAGGAAAATCGCGAGCGAGGCGATCATGAGGTTGCGCATGTCGCGGGCCCAGGTTGCGCCGATATAGACGCCGTCGAAGGCAAAGGCGAACACGGACAACAGCGGCGAGGCGGCCACGAACCAGAGATAGTTGCGGGCGCCGGCGCGAACATCGTCACTGGTGGTCATGATGTCGATCAGGGCCGGCCCGAGCGTGGCGAGGATCGCGGCCACCACAAGTGAAAACGCAAAGCCCCAGGCCACCACCAGCCGTGTCGCACCGGCGAATGCGGCGCGGTCGCGTGCGCCCAGCGCCCTGCCGCAGAGTTGTTCGGCGGCGTTGGCGAGCCCGTCGAGGAAGAAAGCGCTGACCAGCAGGAAATTGTTGAGCACGGCGTTGGCCGCCAGCGTGACGTCGCCGGCGCGCGCGCCCTGCGCGGTGAAGAACAGGAACGCCGCGATCAGCGCCGCGGTGCGGATCATGATGTCGCGGTTGACCGTGAGCATGCGCATCAGCGCGGCGCGGTCGAACAACACGGCGCGCGGCACAGCCAGCGTTCCCTGCGACAGGCGTTTGGCAATCACGAGGCCGATGACCAGCCCGCCGGCTTCGGCCGCGACGGCGGCAATAGCGGCGCCGGCAATTCCGGTGCCGAGCCCGAGCACCAGCGCCATCGTCGCCACCATGCTGATGAGGTTGATCGCGACCTGCACGGCCAATGCGAGGCCGGCCCGCGCCTGGCCGATCAGCCAGCCGAGCACGACATAGTTGGCGAGCACGATCGGCGCCGACCAGATCCGGATGGCGTAATAGGTCTTCGCCGCGCGCGTGACGGCCTCGCTGCCGCCCATCGCGCCGAGCACGATGGCGCCGATCGGCACCTGCAGCAGGATCAAGCCCGTGCCGATCGCGGCCGCAACCACCAGCCCGCGTGCGAGATGCGCGCGCAGCTCGCTCGTTTCGCCCGCGCCGATCGCCTGCGCGGTGAAGGCGAGCGTGCCCATGCGCAGGAAGCCGAACAGCCAGAAGATGCAATCGAACATGAAGGACGCCATCGCGACGCCGCCGAGCATCGCGGGCTCGCCGAGCCGTCCGATCGCCGTGGTGGAGACGATGCCGATCAAGGGCGTCGTCAGGTTCGCGATCATCGCCGGGCCCGCGATGGCGAAGACCTGTGCGGTCGTTACTCTGGTGGGAGGCGCCAGCAAGTGCAGTTCAAGTTATCGCCCGCGCGGCGAACCGAACAGCCGCGACAGCAGCCAGATCGGGATCACGATCACGGCGCCGAGCAGGAAGTAGCGCCACACCCAGTTCACCGCATCGAAGCCGAGGTCCCAGAGCCGCTGGAACAGGAGCTGGATGCTGCGCAGGATGTTGTAGGGATCGAACCCGATTGCGGCGAGCACGACGCCGACCAGTATCGACAACAGGATCAGCCGGAAGGCGACCGCGAGCGGTGTGCCGCCGATAAAGCGGCTAAAACCGTCATGGGCGGCCGGCAATTCCCTGGCGTCGTTGGGCATCGATCTCTCCTGGCGGATTCGCCGGCTACTCTACTACGGCGAGGAGCACATGGGGAACCTGCTAGCCGCCGCCAGAGGTTACCGGAATTTTATTTCCCGCGTCGGCCTTCAGCAGCTTTTCCAGCGTTTCCAGCCGGTCGGCGTCGCGCGGGGGCTTGTCCCAGCGCAGCCGGCTGATGCGGGGGAAACGCATCGCGATGCCGGATTTGTGCCGCGTCGAGCGCTGCAGGCCCTCGAAGGCGACTTCCAGCACGAGGCCCTGGTCGGGCTCGTGCACGACATGGCGCACGGGTCCGAATTTTTCCGTGGTGTTGCGCCGGACGAAGCGGTCGATCTCCAGCAGCTCTTCGTCGGTGAAGCCGAAATAGGCCTTGCCGACCGGCACCAGCTGCTCGCCGTCCTCGCTCCTGGTCCAGACGCCAAAAGTGTAGTCGGAATAGAACGACGAGCGCTTGCCATGGCCGCGCTGCGCATACATCAGCACCGCATCGATGATGTGCGGGTCGCGTTTCCATTTCCACCATTGGCCCTTCGGCCGGCCCGGCAGATAGGCCGCGTCGCGCCGCTTCAGCATCACGCCCTCGACGGCCTCCGCATCGTCGCCCGCGCCGGCGCTGGCGGGATCGGCGCGCGCTTCGCGCAGGGCCTCCCAGCTGTCGAAGGCAATGGTCGGCGACAGGTCGATGCGAGGGTCATCAAGCTTTCTTGCAAAGGCTTCGAGCCTTGCGCGCCGTTCGGCGAAGGGCAGTTCGCGCAGATCATTCTCGTCGTCGCCGAGCAGATCATAGGCGCGCAGATGGATCGGAAAATCCTTGGTCAGTTTTGGCGACACGACTTTGCGGTTCAGCCGCTGCTGCAACACGTTGAAGCTCTGCACCCGGCCGTCGCGCACGACCAATAGCTCGCCATCGATCGCGCCGGGCAGATGCAGCGAAGGGGTGAGGTCCGGAAAGCTCCTGGTGATGTCTTCGCCCGTGCGCGAAAAAAGCCGCACCTGGAGATGGCCGCGCGCATCGCGGCCCGCGACCGCCTGCACGCGGATGCCGTCCCATTTCCATTCGGCGATGTAGTCGGCCGCATCGAGGCCGGCGAAATCCGCATCCTCGATCGCATGCGCCAGCATCACCGGGCGGAATGGCGCCGGATCGAGATTGACCGGCTTGTCGCCGCGGCCCTCGAGCCAGGCGAACAACCCGGTATAGGGCGGCGTCAGCCCCGGCCACATCAGCTCGACCTCGTGCGGATCCTTGTCGCCGAGCGCGGCCGCCGCGGTTTTGGCCAGCCGCGCCGAAATGCCGATCCGCATCGCGCCGGTGACGAGTTTCAGCAGCGCCCAGCGGCCGGTCTCATCCAGTTCGTCGAGCCAGCGCGCGAGCTGTGACGGCAGTTCGGTCTTGCCGAGCGTGCGCAGCGTGGTGACGACTTCGGTCAGTGTCGGGGGAGGCGGGTTGTTGTGGCCCGCCAGCGTAGCCTTCGGCCACATCAGCGCGACGGTCTCCGAGAGATCACCGACATAATCATAGGACAGCCCGAACAGCACCGGATCGGCACGGTCCGTAATAAGGTCGCGGATCAGGCCCGGCTTGGCATGCTTGAACGACAGCGCGCCGGTCAGCGCCGCCAGCGCGTAGCCGCGGTCGGGATCGCCGACCTGGCGAAAATAGGCCGTAATCAGCCGCAGCTTGTTGTTGCGGCCGGGCTCATAGGCAAGGCGGTCCAGCAGCTCAGCGAAGCGGTTCATGCCTCTTCGCCCTCGCTCAACGTCTCGCTTTCCTCCTCTTCGCCATAGCCCACGAGATCGAGCGGCCGCGCGGCGAGGCCGCGGGTTTGGCACCAATGCACCAGCGCGTCTTCCTGGCCATGGGTGACCCAGACTTCGCCGGCGCCAGTCGCCGCGATCGTTGCGGTGAGGCCACCCCAGTCCGCGTGGTCAGAAATCACCAGCGGCAGTTCGACGCCGCGCTGGCGCGCGCGGGCGCGGACCCGCATCCAGCCCGAGGCGAACGCCGTGACCGGATCAGGAAAGCGCCGCGTCCAGATATCTGAAGTGGCCGTCGGCGGCGCCAGCGCGATGGCGCCGGTGAGATCGGCCTTCTTCATGCCGCGCACGGGTTTCAGTTCGCCGAGCGCGATGCCGCGGCTCTGATAATAGTTCGTGATCTTCTCCATCGCGCCATGCAGATAAATCGGCGCGTCGTAACCGGCCTCGCGGATCAGGGCGATCACCCGTTGTGCTTTACCAAGAGAATAAGCACCGACCAGATGCGCGCGCTCCGGAAACAGCGCGACGGAGGCGAGCAGCTTCTTCACTTCGTCAGCGGCGTTGCCATGGCGGAACACCGGCAGGCCGAAGGTCGCTTCGGTGATGAAGACATCGCACGGCACCATCTCGAACGGCGCGCAGGTCGGATCGCGCACGTCCTTGTAGTCGCCGGAGGCGACGATGCAGGTGTCCTTGCAGGCCACCGCGATCTGCGCCGAGCCGAGCACATGGCCGGCGGGATGGAATTTTACGCTCACATCGCCGAGCCGGATCTCCTCGCCATAGCGCACCGCCTGCGTCGAGCCGGCAAAGTTCTCGCCATAGCGCAGCAGCATGATGTCGAGCGTCTCCCGCGTCGCCAGCACCGCGCCATGGCCGGCGCGGGCGTGGTCGGAATGGCCGTGGGTGATCACGGCCCGCTCGACCGGGCGAACCGGATCGATGTGGAAATTGCCCGGTTTGCAGAAGAGGCCCGCGGGAACCGGGCTGAGAATGTCTTGCGGTCGCATGCGGTCTATATAGGCGGTCCGCCCACGATGTTTAGCCATGATGCGCGGGCTGATCGGCTTCCACCCTCGTCATGCGCGGGCTTGCCGGCTTCGCAGGAGCTTCGCCGGCCGCTATTGCTGAGGGCCCGGCGAAGCCTTTGGCGTAGACGGGACCTGCGCATCCATCTATCGAAAGAATCCTCTTTTTGATGGATGGCCGGGTCCCGCCTACGCCAAGGCTTCGGCGGGCACAGCAAGCCCGGCCATGACGAACTGCAGAGAATCTATGCCCGCCCGCCTGTTCTTTTCCTCTGGCGATCTCCTGGCCGACCGCCGCTTCGAATTCGCGCGCGACCTGCAATTGAAGGGCGATCTCCCCGCCGCCGCCGATCTGCTCGAACAGGCGATCGAGCTCGGGCCGAACTTCACCTCGGCCTGGTTCACGCTCGGCGAAATCCGCGAGCAGCTCGGCCAGCATGAGGCGGCGATCGCTGCCTTCCGCAAGGCGCGCGAAACCGATCCGCATGATCGCCATGGCGCCGCGGTCCGGCTGATGCGGCTCGGCGCCGATCAGCTCGGCGAGATGCCGAAGGGCTATGTGCAGACGCTGTTCGACCAGTACGCGCCGCGCTTCGAAGCGGTGTTGCTCGGCGATCTCGACTACCGCGCGCCGCAATTGTTGTTCAAGGCCGTGATCGCGGCGCGCGTGGCGGCGAAGAAGCCCGCCTTCTTCAAACGCGCCATCGATCTCGGCTGCGGCACCGGGCTTGGCGCCGGCGCCTTTGCCGGGGAAGTCGATCATTTCATCGGCATCGATCTCTCGCGTGGCATGATCGAGCAGGCCCGCGCTACCGGACTTTATGCCGAGCTCGAAATCGCCGACATGGCCGAAGGCCTGCGCACCAAGCCCGATGCGAGCACGAACCTGCTGCTGGCCGCGGACGCGATGTGTTATGTCGGCGATCTCGCGCCGGTGCTAATCGCGGCGCAGCGCGTGCTCGCGCCCGGCGGCGTGTTTGCGTTCACCCTGGAAACCCACAAGGGCGATGGCGTCGTGATCGGCGCGGGCCTGCGCTATGCCCATGCTGCGGAATATGTCCGCGGGACGATCGTCGCGTCCGGACTCGCCGTCGCGCATCTGGAGCAGGCCTCGCCGCGCAACGAGGACAACGAGCCGGTGCAGGGGCTGGTCGTGGTCGCCGCCAAAACTTGAGTTTAGACGCTACGCCTGCACCGAAAGCGGCAATGCGCCGCAATTTCCCTATTGCCCGGTGGGCGGCAATGTCCGCACAATGCGTGCATCCAGAGCATGATCCGGAAAAGAGTGTAGCGGCTTTCCGAAAAGATCGTGCTCAAATAAAAAGACAGAGAGCGGGATGACGATTCGAAGAAATGTCATCGCGCTCCAGGGAGAGACAAATGAAAAAGCATTTTACGCGCCGCGAGTTCGGCGCCACTGCGATGGCGACCGTCGCCGCATCGACATTCCCCGCGCCCTACCTTTCGGCCGCGGAGAAGAAATACGGTCCGGGCGCGACCGACACCGAGATCAAGCTCGGCCAGACCGTGCCGCATTCCGGTCCCGGCTCGCTCTATGGCGTGCTCGGGCGCGTCGGCGAAGCCTATTTCCAGATGATCAACGACAAGGGCGGCCTCAACGGACGCAAGATAAAATTCCTCACCCTGGACGACGCCTACAGCGCGCCAAAATGCGTGGAGGCGACGCGCCGCCTGGTCGAGCAGGAAGAGGTGCTGGCGCTATTCGGCTCGCTCGGCACCGCGCCGCAGACCGCCGTGCACAAATATCTCAATTCCAAGGGCGTGCCGCAGCTGCTGCTCAACACCGGCGCGTCGAAATGGAACGATCCGAAGAACAACAAATGGACCATGGCCGGCCTGCCGCTCTATCCGACCGAGGGGCACATCCTGGCCAAGCACGTCGTCAATGTGAGGCCGGATGCGAAGGTCGGCATCCTCTACCAGAACGACGATTTCGGCCGTGACTTCCTCGGGCCCTTCAAGAAGACGCTGGCCGACGCCGGCGGCAAGGCCCAGGTCATCATGGAGCAGACCTACGACTTGACCGATCCGACGGTCGACTCGCAGCTGATCAATCTCTCCAAGTCGGGCGCGGACACGTTTTACAACATCACCACCGGCAAGGCGACGTCGCAGTCGGTGCGCAAGGTCGCCGAGCTCGGCTGGAAGCCGCTGCAGCTGTTGTCGGCGGGCTCGACCGGCCGCTCGATCCTCTCGGCGGCCGGCTTCGAGAATGCCAAGGACATCGTCGCGATCCGCTACGCCAAGGATGCCGGCGTGCCGCGCTGGGCGAACGATCCGGAAGCGATGGGTTTCGAGGCGCTGCGCAAGCAGTACCTGCCCAATGTCGACCCTGATAACACCATTGCCTATGCGGGCTATGGCCAGGTCGTGACCATGACCGAAATCCTGCGCCGCTGCGGCGACGAGCTGACGCGCGAGAACGTGCTGAACCAGGCCGCCAATCTGCACGGCTTCCACTCGCCGTTCTTCCTCGATGGCGTGACCTACGACTATACGCCCGACGACTACACGCCGATGAAGACGCTCTACATCTCGATCTTCAACGGCAATGACTGGGACATTTCCGACAAGCCCGTGACGGAGTAGGTCGTAAGCCCTCATGGTGAGGAGCCGCGAAGCGGCGTCTCGAACCATGAGGCCCGACTGTGGCCTCGCCCTTCGAGACGCGGCGCAAGCGCCGCTCCTCAGGGTGAGGGACCAAGGCTGGTTTGTGACGAGATGGCATCTCGCCGCCCTCGACGAACCGCGTCCGACGGCTTAGCTCTTAGCCCGTGTCGCTCTTCGATCTCCTCGACCCGCCGCTTGAGGCGCCCGCGCTGCTGCCGGACCGTTTCCAGAAATGGTTCACGGCGCGCGGCTGGTCGCCGCGCGAGCATCAGCTGGCCCTCCTGCAAAAGGCCCACGAGGACCGCTCGGCGCTGCTGATCGCGCCAACCGGCGCCGGCAAGACGCTGGCAGGCTTTCTGCCGACGCTGGTGGAGCTTTCCTCTTCTGCCGCGGCAGAGGACCGCAAGAGCGTCCTCTCCAGCGGCCGCAGCGTGAAGCGCACCGGCGGCCTGCATACGCTCTACATCTCTCCCCTGAAGGCCCTTGCCGTCGACATCGCGCGCAACCTGGAAACGCCGATCGCGGAGATGGGGCTGCCGATCAAGGTCGAGACCCGCACCGGCGACACGCCGGTATCGCGGCGGCAGCGCCAGCGCCGGTATCCGCCGGACATTCTGCTCACCACGCCGGAACAGCTGGCGCTGCTGCTGTCCTCCGACGATGCGCCGTACCTGTTCTCGTCGCTGAAGCGCATCGTGCTCGATGAGCTGCATGCGCTGGTCACCTCCAAGCGCGGCGATCTGCTCTCGCTCGGTCTTGCCCGGCTGTGGCAGCTCGCGCCCGATCTGCGCGCAATCGGATTGTCGGCGACCGTTGCCGAACCGGAAGAGCTCGCGCGCTTCCTGGTGCCGCAGCCGCACGGAGAAAAGGCATCCGCCGATATCGTCATCGCCGGCGGCGCGGCCGCACCCATCGTGGAAATGCTGGATACGCGCGAGCGGCTGCCCTGGGCCGGCCACACCGCGCGGCACGCGCTCGGCGAAATCTACGAGCTGATCAAGCACAACAGGACCACGCTGGTGTTTGTCAACACGCGCAGCCAGGCCGAGATGCTGTTCCAGGACCTCTGGCGCATGAACGACGACGCGCTCGCCATCGCGCTGCATCACGGCTCGCTCGACGTCGCCCAGCGCCGCAAGGTCGAGGACGCCATGGCGGCCGGGAAACTGCGCGGCGTGGTCTGCACCTCCTCGCTCGATCTCGGCGTCGACTGGGGCGACGTCGATCTCGTCATCAATATCGGCGCGCCGAAGGGATCGTCGCGGCTGATGCAGCGCATCGGCCGCGCCAACCACCGCATCGACGAGGCTTCGCGCGCGGTGCTGGTCCCGGCCAACCGCTTCGAAGTGCTCGAATGCGCCGTGGCGATCGATGCGATCGCGGAAAATGCGCAGGACACGCCACCCTTGCGCACCGGCGCGCTCGACGTGCTGGCGCAGCATGTGCTGGGCCGCGCCTGCGGCGAGCCGTTTCTCTCCGACGAACTCTATGCCGAGGTGCTGACCGCGGCACCCTACGCCAATCTCACGCGCACCGACTTCGACGACGTGGTCGATTTCGTCGCGACCGGCGGCTATGCGCTGAAGACCTACGAGCGCTTTGCGCGCATCAAGCAGGACAAGAACGGCCGCTGGCGCGTCGCCAATCCGCGGGTGCGGCAGAGCTATCGCCTCAATGTCGGCACCATTGTCGAGGAGGCGATGCTGAAGGTAAAACTGGTGCGCTCGCGCGCCGGCGGCTCGGGCTCGACCGGCGCCATCGCGCGCGGCGGCCGCATGCTGGGGGAGATCGAGGAATATTTCATCGAGGGCCTCGTCGTCGGCGACACTTTTGTCTTTGGCGGCGAGGTCGTGCGCTATGAGGCCCTGGTCGAGGACCAGGTCTATGTTTCTCGTGCGAACGACAAGGACGCCAAGGTGCCGTCCTATATGGGCGGCAAGTTTCCGCTTTCGACTTACCTCGCCGAGCGCGTGCGCAAGCTGCTGGATGACAGACGCGCATGGAATGCGCTACCCGATCAGGTCCGCGACTGGCTGCTGCTGCAGCGGGATTTTTCCCGCGTGCCCGCGATGCGCGAGCTGCTGGTGGAAACGTTTCCGCGCGGTGGAAAACACCATCTCGTCTGCTATCCCTTCGAGGGCCGGCTTGCGCACCAGACGCTCGGCATGCTGCTGACGCGGCGGCTGGAGCGGGCCCGCGCCCGGCCGCTCGGCTTTGTCGCCAATGAATATGCGCTGGCGATCTGGGGCCTCAGTGACATGTCGCATCTGATCCGTCACCGCAAGCTCGATCTCAACGCGTTGTTCGAGGCCGACATGCTCGGCGACGACCTCGAGGCCTGGCTCGCCGAATCCGCGCTGATGAAGCGCACCTTCCGCAATTGCGCGCTGATCTCCGGCCTGATCGCGCGCCGCTTCACCGATGAGGACAAGAGCCGCCGACAAGTGCTGTTCTCGACCGACCTGATCTATGACGTGCTGCGCAAGCATCAGCCCGACCATGTGCTGCTTCGTGGCGCGCGCTCCGACGCGGCCACAGGGCTGCTCGACTTGAAACGGCTCGGTGATATGCTCTCCCGAATCCATGGCCGAATCACCCACCGGGAACTCGACCATGTTTCGCCGCTCGCCGTTCCCGTGATGCTGGAAATCGGCCGCGAGTCGGTCTATGGCGAAGCATCGGACGAGTTGCTGGCGGAAGCCGCCAGCGAGCTCGTCAAAGAGGCGACAGGATAGAACGTGACGGCACGCGCGCAATCTCTCGAAGAAAACCAGATGCGCGCTTCGACCGTCTCCATCGCCGGGGTCACGATGCTCGCCGATTTCTCCGGCGCGCTGTTCTGGGAAGAGCAGAGCCTGCTGATCGTCTCCGACCTGCATCTGGAAAAAGGTTCGAGCTTTGCCGCGCGCGGCGTGCTGCTGCCACCTTATGACACCGTGGCGACGCTGAGCCGCCTGGCTTCCGTGATCGCGCGGCACGACCCGCGGATGGTGATCGCGCTTGGCGACAGCTTTCACGATCGCAAGGCGCATGAGCGGCTGTCGGACGCCGATCGCGACGCGCTGACGGCGCTGCAGGCCCGGCGCGACTGGATCTGGATATCGGGCAATCACGACCCGGCAATCCCGTCGGATTTCGGTGGTATAGTCGCGACCGAAGTCGCGATCGGCCGAATAGCTTTCCGCCATGAGCCGACCGGCGCGTTCGGCGAGATCGCGGGCCATCTGCATCCGAAGGCGCGGGTGCCGACGCGCGGGCGCACCATGGAGCGGCGCTGCTTTGCCTGCGATGCGGAGCGGTTGGTGATGCCGTCGTTCGGCGCCTATACCGGCGGCCTCAGTATCCGCGACATCGCCTTTACGAAAATCTTCGGCGCGCCCGCCTTCATGGCGCATGTGCTCGGCGACAGCCGAGTGCACTCCATCGCCGCGTCGCGGTGCTATTGAACAAGAATGTAGGGTGGGCAAAGCGAAGCGTGCCCACCATTGAAGATTGCGCGTTCGCGGATAGATGGTGGGCACGGCGCAAACGCGCCTTTGCCCACCCTACGCTCCTAACCCGCCTACGCCGCCTTCGCTTGCACGGTGTCACAAAACTCCGCGAGCTTGTCGGCGAGCCGCAACGTCGCGGGGCTGGCCTCCGGCGAGGCCACCAGCGCCACTTCGGTCTTGTCGATCGGCGCGAAGCCCTCGCGTGCGGTGAGCACGCGGTGATCGGCCTGGATCGCCATCTCGGATAAAATGCTCAGGCCCATGCCGGCGGCGACGGCGGCCTGGATGCCGGCGAGGCTTGAGGAGGTATACGCCATGTGCCAGGCGCGGCCGGCGCTTTCCAGCGCGTGGATCGCGCGCGAGCGATAGAGGCAGCCGGCAGGAAAACCGATCAGCGGCACCGAGCCCGTCTTGGTGTCGCGCGGATGGCTCTTGCTGGTCACCCAATGCACGCGCTCGGGCCAGCAGGCGATGCCGCCTTTCTCGCTGGCGTCGCGCTTCAGGAGCGCGAGATCGAGATCGCCGCGTTCGAGATCGCGCTTCAGATAGACACTTTGGTCGGCGCGCACATCCATCCGCAGCTGCGGATGCGAGCGCGAAAAGGCGGCGAGCAGTTTTGCCAGCCGATAGGCGGCAAAATCCTCGGGGATGCCGAGCCGCACCGCGCCCTCATGGCCCGGCCGCGCCATCACGTCGCGCGCCTCTTCGGCCAGCGACAACAGCCGCCGTGCATAGGACAGCAACCGCTCTCCGGCTTCGGTCGGCCTCACGTCCTTGCCGTTCCGGTGCAACAGCGTCTGGCCGATGTCCTCCTCCAGCCGCTTGATCTGCTGGCTGACGGTCGATTGCGTGCGGTGGACGCGTTCGCCGGCGCGGGTGAAGCCGCCGGCATCGACCACCGAGACGAAACTCCTCAACAGCTCCAGGTCGAGCATTTGGGATTCCATTCGAAAATCCACTGACTTTTAGTTTATCATTTAATTTACAAATGGCAACGGCGCGACCTAGATCAAGGCCAAGGAGACTCCCATGTCGCTCGCGCCCGCCGTTGCCGTTCCCGCCGTCCGCAGCCGCTTTAATTGGCTGCCGCTCGAAATCGGCCTGTTCTGCCTGCTCTGGAGCTTTGCCTTCGTCGCCGGCAAGATCGGCGTCACCGATTGCCCGCCGCTGATCCTGCTCGCCGGGCGCTTCACGCTGGCCGGCCTCGTCATCCTCGGCGCCTCCGCGTTCCGCCGCGACGGTTGGCCATTCACCTGGCGGGAGGTGGCAACATTCGCCGTGCTCGGCGTCGCCAACAACGCGCTCTATCTCGGCCTCGGCTACACCGGGTTGAAGTCCGTGTCGGCCGGGCTCGGCGGCCTGATCGTCTCGGCCAATCCGGTGTTCACGGCTGTATTGGCCGCGCTGTTTCTCGGCGAGCTGCTGACCTGGCGCAAGGTGTTTGGCCTGTTGCTCGGCATTGTCGGCGTCGGCTTCATCGTCTGGCACCGCATGTCGGTCGGGACGGATAGTCTGCACGGCATCCTGTTCACGTTGGCGTCGCTGGCCTCGATCGTCGCCGGCACCATCCTGTTCAAATTGTTCGCGCCGAAGGGCAGCCTCTGGATCGGCAACGGCATCCAGAATCTCGCCGCGGGAATCGTCCTCACCCCGATCGCCTTCACCTTCGCTGACGTGAGCGAGATCGTGCCGAGCGCGCGGCTGGTGTTCGCTTTTTCCTTCCTGGTGCTCGGCGGATCGATCCTGGCTTATTTCCTCTGGTTTCATCTCCTGAAAGTGTGTGGCGCGACCGCCGCGAGCGCCTATCACTTCCTGATGCCGCCGCTCGGCATGCTGTTCGCGTGGCTGGTGCTCGGCGAGCACGTCGCCTTCCGCGATCTCGTCGGCATCGTGCCGGTCGCGCTCGGCATCTACCTCGTCACCCGCCCCGCTGCGTCCCAACGGAGTTTCGCATGACCCTCTCCATCACCCTGATCGGCGGTCCCACTGCGCTGATCGAGATCGACGGCTTTCGCCTGCTCACCGATCCGACCTTCGATGCGCCGGGCGACTATCAACTGCCGCATGTGAAGCTGCAGAAGCTGACGGGCCCCGCGCTGCCGGCCGACGCGGTCGGCGAGATCGACGCGGTGCTGCTCAGCCACGACCAGCATTCCGACAACCTCGATCATTCCGGCAAGGCATTTCTCTCGAAGGCGAAGCGCGTGCTGACCACCGAAGGCGGCGCCAGGCGCCTCGGCGGTCACGCGGAGGTTTTGCACCGTGGGCCAGCACCGAGCTCAAGAAAGGCGGCAAGTCGCTCACCATCACCGCGACTCCGGCGCGGCATGGGCCGGCCGGCATCGAGCCGCTGTCCGGCGATGTCGTCGGCTTTGTCGTCGCGTCGAGCAAAGCCGGCAGCCGGCCGGTCTATGTCAGTGGCGACACCACCTGGTTCGACGGTGTCGCCGAAGTCGCGCGGCGCTTCGACTGCGGCGTGGCGCTGCCCTTTGCAGGCGCGGCGCAGATGCGCGGGCCGTTCCATCTCACCATGGACACCAATGACACCATCGAGACCGCGCGCGCGTTTCCGGATGCGGTGATCGTGCCGGTGCACACTGATGGCTGGGCGCATTTCCGGCAGAATGCGAAGGATCTGCGCGCGACATTCGATGTGCTGGGGTTCGGCAAGCGGCTGAAGCTGCTGGAGCCGGGCGTGGCGACGATGATTGAGCCACTTGCGCTGACCTCATCCTGAGGAGCCGCGTAAGCGGCGTCTCGAAGGATGGGCCGCGGGCCCATGGTTCGAGACGCGCCTTCGGCGCTCCTCACCATGAGGAAGCTAATCCTTCCGGAACACGATCGACGCCATCCAGCCCGTCATCATCGCCATCGCGGCGGTTACGAGGCCGTAGATGAATCCGTTCTGCCGTGCGCTGTTGGCGACGAACTGCTCGAAGCCGACCTTGACGATCTCGAACGCGGTGTCGGTCTTGGTCACGAGCGCGCCGTTCGCGAACAGCCTGATCTCGACATCATAGGTGCCGATCGGCACCTGTGCCGGCAGCGGAATGCCGGCGCGGAACAGCGTCGGCGTCAGGAACGTCACCGCGGAGGTGTCCTCGCGATAGAGTCCGTGCGCCATTTGCAGACGCACAAAGGCGCTGCGGAAGGCGTCGTTGGGGACGACGTCGGCATAGTCTGGCCCGACGCGCTGGGTCAGCAGCACATTGTTGAGACCAAGCTGCTGGCGCCGCTCGACCTCGGCGGAGGCGATGTCGTCGAAGGGGCGGTTGGCGAACAGCGCGAGATAAGTCGGCACCTGCAGGAATTGCCGGGAATCGTTGTTGATCCAGATGCCGAACCGGCGCTCCTTGCGCCGCGCCACCATGTCGGCGCGCGGGCCGGAGACGGTGACGGCCAGATCGTAGGCGTTGCGATCGGACGGCGTGGAGGAATCCTTCTCGATCGAGCCGAACAGCACCAGCTCCTCGCCGGAATAATTCGGCGTCACGGTGACGCGGTGGTTGGAGACCGACACGATGAGCCGTTCGGCACGCGCCGGCGCCGCGGCAAAGGCCGCGAGCAAGGCAAAAGCGAAGAGCGCGCGCGCGATCATGAGCCCACCCCGGTTTCCCGGATCGAAAACAGCTCCTCCGGGCGGAGCACCAGCTCGACCGCAAAGCGGATGCCGACGGCGAGGATCAGCAGCCCGAGCAGCAGGCGGAGCTGCTCGCCGCGAATCTTCTGCCCGGCGCGTGCGCCGAACTGTGCGCCGGTGACGCCGCCGACCATCAGGATCAGCGCCAGCGCCGCGTCGACGAGATGATTGGTGACCGCGTGCAGCAAGGTTGCGAACACCATGGTGAAGAGGGTGAGCACCATCGAGGTGCCGATCACCGTCGAGGTCGGCACCCTGAGCAGATAGATCAGCGCCGGCACAAGGATGAAGCCACCGCCGATGCCCATGATCGCGCCGATGAAGCCGATGATGACGCCGACCACGACCACCGGGATGACGGAGAGATAGATCTTCGAGCGCTTGAAGCGCATCTTGAACGGCAGCGCATGGATCCAGTTATGCGTGCGCCGCGGCGGCAGCACGCCGCGCCGTGTGCGCAGGATGGCGCGCAGGCCCTCATAGAGCATCGCGCCGCCGACCGTGGTCAGCAGCACGACATAGGACAGCGCGATCATCAGGTCGAGCTGGCCGAGCGAGCGCAGATAGGTGAACGTCGATACGCCGAGCGCGGTGCCGACCGTGCCGCCGGTCAGCAGCACCGCCGCGAGTGCCGGGTCGATCGCACGCCGCCGCCAATAGGCGATCGCGCCGGAGAACGAGGACGCGGCGATGTGGCTCGCGACCGAAGCGACCGCCACCGCCGGCGAGATGCCGATGAAGATCAGAAGCGGCGTCATCAGAAATCCGCCGCCGATCCCGAACATGCCGGAGACGAAGCCGACGGCTGCCCCCATCGCCAGGATGAGGAAGATGTTGACGGGGATGTCGGCGATCGGAAGATAAATCTGCACGCGCGGCCGCTTTGGCTAAGGGCGCCGCGCGACGGGTTTTGGGCCGCTGACGGCACGGATTCCGGATCGAATGTTGGCATAGCCGATAATGGCGCCCCGAGGCACCAAAGAATGCGCGGCCTGCGGCGTTTCGCCGTGGAATATTCGCTGTGGTGAATAATTCAGATTAACGCGCGCTTCGCGCTCAAGGCTTGCCGACGGGATCGGTCATCAGGTTCATCGCCAGCGCCTGCTTCGGATCGAGCCAGCGCACCTCGCCGGTCTGCGACATCTCCTCCACCACACCGGAGGAAACGCCCATCCTGGTCATATAGCCCAGCACCTGGCCTGCCACGCGCTGGGTGTCGGCGACGGGGTCGCTGGTCGGCGCGGTCGTGACAAAACGGTGGACACCGAGCAGCGAGCCCTCCACGCCATAGCGCGGCTTGCCGCCGGCATAGACCAGCACGCAGGCGCTGGCGCAATAGGCCGGCCGCACCTTGCCCTGCTCGTCGGCGCTGCCGACGGCGGTCGCAAGCCCGCGCGAGCGGATGATCTCGCCCATGATGATGGCCTGACCGAGGTCGCCGCCCGGCGACGACAGCACCACGGCGTCGCCTGGCGCAAGATGCGCTTCATCGAGCCGCTCGCGCAGCCAGCTCGCGGCGGCCGGTCCTATTGTGCCGCGGATCGCCAAAGCGGGCCGGCCGCGGCCGGAGCCGGCGAAGTCGGCGTTCGGGATCAGGGACGAGGTCAGGCTCGGCGAGAAATACTGGTCCTTCCAGTACGCCCAGGCGTCGGGTCGCGAAAGATCGCGATACGCCCGGATGCCATACCCCGCCAGCAGCAAGACGAAGATTGCGACCGACCAGAATGGGCGCCGGCGTGCGGCGCGCGCCACGGCCGATGGTTGGACGGCTTGCGGCCGATCGGCCGGCGCGCGCGGCGGCGCGACCCATGGCCCGGTCGGCGGCCTCTGGAACGGGTTTGCCTCACGCTCGCGATCATCGGCAGACATGTTGATCCTCTCCACGGCAAAGCCCAAGGAAAGCGCGAGGGCACTGGCGCGCCCTTTTCTACTACATGGCTTTGTCGGGGAGATAGTAGCGGCCGCGGCTCGCGGCCGATCACGGATCGATCACAAACGCGCGGTGGTGGGGGCGCGCTTGACGGCTGCCGGCTTGGCCGCGGGCTTCGGTGCCACCGCCGCTGCGGGGGCTGCATCCCATCCACCGGCAGGTGCTGCGACATTGATCGCATCATCCGGCTGCGGCTCGGGGGTAAAGGTCTGGATCGCGAGTTTTGCCGCGGCCAGCGACTGCGCGTCGAGGCGCTTTGCGATATCGTCGCGCTTGTGGCCGGCATCCGCATCGCCCTGCGCCGCCGCCAGGCTGAACCATTTGAAGGATTCGGCGAGGTTCTGTTCGACGCCGATGCCGCGGGCATAGAGAATGCCGAGATTGAACTGGCTGTCGGCGACGCCGCGATCGGCGGCCTTGCGGAACCAGCTTGACGCGCTCTTGTAGTTCGGGCCTTTGCCGCCGCCGTCGGCATCGAGCACGGCGAGGTTATGCATCGCCTTGGCGTTGCCGCGCTCGGCCGCCTGCTGGTAGTAGCGCCGCGCCGTATCCGGGTCCTTCTTCACGCCCATGCCCTTTTCGTAGAGCGTGCCGAGGCGGAACACTGCCGGAATGATGCCGGCCTGCGCCGCGCGGTCATACCATTTCGCGGCTTCCTCGAGATTTTGCGGCAGGCCCTTGCCCTCGGCAAAGCGCACGCCGACCTCATAGGCCGCGGTCGGATCGCCCTTCAGCGCGGCGGCGCGCAGGCTTGGTCCGCCGATCTGGTCGGGCAGCCGCTCGCCCTGCGGGATCTGCACCATCGCGCTCCTGCGGCCGTTCGCATTCGGGATCGTGCCGGTGATGTCGTTGCCTGACGTCGGCGAGGTGGAGGCGGCCGGTGCTTGCGGAATTTCGACGGTGGCGGTCGCATCCGGCGCGGCGTTGTTCTGCGATTGCCGTCCGATCGGGGTCGGTGAAGTCAGCGATGGCGCTGGCACGAGCTGCTCCGGCGCGGGCGCTTTGGCGCCGTTATCGGCGGGCGGCGCCGGCTGGTCGGCGGAACGTTCCAGGCCCGGGATCTGCGCGAGGTTGCCGATGTCGAGCAGGTTCATCGCCATCTTGAAGGTGCCGAGCACGATCACGACCACGCTTGCGCCGACCAGCAGCGAGCGGATCTTGGTGGTGACGGTCGACGGCTCCTTGCTGCCGTCCTTCGCGTCCTTGCCCTTGTCGGCCTTTGCCGCCTTGCCGCTCTTGTCGGCCGGCTGAGCCGCAGCCGCCTGGGCCGCACGGCGCGCGGCGGCAATGAAGCTCGACGACGACACCGGTTCTTTCGGTGCCGCCGGGATTTCGCTGATGGCGCTTTCGGATGCCGCAATGCGCTCCGACGGCGAAGCGACGCGTCCGCCCGGCCGTGTGCCGGGTTCGAGCGGATGATCGGGCGGCAGGTCGGGCGCGAAGGCCGGGCGTGGCGCCGAGGTCGGGACCAGGATCTCGCTGATCGCCAGCGGCGGGGGTGCCGAAAGAGCGGAAGGCATGGCCGGCGGTGGCGGCGGAGCAGCCGGTTCGGCCGCATGGAAGTCGCGCGGCGCGGCCGAGAAATGCGGCACTTCATGTGGCGCCTGGCTCGCGGCAGGATTGGGCAGTTCCGGCTTCGGCTGCGGCGTCATCGCGAAGCGCGGAGCCGGCGGCTCGTACAGCTCGGGTTCGTCGGCAGGCGGCGGCGTGAATGGCGCCGGCGCAGCGGCGGGGGCCGGCTGCTGTGCCGGGCTGGAGCGAACCGTGCGCAGATCGCCTTCGATCAGCGCGAGCCGGTCGACCACGTGATGAAGGGTGGAATGAACAGCTTCCAGCGAATCCTGGGTCTGGCGATCGGTCTTGGTCTGGCTGAAGCGGATGTCGGAAAGCTCGCGCTTGACGAGATCGACCAGCCCGTCGTCCTGCGGGTCTGCCGTGCGCGGCTGGTTGTTGGCAAAAGAAGCGAGCGTGGCATGCTGGTTGTCGGCGAACGACGCCAGCGCTGCATGCTGGTTTTCCAGATGGCGCAGGATGTCCTGCAGTCCGCCTTCGACGCGGTCGAGATTGCCGGAGCGGTGGTCGCTGGAAGATTCCAGCCGCTCCAGCAGATAGGATACGCGCTGCTCGAGATGGGCAAAGGCGGAAGACGAGTCGTTGCCGACCTGCATGCGGTCGATGCGGTCGGACAGCGCGCGCAACGCGCCTTCGATCTGCTCGGAATTGTCGTGATATTGCGGCCGCTCGCGGCTTTCCAGCGTCGCGGTCAGCGCGGCGATGCGCTGTTCCAGGGCGGCAAAGGAATCATTGTTTCCGCTCGAGCGCGCGATCTGGTCGACCTTGGACGACAGGAGATGCACATCGTCGGAAAGCCGGGCCAGCGCGTCATTGGAGGCGACATTGGAGACGATGCCGCGGAGCGCTGCGATGGCACTTTCGAGCTGCTGCACCGTGCCGGGATCGTTGTTGGCGCGCAGGATCATGTCGAGCTTGGCGCCGAGATTGCGGATCGCCTCGTCATAGCCGGCAAGTTGCTCGGCCGACATCAGCGAGCGCAGCACCTCGCGGATTTCGGCGAGCGCGCGCTCGATATTGGCAAGCACGTTGCCGTCGATGCCGTTCTGGCGGCTGTCCTCGATGCGGCGCGACAGCGAGCGGACTTCGCTCTCGATCGACTCGATCGCCCGGCGCGGCATCGCCTCGGTGATGGCCGCGCGGATTTCGCCAAGCTCTTGGCGGAAGGCGGCGATCGACTGCTCGATATCGGGACGCTGCAGCGCCTCGATCTGGCTGGTGATCTTGAACAGATGCCGTTCCAGCGACGAAAAATCCGGACCCGGCGGAGCAGGCGGGGGCGGGGCCATCGCGGGCGCGATCGGCGGCGCGTGGCGCTGTGGCATCGCGCGCGGCAGCGGCGCGTCGAGCTCGTTCTGGCGCGCGGCGATTTCCGCGACCGCAAAGTCCATCGAAGCCGGGCTCAGCGGCGGCGACTGGCGATAGGCCGGCGTGGCCCGCGCCTGGGGGTAGACTTGCGAGGGATGGGCCGCCTGAGAAGGGTAAGCCTGCGCAGAGTAGCCTTGCGCGGCATAGACTTGCGCAGCATAGACTTGGCCCGCGGCGCGCTCGACCGCCTCGGTCTGGCGCTGCTGTCGATTCTGGCTCTGGCGCTGGACCTGCGGATTGGAAATCTGCGAGAGACGGGCATCGAGACGGGAAATCGCGTCGTTGAGCTGGCGGGCGACGCCCTGCTCGCGCGCGGCATCGTTGCGCGGCGCCGGCTGCGAAATCCGCTCGATCTGGCGGGTGATGGAATCGAGCCGCTGGTGGATGTCGGCGACGTCGCCGCTTGGCGAAGGCGGAGCGGCGGGATTGCGGAGATTGGGCGGCGCGGATTCGCCGACGGTGGAATTGAGCCAGTCGTTGAGCGACATGCCGGCACGGCGCGCGGCGGCCTCGGCCCGCTCGCGGACGGTTGGATCGATGCCGTCAACACTCCACGATACGCGCGAATTCATTGACCTCGTCCGGTTCCGACTCCGGCGCCCCACCAGCGCCTGCAGTCCTCCCCGCGCGTCCCACACCAAAGACAATCGGAATCTGCGCTGGTCGTCTGCCTCGAATGCCGACTTTTTCCCCTTACGGTAAATAACGGGTTAAGGAACGCGCACGGCGGGCTCGAAAGTTGCCGGATAGGGAACTTTCGCGGCCAACAGATCAGCCGTTGCCTTCGCGCTTGGCGTCCTCGAGCGGTATGACGTTGCCGGGGTGCACCAGCGCCGAGAGCGTCTCGAGCGCCTCCTCGCACCACTCCGCCACCACCCGTTCGTGGCGCAGGCCGATCCGCAAGCCCAGCAGCTTGCCGATATCGGCCGTCGAGGCGGCGCCGTGCGGAAAGCGCTTGTTGAGCAGCCGCTCATAGCGGTCGTAGCGGTCGCGGTGATGCTCCAGCCGGGCCATCAGGTCGGCGCGCAGCGGCTCGATGTCGACGCTGTCGAGGGCGCAGATCCGCACCAGAAGATCGTCCTTGATCGAGGCCGGCACGCTCGGCCGGGCGGCCCAATGCCGGAATGCGGCCTTGCCCTGGTCGGTCAGGGTGTAGACCAGCTTGTTGGGCTTGCCGGATTGGACGACCTCGCGGGCCTGGACATGGCCGCGGTCGCGCAGTTTTGAGAGCTCGCGGTAGATTTGCTGGTGGTCGGCCTTCCAGAAAAAGCCGATCGACGCATCGAAGGTTTTGGCGAGCTCATAGCCCGTCATCGGACGTTCCGTCAGGCATGCCAGGATCGCGTCACCGAGCGCCATTTAACCGCCCCCCCTGTCGACCTGCTTGACTTTATGCACATAGGCGCATATGCGTCAATATGCATATCGACGGTTCCCGCCGAAAGGAGACGTCTCATGAGCTTGCCCGGCCTCGACAAATGGTACGCCTACATCAAGTCGCACGACACCAAGGCGCTCTGGGATTTGCTGCACCCCGACGCGGTGTTCGAAAGCCCGGTCGTGCACACGCCGCAGCGCGGGCGCGACATCACATTCAAATACCTCGCGAGCGCCGATAAGGTGCTGGGCGGTCCCGGCTTCGCCTATCTCGGCGAGTGGCGCAGCGAAAACGGCGCGGTGCTCGAATTCGAAAACGAGATCGAAGGCATCAAGCTCAACGGTGTCGACATCATCACCTTCGATTCGGATGGTCGCATCACGCATTTCAAGGTGATGGTGCGCCCCCTGAAGGCGATCAACCTGCTGCATCGCCTGATGGGCGAGGAGCTGATGCGCCAGCAGGCAAAAACCAGCGCCGCAGAGTCGCAGGCCTTGCCGCGATAAGCGCTTCCCCGGGTCCGCGAAAGGTTTAAGGTCGCGCCCCGGGAGCTTTCGAGAATCGATACGCTGCGAAGCCTTTTGCAGCGCCGCAAAATTCCCACCCCGCCTGCCGGAGCCCGCCATGCCGATCTACAAAGCCCCCGTGGAGGACGTGAACTTCCTCTTCAACGACGTCTTCCAGATCGACCGCTACGACAATCTTCCCGGTTTCTCCGACGCCTCCGCCGACGTGCGCGAGGCGATCCTGGGCGAAGCCGCCAAACTCGCCGAAGAGGTGCTGCAACCGCTCAACCGGGTCGGCGATCTCGAAGGCTGCAAGCACAACAGCGACGGCAGCGTCACCACGCCGAAGGGATTCAAGGAAGCGTTCAAGCAGGTCGCCGACGGCGGCTGGCTCGGTCTGTCGGCGCCGACCGAATATGGCGGGCAGGGGCTGCCGGTGACGCTCTCCCAGGCCGTGAACGAATTCCAGATCTCCGCCAACATGGCGTTCTCGATGTATGGCGGGCTCACCATGGGCGCGACCGCGGCGCTCATCGTACACGGCACGCCGGAGCAGAAGAAAACCTACGTGCCGAAGATGATCGCGGGCGAGTGGACCGGCACCATGAACCTGACCGAGCCGCATTGCGGGACGGATCTCGGGCTGCTCCGCACCAAGGCGGTGCGGCAGGGCGACGGCAGCTTCAAGATCACGGGCACCAAGATCTTCATCTCGGCCGGCGAGCACGATCTGACCGATAACATCATCCATCTCGTGCTGGCGCGCGTCGAAGGCGCGCCCGCTGGCATCAAGGGCGTGTCGCTGTTCGTGGTGCCGAAAGTGCTGGTCAATGAAGACGGCTCGCTGGGTGTGCGCAACGGCGTCACCTGCGGCTCGATCGAGCACAAGATGGGCATTCACGGCAATTCCACCTGCGTGATGAACTACGACAGCGCCACTGGCTGGCTGATCGGCGAAGAGAACAAGGGCATGCAGGGCATGTTCGTGATGATGAACGAGGCCCGCCTTGGTGTCGCGGTGCAGGGTCTCGCGCAGTCGGAGGTCGCCTATCAGAACGCAGTGGCCTATGCCCGTGATCGCCTGCAGGGCCGCGCGCTCAGCGGTGTGAAGGCGCCGGACAAGCCGGCCGATCCGATCATCGTGCATCCGGACGTGCGCCGCACGCTGCTCACCATCCGCGCCTTCAACGAGGCCGCGCGCGCCATGGTGGTGTGGACCGCGCTGAAAAGCGACGTCGCGCATCGCTCCAGCGATCCGAAGGACAGGCAGGAGGCCGACGACCATATGGGCCTGATGACGCCGGTGCTGAAGGGTTTCCTCACCGACAACGGCTTTGCCAATGCGGTGCAGGCCCAGCAAATGTATGGCGGCCACGGCTATATCGCCGAGCAGGGCATGGAGCAGTTCGTCCGCGACTCCCGCATCGCCATGATCTATGAGGGCGCCAACGGCATCCAGGCGCTCGACCTCGTCGGCCGCAAGCTGCCGCGCGACGGCGGCCGCGCCATCATGTCGTTCTTCAACGAGCTCGGCACCTACTGCAAGGAGCATGGCGGCGACGAGGCGATGAAGCCCTTTGTCACGCCGGTCGCGGCCGCGCTCGGCCATCTGCAGCAGGCCACCGCCTGGCTGATGCAGAACGCCGTGAAGAAGCCCGACAATGCGGGTGCCGCCGCCACCGACTATTTGCAGCTGTTCGGCTTTGTCACGCTCGGCTACATGTGGGCGCGGATGGCCAGGGTCGCGCTCGACAAGATTGCGGCTGACGGCGAGACGGCCTATCTGAAGACCAAGCTCGTGACCGGCCGTTTCTTCATGGAGCGGATGCTGCCGGAAACCGCGCTGCACCTGGCGCGCATCCAGACCGGCAGCGACACCACCATGGAATTGGCGGCGGAAGCGTTCTGAACGGTTTAATCGTTCAGCGTCATCCGCTATATATGATGATCATCATTTTAGGAGGGCGTCATGCCTGAGGCCTATATCTACGATCACGTTCGCACCCCGCGCGGCCGCGGCAAGGCCGACGGCGCGCTGCACGAGGTGACCGCGCTCGCGCTCGCCACCGTGCCCTTGAAGGCGCTGAAGGACCGCAACAACCTGCCCGAGGATACCGTCGACGACGTCGTGCTCGGCGTGGTCGATCCCGTCGGTGAAGCCGGCTCCGACATCGCGCGCTTCGCGGCGCTGAAGGCGGGGCTGGGCGAGAAGGTGCCGGGCGTGCAGATCAGCCGGTTCTGCGCCTCCGGCCTCGATGCCGTGAATTTTGCCGCGGCCCAGATCATGAGCGGGCAGCATGAATTGGTGATCGGTGGCGGCGCCGAATCCATGAGCCGGGTCGGCATCGGCGCCTCCGGCGGCGCCTGGCCGATGGATCCCTCGATGGCGGTGCCGGCCTATTTCATGCCGCAGGGCATCTCGGCCGACCTGATTGCGACCAAATACGGCTTTTCGCGCGACGATGTCGACGCCTATGCGGTGCAGAGCCAGCAGCGCGCCGGCAAGGCCTGGGACGAGGGCCGCTTCAACAAGTCGGTAGTGCCGGTAAAGGACGTCAACGGACTCACCATCCTTGCCAGGGATGAGCACATGCGCCCGACCACGACCATGCAGTCGCTGGCGCAGCTGCAGCCCTCGTTCGTGCAGATGGCGCAGATGGGCGGTTTTGACGGCGTCGCGATCCAGTCGCATCCGGAAATCGAGCGCGTCAATTATGTGCATCACGCCGGCAATTCGTCTGGCATCGTCGACGGTGCCGGCGCCGTGCTGCTTGGCAGCAAGGAGGCGGGGGCCAAGCACGGGCTGAAGCCGCGCGCAAAAATCCGCGCCTTTGCCAATATCGGCTCGGAGCCCGCCATGATGCTCACGGGCCCGGTCGACGTCACCGAAAAGCTGTTCGAGCGCTCCGGCATGAAGAAGTCGGACATCGACCTGTTCGAGCTGAACGAGGCTTTTGCGTCCGTGGTGCTCCGTTACATCCAGGCCTTCGACATCGACAACGCCAGGATCAACGTCAATGGCGGCGCGATCGCGCTCGGCCATCCCCTTGGCGCGACCGGTGCGATGATCCTCGGTACCGTGCTCGACGAGCTGGAGCGCACCAACAAGCAGACCGCGCTGGTGACCCTGTGCATCGGCGGCGGCATGGGGACCGCGACGATCATCGAACGAGTCTAGGTTCGTAGGGTGGGCAAAGGCGCACTTGCGCCGTGCCCACCATTCCAACCGCACGGTGGGCACGCTTCGCTTTGCCCACCCTACGAAGATAAAGACAACCGCCGCATCGGCGTGAGGGAGCACCACATGGCCTTCAAGAATTTCAAGCTGGAAACCGACGCCGACGGCATTGCGCTCGTCACCTGGGACATTCCCGGCCGTTCGATGAACGTGTTGGACGAGACCTCGGTCAGTGAGCTCGAGGCGATCGTCAAGCAGACCTCTGCGGATGCCGCCGTGAAGGGCGTCGTCATCACCTCCAGCAAGGAAGCGTTCTGCGCCGGCGCCGATCTCTCGATGCTCGAGGGCATGAGCCACACCTATGCGAAGACGCTGAAGGAGAAGGGCGAGGTTGCGGCCAACCAGATGCTGTTCGACCAGAGCCGCCGCTTCTCGCAGGTGTTCCGCAACATCGAGACCTCAGGCAAGCCGTGGGCCGCCGCGATCAATGGTCTCGCGCTCGGCGGCGGCTTCGAGCTGACGCTGTCCTGCCATTATCGTGTCGCCGCCGACAATCCGAAGACCCGGCTTGGTCTGCCCGAAATCAAGGTCGGCCTGTTCCCGGGCGCCGGCGGTACCCAGCGCGTGCCGCGCATCGTGCAGCCGCAGGACGCGATGCAGCTCCTGCTCAAGGGCGAGGCGATCAAGCTCGACAAGGCCAAGGCGCTGAACCTGATCCACGCCATCGTTCCGGCCGCCGACATGATCAAGGCGGCGAAGGACTGGATCAAGGGTGGCGGCAAGGCGGTTGCGCCCTGGGATGAAAAGGGTTTCAAGCTGCCGGGCGGCCCGGTGTTCTCCAAGGCCGGCATGATGATGTTCCCGGCCGGCAACGCCATCTATCGCCGCGAGACCTACGACAATTATCCCGCCGCGCGCGCCGTCATGCAGTGCGTCTACGAGGGCCTGCAGCTGCCGATCGACGTGGCGCTCCGCGTCGAGTCGCGCTACTTCACGCAGGTGCTGCGTTCGAAGGAAGCCGCTGCGATGATCCGCTCGCTGTTCCTGTCGATGCAGGAACTGAACAAGGGCGCGCGGCGCCCCGCGGGCGTGCCGCCGACCAAGGTGAAGAAGCTCGCCGTGATCGGCGCCGGTTTCATGGGCGCCAGCGTCGGCTTCGTCTCGGCGCGCGCCGGCATCGACGTGGTGCTGATCGACCGCGACCAGGCCTCTGCCGACAAGGGCAAGGCGCATGCGCAAAGCGTGATCGACGATCTCGTCAAGAAGGGCCGGGCTGGCGAGAAGGACCGCGACGCCACGATGTCGCGCATCACCGCGACGCCCGACTACAACGCCCTCAGGGATTGCGACCTCGTCATCGAGGCCGTGTTCGAGGACCGCAAGGTCAAGGCCGAGACCTACGCCAAGGCGCAGCCGCTGCTCAAGGAAGGCGCGATCTTCGCCTCCAACACCTCGACGCTACCGATCAATTCGCTGGCCGAGGAGTTCAAGGACCCGTCGAAATTCATCGGCATCCATTTCTTCTCGCCGGTCGAGAAGATGATGCTGACCGAGATCATCCTGGGCAAGAACACCAGCGATCTCGCGATCGCGACTGCGCTTGATTACGTGCGCCAGATCGGCAAGACGCCGATTGTCGTCAATGACTCCCGCGGCTTCTTCGCCAACCGCTGCGTGCTGCGCTACATTTCCGAGGGCAACGAGATGTTGCTGGAAGGCGTGCCGCCGGCGATGATCGAGAACACCGCGAAGATGGCCGGCATGCCGGTCGGGCCGCTGTCGCTGTCCGACGAGGTGGCGCTCGATCTCGGCCTCAAGATCATGAAGGCGACCGAAGCCGACCTCGGGCCGAACGCCATCGACCAGGCGCAGAAGAAGCTGATGGTCGAGATGGTCGAGAAGCAGGGCCGCTATGGCCGCAAGAACGGCAAGGGCTTTTACGACTATCCCGAGAAGGGCAAGGGCCAGAAGAGCCTGTGGCAGGGTATCTCTGCGCTGCAGCCAAAACATCTCGACCCCGACACGCTCGATGTCGAGGAACTGAAGCAGCGCTTCCTGGTGGTGCAGGCGGTCGAAGCCGCGCGCACGGTGGAGGACCACGTCATCGTCGATCCGCGTGAGGCGGACGTCGGCTCCATCCTCGGCTTCGGCTTCGCGCCGTTCACCGGCGGCACGCTGTCCTATATCGACTTCATGGGTACCAAGAAATTCGTCGAGCTCTGCCACAAGCTCGAGAAGAAATACGGCTCGCGCTTCACGCCGCCGAAGCTTCTGGAAGACATGGCCGCCAAGGGCGAGACCTTCTACGGCCGCTTCCCGCCGAAGAAGCCCGCTGCCCAAGCCGCGGAGTAGTCGGTGTTCCGGACAGTCCGCAACGCGGACTGATCCGGAATCTCGATCGTCTTGGTACAACAACTGCGAGATTCCGGGTTCGCCGTTCCGCGGCGCCCCGGAATGACGGTTCGGCTCACGCCGCCTTCAGCAGCCCTTCCTTGGTCAGCGCTTCCTGCACCTTCGGCCGCGACGCGACGCGGGCCTTGTAGGCCGTCAGGTTCGGCTGGCCGGAGAGATCGAAGCCGAGCCGGTCGGTCGCCCACATCAGCATGGTGAAGAGATAGCCGTCGGCCACGGTGAACTGCTTTCCCATCAGATAGTCGTGCCCGCCAAGCTGGGTCTCGATATATTTGAACTTGCCCATCGCGCGGTCCTTGAAGAAGGCCTTGGCGTCGTCCTTGAGTACCGGCGAGAACATCGGGCCAAGATTCTTGTGCAGCTCGGTCGTGATGTAGTTCAGCCATTCGAGCAGCTTGTAGCGCTCGGCCGAATTGCGGGCGGGCGCGAGGTTCTTGGCCGAAACCTTGTCGGCGATCATCTGGATGATGATCGGGCCCTCGGTCACGAGCTCGCCCGAATCGAGCGCCAGCGCCGGCACCTGGCCCTTCGGGTTGACGGCCAGAAAGTCGTCGCCATTTTCAAGCTTCTTGGCGCGCAGGTCGACCTTGACCAGGTCATAGGGGAGGCCGGCCTCGAGCAGGGCGATATGGGGGGAGAGCGAGCAGGCGCCGGGGCTATAATAAAGCTTCATGGAATTTCCTCCGCGGTCGTTATTGGGTTTTCAGGGCATGATCCGGAAAAGTGTGAAGCGGTTTTCCGAATAGATCATGCCCCAAAAGTGATGGCGCTTCAGCGCCGGGCCCACTAAATGCATGTGCATGGAATAGTCAAGATTGATGCAGGTGCATTAAGTGCGGTACACTGGCATGTGAGAGATATGGGCCGGATCATATCATGAAGCGCAAACCATCGACCGAGGCGACAGCCGCCTGGATTCGCCTGATGCGGGTCCAGACCCGGGTGCTGGACGCCGTCGAGCAGGAGTTGAAGAAGGCCGGCTTCCCGCCGCTCGCCTGGTATGACGCGCTGCTCGAGCTGTCGCGTGCGCCGACCGGCGAGCTGCGTCCGGTGGAATTGGAGCGGCAGATGCTGTTGCCGCAATATTCCACCTCGCGGCTGATCGACCGGCTGGTCGACGAGGGCCTCGCCGCGCGCCGCGAATGCAAGATGGACAAGCGCGGCCAGTTCGTCGAGATCACCGAGGCGGGCCGCGAATTGCAGAAGAAGATGTGGAGCGCCTATTCGGCCGCGATCGAAAAACATGTCGGCTCGAAATTGTCGGATACCGATGCCATAAAGCTGTGCGGTCTGCTCGACCGTCTCGGCTGTTCCTGCAGCGAAGCGCAATCGCCTGCGATCGGCGAGGGCGCCCTGGTACGATGAAGCTTTCTCACCCTCTCGCGTCCGCGGCACTTGCGGCTCGCGCGGACTTTCCTGCACCCCGTGCGCGGCTCTCGCGCCTTTGATTGAAGAGTTTGCATGGCGCGTGACCAGATCGATATGACGCCGCTGAAATCGCGCGACGAGCTCGTGGCGTGGATTGCAGCCGGCGTGAAGCCTTCGAGCGAATTCCGGATCGGCACCGAGCACGAGAAGACGCCGTTCACGCTCGAGGGCCATCACCCCGTGCCGTATGAAGGCGCCAAGGGCATCGGCGCGCTGCTGGAGGGCATGCAGCTCCTGCTCGGCTGGGAGCCGATCATGGAGAAGGGCAACATCATCGGCCTCTATGACGTTACCGGCGGCGGCGCGATTTCGCTGGAGCCGGGCGGGCAGTTCGAATTGTCGGGCGCGCCGGTCGAGACCGTGCACCAGACGCAATCGGAGCTGATGGCGCATCTGGCGCAGGTGCGCGAGATCGCGACCCCCTTGGGCATCGGCTTCCTTGGGCTGGGCATGACGCCGTCCTGGTCGCGGGCCGATATCCCTGTCATGCCGAAGGGCCGCTACAAGATCATGACCAATTACATGCCGAAGGTCGGCAGGTACGGCCTCGACATGATGTACCGGACCTGCACGGTGCAGACCAATCTCGACTTCTCCTCCGAAGCCGACATGGTGAAGAAGCTGCGCGTCTCGCTGGCGCTGCAGCCGGTCGCCACCGCCTTCTTCGCCAATTCGCCGTTCACGGAAGGCGCACCCAACGGCTTCCTGTCGTTCCGCTCCGAGATCTGGCGCGACACCGACAATGCGCGCTCCGGCATGCTGCCCTGGGCCTTCGAGGACGGCATGGGTTTTGAGCGCTATGTCGATTACGCGCTCGACGTTCCCATGTATTTCGTCAAGCGCGGCGACGAATATATCGACGTCGCCGGCTCCTCCTTCCGCGCCTTCTTCGACGGCAGGAACAACCGCCTGCCGGGCCAGCGTCCGACGCTGTCGGACTGGGCCAATCATCTCTCGACGATTTTCCCGGAAGTGCGGCTAAAACGCTATCTCGAGATGCGCGGATCGGACGGCGGCCCCTGGGATCGGCTACCGGCCTTGCCGGCATTCTGGGTCGGGCTGCTCTACGACGACCAGAGCCTCGATGCCGCCTGGGACATCGTCAAGAACTGGAAGGCGCATGAACGCCAGGCGCTGCGCGACGACGTTCCGCGCTTCGGCTTCAAGGCCCGCATCCGCGACCGCTATTTGTTCGAGATCGCCAAGGAGTGCCTGGCGCTCGCCCGCGCCGGCCTGCGCCGCCGCAACCGCATCGATCATGCCGGCCATGACGAGACAAGGCATCTGGAGGCGCTCGACCGCATCATCGATTCCGGCCGCACGCCGGCGGAGGAGCTCTTGGAGAAATTTAATGGTCCGTGGGCCGGTTCGGTCGAGCCGGCCTATGAGGAATACGCGTTTTGACACGACTTTTAGCTTCTCCCGGCGCCTTTTAAGTCATTTTGCCGCTGTCGTTTTTCGGCGCCGTTCATCAGCCGTACAGGTTCGTGGCGATCAAATGGCGGCTCCGGAGCATGATCCGGAAAGGTGGGCACCGGTTTTCCGAAAAGATCATGCTTGAGAAGCAAACGTCCAATCATTGAAAGCACTCGACACATGGGGATCGGCCGCCTGTTGGGGGCGTGTTTGATGACGCTGACCTTGTCCGCGGCCGCATTGGGCGGCGCGCGGCAGGCTGCGGCCCAGAGCAATTTCGACCGGCCGGGCAGCGATTATCTGAGCTCGCCGCTGTCGTCAGGCGATCCCGTCGATTGCGCGCTGGCCTGCGAGCGCGACAAGCGCTGCCACGCCTGGAGCTTCAACTACCCGACCGATCCCGCGATCGGCGCGGTGTGCTGGCTCAAGAGCAACGTGCCGGCGCGGGTGCCGGACAATTGCTGCGTCTCCGGCGTGCGCGGCGCCGGCGTGGTCGAGCCGCGCAACGGTGCCGAGGAGAGCGCGATCGACCGTCCCGGCGGCGACTACAAGAACTTCGAGGTCAAGACCGGCGAGGGCGACGACGCCTGCAAGGCCGCCTGCACCGCCGACAACAAATGCCGCGCCTGGACCTATGCCCGGTCCGGCTATGTCGGCAAGGAAGCGCATTGCTTCCTGAAAAAGGAAATCAAGCCGCCGCGCCGCAAGGCCGGATTCAGCTCGGGCGTGGTGCGGTGATTTTTCTGCCGTCGTGGTCGGCGGCACATTCACCTGTCGTCCCGGCGAAGGCCGGGACCCATAGCCACCGAACGTGGCAATGGGCACGCTGGAGCCACATCGAATGCACCAACGAAAGTCGGTGATTATGGGTCCCGGCCTTCGCCGGGACGACAGCGGTGGGTGTGCGAGCACTCCGCCTCCACCACCGTGAGCTCCGGCCACTTCCCCTTCCACCGCGCCACCTTCGCCGCGTAATTGGCGGCTGAAAAATTCGGCCCCGGATTGGGCCGCGCGATCAGGCTCGCGGTGTCGCCAAAGCCGTTCGGCGCATAGACCTCGTAGCCCGCACCCGCGCGGCGGATGCCGACCATGGTATTCGCCGTGAGGAATTGGTCGATGCCCTCGGTCGCGCATGTCAGCGGCGGATAGGGCAGGCCGTGCTTCTCGCCATACCAGAGATGGACCCGCGCCTGGTTGCGGGTCTCGATCTTCACGCCGAGGGATGCCAGGCGCGCTTCGAGCTTGCGGATCACGGCGTCCTCGGCTTCCCAGGACGTATCGGGATCGAAATAGAACACGTCGTAATCGCTGATGCCGTAACCCGCCGCGCGGCCGGTCAGCCCATTCCACACCGTCTGCACCAGGCAGCCCGAGACCAGCCACGCATCCGGCAGCGCGAGCGCATCGAGCTCGCGCGTGATGGCCGCATTGACCGGATTTTTCAGCACGGCGGCGAGGAAGGCGTCTTTATCCATCGTCATTCGTAGGGTGGGCAAAGCGAAGCGTGCCCACCATGCTTACACGTCGCGCGTGATGGTGGGCACGGCGCGGGCGCGCCTTTGCCCACCCTACGCTTCCGAGTCAAACTCCATCACCGCGGCCTTCGACGCCAGCTCGCGCCAGCGCCGGCGCAGGAACGGCTCGATGGTTGCGCGCTTCGCCTTGGACAGGCGGATCAGCACCATCGGATAATCGCGGTAGTGATCGGTGAAATAGAAAATCTTCGGCTCTTTCCCGACCAGCATCTCGCGCTCGTCGAGGGGAACGCTGGGCATGACCAGGCTGTCGTCATCTTCCTTCAGCCGCACCAGCATCTTCTTGCGCACCTTCAGCGCGGGCGTTCCGTAGGAAGTGCCGTCCTCGACCTCCGGCCACGCCAGCGCAAGCTTTCTGACGTCGTCGAAGGTCATCGAGCGATGCCCTGTGCCTAATGTGGTTCCCAAGATACTGATTCGTCATGGCCGGGCTTGACCCGGCCATCCACGTCTATTGTTGCCGAAACGACGTCAAGACGTGGATGCCCGGCACAAGGACGGGCATGACGAAAGAAGATCAACGCACCGCGGTGAAAAACCGTGCGACGCGGAAGCCGGAGAGCCAGGTCCAGACCGGCTGGCCGCGCATGCCGAGATCCCAGGAGCCGACCACGGCGTCGGCGCGGCCGACGAGATTGTCCATCGGCAACAGCCCGACGCCGCCCTCGCGCACCGGCACGCGGCTGTCGGCGGAATTGTCTCTGTTGTCGCCGAGCACGAACAGCTTGCCGGGTGGCACCGTCACTTCCGGCGTGTTGTCGAGCCGGCCGTTGTCGCGCAGCTTCAGGATCGCATGCGAAACGTCGTTCGGCAGCGTCTCGATATAGCGGTAGGCGCGCTCGACATTGCCGTTGTCGTCCTCGGCCTCGGCGATGCCGTCGGCCTTCAGCGTCGCCGGATGATCGTTGATGAAGAGCTGACCCTGGCGCATCTGGATGCGGTCGCCGGGCAGGCCGACGACGCGCTTGACCCAGGCCTGCGAGGAGTCGCCCGGCCAGCGGAACACGACGACGTCGCCGCGCTTGGGCGTGCCCTCGAACACGCGGCCGGTTTCGGGCAGCGTGATCTGCATCGGCAGAGAGGCGGTGCCGTAGCCATAGGGGTATTTCGAGGCGAGCAGGGCGTCGCCGATCAAAAGCGTGGGTTCCATCGAGCCGGACGGCACGTAGAACGGCTCGGCGATGGCGCCCTTGGCGAGGAACACCGCCAGCACGATGCCCGCAAGCTGCATGATCTGCCCCAGCCAGCCGCTGGCGCGCTTGCGCATCGTCACGTTCTCGCTACTCATCGGCCGGTACCTCCAACAGTAATGCGTTCCATCAGCAGCGTCGGCTGTCCGACGCCAACCGGCACGCCCTGGCCGTTCTTGCCGCAGGTTCCGATTCCTGAAATCGAGCGACAGATCGTTGCCGATCATGGTTATTCGATGGAGGTCGGTCGGCCCGTTGCCAATTAACATCGCGCCCTTCAGCGGCGCGCCGAGCTTGCCGTTCTCGATCTTATAAGCCTCAGTACACTGGAACACATATTTTCCGGAAGTGATATCGACCTGTCCACCGCCGAAATTCGCGGCAAACACGCCGTTTTTCACGGAAGCCATGATCTCCGCCGGATCGCGATCGCCCGCCAGCATATAAGTATTGGTCATGCGCGGCATCGGCACATGGGCATAGCCCTGGCGGCGGCCGTTGCCGGTCGGGCTCATGTTCATCAGCCGCGCGTTCTGGCGGTCCTGCATGTAGCCGGTCAGGATGCCGTCCTCGATCAGCACGGTGCGGCCGGTCGGCGTGCCCTCGTCGTCGATGGAGAGCGAGCCGCGGCGGGACGAGATGGTGCCGTCATCGACCACGGTGACGCCTTTGGCTGCGACCTGCTTGCCCATCAGGCCGGCGAAAGCCGAGGTCTTCTTGCGGTTGAAGTCGCCTTCGAGCCCGTGGCCGACCGCTTCATGCAGCATCACGCCGGGCCAGCCGGCCCCTAACACGACATCCATCTCGCCGGCGGGCGCCGACACCGATTCGAGATTGACCAGCGCCTCGCGCAGCGCGCCGTCGGCGGCCTCGCGCCAGGATTTTGTCTCTATGAAGCGCGCATAGCCTTCGCGGCCGCCGTAACCTTTCGAGCCGCTCTCCTGCCGGTCGCCCTGTCCGGCGACCACCGAAACATTGACGCGCACCAGCGGGCGGATGTCGCGATAGCTTTCGCCGTCGGGGCGCACGATCTCCACCACCTGCCAGGTGGCGGCGAGGCTGACGCTGACCTGGCGGACGCGCGGGTCCTTGTCGCGCAGATAGGCGTCGATCTCGGCCAGCAGCTTTATCTTGGCCTCAAAACCCGGCGCATCCAGCGGATTGTCGTCGCCGTAAAGCTTCACATTGGTGTGTGGAGGCGGCGCAGCAAAGCTGCCGCTATAGCCGCCGCGCACGGCCGACACCGCATCCGCCGCGCGGATCAGCGCGGGGAGGGAAACATCGGAGGAATGCGCATAGCCGACCGCGTCGTCCTTGACGGCGCGCAGCCCAAACCCCTGCGAGGTGTCGTAGGTCGCCTGCTTCAGCCGCCCATTGTCGAACATCAGCGCTTCGGTCTGGCTGTATTCAAGAAACAGCTCGCCGTCATCGGCGCCGGAAAGCCCGCGCGCGACCTCATGGCGAACGGCGTCGCGGTCGAGATTGGCGCGGTCGAGAAGCGAGGTTGTGGGGTTCATCAGGTTAATCCGTTGCGTGCGGGCAAGGCTACAAGATAGTCTTTCGGGAGCGGAGATGCGAGGGGTTCGCAGGGAGGGGGCGCACCCGTTGACGCGTATTTGAGACATTTTCAGGTGGGGGCGGCCATGAACGAGCCCAAAGATTACAAAGCGATCATGTTGTCGAGCACCTTCACCGACCTGAAGGAACACCGGCAGCGGGCGATCGAGGTTATCCAGAAACTCGGCTACATGCCGAGGGTAATGGAATTTTCCGGCGCCCAGGCGGAAGCCGACGTGATCGACACATCCTTGCGCATGGTGCGCGACGCGGCGGCTTACGACGGCGTGATCAGTCTCAAATATGGGCAGACGCCGACTGATCAGGACCGGAATCCGAATGGGCTTTCGGTGACCGAGCTCGAATTCAATGAGGCAGTGCGGCTCGATCGGCCGATTGTTCTGTTCATCATGGGAGATGAACACCCAATTAAAAAGGCGGATATTGAATCCGATCTGGTCAGACTGAAGAAACTGAACGATTTTCGCGAGCACGCCAAGCGAATGCGTGAGGGCAGCGAGGTCCACCGGATTTACGAGATGTTCGAAAGGGTGGAGCAATTCTCGATCGCCGCGGCGACTGCGCTTGGTAATCTGGTTCGATATTTGGAACAGCCCGTACTGGCGGGAAAGGGGACTTCGGGTCAGAAGCCCCAAGGGACTATCTCCAACATACCTATCAATATCCCGTTCGCCGGAACGATGATCTAGCCTTGATCGATGACGCCTTGAACAAAGGAGACGGGCGAGCTGCGATCACGGCGCTTCATGGTCTACGCGGGGTTGGCAAAACAACATCGGCTGCCGCCTACGCAATTCGCCGCCGTGAAAAGTACCGAGCGACATGGTGGATTAGCATTACAGTTGCCGTTTGTTTGCTTTGAAGTGGGCTCGTTGAGCTGCGGCTTGGTGAGCTCTACGCCAGAATGACCATGCAATGATATGTGCGGGTTGAATTCGCTTTCGAGCGAGTCTGATGGCGATGCGGCGGACTTCGTGGATTGACCAACGGATCAATGACGGCGTGTCGATGCTTTGGTTTTTGCCGTGGTTCGACGGTTGGTTTTTTTTGGCGGCAGCGGATTGGCGCGATGGCGGATCGCCGCCATCATGGCGAAGGCGAGCATCACCATGGAAACGTGGCGATGCCAGCCATGCCAGGATCTGCTCTCGTTGTGATCGAGCCCGAACTCGTTCTTGGCGGTCTCGAAACTGTCCTCGATTGCCCACCGATGGCCTTCGACCGCGACCAGCGTTTCAATAGATGTTCCCGCTGGACACCAGGTAGTGAAGAAGGCGAGATCGTCATCGGCGATACGACGACGGATCAGCAGACCGCGGGTCCAGAGCCGCGGATTTGCGTCGTTTGATTCTTCGACCTCCAGATCAGCCAATTCGAGGTAGCACCAATCATGCAGCCGCGGTCCTTTGGTTCCGGCCCCTGCCGACAGGCGCTTCCAGTCGGACGCACGCCGCGTTCGGGCGATGTCGGCGGCCGTGCCGGCGACCGGCGGTCGTTTGCCCCAGGATCGGAACACATGAGCGCTGTTGACCCCGAGCACGTAGCCTTTGCCTGCCCGACGTAGCTGCTGTTCGATGTCGCCGACACCGTAGACCGTATCGCCAGCAACCCACTCGAATGGGACAGCCGCGGCTATGGCGCGTGCGATCATTCTCGTCGCAAGCTTTGGTTTGGTCGCAAATCCGGCGTCGGGGGGTGCGTACACGGCTTTGAGGCGATCTGGATCGTCGGTCCATTCCTTTGGAAGATACAGCGCGCGATCGATGAACGCGTGACCGTGGCGCGAAACATAGGCAGCGAAGACTCCGATCTGGCAGTTCGTGATCTTGCCCGCCGAACCAGTGTATTGCCGCGCCACTCCGCACGACGCCTTGCCCTGCTTGAGAAAACCGGTCTCGTCGATCACGAGGACCGCATCGTCATCCGCCAAATGCTCAATGACATAATTGCATACGATATCGCGCAGGGCATCAGCATCCCAGTCCCTGCGACCCAGGATCGCCTGCTGACGCCATGGGCCGGGATCGCCAGCCGCCTCGGCCCGCATCCAGCCGGTCTTGCGCTGTTCATCTCCGAGCAGGCCTTCCAGAAACAAGCCCGCATTCTTCGCAACACGCTCTTGCCCGAACAATGGACGTATCCGCTTATTGATCTCACGAAGCGACGCTGCCCACAACGCAAGCGTCTCTTCAATCGACGCTGTCTGCGCCCACGATCTTCGAATCATGGTTGCCCATGGATTCAGAGCCGCGTAAGAAAAGCAACTGTAATGTTAGGGCGGAAACAGAATCGACGATGCGCGCTGATTTGGTGGGACTTGGTGTTCAGTTGGAGTGGCCCGGCGCGGAAGCACCGGAAGAACAGGCAGTAGCCGCTATTCTCGAGCGGCTGCAGGTTGACGGTGAATGCATCTTGTTGATTTACGACAATGCCGTTGACCCCAAGAGTCTGAGACAATTTCTGCCGCGCGGCGGGGGGCCGGACATTGTTATCACCTCCAACGCACCGAACTGGGGCGGTCTCGCTGCTTCGGTGGAAATCGAAGTTTGGCCAAAGGATGTTGGTGCAGATTTTCTGGTGGCGCGCACCGGCCGGGCGACGGAGCGTGACGCAGCGTTAGCTCTTTCCGAAGCGCTCGGAGGCTTGGCACTGGCGCATGAGCAGGCCGCAGCCTACTGCGAGCGCACGGGTATGCCGCTTGCCGAATACCGCAGACGCTTTGAAGCGACGCCGAACCTGTTGGACAACGTGCACGACGCTGCGCGCGAATATCATGATGGATTAACGGTCGCGAAGACCTTTGCGCTTGCCATCGATGAAGCCGCAAAACTCCATCCTGCAGCCGAACCCTTGATCGTCTATGCAGCGCTGCTGGCGTCGGAACCGGTCCCTCTGTATTTGTTCTCGGAAGGACAACTGGGTTTCTCTGAGCCATTCGCTTCGCAGATCAAGAGCGACGGTCTGGACGAAGCCATCGCGGCTCTGCGAACCCTCGCGCTGATCGATCGGGAACTGATCCCGGACGAGCGCGATCCATCGATATTGACCGATTGCATTCGACTCCATCGGTTGGTGCGCCAGGTGGCCGGCGACCGGCGCACCAAAGACGTACGCGCGGGAATCCTTAAAGAACTCGTTGCCTCTCTAGCGACCGCCTATCCACGAGACGTCTTTGATGACACAAGCACGTGGCCTAGATGCCGGCGTCTCAATACCTTGGCTCTCGGTGTGATTGATGATGAGCTGTTGTTGGATTGGGAGGATTCAAGCGCAAGCGAACTGCTCGACAAGCTTGGAAAGTATAAGCAGAGAGTATCAGCAGATTTCGGCGGTGCGCGCGTGTTGTTCGAACGTGCATTGAGGATCGACGAGAAGATATTTGGTCCAAAGCATGCCAACACGGCAGCCAAATTGAATAATCTTGCGCACCTACTGAGTTCCCAAGGAGATCCAGCAAACGGAAAATTGCTGTATGAGCGTGCCTTGGCAATTCATGAGGACACCCTTGGCGCCGAGCATGAGAATACAATAATGTGTCTAAATAATTTTGCGGTGGCACTCGAAGGTCTGGATGACCTTGCGGGAGCGCGCTCGTGCGCAGAGCGCGCCCTGGTCGCAAGTGAGAAGACTTTGGGGCAAAAACATCCTGAAACCGGTAGAGCCCTCAACATCCTTGGTTGCGTGCTAGAGTCGTAAGGGTATCCCGAGGAAGGAAGAAAATGTCTCGAGCGTGCACTTGCGATTCGTGAGACGGCGCTAGGTTTAGATCACAATGATACGGCAGTGTGCCTAAACAATCTGGCCTGTCTACTGCAGCGGCAAGATGATCTAGCGAACGCCCGACCGCTTCATGAGCGTGCACTGATGATCCGCGAGACGACATTGGGGTGGGATCACCCAGAAACGGCAATAAGCCTCTACAATCTCGGCACTCTTTGCTGGGATCAGGGGAATCTTGGAAGCGCACGTTCCTATCTCGATCGCGCACTCGCCGTTTTTGAACGGAAACTCGGGCTCATGCACCCCAACACTCAGACGGCGGCGAGAAATGCAGCTAGCCTGTTGGACGATTTGGAGCTTCCAAACGAAGCGGCCGCCATCCGCAAAAAATTTGGTCTCACCAACGATCACTAGCCCTCACGGCAACTTGTCAAACCCCTCCGACAGCCCATTCAGACTGAGCGGAAACCCGATGCCTTCTTCCGGCGTCTCGAAAATAATGAACGTCGCGGTCTTGGCGTTCTTCAATTGCCCGAGCAGCTTGTCGTCCATGATCACCTCGGCGACGCAGCCGTTGGGCAGGCAACGGACAAAGCCGGCGCGGCCGACGTCCTGGTTGTCCAGCTTCAACCCCAGCCCGGAGGGCAAGAGCACGCCGAGAGGGGCGACCACCCGCATCAGGCGGCTCTTCTGGTCGGCGGTTTTCAGCACGATGACGGTCAGACCGGCATTGGAGCGGTCCTCGGCCACCACGCTCTGGATCAGGGCGCATTGCTCGGATTGCGCCCCGGGCGGGGTGTCGCAGCGGATCTGCCAGTCGCCATGCACCGAGCGCACGGCGCCTTGCGCGTGCGCCGGGGCAGCGCCGCCGAACGCCAGGCTCACGGCCAGCGCGGCGGCAAGCGCGACCAAAGCGCCAGCACCGTTGATGTTACGTCTGTTGGGGCCCATTCGGGTCGTTCCCTGAAAATGACAGCCTAGCATGCGCGACTGAACCGGGAATGACGGCGCCTTGAGGGCGGTCTTCCCATTATTTTCGAGCAAATCCCGCGCCAGCAGCAGTGCTCCGCCTTATGCTCCAGTTGCGAATCACTCCGCGCTGGCGCCGGCCATCCTTGGCTACATCGGGTAAAACGGCTGTCAAGCGGCGGAACGCCGCCCTGAGCGCGCCAAGGCCCGATTTTGTGGGGAAAGCTGCATTCCCGCGCCGCTCCGTGAACAGGCTGTGACGCGCCAGCCATCACCCCTACTACTGCATTGCGAGAGCCCGCGAATTATGGTTTGAGAGGCTGGATTTCGGCTGTCTCACGATCTGGCCCGGGCCCTGCGATGGCAGCCCTTCAGGCTTTTTGGCAGGGGGCGGATCGTGCAGCGTCCTTCGCCGTCCGGCGGGATGCTTTGGGGATGTTTTCGATGGGAGCGCGAACGGCATGAAGATGTCGATGGGCCAGATGGGCCGGCGGTTGCTGGGTTTTGCGGTGGCCGGCATGGCGCTGGTGACGAGCACCGCGGCATTCGCCGAATTGGGGCAGCCGGCGCCGTGGGAATGGAAGCTGCAGCAGGCGGGCTCCCCGGTGATGGAGCACATCGAGTGGTTCCACAACATCCTGCTGGTCATCATCACCCTGATCACGCTGTTCGTGCTGGGCCTCTTGATCGCCGTGATGGTCAAGTTCAATGCCAGGGCCAACCCGGTGCCGTCGCGGACCACCCACAACACCCTGATCGAAGTGGCCTGGACCCTGATCCCGGTGCTGATCCTGGTCGCCATCGCGGTGCCGTCGTTCCGCCTGCTGTTCCTGGAACTCGACATCCCGAAGGCCGACCTCACCATCAAGGCCACCGGCAAGCAGTGGTACTGGACCTACACCTATCCCGACAGCAAGATCGAATTCGATTCGCTCTTGGCCTGCGACGAGTCGCGCGCCAAGTGCACGGAGCCGCGGCTGCTGACGGTCGATAACAACATCGTTGTCCCCGTCAACAAAATCGTCGTCGTCCAGACCACCGGCGCCGACGTGATCCACTCCTTCGCGGTGCCGTCCTTCGGCATCAAGATTGACGCCATCCCGGGCCGTCTCAACGAGACCTGGTTCAAGGCGACCAAGACCGGCATGTATTACGGCCAGTGCTCCGAGCTCTGCGGCAAGGATCACGCCTATATGCCGATTGCGGTCAAGGTGGTCACCGACGAGGAGTTCGCGAAGTGGCTCGTGGACGCCAAGAAGCAATTCTCGTCCGCAAAGGATTTCGACCTACGCTTCGGCTGCGGAGCGCGCGGCGCACTAGCCGCGCAAACGGAATAAGGGCGACGGGACCTTCGAGGTCCGAAAAGGGACTGCAAGGCAGGATTTCAAAATGGCAACCAACGTATCGGCACCTCTGGACCACGCCCACGACCATGACGACCACGCGCATAGCCATCCGACCGGCTGGCGGCGCTTCGTCTATTCGACCAACCACAAGGACATCGGCACGATGTACCTGGTGTTCGCGATCATCGCGGGCTGCATCGGGGCGGCGATGTCGATCGCGATCCGCGCCGAGCTGATGTATCCCGGCGTCCAGATCTTCCACGAGACCCATACCTACAACGTGTTCGTGACCTCGCACGGCCTGATCATGATCTTCTTCATGGTGATGCCGGCGATGATCGGCGGCTTCGGCAACTGGTTCGTGCCGCTGATGATAGGCGCCCCCGACATGGCGTTCCCGCGCATGAACAACATCTCGTTCTGGCTGCTGCCGGCCTCCTTCGCGCTGCTGCTGATGTCCTCGTTCTTCGAGGGCGAGCCCGGCGCCAACGGCGTCGGTGCCGGCTGGACCCTCTATGCGCCGCTGTCGACCTCGGGCCATCCGGGACCGGCGGTCGATTTCGCCATTCTCTCGATCCATCTGGCTGGCGCCTCCTCGATCCTGGGCGCCATCAACTTCATCACCACCATCTTCAACATGCGCGCGCCGGGCATGACCCTGCACAAGATGCCGCTGTTCGTGTGGTCGATCCTGGTGACGGTGTTCCTGCTGCTGCTGTCGCTGCCGGTGCTCGCCGGCGCCATCACCATGCTGCTCACCGACCGCAATTTCGGCACCACCTTCTTCTCGGCCGACCAGGGTGGCGACCCCGTGCTGTTCCAGCATCTGTTCTGGTTCTTCGGCCACCCCGAAGTCTACATCCTGATCCTGCCCGCGTTCGGCATGGTCAGCCAGGTCGTCTCCACCTTCTCGCACAAGCCCGTGTTCGGCTATCTCGGCATGGCCTATGCCATGGTCGCGATCGGCGGCATCGGCTTCGTGGTGTGGGCGCACCACATGTACACGGTCGGCATGAGCTCGGCGACGCAGGCCTATTTCGTCGCCGCCACCATGGTGATCGCGGTGCCGACCGGCGTGAAGATCTTCTCCTGGATCGCCACGATGTGGGGAGGCTCGATCGAGTTCAAGACGCCGATGCTGTGGGCGGTTGGCTTCATCTTCCTGTTCACGGTCGGCGGCGTGACCGGCGTCGTGCTGGCCAATGCCGGCGTCGACCGCGTGCTGCAGGAAACCTATTACGTCGTCGCGCACTTCCACTACGTGCTGTCGCTCGGCGCCGTGTTCGGCATCTTCGCCGGCTGGTACTACTGGTTCCCGAAAATGTCGGGCTACATGTACAACGAGACCATCGGCAAGGCGCACTTCTGGTTTACCTTCATCGGCGTGAACCTGGTGTTCTTCCCGCAGCACTTCCTCGGCCTGTCCGGCATGCCGCGCCGCTATGTCGACTATCCCGATGCCTTCGCCGGCTGGAACCTGATCTCCTCGCTCGGCTCCTACATCTCCGGTTTCGGCGTGCTGATCTTCATCTACGGCCTGGTCGAAGCCTTCGCGAAGAAGCGGCAGGCGGCTGACAATCCGTGGGGTGCGGGCGCCACGACGCTGGAATGGACGCTGTCCTCGCCGCCGCCGTTCCACCAGTTCGAGACCCTGCCGCGGGTGCAGTAATCAAGAACCGCGGCGCCTTTCCGGGCGCCGCGCCGTTTTGAGGGAAACAGATTGTCCGTCGTCGATCACAACGTCATTGAACTCGCGCCCATTCGCATCTCCGAAGCCGAGGTCGGCGATTACGTCGCGCTCCTGAAGCCGCGGGTGATGTCGCTCGTGATCTTCACCGCGCTGGTGGGGCTTGCGATCGCGCCCGGGCATTTCCATCCCGTGCTGGCCTTCACCTCACTGCTCTGCATCTCCGTCGGCGCCGGCGCCTCCGGCGCGCTCAACATGGCGCTGGAAGGCGATATCGATGCCCTGATGTCGCGCACCGCCAACCGGCCGATCCCGCGCGGCAGGATCACCCGCGCCGAAGCCATGGCGTTCGGCATGACGCTGGCCTTCTTCTCGGTGATGACGCTCGGCATCCTGGTCAACTGGTATGCGGGCGCGCTGCTCGCCTTCACCATCTTCTTCTATGTCGTGATCTACACCATGGGGCTGAAGCGCCGCACCGCGCAGAACATCGTGATCGGCGGCGCCGCCGGTTCGCTGCCGCCGGTGGTGGCTTGGGTCGCGGCGACCGGCTCGATCTCGGTCGAGCCGCTGCTGCTCTTCCTCATCATCTTCTTCTGGACCCCGCCGCATTTCTGGGCGCTGGCGCTGTTCCGCTCCGATGACTATGCGCGCGCCGGCGTGCCGATGCTGCCCGTCGTCGCCGGTCCCGACGCCACGCGGCTGCAGATCCTGCTCTACACCATCGTGCTGGTCGCGGTCGCCGCCAGCCCCTGGCCGCTCGGCTATTTCGACGCGATCTATGGCATAACCTCGCTGATCCTCGGCGCCGGCATGCTGGCGTTCGCGGTCAACGTCTATGTCAGCCGCGAGCGGAGCGCCTCGCTGCGCGCGACGCGAAAACTGTTTGCTTTTTCCATCCTTTATCTGTTTGCGCTGTTTGCGACGCTCCTCCTCGAGGTCGTCGTGCGCGCCGTCATGCCTTTGGTCGGGTAGGGGGCGCAAGGAGGCGCATGGGATACCGATGGACGAAAAGCGAGAGACAGAAGGAATTGTCCTCACCGAGGCGCAGCTCAAGAGCCGGCGCCAGCGTTCGATCGCAATTGCGCTCGCGCTCGGCGTGCTGGTGCTGCTGTTTTTCGCGGTCACCCTCGTCAAGGGGCCGGCCGTTCTGAACCGGCCGTTGTGAGGAACATGGCGAACCAGAATACCAGCAAACAAGCCAAGCCCGCGCCGCGGCTCACGCGCGATGCGGTGGTGGCTGGCATCTGCGGCCTCGTGGTGGTGCTGATGGTCGGCGCGTCCTACGCCGCCGTGCCCTTCTACAACTGGTTCTGCCGCGCCACCGGCTTCAACGGTACGACCCAGGTCGCGACCGCGGGGCCGACGGCAGGACCCATCGCGCGCAAGGTTGCCGTACGCTTCGATTCCAATGTCGCGGGCGGCCTGCCCTGGAAGTTCGAGCCGGAGCAGAACGAGATCGAAGTCCAGATCGGCCAGGTCGTGACCGTCTATTACACCGTCACCAACCAGTCGGCGCGCGAGACCACGGGGCAGGCGGCCTATAACGTCGCTCCGCTCACGGTCGGTAAATATTTCGAGAAGATCAACTGCTTCTGCTTCACCGAACAGACCATGGCGCCGGGCGAGAAGCGTGAGATGCCGGTGGTGTTCTATGTCGATCCGTCCATCACCAGCGACAGCGAGAACGACAATCTGAACACCATCACCCTGTCCTACACCTTCTATCCCGTGCGCGACCCGGTGCCGAAGCCGGTGGCCGCGAGCGAGAACGACAAGCGCAAGGGAAACCTGTAAGGGCAGCCTTTAACCGCGGATTTCGGCTTTCGGAGTCCGAACTTTGAATTTGGGACGAACAGGTGCCGGGGCCGGCACCTTCGAAGGAGAGAGCGACAATGGCTGAGGCGCACGCCAAGCATCACGACTACCACCTCGTCGATCCGAGCGCGTGGCCGATCATCGGCTCGATCTCGGCCTTCATCATGGCCGTCGGTGCGATCACCTGGATGCACCATATGACCTCGTTCGCTCCGATCGTGTTCGGTGTCGGTACCATCGGCGTGCTCTACACCATGGCCGGCTGGTGGGGCGACGTCATCAACGAGGCCGAGCACAAGGGCGACCACACCCGCGTGGTCCAGATCAGCCATCGCTACGGCATGATCCTGTTCATCGCCTCCGAGGTGATGTTCTTCGTCGCCTGGTTCTGGGCTTTCTTCAATTCGTCGCTATTCCCGGCCGACGCCGTGCACGCCACTCGCGACGCCGTGTTCGGCTGCGGCACCGGCACCGCGATGGGCGCCTGCGCCGTGCCCGGCACCTGGCCGCCGAAAGGCATCGAGGCCTTCGACCCCTGGCACCTGCCGCTGCTCAACACGCTGATCCTGCTCACCTCGGGCACCACGGTCACCTGGGCGCACCACGCGCTGCTCGAGAACGACCGCCGGGGCCTGAAATACGGGCTGATCCTGACCATCCTGCTCGGCGCCAGCTTCACCTGCGTGCAGGCCTGGGAATATGGCCACGCGTTGTTCGGCTTCTCGGGCAATGTCTACGGCGCCACCTTCTTCATGGCGACCGGCTTCCACGGCTTCCATGTGCTGATCGGCACCATCTTCCTGACCGTCTGCCTGATCCGCGCCTATCGCGGCCATTTCACCCCGACCCATCACCTCGGCTTCGAATTCGCCGCCTGGTACTGGCACTTCGTCGACGTGGTCTGGCTGTTCCTGTTCATCTGCATCTACGTCTGGGGCACCGGCGGCGGCCGCGTCGGCGTCGCCGGCGAGTAGCTTGCAGCTCAATTGTGCTACAAGGGGCGGCCGATGCGGCCGCCCTTTTTGTTTCACGCAGTGCGAAGGCCCGCCGATGTCCGATAAAACCGTCACTCTCACCCAAACTGCCTTGCGCGGGCTCGCCTGCCGCTGCCCGCGCTGCGGCAAGGGAAAACTTTACGCAGGTTTCCTGACGCTGCGGCCGAGCTGCGCGGCGTGCGGGCTCGACTACGCCTTCATCGATGCCGGCGACGGCCCGGCCGTGTTCGTCATCATGATCGCCGGCGCGATCGTGGTCACCGCGGCGCTGATCACCGAGGTCAAATACCAGCCGCCGTTCTGGGTGCATGCAGCCTTGTGGCTGCCGCTGACGCTTGTGGTGACGCTGTGGCCGCTGCGCGCCATCAAGTCGCTCTTGATCGCCCTGCAATTCCACCACAAGGCCGCCGAGGGCCGGCTAATCGAGCGCGCGCCGAAATGAGCGAGGCGGTGCGGCCGCGAAGCCTCGGCTTCGGCATTTTCACCGGCCTGATGGTCGCGCTGTGCATCGGCCTCGGGCTCTGGCAATTGCAGCGCCGCGTCGAGAAGCACGCGCTGATTGCAGCGCTGGACGAACGGCTGGCGGCGGCGCCGGTGCCGCTGCCTGCTTCCTCGCAATGGGCTGCGCTCACTTCGGCCAAAGACGAATTCCGGCGGATCAGCTTCGCGGCGACCTATGAGCCGCGGCTGGATGCGATGGTCTACAGTTCCGGCTCGGCCATCCGCGCCGATATTTCCGGCCCGGGCACCTGGGCTTTCGTCCCCGCGCAGCTGCCGGGCGGCGAGACGGTGGCGGTCAATGCCGGCTTCGTGCCGAACACGATGCAGGACCGCGGCGTGCAGGATCGCGCGGTGGCGCAACTCATCACCGGCAAGCCCGTGGTGATGACCGGCTACATCCGTTTTCCCGAGGCGGGCGGGGTGCTGACGCCTGACGTCGAGCACGCCAAGCGGCTCTGGTTCGCGCGTGACCATCTCGCCATGGCGCAAATGCTCGGCTGGGACAAGGTCGCGCCGTTCTACATCGATCTGGAATCGCCGGTGCCGGCGAACGGCATCCCGAAGCCCGGACCGTTGCAGGTGCAGCTCAAGGACGACCACATGCAATACGCCATCACCTGGTTCATGCTGGCGGGCGCGTTGGTGATTGCGTTCGGCGTATGGCTGAGACGCAAATGATCCTGACGTCGGAAAACGAGGCAAAATCGGCGTTTCGAAATGTGCGTCATCGCGGCATAGTGCCCGCGCAAGTCCGGAACTGCCGTCATGACCGATCAGAAAACCCGAACCGCCCTCATCGTCGTCGACGTGCAGCGCGCCTTTGATGAATGGGAAGCCGCCGGCAAACGGCGCAACAACCCGCACGCCGTGGCGCGGGTCGCCGATCTCCTGGCCGCGTTCCGCGACAACGCGGCGCCGATCTTCCATATCCGCCACGAGGGCACCAAGCCGACCTCGACGTTCCTGCCCGGCGGCACCGGCTTTCCCGTCAAGGACGAGGCGCGTGAGCACGACGGTGAGCCCGTCATCGTCAAGCGTGTGAACAGCGCCTTCATCGGGACGGATCTGGAGAGCCGTCTGCGTGCGGGGGGTATCCGGCGCGTCGTGATCTGCGGCGCCACCACCAACCATTGCGTGGAAACCACGACGCGGATGGCCGGCAATCTCGGCTTCGACACCCGCCTCGTGCGCGACGCCACCTGGACCTTCGATCGTGTCGGTCCCGATGGCGACAAGCATGCAGCCGAAGACATCCACGCGATGACACTCGCCAATCTCAACGGCGAGTTCGCCCGCATCGTGACCGCGGGCGAAGCGATCGCGGAATTGAAAGAGACGTGAGAATTCTCTCAAACTCGTCATGCCCGGCCTTTTGCCGGGCATCCACGTCTTTGGTGACGTCTTCAAGAAAGACGTGGATGGCCGGGACAAGCCCGGCCATGACGACGTGGAAACGGTAGCGCCAAAGCTCAACGGCGCGCCGCCCTCACTCCGCGATTAACGACGTGGTCTTGGTGCCGGAGTTGTAGCGCAGGCGCAGCACGTTGAACTTGCAGAGGTTGACGTTCTTCCAGAGCACCGACTCGTTATAATTGGTCCAGTCGACCTTGATGTTCCAGACGCAACCATCGTCCTGCTCGTTGAACTCGACATAGGTCTGGGCCTGGTTCTCCAGGTTGCCGTCGAGCTCGTTCTCCCATTCGTCGAGGCCGTCGTCCGGCCCGTTGAAGCCGAGAAACTTGATCGAATAGCCGGTCTCGTTGACGACGGAGACGTTGCGGCTGTCGGCCGCGAAAGATGACGACGGCGCGGCGATGACGGCGAACGCCAGCAGTGCCAATGCAGACAAAGTATATTTCATGAAAAGCTCGTCAGCTTCAGTTGCCCGGCGTTTGGTAGCAGGACGCGCTGGTTTCGCCTATGGGCCGGTTCAAAGACCGTTAACGCGATCGCGGGAAACGCGCACGCCATGCGCGCTACCGATGAATTAACCTATCGCGACCGTACATACGCCCGGTCGCCGCTGGACGGGTGGTACCACACGTCGAGCGTCTCGCCGGAAGTGGGATCGACAAAGCGTTCGCCGGTCGGCTGCCAGTCCGGTCCCGGCGGCGCGTCGAGGGCCTTGCGCTTGTAGCCGCCCTTGCGAAACAGGAACGAGATCAGGAAGGGCAGCGCGATGGCGCCGCACCAGATCGCAAAGGCGATCATGGCGCGGGTTCGATCACGGCCGCCGTTCCATAGGCCACGATCTCGCTCATGGTGTTGCCGATCTCGGCGCTGTCGAAGCGCATCATCAGGACCGCGTTCGCGCCCATCGCGTTGGCATTCTGCACCAGCCGGTCCAGCGCGTGGCGGCGCGCTTCCTCCAGCATCTGCGTGTATTCGTGGATTTCGCCGCCTACGATCGAGCGAAGCCCGGCCATGAAGTTGCCGCCGATGCCCCGGCTGCGGACGACGACCCCAAAGCATTGCCCGAGCATGCGGACCGTCCGATGGCCGGTCACGTTTTCCGTTGTCACAATGATCAAAGGCGCCTCCTGTTCCGATGGTTCTCGTTGAGTGTAGCGCGCAACTGTAACATGCGGCTCGCTGTCGATTTGACCCGACGGGCAAATCAGCTGATCGATTTTGCGCTTGCGACATCGCCCGGAACGCTCAAACGCGCGCGAAAATCGTTGCGCCGAACAGCGAAATTCGTGAACGGGTTCAATCTGAGCGGCCCGTCGGGACCTCGAACCCGGACTTTTTCACTTTACGAAAATCAGAAATCATGCATGATGGGGCGCATTCCGCTCCTCCAGAGGGGCGCTTCGCGGTCGTCACGAAACGTGGGGCGGGATGCGATGGACGCCTTGGCGCAGTTGACGAACGCGGCCAAGGCGGACGGCGAAGGCGTGTGGTCCTGATCCCCAGATGCTGGGATCAAGCCCGTGACTTTCTTCACGGGCGACGGTGGCTAAAAAGCCCGGACATCGGGGAGCGCGCGATAAGCCGCAAAACCATTGCGCAGGGAAGGCCGGAATGTTCGGCGTACCTGTGGTGAACTCGTGTGCTCTTTGCGCTATCTACCTCGCACACGAGGCTGCGGGTGCGGCTGGCATCCGGTCTTCCCTGCGCCCTCTCTTCGGAGAGGGGCAAGCGAACGAGCATAACTCGGGCAAATCAGGCTGCGAGAACGATAGCGGATGCGCCCTCCACGTCATTGCGAGCGGAGCGAAGCAATCCAGAATCCCTCTGCGACGACAGACTGGATTGCTGAACAGTTTCATCCCAGGCGGTCGGCGCCCTAACGCGTCCCAACTCGCAATGACGAGGCCGGTTGCACATTTGAGGGCGCGGGGGCCTGTTTTCGCAGGCAGAACCCGTTTCCCCCTGTCCCAAAACCCATTATGGTGCCCGACCGGTCCGGTTTGCGACGATCCCGGATCATTCATTTAAATCAAAGACTTGGGGCAATTGGAGCAAAGCCTTAAGCCTTTGGAGGGTGGTTTGACGCGGTATATTTCGACCAGGGGCGAAGCCCCCGTTTTGGGCTTCTGCGATGTGATGCTGACCGGGCTCGCCCGCGACGGCGGCCTTTACGTGCCCGAAACCTGGCCGCAGCTTTCGCCCGAAACCATCGCCTCCTTTTTCGGCCGGCCCTATTGGGAGGTCGCCGTCGACGTCGTGAAGCCCTTTGCCGGCGGCGAGATTTCGGATGCCGATCTCGGCCGCATGGCGAACGAGGCCTACGCCACCTTCCGTCATCCCGCAGTGGTCCCGCTCGACCAGATCGGGCCGCATCAATTCCTGCTCGAGCTGTTTCATGGTCCGACGCTCGCCTTCAAGGACGTGGCGATGCAGCTGATCTCGCGCCTGATGGATCATGTGCTGGCCGAACGCGGCCAGCGCACCACCATCGTCGTTGCTACTTCGGGCGACACCGGCGGCGCCGCGGTCGATGCCTTTGCCAATCTCGAGAACGTCGACCTCGTCGTGCTGTTTCCGAATGGCCGCATCTCGCCGGTGCAGCGGCGGATGATGACGACGTCGGGCGCCGCCAACATCCACGCGCTGGCGGTCGAAGGCAATTTCGACGATTGCCAGGCGATCGTGAAGGGCCTGTTCAACCATCACCGCTTTCGCGATGCAGTGGCGCTGTCAGGTGTCAATTCGATCAACTGGGCGCGTATCGTTGCCCAAGTGGTCTATTACTTCACGTCGGCAGTCGCGCTCGGCGCGCCGGCGCGCAGCGTCGATTTCACCGTCCCGACCGGCAATTTCGGCGACATCTTTGCGGGCTATGTCGCCAAGCGCATGGGGCTGCCGATCCGCATGCTGCGGATTGCCGCCAACGTCAACGACATCCTGCCGCGCACGCTTGCGAACGGCATCTATGAAGTGCGCGAGGTGCACGCGACCACCTCGCCCTCCATGGACATCCAGATCTCCTCGAATTTCGAGCGGCTGCTGTTCGAGGCGGGCGGACGCGATGCCGCGACCGTGCGGCGGCTGATGGAGCAGCTCAAGCAATCCGGGCGCTTCTCGCTGCCGGGGCCGATGCTGGCCGCGATCCGCGAGGAATTCGATGCCGGCCGCGCCGACGAGAGCGAAACCTCGGCCGCGATCCGCGCCGCCTGGCGCGAAGCTGGCGACCTCGTCGATCCGCATACGGCGGTGGCGCTCGCGGTGGCCGACCGCGACGACACCGGGACCAGGATCCCCAACATCGTGCTGTCGACCGCGCATGCCGCCAAATTCCCCGATGCGGTGGAAGCGGCCTGTGGCGTGCGGCCGCAATTGCCGGTCTGGCTCGATGGGCTGATGAGCAAGCCCGAGCAGGTCAAAGTCATCAAGAACGATCAGGCCGAAGTCGAGAAGTTCGTGGCTCAAGTCAGCCGCGCGGCCAAGCAAGGAGTTGCCGGATGAGCGTTGAAGTCACCAGGCTCGATACCGGCCTCACCGTGGTCACCGATACCATGCCGCATCTGGAGACCGCGGCGCTCGGGGTCTGGGCCGGCGTCGGCGGCCGCGACGAGAAGCCGAACGAGCACGGCATCTCCCATCTCCTCGAGCACATGGCGTTCAAGGGCACCACGCGCCGCTCCTCGCGCGAGATCGTCGAGGAGATCGAGGCGGTCGGCGGCGATCTCAACGCCGGCACCTCGACCGAGACCACGGCCTATTATGCGCGGGTGATGAAGGCCGACGTGCCGCTGGCGCTCGACGTGCTCTCCGACATCCTCGCCAACCCCTCCTTCGAGCCGGAAGAGCTGGAGCGCGAGAAGAACGTCATCGTGCAGGAGATTGGAGCCGCGCAGGACACGCCCGACGACGTCGTGTTCGAGCACCTCAACGAGCTCTGCTATCCCGACCAGCCGATGGGCCGCTCGCTGCTGGGCACCGCCAAGACGCTGAAGGGTTTTGATCGCGACATGCTGCGCGGCTATCTCTCCACGCATTATCGCGGGCCCGACATGGTGGTGGCGGCCGCCGGCGCCATCAATCACAAGCAGGTGGTTGGCGAGGTCGCCGAGCGTTTCAAGAGTTTCAATGGCGCGCCGGCGCCGAAGCCGACGCCGGCGATGTTCGGCAAGGGCGGCTCGCGCGTGGTGCACCGCGAGCTCGAGCAGGCGCATCTGACCCTGGCGCTGGAAGGCGTGCCGCAGTCCGATCTGTCGCTGTTCTCGCTGCAGGTTTTCACCAACACGCTCGGCGGCGGCATGTCGTCCCGGCTGTTCCAGGAAGTGCGCGAGAAGCGCGGCCTGTGCTACTCGATCTACACCTTCCACGCGCCCTATACCGACACCGGTTTTTTCGGCCTCTACACCGGCACCGATCCGGCCGATGCGCCGGAGATGATGGAAGTGGTGGTCGACGTCATCAACGACGCGGTCGAGACGCTGACCGAGGCCGAGATCGCCCGCGCCAAGGCGCAGATGAAGGCGGGGCTGCTGATGGCGCTGGAAAGCTGCTCCTCGCGCGCCGAGCAGCTCGCGCGCCATATCCTCGCCTATGGCCGGCCACAGACGGTGGAAGAGCTGGTGGCGCGGATCGATGCCGTCAGCGTCGAATCGACCAAAAATGCGGCGCGTGCCCTGCTGTCGCGCAGCCGCCCCGCGGTGGTCGCGCTCGGCAGCGGCCGGGGTCTGGACAACGCGGTATCTTTCGCCGAAGCTTTGACACGATCGAAGGCGAGGGCGCTGCACTAGCGCATGATCCGGAAAAGTGTGCAGCGGTTTTCCGAAAAGATCATGCGCAAACAAAGAATCTGGAGCGCGATGACATTTCGTTCTAATCTCATCGCGCCCAGCACAATGGATTTGCTAGAGTAGCAGGGGGAGCATCACCATGGCCCTGTTTCGTTTGCCAACTGGAGGGACGCCCGCGCTGGCTCCGCGTGGCAACGGCCTGCTGCTGCGTGCGCCGCAGATGTCGGACTTTTTGCAGTGGGCGCATTTGCGCGAATACAGCCGCGAATACCTGACGCCGTGGGAACCGATCTGGCCGTCGGACGACCTGACCCGCTCCGGCTTTCGCCGCCGCCTGCGCCGTTATGCCGAGGACATCGCTGCCGACCGCTCCTATCCCTTCATCATCTTCCGCGAGCTCGACGGCGCCATGATCGGCGGCATCACGCTGGCCAATGTGCGCCGCGGCATCGTGCAGGCCGGCACCATCGGCTATTGGGTCGGCCAGCCCTTTGCGCATCGTGGTTACATGACCGCAGCGTTGCGGGTGCTGCTGCCGACCCTGTTCGGCGAGCTCAATTTGCACCGCGTCGAAGCCGCCTGCATCCCCTCGAACGCGCCCTCGATCAGGGTGCTGGAGAAATGCGGCTTCACCCGCGAGGGTCTCGCGCGGCGCTATCTCTGCATCAACGGCGTCTGGCAGGATCACTTGCTGTTCGGCCTGCTGCATGAGGATTTTCGCGGGTGAGCATGATCCGGAAAAGTGGGCACCGGTTTTCCGATAAGATCATGCTCAAAACAGGAGAGCCCCCATTCTCGGATAAGGCATGCGCCTTGGGTTCGCCCCGATCGGATGGCTATAACACCGCCCGGGGGGACGGCCTGCAGGGTCATCGCATGGGTGAGAAATCAATCCGCACTATCGCGCGTGTGACGGCGCTCGCGCTCTTGATCGGAGCCGGCGCGTGCGCCGCGCCGGCGTCGGCGCAATCGTTTACCGACAAGCTGAAGGGCTTTTTCGGCGGCGGCAGCAAGCCCGAGGAGCAGCAACAGCCGCAGACCGATCCGTCGGAGCCGCAGCCCGATTTGGACTGCCCGCAGGTCGCGATCCGCGCCGGCGCGTCGACCTATGCGGTGGCAGCCCCGGGCAAGCCGGCCATCGGCAATGACGTGCGCTACCAGGCGACGATTACCAAGATGGCGCGCGACTGCACCAAGGTGAATGGCGAGATCACCGCGCGGATCGGCATCCAGGGCCGTGTCATTGCCGGGCCCGCCGGTGCGCCGCCCTCGATCGAGGTACCGCTTCGCGTCGCCGTGGTGCAGGGCGGCGTCGGCGAGAAGGTGATCGCGACCAAGGCCTATCGCACCACGGTGAACATGGGCGAGGACGAGAGCGTGCCGTTCACCTTCGTCGCCGAGGACCTCGTCTATCCCATCCCGACCGGAAGGGATGCCGACAAGTACATCTTCTATGTCGGCTTCGACCCGCAGCTGGTGTCGGCCGCCGACAAGCCGAAGGTCGTGAAGAAGAAGAAATGAGCAACAGGCACGCTGTCGTCGCCCGGCTTGACCGGGCGACCCAGTATTCCAGGAACGTAGGGTGGGTTAGCGAAGCGTAACCCACCAATTTCCTGGCGACGAAGATGGTGGGTTACGCCTGCGGCTAACCCACCCTACGAAGAAAACAAAAGCCGCCGCAATTTCCTGCGGCGGCTGTTTTAAAATGACGAAGGGTTTTTCCTAGTTGAGCTTCTGCCGGACTTCGGCGATGCCCTTTACGAGCAGGTCGTCGGCGAGCGGACCTTTCACCGATTGCGACAGGATGGTAGAGGCCGCCCGCACGGCCGCGTCGGCGGCGGCGGCGCGGACGTCGGCCACCGCCTGGGCCTCGGCGAGCGCGATCTTGCTCTCCGCGGTCTTGGTGCGGCGGGCGACGAAATCTTCCATCTTGGTCTTGGCCTCGGCCGCGATGCGCTCGGCCTCCGCCTTGGCGTTGGTGACGATGTCGTTAGCTTCGCGCTCGGCGCTGGCGCGCTTGGCCTTGTACTCGGCGAGCACCTTGGCCGCCTCTTCCTTGAGGCGGCGGGCGTCGTCGAGCTCGGCCTTGATGCGCGCGGCGCGATGGTCGAGCGCGGTCAGCACCGTGCGGTGGACGCCAAGCCAGGCGAACCCGCCCATCAGGATGACAAACGCGACCGCGACCCAGGTTTCCGGCTCCAGCAGCATCGAACTATCCCTTCAACGAGGCATCGACGGCGCCGGCCACTACATTGCTGTCGGGGGCCGTGCCGGTGAGCCGCTGCACGATGGCGCTGGCCGCGTCTGCGGCGATGCCACGGACGTTGCTCATCGCGGTCGCGCGGGTGGCGGCGATGGTCTTCTCGGCGTCGGCGAGCCTGCCCGCGAGCTTGTCTTCCAGCGTCTTGCGCTCGGCTTCCGAGACTGCGTTCAGCTTCTCGCGGGTCTCGGCGCCGATCGCCTGGGCCTTGGAGCGCGCCGAAGCGAGATCGCTCTCATAGGCCTTGAGCGCCGCCTCCAACTCGTCCTTCAGCTTCTGCGCCTCGGCGAGGTCGCCCTCGATCTTGTTGTGCCGTGCATCGATCACCGCGCCGACGCGCGGCAGCGCGATGCGGGAGACGATGAGGTAGAGCGCGACAAAGGCGATGGCCAGCGACACCAGCTGCGAGGCGAAGGTCGACGAATCAAACGGCGGGAAAACCGTGCCGTGATGACTGCCGTCCGCCTCGGTGTGGGCGTCGGTCTTCTGGCCTTTTGCCTCGCCATGACTCTCAGCCATGGAGTTCTCCTGTTGCTGTCATTCGCGTCGCCAGGCGGCGGCGCGGGACAAGGCCACTCAGAAAACGAACAGCAACAGCAGCGCGATCAGCAGCGAGAAGATGCCGAGCGCTTCCGTCACGGCGAAGCCGAAGATCAGGTTGCCGAACTGGCCCTGGGCAGCAGAGGGATTGCGCACCGCGGCGGCGAGATAGTTGCCGAAGATCACGCCGATGCCGACGCCCGCGCCGCCCATGCCGATGCACGCGATGCCCGCGCCGATAAGTTTAGCTGCTGCCGGTTCCATTTTTTGCTCCTTGAGACGAAAGACAGGTGTGGGTGGAAAATTTCTCGGGACCGCTCAGTGTCCCGGATGAAGGGTGTCGTTGAGATAGATGCAGGTCAGGATCGCGAACACATAGGCCTGCAGGAACGCGACCAGCAGTTCGAGCGCGGTCAGCGCGACGGTGAGCGCGAGCGGCAGCACGCCGCCGATCCAGCCGACGGCGCCGAGCGAGACGCCGAGCATGACGACGAAGCCCGCGAACACCTTCAGCGCGATGTGGCCAGCCAGCATGTTGGCGAACAGTCGCACGCTGTGCGAGACCGGCCGCAGGAAGAACGAGAAGATCTCGATGAAGACGACGAGGGGCATGACAAAGCCCGGAATGCCCGACGGCAGGAAAATCTTGAAGAATTTCAGGCCGTTCCTGTAGAGGCCGTAGAACAGGACGATGAAGAACACCAGGAGCGCCAGCGCCACGGTGACGATGATCTGGCTCGAGATCGTGAACGTGTAGGGGATGATGCCCACGAGGTTCGAGACGCAGATCAACATGAACAGCGAGAACACCAGCGGAAAGAATCGCATGCCGTCGGCGCCGGCGGTGGAGCGAATGGTGGTGGCGACGAACTCGTAGCTGATTTCGGCCATCGACTGGAAGCGGCCCGGCACCAGCTGGCCGCCTGCGACACCGCCGATCATCAGCACGGAAATGAGCACCACCGCGACCAGCATGTAGAGCGACGAATTGGTGAAGTAGATGGCGTGACCGCCGATCTGGCCGATCTTGAAGAGGTTCTCGATATTGAACTGATGGATCGGGTCGATCGTCATCGGCGCGGCTCTTGGTCCGCCGGCAGAGAGCCGGCAATCGTGATTGCAAATGTCGTGACTTCCGCCAGTTCAGCGATCGCGGGCCATGACGCCGGCAGACCTTATCAGGTTCACCAGCCCGGCGACGAAGCCGAGCAGAAAGAACACGATGAGGCCGAACGGCGAGGTCGACAGCAAATGGTCGATGCCCCAGCCAATCGCCGCTCCGGCGACAACGCCCGTGATCAACTCCGAGGAAAGGCGCAAACCGCGCGCCATGGCCGAAGCCCTGGCTGCACCGTCTTCGCTTCCACCTCCTTGTTGGTCAGTCTCGATTTTCCGGTTGCCGCGAATTTCGTGCAACCGCCGATCCAGACTTCCGAGCCTTGCGGAAAGCGCAGCTTCGTCAGGCGATTTATCGCGACTTCCATTTCCCTTATCGTCCGTGCCGTCCGCCATTGTCGTGGAGACCCGATACGATGCGCGGATAAGGAGATTGCGCCCCGTCGCCCTTAAAAGCCGCGCGGACCATACTGATCGCATATAACCAAGTCAAGATTACGTGTTAATCGCTTAGCTCTTTGATTTGTCAGGATTTATTGCAGGTATTGCAGAGCGGCGATAAGCTATTCGCCGCACTGCAAAAGGGTTTGGATCATCATGGATAAACTCGAAGGGGTGCTGCAGCTGCGCTTTGGCCGTTCAATAAGCCACTAATATAGGAATATATTCACAACGTGCTCGCCCGCGCATTGAAATCCAGCAGCAACGCCCATAGTTTCGCCCGGGGGCGCTATCGAATTTCGAGGCGGAGCCACGCCATGAATTCCGCGACGTTGACGTCCAGGTTCGCTGTCCTCATTGCGCTCGGCTCGGTGTGTCTTGCCGGGAACGCCGCTTTTGCCGCGGAACCGGTGCCTGACAGCGAGAACGGCCGCTACACGTTTTCGCCGGCCGCGGACGGCTTGATGCGGTTCGACACCAGGACCGGAACGGTTTCCAACTGCAGCAATTCGGCGGCCGGCTGGGCCTGCTTTGCGGTGCCCGACGAGCGCAAGGCGCTGGACGAAGAGATCGGCCGGCTGCAGGCGGAGAACGGAAAACTCAAGGCGCAACTGGCGTCGCGCGATCCGGCGGCATCGCCCAAGACGGACGACAGCCAGCGCAAGATCGAAATTCCCTTGCCGAGCGACCAGGACATGGACCGCGTGATGTCATTCCTGCAGCGCGCCTGGAAGCGTCTGGTCGAAATGGCAAACCAGATGCAAAAGGACGTCGCAGGCAACGGCAAGATTTGAAACGACGTGACCTCCTCCGGAACGATATCCCGGACGCCATCGTCGGCCATCGCCGCCACCAGCATCGTGACGTCGCAGCTCATCGTGCAGACCCGCGGCAAGGGCTTTGTCGATCTCACTTCCGAGATCGAAAAATTCGTGCGCGAGGCGAAAGCAAAAGAGGGCGCGGTAACGCTGTTCATCCGCCACACCTCGGCGTCGCTGACGATCCAGGAGAATGCCGATCCTTCCGTGCTGGCGGATTTGCAGACCGCGCTGGCGCGGCTCGCGCCCGAGAACGCCGGCTGGACGCATGATACCGAAGGCCCCGACGACATGCCCGCACACATCAAGACCATGCTGACATCGGCCTCGCTGCAGATTCCCGTCGTGAACGGCGCGATGGTGCTCGGCACCTGGCAGGCGATCTATCTGATCGAGCATCGTGCGCGGCCGCATCGCCGCGAGGTCGTGGTGCAATTTGTCGGAGCCACCAAATGAAATCGGCCGCGGATCGCTCCGCGGCCGACAGGTCAAGAGAATTTGGACCGTCAGGTCTTGGTGATGTCGACGTCCTTGGTCTCCGGCAGGAACAGGAAACCGACGACCAGACTCATCGTCGCGATCACGACCACATACCACAAGCCGGAATAGATGTTTCCGGTCGCAGCCGCGATCGCGAACACGGTCGCCGGCAGGAAGCCGCCGAACCAGCCATTGCCGATGTGATAGGGCAGCGACATGCCGCTGTAGCGGATGCGGCTCGGGAACAGCTCAACCAGCCATGCCGCGATCGGCGCATAGACCAGCGTCACGTAGATCACGAGAAGCCAGAGCAGCACCGTCGTCATGACATAGTTGATGTCATTCGGATCGGCGGAAGCCGGGTAGCCGTGCGTCTTGATCGCGGCGGGCAGATCCTTGGCGAAGGTCGGGCTGGAGGCATCGAGCGTCTGGTCGCCGACCTTCACCTTGGCCTTGGTGCCGGCCGGTGCAGCCTCGTTGTTGTAGTTCACCGACGCCGTGACGAGGGCGGATTTCGCCACGTCGCAGCTCGTGGTGAACTTCTCGGTTCCGGTCGCCTTGAACTGGAACGAGCATTCGGCGGGATCGGCGATCACGGTCACCGGGGCCGCGTTGAGCGCCGTTTCGAGCTTCGGGTTGGCGAAGTGGGTGATTCCCTTGAAGATCGGGAAATACGTCACCGCCGCCAGCAGGAAGCCTGCGAGGATGATCGGCTTGCGGCCGATCTTGTCCGACAGGATGCCGAAGATGACGAAGAACGGCGTGCCGAGTGCGAGCGCAACCACGATCATGATCTGCGCCGGCACGGGCGCGACCTTGATGGTCTGGGTCAGGAAGAACAGCGCATAGAACTGTCCGCCGTACCACACCACGGCTTCGCCCGCGGTCGCGCCGAACAGCGCGAGGATCGCGATCTTTGCGTTCGACCAGGTGCCGAACGCTTCGGTGAGCGGGCGCTTGGAGGTCTTGCCCTCGTCCTTCATCTTCTGGAACACCGGCGACTCGCTCAGGCTCAAGCGGATCCAGATCGAGACGATGAGCAGGATGCCCGAGAGCAGGAACGGCACGCGCCAGCCCCAGTCCCCGAACGTTTCCTCGCCCTGCCAGCTGCGGATGCCGAGGATCAACAGCAGCGCCATGAACAGGCCGAGCGTCGCGGTGGTCTGGATCCAGGAGGTGTAGTAGCCGCGCTTGTCCTTCGGCGCATGCTCGGCAACATAGGTGGCAGCACCGCCATATTCGCCACCGAGCGCAAGGCCCTGCACCAGGCGGAGCAGGATCAGCACGACCGGCGCGGCGATGCCCCAGGTGCCATAGCTGGGCAACAGGCCGATGAAGAAAGTGCCGATGCCCATCAGTGTCATGGTGATCAGGAAGGTGTACTTGCGGCCGATCATGTCGCCGAGGCGACCGAAGATCAGCGCGCCGAACGGACGAACCGCAAAGCCCGCGGCGAATGCGAGCAGCGCGAAGATGAAGCCGACATTCGGCGGTACGTTGGAGAAGAAGTATTTCGCCAGGAACACGCCGAGCGTTCCGTAGATGTAGAAGTCGTACCATTCGAACACGGTACCCAGCGAAGATGCGAAGATGACCTTTCGCTCCTCCGCCGTCATTCCTCCAGTGCGGACGCCGTCCGCGGTCGCTGCCATTGCCATTTTCGTTCGCTCCCCGACTTGTCGATGATAAGGCCCGTGCCCCCTATACGCCGCTCTTTGACGGCGTTAATCGTGAGGCCTCAACTCACGGTAACATTGCGGTGAAACCGGTCCAAATAAGACTTTCGGCCCTTATCACATTTAGGTGGAAAGGCGTGCTTGGCTGCAACGAGTGGGCAGCGACCGAGGCGCGCTGTTGCGGCGCACAAACGGGAATTAACCGCATTGATGCGAGGGCGCATTGAGTGCTTGCATGCGTTATACCAACAGGCGAGAATCGCAGTTGAAATTTCTCCCGGTCAGGCCTTCAAGAGCACTGGCGGTTCACCGCAAGGGATGCGCAAGACATAAATGACTGCCAACACCCATCTCGTCATTGCCGATGACCACCCGTTGTTCCGCGACGCGCTGCGGCAGGCGGTGGGCAGCGTCGTGCCTTCGGCAAAGATCGACGAAGCGGGATCGTTCGAAGACCTGACCGCGCTGCTCGAGCGCGATTCCGACGTCGACCTGATCCTGCTCGACCTTTCGATGCCCGGCATCTCCGGCTTCTCGGGCCTGATCTATCTGCGCGCGCAATATCCGGCGATTCCGGTGGTGATCGTGTCCGCCAGCGACGATGGCGCCACCATCCGCCGCTCGCTGGATTTCGGCGCCTCCGGATTCATCCCCAAGCGGTTCGGGGTCGAGACGCTGCGCGACGCCATCGTCAAGGTGATGGACGGCGATGTCTGGGTGCCACCTGACACGGACCTTACATCGGCCGCCGACCCCGACATGACGCGGCTGCGCGACCGCCTGGTGACGCTGACCCCGCAGCAGGTGCGGGTCCTGATGATGCTGTCGGAGGGGCTGCTCAACAAGCAGATCGCCTATGAGCTCGGCGTCTCCGAGGCGACCATCAAGGCGCATGTGTCGGCGATCCTGCAAAAACTCGGCGTCGAAAGCCGAACCCAGGCCGTGATCGCCGCGGCGAAGATCGCGGGCGCGCAATGGCGGCAGGGCACGCCGTCGGCGCAGTAGCGCGGAATCTACTCCGCCGCGATCATCTGCTGGATGCGCCACTGGCCGAGCAGGGCGCGCAGCGAAGCGGGCTTCACCGGCTTGTTCAGCACCGCGATGTTCTCCTCGCGCGCGGCGGCGCGGACATGCGGGCTGCGGTCCGCGGTGATCAGGATCGCCGGGATGTTCTCGCCGAAGCGGCGGCGGATGTCGCGAATCGCGGCGACGCCGTTGCCGCGGTCGAGATGGTAGTCGACCAGGAGCCCGGTGACGCTGCCGCCGGCCGCCTCGATCGCCTCGACCGCGGCGTCGGGATCGGTCGCCGCGATCACCTCGGCATCCCAGGCTTTCAACAGCGTCTTCATGCCGTCTAGGATCGCGAGATCGTTCTCGATGCAAACGATCTTCGCGCCCGAGATGGGGGTGCGCGACAGCGGCGTGGCGCTGGTCACAGCGGCGGTGTGATTGATGGCGCTCGCGGTCGGCACGGTGACCGAGAATACCGAGCCGCCGCCGGCATTGGCGTCGATCGCGATGCCGTGGTTGAGCACGCGCGCCAGTCGCTCGACGATGGAGAGCCCGAGGCCGAGGCCGCGCGCGATCCGCGCGCCCTGCTCGAGGCGATGAAACTCCTTGAAGATCTCGCCGCGCTTGACGACGGGAATGCCGACGCCGGTGTCGTAGACGCAGATTTGAAGCGACTCGCCGCGGCGGCGGCAGCCGACCATCACGCGTCCCTGCGGGGTATATTTGATGGCGTTGGAGATGAAGTTCTGCAACAGCCGCCGCAGCAGCAGGCGGTCGGATTGCACCGGCAGCGAGCAGGGCACGAAAATGAGCTCGAGCCCCTTGGCGCGCGCGCTCGGCGCGAACTCGATCTCGAGCGAGCGCATCAGATCGGCCATCTTGAAATTCGAGATCGAGGGCGTCATCGCGCCGGCGTCGAGCCTGGAAATATCCAGGAGCGCGCTGAGGATCTCCTCGATCGCCTCCAGCGAATTGTCGATGTTCTCGACCAGTCGCGAATCCTCCCCGCCATTCTGGCGCTCGACCAGGCTCGTCACATAAAGCCGCGCGGCATTCAGCGGCTGCAGAATGTCGTGGCTCGCCGCGGCAAGGAATCGCGTCTTGGAGATATTGGCGTCCTCGGCGGTGCTCTTTGCCAGCGCCAGCTCCGAATTGAGCCGGGTCAGCTCCTCGGTGCGGTCGCGCACGCGCTTTTCCAGGGTCGCATTGGCGCGCTCCAGCGCCTCGGCCGCCTCGATCGACGGCGTGACGTCGGTGAAGGTGATGGCGAGTTCGCCGTCCGGCATGCGGTTGGAGCGCACCTCGATCACCATGTGGCGGTCGGCCAGACGCTCCAGATAGGACTCGCCCTCGGTGGTGTAGGCGGCGAGCCGCCGCATCATCGCGCTTTCGCCATCCGTGATGCCGGGCGGGCTGATCTCGCCCATGTATTCGAGAATCTCGCGGAGCGGAATCCCGATCTGCACCAGATGCGGCGGCAAGCCCAGCAGCTCGCTGAAGGTCCGGTTGGAGCAGATCAGCTGCAGATCGGTGTCGAACACGGCGATGCCCTGCCGCACATGGTTCAGGGCGGTCTGCAGGATCTCGCGGTTGAAATGCATCGCGGCATGGGAATCGTCGAGCAGTTTCAGCGCCGCCTTGGCGGAGACGGTGCGCTTGCGCAGCAACAGCGACATCACGAGGCGCGAGGAGGCGGCGCCGATCGAGGAGGCGATCAGATGCTCGGCATGCTGCAGCAGCTCGAAATCGGCGGGTGCGGCCGGATCGAGCGGGATATGATGGCTTCGCGCAAAGGCCTCGAACGAGAGCTGTGCGCGCTCGGCGCCGATATATTGCGCAACCGTGCTCTGGATGTCCTGCACGGTGATGGTGGTGCGCCAGCGGCGGAAGGTCGGCGCGATCGGCGTCAGCGCGCTCGGCACGAACAGGTCGGACTGCACGCGTTCGATCGAGGAAGGCTGGCGCGCCAGCGACAGCGTGACATAGGTCAGGAGATTGAGGATCAGCGACCACAGCACGCCATGCAGGAGCGGCGGCAGATCGGCGCCGAACAAGGCTTGTGGCCGCAACGTCTCGATGCCGAACGGGCCGTGCTGCAGGAGCAGGATGCCGGCGGTATTGCCCTCGATGAAAGAGGGGATGAACAGCGTATAGGCCCACACCGCGAAGCCGACCACCATGCCGCCGATGGCGCCGCGCGCGGTGGCACGCCGCCACAACAGGCCGCCGAAGAAGGCCGGCGCGAGCTGTGCGATTGCGGCAAAGGACAGCAGCCCGATCGCCGCAAGCTGGGTGTTGCCGAGCGCGCGATAGTAGAAATAGGCCATCACCATGATGGCGAAGATCGCGAAGCGGCGGGCCTTGAGCAGGAAGTCGCCAAAATCCTTCTGGCCCTCGGGCGAGTGCGGCGAGCGCTGCAGCACCAGCGGCACGATGATGTCGTTGGACAGCATGACGGAGAGCGCCACGCATTCCACGATCACCATCGCGGTCGCCGCCGACAGGCCGCCGATGAAGACGAGGAGGGAAAGCAGCGGCGCATCGCCCTCGATCGGCAGGGCGAGCACGAACATGTCGCTGTCGACGGCGCCGAACGGGAAGGTGACGAGGCCGGCGATCGCGATCGGGATCACGAAGAGGTTGATGGCGACGAGATAGAGCGGAAACAGCCAGCGCGCGCGGGCGACCTCGGCGTCGGAGGAATTCTCCACCACGCTGACATGGAATTGCCGCGGCAACAGCAGGATGGCGCAGAACGACAGCACGACCATGCAGAGGAAATTGCCGATGGTCGGCGAATATTCGATCGCGCGCACCGCTTCCGGCGTCTTCATCGCGCGGTGGATCAGCTCCTGCGGATCGAACATCCAGAAGGTGACGAAGGCGCCGGCGGCGATAAAGGCGACGAGTTTCACGATCGACTCGGTCGCGACCGCGAACATCAGCCCGTGCTGGTGCTCGGTGGCATCAGCCTGGCGGGTGCCGAACAGCACGGCGAACACCGCCATCGCCAGCGTCACCATCAGCGCGATATCGCCGATGATCGGGATTTTCGAGAACGCCTGGTCCTCGCTCAGAATGGTTTCGAGCGAGGAGGCCATCGCCTTGAGCTGCAGCGCGATATAGGGCACCGAGCCGATGATCGCGATCAGCGCGACGGTCGCCGCGACCGCCTGGCTCTTGCCGTAGCGGGCGCCGATGAAGTCGGCGATCGAGGTGATGTTCTGGGTTTTGGCGAGATGGATCACGCGGCGGAGCAGCGGCGTGCACAGCCCGATCATCAGGATCGGGCCGACATAGATCGCGAGGAAATCGACGCTGGTGCGGGTGGCAAAGCCGACCGAGCCGAAGAAGGTCCAGGAGGTGCAGTAGATCGCAAGCGACAGCGGATAGATGAACGCACCGGCGCGCCCACGTTCGCCCGGCGAAAGCTTGTCGCCGTAATACGCGACAAAGAACAGCAGCCCGATATAGCTGAAAGCGGTTGCGATCACGCCCCAGTCGTGGAGCATCGCTGCGTAACTCCCTTTGCCGGCGCCCTTATTCCCTGGAGCGAAATGTAGCGCGTTGCGCCGGAGCAAGCGACAGCGAAATTCCTGATAAATCCGGGATTTAGGATCGTCGTTAAGGTGTAGCGGCCTCGGTTATTCCGCCGCCAGCGACTGCTTGCGGAGCGGCAAGCCCAGCCGCTGCCAAACCTGGAGCAAGGCCTCAGCCAGCGCGTCGATCAGGCCGTCGTCGTGATAGGGCGAGGGCGTGATGCGCAGCCGCTCGGTCCCCTTGGCCACCGTCGGGTAGTTGATCGGCTGGATGTAGATGCCGTGCTCTTCCAGCAGGATGTCGGAAGCGTGCTTGCAAAGCTCGGGATCGCCGACGAACAGCGGCACGATGTGGGTTTCGTTCGACATCACGGGTAGCCCCGCGGCGGAAAGGATCGCCTTGACCCGGGCGGCGCGGTCCTGGTGGCGCTCGCGCTCCCAGTTCGAGGTCTTGAGGTGGCGGACCGCGGCGGTGACGGCCGAGCAGATGGGCGGCGGCAGCGCGGTGGTGAAGATGAAGCCCGGCGCGTAGGAGCGCACGCAATCGATGATGTCGGCCGAGCCTGCGATATAGCCGCCGAGACAGCCGAACGCCTTCGCCAGCGTGCCCTCGATCACGTCGACGCGGTGCATGACGCCATCGCGCTCGGCAATGCCGCCCCCGCGCGGGCCATACATGCCTACCGCGTGCACCTCGTCGACATAGGTCATGGCGCCATATTTCTCGGCGAGGTCGCAGATCCTGGCGAGCGGCGCGACGTCGCCGTCCATCGAGTAAAGGCTCTCGCAGACGATCAGCTTCGGCCGGTCGGGACCAGCAGCGATCAACAGCTCTTCGAGATGCGCGACATCGTTGTGGCGGAATATCTGCCGCTCGCAACCGGCCTGGCGCACGCCCTCGATCATCGAATTGTGGTTGAGCGCGTCGGAGAGGATGAGACAGTTCGGAATCAGGTTCGCGATGGTCGCAATGCCGGTCTGGTTCGAGACATAGCCGGATGTGAACAGCAGCGAGGCTTCCTTGCCATGCAGATCGGCGAGTTCCGCTTCGAGCTGCACCAGCGGATGATGCGTGCCGGCGATGTTGCGGGTTCCACCGGCGCCGGTGCCGACGCGGGTTGCGGTCTCGACCATGGCGCCGACCACCTTCGGGTGCTGGCCCATGCCGAGATAATCGTTGGAGCACCAGATCACGACATTGCGCGGTCCCTTCGGCGAGTGCCAAAGCGCGTGCGGGAACCGGCCGGCGATGCGCTCGAGGTCGGCGAAGACGCGGTAGCGCCGCTCATCGTGAAGGCGACCGAGAGCGGTGCTGAAAAACTGGCTGTAATCCATCGCGAAGACCCGGGAAGCTGAGCTGGATAAGGTTGTTAAAGACCTTTTTAGAGCGTTTCCAGCTTGGCTGTCGAGCCGAAAAGGCACGCCTGGCGATTTCAGCGGGCAAATTTAAAAAGAGAGAAAATTGCTTTGGATCAAAGCCATACAAGACTTTTTCGTGCCAGCCATGCTTGGCACTCGCCCGGGATCACGTTGTCCTGAACCGCAGCACGCCATCGTTTTCCTGCGCGGTCAGGCGGCCCTCGACCAGCATGTAATTTGCCCGCCAAAAACTGCTGGACGCCGACGTCAGCCGCTCGCTACTTCTTTTTGCCCGAACCGAAGGTCGGCTGCCATCCCGCCGTCTTCTGGCTTGGCGCCGCGGCGATGGTCTTGATCTTCTCTTTTTTCGGCTTCTTGGCTTCCCGATTGCCCTTTTGTTCGCCCTTGCCCATGCCGATCTCCCTTTGGTGGTTGTCGATGACACACTAACAGACTCAGAAAATCACATTGATGAATAACGCGCGGCGCTCTTCAGCGCGTCGTCGATCTCTTCGGCCAATTCGGTCTCGCCAATCTCATGAAGGGACAAGGCCATGGTCGACGCCTGAACCGAACTCATGGAAAGCGGCTCGCTCGTCTCATAACTGAATTTGATGCGCCAACTTCCCCCTGGGTTGCGGTGCGGCTCGACCAGCAACGTTGGAAGATCGGGCAGTCCGTTCTCGAAAAGCAACGCCGACAGTGTCACCATGACGGCAGCAAATCGATGACACGGCCATGCAAGGCTTGAGGCGGAACGTGAGTCCGGGGCGACAGGAAGACTCGCATGCCGTGACCGTGCGCTCCTTTTGGGCCAATAGCCACGTATTAGTTGGAAATCGTCCCAGGCCTCACGTTGTCCTGAACCGCAGCACGCCGTCGTTTTCCCGCGCGGTCAGGCGGCCCTCGACCAGCATGTAATTGACATGGGCGATCAGCTCACCTGCGGCAAAGCCCATCTGGTGCGGGTCCAGCGCATGCTTGTGGAACACGACCGGCACCAGCTCCTTGGATGTCTGCGGGACATCCCGGCAGGCATCGGCGATCAGCCGGCAGCGCTCTTCGTGGTGGTCGGCGAGTTGCTTGATCCGGGTCTTCAGGCCGTAGAACGGTACGCCATGGCCGGGCAGCACCAGCACATCATAAGGCAGCGTGGTGGTGAGGCTCGCCAGCGAGGCTAGATATTCGCCGAGCGAATTCTGGTCGGGCTCGACCGCCCAGACGCTGACATTGGGTGAAATCTTGCTCAGCACCTGGTCGGCCGAGAGGAACAGCTTGTCGGCCGCGCAATAGAGCATCACCTGGTCGAGCGCGTGGCCGCCGCCGGTGATCGCCTTGAAGCGCCGCGTGCCGATCACGACCTCGTCGCCATGGGTGAGGCGATGGTAGGACGGCGGCAGCACCGAGACCCGCTTCAGATAATCTTGGCCGCGGCCCAGCAGCTTTTCGGTCAGGTCCTCGTCCATGCCATGGCGGCGGAAGAACAGCCGCTGCGCATTGCGCCGTTCCTCGGTGCCGCGGTTCTGGTGATAGACCGACTGCAGATATTCCACCTGCGACATGTAGAGCGGGCAGTTGAAGCGCTCGGTGATCCAGCCCGCGAGCCCGACATGGTCGGGATGCGAATGGGTCACGATCAGGCGGGTGATCTTCGCGCCCTTGAGCGGACCTTCCAGCAGCGCCGTCCAGGCCGCGATCAACTCTTCATTGCCGAATCCGGCATCGATGACGGTCCAGCCGTCGCCGTCGGCGAGCAGATAGATGTTCACATGGTTGAGGCGGAACGGCAGTTTCAGCCGCACCCACAGCACGCCGGGCATCACCTCGACGACCTGGTCGATCCCGGGGTGATTTTCCCAGGGGTAGCGCAGGGCGTCGGCGGAGGACTGCAGTGAGTTCTCGTCTTGTATCCATGCCATCGGCATAGCTGCACCAACGGCGCGGCGCCAGCCGAAAAACATCATGACTGGCTGTCATTCCGGGGCGATGCGTCAGCATCGAACCCGGAATCTCGAGATTCCGGGTTCGGTCCTGGCGGACCGCCCCGGAATGACCAAGTATTGATGATTACGCCGCGCGGATATTGCCCAGGAACGCGTCGATTTCGGCGCGCAGGCCCTCGGCTTCGCGGCGAAGCGCGGCGGAGGCATTGAGCACTTCGGCGGCGGCGGCGCCCGCTTCGGCCGAAGCGGCCGAGACGCCGGCGATGTTGCCGGAAACCTCGGTGGTGCCGCCGGCGGCGTGCTGGATGTTCCGGGCGATCTCGCGTGTCGCCGCGCCCTGTTCCTCGACCGCAGCCGCGATCGCGGTCGTCACGTTGTTGATCTCGCCGATGGTCTGGCCGATGTTCCTGATCGCGCTGACGGCGGAGGTCGTCACCGACTGCATGCTCGCGATCTGGGCGCGGATTTCGTCGGTCGCCTTCGCGGTCTGGCTCGCAAGGCTCTTCACTTCGGAGGCGACCACCGCAAAGCCGCGGCCGGCTTCACCGGCGCGCGCGGCCTCGATGGTGGCGTTGAGCGCAAGCAAATTGGTCTGCGAGGCGATCACCTGGATCAGGTCGACGACGACGGAGATGCGGCTCGCATTGTCGGCGAGCCCCTGCATGGTGGTGTCGGTGGCGCCGGCTTCGGCGACCGCCTTGCGGGCGATCTCGGCCGAGGTCACGACCTGGCGGCCGATCTCGGCGATCGACGACGACAATTGCTCGGTGCCGGCGGAGACGGTCTGCACATTGACCGAGGTCTCCTCGGCGGCGGACGCCACCACGCTCACCAGCGAGTTGGACTGGTCCGCGGTCGAGGACATGCTCTGCGCGGTCGTCTGCATCGAATTGGCCGATTGCTGCAGATTGTCGAGCGCGGCGCGCACGGTGGCCTCGAACTCGGTGATTCGGGCTTCCATGCGCGAGGTGCGTTCGGCTTTCGCAGCGCGGTCCTTGTCCTGGTCGGCGGAGAGCGCGCGGGCCTTGATCATGCTGTCGCGGAACACCTGAAGCGTGTCCGACATCGCCGCGATTTCGTCCTTCTGCCTGGAGCGGAAGATATCGGTCTCGAGATCGCCATTGGACAAGAGCTGCATCGAGTGCTGCAGGCCCTTGATGCGGCGCAGGATGCTGCCGCCAACATAGAGCCAGACGAACAGCACCGAGCCGAGCAGGGTCCCGACGCCCAGCGCCAGCATGACCATGGTCGCATAGGAGATTTCTTGCCGGGTCTGGAAGGTCGTGGCGTTGGTTTCCTTCTGCACGCCCTCGACCAGCTGCTGCACGCTGATGTCGAGGCCGACATTGAGCTTGCGGGTTTCGTCGAGGACGGTCTGGCCGTAATCGGCGGCATCAAGCTCCTTTTGGCGCACGCGGAATACGCCGGTCTTGCCGGTGCCCAGCGCCAGCAGCTTGTCGGCGGACCCGCGCAACGCCTTGGTGCCCGCGTTTTCGGGCAACAGATCGAGGTTGGAGCGCAGGCGTCCCTGGGCCTGCTTGAATTCCTTTTCGATGTCGTCGAGCTTGTCGCTCGAATTCGCCGACAGCGCCGCGCTCATGTCGGCGGCGACGAGATTGCCGCTCGCCACGACATTGCCGAGCTGGCCGAGGGTTTGCGCAGCGTCGTTGGCGTCGCTGGCGGAAAGATTGGCCGAGCCCAGGATGGCGTTGACCTGGGTCTGGGCGTCGAGCATCGCCGGGCTTGCGGCGGCGGTGAAGGCGGCTTGCGCGGCGCGCAACGCGTCATATTGCTTGTCGTGGAGGGCCGCGACATCCAGCCGCTCGCGCGCGGCGGAGGCCAGGCTCTGGGCGGCCTCGTTGATGTTCTTGATGGTCTCGTTCAGTGCGCTGACCACCGTCTTGTCGGCGCCGAGCTCGATGACCTCGCCGAGCTTCTGCTGCGTCTGCGCCTGCAGCTCCTTCATCTTCTTGGCGCGCTCGTTGAGCGCATCATCGGATTGGGCTGCGAGCAGCGCCGGTCCCTGGGCGGCGAGGCTGGCGGCCTGCGCCGACAATTGCAGGCTGGCGGAGAGCCGCGGAATGTCGCGTCCGGAGAGGTCGACCATGGTCGTGCCGAGATGCCGCAGCACGAAGCCTGCGCCGGCCGAGATCACGATCGCCATGGCGGCGATGACGGCGAAGGCAGCAAACAGGCTGCCTCTGACACCCCATCGCGGCCGCAGGAAGCCAAACACCTTGCCAAGACCCAACCGGAACGCCATGCCCCTAACCCCGCCGCTGCTGCCATCTGTAGAAGAGAATACGGCTGGCAGTATCGTGGTACGGGGTTAACAAAATCGGCAAAATCGTGGGGCCATGGTGCAATCTCGGTGCGACAAAAGCACAAAGGCCGGCGTTTCGCCGGCCTTTCCTTAATGGCTGGTTAGCGCATGCTCCGGAAAAGTGGTTACCGGTTTTCCGAAAGATCATGCGCCATTACAAAACGTGCAATCTTAGTAGCGCGCAACCACCGGGCCGCCCCAGTTGAAGCGGTAGTTCACGCCCACCCTGAAGACGTGGTCGTCGGTGGTGAAGCTGCCGTTCGGGATCAGCACCGCCGGCGCGGTGAAGTTGGCGCTGCCAAAATTGTAGTACTGGTACTCGGCCTTGGCCGACCAGTTCGGGGCGAACATGTATTCGACGCCGGCGCCGATGGTGTAGCCGCTGCGGGGGGCGCCTGACGTCGCGAACGCGACCGGTAGGCCGCCGAGCGTCACGTTCTCGTTGCTGTCGGAATAGGCGTAGCCGCCCTTCACGTAGAGCAGGCCCGGACCCCAGGTGTAGCCGAAGCGGCCGGTGATCGAGCCGAGCGCGCGCTGGTTGTTGGTGTAGGCAAAGCCGCCCGGGAAGATCGCGCCGACATTGCCGGACAGCCAGCTGTACTGGCCTTCGACGCCGACCACCCAGTTCGGATTGAACTGCCAGTCGCCGCCGACCTGCACGCCGCCGAGGACGCGGCCATTGCCGTTGTTGCCGGTGCCAAGGCCGTTGAAGTTGTTGTCGCTGGAGAACGCGCCGCCGACATGGGCGCCGACATAGAAGCCGGTCCAGCAGTAGATCGGTGCGGCATAGGCGGGCGCATTGGGATACGGTGCGCGATAGCCGAGATCGGCGGCGGAAGCCGGCAACGCCACGCCGAGGGCTGCGATCGCTGTGGTGACAAGCAGAAACTTCTTCATCGGTCTTACTCCAACACACGAGAAACCGCGCCATGTGGATCGAGCAGATAGACCGCATTTGAATAAAAAGCTGTCACTCGCCGACCGCGGCGATTTCCAATCCAACTTGTTGGAGGTTAAAGGTTTTCTTGTGCCTAACGGGACCTTAAGGAACGCTGAAGGAAGGGTTAAGAACAACCCTCCTCTGTCCCCTTCTGGGACGAAGGCGCCAAGTCGCGTGAACGCGCGGTGGTGCGATCAACGGCGCGGCTTCTCCCGATTGGCCTTCCATTCCAGGAACTCGCGATAGAGCGCCTGATCGTCCGGACTGAGCGAGCTCGCATGCGCGCCAAGCGTACTCGGCGAAGCGGCGGAAGCGACCGGCGCGTTGCGGTCGATCCAGTCCTGCGCCGCCTGGAACCGGGTCCAGCCCGCAACCGGCGCCGTCAAGGCGAGCTCCTGCCATTTCGGATGAAACGGCGGCCGCTGCAGCTGTGCCATGTTGGAGAACAGCGCGTCGACCAATAGCGCCACCCGGCGATAGCGCTCGCTGCCGGCCTGCCAGTTGAAGGAGGCGAGCACCGCTTCGGCGGCAATGGTGCCGACCGGCGTCGAGGCCGAGACCAGATTCGGATAATCCTCGGAGCTGAGCTTCGCCGGCAGATACTCCTCGCGCAGTGCCTTGTCGTATTCGACGCCGACCAGATGCAGGTTTTCGTCATTGACCTGCCTGAGCCACTGCACCGGCTTGCCCTCCACGGCGACGATCGCGTCGATCTCGCCCTTGCGCAGCAATTCGAGCGCGATCCGCGGTTCGATGTAGAGCAGGTGCGGCTTGATCCCGAGCCGCTCGAAGACGTTGATCGAGGTCACGAAGGTAGAGGAGTCCGGCAGGTCGACCGCGACCGTCTTGCCGTCGAGATCCTTCATGCTCTCGATCGCGCGCGGCGCCAGCACGTGCATTTCCTCGTTGAACATCTTGGTGACATAGACGAACTGGCTGCGGATGTTGTCGGCAAACCCCTTGCGTTCGAGATAGGCCAGCGTGTCCTTGCGCACGATCCCGGCATCGACGCCCCGCAGCAGCAGGATGTCCGCCACGGCCTGGACCGAGCCGCGGCCCATCACCGGCAGCACGCGGAGATCCAAACCCTTGTCGAGCACCGAGGCGAGGTCGGCGCCGATCTGGGCGTAGGTAGAGCCGAACGCGCCCGTCATCACGGTGACAGTATTGGCGTTGAGCTGATTGGCTAGATCGCGCTTGGCGCTGCCGTAGCGGAAGATCGTCTTGAAGGACTCGCTGACGGCGCCGGCATCGATGCCGCTGCGCACCGGTCCGAACTTGTTCCACCGCCCGCCGTTGAATTGCATCATCTGCATCTGCTCGAGCGGTGCGTGGTCGCCTGCACTGGTGTTGACCACGATGCCCGGAATGAGCATCGGAACCTGCACGCCCTTCAGCGAGGCCGCCTGCTTGACGATGTTGTCGCGGGACAGATCGTCGCCGCATTGCTTCAGCACATCGACCATCAGATTGGCGATCGTGTAGCCGAACACCGTCAGGACATTGCTCTTGGGCGCGTCCGGAAGGTAGCGATCCATGAAGGCGGACCATTCGCGGAAAGCAGGATCGCTGGCCGCCTCTGCATCGTCGCCTTCCCAGGTATATCCGGCCGAGAAAATGCCTTCTGCATTCTGCAGGCCCGCCGGCTGCAGCACGGCGGCGACCGATTCCGACACCGTCGAGATGAAATGCTCGGGCTTCCAGCCGAGCTCGGCGACGCGCTTGATCGCCATCGTGGCGAATTTCGGCGTCGTCACATTGATGAAGATGTTGGCGCCGGAGGCTTTGAGCGTGGCGATCTGCTGGTTCAGGCTGGTGTCGGCGACCTTGTAGCTGGCTTGCGCGACGATCGGGATCTTGCCGCCGAGCCCATCGGTCAGGCCCTTGACGTAATCTTTGCCGAAATCGTCGTCCTGATAAAGAATCGCGATCTTGCCGCCGCTTGCATGCTTCTCCAGCAGGTACTGCGCATAGATGTGGGCTTCGGTCTGATAGCTTGGCTGGAATCCGAACGTCCACGGGAAGTTCTGCGGCTGGTCCCACATCGAGGCGCCCGAGGCGACGAACAGCTGCGGAATCCTGTTGCTGCTCAGGTAAGGCCGCGTCGCGGCGCTGGTCGGCGTACCGAGGCCGGCGAAGATGAACAGAACCTTGTCTTCCTCCACGAGCTTCTTCGTCTGCTCGAGCGTCTTCTGCGGATTGTAGCCGTCATCGTAGGAGATGAAATTGATCTTGCGGCCGTTGATGCCGCCCTCGGCGTTGACCTTGTCGAACACCGCGGCAATGGTCTTGCCGATCGTGCCATAGGCGGAGGCCGGGCCGGTATAAGGCATGGTGTTGCCGATCCGGATTTCATCATCGGCGGCGCGTGACGAGGTCGCCTGGCCCAGCAACAGCGCGATGGCTGCGAGCGCGGCGGAAGACGCTGCCGTCATGCGGTCGAGCGCGCGCCGCTTGCTGGTGCTGGTTGGCATCGTGTCGCCCTCGTTATGCCCGTCGTTTCGATCGCGGCGACCTCAGCGCAGCGCTTGAAGGCGCTGCCTTGCTTCGAATGATCCAAGCTCCGCCGCTCGCGCGTACCAGGCGCGAGCTTTTGCCGGATCGCCCTGCACGCCGACCGCGCGCAGCTTTGCAAGCACCGCGGGATCGAATGTCCCCGCCAGGATGACGCAGGCTTCCGCATTGCCGGCTTCCGCGACCAGCGTCAGCATGAGGCGCGCGCTGGCAATGTCCCCCGCGGCAAGCAGATCCTGACCGCGTTTCAGCAGGGAGGCGACCTCATCTTGTGGCAGAGGCGAGGCTTGTGGTGGAGGCGAGGCTTGCGCCAGAGGCGAGGCCGGCCTCGGTTCTGGAACTGCGTTCACGGTCGGCACGGGACTTATCGGCACGGGACTTATCGGTACGGAACTTGGAGCTTGCGCGGCAATTTCGGGCCGCGCCGGCTCGACCTTCGCGGGCTGCGGGTTTACAGGGTCAGGATATTTCGGTGCCGCAATGTCATTGGGCGGAGCCGAGGCAAGCAAGGTTTCGGGCGGCACGGCCGGTTCATCAGGGTGCGTCATCTTCGCCTGGGCCTCGGAAAATTGGACGAGGTCGCCCAGGGAGGCCGCGGCATGCGAGTCGCCCTTTGGAGCGCGCTCCTCGCCGGCAAGGTCGGCACTGACCGTGGGAAGGTGGACAAAATTCACCACGATTGTGGCCGCGATGGCGGACACAGCCATGGCACTGAGAAGCCCCGCGGCCATCACCAGGCGGCGTGTGCCTGCTCTCTCTTCCGGCGATATGAACTGGGGCTTGAGGTCCGCCCAGATTTGCCGGGCCCGGTCCTCCGGGCTCACCTCGTCCTTGCGCACTTGAGATGCGGGCACGCGAGCTACAGGCACGCGAAAGGAGACCACGGTTTGCAGGTCTGCGGACGGTTGTGAAGGGAGCAGCACGGATTCGCGTTCCAGCCGCTTGGCCGCCTCAACGACATCCTCTTGAAGGCGCCGCGTCTGTTCGTCTAGCTGTTCCCGGTTATCCGGGTCGCTCACCCAGGGGACAGCTTGCTGGAGCTGCTTGTCCGCATCGTCCTGGTCCAGGGAACTCATTACTAACCTCCTGCCGACCGAAGTATGAAGCGGGGGCGCGAACCAGCGGCGTGATGGGGTGCGGCACGCGCGCAACGGCGTTTGTGCGTGCAAAAACGCTTCTCGGCGCGCTCGACATGGGCGCGTCCGGCCGAATTCGGTGAAATGGGTTTCCCTTCGACATGCGCGAGCCCTCGCCAATTCGCGCTGGTGCTCCGCGCCGGATTGTGAAGCGCGGTCACCGATCTTGATTTTTCGCTGCCGGGAAGTCTTATTGAAGTTCTTGTCAGGATGGCAAAGACCAGGCGGCCATTCTGTGTTCATTTTTTGGCAGAGACTTTGGGCCGCTGGTTTCTCAAGCGAGACGCCGGCGCACTTCGTCGCGCATCTTCTCCCTGAATTCGGCGCGGCGGGCGGGGCGATCCTGCTCGCGGACATCATAACGATCGAATACGTTGAAATTCTCCAGGATGGAATATTGCTCGCTCGCCATCGCCAGGATGCGCAGCAACTCGGCCGCGGGTCCGCTCGGGCCCGTCACTTCCCAGCGGCGTATGGTATCGGCTTCAGTGGCGGGCAGGCCGCATAACTTGGCCATGTCGGCCACGGTGAGCTTCCGGCCGATGGCCGAGCCGAGGTCTTCGCGGAGTTTCTTCAGTTCCCGACCCGTCATCCCGACCGGCAATCCTCGAGTTGGCGGGCAAACATTGTGGCCGCCGATCCGGTTTCTTTGACGACCGATGCGGCCAGAAAATGGTGGCTAGCGCGCGGCCATCACCAGGTCTTCGATCGGAATCGGGAACCGCCGCACGCGGACACCGGTCGCATGCCAGACTGCGTTGGCGACGGCTCCGGCCGAGCCGGTGATGCCGATCTCGCCGACGCCCTTGATGCCGAGCGCGTTCACATGCGGATCGTGTTCCTCGATGATCAGCGCGTCCATCGAGGGCACGTCGGCATTCACGGATACATGGTACTCGCCGAGATTGGCGTTCATGATCCGGCCCGAGCGGGGATCGATGATCGCCTTCTCGTGCAGGGCAAAGGACACGCCCCAGATCATGCCGCCGAGATACTGGCTCCTCACCAGATGCGGGTTGACGATGCGGCCGGCCGCAAAGGCGCCGACCATGCGGGTGACGCGGACCTGGCCGAGATCGGGATCGACCTTCACCTCGGCGAACACGGCGCCGTGGGCCCGCATGGCGTAGGTGGTCTGCGCCGCCGGATCCATCGCGCCATTGCCGCGCGCCTCGATCTCGGCGAGGCCGGCACGGGCGAGGATGTCGCCAAAGCTCTCGCCGCGGCTTTCGTCGTCGCGGCGGTGAAGGCGGCCGTCGCGCGCGACCACGCCGGCATTGCCGGCGCCGAACAGCGGCGAGCGCTGGTCGTTGGTTGCGAGCTCTGCAAGCTTGGCGATGACATTCGCGCCGGCATTATGGATCGCGGCACCGACGGTCGCGGTGTGGGCCGAGCCGCCGGCGATGCCGGCATCCGGCAGGTCGGAGGTGCCCGCCTTGAACTCGATTTTTTCGAGATCGAGCGCGAGCGCATCGGCGGCAATCTGGGCGAAGGCGGTCCAGGCGCCCTGGCCCATGTCATGTGCGCCGGTCTCCATCGCGCCCGAGCCGTCGCGTCGAAGCACCGCGCGGGCTTCGGCGGCGAACATCAGCGCCGGGAAGGTCGCGGTGCCCATGCCCCAGCCGACCAGGAAGCCATCCTTGTCGCGCATCTGGCGTGGCTTGAGCGGCCGCTTCGACCAGCCGAACTTTTCCGCAGCCTTCGCGTAGCATTCGCGCAGCGCCTTTGAGGAAAACGGCCTGCCCGTGATCGGCTCGACCTCGGCATAGTTCTTGAGACGAAAGGCGAGCGGATCGAGGCCGCAGGCGTCCGCCATCTCGTCGATCGCGCTTTCGAGCGTGATCGATCCGGTCGCCTCGCCCGGCGCGCGCATGAACAGCGGCGTGCCGGTGTCGATCCGCACCGCCTCGTGCGACGTCGCGATGACCGGGCTGGCATAGAGCGAGTGCGACGCATCGGCCGCGGGCTCGTAGAAATCATCGAAGGTGGAGGTTGCGATCCTCGCATAATGATCGATCGCAGTGAGTTTCCCATCCGCGGTCGCGCCCATGCGCAGCCGCTGCCGGCTTGGCGAGCGATGGCCGACCGGGCCGTACATCTGGTCGCGGCGCAGCACGAGTTTCACGGGACGCCCAACCAGTTTCGCGGCGAGGATGCCGAGGATCTGCGGTCCGGAAATCAGCCCCTTGCAGCCAAAACCGCCGCCGAGGAACGGGCTGCGGATGTGGATTTTTTGCGGCGAGATGCCGAACAGTCCGGCGATGCGGCCTTGCGCCATCGCCAGGCCCTGGCTCGGCGTGTCGACGGAAAGCGTGTCGCCGTTCCATGCCGCGACGATGGCGTGCGGCTCCATCGGATTGTGATATTGCGTCGGCGTCTCAAAGGTCGCCTCGATCGTGTGCGCGGCGGATGCGAGCGCGCCCGCAACATCGCCATGTGCGACCACGGCGGGATGGCCGATGCCGACGGCCGGCGGCGTAAAACCTTCGGCAGAGTCGAGCGTCGCGCGCGCGGATTCGGCTTCGTAACGGGGCGATAACAGTGCGGCGCCTTCGGTCGCGGCTTCCAGCGTCTCTGCAATCACCACGGCGATCGCCTGATTGGCGTAACGCACGCGGTCGTTCTGCAGCAGCTCCATCCGGAACATGAATGGATTGGTCTTGGCGTCCGGGTCTTCCGCCAATGGCGGCCGGTTCTGCGGCGTCATCACCTCGACCACGCCCGGATGGCGTTTGGCCGCGGCGATATCGAGCGCGGCGACGCGGCCGCGCGCGATGCTGCTCACCGCCATCACCGCGAACAGCATTTTGGGTGGATGGTTGTCGGCGGCATAGCGGGCGGCGCCGGTCACCTTGAGCACGCCGTCGCGGCGCGTCAGCGGTTGGCCGATGCTCGAGCCGTGCCGGATATGGGCGGGGTCGCGGGTCAGCGTGATCTCAGACATGAAGTTCTCCGGCGACGGAAGAGAAGGGAGAGGCGGGCAGCGCCGGCATGCGCGCCGGCGTTCCCTGGGCGGCCAGGGTCAGCGCACGCACGATGACGCGCTGGGCGAGCTCGATCTTGAAGGCGTTGTCGCCGGACGGTTTTGCGTCGGCGAGTGCGGCTTGCGCGGCGCGGCGAAATGCGGCGGCTCCGGCGGCCGAGCCTTTGAGTTGCGCTTCGGCGGCTTGCGTGCGCCACGGTTTGGCGGCCACGCCGCCAAGCGCAAGACGTGCCTCTTCGATCTTGCCGCTCTTGATGACAAGCCCGGCCGCGGCCGAGAGCACGGCGAAGGCGTAAGAGTTGCGCTCGCGCACTTTCAGATAGCGCGAATGCGACGCAAAGCGGCGCGCACTGGCGGGTAGGCGCACCGCGACAATGAGTTCGCCGGGTTCGAGCACGCTGTCGCGCTCCGGCGTATCGCCGGGTAAACGATGCAGCGCCTCGACGGCGATTTCGCGCCGCCCGTTCCTGCCTTCTATTTCCACGACCGCATCGAGCGCCGTCAGCGGCACGCAGAAGTCGGAGGGGTGCGTGGCGATGCAGCCCTCGCTCCAGCCCAGGATCGCATGCAGGCGGTTGTCGCCGCCACGCGCATCGCAGCCCGAGCCGGGCGCGCGTTTGTTGCAGGCGCTCGCCGTGTCGTAGAAATAGCCGCAGCGGGTCCGCTGCAGCAGATTGCCGCCGATGGTTGCGGCATTGCGCAATTGCGCCGATGCGCCGGACAACAGCGCTTCCGCGATGGCCGGATAGTTTTTCGCAAATTCCTCGTCATGCGCGAGGTAGGCATTGCGCACCATCGCGCCGATGCGCAAGGAGCCGTCGGCAAGCCGCTCGATGCGATCGAGCCCCGGCAGGCGCGTGACATCGACCAGCCGCGAGGGGCGGACGATGTTGCCCTTCATCAGGTCGAGCAGGTTGGTGCCGGCGGCGAGATAGGCCGCACCGGGTTCGCTGGCGGCAGCGACGGCCTCGGCTACGGTCGCCGGGCGTACATAATCGAACCGGTTCATGCCGCGCGCTCCGTCTTGGTGTCAGCGAGTATCTTTTGCGCTTCCTGCACCGCCGCGGTGATCCCCGCATAGGCGCCGCAACGGCAGAGATTGCCGCTCATGGCTTCGCGGATACGCTCGAGATCATCGCCGGCCTGGCCTTCGCTCATCAGGCCGATCGCGCTCATGATCTGGCCCGGTGTGCAGAAGCCGCATTGCAGGCCATCGTGCGCAATGAAGGCCGCCTGCACCGGATGCAGATGGTCGCCCTGCGCCACGCCCTCGATGGTGAGGATGTCGGCGCCGTCATGGCTGATCGCGAGCGCGAGGCAGGAATTGATCCGCTTGCCGTCGACCAGCACCGTGCAGGCGCCGCATTGGCCGCGGTCGCAGCCCTTCTTGGTCCCGGTCAGCTGCAGCCGTTCGCGCAGGAGGTCGAGCAGGGTGACGCGGGGGTCGTCGAGCACGATATCGCGCCGCTCACCATTGATAGTGAGCCGAAGAGAGAAATTCATGCGAGGTTCCGATCGATGCTATGGTCAAACGGAAGCGCAGCGGGCACAGATCGTCGGCCCGTGAATTGCTGCGATCCCGGTGGTCGCAGCCGCCGAAAATCCGGCGGCTGGTATTTCGAGCGTGATGGGCTTAGTTATACGGAGGGTTCCTCCGTTTATCAAGAGCCGGCTGATCAACTGCCGGTGACGAGACGTTTGGGATGGAAATTCGTTCCACAAAGAGCTCCCGCAAGCCGCGCGCCGACGCGCAGCGAAACCGCGAGCGCGTGCTGGAGGCGGCGAAAACCGTGTTCAGCGCGGGCGGCCCGGATGCGAGCCTGGAGGCCGTGGCGCGCGAAGCCGGCGTCGGCATCGGCACGCTCTACCGTCATTTCCCGACGCGCGAGGCGCTTTATGAAGCGGTCTATCGGCGCGAGGTGGAGCAGCTCAGCGAATTGGCCGAAGAGCTGAAAAGCGATGGCGCGCCGGTCGAGGCGCTGCGCAAATGGCTGCGCGCGAATGTCGAATTCGTCGCCACCAAAAAGGGCATGGCCGCGGCGCTCGCGCTCGCTGCCGGTGGTGCCTCTTCGGAACTGACGGCTTTTTCCTTCGAGCGGCTCACCAAGGCGGTCGGCGCGTTGCTCCATCGTGCGGCGGCATCGGGCGAAGTCCGCACCGATGTCAGCCCGGAGGATTTGCTGCGCACGCTGGTCGGCATGTGCCTCCTGCATGACCAGCCCGGCTGGCAGGCCGGCGTGATCCGGATGCTCGACGTGCTGGTCGATGGACTGCGGGTGACGTCAGGCGCGAATGCGCAACCGGCCGCGAAATCGCAACGGGGAAAGCGTACGCGCGACCGTGCACCGTGAGCGATGTCGGAAGCGAACTTCTGCCTCAGGCATCAGCCGGCGCGGCGCTGGCCGGTGCGGCGTCATCGCGAAGCGGCAAGGGCGCAATCGTTTCGAATACGCCATCTCGCCGCACCAGGGCGTGGAACAGCGCCGCGGCCACATGCATCAGCACCAGCGCGAAAAACGCGAAGGCCAGACAATAATGCGCGTTCCAGAGCGGCGTGTGCACGCTGTCGCTTTGCGGCAGGATCGACGGAAGAAAGCTCTTGCCATACAGCACGACAGGATATTCGGCGGCCGACAGCATCGCCCAGCCGAGCAGCGGCATGACGATCATGAGCCCATACAGCGCGTAATGCGACAGATGCGCGGCTAGCTTCAAGGGTACGGGCAGATCGGCCGGCAACGGCGGCGCCCCAAAGCGGACGCGCACGGCCAGACGAAGCAGCGCCAGGACGAGAATGGCGATGCCGAGCGTCTTGTGGATCGTGATCAGCGGCAGATATTTCGGCGTGACGGTGGAAACCATGCCGACGCCGATGAAGAGCATCGCGATCACGCAAATCGCCATCAGCCAATGCAGGAGACGCTGGAGCAGGTTGAAGCGATGAGGGACGGGGATCATGGCTGGGCTCCGGCTACGGCGCGCGAGACGGTGTACGGATAGTCCTTGGCCTCTGCCGTGCGGAGGTCATAGGACACGCGGTACGCCGACGACCGCGCGGCGGGAAACGGATCATCCGAGATTGTTATGCCTGACGGCAGGACGGTCGGATCGAAGTTGACGTCGCGGCAGGGACCATCCCGCTCCGCCTCGATCTGCCGTACGACCAGCGTCCCGACCTCGACCGTGCGACGGTCTTCGGGCCAGGCCTTGCTGGGGTCGTTGGTCGGATCTCCGGGATTGGCGACGGTCAGGGCCATGGTCCAGCGCTGCGGTGCGCCGCGGACCCGCTCCGCGATCTCCTTCTCAAGAAAATCCGGACCGAGCTTGGCGAGATCGGCGTCGGTGATCGCGACCGGCTGAGCCGCCGGGAGCAGCGACCACCGCGCCGCGCGCTTGACGCCGAAATCATCGATAAAGATGAAGGCGTCGAGGCTGTTGAAGCGGTCCTGTGCAAAGGAGGCGGTCCATGGCGCGTTATCGGCCCAGGCCTTGAAATTCGCGAATTCGGGATTGGCTGCAGCGAACGCCTTCATGGCGTTCGGATCCTTGCTCGCCGATGCCAGCAGCAGAGCGTGGAAGGCTTGCGGCGTCGATGCGGGAAAGACCGGCGCATCGATCATCGCCGTGCGCCATTCCTGGCCGTCGGGTGTCGCGATCCGCAATCCCATACCGCGTACGCGCACGGTCGAATCCGCGGCGTCCGGATTCGGGGTGCCGAGATTGAAGCGGCCGAGGGCAGGATATTGCCCTTTCGTGAAGACATAGGCGCGCGAAAGCGCCGCGCCGTTGCCGTTTGCCTCGAACACGCCGGTAAAGCAGATGCCCTTCGCGTGATTGCGGCGGCGGCCGAGCGCCGGACCACCCGGAGGCGCCAACGCCTCCACCAACTTTGTCGGCGTGAGACGATGGGGCGAGAGCCATCCCGCCGTGTAGGCGAATGCGGCTGCCACGCCACCGACGACGCCCGCGATCAAGACGAACGATCCGAGCGTGTGACGCGAGGAAGATTGCGGGAACAGCGGCATTCGAGCCTCGCCATTTTTTTCTGCGCAAAGAGCCCATGATGGTCGCCATGGTGTCTTGCTTCCGGCGCGCCCGTCTTTCGAACAAGTCGAATCCATTTCGCCAACGCACGCCGCGGATCGCTGGCTCGGAAGCGGCGGCGCAGCGACGTTTCTGCACCGGCCGCATGATGGCCATGTCTTGATCGCCATGTCTTGATCGCCATGTCTTGCCCGTTCGCCGAGCTGGGCTTAGTTGATCCGTTGTGCCGCCCGACCGTGATGGGACAATGCCGCGTCGAACGCCGTGCACGGGAACACCGCGTTGGAGTTTGCCATGAAGCCGCATGTCGCCTGTATCGTCTCCGCCAGCATCGATGGCCGCACGCTGTTGAGCCGCTGGAGTCCCGACCCGGCCCCGCTGCGCGGCCTGTTCGAGCGCGTGCATGACGAGATCGGCTGCGACGCGTGGCTGATCGGCCGCGCCACCGGCCGCGAATATGCCAAGCGCGAAGCCTATCCTCCTCACCGCGGCGAGACATATCCGCGCGAGTACTGGTTCGCGCAGCGTGATGCGAAAGTGGTTGGCGTCGTGCTCGATGCCCACGGCAAGGTCGCGTTCGGCCGTTCGGATATCGGCGGCGATCCGATCGTCGCCGTTCTCACCAGGAAGGTCTCCGACGCGCATCTGGCCGGCCTCCGCAGCGAGGGCATCTCCTACATCTTCGCGGGCGAGTCAGAGCTCGATCTCGCCCTGACGCTGGACATCCTGAACCGCGAGCTCGGCGTGAAGCGTCTGCTGGTCGAAGGCGGCGGCACGACCAACGGCAGCTTCCTTCGCGCCGGCCTGATCGACGAGATCCATTTGATCCTCTGCCCCGCCGTCGACGGGACCAAGGGCGCGCCCAGCGCGTTCGACTCGCCTGAGGCAGGGCCGCAAAAGGCGCCGCTTGCGAAGATGACATTGGAGAGCACCAAGCCTCTGGAAGGTGGTGCGCTGTGGCTGCGGTATCGGGTGCAGAACCAGTAATCGGGCCAGGTTTCTGCGGAGCTGAAACTGGTGCTGCCGGGGAGGATCGAACTCACGACCTCTCCCTTACCAAGGGAGTGCTCTACCACTGAGCTACGGCAGCATGCCCGGGACATTATAGAGAATCGGCCGGAAACGGCAGCCGCGGGCGGCCGGTTCTTGCCACAAGCCCCCCTTGCGCGCAAGCACGCAAGGCACCGGGTGAGCTGCGAAAATCGGTCGAAAAATCAAGGCTGCCGGCTCGCCGGCGGCTTTCGGCGCACCATTGTGGCCCGATCCGGTTCCAAATCTTGGCGCTAATTGCCTGATCGCACGGACTTGAGACCGAGCCCCATCGCTCCATGCGTGAAACACGTTATGCTTGGGGTGGAGTGGATGAACATGACGGACGAAACGGGCGAGGGCCGGCGGCAAAAGCCGCGAGAGAAGGACCCAAGGCAGGACCGCCTCAAGCTCGCGCTGCGCGAAAATCTCAAGCGGCGGAAAACGCAGGCCCGCGAGCGCGGGAAAATGGCGGAAGCGTCATCGGCCGATGACGAAACCTGCCTACATGGACAGGTTGGCAGGCGCGGAGACTAGCGGTATCGCCGCGCGAGGTCTTTGTGAGTTGAGAAACGTTGATGGTAGCTGACGGCGAAATAGATCGCGAACGCGAGTTTAGCGTGAATGTGGGCCTGGGACGGGTGTTTCCCCGCCTGGAGCAGACCTTTCCAAGCCTGACCGACGCGGAAATCGCGCGCATGCGCCGCTTCGGCGAGCTGCGCCGCTACAAGCAGGGCGAGCTTCTGTTCGAGACCGGCAAGCCCGGGCCTGGCATGTTCGTCGTGCTGTCCGGCCATGTCGCCATCACCCAGCGCGACGGCCTCGGCCATGTCACGCCGATCATCGATCAGGGGCCGGGACAATTTCTGGCCGAGGTCGGGCAGCTCTCCGGCCGCGTGGCCCTGGTCGATGGCCATGCCGAAGGCGATGTCGAGACGCTGCTGATCCCGCCCGACAAGTTGCGCGCGCTGCTGGTTGCCGAAGCCGATCTCGGCGAACGCATCATGCGCGCCTTGATCCTGCGCCGTGTGGCCCTGATTCAGGGCAACGCCGGGGGCCCGGTGCTGATCGGGCCGTCCAATTCCACCAGCGTCGCGCGGCTGCAAAATTTCCTCACCCGCAATTCCTTTCCGCACCATCTGCTCGATCCGGAGCGCGATCATGACGCCGCCGAGATCATCGCGCGCTATTCGCCGTCGCCTTCGGACTGGCCGCTGGTGGTGACGATCGACGGCACCGTGCTGCGCAATCCGACCGAGAACGAAGCCGCGCATGCGCTCGGCATGATCGTCGGCCCGCGCGGCGACCGCATCTATGACGCCGCGATCGTCGGCTGCGGGCCGGCGGGACTGGCGACCGCGGTCTATGCCGCCTCTGAAGGTCTCTCGGTCGCGGTTCTGGATTCGCGCGCATATGGCGGGCAGGCCGGCGCCAGCGCGCGCATCGAAAACTATCTCGGCTTCCCGACCGGCATCTCGGGACAGGCGCTGGCCGGCCGCGCCTTCAGCCAGGCGCAGAAATTCGGCGCCGACATCATGATCCCGATCAGCGCGAAGTCGCTGAATTGCGAGCGCAGGGATGGCGCCTTTGCGATTGCGCTCGATAGCGGCGAAGAACTGCGGGCTCGGTCCGTCGTGGTCGCGAGCGGCGCGCGCTACCGCCGGCCGGAGATCGAGAACCTCGACAAGTTCGAGGGCCGCGGCGTCTGGTACTGGGCCTCGCCGGTCGAGGCGCGGCTCTGCGCCGAGCAGGAGGTGATGCTGGTCGGCGGCGGCAATTCCGCAGGCCAGGCCGCGGTGTTCCTGTCGGGCCATGCGCGCAAGGTCACGATGGTGATCCGCGGCGGGGGCCTCGGGGCCAGCATGTCGCGCTATCTGATCGAGCGCATCGAGGCCACGCCGAACATCGAATTGATGTTCAACGCCGAGATCGTCGCGCTCGATGGCCCGGAAGACGCTTCGCTCGGGCGGGTACACTGGAAGAGCCGTCTGTCGAGCGAGATATTCACCTCCGACATCCGCAATCTGTTCCTGTTCGTCGGCGCCGATCCCGCCACCAACTGGCTCGACGGCTGCGGCGTCACGCTCGACCGCGGCGGCTTTGTCGTCACCGGCGCGCAGTCCGAGCTCAATCTGCGGCGGTCGGTGGCACCACTCGAAACCTCGGTGCCCGGCGTGTTCGCCGTCGGCGACGTGCGCTCGGGCTCGGTCAAGCGCGTGGGCGGCGCGATCGGTGAGGGTGCGCAAGTGGTCGCGGCGCTTCACAGCTATCTCGGTGATGCCGCCAAGCCTGCGCTTTAACTTTGCATGTGACAGGCCTGCAAAACATGATCATGCATTTTTGAAAGAGATCGTGTGCTGAACATAGCATGCTTGCGTAGCAATCTGGCGGAGGCCGGCGTAACTTCTCCTCCGTGCCAACGGGGAATTAAGTCATGATGCTTGGTCTCAGCCTATCCGCGTTCACGACGCTTCACGTCATCATCAGCCTGATCGCCATCGTCGCCGGTCTCGTCGTGATGTTCGGCATGGTCGGCCCTTATAAATCGGGCGGTCTGACCGCGATCTTCCTTTTGCTCACGATCCTGACCAGCGTCACCGGCTTCATGTTTCCGTTCAACGGCGTTACGCCGGGAATCCTGATCGGAATCCTGTCGTGCGTCCTGCTCGCGGTCGCCTGTCTCGCGCTTTACAGCATGAAGCTCGCCGGCCCCTGGCGCTGGATCTATCTGCTGACCGCGCTGATCTCGCTCTATCTCAATGTCTTCGTGCTGGTGATCCAGAGCTTTCTCAAAATCCCGCCGCTGCATGAACTGGCACCCGGCAACCCGCCGGCCGGCCTGGCCTTCCTGGTGGTGCAGGGCATCGTGCTGGTGTTCTTCGCCATCATGATCATCCAGGTGTGGCGCCGCTTCCGGCCGGCCTGATATCGACCGTTTCCACGAAATTCGACGCGACGCCTGGCTCGTCGCGTCGAGACGTTTTGTTCGCAAGCGAAGGAGTGCACCATGCCCGTGGTCAAGACCAAGGACGGCGTCGAGATCTTCTACAAGGACTGGGGCTCCGGTCAGCCCATCGTGTTCAGCCATGGCTGGCCCCTGTCGGCCGACGACTGGGACACGCAGATGCTGTTCTTCCTCAACCACGGCTATCGCGTCATTGCCCACGACCGCCGCGGCCATGGCCGATCGAGCCAGGTCGCCGACGGCCACGACATGGATCATTATGCCGACGACCTCGCGGCGGTGACCGCGCATCTCGACCTGAAGAACGCCATCCATGTCGGCCACTCCACCGGCGGCGGCGAGGTGGTGCATTATCTCGCTCGACATGGCGAGAGCCGGGTGGTGAAGGCCGCGATCATCAGCGCGGTGCCGCCGCTGATGGTCAAGACCGACGCCAATCCGACTGGCCAGCCAAAGAAGGTCTTCGACGATTTCCAGGTAGCGCTCGCAGCCAATCGCTCCGGCTTCTATCGCGACGTCGCGGCAGGTCCCTTCTACGGCTATAACCGTCCGGGCGCGAAGTCCTCGGAAGCGATTATCGAAAACTGGTGGCGCCAGGGCATGATGGGCGGCGCCAAGGCGCATTACGACGGCATCGTTGCTTTCTCGCAGACCGACTTCACCGAGGATCTCAGGAAGATCAACGTGCCCGTTCTGGTGATGCACAGCGAAGACGATCAGATCGTGCCCTATGTCGCCGCGGGGCCGCTGGCGGCGAACCTCCTCAAGAACGGCACGCTCAAGACCTACAAGAGCTTTCCGCACGGCATGCCGACCACGGAGGCCCCCACCATCAACGCCGACCTGCTCGCCTTCATCAAGGGCTGAGCGCCTCTCAAGCGACGCCATTTCCGGGGCGCATCCATGCGTCCCGGATTTTTTTGTGCCGACCTCACCAATTTGCCCCAAATTTCAAGGCTTTTGGCAGGCCGCGCTTGGCCCTATAGTCGTCTGCCCTGTTCAAGTCTGGAAATCCGTATGGATCGTATTCGTATCGTCGGCGGCAACAAGCTCAACGGAACCATTCCGATCTCGGGCGCGAAGAACGCGGCGCTGCCGCTGATGATCGCAGGCCTGCTCACCGAAGAGACGCTGATCCTCGACAACGTGCCGCGGCTCGCCGATGTCGCGCAGCTGCAGCGCATCCTCGGCAATCACGGCGTCGATATCATGTCCGCGGGCAAGCGGACGGGCGATGGCCAATATCAGGGCCAGACCCTGCATATCTCGGCTGCCGACATCATCGACACGACCGCGCCTTACGATCTGGTGTCGCGGATGCGCGCGAGCTTCTGGGTGATCGCGCCGCTGATAGCGCGCATGCGGGAGGCGAAGGTCTCGCTGCCCGGCGGCTGTGCCATCGGCACGCGGCCGGTCGATCTGTTGATGATGGCGCTGGAAAAGCTCGGCGCCGATATTTCGATCGACGCCGGCTATGTCATCGCAAAGGCACTGGGCGGCTTGCGCGGCGCCGCGATCGACTTTCCCAAGGTGACGGTGAGCGGCACCCATGTCGCGCTGATGGCGGCGACGCTGGCGAAAGGCACGACCGTCATCACCAACGCCGCCTGCGAGCCCGAAATCGCCGACGTCGCCGACTGCCTCAACAAGATGGGCGCGCGCGTGGTCGGCGCCGGGACGTCCCGCATCGTCATCGAAGGTGTCGAGAAGCTGCATGGCGCGCGCCATACCGTGCTGCCCGACCGGATCGAGGCCGGCACCTATGCCATGGCGGTGGCCATGACTGGCGGTGACGTGCAGCTTTCCGGCGCGCGCCCCGAGCTGCTGCAGTCCGCGCTCGACGTGCTGGCGCAGGCGGGTGCGGAGATTTCCATCAACAATGGCGGCATCCGCGTCGCCCGCAACGGCGCCGGCATCAAGCCGGTGACGGTATCGACCGCGCCGTTCCCCGGTTTCCCGACCGACCTGCAGGCGCAATTGATGGCGCTGATGGCGCGCGCCCAAGGCGCCTCCGAAATTACCGAGACGATCTTCGAGAACCGCTTCATGCATGTGCAGGAGCTGGCGCGGCTCGGCGCGAAAATCAGCCTGGACGGCGAGACCGCGCGGATCGAAGGCATTTCGAGACTGCGCGGCGCGCCCGTCATGGCGACGGACCTGCGCGCCTCGGTGTCGCTGGTCATCGCCGGGCTCGCCGCCGAAGGCGAGACCATGGTCAACCGCGTCTATCATCTCGACCGCGGCTTTGAGCGGCTGGAGGAGAAGCTGAAGGCCTGCGGCGCTTCCATTGAGCGCATAAGCGACTGACACCAAATGCCGCCGCAGCTCAAACTGATCGCGCTCGACGCCGACGACCTCGCGGTGATCTCCGCCCATGTGCAGGACGCGCGCGTGCAGACATCGGACATCATCTGGCGCCAGGCCGAGAAGCGGCTCGTGGTCGGCATGAACCGGCTCGACTGGGAGCAGACGCTGTCGGGCCGGACCGAGCCGCGCCGGCTGGTCGCGGCCTTGCGCTTCGACCGCGTGCTCGCCTGCAAGTCGCGCAACATCGATCTGGAGCGGCCCGACGACGTGCTGGAACTGGTCGGGATCGAATTTCATGATGCCGATGCGCCCGGCGGCAGCGCGCTTCTGATGTTCGCCCATGGCGGGGCGCTGCGCCTCGACGTCGAATGCCTGGAATGCGAGCTGACGGATCTGGGGCCGGAGGACCTCGGCGCGGGAGATGTGGAGGAAGCCGTCTGACCTTCCGCCGGGATGACGGGATTTATGGGGCTGCCAAGGGTTGACGGGGCTAGCCTGCCGCGCCATTGCAATGGTTCGCGAATCCCCCTTGAAGAAGTCCCAATGCCTGTTCGACTTGACCGCTCCAGCGCCGATTTCGACGAGCGATTCGGGAAATTCCTCGGCGCCAAGCGCGAGGTTTCCGCCGATGTCGAGGCGGCCGCGCGCGCCATCGTGCAGGACGTCGCTGCCCGCGGCGACGCGGCGCTGATCGAGGCGACCAGGAAGTTCGATCGGCTCGAGCTCGCGGCCTCCGGCCTGCGCGTGACGCCGGCCGAGATCGAAGCCGCGGTGAAGGCGTGCGAGCCCGTAACGCTGGACGCGCTGAAATTCGCCCGCGACCGCATCGAGACGTTCCATCGCCGCCAGCTGCCGAAGGACGAGCGTTTTGTCGATGCCGCCGGCGTCGAGCTCGGCTGGCGCTGGAGCGCGGTCGAGGCGGTCGGCCTCTATGTTCCCGGCGGCACGGCGGCCTATCCGTCCTCGGTGTTGATGAATGCGGTGCCGGCGACAGTCGCCGGCGTTTCGCGGCTGGTGATGGTGGTGCCGTCGCCCGGAGGTCAGCTCAATCCGCTGGTGCTCGCCGCGGCGCAGCTTGGCGGCGTCAGCGAAATCTATCGCGTCGGCGGCGCGCAGGCGGTGGCCGCGCTCGCCTATGGCACCGCAACGATCGCTCCCGTCGCAAAAATCGTCGGGCCCGGCAATGCCTATGTCGCCGCCGCCAAGCGGCTGGTCTTCGGCAAGGTCGGCATCGACATGATTGCGGGGCCCTCCGAGGTGCTCGTCATCGCTGACGATACCGGCAATGCCTCCTGGATCGCCGCCGACCTGCTGGCGCAAGCCGAGCATGACGAAAGCGCACAATCGATCCTGATCACGGATTCGAAGCGTCTCGCCGACGAGGTCGCGCAGGCTGTCGACGCGCAGCTCAAGACGCTGCCGCGGGCCAAAATCGCGAGTGCCTCGTGGCAGGATTTCGGCGCGATCATCCTCGTCAAGAATCTTGCCGAGGCCGTGCCGCTCGCCAACGCGATCGCCGCCGAGCATCTGGAGATCATGACCGCGGACCCGGAAGCGTTTTCGAAGCAGATCCGCAATGCCGGCGCGATCTTCCTCGGCGCGCATACGCCGGAAGCGATCGGCGACTATGTCGGCGGTTCCAATCATGTGCTGCCGACGGCGCGCTCGGCGCGGTTCTCTTCCGGCCTCGGCGTGCTTGACTTCATGAAGCGGACGTCGATCCTCAAATGCGGCCCCGAGCAATTGCGTGCGCTGGGCCCGGCGGCCATGACGCTCGGCAAGGCCGAGGGCCTGGAAGCCCATTCGCGATCGGTGGGGATGCGCCTCAATCTCTCATGACCAAGCCGCCCGCCCAAAACGATCCTAAAAGCGATGACCCCAACAGTCGCATCGTCGCGGTGACGCTCGACGAGGAGTCGATTGGGCGTTCGGGACCCGACATCGAGCATGAGCGCGCGATCGCGATCTACGACCTGATCGAGCAGAACCTGTTTGCGCCCGACGGCCATGACGGCAAAGGGCCGTTCACGCTGCATATCGGCATCACCGGCAGCCGGCTGATGTTCGATATCCGCAAGGAGGATGGCACGCCCGTGGTCGCGCACCTGTTGTCGCTGACGCCGTTCCGCCGCATCGTCAAAGACTATTTCATGATCTGCGACAGCTATTACCAGGCGATCCGCACCGCCACGCCCGACAAGATCGAGGCGATCGACATGGGCCGCCGCGGCATCCATGACGAGGGCTCGCGCACGCTGCAGGAGCGGCTGAAGGGCAAGGTACGCCTCGATTTCGAGACCGCGCGGCGGCTGTTCACGCTGATCACCGTGCTGCACTGGAAGGGATAACCCGCGCATGATCCCGAACAGTGGGAACCGGTTTTCGGACCAGATCATGCGCCAGATAAAGGGGGCGTAAGCCCCATGGCGCCATCGCGCGCGAGAAATCCGCAATCGGTGCTGTTCGCCTGCGGATTCAACAGCGTGCGCTCGCCGATGGCCGAGAGCCTGTTGCAGCAGATGTTTCCGCACGCGCTCTATGTGAAATCCGCCGGGGTCAAGAAGGGCGAGCTCGACCCGTTCGCGGTTGCCGTGATGGCCGAGCTCGGCCAGGACATTTCTACCCACAAGCCCATCACCTTCGATGAACTGGAGGACTGGGAGGGGCTCAATTTCGACCTGATCATCACGCTGTCGCCGGAGGCGCACCACAAGGCGCTCGAGTTGACGCGGACGCTTGCCGCCGACGTCGAATACTGGCCGACGCATGATCCGACCACCACCGATGGCAGCCGCGAGCAGAAGCTCGCCGCCTATCGCGAGGTCTGCGACACGCTGTCGATGCGCATCCGCAAGCGTTTTGCCAAGGCCGGCGCGGCGAGCGGGTGATCCGTTGCGCTGATGTCATCGAATTGAAACATACCGCCGCGAACAGCCCCAAAGATGCCGCCAAATCGGGTGATTCGGGGCTTCATCCGCCGGCCACAATGGGTTGTGGAAGCCCCCTCCTTCCGATAGTTTCCGCGCCAAATTCGCCCCCGAATCTCCCGCCATACCCCACAAAATGCTTGGCCGCCCCAAATTCGTTCTTGCTTCCGGCTCTCCACGCCGGCTGTCGCTGCTCAACCAGGCCGGTATCGAGCCCGATGCGCTGCGGCCGTCCGACGTCGACGAGACGCCGCGGCGGGGCGAGCTGCCGCGCGCCTGTGCCAACCGCCTGGCGCGGGCCAAGGCCGACGCCGCGCTGAAATCGGTGCAGCTCGATGACGAGCTGCGCGGCTCCTTCATTCTCGCCGCCGACACCGTGGTCGCGGTCGGCCGCCGCATCCTGCCCAAGGCGAACCTGGTCGACGAGGCCTCGCAGTGCCTGCGGCTGTTGTCGGGCCGCAATCACCGCGTCTACACCGCGATCTGCCTGGTGACGCCGCGCGAGGCGTTCCGCCAGCGCCTGGTCGAGACCCGCGTGCGCTTCAAGCGCCTCTCCGAGGACGACATCCAGTCTTACATCGGTTCCGGCGAATGGCGCGGCAAGGCCGGCGGCTATGCGGTGCAGGGCATCGCCGGCTCCTTCGTGGTCAAGCTGGTCGGCTCCTACTCCAATGTGGTCGGGCTGCCGCTCTATGAATCCGTGACCTTGCTCGGTGGCGAAGGCTTTCCGATCCGCTTTGGCTGGCTCAATGCCGCCGGAGTCCCCTGAGCCGCCCGCAGGGGAGCGCAAAATGGAGGCTTGTCCGATCTGCGGCAAGCCGGCCACCGAGAAGACGCGACCATTCTGCTCCCCGCGCTGCCGCGACGTCGACCTGAACCGCTGGTTCTCCGGCTCCTACGTCGTTCCGGGCAAGGAAAACGCAGGCGAGGACGAGGAATAGGCGAGGGCGCAATTCGTCGCCTTGATTTCGCGAAGCCGTCTCTTCACACTCCTCCCAACATACGACCCGAGGCAATCGGGCGATCACCTTGAGGGAGGGTTTGCGCATGCCCAGTCGCCGTCATTTTCTCGGCTTCGCGGCGGCCATTGCCGCACCGGCCATTCTGCCGTCGCGCGCCCGTGGCGCCGACTGGCCCGCAAAACCCGTGCGCATCGTGGTGCCGTTCACGCCGGGCGGCTCGACCGACATCACCGCGCGCCTGGTCGGCAACCGCCTGCAGGAGATCTGGGGCCAGACCGTGGTGATCGAGAACAAGGCCGGCGCCGGCGGCAACATTGCGGCCGACGCGGTCGCCCATTCCGACGCCGACGGCCACACCATCCTCATCTCCGGCCCCGGCATGGCGACCAACCGCTTCCTCTATCCACAGCTGAGCTACGACCCGGTCGGCGACTTCGCGCCGGTGACCATGCTGATCACCCAGCCCAACATGATGTGCGTGCCGAACACCTCGCCGGCCAAGTCGGTGAAGGAGTTCATCGACTTCTGCAACGCCAACAAGGGCAAGGTGACGTTCGCCTCGTCCGGCAACGGCACCACGCTGCATCTGAGCGGCGAGCTGTTCAAGCGGCTGGCGAAGGTGGAGATGACCCACATCCCCTATCGCGGCGGTGCGCCCGCCATCAACGACCTGATCCCGGGCCGGGTCGATGTCATCTTCGACAACATGCCCTCGATCATCTCGCATGTCCGGAGCGGCAGCCTGCGCGGGCTTGCGGTCACGACCAGGGACCGCGTCTCCATCGTGCCCGACGTGCCGACCATCGGCGAGACGGTACCCGGCTTCGACGTCGTCTCCTGGTTCGCCTTCTTCGTGCCGGCGAAGACGCCCGTGGACATCGTCGCGAAGATCAACGCCGACACCAACGCCGCGCTGGTTTACCCGGCCGTCAAATCGCGCTTCGAGGACCTCGGCGCGGTGCCGAAGGGCTCGACGCAGGCCGAACTCGCCGCCTTCCTGCAGTCGGAGACCGACAAATGGGGCCCGGTGATCCGCGACGCGCAGATCAAGCTGGAAAATTGAGGATATCCCGCGCGATAACTACGAACGTCTGCGCCAGCCGACTTCAATGAGCCACTTCTGATACTCCTGTTCAAACCGTTCACGGTCGGCTGGCAATGGCTGCGGTTTTGCACGCGCAAGAATTTCAGCGAGGGGTTCGAGACCCACGGCGCGACGTCGTTCATCCACACTTCCCGGATCCTCGATCGCGTGGGGCCGCATGTTGCCATACGCATCGGGCTTGAGCTGCGTGCCGTAGAGCTGCGGCCTGTCTTCGAACACACGAATTCTGTCCTCCAGCATGGCCGGCTGCCAGAGTGGGACCGTGTGCTCGCGCGCGGCCTCGGCAAGAAGCTCAAGGCACGAGCGCTGGAATTCCGGTTGCGAAATGGCGTGCTGAGCGATCAACCAGGCAGCCTTCGCGGCTCGTTCGCCGACCAGGCGCTCCGTCGGCCATCCGATCTGAGCCATGATCGCCTGGAGCCGCAAAGCATTCTTCTCGTGAATAGCGGCAATGCGTGGATCATAGCCCTCGTACAGCGCGCCCGATGTTGCCAGCTCGTCAGCGACTTTCTGGTCGAGTTCAGCCATGGCGATGAGTTCGTCAGCAATTCTGCCATCCATCCCGAATTACCTCGAGCAGGCGAGGCGCAGAAACGTATTGCCAATTGCAGCAATGATCGCTCGAACGCGGTTGACGACGAAGGGCTTCAGCCTGGGGTCAAAGACGGAAGTTCGACGTCAAGCGTCGCGAGTCCGCGTTGCCCCGCCCGTAGATATCGTCCAGCGAAAGCAGCAGCAATCGCGAATGGTGCCCAGGTTTTTCAAAAGTGCGGGAGTCGCGTCCGAAAGCAGAGATGATGCAATCGCCTGGAAAAAGCGCCGGCCCGTCTTCGCTCTCGCTGCGCTCAGCTTCGCCGGACACGCTTCACCTTCTGGCCAGCGTGGCTGCGCCACGCGTAGCCCGAAGGGCGAAGCGTGGTGCCCAGGGGCGGAATCGCGCTTACCTCTTAAGCATCTGATATAGCACGAGAATTTCTGCGCGATTTTTAGACCGTTCCAGCAATCGTGCCGTCGGCCTCGGCGGGGCCTCTTAGCGCGCCTGCACCCGCTCCACAGCTTTCTGGTTCACGCCGGCAAATACCAGTTTCGTCTGCCAACCGCTCACGCCATTGTCGCGCGCCCGTGCCCCCGACTGTTCACTTCGGTCCGGCTGCGATCCTCAGTCGCGTGAAATCATCCCCAGCGTCTCGGCGGTATCGATGAGCCTCGTGATGGCGCTGCTCGGCAAACCGGCAGGCGAGCGGTCGGTCAAAGGAGACCGCCCATGGCAGCACCGGTAACAAAAGCGCCCAACCAGAAAAAGCTGAGGTCGACCCCGCTCGCTCGCCGGCGCCTTGAGGCCCAACTTCTGGATCTTGCGGATCCGGAAAGCTGGCCTTCGCCGCATCTGCGTCGAGCCTATGAGATCGTCGCGAAATGCAAGCCTGCGGAGATCGCGAAGCAGATCGTTCTGGACTCGGTTCGGGCAGCGGACCGCGCCATGAAGGCTGCTCTGAACCGGGATCTTGCATCGGGGCGCCGATCTGCGTTGGCTGATTTCGTCCAGAACTGTCGTACGATTGCGAATTGCACTAAGCCGACCAGACTACGCAAGGAAATCCGCACAGATCTCAACAGTGTGGCCCGATCTACTCTTGTTGCAGGGCCTGTCGACGTGGAGAGCGTCCAAGAATTTCTCTGTAGCTGCCGCAACATCGTTGAACTCCGCCTGGAAGATGAGGACGCAAGCACGATCCATAGACATCTTGTGGCAAGCAAAGGTGACGTAACCCATGGGGAAGATCTCCCCCTCGACGTTAGGACGCCGACGATAACTGTCCTTACGATCCCGCCACAGGTCCGACTTACGGGTCGCAGGACACCGAAGATCGCAACCGACTACGAGGCGCTTCCACCGCAGGCCCGCTTGGCTTGTGAAAACGCGCTTCAAGTGTCGACTGACGAGAGGTTGATCTGTCTGACCGCTCACGACGTATTCGCGTCGCTTTACACGACATCGCACTCGTTCGCCTCGGCTCAAGATCTTGAGGCCGAACCGCAAATCATCGGCATTTATCTGGGGCAGATCGAACAAATTTGGACTGAAAACGGGTTGGAGTTCGGCAGAGGATACAATGAGCTTCAGAAGAACTATCTCTCTCCGTTCCATGAGTTCTCTGAGCGCATTCTCCTGGATAGGCGCGATCCCGGATCGCGAATTTTCAGTCCGCTCTCAGAAGATGAAATGAGATCTGCCCGGCAGCATTATTACACCATCCCCCTCTCCTCCCGAGACAATATCAGTGCCGCACCATTTGCCGGCAACAGGGTCATCACCGAGCATGTCCTGAGGAGCTACCTTGAACGCTCTTCAAAAAAATAGACCTAAACCTCCATAAGACATCGCTCCCGAATTCCTGCGGAACTCCTCGCAAGTCTGAAGCCACCTGCGGCTTCCGGCACCCATGAGGAGAGTTTAATGACGCAAACGCAGTTGGACAGCCCGCGGCTGGTCCACTCGATCGCCGACGTCGCAAAGATCGTCGGCCTCGGCCGCACTTTCATCTACCAGCAAATCAAGGAAGGCCGCCTGCGCGTGCGCAAGGCGGGGCGCCGCACCGTGGTGTTCGACACCGACTTGAAGGCGTGGCTGGCCGCGTTGCCGGTCAAGGCTGCCGCCTAGCCCGCAAAAAACCCGGCCTGCGTTGGCGCGCAGAGCCGGGCAAACGAAAGTCATTATCAATGCAGAAATACACCAACTTCGGTGAGCAAGGCAACACGCCTGCTCTCGATCACGTCGATCGTCTCGCCGAGCTGCGCGCAATGCAGCTTAGCCGCGAGACCGGCATCTCTTACCATTTCGCGCTCGCTCACGTGTTGGCCCACGCCATCAGCAGGGAGGCGCACAATGGGTAACCTTCTCCCCGGCAATCTCTTTCTCCCCGAATATCAGCGCCTGCTGCGGCAGGCGCATCTGCACGGCCGCAGCCTCCGGCAGCGTGAAATCGATCGCTTTGGCGAGCTTGGCATCCGCGCAATCGACCTCGGTTCGCCCTCGATGGTGTTGGCCGACAGGGTGGTGTTCGAGGGCGAGTCCTTCTCATTCGCCGACGACGCCAATATGGTTGGCGAGCCGGCTTTTACCCTGGCCGTGTTCAGCAACACCGGCATGATCGACATCGCGGCCTGGCAGCCCGAGATCAATCGCCTGGCCCCATGGATTGGTGAGGGCTTTGCCCTCGGTGAGCGGCAGATCCATCACCCCAACCCCCTGGTGCACGGCCTGCACGTTTTTCGCACCCCGATCGGTTGGCTGCGAGCTGGGCGCTGCGGCATCGTGATCATCCAAAGCAAGTTCGCCCGATCGGTTCTCGGCCATGTGCCTCTGCTGATCGCTGAGAACAAGCAGCACTGCTCCGAGTTGCAGGAACTCTTGGGGATGGCCGGACCGGCCGTCGTGGTTTTGCCGGCCTGCTCGATCACGGAGGTCGCGTCGTGACCGCGAAACCTTTCATCAAATCCAACATCGAGAAGCCGCTGCCGTTGGTCCGCGAAGTGCAACAGGCGCCCCCGTTTCCTGTAGAGGCCCTTGGACCGGTTCTTGGCGGCGCCGCTCGAGCAATTCAAGAACACGTCCAATCGCCGTTGGCGACGTGCGGTCAGGCTGTTCTCGCCGCCGCCACGCTCGTGGTCCAGGGTCACGCTGACGTGCAGCTCGCATCCGGCCAGATCAAGCCTCTCTCCAACTTCTTTCTGACCGTCGCTGCCAGCGGCGAGCGAAAGACCGCAACCGACAGCTTCGCGTTGGTACCAATCCGGAAGCATGAGGGATTTCTCGCGGAACAGTATGCTGTTGCGCTTCCGCGTTTCTTGAACGACAAAGCCGCTTGGGATGCTGCCCGTAAAAAGGCGATTAGCGCCAACAAAGGCAACCGCGCCGCCGTTCGCAATGCCCTTAACGAAATCGGCCCGGAGCCGATCGGGCCGCTCTTGCCAATGCTGACCTGCCCGGAACCCACTTTCGAGGGACTCACGCTGGCCATGCAACAAGGTCAGCCGAGCATGGGCGTCTTTTCCTCAGAGGGTGGTCAGTTCATCGGCGGGTACGGCATGTCCGACGAGAACAAGCTCGCCAGCGCCGCAGCTTTCTCCAATATTTGGGATGGCGAACCTATCAAGCGCGTTCGTGCTAAGGACGGTGTGACTATTCTGGCCGGTCGACGCCTCTCGATGCACCTTATGGTGCAGCCCGATATTGCCAACCGGCTTCTGTCAGACTCTGTCTTGATAGATCAGGGGATGTTGTCGCGCTTTCTAGTCACAGCGCCTGAGCCATTGGCCGGTCAGCGCTTCTTCCGCGAGCCGACTAGTGAAGCCCGCATCAAACTTGTCCGCTACGAGGAGCAAATGTGTGCCATCCTCCAGCGTCCGCTCGATGTTCTGGCCGGCAAGACCAACGAGCTCACCCCCCGCATCCTCCGTCTCGACGTTGATGCAAGGACACTGCAAATCAACTTTGCCGACCATCTGGAGGAGCAACTCGGCAGTCACGGCGATCTGAAGCCGATTTCAGGACTTGCCAACAAGCTTCCAGAACATGCAGGCCGACTGGCCGGCGTGTTGGCTCTTGTTGACGATCCCGAGGCGAAAGAAATTTCCATGGACGCAATGGAGCGGGGTATCCTGCTCGCCCTGCACTATTCCAAGGAAGCGCTCCGGCTATTTCAAGGAGCGATGATCGAATTGAAATGGCGGCAGGCGGCTCAGCTATTGGATTGGCTGCACTGTAGCTGGAGGGAGTCACTCATCTCACTCCCCGATATCTATCAGCGCGGCCCTAATTCGATCGGAACTCGTCAGCGCGCGCTTGAACTCGTCGCCATCCTGGAAACACATGGGTGGCTTGTCAAAGTCCCCGGCGGAGCGGTCGTTGCCGGTGAATCCCGCCGGGACGTTTGGCGGATCGTTCGCGAGACTTAAGCGCGGACCCGCCACCTAAAGTACCTAAACCCCCTAAGGTGAGGTGAAAACTTTAGGCACTTTAGGTGCTTTAGGTGGGGTAGGCGCGAAAACTCGATTCAATTATTAGATGGGGGCCACGGCAGACGATCGGACAACCCCATGAACCAAGAGGCCGTGAGACGGCTTGGGAATTTGCGTGCCGCCCCGCGGTGCGGAGCACACAATCGAGCAGGCACGCCTTGCCAATGTCCAGCTATACGAGGTCGAGCCCGATGTAGACTACATGGTGGGCTCAGCCCTGGCGCGCCATGCGGCCCTCACAACGGCAACTACGTCAACGGCTACTTTACCGCTGCGGCAGTTGAAGAAAGACGCTGGTCAAGATCCCTGGTTACCGCCTTCGGCAAGGACAAGCCCAATGGCTAATAACACGTCGATTGGCGTCCCGGATTCGCATGCCACGCGACCGAAACCAGTCAGCGTTCGGCTGCGGCGTCTGAACGCCAATGTTGAGAAGCCGTACCCGCCGATAGGCGACACCAAGGAGTGGTGGAGCCGGCTCAAGGCCGCGATGGGAACGGTTTCGAGCGACTTCGTGAGCCAGACGCTCTTTCAGCTCCAGACTGCGGCGAGGCTACCAAATGGCGGTATATCCGAGGTCGCGGTAAATGCCGCGCTGAGCATCGTTGAGGCCACCAATCCGAGGACCGAGATGGAGGCCGCCCTGGTTATCCAGATGGCCTGCACGCACTCGGCATCGATGGCGGTCCTATCCAGGATTGGCGGGGGCCATGGAGGCGACCGTCATGTCGCCATGATGGCCGCCGCGGCGAGCAAATTGTTGCGGGCGTACGCCATTCAGGTCGAGACCTTACGCCGGCTGCGTGCCGGCGGCTCCCAGTACATGCGTGTTGAGCACATCCATATCGAAAGCAACGCCCAAGCTGTGATTGGCAACATTCAAGGAGAAGGAGCAAAGAACGGTGGTTGACAAAGCTCCTGTTACACAAAAGTGGGTCTTGGTCGAAGGTCCCGCTCCCGGCGATGCCAAATTCTTAGGACAATGGCTGTTGGCCGCGGCCGAGGCCGATAAACTGCTTCAAGAGCAATTCGCACAAGATCCTAGCTTCAGACTCACGATCGGCAGGATCGAGTTGTTATACGCATTTGCATTCTCGCCGACAGCCACCAAGTGCATCGAACTCTTGATGAAGGATATAACCTCCTTTTCCTTATCGGTCTTCGATCTTTTCGGAGAGGTTTTCGTCGTGATGGCAGACATTGGCTTCTTTTCCCAAACGGGGGATCGTTATCAAATGACCGTCCCCAAAAGCGTTACCCACGAAAAGATAAAAGCCGCACTCTTGCGGCTGGTTGCCACCGAAGATGGAAATGACTTTCTCCATCCACAATATCTGGTTCACTGCCTGAGCCGAGAGGACGCTCAGCACTGGCACGTGAGGCTCGGACGAATGCCTTGGCCACAACGAGTGGCTGATCGGAATGTCCTATTGGAGGGCTCTTAGGGAATGAAGGGCGGCTCCTCCTATCAGCGTGGCGGCGGAGATCCTGCGCCTCATCGTGTAGGTGGCCTTTCGGGCAAGTCGCTCGAAAAGGTCAGCCATCTGCGCCTGCTTCTTGCCCTTGCGGGCATCGCCATAGCCAGCTTCAACGCATGTTCTGGCGGCTTTGTTGCTGTGACGCGCCGGTTCCCGCGGGAAGCATGAAGATGCGGAGAAGGCGGCCAAGCAGGCGCGGAATCGGCCTGACGGCGGTGACCCGGTGACAAGTGAGCCCTAGGGACCCGGTGGCAAGTTCCGTTCGGCTGCTGAGGACGCCGCTTGACGTCCGAGGTGGCATCCGACTCGAACGCCGACTTGGTATCCGGCATAGTTGCAATCCAGCGCGCCGTAGGGATTTCTGAAGCAGTAAGACCGCCCGCGGACTGTGTGCGGGGACGAAGTGCTGCCAGAGCAGCCGCGCGGTACCTGGGGCGGCTCGCCAAGCTATTTTGCCGTGACTCCCACCTTCTATCAGCGGCCCGTCTCGCATGACCTCCACATCTGCAAAACGCGATTTGCGCTTTTCCGCACCTTGGCTCCGTTACTCGAACCATGCTGGAAATTGCCAATGTATCTAGGAGCTGAACAAACTACCGATCGGCAATGGCTTCTGTCCTTTGCGCGGCCGCAAAGGTGCATCCGCGCGGTTCTTGAGCTTTTCGCGCAGGCTCGGCGGCTTATAAAAGCGAAGTAGTCCCTGACCAATTTCGTCAACACGGGTTGTCGACCTTGGCAAAGTCCGTCGTTCGCATCCAGGGATAACCATCTGTAATCCGGCCGGCGTGCGCTCAAGCTCAGACATATTGCGGCTCCGAATTAGTCAACTAGACAGGGTCGCACATCGTTTGTCGCCGTCCTATATAGTCGGACGCAATCCCCAGAAAAAGTCCACCCACATTGCGCGCTACATTGGGTGTACGCACTATATTTTGGCGCTAAACCAGAGTTCGCATGCACCCGCCTGATTTCGAAGAACCGCCCGATCTCGACTCATGGTCTAAGAAGCGATGGACGCAGGTCCCAGAGTCGATCCGCAAGGACGTTGAGCAGCATGTGTTAGCTCATTTGCCGGCCGACCTGCTGGCAAAGTTGCGCGACCTGCACGCCCGCGGTCTTCCTATCAGTTCTGACAATGCGTTCTTCCATTTTGGCGGCGGCATGGCTATCCGGAACCTTTGCCGAGAACGGCTCAGTGACGACGAATTAAAGGCCTGCTGCCCCTTAGTCATAGGCGGCGGCGATTGGGACGACTACTATATCGGGGTACTCGCTGCGATCGCGGCGATGCGTCAGTAATCGGCCTAGGCGTAGACCACCATCGCCACAAGTCGGGCCGCTGTCAGCACACCTCAAGCCCGCGCATGTGGCCGGCCTTGCGCCAAGTTTTCATCAGGGCGAAGAAGGCGTCCGACCCAGGGCCGTAAAGGCCGTCGAAAAGCCCCTGGCCTTCGCCGGTGCGGCCCTCACCGTTGTAGTAGCCCGGCGTGCAGGCCTGTCGAAAGGCAAGGTTGTCGATTGCAGTGGCACGGATAGTCTCCAGCCACCCGGACTCCGCTTCTTAGAGTGGACTCCACCATCTGCGCCTACTGCGCCGACGCGGCCTTCGCCACGTCGGCCACGCGGCGCGCCTGTTTGTCCAGCAAGTGCGGGAAGTTCGGGGTAAAGGTGTTCCGGGTAAGGCCCAGGGCTTGAGACCACCATCATAAGGACGGCTGGGGCACGACGCTTACGCGTTCGTTACCTGACTGGAACAGTTTGGATTTGGGCGTGTCCAGTGGCGCGTAAACCCAGCGGTGGCCATCATGCCGCCGCCAAACGCGGCCCCACACAAACTGACCTACAATCGATCTGCGCGGAATGCGGACGGTCCAGACATGCCAAAACTCTGCGCCGGCGGGCTTAGCGCTATGCTCATCGTTGACAGATACACGTGGGCGGATTGCTTTCATCATTGAGGCAGCTTTCCCCAAAACGAAGCCGCCGAGCGGAGTATGATCGCTCGACGACCTTCGCCACGCTGGTCCCGGACGGATGACAATGTCCGGCGGCTCCCATCGTATGCCGGCTGTGCATCGTCGCAACGAAACTCGCGTGTTAAGGTTGATGTCGAACGCGGAGGTTAAATCTGGAACCCGAGTAACCTCAAATCGAGGAATGTGTTGTCGGCTAGGTGGTGTTGCAGCATCAGAAACCAATGCTGGCACAACACCTTCCTCTTATCGCGAGCGCGTCGACGTTGCTTTGCATATTGGTGTTTGCCGCCGATGCGAGCAAGCCGTAGGACCACTCTAATCCGTCAACACATTGGTGGAAGAAGGCGAAGCAAATCGCCTTTGAGCGTCACGCCGCACTTGGCAAATTCCGGCTGCTTGCGGCGAAGGTTGCCAAGCAGGGCGCGGAATCAGCGTGGCGGCGGAGACCGGCGACGAGGCAACCAGGACCCAACGGTAATCAAAATGGTTGGGATCAAAGTGCTACGATCGGCTGTTGAGGACGCCCGCTGACCTCCGAGTTGGCATCCGTCTCGAACACCGGATTGGTGTCCGGCTCGAACAGCGGCTTGGTGTCCTGCATGGTTGCAGTCCAGGGCGCCGTCCGGCTGGTAGGGGCCGCGCGACTGTCAGCTTTTGGCGCCGACGTTGCTTAGTCTGCCGCGGCAAAATGCGCTATCTGGTCTGCGTGTGCCTTTATGAGGGACGGGCGGGCCGTGGCGCGCGCGACGTAGTCGCGACAGGCCGGATGTCCCGCCAGCCCCGTCGAACCGATCGATAAGGCGCAGCACATCCGCCATGAGTATGTCGGCGACGGCATGACAGGGCATGCACTGTTGCGGACAGCGACTCTTGCATCCGTAGGCATGATTCCGACGGCACCTGTTCCCGGCATCGCCGCGCCGCCTCGCCAGTCGACCCGTAGCGAGGAAATCGACAGAGCATTGCAGTTGCGCACCGTGCCAATAGACTATGACACCGCGCTCGCGTAGGGTGTGTGTGGGCTGCAGGGCTGGTCACTTTGAAGAGACGGTCGCATTTCCTTTTGAGAGACGCCGCCGCCAATATGCGATGGAGGACATGCCTATGACATCCCGCCTGCGTTTCGGCATTTTTCTCGCACCCTTCCACAAGCCCGGCATTAATCCGACGTTAGCCCTACAGAACGATCTGGATCTGGTCGCTTGGCTCGACCACCTCGGTTACGATGAAGCGTGGTTTGGTGAGCACCATTCCGCCGGTACGGAGATCAGCGCGTCGCCCGAAATCATGATCGCGGTTGCGGCCGAGCGCACGCGCCACATCAAGCTTGGCACGGGCGTCGTCAGCCTCTCCTACCACAATCCGCTGTGGGTCGCTGAGCGCATCGTGCTGCTCGATCACCTGACCCGCGGGCGCGCGATGTTCGGTGCCGGACCAGGCTCGCTGCCGACGGACGGCATCATGATCGGGGTCCCTCAGTCCGAGACGCGTGAGCTCCTCGAGCAGAGCCTTGACGTCATCATGAGGCTGCTAGCAGGAGATGAGCCGGTGACGTTCAAGAACCATCGTTGGGATCTGCGAGATGCACGGCTGCATCTTCGGCCTTATTCCAATCCGCTTTTCGACGTGGCGGTGGCGGCCGTGGCGTCGCCCACGGGGGCCAAGCTCGCAGGTCGGCATGGCATCGGGCTCCTCTCGGTCGGCGCGACGACAGCGGCCGGCTTCGATGCCCTGGCACTGCATTGGGATGTGCTGGGTGAGGAAGCGCGGGTGCACGGCAAGACGGTCGACCGCTCGAATTGGCGCCTCGTCGGCCCGATGCACTGTGCGGAAACCAAGGAGCAGGCGATCGCCGACGTACAGTACGGCATCGAGCATTGGTTCCGTTACTTTCAGGCGGTTGCCGCCTTCCCGCAAATGGCCGTGCTCGGCGACAGCGTCGCTGAAATGATCGACTTCATCAACAAATCTGGGCTCGGCGTGATCGGAACGCCGGAAGAGTGCGCCGCGCAGATCGACCGGCTCGTCAAGCAATCAAACGGCGGCTTCGGTTGCTATCTGCTGCTCGGCCACAATTGGGCGAACCCGCAGGCGACCGCCAAGAGCTTCGAACTGATCGCCCGCCACGTCATGCCCCACTTCCAGGGACAGGCCCAGTCGACCCTTGATTCCGCCGAGCGCGCCCGCGCCGCGCGGCCCGAACTCGCTGGTCTGCATGCCAAAGCTGTGGAAGCTGCTGGCGAACGTTACGCCAAGGAGCGTGGTGCGCGGACGCATTAAGGGTCGTCCGCCCCAGCGCTCGCCGGGGGCGCCTGCTATACGCCTAGGAGCCGCGGCAGATGCTCTTGATGCGCTTGTCCATCGCTTCGTCGGCATCAGCGGACGCCTTGTCGCCCGCAGACGATTTGTCGCCGGCGTGCGCAGTGTGATGATGTGCGGGTTTGTTCGACGGGGCGCGCTTATGACTGCGAGCGTCGGCCGGAGACACCGAAGCGATCGTTAGAACAAGGCAAGCCAGGATGATCTTTCGCACGGCCTAAACGCTCCGTCTATTATCGAGATAGATCACGCATTTCCCGTATGAGACGCTCCCATTGGGCTTCGGAGCTCTCCTGATGTGTAGCTTCCGGGGATGCCCTTTCGTCGTCGTCGAGGCTGCGCAAGAGATGCTCGTCGACGGCTTCGGGAAGTGCTGGAGGTGGTTCAAGAACGGGCACAGACTCAACCGAACTGGGCGCTGCGCCCTTAGCCTTGAGCGCCGCCAAAAAAAAGGCAACGCCGATCTCCATCAGTTTCCATCGCGAAACGGGTATGACGATCTTTGCCTCGCGATCCATCGCGCAAAGGACGCCATTGACGTACACAATCACCTTATTAGGACCGCCGCGCATTCCTCGCGTGGACGCATCGTAAAACCCGACATCCGACCGGTTGCGATAGATAAATCTGGCTTCCATGACCCGATCTCCGTGCGACGTTCGGAGGTCAAAAAGGACCGTGTTCAGTCTCTCCCGGTTTTGATTTTACTACCCTCCGTCCCCGGCAGATGTGGCGCCGGGGCCACGGATACCCCTGATTTTTGCAAACAGCCATCCCTAGCGCCAATCAGCTGCGCGCTCGCACGCCGGTATCACCTGAGCGAGAAACCCTTTATTGAAATTGAATTTAATGGGATCAGCGGGTCTGTGCACCTACGTCAGGCTTGCAATTGTGCCGATCTGCCCACCTTCCAGAATGGAAAACGGAGCATGCAAGAGACCGCTGCCTTTCAAGAGACCGCTGCCTTTACGGCCGCTTTAGGCGCAGCAATTGCGGAGGCGAACTCCTATCGCCAGAAGTCCTTGAAACGATCCGGTGACAGCTCGGTGTAGCGCACCGTGTGTTGGATATTCTTATGGCCAAGGTAAGCCTGCAGCGACCTTGTGTCGTGTCCCTTGTTGGCCAGCGCGAAGCCGCAGGCATGGCGCAGCATATGCGGGTGAGCCTTGAAGCCCAGCTTGGCGGCGACGCCAGCCCGCTCAACCATGCGGGCAAAGCCGGCCGTGGTGAACGGCGCGCCGCGCTCCGATGTGAACACGAACGGGGACTTGGGATCCTGTTCGCGCTGGAGCCGGCGGAGCGCACGGAGTTCGTCACCGCGGATCGGGTGCGTGCTGGGCGAGCCTTTCTTGGCCCTGCGGACGGCAAGGGTAGCGTGACCGAAGTCGATCTGATCCCAGCGCAGGTCGGTTAGCTCGGAAACTCTGAGGCCGTGCCTGTACGCGACCAGGATCATGGTGGCGTCGCGGTGGCCGTAGCGGTTGGCCTTGGCGGCGTCGGTGAGACGCTCGATCTCGGCGTCGGTCAGATATTCACGGGACCGAAGTTCGGCATTGGGGCGCCGTCCCGGAGCAACTGTTCGATTTTCGGTGGTTGGCGACACCAACTGCAAGTGCGATTTAGCCATGATAATCCGCCTCCTCGAGGTCTCAACTGTTCGTATAATAACTCTTTTGCGAACAGTTACAACGCATATTTTTCGTGGACAGGCGCGTAGCGGACGTGAAGGTGTGGCCGCTGCGCCACCCCGCCGTGGGTGATGCGTGCGGCAGGGTCGCGGGGCCCTAGCGAAGTGGGGGGCACACCGAGGGCCCGAACTATAGTCCGGCGAAGCAGCGACGTTTCCAAATAAAACTGCCGCTAACCCGGTCACATGTCCGCGCCGGGCGGCGACCTCCCGCATCAGCTCGCAACCTGGCTCGATGGTCGGGATCGATTCCCCACTCTCGCTAAGACTAAAGCGGCGACCTCGTCAGAAGGGCGGTTTTAGTGCGAAGCGGACCTCGCACGGGACAGCCAGGTCGCATTCGGGTCAAACTCGGACCTCAGGGCGCGTCCGACCTAGGTCCGTTCGTCCCCCAACAACAGACATGAAGCGACTAATACGGCTTGTCCGTTTCGTGCCAACGCACGAAGTCGCTGCGCTCCAGCCCGCTGCGCGGGAGCAAGAGCCGAGAGGCCGGTACTCGGTCGAGAGAGGACAGCGATAGCCTGGTGGCAAGGTCAACACGATCAAGAAGCGCACTGTTAGCGTGCAACGCTTGATAAAGAACAGCGAGAAGACTTGCGGGAGCGACAACGACCGCACCGGTGAGGCGACGGCAAAATTGCCTTGACGAAAGCGTCAGCCAGGTTGCTTGAATATGCCGGGTATATTTCTGCTCGCAAGAAATTGATTCACGCCATGCCACTGAACACCGATCAACTAATTAGTCGCGCAAAAGTTGTAGGATGTAGCCTTTCTGCCACGCGCAACTATTTGAAATCACACGGGCCAAAAACATTAAATCCCCTCTTTTGCATCAATCGTGCCAAATCGCTCAAGTTGTGCACGCATTCGAGGTCGCCACTCTTCGAAGTTCCTAAGTCGAGCACCTCTTACAGATCCCCATAGCACTCGCTGCTCCGCCGGTGCCCAACTTCCCGCGACTTCGTGCCTTGGCGCTTTTCGGACGCCGGCCGTCGGAGCGTGGGGATGGTCTCCGCATGCCGGCATCCGAAAACCTCCACAACAACGGACTCATGCACCGCAGCAATCAGAATTACTATTCGATCACCTCGTCGGCACGTGCAAGCAGCGATGGCGGCACTGTGACTCTAAGCTCCTTCGCCGTCTTGAGATTAACCACCAACTGGAACTTCGTTGGTTGAAGCACCGGCAGGTCTGCGGGCTTTTCGCCCTTCAGAATGCGGCCCATATAAATCCCTCCTTGTCGTATGCCGTCGAAGTCGCTCGCGCCATAGATCGCAAGAGCACCATCTTTACCAAACGAAGGACCGGCTAAAATGGGAAGTTTGTTGCGCATCGCTAATCGCGCAATTCGGTCGCGAAGGCTGGAGAAGTAAAGATTATCACCGATTACGAGCGCCCCGACGTGTGCCTCGACCAGCTTAGTCATTGCCGGCTCGAGGTCGGCTTCCACGGTGGCTTCTACAACAACAACTTTGAGCCCGAGAGAATTTGTGGCCGATTGAACCGCTGCCGTATCCGGGCCGGTATCAAGAAACTTTGGATTATTTAGCATCCCGACCGTCGTGGTCGCCGGCAAAAGCTCATGCACGAGTTCTATAAGTTTAGCGGTTGCTTCGGCACCTGCGCGTAAAAGGACGCCGGTGACGTTTCCTCCGGGATGGTTAAAACTCGCAACAAGTCCGATGCTGACCGGGTCAGCGGTAGTAACAAACACAATGGGAATGGTACTCGTGGCCTCTTTCGCGGCGAGCGCTACGGCCGCGTTTCCGAAGATGAGATCAACCTTTCGCTGCACCAAGTCGGCTATCAGCGCCGGCAGACGGTCCGTTTGTCCGTCTGCAGTGCGGTATTCAAACGAAACGTTATGGCCGACGTAGAACCCCATTTCGTTCAAACCACTAAGAAAGGCGGCACGATTGCTGTCGGGCTGACTTGCCGCGCCCATAAAGATCCGGCCAATTACAGGCATCGCGGGTTGCTGCGCGCGCGCCACCAGGGGCCACGCCGCCGCGCCGCCGAGAGCCGCGATGAACGTGCGCCGCCTCATGTCCGCTCCCAAGTTCAGGTGACGGCATCGTAGCGGTTTAGTCGGGCACATTGATAGCAATGAAAGCCATTGCCGCACTGCACAGCTAATGTCGCAGTTGGTCAGAAGCGGACATTTTGCGACGCTGAAACCATGTCCGCTATGCCCCGTTAGCAACCGCAACGAACTCCAGCGCGCACTACCCTCTGTGACGTAGTTACGTAGTTCAATAACCTTCTGCGGGTATGGTGACCCCTACTGAGCCAGATAGGTGGCAGTCGGGCAAAGTCCTTGTGGCTCAAATGAACGTTGACCTTTCGTCGAGCGCGCGACCATGATCGCTGACCGTTTTCATGAGGTGAATGACATCATTGCAGTATGACTGAGCCCTTCCAACCCTTCCTGCAGCGTTGCGTTTCGGTCGATCTGGAAGTGGATCCTGCAACCACTACCATCTTCGCTTTTGCGGCGGTGCGCGATGATGCTCGTCCCCCGATCTTGGCAAAGAAACGCGATCTCATGGCGGCCCTCGACCGCCTGGAAGCGGAATCAGCCGAGGCCGAGCATCTACTTGGCCACAACATCATTCGGCATGACTTGCCTCATCTGGTTGCGGTGCGGCCAAAGCTAGCGAATATTTTTCGATCGCCGATTGACACCCTATGGCTCAATCCGCTCGCATTTCCGCGCAATCCCTACCACCACCTGGTCAAGCATTACCATGACGGGCGCCTGCAAGCGGGCCATGTCAACGATCCGGAAATGGATGCGCGACTTGTGTTTCAGGTGCTGCGCAATCAACTGGCGGCTCTAAAGCAGCAGAACGCCGACCAGCTCGATGCCGTGGTAGCCTTCCACTTCCTTACCACGAGAATGGAAAACCCAGGCGGGTTCGACGCAGTATTCCAGGAGGTTCGGGGAGCTCCTGCGCCCGGTCCTCTTGCGGCGAGAGAAGCGATTTACCGGCTAATGGCGGGGCGTGCCTGCGAGAGGCGGGTCGAGCAGACGCTGAGCCGCCTTTCGAGCCCGCAGCTCGGATGGCCTATGGCCTATGCTTTGTCCTGGATCCTGGTCGCGGGCGGGGATTCCGTCATGCCGCCCTGGGTGCGGGCGCTGTTCCGAGAGGCTGCACTGATCGTGCGGCACCTGCGCGACACCAATTGCGAAAGCCCGGATTGCGCCTGGTGCAGCGAAAAGAACGACCCGGTCCGCGCGCTGTCGCGCTGGTTCGGGTTCGACGCCTTCCGCGCGCAGCCAGTGGACGATGTGGGCCGGCCCCTGCAGGAGCGGATCGTCGATGAGGCGATGCGCGGGGCCAGCATCCTCGGCATTCTGCCGACCGGCACCGGCAAATCGGTCTGCTACCAGATCCCCGCCCTGTCGAAATTCGACAAGACCGGGGCGCTGACCGTGGTGATCTCGCCGCTGGTGGCGCTGATGGCCGATCAGGTACAGGGCATGGCGCGGGCGGGAATTTCCTCGGCCGTCACCGTCAATGGGTTGCTCTCGATGCCCGAGCGGCAGGATGCGCTGGACCGTGTGCGCATGGGAGAGGCGGCGATGCTTCTGATCTCGCCCGAGCAATTGCGCAGCAACTCGGTCCGGTCGGTTCTGGCACAACGTGAGGTCGGGCTCTGGGTGCTGGACGAGGCGCATTGCGTGTCGAAATGGGGCCACGATTTCCGGCCCGACTACCGCTATGTCAGCCGCTTCATCAAGGAATCCTCGGGCGATGAAGCGCCTGCTCCGGTGCTCTGCCTGACCGCCACCGCCAAGCCCGAAGTAGTGCGCGACATCCGCGACCATTTCCAGTCACGTCTTGAGCGCGAACTGATGCTGCTGGACGGTGGGGCCGTGCGCACTAATCTCAGCTTTGAGGTCCGGCCCACGCAGCGCGGCACCAAGCTGGCCGATATACTCGATGAGATCGAGGCCAAACTGCCACAGGATGGCGCTTCGGGTGCCGTAGTCTATTGTGCCACCCGCAGCGAGACGCAACGCCTCGCCGATTTCCTCAAGCAGCAGGGTCTGTCGGCGGAACGGTTCCACGCCGGGCTGACGCCCGAGGAAAAGCGCAACGTCCAGGAACGATTTCGCATCGGCGAGCTGCGGATCATCGCCGCGACCAACGCTTTCGGCATGGGGATCGACAAGCCTGATATCCGGCTGGTGGTGCATGGCGACATTCCCGGATCATTGGAGAACTACCTGCAGGAAGCTGGGCGAGCGGGCCGCGACCGCGCCCATGCCAATTGCGTCCTGCTGTTCGCTGCCGAGGATGTCGAGCGGCAGTTCTCGCTTTCGGCCCGCTCGCGCCTGGCCCGGCACGAAATCGGCGCAATCCTCAAGGCCCTACGGCGGCTGGACGACCGGATGAAGAAAACCGGCACCGTGGTCGCAACTTCGGGCGAGATAGTGCGAGCCGAACGCGATCAGGAATTCGAGCGCGACAGCGCTACCGACGACACGAGGGTAAAAACCGCGGTGTCCTGGCTGGAAGAGGCCACGCTGCTGAGCCGAGAGGAGAATCAGGTTCAGGTCTTCCCGTCCTCGCTGAGGATCCGCACCGAGCAAGAAGCCGAGGCGATCCTGGCCAGGGCCGCGATCACCGGCAACCGACGCAAGCAGCTTCTGGATATCGCTCGGTATCTGATGAACGCGCCTCCCGATCAGGGCATTTCCACTGATGAGCTGGCTGGGATCAGCGGATTGACTGGCGGCATGCTCAACAAGGCATTTGCCGATCTCGAGGCGCTCGGGATTGCCCGCAACGACCTGACGGTCACGGTCTTTGTCCATGTCGCCGTCGAAGGCCATTCGCTGCAGCGGCTGGCGCAGTCCGCACAGCTTGAAAACGCGCTGATCGCCCTGATGCGCGAAGCCGCGCCCGATGCCGATGGTGCCGGGGGCATTCCCCTGCATCTGGCCGAGACCTGCCAAGCGCTGCGTAACCAGGGGCATAGCACAGTTCGCCCCGACATCGTGGAAAAGCTGCTGCGCAGCATGGGCCGAGACGGGCGCGATCAAGACGGCGGCATGGGCAACCTGCGGCTGCGCAAGGCATCGCGAAACACGTTGATGGTGACGCTGCAACGGTCCTGGCAGGTGCTTGAACAAACGGCAAGCCTGCGCCAGCAGGGCGCCGAGCTATTGCTGGCGCATCTTCTGGGCAAGCTGCCGAAGGGCAGCCGCGGCAAGGACATCCAGGTCGAAACCACAATGGGCGATCTGCTCGCCGCCCTGACCGGAGACGCCTTGCTTCGCAGCAGCGGCATTCAAGACATGACCAAGCTGATGGATCGCGCACTTCTGTGGCTGCACGAGCAGGAGGCGGTCACGCTGGGCAAAGGGCTGACGGTGTTCCGGCAGGCGATGACGGTCCACCTCAACCCCTCAGGCGGCCAGTTCACCGTGAAGGATTTTGTGCCCCTCGAGGAACACTACGCCGAGCAGACCATCCAGACCCATGTGATGGCGGCCTATGCCGAAAGAGGCCTTGCGGCGATGGATCAGGCGGTCCGACTGTCAGAGGACTACTTCGTGCTGGAGCGTGAGGCCTTTCTGCGGCGCTGGATGCCGGGACAGGGCGTCGAGCTCCGGCGCCAAACGACAGGGGCTTCGTGGAAGGCCATCGTCGAGTCGCTGGACAATCCGGTCCAACAGAAGATCGTCTCGGATCATCGTGAAGAGACCAGCGTGTTGGTCCTGGCAGGACCGGGTTCGGGCAAGACGCGCGTTCTGGTGCACCGCGTCGCCTACCTGATCCGTGTCCGCCGCGAGGACCCGCGCGGCATCCTCGTGCTGACCTACAACCGTCATGCCGCCGCCGAGATACGCATCCGGCTGCGGCGTCTGATCGGCGATGAAGCGAATGCGGTGACCGTTTCCACGTGCCACGCCCTCGCGATGCGACTGGTGGGGGCGAGCTTTGTCGGAGCAGCGAGCGAGACGAAGCACGACTTCGATGGGATCGTCTTGGAAACAGTCCGCCTACTGAACGGCGAAGGCCTCAGCAAGCCCGAGGCAGAGGCGCAACGCGAAACGCTGATCCAGGGTTATCGCTGGATTCTGGTAGACGAGTATCAGGATATCGGCCCTGAGGAATACTCGTTGATCTCCGCCGTTGCAGGCCGCTCACTGGATGATAAGGAGCTTCGGCTCAGCCTATTTGCGGTGGGCGATGACGATCAGAATATCTACGCCTTCGCCGGGGCATCCATCCGCTTCATCCGCCAGTTCGAGGCCGACTACAGTGCACGACCGGAGTTTCTGATCGAGAACTACCGCTCGACGGGACATATCATTGCGGCCGCCAACGCCGTCATTGCGCCAGCCGCTGCCCGCATGAAAGCCGGTCACGACATTGCCATCGATCGCAAGCGCAGCAAGACGCCGCCCGGCGGAGAGATGGCAGCGCTCGATCCGGTTGCCCGCGGGCGGGTGCAAGTGCTGGACTGCCCATCCGGCGATATGGCTCAGGCGATGACCGCAATTGATGAACTCGTCCGGCTATCGCGCCTTGTTCCGGAGTGGAGCTGGTCCCGTGCGGCGATCATCGCGCGTGACTGGCGGCGGCTGGCTCCGGTGCGGGCCTATGCTGAAATGCTTGGCATTCCGGTGGAGATGGCAAACGAGAGCCTGCCCAACATCTGGCGTCTGCGGGAGATGCAGCAATTCATCGACGACCTGCGCCGCAATACTACCCGTCTGCTGGCCGTCCGCGATCTGGTGGACGTGCTCAACGCGACACCGTCTAACCGCTGGACGGACCTGATCGCCGAAGGCATCGCGGCGCTAGCGAAAGAGCTTGCGAACAAGACCATGCCTGTGCCGGACCTTGTCGAGTGGTTCGCTGAATGGGCCAATGATGCCCGCAGCGATCAGCGCGCGCTGCTGCTGTTGACGGCGCATCGATCGAAAGGTGTGGAGTTCGATGACGTCGTCATCCTGAATGGCGGGTGGGACAGGCCCTCTAAGGGCGAGGACCCCGATGCGCCGCGCCGCTTGTTCTATGTCGCCATGACCCGAGCGCGACGCAGCCTCGCCATCATTGCCGAAGGGAACCATCCATTCGTCCCGCAGGACGCAGAGTATATACTGCGCCGCGCCGCGCCAACCGTCACCGAAGCCGTCGCTGTTCCGACTGCGCTGTACCAGGTGCCGAACCTCAAGACCGTGGACCTGTCATGGGCGGGGCGTCTCAGGAAGGGTCATCCCTCACTTGCCGCAATCTCGGCGGTGAAAGTAGGAGATCCGGTTCATATCTCGCGCGATGGCCCGTCCTGGATGATTCAGGATAAGCAGGGACAAACACTCGGACGGATGGCCAGGAGTTGGTCGCCTCCCGAAGATCTCAGCTTCCTGCGCGGCGAGGTCGGCGCCATCGTGTGCTGGCGCAAGTCCGACAACCAGGAAGAGTACCGGGTGCACCTTCACCGAGATGTCTGGGAAGCGGTTTTGCCGGAGCTTGTATTCGGCTATAGTTTCCCCGTGGGATACGGCTGATCGACCACACCATCATGCAGCCGTTGGGAAATCAATTGCCGCGGTTGGGCTAGGTTTACGGTCGCAATTCTTTGCCGGACGGCAGACAGTGATCCAGCTGCAAGATGTCCGTTTCACCCCCAGCAGCGGAAATCAGGCGACCATTGAGGCATGTCCGTTTCGTGCCAGGACCGGACTCATGCACCGCAGCAAACAGCTTTGTCACTCGATCACCTTGTCGGCGCGAGCCAGTAATGCCGGAGGCACCGTGACGCCGAGCGCAGTGGCGGTCTTGAGGTTTATCACCAGTTCGAACTTGGTCGGCTGCTCGACCGGGATGTCGGCCACCTTGGTACCGCTGAAGAGCATGGCGGCCTGTCGGGCAGCAATCTCTGGAATTTCAGTAATGCGCGGTCCGTAGGCGGCGAAGCCGCTTCCATCCGCCATTTGGGCCCATTGATAGATGGCTGGCAGGCGCAGCGCTGAGACCCGGTCCATAATAAGCTGACCATTGCCGAAGAGCATCGGTGACGCCAAAACGTTGAGCGCCGTGGCGCCCGATGCCCGCGCCATATCGATGGCTGCTGCGATCTCCTCGGCTCTGGCGATCCGGTGAATTGAAAGTTCGATGTTGCGTGCGCGTGCCGCCTCCCGAAGCGCGTGAAGCTTCGCATCCGGTGTCGCGTTGGAGTCAGCAAGGACCGCCATCCGGCGAAGGCCCGGCACTGCTTCGATAAGGATTTCCTGTCGTTTGCCGTCAAGCTCGGTAGCGAGGATACTGACGCCCGTTGTATTGCCGTTTGGCCGGACCAGCGAGTCTACTAGTCCCTCCCCGACCATATCGTCTGTGACCGCGATTATCGGAATTGTTTTCGTCGCCTGCTGTGCGGCACGAGTTGCCACACTCCCGGCGGTTTCGATGACATCGACTTGGGCTTTGACCAGCTCCGCCGCATATTGCGAAATCAGATCAACGTGGAGCCCGAAATCGCGGTGATAGATCGTGAGGTTTCGGCCTTCAACGAAGCCGCGGCGTCGCAGTTCGTCGATACGTCGCAATGGCACAACCGCATCAGTAAAGGGCGATAAGATACCGTAACGATAGATACGCCCCGCTTCCTGCGCTATCGAAGCGAACGGCAATTCCATCATCGCGCCAGCGACAAGCGTGATGAACTCACGGCGTCTCATGGGCCTTCCCACTGTTGTTGAGACGTTCTCAACCCCTGTGATGTTATCGCTTTCACGTCGCAAGTCATAGCCCGCGCATGTCCGGTTGGGGTCAAAGGCGAAAATACTCGCTGCGAGCAGATGTTTCCACTCCTCGCCCGATAGCGGGTTCGGCATGTCCCGGGTGTGCAGCCATAGGCGGACATGTTCGCCGTCGTGCAGCAATACACGGCTTCTGCGCTAGTTCGTGAGGGCGAACACCAGTGCAATAGCTCCCACCAGAATGAGGCTGACGGCCCAGGACGAATCTAGATTGAACCAGCTCCGCGATACGAATTTGAGACCAAGATAGCGGTAAACGAGCCACGCCGAACATCCGCCGGCAGCGATCATCGCGGTCGCGTGGACGACGGAGACCAGCGCGGCCATCCCCAGATTGGCATTCATGAGGGTCTCGGCAGCCTCATGGCCCTTGTCGGGGCCGGAGGCCCGGCAGAGGCCGAGATAGATCGGCACGAGCATCAATCCGGCGCCATGAGCGATTGCCACAGCAAAGGACCAAAGCACCAACTGCGTCGGTCGTATCCGTGCCAATGCCCGTGGATGGCGTCGGTCGACAAGCCTGAAGATACCGAACCCGATAACGAGGAGGCTCGCGCCGATCTGTATCTGATGCTGCCATTCGACGAGCGCAATCAGCAGCGCGAAGGGAAGAAGCACCAGAAGCATTGCAAGCAGATGGCCAGTCGCCAGCGGCCAAAGCGCGGCCAACAAGGCACGCAAACTCCGTTCCATCAATCCAGCCGAAACGGCGAGCGGCCACCCCATTCCCGGATTTACTCCGTGGTAGAGGCCGCTCGCGACGACAGCCAGCCAGAGCCAGGCAGGTGCCCAATCCGTTCCGCTCAAATTCAAACCGACGGATAGCAGAACGAATCCGTCGAACAGTCCCCGCCATCGAGCCGAATCTGGTGGGCTCGGTATCCGTCCGGGAAACTCACCCAATAATCTCTTGCCAATTCGAGGCCACCGTTCGGGTTTGCATTGGCCATCACCTCGGCGCCCGGTATGCCGTTCGGATAGAATTGGTTGTCCCACGTCGAGTAGAGCGAGTTGGTCCAGTAGACGCGTTCGCCGTCGCGGCTGATCTCCACCATTTGCGGACCGCCGGCATAGGCTTTACCGTTTGGGTGAGGCGTGCGGCGGACAATGCCGCCGACGTGGACCGAGCCCGCAAGCTTCGGCTTTCGGGGGTCGGTGACGTCGTACTGACGCATCTCGCCGGTGCCCCAGCAGGCGACATAGAGGAATTTGTCATCCATGGACAGGTCGATGTCGGTCACCAGCGGCGGCACCGCGCCAAAGCCCTGAAGCAGCGGCGGCAACTGGTCCTTCGGCGCGGGCTCTGGTGGAATCGTCGCCGTCTTCTCAATGTGAAACTTGCCACCCTCGCGCCACCAGGTCCAGATCGAGCCTTCGAGGTTTGTGGTGTCGACCACGACGCCCAGGAAGCCGTACTCGCGAACGGGATCGTGGGCGGGACGCACTTCCAGCGCCATTTGATGGTTGGCACCGAGATCGATGGTCTGGACATTCCTCCGCGCTCGCAAATCCCAGAAGTGGATTCGATGGCCATACTTGTTGGAGAGTAGAGCCTCCGGCACGATCCCGTTCTCGAACTGCGGTGGCAACGCCCACTCGCTCGATACCATGTAGTCGCGCGGCAGATTCCACCAGAAATCATAATGCAGGGTTTGGGGGCCACGATCGATCTCCCAGCGTCCGAGGACGTCGAAGGTCTCGCAGTCCATGATGAACACACCGGGCGGTCCATCAGTCCCATCCTTGCCGCCGCCACCCAGAGTGCTGACGTAAATGCCTTCCGGGCCGCAGTGAACTGTGTGTGGTCGCGAGTAGCCGGTCTTTCTAAAGATCTCCTCGGGTTCGATAATTTTGTGAATCTTTGCCTTGGTGGGATCAGGTTTCGTATCCACGATATAAATGCGGGAGGACCGGATCCCGGGGATGATGAGGTAGCGCCTTTCTAGGAAAGCGTGCCCAGCCAGCGGCGACAAAGCCGACGAACAAGCGTTCCAACCGAAATGATGAAACTCGTCACCCTTGTTCGGCATCACTACCGTGTGAACCACCCGACTGAATGTCGGAGAACCAGGCCTTACATCGATTACCGCGAGCGCATCGGGTTTTGAAAAATCCGGGCTGAGCAGCAAAGTATACGCGAAGCTCTCTGGCGGAGCCTCCATTGCGAGCTTCGGCGATGCATGAAACGTCGGGTCGGGCCTCATCGTCATCGTACAGCCTCCCTGATTGAATGGACGTGCAATAAGGCCGCTTGGCGGCTTGCCGTTACAAGAGATGCTTCCTCGTGAAATCTACAACTATATTCGAGCCGTGCCGCGGCAACACGCCTTGTGCGATGTCTCAGTCTAGCATACCGAGACCGGGGCGACACGATATTGCACCAAACGAGCCAAGAGTCCGGAGACCGATGTCCGAAGTGGGTCAAAAGGCAACATCGTCGGGCGATTAGGCGAAGTCTGCTTCACCCCTAAGAACGGACATTCTCAGGCCGTCGCGGCATGTCGGTTTTGTGCCAAAAGCAGAAATGGGTTGATCACTAAACTGGCGCTGGATCTTATGTCACGACGACAATCCAGGCTCGCTCCTTCTCATCAACCTAAACCCGAAGGAATTAAACCTTCGGTCCAGTTCTTTCGGGCGGAAAGATCAATCAAGGACCTTATTCGTCACCCTCAGTCGCTGTGCGAGGACCCTCATCAACTTGAGGGCGAAATACGGGGTTTGGCTCACAAGAAAAAGAAATTGCTTTTCCGAAATGGGCACAAGCTCAACGTCGGTAATCGCCATGGCAGTCGCGCTCCTTGGCTCGCTGTCAATCAATGCCATTTCACCAAAAATATTGTCAGTCGTAAGGTCGGCCATCGTTCGGTTGCCGATTTGAATGCGCACGTAACCGCTCTTGATAACGAAAAGCTCGTCAGCTTGCTCGCCTTCGCGGAAAATGACACCGCCGGCTCTTACTCTGCGCGTTTCGACATCATTACCGGTCAGGACGCTAAAGCTTGCATCGGCCGTCATTGCCAACTCCCAAACCTTGAAAAAGCAATGTTAGCAGCGTTGCGAAAACTCTGGTATCCCGGCCAAAATGTCAGTTCTGGGTTAAAAGCGGAAGTGCGAGGTGAGCTGGAGGTCTCCCTTGGATGATTGCTTGCTTCCTCCAAGCTGCCAATATCTTGCCATCAACAGAGCATGGTGGCGAAGGTCGCCACCATGCTGCTGTCGTCTGGGTTAGGGCAGCTTGTTGGTGAAGCCGCCACCGACACCGACACCGCCGTTGTTGGAGAAGGCGCCGCTCAAGGCCGCGCCACCACCCGGACCAGCGACTGCACCGGACTGACCGACCGACTGGCCGATGGAACTGCCAATGCCCGCACTGAGGCTTCCAGCAGGCGTCACAACGGCAACACCGCTCCCCACCGAGGTATTGATACCTTGGGCCGCCGAGGCGGCCGCTGCATTGCCCAACGTTCCAGCGCCGGTGATCGTGGTCACGTTACCAAGATTGAATCCGCCGCCGATGGCGAGCGTGGAGCCGGCATCAGCCGGCATAATGCTTCCCACCAGAGCGATGAACGAAACAGTCATAAAAAGCTTTTTCATTGTGACTTCTCCTTTTCGGTTGCCGCCACGACGGTTGCCGGGGCGGGCGATGCTGCCGTGTGAGGGGTTTCACCACTCGGCATCGACTTCTTCTTCGGTGCCGACTGGTGCACGGTGTGAGCCCAGACACGGCAGCGCTGCCGGGTCACATCGTATTCGCTGCAAAGACGGTTCTTGCCGATCGCCCCTTCGACCAGCCAAATGTCGCGGATAGTATGAGGCTGCTCCTCGGAGGCTTGCGCCTGCGCGTAGCGGGTGGGGAGCAGCGGCAGGGCTGAATAGCTCGGCGCTGGCGGCGGCAGGTACTGGTCGCAGACCTCCGGCATCGCGCGGTAGATGTCGCCGTTGAGGCAAAGCCGCGCCACCGCGGCCTTCTTCAGCCCCATGCTCCACAGTGTCCGCGCATCGAGCCGCGCCGCGCAGCCGGGATCAGGGACCGTGGTGCCGAAGCTAAATCCGGTCCCGACAAACGCGCCGCCGCCGGAAACCGACCCGAGGCACGTTTCGAGCCCGGCCGCGGCCAAGCCCGGTGCGACGACGCCCGGCACGTTCCTGACTGTCTGATCGGCCGGCACGGTGCTGTTGGTGGTGATTGCCGCGACGCCGACCCCCGTGCCGCCTTGCCCCGAGACGGCTTGCGAGCTCGATGTCGATCTGGCAGTGCCGACGCCCGTCCCCGACGCCGTCGATGATTGAGCCCATGCAGGACCGCTCGCCGCCATCGCAACGATGGCAGCCAACCAAGGCCGCTTCATGTGTGAGTCTCCGTGCGCCGGTGAAATGAAAATTCACAGCCGCCCGCCGACGGCAACACGAAGAGAAAAAGCTATTCTCGCTTTGCTCACGAGACGCTGTGCGTCGATGAGCTCTCTAATTGATTTTAATTTATCTTAAATTTTACCATTTTGCATCCGCAGACCTGTTTCGTGGTTAACAGGCGCGATCATCATCACTTCGAGTGGCAAGCTGACATTCCCGTAGCAATCGTTCGTGGTGATGGCTTCATCCGTTGTCGGCTTCGGGTCGATGCTGTCGAAAAAGGCCTTGCCCTAGTTTGCTTTGCTATTGAGGGGGTGATTTCGGCCTATTCCTGGTCTGGCGTTGCCGCCTGATCGGCGAACACCAGAACCGAGCTGCCAAGCCTCTTACGCAATCGACGCACACACTCCGCCTGTTGGTGGGCCGAGTAGACGTAGCGCCATCGTCTTGAGGTTCTGCACAATGGCGGCGAGGTGAAACTCGTCGCGTGCGCCGGTGAGACCGCGTAGGCGCATCCGCTCGAAGCCGTGCTGGACCTTCAGGTGTGCAAAACGCATCTCTACTTTTTTGCGTGCATTGCTCGATCGCTCGAACTCCGGCGTGCACTTCAGTGAACGGGCATGATTGCGTGCATCCTCGTTGATATCGCGCGCGATCTTCTTGAACGGTGCGCGCGTGCATCCTGGCTTGAGCGTGCAGGCACGGCAGTCTTGAGGTTGTGACAGGTAGTTCCTGACACGGTCGTCATGGACTGTTCCCGAGGTTCGCAAGAGCCTGCCACTGGGACAGACATAGAGGTCTCGCTCCGCGTCATAAGTGAAGTCGCTACGGGAGAACATGCCCTCTGGCGATGGATACCTTTCCCACACGGGGATATGCGGCGTGACACCCGGGCACGGCCACGCGTCGAGGCGCTGTTCTAATCGCTGCCGCCCTCGTTTGCGCGGTGATCGGCACCGCCGCTCTATGGCGCATGAGGCCTGAGAATGCTGCTGCGCCGTCGAGGTCGATCGCCGTGCTGCCATTTGCGGCAGATGCACCGGACAGCAACTATTTGGCGGACGAACTCGCGGAAGCCACAATCAACAACCTCGCGCAAGTGCCGCACCTGCGCGTCGCACCGAGGACCAACGCGTTTCGCTACAAGGGGTCGCAGGTACGCCCGGCAGACGCAGGCCGCGAGCTCGACGTCACGGCGGTAGTGACCGGAATCGTGTCGCAGCAAGACGGCAGATTGAGGATACAGGTCGATCTCATTGACGTCGCCGGTGACGCTCAGATCTGGGGCGCCCTCTACGAAGGCGATGCGTCCGAGCTCATTCATTTACAGACCAGAATCTCGCAAGACCTCTCACGCGCGCTGAAGATCCCTCTCTCTGGCGAGGAACTCCAGCGGTTTGCTCGGCACGTCACCGAGAACGCAGACGCGTACCGCGCCTATCTTCAGGGCCGCTATGATTGGAACCAGAGATCGGAAGCGGGCCTCAAGCGGGGGATCGAGGGATTCGAACGTGCCGTCGACATTGACCCGAGATTTGCGGCCGCATATTCCGGTCTGGCGGATTCGTATGCAGCGCTGGGATTCTGAGCTACATCGCTCCGGCAGAGGCATTTCCCGTGGCGAGGAGCCACGCCCTGAAGGCGCTTGAATTGGACGGGTCGCTTGCCGAGCCGCACGCGTCGCTGGGCTACGTCATGCTGTATTTCGAGTGGGATTGGTCTGGAGCCGAAACGGAGTTTCGTCGCGCGATCGAGCTCGATGCGAACTACGCGGCAACACACCAATGGTACAGCATCTATCTGCTGGCCGCCGGCCGGGCCAAGGAATCTTTTCGAGAGATTCAGATGGCGCGCGAGCGCAATTCTCTCTCGCTCCCCATCAACACGGACCTCGGATTCCACTACTACTACACCCGCCAGTACGACGAGGCGGTCAAGCAATTGAAGTTCGTGCTGGAGATGAAAGGGGACTTCCCGCCGGCGCATCTGTGGCTGGGGCGGAGCTACCAGGAGCTAAGAAAGTTCGACGATGCGGTCACCGAGTTTCGGCAGGTCGAGGAAAAGTTGCCCGAGTGGCCCGTTGCGATTGCTGCGCGGGGATTTGCCGAGGGTGCTGCCGGCCATGCCGCCGAGGCCGAGCAAACGCTCGCTGAGCTGAAGAGGCTTTCGGGTCGCAAATTTGTGACGTCCTACGGTGTGGCGCTCGTCTATGCCGGTCTCGGTCAGAACGACGATGCCTTCACGTGGCTCAACAGGGCCTTCGATGAAAGGTCACACTGGCTCGTCTGGCTGCGCCTCGACCCGCGCTGGGACAGATTGCGCCCCGATCCGCGATTTTTGGATCTCGTGAGCCGCATGAGATTCCCGCAGTAGGAAAGATACGACACGAACCCGCGAACGTCTGCCGGCGCGTTCGGTTACTGGGGTGATGCGGCAGGCTGAGAAAGCGAAGCGCGAAATCGCAGGCCGTCGCAGTATCGCCGGTTGAAGCGTGCCGCAGGCTTCCGCATCACAGCGCCACGGCGAACGAGTAAATTCCCATCTTCATCGGCCGTGGCGCGCCATTTCGCGATACGCTATTGACGCCGAAACTTGCCGTTCTCGCGATGCGGGCCGTCGCGTTGCCGGCCGCGTGGCTCGCAATCTTAATAGATCTCGCTGACGAGTTACCAGCACTGTCACCGCAATTCGCACTAGCGAAAGGGTCTCCACCGTCCGTTCGGACCCGACCAATCAAGCACGAAATAGGCTCAGGCCAGCGAAGAATGCCTGTATCTTGTGAGCAGCAATATTGGGCACCTCCGCGTGGACGTAATGCCCTGCATCAGCATACTCGATTGAGTAATTTGTCCAATACTCGGCTAGTTTATCGGACCATCCGGCAAGATCAGCGGATCACGCTGGCCCCACAAGAAGCACGTGGGCACATTGATGGCGGGTTTGGGGGGCACTTTGCCTTCCAGCCACGACCGGCGGTTTGGTGCTGAGCTAAGATACCAGTCGAAGCCGCCCTGGATGTTGCCGGGCTTCATGAAGTTGTCCACATAAACGTCCAGCTGGAGCTCGAACACAGCCGGGTTGTCGCCGGACCAGTGGTCGAGGAAGTGTTGGAAGTAAAGGCGGCATGCTTCACGCGAACTTCCCACGAGCTTCGCGGCCCAAGGCAGTTGCTGAAAATACTGATACCAGACCTCGATAAGGTGGCTTGGTTGCCCGTATCGGTGACCGAGGCCGGGATAGGGCGTGCAAAGATAGAATGTACCGTCCAACGTTCAGGTGCTAGGTGCGACATAGCCTGTGCGACGTAAGCACCAAGGTCTCCGCCGACAACACCGAATTGCGTGAAACCTAGCGCGTCCATTAGACCAAACATGTCTTGTGCGTGCCGGTCCGCAGTCGCGGTCGCATCCGGCTCGGGCGTGGGTTTGCCGGTGTCACCGCAGCCTCGCATATCAGGCGCAATCAATTCAAATTCGTTAGCGAGCAACTCTATGATGGGCCGCCAGACGAACCAAAACTCCGGCCAGCCGTGAAGCAACAGGAGGGGCTGGCGCTGTCCGAAGCGAGCGACATTCACGTGCAGGTCACCAACCTTAATTTTCTGCTGTCGGATGCCGGCCTCCTCTGCTGCCGCCAGCGCCTGTTCCAATGCCGTCATTCTTGCCTCCGGTGGTTGGCTTCCACTCTCGGGCTCCGAGGCTCCGTCGTCCAAGACCGTCTCGATACGATTGTATAGGTAGCGCGTATACGGAACGCAGCGATGGCTCCTGTCTGTGTGCTATGATTTGTCGATGGAATCCAGACACCTTCGCTACTTCGTGGCGGTCGGCGAGGAGCTGAGCTTCACCCGCGCGGCCGAGCGTCTGCACATCGCCCAGCCGCCGCTGAGCCAGCAGATCCGC
>CAWDJS010000004.1:0-94162 GCA_963802585.1 uncultured Alphaproteobacteria bacterium | reverse complement strand
CAATAGTGCCGCTGACCGAACGTCCGGTCCTGGGCGCGAAGCGGACGTCGCATCTATTCGCTGAGGACAAGGAAACCTGGTCGGGTCACAGCAGCATGCCGCGTTTTGACCTGAAGCGTGCGTCGGCGCTTTTCCGACATGTCTTGCGCGGTCGATTCTCGCAAACAAAAAGCCCGGTCTTTCGACCGGGCTTTTGATCTCTCGAACTTAAATTCGCGTGCTAGTCCGGATTACGCTTTCAGGCGGCTTCATCGGCGACGGCGGTACCGTCGCCGTCCGCTTCATCGGCCTCGTCGCCCTCACCCTCGGCCTCGCCTTCTCCCTCGGCACCCTCGGCCTTGACGCCGCGGCGCGGGCTCTTGGCGAGCTGGCTCTCGATTTCCTTGACCGCTTCGGTCTCGGTCGAGTGCTGCACCACCGCGATCTCGCGCGACAGGCGATCGAGCGCCGCCTCATAGAGCTGGCGTTCAGAGTAGGACTGCTCGGGCTGCGACTCCGAACGGTAGAGGTCGCGCACGACTTCCGCGATCGCGACGATGTCGCCCGAATTGATCTTGGCTTCGTACTCCTGGGCGCGGCGCGACCACATGGTGCGCTTGACGCGGGCGCGGCCCTTCAAGGTCTCGAGCGCCTTCTTGACCAGCGCGGGCTCGGACAGCTTGCGCATGCCGACATTGGCGACCTTGGCGGTCGGCACGCGCAGCGTCATCTTGTCCTTCATGAAGTTGATGACGAACAGCTCGAGCTTGGCGCCGGCGATCTCCTGCTCCTCGATGGCCAGGATCTGGCCAACGCCGTGAGCAGGATAGACGACGAATTCATTGGCCTTGAACCCCTGGCGCTGGGTCACGACCTTCTTTTCCTCAACGCGGGGCGCAGCCGCCGCCGGCTTGGCGGGGGCGGTGACCTGCTTGGCAATGGCCTTCGCAACAGGGGCCTTCGGGGCAGTCTTGTTCACAGGAGCCTTGGCAGCAACCTTCGAAGCAGAGCTCTTCGCACCCGTCGCTTTCGCGACGGTCTTGGCAGTTTTTGGGGGCATTGCGCTTCTTTTGTTCTTGGAGGACTTGGCAGCCGAGGTCGCCTTGGCGGCGGTCCGGGTATCCCGAACACGGCTCTTGGATGCGCTACGGCTGGCCGCGGCGGCTTTCTTTGGCTTAGAGGTACTCTTTTTACGCGTTTTCTGTGACACGGCCTGTGCGCGGAACTGCCACGCCCCTGTTCGATGTTTTTCGCGGAAACCCTCATTGGAGGGTCAATGCGGCTGACCGATTCAGCTCAGAATGTGCCCAATATAGCACATTTTCCGCGAAAATCAATGATTTAGCGGTTATCAGGGCCGTGTTTTGGCTTATCCAGCGCTATTAGGGTTAAGCGTGGGGCAAATTTATGGTCAGTCGCCCGTTCCGGGGTTTGCCGAGAAATATTTATCGAACTTGCCTTCCATCCCCTCGAAATCCTTCGCGTCCGCAGGGGATTCCTTCTTCTGCGTGATGTTGGGCCAGGATTTCGCGTATTCGGTGTTCACCTCGAGCCATTTTTCCAGGCCCGGCTCGGTGTCCGGCTTGATCGCATCGGCCGGGCATTCCGGCTCGCACACGCCGCAATCGATGCATTCGTCCGGATGGATCACCAGCATGTTCTCGCCCTCGTAGAAGCAATCGACGGGGCAGACCTCAACGCAATCGGTATATTTGCATTTGATGCAGGCTTCAGTGACGACGTAAGTCATCCAAGACTCCGAAAATAGTGACTCCGGAACGGTCGAAATTCGAAAGTTTGCCTAGCGCAGTCAGTGCACTGCCGCAAGGGAAGCGGTAGCAAGAATTGAATCACCAATGGGCCACCGCTAACAGGTAGTTATTCCGGCCGTCCGTGCAATTCCTCATAGAGCACGCGCGCGGCACTGGCATCGCCGCGCCGCTCGGAAAATCCGATCACCTTCAAGAGGCGGACATTGCGGTCGAGGGCGATGGTCAGCACGTCGCCGACCTTTACGGCATGTCCCGGCGCGGTCTCGCGCACGCCGTTGACGCGTACATAACCCTTCTCGACCAGTTGTGCGGCGCTGGTGCGCGCTTTGACCACCCGCGCATGCCACAGAAACTTGTCGAGGCGTTGCCGATCCAGGATCTACTCTTTCCGATTGCCCGCAAGCTGCTCCCTCAGCGCCGCGAGTTTGGCAAACGGCGAGTTGGGATCGGCGGGGCGGTCACGCTCGCGCGGGTTTTGCGAGCTTGCGTAAGGCCGCAGCGCCGGCCCGCTCTCGCGGTCGCGCTTGTCGCGGCCCTTGTCACGATCGCGGCCGCGGTCCTCGCGGCGCTCGCCCTGGCGGTTGCCGAATTTCTCGCGCTTGTTGTCGCGATCGCGGTCGCGGCCCTTGCCCTCGGTGCGCTCGCGGCGGTCGCCACGATCGGGGCGTTGTCCCGGATGTTGCTCGGGACGCTGCTCGCCGGCGGGCGCTGACGGTGCGGCGGCGTCGGTGGTCGCGGCCACAGCCGGAGCCGCTTCTGCCGAAGCCGGCGCGTTCTCGCGCGGCTTTCTGAAATCGCGATTGCCGCGGCCATGATGGCGCGGCCTCTCGCGCTTCTCGCCGTCGGCAGGCTTGCCTTCGGCGGCTTGCGCGCCGTCCTGCTGCGGCGCCTTGCCATGGCGGTGACGGTTGCGGTTCTCATGCCGCGGCCGGCGCTCTTCCGAGCGGCCGCCGGGACGCCAGACTTCGACCAGCTGCGGCTCGACCGGCGTTTCCGCAGCGGCTTCGGTGGTTGCAGCTTCAGGCGCAGCAGCCTCTGCGGCGGCTTCGGCAACGCCTTCGGCAGGTGCTTCAACAGAAGCGGTTTCAGGCGCGGCTTCGGCCACGGGCTCAGCTTCGGCGGCGGGCTCAGGCTGCGCTTCGATGACGGCCGGCGTCTCTTCGCTCGCTGCGAGCGGCGTGACTTCCGGCAGCAGCGCAGCTGACGGCGCGGGATCGCCGGACACGGCTTGATCCACGATTTCGGCCGAAACTTCGGCAGGCGCCTCTGCTGCGGCTTCAGCCGGCGCTTCCGCAGCCTCAGCAGGTGCGGCTTCCGCCACCGGCATTTCAACCACTACCGGCTTCGGCGGCAATGGCGAGCGGCGGTCCATGCGATAGCCGAGCGCGCGCAGCACCGAGGCAAAATCCTCGCCGGCCGAGCCCGTCAGCGACGTCATCGCCTGCGTCACCACAAACCCGCGGCCATCGAACGCGCCGGCCGGCTTCTCGCCGGACGCGTTTTCGCGCCAGGCCAAGGCGGGACGGATCAGATCGGCAAGCCGCTCCAGGATATCGACGCGCACCGCGCGCTCGCCGCACTGGCGATAGCCGAGCATGCGATAGGCATCGCGCGGCACGGCCTTGTCGACCGGGAAAGAGGTGCGGCCAGAACTCGCCAGATGCTGCGCGCCCGACAGCACGGCCGGGTCGAGATTGTCCTGCTTCAAGGCCCAGAGCAGCGAGGCCAGCGACCGCGCCGCGGGCTTTAGCAGCGCCGGGAAATAGATGTGATAGGCGCCGAAGCGCACGCCATATTTCCGAAGGACCGCACGTGAAGGCTGGTCGAGATCCTTCATCTCGGCCGCAATCTTCGTGCGCTCGAGCACGCCGAGCGCCTCCACCAGCTGGAACGCGATGCCGCGCGCAATGCCCGTGACGTCCTCGGCTTTCGACAGTTCGAACATCGGGCCGAGCAGCTTCTCGATATGCGTCTTGAGCCAGAGATCGAGCCGCGTTTGCACCTTCTCGCGCGACGCGCCGGTCAGCCGCTCGTCGGCGACGATGCGCACTCGCGGATGCAGCGCGTCTTCGGCGGCCACGAGCTTGGCCACGGCATCGCCGGTCCAGCGCAGCGTGCCGTCGGAGGCGAGCACGAACTGCTCGTCGGCGGCAGCGCCCAGTTTTTCGGCACGCGCGTCGATCTCCTTCGCCAGCACCTGCTGGGCGGCGGCCTGCAGTGCCTTGGCGTCGGAACCGGCTTCCGCGGCATCGGGCGCAAAGGTGAATCCGTCGAGCCGGCCGATCGCATGGCCCTCAACGATGACTTCGCCAGTCTTGCCGATTTCCGTATTCAAACCCGTGTTCTCCCGCAGGCGGCGCATCAATACACTGGTACGGCGATCAACGAAACGCTCCGTGAGCCGTTCATGCAGCGCGTCCGACAATTTATTTTCGACTTCGCGGGCAATTTCCTGCCAATGCTCGGGGTTTTGCAGCCAATCCGGCCGGTTGGCCACAAAAGTCCAGGTGCGGATTTGCGCAATCCGGCCCGATAGCGTGTCGATATCGCCGTCGGTGCGATCGGACTGGTCGACCTGGGCGGCGAACCAGCCATCGGGGATTTTCCCCTTCTTCATCAGGAAATCGAACAGGGTGGTCACCAGTTCCGCATGCGCGGCGGGCGCGATCTTGCGATAATCCGGGACCTGGCAGGTCTCCCATAGCCGTTCCACCGCCTCCCTCCCATGCGCCATATCGCGCACATCGGCATCGCGCGCGGCGTGATCGAACACGCGCATGTCTTCGGCGATCGGCGCCTTGGTCAGCGCCTCATGGCTGGGCGTCAGCGCCAGCGACACCTGCAGGCTTCCCAGCGAGGAGAAATCGAGTTTCGAGTTGCGCCACTGCAGCATCTTGACGCTGTCGAAGGTGTGGTTCTGCAGCGCGTTCACGAGCTCCGGCTCGAACGGCGCGCAGCGGCCGGTGGTCCCGAAAGTGCCGTCGCGCGTGGCGCGACCGGCGCGGCCCGCGATCTGCGCGAACTCGGACGGCGTCAGCCGGCGGAACTGATAGCCGTCGTATTTGCGGTCGGAGGCAAAGGCGACGTGGTCGACGTCGAGATTGAGGCCCATGCCGATCGCATCGGTGGCGACGAGATAATCGACATCGCCGTTCTGGAACATCTCCACCTGTGCGTTCCGCGTGCGCGGCGAGAGCGAGCCCAGCACCACGGCAGCCCCCCCATGCTGGCGGCGGATCAGCTCGGCGATGGCGTAGACCTCTTCGGCGGAGAAAGCGACGATCGCGGTGCGCCGCGGCTGCCGCGTGATTTTTCGGTCGCCGGCAAATTCGAGCTGCGACAATCGAGGCCGCGTCACGATGGAGGCGCCCGGCAGCAGCCGCTCGATGATCGGGCGCATGGTGGCCGCACCCAGCAGCATGGTCTCGTCGCGGCCGCGGCGGTTGAGCATGCGGTCGGTGAACACATGCCCGCGCTCGAGATCGCTGGCGATCTGGATTTCATCGACGGCGAGGAAGGAGACGTCGAGATCGCGCGGCATCGCTTCCACGGTGGAAACCCAGAAGCGCGGGTTCTTCGGCTTGATCTTCTCTTCGCCCGTGATCAGCGCGACGCTCTCAGGCCCTGCGCGCGCGACGATCTTGTTGTAGACCTCGCGCGCAAGCAGCCGCAGCGGCAGGCCGATCATGCCGCTCGAATGCGCGAGCAGCCGCTCGATCGCCAGATGCGTCTTGCCGGTATTGGTCGGACCCAGCACCGCGGTGACACCGGCGCCCGCAGCGCGCTCGGTCGCAAGGGGAGAGAAAGCCATATTTTTCGGGTGTTTCTATTACGCCTGGGGAGGCGTGTGGTTTCTCAGAAGTGTTTCAGATTGCGACGCATGGCGGGATATATGGGGTCGGTTTTTACGCTTGAGAACGAGTCTGGAACGAATCGCGGTCGAATCGCTGACTCCCCTCGCAACCTGTTTCGTTCACCGCAACATCTCGCGCTCGCGCCCTGGACTTAGCACTAGATCAAGTTTGTCGCAGGCAGACAAGCGACGGTTTGACGATGGAATTCCTTAAGTTTTCCGAGGGGAGGAGTCGAATCAGAAGTGGGGAAGAGTCAACAGGGATTCGGAAGCGCCGCCACCTCCACTCGTCATGGCCGGGCTTGACCCGGCCATCCATCAAGACAGAAAAGCGCTTCTCCAAAGAGGATGGATTGCCGGGTCAAGCCCGGCAATGACGAGACAAACGACGAGGCTTTGACGAGTCTCTAAAGCGATTCAACGCGTTGCCCGCAGCCTACTGCGTCTTCGCCATATGCGGCGGGGTGGCCTGGGTCAGGAACGACGTCGCCTCCAGCATGGCGGTGCCTAGCGGGGTCGGGATCACCATGCGGAACGGCACCAGGATGCGCGTTCCCACGATCGGTGCGAACGCGATCTCGATATTGCGCTGGCCGGCGAGATATTTGATCACGGGGCGGTCGGGGATATAGCCCGCGACCGGCGTGAAATAGACCGAGCAGACCACGACCGGGCCGTAATAACCCTTGTCGGCCCGCACCGTTTCCATGCGCTTGAAATCGAGTTTCAGGTCATAGCGCATGCGGCCGTCGAACACGGCAGCCCCCGTGCGGCAGGCATCGGGGCTGAGCGGATCGGCATTGCCGGGCACGCGCAGCAGCGAGGACGTCATCGGATCGAACACGCCTTTCTTGTGCGCGTCGGTGATGGGAATCCGGTCGGCATCGACGGGGGGTTGCGGCTCGATGCCGAACTCCTTCACATTGCCGTTGGCGAGCGTGATGTGGATGGTCTCGGACTTCTTCGAGGTCGTGGTCGAGGCCTGGTAGGCCTGCGGAACCAGCGCGCCATTGACGACGCGGCCCTGGGAGGCGCCGGTGCCGGAGCCGTTGGCGATGGTTTTCAGCAGGCCCGTGGTGCCGCCATTGGCGGCGGCGGCATAGGTATCGTCGCCGATTTCGACATTCCAGGCGCCGCGGCCGACCGGAATGCCGGCGAGCGAGGCCTCATATTGCGCCTCCAGCTTGCCCTGGGCGGCAACCGGCGCGGCAGCGTCGAGGCCGAACAGCGCGGCGGCGCACAGCGAGGCCAGTTGCCAGCGCGCCGATCGGGCCGAAATCCTGTTTTTCATTGTCACTGCGCGTCGGTCCTGAAAGGCGCGATCAACTGGCGATCTAAGCAATAAATTCCCGCAAACAACGCATTATTCCTGCGAAATCGGTGGGCAATTGGGGCTTTCCCCTTTAGGCCGCCGGGAACAGGCTTTTTTCTTCAGCCCGGAATGTGCCCTTTATATGATTGGCTAAATGCCGGAATTGCCTGCCAAAACCGCATTTTTGCGCAGGCCCCGGCGCGTCAAAACCTTGACGATCCGGCCCTTCCCCCCTATACGTCCGCCCACTCCCTGTAAGCAGGACACGAATTTTGGACCCCCTGACGCGCCCGAAGGGCTGCCGGGGCTACAACGAGGATTTTGAGAGATGTCGCGGCGCTGTGAACTGACGGCCAAGGGCCCCCAGACGGGCCACAAGGTCAGCCACTCCAACATCAAGACCAAGCGGCGTTTCCTGCCGAACCTGTGCAATGTCACGTTCATCTCGGACGTGCTCGGGCAGAACGTGCGCCTGCGCGTCTCCACCAACGCGATCAAGAGCGTCGACCACAATGGCGGCCTCGATGCCTTCCTGATGAAGGCGCCGGCCGACAAGCTCTCGCCGCGCGCGCTGGAATTGAAGCGCGCGATCGCGAAGAAGCAGGCGGCGGCGCCGGAGCAGAAGGCGAGCTGAGAATTTCGGTTGGGGCTGGGGCGACGGGCTAGTTTGTAGCGTCCAGTCGCGTAGCTTGAAGTGTAGTGAGATCGCTGACGGCCGGGTCGGAAACGACCCGGCCGTTTTAGTTAAGCTTGCGGCGTAGCCTGTTGATGCTTTGCATCGACGGCAGGTACGCCAAGCGACCGCTCTACGCTTTCGATTAGGATCTTTCGTTGCTTGCCATTTTCTAGAAGCAGATCAATTTCGTCGCCCTCCTAGCGCCTACGTCAGCCACGCCAAGCGGCGACCGCGCGGCGAGCCGCCCTTATATGGGACGTTTGAAGTCAAGTGCTAATTTCATGGTGCTTCCTTTTTTCGTGCCATTCGTATTGGCGATTGGTGGTGATCGGCCGACGCCGATCGACCCCCACGAGTCAGGCGGCGGCGGCCGATCACTTGACCTAAAGACAACAAAGCGACACGAGGCGGAGCCCGCTTCAAGTTGACGATGGTTGAAAAAAAACCGACCGCCACATCCTTATATACGGTGGATCCGTTGGATCCGAACCATGATGCAACTATGCGCATCGAAGGCGAGGCTCCGAAGCAGCAGCAGCCCATTCTTTTTCCCGGTGCAGAAACCATGGGGGGACGGCGGGCTGCCGCTACCTCGGATCGTTTTTTGGCCGTTTCGTCGCTATGCGCGCCGAGGTGCCAAAACCTGGTATTTTCTTCTTTCTTCCTGTTGCCGATTACGCCGCTGAATGCAGCCTGAAGCCTTCCGGTATGAGGCCGTCATTCGCATAGCGCCACAGGGCAATGATGAGCTTGCGGGCAAGCGCTACAATCATCGGCTTGCGTGATCCCTTTGCATTCTCGGTGCGTTGTTTGAACCATTGTACCAGAGCGCTGTCGGGCTGGAACTTCACCATGCGCCAGGCCAGCTGGATCATGATTTTACGTACCCGCGCGTTGCCCGAGCGGGAAAGGCCCTTTTCTCGTCGCTTCGAACCGCTTTCATCCGGTGAGCCGGTCAATCCGGCATAACGGGCCACAGCTTTGCGGTCGCGTAATGTTCGGGACAGAAGCTCATGCACCAAAAGATCGGCCGTCTCCCAACCAAGCCCGTAAATCCGTACCAGCAGATAAACCATCCTGTTCGCAAGAGCCTCCGGCTTTTGTTCAAACTGCTGCAGCCGGGCCTGCTCGATTGCCTTGATTTGTTCCTTGATGATCTTCAACCGCTCCATGTCCCGTCGAAGGGCGGCGATCGTGTTGGGCGGCAAGGACTTGCCCTCTGGTGTGCGGACAGTCTCCAGCTTCACGCTCGCCTTGCGTAGCTTGGGATTGAAGTTACGGACGCCAAACTGGATCAAAGCTGATTTCATGCGATTGACCACACGGGTTTGTTCATGGACCAATCCCTCGCGCTCACGATGCGGGCGTTTGGCATCCTCTTCCTCCATAGTCGGGACAATCGCCACGGTGCAATGGCCACGCTCACCACGTAGCCAACCAAGGAAGCCGCGCTTCAACATCGCCGTATCGAGCCGATCCGTCTTAGCTCGCCGATGTTCGCGGGATACGGCCACGCTGGTGGCGTGGATGACATGCGCATCTATGCCGCGTTCCCGCAGCCAGCGAGCCAGCCAGAAGCTATCGCGCCCAGTCTCGTACGCCACGGCAATTCGGGTGATCGGCCTTCCGGCCTTAATTGCTTCGTCCCGCCAGCCATGCAGCAGTTTCAGCAGGTCTTCCGGGTTCGGCTCCAATTTCTTCAGCGGTTCCCGGCTAACACCAGGTATCAGCCCGGCGACCAGCCAGCTTGATAGACCGAGTTCAATGACCGCGATCAGTGTGTTATCCTGCATGAAGGCGGCGGGACTGGCTTTACTGTTGTCGTGGGGTTTCTGCATTCGGAGCTCCGTCAATTGCAAGTTGATCGAAGCGACGATTTTACAGCTGTCTCGCCGCTTGCCCCATAGCATCTTTTTCAAGGTCATTTGGACCGTCGCTCGGTGCATTCTGGGGGGCAAAGGTGCCGCAGGCTTCGCACGCCCGGCGGCTCAGATGTCCAAGACCAAGAAAGGCCGGTTGTTCATCATCGGCCGTCGATGGGATCAAGACTCAGATTATCAACCGACTGGCGCGCAGTAGCACGATCAAATTCAGCGACACACTTGGGCCGGAATATTTCGAACAACTCGCCAGCGAAAAAGCGGATCATCCGCACGGCCCGTGGTCGACGGACCGCAAGATTCGAACGCAAGGTCGGCGCTAAAGCCGAAGGGCTGGTTTGTTTGGTATACGCTTTGGCGGCAAAAGCCGCTCTGAATTTGAATTTTGATTTGCGGGCGATTGAAGTGACGACGGCGGCCATGCCGCCACCGCGATCGGATATCGGTCGGTCGCGGTTGATGGCGCAGTGATTTCCCCATTGTCTCAAAGGTTGAAATTAGCGCAATATGCCCGCCTGGGATAGGGGCGCAATCGATGCACGGGGATTGGGTTGTTGGTATCGCAACTGTTCTCGCGGCGATCATTGGGGTGGCGGGCGGCTACCTACTAGCAAAGTATCAGCGCGAGAAGAAGATACTGCGTTTCGTCGTCCTGAATCCGGAGGACCTTGCCGCCTCACTGCGGGTGCACGGTGATTTCGAAATCCGATTTGCAGATTTCACTACGACGGAGTTGATGTTATCGGCGGTTACGGTTTCACAATATCGGTAACTGCTCGATTAAGGATATCGGGTTCAGCGTCAAAATTCCCGGAGCACACCATTTTGCTCAAGTAAACTGCACAGACAAAAGCCCCGGGATGCCGACGCAAGTGGAAGTGGCCGTTTCGCGACCCGTGGAAGGCGTGCGTGATCCGACTTTCCAAATGTCCATACCTTTTCTCAATGCTAGTGAGTTCGTCCGGATCAACGCTCTCTACACCGGCCAGCCCGCTCAATGTGAGGTGACTTGTCGATTACCGGACGCGACGGTGAAGGTGTACACATTAACTCAACTATACCGAGTGCAGCGCCGACATGATCAGTGGAAGACTTTTCTGTTGATCCTTTCGTCAATGGTCTTAAGTCTTGTGATGACACTCGGCCTTTGTCTTATAAAGAACCTGTTTCAACCTTGACCGGTACCGATCTCGACGACTGATCGCGGCCTCTTGCCCACGAGGAAGCCTCAACGTCACTGCTAGTTCTTTATTGCCTCCACCACCCCCGCCGCTCTCTTCATCGCGTCCGCCTTCCCCGGCGCCTCCTGCCGCTTCTCGCCCGGGATCGTCGAAATCAGGATAGAGCGTGGCGGTCAGGGTGGTGCCGGCGTCGATCGAGCGTTGGGCGACGCGCTGGCTATCACCCGCTGCGCGGCAATTCGCGAATTTCAACGGTGCCGCCCGCGTCGAAATGAGGATTGCCTGCCAGCAACGATTGGGCATGGGCGATATCGTTGGCCTTCACGCGAATGTATCCGACCAGATGCGCCGTCAGCGGAGGCCGCTCTCCGTTCCTTCGCAAGCACACCCCGTCGCCGATTGCGCTCCCGCCCTCGAATGATCCCGCGCTCCTGAGTTTCTGGATATAGTCTTCCCAGGAATGTTCGTTCTCCACGACGGCATCGTCGTGCATGAGAAAGATATAGTCGACCATCTCAGCGCTCCGGCATTGGCGAGTAGCTTACCTTGGAGCCTTTTATGTCGCTGTTGGATCATTAGGCGACAAGACCCAAAGGACGGGGCTCTTGGCTCATATCCCGATCCAGAGACGCCGCAGCCCCCTATTTCGCTGGCGTCTCCCCCGCCGGTTTCGCCGCAACCGGCGGCGACACCAGCCCCAGTGCGATCGCGCGGGGGAGGCTGTCGACGACGTCCCAATGCTCGACGAACTTGCCGTTCTCGATGCGGAAGAAGTCGGAGGTCGAGAAGCGCAGTCTGTTGTGGGTCGGCGGCCGGCCCTGGAACGGGCCGTCCTGGGTGCCGGTCCATTGCACGCGCGCGACCACGCGGTCGCCCTCGGCGATGATCTCCTGGATCTCGGCGTGGTAGTCCGGAAACGCCGCCTGCACCGCGGCGACGAATTTCTTCCGCCCCTCCAGGCCTTTCGGGATATTGGGATTGTGCTCGATCAGGCCGGGCGCGATGTAGCGGTCCACGGCCTCGAGGTTGCGCTGGTTCCATATCTCCTCGATGGCGCTGCGAAACAGCGCCTTGTTGGCCTCGACATCCGCCGCCCGCACGGGCGTCAGCGCGCCCGCCGCCACAACACCTGCCAGAACCCAAATCCGCATCACACCCTCCATACCGTTTGCTGCACTATACCTCGCGATACTAGGCATAGAGTTGCGATGGTTTAAAGCGGAGTCGCGCCGCCGGCCGCGGCGATCACGCAGCTTTGACCGGCAACCCTCGCAACGCTAGGCATAATGGGCGGATGGAAGGCGAAATGCTCAAAGGCCATCTCGACATGATCGTGCTCGCGGCGCTCGCGGGCGGCCCGTCGCATGGCTACGGCATCATCGGGGAGATCAGGGCGCGCAGCCGCGGCGCCTTCGACCTGCCGGAGGGCACCATCTATCCGGCGCTGCACCGGCTGGAGAAGAGCGGGCATCTGGCGAGCCACTGGGCCACGGCGGACACGGGGCGCAAGCGGCGCATCTACAAACTGACGCGGCGCGGGCAGCGGGCGCTGTCGGACCATCGCGCGCTGTGGCAGCGTTTTGCCGAGGCCATCGGCGGCCTGTTCGGAGAAAAGAGCCATGCGGCCGGGCGATCTCATCGCTGACTACGGCGCTGTTATCGCGCATGAACTGCGCTTCGATGCGAAGCTGGCGCGCCGCGTGCGCGCGGAGGCCGAGGACCATCTGCAGGAATGGCTTGCCGAATCCGGCGACGCCGCTTCGGGCGACGTGCAACGCGAGGCGATCCGTGCCTTCGGCGACCCGCGCGAGCTGGCCCGCGCCTTCGTGCCATCTGCGCTGCAGTCGCTGGCGCGCCGCGCGGCGGTGCTCATGGCGCTCGCGGTGATCGGCATCTTCGCGGCGATGGTGGCGCGCGTCGCCTGGTATGGATGGATGCAGTGGCCGCCGGGCGACGGGCTGCGCGCGGCGAACGCGATCGCCCTGCCCGCCGTCCGCCTCGCCTTCGCGATGGCCTCCATCCTGGCGCTGACGGCGCTGATCTACGCGATGACGCGGCGCGCGCCGGCGGGGCTCCACGCTGCCTTCGGCCGCGAGATCAGGCGCGGCCTCGCGCTGGGCGCCATCGCGGTCCTTGCCCTGTTTGCGGCGATCGCCATCGAAGCGATCCTGACCGGCATTCGCTTTGTCGAATCGGATGTGGATGCATCGGCGCTGGTTCCGGCGTTATCGCTGGCCGCGGAAGCAGCACTGGCTACGGCCTGTGCGGCCTGTGTCCGGGCAAGCCGTCGCCGTTTGTCACTGGCGCTGCGGCTGGCGGGGCGAGGGCTAGAAGTCACCGTCTCCCCTCATCCTGAGGAGCCGCGCAAGCGGCGTCTCGAAGGATGAGGCCACCAGCCGGGCCTCATGGTTCGAGTTGGCGCATTCGCGCCTCCTCACCATGAGGGTTTTGACGCGGCAGGTCCAGGCGTCCCTACTTACTTCATCCCCTCCACCATCGCCGCCGCCCGCGCCATTGCATCCGGCTTCGCTTCCGCGTTGCCCGGCACCTCCTGCCGCTTCTCGCCGGGGTCGTCGAAGTCGTGCGTGGCGCCGGGATAGAGCGTGACGGTCAGCGTGGTGCCGGCGTCGATCGAGCGCGTTGCTACGTGCTGGCAGATGACGGGCGAGACCTCCTCGTCGTCGCTCCCTAAAAACATCGCGAGCGGCGCCGTGGTCGTGACCTTGTCCTCGAGCAGCGCCAGGCGCCCGCAGCCGGGATAGAAGGCGAGCGCGGCGCGGAAGCCTGACTTGGCGCCTTGCCGGATCATCACGTTCAATGTCGTGCTGCCGCCATTCGACCAGCCCTGCAGGAAGATGCGGTTTTGCGCGACATCGTCGCGGCCGCGCAAGTAAGCCAGCGCGCCCTCGGCATCGAACGGGCGCACCGTCTTTTCATTGGTGGCGTCGCGGTCGGGATCGCCATGGCTGAAGCGGCCGAAGCCGTGCGCCACGCCGCGCGGCCCAAAACTGTCGGGCAACAGCGCGAGCACGCCGCGCGCCGCCCAGAACTCGCCCCACATCTCGTGGCGCTTCGACAGCGTGGCGGCGTTGCAGGCGGACGTCACGTCGCGCCCGACGTAAGTGCAGTCCTTGTTGTCATTCGCGGAATACGGCCCGGCGCGGCCGTGCAGCAGCACGATCGCGGGGTGCGGGCCGCCGCCTGCCGGCTTGAAGAGATAGCCTGTGATCTCGGTCTGGCCGTCCGCGCTCTTGAAATAGACGGTCTCGGGCGAGGCCACGGCGGCAGTGGCGGCGAGCAACGGCAGGGAGAAGACGGAGGCGAAGGCGAGGAGGCGGATGAGCGGGGTGATCATGTGACGATCTCCATAGCGGGAGATGATCACGATACACGGCACTCACCCGCCGCCTTGTGACATAAGCCACTCTCACATTCAGCGATAGCGCAACCCGTTCGATCTGGCCGGCGAGCGTTGCATCGCATAAGCATCGCGCGCCCGCGACCATGTCGGGGCCATGTCGCAGACGCCAAGCCCGCCCGAAGCGGTCGCCTCGCATTGCGCCAGGCTCGCGAAGCCGCAATCATTTTGGCTATCCGACGACAGGCAGTAGCTGGCCTGCTCGCTGGTGGCCGCAGCCGCCGGCGCGGTCGAAATGAACGCGCATATGGCAAGCGCAAAGGCGCCAAGCGTCGCGGCGCCCAGGCGCGAGACATTTCGCCTGACGCGCGCGCCGTTGGCGACAGCAGAGAAGGATGAGTTGTAACGAGCTGGGTGCTTCATGATCGACTCCATTGGAAGCGGTTGGTTGTATGGAGTGGACGGCTCCAGGCCGGCTTCTATTCCAACTGCAATTCGACATTGCCGATGTTTAATATCAAGGACAGACATCACCGGTACGTGCGCGTGGTCGAAGGTTCATCTCAAGTGATGGTGATCGAGCAGCAAGCGCGATCGATGCTTCGCATCCGAATTCCAGACCTCATCCTGAGGAGCGCGCCTCGGCGCGCGTCTCGAAGGATGGGCCGCGGGCCTCATGGTTCGAGACGCCCGCATCCGCGGGCTCCTCACCATGAGGGTTTGCTGCCACCCGACGGGCAAATCAGTTGCGCGATTTTGGCTTTGGTCTCGCCCGCAAATGCCGCCGCAGGTCGCAAAACGCGTGCGCCGAAAAACTCATTTCGCGAATCCTTTCAAATCGATCGTACGCTCCGGCCTTCGCACGCCGAAAATTTCTCTTTACGAAAATCCGAAATCATGCCTATATCGCGCCATCCCGCCTCGTCACGAGAGACGTTACGGCCAATCGTCACGAAACGTGAGGCGGGGTTGCGGTGGACGCTTTGGCCTGCGAGCGACGATCGCAGGCGAAAGCGGACGGCGAAGACGCGTGGTCCTGATCTCCCGACGCTGGGATCAAGTTGGCGGAAGACAATCCGCTGGCGACGGTGGCTAACAAGCCCGGACACCGGGGAGAGCGCGGAGTAAGCCCGTAAACCATCGCGCAGGGAATGCCGGAATGTCCGGCGTACCTGTGATGACTTGCGTGCGTGCTACCCACTACTTCTGCACGCAAGGCCGCGGGTGCGTTCCGGCATCCGGCATTCCCTGCGCCCTCCGATTTTTCGAGGGCGAAACTGATCCATCACTCGGGCGGAATCCCGCCGCGAGAATGATCCGTCACATCTCGTCGCGCTCTCTAATACCGCCGCCTGAGGCCCGCCGACACGATCAGCGTGGCGAGCGACAGCGCGATGCAGGCCATCAGCGCGAGATCGTAATTGCCAAAACGGTCGCGCAGCAATCCGGCGGCCGTCGGTCCAAGTAGGCCCGCCAGCGCAAAGGACGTGTAGACGGTGCCGATGATTCCTGAGATTTCCCTGTTGCCAAAGCTGTCGGCGATCACGGTCGGCAGCAGCGCAATGCAGAGGCCGTAGGTGATGCCGAACAGCGCGGCGACGGCGAAATAGACGCTCACGCCCCAAAGGTTCGTGAAAGAGTTCGCGACCCACAGGATCGACGTGATCAGCATCAACGCGAGCGCCACCCGGATCATCGCGATCCGGCCGATCCTGTCGGCCCAGGATCCGCCGCCGACGCGCGAGACGAGGCTTGCGAGGCCAATCACCGAGATGATGGCGGCCGCGTACAGGCGCTCGCCGCTCACTTCGGCCACATACTGGGGCAAATGCACCAGCGCCATGAACGACAGCACCGCCGCGCCAAAGCTGCAGAAATAGAGCTGGTAGAATTGGCGGTCGCGCAGCGCCTCGCGAAAACTCATGCCCGAAATCGCCGGCTCGCCCGGCGGCGGCGTCGCCGCATCCGCCTCTCCATCCGGATTGAGCCCGCGTTCGCCGGGATCGGCGACCAGAACGAACGCGGCGAACAGGCCAACGGAAACGCAAACAATCGCGAAGCCGACATAGAGCGAGCGCCAGCCGAAGGCATCCGCCGCGCTTGCGGCGAGCAGAGGAAATGTCAGCGTGCCGACGCTGACGCCTGTCGTCGCCAGCCCCGACGCAAAGCCGCGGCGCTTGTAGAACCAGCGCTGGATCAGCCCGAGCAGCGGCACATAGATCGCGCCGCTGCCAAAGCCCGTCGCCACGCCATAGCAAACGAGCAGCGGCGTGTAGGATCTCGCCAGCGACGCGCCGACGAGCCCCGCCGCCAGCAGGACGACGCCGCCTCCCACGACCATGCGAGGTCCGCGCTTCTCGGCGAGCGAGCCCGCGATCGGTCCGATCACGAAGGCCATCACTTGGCTGAATGAAAAGATGAAGGCGGCCTGCCCCCGTCCGATGGCGAAATCGGTTTCGAACAAATGGAACAGCACCGGCGTCGAATAGGTGATGCCGGACGACAGCATCAGCAGGACGAAGGCGGCCCAGACGATGATCCAGCCATAGAACAGGCCGGAGCGGGGCATTTCCAATGCAGTGGCTCTCGCCTGTTCACTCAGCTCGCTCACCGTCATCTCCTTTTGCCCGGGATGCGTATCGGAGGTGGCAAGCTAGAGACGGCGCGCGCAGCCGTCTTGGACTGGAGCGCCGGCATATTTGGCCTGCAGCGCCACGGCGGCGCCAAACCGGGAACGGAGGTACTCCAAGCGGAGGAGGCTCGACTTTCGAAGCCTTCCCGGGCCTCGGTTTTGGTGCTAACTGCGCCGCATAAGAGACCGGCGGGAACAGAAAAGAATGACCGGGGGGATGTGAGTGGCGTCGGTTGAATTGCGCGGCCTGACCAAGCGATTTGGATCGCTTGCCGTGGTCGATGACGTCTCCTTGCGGATCGATCACGGCCAACTGGTCTGCCTGCTCGGCCCCTCCGGCTGCGGCAAGACCACGACCTTGCGGCTGATTGCGGGCTTCCTCGAGCCGACCGCGGGCGAAATCCATGTCGGCGAGCGCGTGGTGTCGTCGCCCGCCAAAACCGTTCCGCCCGAGAACCGGAAGATGTCGATGATCTTCCAGAGCTACGCGCTGTGGCCGCACATGACGGTCGCCGACAACATCACCTACGGTCTGCGCCTGCGCAAGCAGAGCCGCGAGACGATCGGCAAGAAGCTGGCCGCGATCCTGGGGACGACAAAACTCGAGCCGCTGGCGCAGCGCTATCCCGGCGAGCTTTCCGGCGGCCAGCAGCAGCGCGTGGCGCTGGCGCGCGCGCTGATCGTCGAGCCCGAGACGCTGCTGCTCGACGAGCCCTTGTCGAATCTCGACGCCAATCTGCGCGAAGAGATGCGCTTCGAGATCCGCCGCCTGCATGACCAGTATCGCTACACCACCGTCTATGTGACCCACGACCAGTCGGAGGCGATGACCACCGCCGACCTGATCGCGGTCATGAATGCCGGGAAGATCGACCAGCTCGGCTCGCCGGAGGACATCTATGACAGCCCGCAATCGGAATTCGTGGCGCGCTTCATCGGCGCCAGCAACGTCATCAAGGGCACCGCGCGCGACGAGAACCACGTTTCCTTTGCAGACACCACCCTGCAGGTAGTCGGCGCCAAGCTAGAGGCCGGCTCGAGCGCGCCGGTCGCGATCCGCCAGCATGACATTCAGCTCGCCACGCAGGCCCCGCCAAATCCACAGAATGCGCTGAAGGCACGGGTGACGCGGCAGGTGTTTCTGGGCGCCAACCGCGACTATCTGGTCGAGGTCGCCGACGGCACGACGCTGCGTATCGTCACGTCGCCCGACAATCTCGTCAGCGAGGGCAGCGAGGTCTGGCTCATCCTGCCGCCCGATCGCTGCCGGGCGCTGAGCCGATAGAAAAAGGAGCGCGCGATGAAGAAGCATTTCGTTTCCCGGCGCCGGCTTTTGCAGGGCACCGGCGCGCTCGCGCTCGGCACCGTGTCCGCCGCCCCTGCCCGCGCGGCGGCGCCGCCGGCGGAGGCGATCACGCCGCAGCTGATCGAGGCGGCGAAGAAGGAAGGCAAGGTCGTGCTCTATTCAGCAATGGACCTGCCGGTCGGGGAAAAGCTCGGCAAGGCCTTTGAAGCCGCCTATCCCGGCATCCAGATCCAGATCGAGCGCTCCGGCTCGGAGCGGCTGTTCCAGCGCATCGCGCAGGAATTCGACTTCAACATCCACGCCGCCGACGTGATCAATTCGTCGGACGCCGCGCACTTCATCCCCTGGAAGAAGAACGGCTGGCTGATGCCGTTCGTCTCCGAGGACATCGCCAAATATTATGCCGAACAATATCGCGACCCGGACGGAATGCTCGCGACCTCGCGCATCTGGCTGTCGTCGATCGCGATCAACACCAACCTGGTCAAGCCGGAAGATGCGCCGAAGAGCTACGCCGACCTGCTCGACCCGAAATGGGCGGGCAAGATGGTGAAGGCCCACCCTGCCTATTCCGGCACCATCATGACCGCGACCTTCCAGCTCGTGCGCGCGTTCGGCTGGGAGTATTTCGAGAAGCTGTCGAAGCAGCGCGTCATGCAGGTGCAGTCCTCGACCGATCCGCCGAAAAAACTCTCGCTCGGCGAGCGCGCGGTCATGGCCGACGGCAATGAATATGGCGTGATGCTCCTGAAGGAAGCGGGCCAGCCGGTCGAGCCGATCTATCCGACCGAAGGCACGCCGACGATCTCAGGGCCGACCGGCATCTTCGCCAGCGCGCCGCATCCCAATGCCGCAAAACTGTTCCAGGCCTGGCTGCATACGGGCGAAACGCAGCAATTCTTCGCAGATTTCACCGCGCAATATTCGGCGCATCCGCAGGTCACCTCGAAGCCGGGACGGCGGAAACTCTCCGACATCAAGCTGATGACGGAGGACGCGGCGGGTGTCGAAGCCTCGAGCGAAGAGATCAAGACGCGCTATACGAAGCTGTTTCGGGTGTGAATGGATGAACGCTGCAATTCACCACTGTCATTCCGGGGCGCCTCGAAGAGGCGAACCCGGAATCTCGCGATTCCGGGTTCGATGCTACGCATCGCCCCGGAATGACGGAGAAGTTGTCGTATGACCATCACGACGACAACAGACACCCCCAAACCGCGCATCGACTTCACCAAGCCGGTGCTGTGGCTGTTTGCGGCCATCCTGGTCGCGTTGATCGCCCTCCCGCTGTCATGGCTCGCGGTCTACAGCTTCACCGACAAGGCCCGCCACTTCACGCTGCAGAACTTCGTCACGCTGTTCTCCGATCCCGACTTCCTCGATCCGCTGCTTACCACCGCCATTATCGCCTTCTCGTCGGCCACGATCTGCTGCGTGGTCGCGGCACCCATCAGCTGGCTGGTGTCGCGCACCGATATGCCGGGACGGGCGACCATCCGCGCGCTGGTGACGGCGTCGTTCGTGACGCCGCCGTTCCTCGGCGCCGTCGCCTGGGAGCTGCTCGCCGCGCCCAACAGCGGGCTCTTGAACCAGCTCTATCGCTTCGTGACCGGCGCCGAGTCCGACAGCTATCTCTTCAACATCTATTCGATGGGCGGGATCATCTTCGTGATCTCCTGCTACACCTTCCCCTTCGTGTTCGTGCTGGTGGCGAACGCGCTCGACACCATGCCGGGCGAGCTGGAGGACGCATCCGCCATCCTCGGCGGGAAAGCCTGGGCCACGGCGCGGCGCGTGACCATTCCGCTGGCCATGCCGGCCCTGGTCGCGGGCGCGCTGATCGCCTTCCTGCAGGCGATGACGCTGTTCGGCTCGCCCGCGATCCTGGCGCTGCCGGCCGGCTTCCACACCATGACCACGAAGATCTGGAGCCTGTTCCAGTATCCGCCGAAGCTCGAACTTGCCGCCGCCGCAGCGGTGCCGCTGCTGATTCTCACCATCCTGCTGCTGCAGGCGCAAAAGTTCATCCTCGGCCGCCGCGGTTATTCGGTGGTCGGCGGCAAATATGGCGCGCCGCGCCGCGTGGAAATGAAGGGATGGCGCTGGGTGGCGTTCGCCTTCTGCATGCTGGTGCTGATGTCCCCCGTGTTCCTGCCCTATTTCGCGCTGCTCAACGCCGCGTTCTCGCCGAACGCGACGACCTTGGCGACGCCGTCGACACTGACGCTGCACAACGTCGTCTTTGTCTTCACCGAGCTGTCGTCCACCGCGCTGGTGCTGAAGAACACGGTGATCCTGGGCACGGCGACGGCGACCATCGGCACCGTGCTCGCGCTGGTCATCGCCTATGTCACGACACGGAAGGCGATCGCCGGGTCGCGCGTGCTCGGCTTTCTCGCCACCGCGCCGGTCGCGGTGCCCGGCATCGTGCTCGGCGTCGGCCTGTTCCTGAGCTATACGCGGCCGCCGCTGGTGCTCTACGGCACGCTATGGATTTTGCTGCTCGCCTTCCTCACCATCAACCTGCCCTCGGCCTATCAGCAATTGCAGGCGGCGTTCGCGACCATTCATCCGGAGCTGGAGGATGCCAGCCGCATCCTCGGCGCCACCCGGCTGCAATCGCTGATCCGAATCACCGCGCCGCTGCTGCGCACCGGCGTGATCGCGACCTGGTGCTTCATCTTCATCGGGGTGATGCGCGAGCTTTCGGCTGCGATTGTCCTTTTCACTTCACAGACAAAAGTGCTCTCGGTGCTGATCTACGACCTCAACGAAAGCGGCGACCTCGCCGCCATCGCCGTGCTCGGCATCGCGATGCTGGTGATTACCTTTGCGGTGGTGCTGGCCGTGAACCGGATCCCGATGTTCGGGGCGACGACGCGGTGATCACCCGATGGTACTAGCGCTCGACCTCGTAAGCTGCGACCTGCGCCTTCAGCCGCTCCAGCGACGCCGTCGGCGCCGCCGGATCGACCAGGTACTCGCCCTTCGCCAGCATCGACAGCAGCTTCAGGTCAATCTCCGGCGAATGGTGGATCACGTCGCTGTAATTGCCGAGATCGTGCGTGATCTCCGCAACCGCGCGAAAATCGAACAGCCGCACATTCGGAAACTGCGTCAGCCGCCGCGCGACATGTTCGGTCAGATCGGTGACGATCTTCAACGTCGCGGGCGAAGCATCGCGCATCGCCACCCACTGCAGGATGGAGTAAGGCGGGAAGAAGATGTCGAACTGCACCTCCGGGTGTCGCGCGATCAGCGCCGCCGCGTCGTGTTCGAAATTCCGCACCTCGAACTCATAGCCGTAGCCCTCGCCGAGCCAGGCGGCGTGCGCGGGATCGGTGATGCGCACGAACGAGGCCAACGCGTTGTTCGCGTTATACAGCGCGGCGACGTCCGTATCTCGCGCCAGCGCATTGATGTCATCGACATCGGAAATCGAAAATTTTGCCAGGCGGTCGACGGCCGGACGCGCATAAGGAAGCGCGCGAAGCAACATCCACGCCGATTCCCGCGCCATCGCGCCGGAGAACAGATAGCCCGCAATGCCCCTTGCGTCGCGCCGATAGAGTCCGGAGGGCAGATAGATGTCGGCGTCGATCTCGGGCGCGTCGCAAAAAATAAAGTCGTCCATCTCCCAGACGATGCGTTTCGGACGGCGCTGCCTCACGGTCTCTTCCAGGACAAAAGCTTGCTCATGGGAGCTCGAGCCCTGCATGGTGAGTTTCACCGAACGCCCGCCAAGCACGCGATCGATGTCGCTCTGGCGATAGTGGATGGCAAGCGACGTCCCCATGAAGACCGTGTCGAAATCCTGGCTCTGGATCAGGCCCGCATTCTGCAGCCGGACATCGTCGGAATACATCGGCTGGAGCAGCCGCGAGGGCCGGAACAGCTGCAGCGGATCAATCGCGAAATTCAACGCGGCCGCAAGCAACAGCAGCGCCGCGCTGGCGCTCAGCAACCGCAGCAGGTTTGTTGCCGGAATGCTCATCAGAACCTGAAATAGATGAATTCGCTGTGCTGCTGGATGCCGAGGATGCCGCAGGCGAGCACGGCCGCGGCGGCGTAGAGCGGGAATGGACGGAGCTCGATTGCGCCGACCGTGCGGTTCTCGTGATCGTAGCGCATCAGGGTCTGCGTGTTCGGCGCAAACCAGACGATAGCGGCATAGACGGCGATGAATAGAATGTTTGCCACCTCGTCCCGGCCGAAGACGACCGTCGCAGGATTGGCCATGCCGGAGAGAACCGTCAGCGCCGAGGTAAAACTGTCGGCACGGAAGAATACCCAGGCCACGACGACCGCGAGGAACGTCAGCGCGCCGGTGGCGAGTTTTGCCAACGGGGCAAAGCGTGGCGGCGGCGCCGGCATAAAATGGTTCCAGGCGTGGTTGATGCAGAGATAGATGCCGTGCAGCGCGCCCCAGGCAACAAAGGTCCAGGCGGCGCCGTGCCAGAGCCCGCCGAGCAGCATGGTGACCATCAAGTTCACATAGCGCAGCACGCGGCCGCGCCGGTTGCCGCCAAGGGGGATGTAGAGATAATCGCGCAGGAATTTTGACAGCGTCATGTGCCAGCGCCGCCAGAAATCGATGATGCTGCTTGCCTTGTAAGGCGAACCAAAATTGAGCGGCAGGAACACGCCGAACATCAACGAAATCCCGATTGCCATGTCGGAATAGCCGGAGAAGTCGAAATAGAGCTGGAAGGTGTAGGCGAGCGCGCCGATCCAGGCGTGGTCGAAGGACGGCGCCAGCGCGCCGAAGGCCAGTGCCACCAGCGGCTGGATGCCATCGGCGAGGCAGGTCTTCTTGAACAGGCCGATCGCGAACATGATCACCCCGCACAGGATCAGATGCGCGTCCGGCCGCCTGATCTCCGCGCGCTCGAACTGCGGGATCATGTCGCGGTGGTGCAGGATCGGACCCGCGATCAAGTGCGGGAACCAGGTGACGAACAGCGCGTAATGCGGCAACGCGTAGCGCGCGACATTGCGGCGGTAGGCGTCGACCAGAAACGCGATCTGGGTGAAGGTGTAGAAGGAGATGCCGACCGGCAGCAGGATGTTGACCGTCAGGCTCGTTCCGAACACCGCATCGAGATTGGCAGCGAAGAAGCCGGCATATTTGAAGATGCCGAGAATCAGCAGATCGCCGCCGACGCCGGCGATCAAGGCGGCGCGCCGAGCCGCGGGTCGCAACTTCTTCTCGATCAGCAGGTATCCGACGGCGTAATTGAACGCGATCGAGGCCATCAGCAGCGGCACGAACTGCCAGTTGCCGAACGCATAGAAGGCGAGCGAGGCCAGAGCGAGCCAGATGACCGCGGCGAGATGGCCGAGCCGGCCCAGCGCAAAGGTGCCGAGCAGAACAGCCGGCAGGAACAGGAAGATAAAGGCATGGGAATTGAAGAGCATTTTGGTTACCAACCACACCCACAAGCCGCCAACAACCCTCCCCTGTTTCGCCCTTCTGGTAATTCCGCCCGCGGAACCGATATAAGGCAACGGACTATCAACACACCCGTCGTCATTGCCGGGCTTGACCCGGCAATCCATCACCTTGAGAGAAGCTTTTTCGATGGATGCGCGGGTCAAGCCCGCGCATGACGAGTGAGACGCAGACCGAACGAGGATCGCGTGAACAAGACCAACAAAGTACCCGTCGCGCCGCGCCGGCCGCATACCTTCACGACCCACGGCATCACCGTCACCGACGACTACGCCTGGCTGAAGGACGCAAACTGGCAGGAGGTGCTGCACGACCCCAGCGCGCTTGATCGCGATATCCGCAAATATCTCGAATCGGAAAACGCCTATACCGAGAGCCTGCTCGGGCACACCGGTGCCCTGCAGAAGAAGCTGGTCGCGGAGATGCGCGGACGCATCAAGGAGGACGATTCCAGCGTGCCGTCGCCGGACGGCGATTACGCTTACTTCCGCAAATTCCGCGAGGGCGGGCAGCATGAGCTGTTCGGCCGCATGCCACGCCATGGCGGTGCGGAAGAGATCGTGCTCGACGGTGATCAGCTCGCGGAGACCTGCGAGTATTTCAAATTCGGCGGCAGCCGGCATTCGCCCGACCACAGCCTGCAGGCGTGGAGCGCCGACACCAAGGGCTCCGAATATTTCTCGTTGCGCGTGCGCGACTGGGCGAGCGGGAAGGATCTCGACGATCTGGTCGAGGAAACCGACGGCACGGCGGTGTGGAGCAAGGACGGCAGGAGTTTCTTCTACGTCATGCTCGACGACAACCATCGCCCGCGGCAGGTATGGCGGCATCGGCTGGGCACGAAACAGGCCGACGATGCGCTGATTTATGAGGAGCAGGACACCGGCTGGTTCACGCATTTGCATGAGAGCACCAGCGGGCGATTTTGCGTGATCGCCGGCGGCGACCACGAAACTTCCGAGCAGCGGCTGATCGATCTCGAAAGTCCCGACGCGCCGCCGCGCCTCGTCGCCGCGCGCGAGGAAGGCGTGCAATATTCGATTGCCGACCGCGGCGATGAATTGTTCATCCTCACCAATGCCGATGACGCGATCGACTTCAAGATCGTCAGCGCGCCGCTCGCCTCGCCCGCGCGCAAGACCTGGCGCGACCTGATCCCGCATCGCAAGGGCATCTACATCCTCGAGCACGATCTCTATGCAGGCCATCTGGTGCGGCTGGAGCGCGCCAACGCGCTGCCTTCCATCATCATTCGCGATCTCACGAAGAATGAAGAGCACGCCATCGCCTTCGACGAGGCGGCCTATTCGCTCGACACCATGGGCTCCTACGAATTCAACACGACGAATTTGCGCTTTGCCTATTCGTCAATGACGACGACCTCGGAAGTCTTTGACTACGACATGGTGGCGCGCACGCGCACCTTGCGCAAGCGTCAGGAGATTCCCTCCGGCCATGACCCGGCCGATTACGTCACGACGCGTATCATGGCGACGTCGCATGATGGTGCCGAGGTGCCGATCTCGCTGCTGCATCGCCGCGATTTTGTCCGCGACGGCAAGGCGCCACTGCTGCTCTATGGCTACGGCTCCTACGGCATGGCGATGCCGGCCTCCTTCAACGCCAACCGGCTGTCGCTGGTCGATCGCGGCTTTGTCTACGCCATCGCGCATATTCGCGGCGGCACCGACAAGGGCTGGAGCTGGTATCTCGACGGCAAGCGCGAGAAGAAGACCAACAGCTTTGATGATTTCGCGGCCTGCGCCCGTGCGCTGTGTGATGCGAAATACACCAGCGCCAAGGGCATTGTCGGCCATGGCGGCAGCGCCGGCGGCATGCTGATGGGCGCGGTGGCGAACCGCGCCGGCGAGTTGTTCGCCGGTATCGTCGCCGAGGTGCCGTTCGTCGACGTGCTCAACACCATGCTCGACGACAGCCTGCCGCTGACGCCGCCGGAATGGCCGGAATGGGGCAACCCGATTGCAAGCGAAAGGGATTTTCGTACCATCCTGTCCTACTCACCTTACGACAACGTCGCGGCAAAGGACTATCCCGCGATCCTCGCGATGGGCGGGCTTACCGATCCTCGGGTCACTTATTGGGAGCCGGCGAAATGGATCGCGCGGCTGCGGACCACCATGACCGGCGGCGGGCCGGTCTTGCTGCGCACCAACATGGGCGCCGGCCATGGCGGCGCGTCGGGCCGCTTCAACCGGCTCGACGAGGTCGCGATTGTTTATGCGTTCGCGCTGTGGGCGGTCGGGATGGCGGAGAAGGCGGGGGCGTAGCCGCTCTCGTGTCCCGAACGCGACTCATCATGAAGTGGTGCGACGCAGAGCCGGGACCTATGGCATCATGGACCCCGGATCTGCAGCGCACCGCTCACGCGCCGCGCTGCGTCCGGGGAACGGGAGACAACCATGCCGCGCTATACCAAGAAAGACTTCCCCACCCGCGACATCCTCGAGCCTGGACCGATCGTGCTGGTGAGCTCCGCGCACAAGAACGAGACCAACATCATGACCATGGGCTGGCACATGGTGATGGAGTTTTCGCCCTCGCTGGTCACCTGCCTCATCTCGGGCGGCAACCACAGCTTCGATCTGGTCCGCCAGAGCAAGCAATGCGTCATCAACATCCCGACCGTCGACATTGCCGAAACCGTGGTGAAGATCGGCAACACGTCAGGGCGCAACATCGACAAATTCGCCGAGTTCGGCTTGACGCCGAAGCCCGGCACACATGTGCGAGCGCCGCTGATCGACGAATGCTATGCCAATTTCGAATGCGAGCTTACGGATGCCGGCTGGGTGCAGAAATACAATGTGTTCGTGTTCGAGGTGGTGAAGGCGCATGTCGCGACCTCGCCGAAATTGCCGAAGACGATTCATTATCGCGGCGACGGCGAGTTCATGATCTCGGGCAACGAGACGCGGAAGTGGCGCAGGCTATTTCGGCCGGGGATGTTGTGAGGGAAGCGCGCCGGCATCGCCTACTCGCTGTCGTCCCGGCGAAGGCCGGGACCCATACCGCGAGGTCTATCGGCAGCACACGGTGACAGTCCCACGGCCGCTTAACTACGAGTTTTCGCCAAACTTCTTCCTGGGGTAATGGGTCCTGGCTTTCCCCAGGACGACGGCGGTGTGTGCAGCGCTAGCTATCTTCCCTTCGCCTTCCGCCACGCCGCAAAATCCTTCAGCGTCTGCTCGTCGGTTGCGGGATATAGGCCGAAGATGCCGCGGCCCTTGCCCACCTCCTCCGCGACAAAATCCTCGAACGCCGTCATCTCGAAGGTTTCGTCCGCGATCTCGTCAGCGAGATGCGCGGGGATGACGATGACGCCATCGCTGTCGCCAAGGATCACATCCCCCGGAAACACCGGCGCGTCGCCGCAGCCGATCGGCACGTTGATCTCGATCGCATGGTGCAGCGTCAGATTGGTCGGCGCGCTCGGCCGGTGGTGATAGGCGGGAAAGCCGAGCTTTCCGATCTCGGCCGAATTGCGGAAGCCGCCATCGGTGACCACCCCGGCACAACCACGCTGCATCAGGCGCGTCACCAGGATCGCGCCGGCGGACGCCGCGCGCGCGTCCTTGCGGCTGTCCATGACAAGCACGGCGCCGGGCGGACACTCCTCGATCGCCTTGCGCTGCGGATGGGAGCGGTCGCGGAACACGTCGAGCTTGTTGAGGTCCTCGCGCGCCGGCATGTAGCGCAAGGTGAAAGCCTCGCCGACCAGCGTCGGCTGGTCCGGGCTCAGCGGATGCACGTCCTGAATGCACTGGATGCGGAGGCCGCGCTTGAACAAGGCGGTCGCGACCGTGGCGGTCGAGACGGTCTTGAGCTTGTTGCGGGTGGCGTCGCTGAGTTTTGACATGACTTTTGTTCCCTTGTCATTCCGGGCGCTCGCGTCGCGCGCCCCGGAACGACGGGTTGAGTCAGTAAATCGCGGGCTCGTCGACCGGCTTGCCAAAACCGGTCTCGAGGAAATCGAAATCGCAGCCTTCGTTGGCCTGCATGATGTGTTTCGAGAACATCCAGCCATAGCCGCGTTCGAAGCGCCGCTCCGGCTGCTTCCAGGCGGCGCGGCGTTTCGCCAGTTCCGCCTCGCTCACATCGAGATTGATGGTGCGCGCTGCGACATCGAGCGTAATCATGTCGCCATTCTGCACCAGCGCCAGCGGCCCGCCGACGAACGATTCCGGCGACACGTGCAGGATGCAGGCGCCGTAGCTGGTGCCGCTCATGCGGGCATCCGACAGCCGCACCATGTCGCGCACGCTCTGCTTCACCAGTTTTGTCGGGATCGGCAGCATGCCCCATTCCGGCATGCCCGGTCCGCCCTGCGGGCCGGCGTTGCGCAGGATCAGCACGTGATCGGCCGTGACATCGAGATCGGGATCGTCGACCGCCTTCTTCATCGACGGGTAATCGTCGAACACCAGCGCAGGACCTGTGTGCTTCAGGAAACGCGGCTCGCAGGCGGAAGGTTTTATAACGCAGCCGTCCGGCGCAAGGTTGCCCTTCAGCACCGCCAGCGCTCCCTCCTTGTAGATCGGATCCTGCACGGTGCGGATCACGTCGTCATTGTAGACCTCGGCGCGCGCGATGTTCTCGCCCAAGCTCTCTCCGGTCACGGTGACGCAATCCAGATGCAGGTGCTCCTTGATGCGGCTCATCAGCCCCGGCAGGCCGCCGGCATAGAAGAAATCCTCCATCAGATATTTGTCGCCGCTCGGCCTGACGTTGGCGATCACGGGCACCTTGCGGCTCGCCTTCTCGAAATCGTCGAGGCCGATGTCCTGCCCGGCCCGGCGCGCCTGCGCGATCAGGTGGATGATCGCATTGGTCGAGCAGCCCATAGCCATCGCCACCGCGATCGCGTTCTCGAAAGCCTTGCGAGTCTGGATCTGTTTCGGCGTCAGATCCTCCCAAACCATCTCGACAATGCGGCGGCCGCATTCGCTGGCCATCCGGATGTGGTTGGCGTCGGCGGCGGGAATCGAGGACGCGCCCGGCAAGGTCATGCCGATCGATTCCGCAATCGCGGTCATGGTCGAGGCGGTGCCCATGGTCATGCAGGTGCCGTAGCTCCTCGCGATGCCGGCCTCGACATCGACCCAGTCCTCGTCGGAGATCTTTCCGGCGCGCCGCTCGTCCCAGTATTTCCAGGCGTCCGAGCCCGAGCCCAGCGTCTTGCCCTTCCAGTTGCCGCGCAGCATCGGCCCCGCCGGCAGATAGATCGCGGGGATGTTCATGCTGGTAGCCCCGAGCAGCAGCGCCGGCGTGGTTTTGTCGCAACCGCCCATCAACACCACGCCGTCAACGGGATGGCCGCGCAGCAGTTCCTCCGCGTCCATCGCCAGTAAATTGCGGTAGAGCATGGTGGTCGGCTTCAACAGCGATTCCGACAGCGACAGCGCCGGCAGCTCGACCGGCAGGCCGCCCGCCATCAGGATGCCGCGCTTGACGTCATCGACCCGGCTCTTGAAGTGCATGTGGCAGGGCTGCGCTTCCGACCAGGTGTTGAGGATCGCGACCAGCGGGCGATCCTTCCACTCCTCCGGGGCGTAGCCCATCTGCATCGCGCGCGATCTGTGGCCGAAGGCCCTGAGGTCGTCGGGCGCGAACCAGCGCGCGCTGCGCAGCGTTTCCGGTTTCTTCTTGTGCTTATTTGTCATCCTGACCACCCCTTCGAGACCAGTGCCGCCGATTTGAAGTCCCTGCACCGCAAGCGGCGAAATGAACCCAGGGAATTCAAATCGAAAAGCGGCACTGGAATCATTAGTTTGCTAGTGCCCATGGCTTTCCGAAGTTCGTAAGAGTGGTTGCGGCAACGGTGTACGAACTTCGGAAAGTGGGCACTAGTCAGGTCATGTCACAGGCACTCCGCGCCGGGCAAGCCCGGCCGATGGCGGGAAGCACCTGAAGGAACCAGCCCCGCGGCCGGCCTTGGTTTTGCGCATCTCTGCCCGGAATCATGCATATGGCCTCGGCGAATAAAGGCAAAATCAAGGAAACGCTTGCCTAAGCCCGGGGATCGGGCACAATTTCTGCAACCTGCCGTTGCCATTGATTCACGTCGGGTTAGGAAAACGGGCCTTGGCGAAGATCCTGGTCGTCGACGACGACGCTGCCGTACAGATGACGCTCCGCTTGCTTTTGGAACGGGCGAGCCACAGCGTGGCGGTCGCCGGCGATGGCCAAAAAGGCATTGCGGCATTCGAAACCGGTGATTTCGATCTGCTGTTTCTCGATATTTTCATGCCGGGTATGGATGGGTTCGAGACGATGCGGCATATTCGCCGGCTCAGGCCGGCCGTGCCGATTATCGTGATCTCCGGCCGGCCGCTGGTGCCTGACGCCGGCGCCGGGCCGGACTTTCTGGCGATGGCGCTGAAGCTTGGCGCGATTTCGAGCCTACCGAAACCGTTCCGGCCGGCGGAGCTATTGGCCAAGGTCGAAAGCTGTCTCAACGCGCGGGATCATGATGCTGCTTCCGGTTGCTGATGCCAAGGTCGCTGACGCCGAGCGCGCCGCGGCCGTTGCGTCGGACAGCAAGCAAGCAGAAATCCCCGGGGCCGCCGCAGGCCTGACACTGACGGCCCGGCTTGCGATCGCCATGATCCTGCTGGTGGCGATCACGGTATTTGCGGTCGGGTTTCTCGGCTATCGCAGCGTGGAGCAGGCGGTGATGCCGCGCGTGCTCGACCGCATCGAAACCCATTCGCGCTTCGTCGCAGCCGATCTCGAATCCCGCGTCCGCACCGCGCCGGGCGATGTCACGACGTTCGCCAACCTTGCGGCCATTGCCGGGCTGATACGCGCCCGCCTCAACGGCGGGATCGATCCGGAAGATCACACTACGGAGGCAGTCTGGCGCGAGCGGCTGGAGGGCCGGCTGGCCGCCCAGATGGCCCTCAAGCCAGCCTATTCGCTGCGGCTGATCGGCATAGCCGACAACCACAGGGAAATCGTCCGGGTCGACCGCTCCGGCCCGAACGACGCGGTCCGCATCGTCCCGGACGCCGAGCTGCGCCAGGTCGGCGATGCCCCCTATTTTCGCGACACCATCAACCTGCCCTTCGATCAGGTCTACGTCTCGCCCGTCAGTTTGAACGAAGAAGACGGCGTGATTGAAACGCCACGCGTGCCGACAATACGAATTGCCAGACCCGTGCTGGCGGCGGACGGCAAACCGTTCGGCATCGTCGTCGTCAATGTCGACATACGCCCGGCGCTGGACCGCGTCCGCGCTTCGGCCCGGCCCGGCGAGAAAGTCTATGTCGTCGATGCCCACGGCAACTATCTCGTTCATCCCGATCCGGCGCGCGAGTTCGCCGCGCGTTCCGCCGCAGAAGGCAGCTGGCAGAATGACATGCCCTATCTTGCGGACGCGGTCGACGCGATGCAAAGCACCGCGCGGGTCGCAATCGGCGCCGACGGCAGACGAAACGGCGTCGCGCTGGCGCCGACGCTGCTGGCCGGCAGGCAGTGGGTCGGCGTCATCGAGACCGTGCCGAATACCGTGTTCATGGCGCCGGCCCTCGCCGTCCGCAACACCTCACTGCTCGTTGGCCTGGTGGCGATGCTGTGCGCGGCGGTGCTGGCGATCATCGTCGCGCGCTCGCTGACCCGGCCGATCCTGCGGCTGACGGCCGCGGTAGAAAGCATCGGCCGCAAGGACGCGATTCCGATTCCTGTCGATGCCGGCGGCGAGACCGGCGTGCTGGCGCGCGCCTTCGCGCGGGCGATCGCGGAAGCCAACGCGAAGGCCGCCGCGCTCGAAGAGCGCCGGCGCATCTTCGAGGCCTCGCAGGACCTGATCCTGATCAGCGACTCGAGGGGCTACCTGGTGCAGGTCAGCCCCAGCGTCGAAAACATTCTGGGCTACCGGCCGGAGGAGATGATCGGCCACAACGCGATCGAGTTCCTCCACCCCGGCGACCTCGAGCAGGCACGGGAGGAGATGCGCGCCGCGCGGCGCGGCGAGCAGGTCCGCAACCGCGATTCGCGCTACATCCACAAGGACGGGCGCGTGGTGACGCTGTCCTGGATGGGCGCCTGGTCGGAGCCGGTCAAGCGCCACTTCTATGTCGGCCGCGACATGACCGAGAGCACGAGGGCGCGGGAGACGTTGCAGGAAAGCGAGCAGCTGGCGCGCGGCATCATCAACAGTGCGATCGACGCCTTCGTCCAGGTCGACCAACGTGGCGCCATCCGGGACTGGAATCCGCAAGCCGAGACCATGCTCGGGTGGTCACGCGAGGAGGCGCTCGGGAAGAACGCATTCGATCTGATGGGCGCACCGGATGAAGGACCGATCCGAGAAGCCCTGAAAGGCTTCCTGCTTTCCGGGCTGGAGCAGGTCCGACATCCACGCCACGACGTCCGGATCAGACGACGCGACGGAACCGAATTTACTGGCGAATTGAGCGTCAGCGCGCTCAGGACCCGCAACGGCTTTGTGTTCAACGGGTTCGTCCGCGACCTCACCGACAAGATCGCGGCGCAGGAGCGCATCCGCCAGTCCGAAAAGATGGAGGCGATCGGCCAGCTCACCGGCGGCATCGCCCATGACTTCAACAACATCCTGACCGTCATTACGGGTACCATCGAGATTCTGGCGGGCGCCGTCGCCAAGGAGCCGCAGCTTGCCGCCATCACCAAAATGATCGACGAGGCCGCCGCCCGCGGCGCCGATCTCACCCAGCATTTGCTTGCGTTTGCACGGCGGCAGCCGCTGCAGCCACGCGAGACCGACATCAACCAGCTGATCATCGACACAGCAAAGCTGCTGCGGCCGACGCTCGGCGCACACGTCGAAATCGAATCGGTATTCAAGGACGAAAGCTGCGTCGCCACCGTCGATCCCAGCCAGCTCGCGACCGCCATCATCAACCTGGCGCTGAACTCGCGCGACGCCATGCCGGGCGGCGGCAAGCTGATCCTGGAAACCGGCTCGGCCTATCTCGACGAGAACTATGCCAGCCAGAACGACGATGTGCGGCCCGGTGCCTATGTCATGATCGCCGTGAGCGACACCGGCTATGGCATTCCGTCGGCGATCCTCGACCGCGTGTTCGACCCGTTCTTCACCTCGAAGGGCCCGGGCAAGGGCACCGGCCTTGGCCTTTCCATGGTCTACGGCTTCATCAAGCAGTCGGCGGGCCACATCAAGGTCTACAGCGAAGAGGGCCAGGGCACGACCATCCGGATGTACCTGCCGCCCGGCACGGGGGCGGCGGCGCTGTCGGACACGGGTTCGGACGGCGAGATCGAAGGCGGGCACGAAACCATCCTGGTGGTCGAGGACGACCGGCTGGTGCGCGACTATGTGCTGGCACAGCTGCATTCGCTCGGCTACGTCACCCACGATGCGGCCAACGCCAACGCGGCGCTCGCGATCCTGCAGAGCGACGCGAAGTTCGATCTCCTGTTCACCGACGTGGTCATGCCGGGCTCAATGAACGGCCGGCAGCTCGCCGACGAGATTTCGAAGCACCGGCCGGGGCTGAAGATATTGTACACCTCGGGCTATACCGAGGACGCCGTCATTCATCACGGCAGGCTCGACGCAGGCGTGCTGCTGCTCGCAAAGCCCTACCGGAAATCGGACCTCGCCCGCATGATCCGCACCGCGCTGGACGGTTAGCCCGGCCAGGAGGAGATCACGACGCGCGCTGCTGCGCGGTCATGACGATGCGCACGAGATCGGCGGCATTCTTGGCGCCGAGCTTCTTCATGATGTTGGCGCGGTGATCCTCGATGGTGCGCGGTGAGATGCCGAGCGTGCGCCCGGCTTCCTTGTTGGAGGCGCCGGTGGTGAATTGCTCCAGCACCTCGCGCTCCCTGCGCGTCAAAGGCTCGCGGCCAGGGAAATGCAGCGTGGCAATATTGGAGAAGGCGGCGTTTTGTGTCTGCCGTCGTGCATAGGCTCCGATCGCTTCGTCCAGCCGCGCCACGATCTCGCTGCCGCGGAACGGCTTCTCGATGAAATCAAGCGCGCCATTCTTGATGGCGGAGACCGCCATCGTGATATCGCCCTGGCCGGAGATCATGAAAATCGGCGCGGGATAATCCTCGCCGTGCAGCTCCCGGAGAATATCGAGGCCGGATTTGCCGGGGATGTGCACGTCGAGCAGGATCGCAGACGGTGTTCGGCCACGCGCCACCGCGAGCAGTGCTGCGCCGTCGGCAAAGCAGATCACCTCATAACCGCCCGCAGACAGCACCATCGACAAGGTGTCGCGGACGGCGGGATCATCGTCGACCACAAATATTTCGCCGCGGGACGCCGCTTTCTCAGCCATGTGCCATCATCCTCGCCAATGAATCATCATCATGACGCGCACTCTCCGAATCCTAGCACCCGGAGCGGAATCGACCTTCCCGTATTTGTACGGGACAAGCACTTAACCCACAAGTAGCGCGACCTGACTAGCTGCGCGAAGGGAGAACAACCATGCATCAAGCAGCGAACGAAGCGGAGCTCAGTGAAGAACGCAACAATTGTTTCGGGGCGATCGTCTCGGACCTGATCTCCCCGGTCGAGCATATGCAACCCGGCATCAATCGGATCGAGGCGGCGATCGCCCGAGAGGCATCGCCCAGCGATCAGCGCCAAGCCGACGTGATCGTGCTCGACGATGTCACGCCACAATTTATCAGGGCATCCTGCGCGTTGAACGCCTGCAATACAAGTCTTGGCACCGCCTGCAGTTCCCGGCTCGACGCCAGGGCGTCCGGGCACCATTCGATTCCGCCCACGGCCGATTGAGGCGGCGCGTTGCCGCGCGGCGCAATCCTTCGGCATTGCAAAAAAACGGCGGCAATCCAAAGGCCGAAGTGCGCGGCGTTGGGCTTCACCGCATTGTGAAGTAGGTGCGATTGATCCGCCTGGGCGGTTTCCGAGAGACGTCAGGCGGCGTCCTGGCCGTGCGAGGAGCCACGCGGCTTCTTCTTGTTCTTGCCCTTCAGGAACTGGATGTCCATTTCGGTGCCGTTGACGCGCACCAGCTCGCAGCGGCGATAAGCGAGGCCCGTCGACGACAGCAGCAGGAAGAACTCCTTGAGATTGAGCCCCTGGATGGAGCCTTCCAGGGTCAGGACCGCATCGTTGTCGGAGATCGCGTTGAGCTGGCAGTCGCGCCGCCAGGTGCCATCGATGGCCATGATGCAGACATCATAGCCGCGGCTGAAGGTGACGCGATCGGTACTCTTGCTCTCTTCCGACATCGCCTAGCCTCCCGCCGCCATTGCGGTCAGTTTTGGCGCGGCCATGGAGGAAGCAGCAGACTTTGCCACCGGCACGCGCAAATCGCCGGGACGGTAGAGACCGCGCCGGTCGCCGGCCGGCTTGAACGCCTCGGTGAGCCCGACCACCGTCTCCGCGGCGCCGAGCACCAGGAAGCCGTCGGGCTCGATGAGCCGGGCCAGCCGGCCAAAGATGTTGGTCTTGGTGTCCTGATCGAAATAGATCAGCACGTTACGGCAGAAGATCACGTCGAAGTGGCCGAGCTGCGAGAAGTCGTGCAGCAGATTGAGCGGGCGATGCTGCACCATCGCGCGGATGTCGGCGTTGATCTGCCAGAGCTCGCCGATCTGCCTGAAGTATTTCACCAGCAGCTGAATCGGCAGGCCGCGCTGCACCTCGAACTGGCTGTAGATGCCGGCCCGCGATTTCTCCAGCACTTCCTGCGACAGGTCGGTGGCGAGGATTTCGATGCGCCAACCGGTAAGCGCCGCGCTCATCTCCTTCAGGCACATCGCGATCGAATAGGGCTCCTGTCCGGTCGAGCCGGCGGCGCACCAGATCCTCAGGGTCTTCCGGGCCGCCCGCGCCCGCAGCATTTCCGGCATGATCGTATCGCGGAAATGATCGAAAGGGATCTTGTCGCGGAAAAAGAACGTCTCATTGGTGGTCATGGCTTCGACCACCTGGGCGATGAACGCGGGCGAGCCGCCCTTCATCTTCTGCACGAGTTCGGGCAGACCGGCGAGCCCTGCCTTGCGCGCGAGCGGCAACAAGCGGCTCTCGATCAGATATTGCTTGTCCGCAGACAGATCGAGACCGGAATGGTCTTTCAGCAATTTGCGCAGGTACTCGTAATCGGGCGGGTTCACTGAGGGCCTCTCAAGGGCAAGACTGAAGGATCAGATGGTTTGAGGCAATGTGACCTCAACCAGCCCGACTTCCCGGAATTTATCCGCAACGATGTCCTTGTCGAACGGCTTCATGATGTATTCGTCGGCGCCCGCCGCGAGCGCGCGCGCAATATGATCCATGCCGTTCTCGGTAGTGCAGAACACCACCTTGGGCTTGTCTCCACCGGGCATGCGGCGCAGAAGGGTGATGAACTCGTAGCCGTCCATCACCGGCATGTTCCAGTCGAGCAGCACTGCCGTGGGCAGGGATTGCTTGCAAAATTCGAGGGCCTGGTCGCCGTCCTCGGCCTCGATGATTTCAAAACCCATTTCTTCGAGAATGCGCCGCGCGATCTTGCGCACGACGCCGGAGTCATCGACGACAAGGCATGTTTTCATTTTCGCCTTCTCCCTGCTTGTTCATTTGCCCCGTTATGCCGCGAGCGAGGTCTTGGTTGCCAGTTCGAGCACGCGATCGACATCGAGGACGACCATGAGCTGGCCGTCGAGACGGTGGACACCGCCGGCGAGCTTGGCCATGCGGGGATCGAGGTTGACGGGGTTTTCTTCCTTGCTGTCCTCGGCCAGACGGAGCACTTCGCCGATCTGGTCGATCAGCAGGCCATAGGACTCGCCGCGCAGGTCGACGCCGACCGCCATCGGCGGCTTGCCGTCATCGGCCTTGGGCAGCCCGAGCCGGGCGCGCATGTCCACCACCGTGACGATGCGGCCGCGCAGGTTCAATACGCCCGCGATCTCGGACGACGACAAGGGCACGCGGGTCAGCCGGTCCGGCATGAACACGTCCTGGACGCGGGAGATCGGCAGGCCGAACAGCTGCCCGCCGATCATGGCGGTGACGTATTCGGCGACCAGGCCCTCGGTGGTTTCTTTCTTGCTCATTTACGTTCTCCTTGGGCCGCTGCTCAAGCCGCCCGGTCCAGCTCGGCGGTCTGTTCCTTCAGCGCCGCGATCAGGCCGGGACGGTCGAACTTGCCGACATAGTCGTGGAAGCCGGCCTGCCGCCCGCGCTCGATCGCGGCCGGCGACACCAGCGAGGACAGGCCGATGATCGGCACCTGGTTCAAATGCTGGTCGGCGCGGATGGTCTCGGCGAACTCGAAGCCGTTCATATCGGGCATCTCGATGTCGGTCAGCACCACATCGAAGGTCTGACCCGAGCGCAGCGCCGAGAGCCCTTCCTGGGCGTTCGGTGCGGTGCGCACCCGGTAGCCGGCGGCTTTCAGCACCGGCGCCAGCATGTTGCGGAAGAAGGCACTGTCGTCGACCAGAAGGACCGACTGCGCCATGGACGAGGGCTTCATCTCCTTGCGGGTGAACCAGTCGGAGAACGCCATCGGGAGGAAGTGGCCGACATCGATCACCTCGGTAGCCTGGCCCTTGATCACGGCCGAGCCCAGAATGCCCTCGCGGGAGCCGGCGACCTCGATGTTGAGGCGCTCCTCGACGATGTCGACGATCTCGTCGACCACCAGACCCATGGCGCGCTTGTCGTCGACGAACACCAGGATCGGCTGCGAGCCGGTGGAGCGGACCTCGATGCCTTCCATCTGCACCAGCGGCATCAGCTGTTCGCGGTACTGCACCATGTAGCGGCCGTTCGAGAGCTCGATCTTGTCGGCGGCGATCTCTTCCAGCCGGGTGACCAGCGCCAGCGGCACGGCCTTGGGCTGGGCGCTGCCGGCGCGGAACACCAGGAGCGAGGTCATCTGCTCGCCGGAGGAGGCGTGCGCCGCGGCATGGTCTTCGGACAGCTCATGGGCGGAAGAGCCGGAGGCGCCGAGGGCTTTGGCAATGCCGTTGGGGTCGATGATCATGATGACGGCGCCATCGCCCAGGATGGTATTGCCGGAGAACATGTCGATGTGGCGCAGTTTTGTGGACATCGGCTTCACGACGATCTCTTCCGTATGGAAGACGCCGTCGACCACGATGCCGAAAGTCTGGCTGCCGACTTGCGTGACCACAATAAAACCGTTCTCGGGATCGGAGGTCGAGCCGTCGTCGATCTTCAAGAGCTTCTTCAGGTGGATCAGCGGCAACAGCTTGTTGCGGAGCCGAAGCACCGCGGTGTCCTTGATGCGCTCGATGCGGTGCTCAGAGTTGGCGCGGGCGCGAACCAGCTCCACGACCGACAATTGCGGAATGGCAAAGCGGTCGCCGGCGGCTTCCACGATCAGGGCCGAGACGATGGCCAAGGTCAGCGGGATCTTGATGGTGACCGAGCAGCCCTCGCCGGCCACCGACTTGATGTCGATGGTGCCGCCGATCTGGTCGATATTGGTGCGGACCACGTCCATGCCGACGCCGCGGCCGGAGACCGAGGTGATGGCGGCGGCGGTGGAGAAGCCGGGCGCGAAGATGAACTTGTGGATCTGGGCTTCCGTCATCTTCTCCAGCTCAGCCTCGCTGACGAGACCGTTCTGGAGCGCCTTCGCCTTGATCCGCTCGGTGTTCAGCCCGCGGCCATTGTCGGCGATGCAGATGATGATGTGGCCGCCCTCGTGATAGGCGGAGAGCCGGATGGTGCCCTGCTCCGGCTTGCCGGCGGCGGCGCGCTCGGCGGTCGTCTCCAGACCATGGTCGGCGGAGTTGCGCACCATGTGGGTGAGCGGGTCCTTGATCAGGTCGAGCACCTGGCGGTCGAGCTCGGTGTCGGCGCCGTGCATCTCCAGCTCGATCTGCTTGCCGAGTTCGCCCGAGAGGTCGCGGACGATGCGGGGCAGTTTCTGCCAGGCATTGCCGATCGGCTGCATGCGCGTCTTCATGACGCCTTCCTGCAACTCGGCGGTGACGTTGGAGAGGCGCTGCAGCGGCACCTTGAACTCGGTGTCCTCGTTGCGGCGGGAGATCTCCAGCAGCTGGTTGCGGGTCAAGACCAGCTCGGAGACCATGGTCATGAGGTGTTCGAGGGTGTCGACATTGACGCGGATCGACTGGTTGGCGACCTTGTCGCCCTCGGGCATGTCGGCGTCGCCGGGGACCTTGCTGGCGGCGGCTTTTGCTTCCTTCACCTTGGCCTCCTTCGCCTTGTCCTTTGAAATATCCTTAGGCTTGGCTTCTGCCTTGACGTGAGCCTTGGGCTGCTCGGCAACAGGGGCCGGAGCGGGTGCAGCTTCAGGGGCGGGCGCCACTTCGATCGCGGTCTCGCGGAAGGCGCGCTCGAGTTCGTCCAGCGAGACTTCGCCGGGACGCAAGGGTCGTTCGAGGGTCTGATCGATCAGGGTGCCCTGGGCCACCTTCGGCACGGCGGGAGCAGCGGGCACGACCGGCGGCGCTTCGACCACAGGCGCAGGCGCGGGAGCAGCAGCTTCAGCAGCCATTGCCGCGATGCCGCGCGCGACCATCTCTTCCAGCTGGCTGATCAGGTCGTGGTCGTTGCCCTCGGGCTCGGATTCGGTCGCCTCAAGGCCAGCCAGAATTTCCTTGATGCGGTCGAGGCTGCCGAGAATCAGCGTCACGGCTTCCGCCTTGACCGGCATGCCGTCGCGGAATTTGCCCATCAAGGTCTCGCCGGCGTGGGCGAGCGCCTCGAGCCGCGGCAGTCCCAGAAAACCGCAGGTGCCTTTGATGGTGTGAACCAGCCGGAAGATGTTGTCCAAAATCTTGGCGTTGTTCGGCTCCTGCTCGAACTTCACCAACTGATTGTCGACGGTGTCCAGGCTCTCGCTGGTCTCCGTCAAAAACTCCCGCAACAGATCATCCATGAAATGCACCCAAAAATTCGCGCCGCGATCGACTGGCAACCGCGTGATGGCGCCAGACCGGACGACATCCGGTTTGGCGGGGATGACCGGGCATCTTTCTCGGGCTGTGCGCGCAAGGTTTACGCCCGGGAAAGGTCAACGGATTCCCTTCTCCAATTGATAACCTTGCCGGTTTGTCATTCCCGTTAATTTCCTCCTCCGTGCTAATACGGAGGGACAAACGGTAGCGGCCGACGCCATCGTCGCACCGGGTCTTTCGCGGGCTTTTGCGAGTGCTGGAAGGATACGCTGATACCGGGGACACTGGCACGCGTCACGCTGCGGAGCGTTCTTCTTCGCGCTTCATCAGCTTCCTGATCTCCTTGAGCGCCTTGTAGAGCGCGCCGGTGGAGACATGATGGTTGACCGCGGCGATCAATTCGCCTGCCGCCGGACAACTCTCCTGCAGCTCCGTGATGAGGCCGAGATAGGATGCCTTGTAGCGCGCAACGTCGTTCTTCAGATACATCGTCTGGACGCAGTGATAGAGCCGCTTGGCCGGCGTATCCGCAGACTCTTCGGTTACGGTGTCTTTCTCGCGGAGGATGGGCGTCTCGCCGTCAACCAGGAAGGAAGTGCGGGTGCCCGAATTGATGATGACGCTCTCACCGATGATGATGCGTTCGAACGGTTTCAATTCGACCCGGAGCGGCATCGTCGTCTTCCACTGAGTGCGCGGCGCCTTGCGTGACCACTTCGGACGGTTTGCGCCAGTCAGCGCGCGGCGGGCCGATCGCCATCCATTTCCAGAGATTTCAGGTAGAAAGCGGCGGGGCTTGCCCCGCCGCCTGGATCTTGTCGTCGTGCGGCGCCTGGCTCAGCGCAGCAGCTGCAGCACGCTCGCCTGCGACTGGTTGGCGAGAGCAAGCGCGGAGACCGCGATCGACTGGCGGGTCGACAGCGCCTGGCTGTTGGCCGCTTCCTCGTTGGTGTCGGCCAGCGTCAGATTCGACGAACCGGTCTGCAGCACGTTGATCAGGTTCTTGTTGAAATCCTGACGGACCTGCACGATCGAGAGGTTCGAACCCAGCGTCGAGGCTTCCGACCGCAGCGTGGAGGAAGCGGTCGAGAGCGAGGTGAGCGCCTTGTTCGCGGACGAGTTGTCCAGGAAGTCGGTACCCGAGGCCAGGGTCGAGAGACCGAGGCCGGCCGTGTTGAACGTCACACCGGTGATGCTCAGGGTCGAGCGGCCGGTTTCGTTGAACACCAGCTTCAGCGTGTCGCCGTTCAACAGGTTGACGCCATTGAAGGACGCGTCCTGCGCGGTGGTGTTGATCTGCGTCAGCACGTTGTTGTACTGCGACACCAAGCTTGCACGCGCGGCCTGCGAGTTGGGATCGACGACCGGACCCGCCGCAGCAGACACGCTGTGGAAGAGCCCGTTGGTGGCCGTAGACGCCGAGCCGCTGATCGCTGCGACCGTCGAAGAGGCCGCATCGTTCGTGGTGACGATGTTGAGCTTGCCGCTCGAGGAGTCGAACGTGGCCTGGAGGTTGTTGGCCGCCAATGCCGTGTTGAGCTGGTTCAGGCTCGAGACCTGGTTGGCCCCGAAGCCGAAGGTCAGGCTGGTCGCCGTGCCGCCGCCCGTCGCCGCAATGGTCAGCGTCTGACCGGCGAGACCGTCACCCTGGGCCGAGAGGCCGAGCTTGGCCAGAGCACCAGTGGAGCCGGACAGCGTGATGCCGTTGGCGCCGCCGGTGAGGGAGATGGCGCCGTTGGTGATCGACGAGCTGCCGCCCGTCACCGCGTTGATGGCGCTGAGCAGGTCACCGACGTTGTCGCCGATGCCGATGCTGGTGCCCGTAGAGGTAGTGCCGGCCACGAAGGTGAAGGTGGTGCCGTTCACGGTCAGCGTATCGGTGGTGGTGAAGCCGCCCGAGAGGTCGTTGGACGTGGTGCCCGCGGTGCCCGACAGCAGGGTCGAGGAGCTGATCGCCACCGGCGTGTTGTTGTCGTTGGTGACGACGCTGCCGGTCACGTTCGACACGGAAGCGAGCAGGTTCGTCGCGCTCGCGCCGGTCAGCGCGTTCGAGTTCACGTTCGACTTCGTGGAGTAACCGACCGGGCTCTGCAGCACCTGGTTGGCGATCGACTGGGCGCTGGCGACCAGGCTCTGCAGCGAGGTGATGCCGGTGTTGGCGGCCTGCAGGACCTGCACGCCGTTGCCGATCGAGTCGAGCAGGTTGCCGATGTCGCTGGCGCGGTTGTTCAGCGACTGGGCGGTGAAGAAGTTGGTGGGATTGTCGAGAGCGGAGTTGACCTTGTTGCCAGTGGCGAGGTCATTCTGGGTGGTGGCGAGCAGAGAAGCCGTCGACTGCAGCGAGAGCAGGTTCTGGCGAACTGACGCCGAAAGGACGATACCGGACATACTGTTTTCCTTCTGGATGGGACACAAGTGACGCATCGCCGATACGTTCTTGTCGGCGACCGTGCCACACTGTTCTCCAGGTGTGACCTGTTGGTTAAATCGTCTGCCGCAGTTTGCCGAAACGCCTGCGCCACCGTTGTTAATACTAATCGCGCGCTAACCGACCGCGTTGCATTGCGCGCGCAACGCGACGCGAGAAACGCGGGCGCGCATCAGCGAGTTCGTTGATTCAATTGCGATTCATCAAGTCGGAAGCGTCAGCGCGAGCCGGTGTTTTCGCGCGGCCGGCTTAGCTCCCCGCTAACCATCGCGCGCTTTCGGCACGAGGATTTCGCCCCGCGCGCATTCACCGGCTGACGCGGAAAGATCGAGACGTCCGCCGCACCGCACGATGAAATCGCTGCTGATGCCGACGTCGCTAAAGATCAATTCAGGATGTTGCGCAACTTCCCCGTAACCATGTGCATCGACCGCGATCACCACCATCGCATCTTCAGCATGACCCGCGCTGAAGACGAGCTTGCCGCCTTCCGGCATGGCGTTGCGCGCCGTGATCGCAAGGCTCAGGATTGCCGCCATCAGCTGACCCGGATCGGCCAGCGCCGTCGGCGCCTGCGCGTGCGCGGCAACGATGACCTCGATGCCCCCGAGCGTCGGACGCAGCAGCCGCACCGCCTCGTCGATCAGTCGAACGACATCGACCTTGCGCGGCTCTGCGGGCTGGCCCCGCACAAAGGCGAGCAGGCGCGCGGTCAGCGCGGCGCCCCAGGTCGCGGCTTCATCGATCAAGCGTGCCGCGCCTGCCAGTTGCGGGTCATCGGCAACCGCCGGCGCCAGCAGATCGATCATCCCCATGATGACGGTCAGCACATTGTTGAAGTCGTGAAGAATGCCGTCGATGAGCTGGCCGACGATGGCGGCTCTTTGCAGCCGTTCCGTCCGCGCTGCTTCAGCCGCAGGAGACAAGGACTTCGGGGAGTTCGACGTCGCCTCCTTTTGGCTCTGTCGGCCCGGGAAGCGCGGTTATCGCAACTGCACCTTGTTCGGATGATGCGCCCGCGCCTCCGAGAGGCATTCGTCGATCGCGGTGAGCAGCGCCGCCGGCGTGAACGGCTTGCGCAGGCAGCGTAAAGCGCCGAGCTCGAGCGCCATGCGGAGGAAGTCGGGCGCGGGCGTATTGAGATTGGCGAAGGCGTAGCCGGACATCGCGATCAACGGGATGTTCGGCGCCCGCTCGTGGAAGATCCGGATCGACTCGAAGCCGCGCATATGCGGCATGAAGATATCGACGATCATCAGGTCGAACGCTTCGTTCGCCAGCGCCCGAAGCCCGGCCTCGCCGCCATCGGCAATGGCTACCTGGAAATGGTGCCGCTCGAGATAGATCTCGACGGCCATGCAGACCATCGGATCGTCGTCCACCACAAGGACGCGCGCCATGTCCTCGCGCCGGGGCGCATTTTGTTTTGATTGGCCGGAAAATCCCGAGTCGTGCTGCACGCGATTCTCCCTTTCAAACGGCTGCTCCAGCCGCGGCGCAAATCGCCGTCGCCGCGGCGGTGTTGGAAATACGGCACTGCCACCCATCACAACCTGCCTCCAACGCGGCCCGGCCGCCCGGCCTCGGAAGACATGTCCATGGTCTCCGCTGATTTGTGTTTCGACAGCGCCTCGGACAGCGCATCAGCCACGGCGCCGAGCGAAGCGGCCTGCCTTCGGTGCGGCTCGGCTTGCTTCAGGCATTCGTCGATCACGGCGAGCAGGGTCGCGGGCTTGAACGGCTTGCGCAGGCAGCGCGTGGCGCCGAGCCGCGTCGCGAGCCGGATGAACTCGGGCGCGGAAGTTTCCACTTCCGCAAAGGCGCAACCGGAAATCGCGATCAGCGGCACCGCAGGCGCGCGTTCGTGAAACAGCCGGATCGATTCGAAGCCGCGCAACTGCGGCATGAACACATCGACGATCATCAGATCGAAGGTGCCGCGGTCGAGCGCGGCGAGACCGCTGGGTCCGCCATCGGCGGTCGACACGCGAAAGCCGTGATGCTGAAGCCAGACACGAATGGCCTGGCCAACATGCGGATCGTCATCGACGACCAGAATACGGCGCATAGCGGTCTCCTTCCGCTCGTCGCTGCGCGCTTACGGCTCCGCATTGATTGCGTTGGGCTTTTCAGACGCGAATCAGTGCACGAATCTCATTCCCGCCGCAAACGGAGCGAGCTGTCTGCCCTCCAACGTGTATAAAACGCGCGTACGCCTCCGCAGCCTGCGCAATTGCATCGCACGCCGAGGTTTCCTAGTTTCATCCGGTATCAGAGTCCGACAGAAGCCCCGCTCGCCTGGCGGGAAATTTCATGCCTGCAGATCGACGCCCGCCCAACCGCCTGTTGCAAACACTGCCCGCGGCAGATTTCGAAGCCTTGCGCCCACACCTTCAGATTGTCGAATTGACACGAGAAGCTGTCTTGGTTGAAGCGGGAAGCGAGCTGACCCAGATCTATCTGCCGCATTCCGGAATTGTCTCGATGGTGGTCAGCCTCTCGGAAGGACAGGCGGTCGAGGTCGCGATGGTCGGCCGCGATGGAATGATCGGCGCGCTGGAGGCGCTCGGCGACGGCATCGCGCTGACGGATGCGGTGGTGCTGTGCCCAGGTACGGCCTCTGTCCTCAACGTCGCGCCGCTGAAGGCGATCGTCGCGCAAAGCGCCACATTCCGCAGCCTGCTGGTCCGGCACGGCCAGGCGCTGCTGGCGCAGGCGCAGCAATCGGTCGCCTGCAACGCATCGCATTCGGTCGAAGAGCGGCTGTCGCGCTGGCTGTTGCGTGCACGCGATCTCTGGGACGGCGAGACCCTGCCGATGACGCAGGAGCTGCTCGCCCGCATGATCGGCGTTCAGCGCAACGCGGTTTCGATCGTGGCGCATGCGCTGCAGGAGGCCGGCGTGCTGCGCTACAGCCGCGGACAAATCGAAGTCGCCGACCTCGAGGCGCTGCGCGAGACCGCGTGCGAATGCTATCGCACCGTCAAGGCGAGGCATCTGCACCTGATCAGATAGCTATACCGGATAATGAGTCACTGCGGTTGACGTTCTCGATGGCCGGCAGGCGGGCTTGCTACCGTGCAGTCGGGGTGCGGCACTGGTGCCAATTGCCATTTTTTCTTGCCAACGAAATATTGGCGGCTCATGTTTGTTGATGTGCATAGGCGCCGATGGCCCAGAGACCTGTTTTGCCCGTAAGGCAGGAGACGGCTTTGGATTCTAGTCCTCGTTCACCGAACGGGTTTTTGTCTTCGCTCGGTGCGGATGATTTCGAATTGATCCGTCCGCATCTGCGTACCGTCGATCTCGTTCAGGACTTCGTGCTGGTCGCGGTCGGCGAGACGCTCAAGCGCGCCTATTTGCCACACCGGGGCGTGATCTCGCTGGTGGTCGACATGGCGCGCGGCGAGCACGTCCAGATCGCCATGATCGGCCGCCAAAGCATTTTCGGCGTGTTCTCCGCGCTCGGCGATCCGGTCGCGCTCAACAGCGCCGTCGTGCTGGTGCCGGGCCCCGCCTCGGCCATCGAGATCGAGAGACTGCGCGCGGCGGCCGACCACAGCCCGACTTTCCGCGCGGCCATGATCCGCCACGGACTGGCGGTCTATGTGCAAGTCCAACAGACCGCGGGCTGCAACGCCTCCCACACCGTGGAATCCCGACTGGCGCGCTGTCTGCTGCAGACCCACGATCTGTCGGGCGGATGCAAGCTCGTGCTAACGCAGGAGTTGATGGCACAGATGATCGGCGCACGGCGCAACAGCGTGTCGCTGGTCGCAAGCACCCTGCAGCAGGCGAACTTCATCCACTACAGCCGCGGCCATATCGAGATCACCGACATCGAAGGCCTCCGCAAGACCGCCTGCGAATGCTACGCCTCGGTCAAGTCCCAGTACGACAGGCTGCTCAATCCGCGCTGCACGCCGGAAGATTCGCCGCTTAGTCGAGCCGGCTGAACTGCGCACGCATCGCGCGCGAATGCCCCTCCGTACTATTACGGCCCGCCCGCGATTTATTCGGCCGGGAATTAACGCGCTGTTCAAAGACCGCTGATAATTGTCACGATGCTGACGAGCGCGAGTTCCGAAAGTTTCCAACCATTCGCCGCATGCGAATGTCTCGCCAGCGTCCGGCCGTTTGAGACTTCGCGGAGTAAAATGATATGTCCTTTGATCTGTCGATGCCGATCCTCGTGGTTGATGATTACAACACCATGATCCGCATCATCCGCAACCTGCTCAAGCAGCTCGGCTTCGAGAATGTCGACGACGCCAGCGACGGCTCGGCCGCGCTCGCCAAGATGCAGACCCGGAAATACGGCCTGGTCATCTCCGACTGGAACATGGAGCCGATGACCGGCTACGACCTGCTGCGTGAGGTCCGTGCCAGCCCCGAGCTGTCGAAGACGCCCTTCATCATGATCACGGCGGAATCGAAGACGGAGAACGTCATCGCCGCGAAGAAGGCCGGCGTCAGCAACTACATCGTCAAGCCGTTCAACGCCGCGACCCTGAAGACCAAGATGGAAGCCGTGTTCGGACCGGCCGAGTAGTCCGGGACCAGCCTTTCGCGAGGCGAGCCCTGCGCCCTGCGCCATTCGGGCTCCCGCACCGGCCTCAAAACATCCGCCAGCCTGCGCCGACACGCGCCGCACCCGCCGCGCAACCGTACTAGTACGGCATTCGATCTTCATATCTGGCTAAGAATGAACGACGATAGTCGCATGAGGCACAGGAGAGCTTCATGTTCACTTACGAGACTGCGGACCAGAAGGAAGTCCGGCGTTTCCGTATCGCGCAGTTCAACGGCCGCACCGCGACGGTCAAATCCGGCGGGACCATGGTCACGGGCCTGGTCCGTTCGGTGCTGGAAAATTCGTCATCGGTCCCGCCGCGCTGGACTATCACCCTGGTCGCTGCGCCTCAGAAGGCCAGGCCGGTCGTGTTGCGGCCCGGGCCTCGCTTCAACAGCTTTGCGGAAGATTATCTCTGAGCGGGTTTTGGCGAATCCTCGCCCGGGATTCGCCGGGCGGCAACAGCCGCTAATCGATCGGATGCAGCAGCACGGCACGGACCAGATCGGCGGTGTTACGCGCGCCGAGCTTGCGCATCGCCTCGGCGCGGTGGCTTTCGAAGGTCCGCGGGCTGATCTGCATGCGCAGCGCGCCCTGCTTGTTGGAGTAACCCTCGCTGATCAGGTTCAGCACTTCGCGTTCGCGCCGGGTGAGCGGCTTTTGGCCGGCATCCGACAACAGCACGGCAGGCGCCGCCCGCCCGTTCTCCGCCGCGCGCTCGGTGCGCCCCTGCCATCCGCCCTTGGCCGCCAGCACTGCCGCTACACCGGGGTTATTCCCGGCGATCTCCTTGACCATCGCACAGACACGCTCGGTCTGCTGCAGCGCGTTCTGCACCACCTTCTGCAGGTGATCGCGCTCGCCGGCGTCGGGCGAAAAGTGGTGGCTGTGGTGCTTGAGCTCTTCCATGTAGAGCAAGAGCGCCGTCAGCGGCCCGTTGAGCTGACGCGCAATCGAATTGCCGGCCTCGTCCATGGCGCGGGCGCGCGCTACGGACAACCTCACGATATCGCGCTCATCGAGCGGAGGGTTGGCTTCGCCCCAGTCCGAAAAATGCGAATCGGCGAGCAGGTTTTCTTGCTGTGACATATTGATTATTTAACGGGCATGATCCTGTTCCATGGTTAATTTTCCGTTCCGTAAGACTACGGGGATTGTGACCGGGGAACCCCGTATTACGCGTTGGAATTGCGTCGAAATACACGCAATCCCGCAGAGGTTGCGAAAGCTTACCCAAATTCCGTAATTCTACCGAGAACAGGCGTCCCGGAGCGCGAAGATTTGTTCGATCGCTATTAGTCTTCTTAATCAGGCGCCAACTGTTTTTGTGCTTCCCTACCGAGATACTCGCTCGGTTAGCGGGTCCGTTTTCGCCAAACCAGCTTGCGGAAAATCAGGCCCCCGTATGCAACTCGACCGGATCTGGGAATTCCTGCAGCGGCTGTCGCCCATGACCCGAAGCTGTCTGCTGACCGAATTGGAGCGGCTGGAACTGTGCGGCGTCGAGATGCCCGGCTCGGCCGACATCCAGGCCAAGCTGCGTGCTGAGTTCCGCAAAGACAGTTCATCCCAGAACAAGGAAGCCGAACCTTCCTTTCACTTCTACGCCGCGCTCGACCCCGTCCTGATGGAGGGCGTCCCGGACTATGACAGCCCCGGCCGGATCCCGCGCGCCTCGCTGGTGCCGATTTGGGAATGGAGTACCCGCGACCTGCTGCCGACCATGGCGCGCGACTTCAACTCGCAGATGAGGAACCTGATCGGCACCGACAAGAAAAAGGAATTGAAGCAGGCGGTTTCGGTATTCCAGACCAAGGTGGTCAAATATCTCGAGAACACGCTGTCCGATCCCACTGCCGCCCAGATGACCCGCGCCAGGCTTGCAACCTACACCTCCGCCCGCTCGGCCTATGGCGACCTCGTCAAGATGATGATCGCGTTGCGCGCCCGCGACGGGATCGCGAAATTCAACAAGGCGCTGCCGGAAAGATTCGCCAAATTCGACAATGGCGAAGTCGCGAAGATGACGGCGCTGCTCGATGCGTTCCGCAAGGAACACGCCGATGCGGTACCGTTCGCGATCGGCATGATCGGCAAGCGGCTGAAGACGCCCTGGCATCTGATCCGGCTCGCGACCAAGGCGGCGGCGTCGAGAAGTGCCGCTGATGTCGCGGCGACGCCCTATGCGATCGCGATTCCGATGGTGCTCGATCGTATCGACGACGGCCGCAGGGCGCTGCGCATCGCCTTGAAGCAGAACCGCGTCATCATCGCGCGCGACCTGCTCTCCGACATGTACGACATCGAATATGCACTGAAGAGGAACATCGATCAGTTCGACGAATCTGCGTGGGGCCTGCGGCTGCAGGGATTGATGGACGCTGTCGCCGCGCTGGTCGCGGCGGAAATCAGCCGCTTCCCGGCGCAGGTCGGACACGTGCTGGGCTCGCGCCGGCTGCGCAGCCAGGATTCGCTTGCGGGAAAACTGACCTCGTTCGCCTGGAAGGCCGGTGACGCCGTGTCGAGCGGCGCGGCCCAGTTCAAGAAGCTGATCAATACCGCCTGATCATGTCGCGCCCAAGGGCGCCACGCTAAGGGCGCCGGCCGCGCAGATTCAGGAAGGTTTCCAGGAAGCGGCCGGACATCACGAACCGGAACCACCACACCATTTTTCGCCGCGTCGACATCGATCCCGCCTTCGGCATTGGGTAACGCCATCGATACCGTGTGCGGTGCGGGATGCATGTGATTTACTTCACAGTTTCACTTCATAGTTGGCGGCGCGGGGCAGCGGCCTGCCGATGGCAACCACCTGCCCCGGTCCGATCCCCTCACCGCGACCGAACATCAGGTGCAGCTTCGCCGCGTCGTGATCGCCTCCCACCATCGGCACGGCGATCGAGTGGCACGACTTCTTCCTCCATCCGCGACCGCGATAGCGATCTGCGCTGTCACCGGCGCGATGGCGACTGTGCTGATGACCGACTACACCGGCAAGGACATTTCGGGAGAATATCAGGCACGCTGATGTGACGTATCGCCGGCGCCACGAAACTGCGATCATCGCCGCCTACAATTCTGCAAGCGCAATGAAAAAGGAGACGGCGATGGGACGCGGCACGGTTTTGTTGACGGCGCTGGCAGTGTTGGCGTCGGCAGCGATATTCAATTCAGGGACAGGCGCGCAAACGCCGACCGCATCAGCCACGCCGACGCCCGACAACGCGATCATGCTGACCATCTTCCTCAAGCACGACCAGTCGCGCCCGCTCGGCGAGCTCAATGCGCAGCTCGAGAAGCAGGGCTTTTACAAGGCGTTTCCGCCCGAGGGCGTCGAGGTCGTGAGCTGGTATGTGATGATGGGGGTGGGCCAGGTCGTCACCCTGCGCCTGCCGGCCTCACGTCTTCGCGAGGTCAACCGCATTTTCGAGACCTCGGCCTGGGGCGTCTATCGCACCGAATTCTATCCCACCTACGACTACAAGCCGATCGGCATCGCCAACCACGACAAGGCGAAGTAGCTCTATCTCGGCTTCGAGGCCGGCGTTCCAGATCGGATTCAACCTGTCGGGATCGGACCCGCGATCTCGATACCGCCCCATCGTCCGCGTCGGCCATGCCGCGACAGCGCGGCAATTTGCGTGAGTTGACTATGCGGGCCGCCATGATCTACGGTTGCGTCATTTAAGCCGACCCGAACGGCGGGTCTGAATTTTCATAAGCGTCCCGGTGTTTTCAAAACCCGAGCCGGTCGCGAGAGGATGGAACGTTTCGTCACCCGTTCCGGGGGCGACACATTCGACCGAGCAGGCGGTAGCGGCCCAGCAATTCTTCGGGACCCCTCGCGGCAAGTTGCGGGCATCTCTGCCCAAGCCTGGTTGCGGGCACATAAGCGTTTGGAGAGTATCGATGTCAAAACGCAATACGCTCACTATTTTTCTAAGCTATTCCCACGACGACGATGACTTGCTGCGATCGATCCATACCTGTCTGCAGGCAGCTCTCGACTCCACCATCATAGAAATCAACTTCGACAAGAAGACCTTTGAAGGCGGCGACAATATCCGCGACTCCGTCAAGAGCACGCTGGACCAGACCGATATCCTGGTCCCGATTCAGTCAAAGCGGCTGGGTTCGAATTTCGGCTACACCGGGTTTGAGGTGGGATATTTCGAAGGCATCATGAAACTGCCTCCGAACTGGGAGTTCGTCGGCCGAAAAATCGTGCCCATCTCGGTCTGCGGCCCGATCGGCGTCACAGCGGATCGATTGACCGTGTCGCTGGGAATTACGCCACAATCTCTCGAGAACGACGCGGCCGAATACGAGCGCTCGCTGCAGGTGGACGAGAACCATCCAATGGTCAAATTCCTCCGCGCGCTGGAGGAACACATATCGAGGATAAAGCAGGAATTGGCACTTGCAAATCATCCATCGCCGAACATCATCGCCTGTGCGCGCAAGATGTGTCTCGAAATATTCAGTCACCTCAAGCAAACCGAGCAATCGAGCGTTCGGCCGCAAAAGACCATCATTATCAAGACGTCCGACGACCGCCTCGCGAAATCGGATTCGGATCTGCCGCCGGACGCCATGATCATTCCAAGCGACGTCGGATCCCCATTCTCGATCTTCGGCATTCCAAGCAGGGAAATGAGCTGGGAGGCATTTCGCCAGACCACTGCCAAAAGCCCGCAGGCGGAATGGTGGTGCGACTCGATTACGTCAGTGGTTTCCTCGTCGATTCCAAGCCGGATCGACGTCGACAACAGCCAGATCGTGATGGCATCCGACGAGAAGACGATTTACCGCCTGATCCTTTCACGCAGCATCCGCTACTACAACGGCAACAGGGAATTTCATCTGTATTTCGTCGAAATGCTGAAGCGCGACGATTTCGGCGATCGAACCACGACCCTGCTGCTGAAGGGCCTGGACCTGGTTTGCAGGACTCGTTCCCTGTTCCTGGAAACAAGCAGCGAATTCACCGAAGGAAACGTCAACACGATCGGCGACGAGCATTTGCCCGAGCTGGCCCGCAAGATGATCGGCGAGTTGAACCTTCTCGGCCGCGACGCCCACACCCATGGCCTCGACCAGCCGCGGGTTTGGGCCGAATTCACCGACTGGACCCAGGTTTCCGCGATGGTTGCCGCGTGGCGGCCATGCGAGGAAAGACTCCGCGAACTGGCGGCGGCGATCAAGCGCGCCGAAAACGACGCCCCGGCCTTGCGAAACCTTCGCGCCGATTTCGCCAAGGCGCTGAAGGAGACGACCGAAGCAATATCCCACCACAACGGCACGCTGCTCGCAAAGATGGCCGATCGATTGAAAACGTTCGGCCAGGCGTGACCTGCAAAAGGCGCGAGTTCCGTTGGCCCGCGAAGTCCGCCTCGGGGGCCGTTCCCGAGACGGTTGTTTTCATGATGATCATCATGTAATATTCCCTTCCAACCGGTTCGGGAGGGAAACGCGATGTCGAAGGCAGGCTGGCGGAAGACCGCGTGCAACATCTGCTACGTCAATTGCGGGGTCGAGGTCCTCGTCGAGGGCGACCGGATCACCAAGGTGCGCGGCGACCGCGACAATCCCAAGTCCGAAGGCTATCTCTGCAACAAGGCCGCGCGGATTCCCTTCTACGCGCATCACCGCGACCGCCTGACCTCGCCCTTGCGCCGCCGGAGCGACGGCGGCTTTGACGAGATCGACTGGGACACCGCGATATCCGAGATCGCCGCGCGACTGCGCTACCTGGTCGAACGCCATGGCGGCAAGAGCCTCGCCCTCTATGGCGGCGGCGGCCAGGGCAACCACGCCGGCGGCGCCTATGCGACCGGCTTCCTGCGCGCGCTCGGCTCGCGCCACGTCTTCAACGCGCTGTCGCAGGAGAAGACCGGCGACTTCTGGGTCAACGGCCACCTGTTCGGCAGCCAGACCTGCCATACCGCCGAGGACGTGCATCATTGCGACCTGCTGTTCGTGATCGGCGCCAATCCCTGGATCGCCCATGGTTTCCCCAATGCACGCGACCACCTGAACCAGATCCGCAAGGATCCCGGCCGCAAGCTGATCGTGATCGATCCCCGCCGCACCGAAACCGCTGACATGGCCGACCTGCATCTGGCGGTGCGCCCCGGCGCCGATGCCTTCCTGCTGGGTGCGATCCTCGCCACGCTGGTGCGGCGCGACGCACTCGACCATGACTTCCTTGCGCAGCACACGACCGGCTTCGCCGAAGTGAAGGACGCCCTGCTCCACATTCCCGTCGCCCAGTGGGCTGATGCGGCGGACGTCAAGCTCGAAGAGATCGAGCGTTGCGCCGACATGATTGCGGCGGCAAAGGCGATGACGGTGCGGGTCGAGCTCGGCATCCAGCAGGGCGTCAATTCGACGCTCAACTCGTACCTGGAAAAGCTCCTGATCATGCTGACCGGCAGCTTTGGCAGGACCGGCACCAACCAGCTGCACAGCTGGCTGCAGCCGCTCTGGGGCAACTCGCCGAACCAGAAATTCGCGGCTACCGACACCGAGGTGATCGCGGGGCTGCTGCCGCCGAACGTCTTTCCGCAGGCGGTTTTGGCCGATCATCCCGACCGATTGCGCGGGGTGTGGATCGACAGTTCGAACCCGGCCAACACCGCCGCGAACACCGCGGAAGTGGAGAAGGCGCTGGCCGCGCTCGATCTCTGCGTCGTGGTCGACGTGGCGCTGACCGAGACGGCGCGGCTTGCGCACTACGTGCTGCCGGCTTCCTCGCAATATGAGAAGACCGAGTTCACGCTGTTCAATTTCGAATTTCCCCGAAACTTCTTTCACGTCCGTGCCGGCGTGGTACCGCCGCTGCAGGGCACCCTGCCCGAACCGGAAATCTACACCCGGCTCGCCCGCGCCATGGGGTTGTTGCCCGGTGACAACGCGCTCGCGCCCTTGCGTGAGGCCGCGTTCCATTCGCGCGCCGCGTTCGCCGAGGCGCTTCGGCCGTTTATGGGTGCGAACCCGCAGGCCGCCGCACTCGGCGCGCTGGTGCTGTACCACACGCTCGGCGCCACGCTGCCGGATGGCACGGCGGCCGCAGCCCCGCTCTGGCAGGCTGCGCAGGCCTGCGCCAAGCGTTCGCCCGAGGCTGTCAGGCGCGCGCTCGGCGAACGCGGCAAGGTCGGCGATGCTGAACTCGGCGACGCCCTGTTCGATGCTGTGGTGGGCAGCCGCAGCGGCGCCGCCATTACCGAGCATAGTTATGACGAGGTGTGGTCGCTGATCAGCCATCCCGACCGCAAGGTGCATCTTGCCATCGTCCCGCTGCTGGAATGGCTCGGCCGGCTCGATCCCGTACTCGCCAAAGCGCCGAAGGATTATCCCTTCGTGCTCGCGGCGGGCCAGCGGCGCATGTTCAATGCCAACCAGATTTTCCGGGACCCGGCCTGGCGCCGCGACGATCCGGATGGCGCGCTGCTGATCAATCAGAAGGACCTGGAAGAACTCGGCGCGGCCGATGGCGAATGGATCGCGGTGCGGTCGCCGGCGGGACGCGTCGTGGTGCGATGCAAGGTCGATGACCGTCTGCGCCAGGGCCAGCTCGCGCTGCCGCACGGCTATGGCCAGTCCTATCCCGCGCGTGACGGCGAGCGCCTCAGCAACGGTCCCAGGATCAACGCGCTGACCGATAGCGGCCATTGCGATCCGATCGCGGCGACGCCGTACCACAAGCATGTTGCGGTGCGGCTGGAGAAGCTTGCCACTGCAGAGGCTGCCGCCTGCGAGGAGCGCTCGCGCCGCATCCATTCGGCCTGAGGCCGGCAGGCGCAGCACTCACGCGTGCGCCTTCGGCTGCCCGCTCAGTTTCTTCGCCAGGATCCGCAAATCCTCGACGCGGCCGCTGCCGATCAGCCGCGCGAACTCTTCCGGATCGACCAATGGTGAGGGGAAATGGGTGGGCTTGCCCTTTGCCCGGCGCCGCCAGGGTAACGACAAGAGACGCTTCAGCATCTTCATGTTCTTGAGCCTCGGTGATGAGAGCCTGTGATTAAGTCGTGGGTGCGGGCATTGGTTCCTGCCGCCTCCTTTGCCGCTTGAAATTTCCGCTTCGCAAAGACAGGCTGATGCTTTGATTGCCAAGCGTCGGAAACTTCATGCCTGAACCCAGGACTCCACAGATTACGCAGTATCGCCGCTGGCTCCGGGAGAGCCGCGGTTTGAATTTTACAAATTATGAGGAGCTCCGCCCATGGTCGGTCGGCGACCCCGACGGGTTCTGGCAGAGCATCTGGGACTATTTCGACCTGAAGTCGCCGACGCCGCACCGCGCCGTGTTGGCGCAGCGCAAAATGCCCGGCGCGGTCTGGTTTCCGGGCGCCCAGGTCAATTACGCGCGTCAGGTGCTGCGACATGTCGGGCCGGCGCATGCCGCGGGCCAACCCGCCATCGTCAGCAGCGGCGAAGACGGCGTGCTCAGGGAGACGAGCTGGCCGGAATTGAAGCGCAAGGTCGCAGCACTTGCGCTGCACCTGAAAGCGCAGGGCGTGTGCTCCGGCGACCGCGTCGCGGCGTATCTGCCGAACATACCCGAGACCATGATCGCGTTTCTGGCGACCGCGAGCCTGGGGGCGATCTGGAGCGTCTGCGCGCCCGACATGGCCGCGCCAGCGGTGATCGACCGCTTCAAGCAGATCGAGCCGAAGGTGTTGATCGCCTGCGACAGCGTGGTCTATGCCGGGCGCAGGCATGACCGGCGGCCCGCGATCGACGAATTGCAGCGCGCGTTGCCGACGGTCGAGCATCTCATCCTGCACGGCGATGCCGCGGGCGACAATCAGCTTGCGACCATCCTGGCCGGCAACAGCGCCGCGATCGATGCGTTCGAGCCGGAATGGCTGACATTCGATCATCCGCTCTGGATCGTTTACTCCTCAGGCACCACCGGACTTCCCAAGCCGATCGTGCACGGGCACGGCGGCGTCATGATCGTCGGACTCCCGCTCAATGTGCTGCACAACGACATCGGCTGCAGCTATGAGCCGATGTCGCTGGGCGAGCGCTACCATTGGTACTCCTCGACCGGCTGGATCATGTGGAACTGCCAGGTCTCCGGCCTGCTCAACGGCACCACCTGCTGCATCTTCGACGGCAGTCCGGGCGGCTCGAAGGACAATCCGGACTGGCTGACACTGTGGCGCTTCGTCGCCGGCGCCAAGGCGACGTTCTTCGGCGCGGGCGCGGCGTTCTTCGCGAGCTGCACCAAGGCGGAGATCGACCTCGCCGCGAGCGGCAATCTCTCGCGGTTGCGCGCCCTCGGCTCGACCGGCTCGCCGCTCGCCGCCGACACCCAAAGCTGGTTCAACGAACGCTTCGCCGGACTCGCCGCAAGCAACGGCAATCCTGAGCACGCGGACATGTGGTGGGCCAACATGTCCGGCGGCACCGATTTCGCCGGCGCCTTCATCGGCGCCAATCGCGAGCTGCCGCAAACGCCCGGCATCATGCAGTGCCGCCTGCTCGGCTGCGCCGTCGAAGCCTTCGACGCATCGGGCCGCGCCGTCATCGAAGAAGTCGGCGAGCTCGTCTGCACCGAGCCGCTGCCCTCGATGCCGCTGCGGTTCTGGAACGATCCGGGCGACGAGCGCTATCGCGCCAGCTATTTCGAGACCTATCCCGACAATTACGACGGCAGCGGCCATGGCGCGGTGTGGCGCCATGGCGACTGGCTGAAGATCAATGCCGACGGAAGCTGCGTGATCTATGGCCGCAGCGACGCCACCATCAACCGCCACGGGCTGCGCATGGGCACCAGCGAACTGTATTCGGCGATCGAGGCGCTGCCGGAAGTGCTGGACTCCCTGGTGGTCGATCTCGAATATCTCGGCCGCGAAAGCTACATGCCGCTGTTCGTGGTGCTGCGCGAAGGCATCGGGCTCGACCGCGCGATGGAAGCAAAGATCAACAAGGCGATCGAGGCGGGATTGTCGCGGCGCTTCCTGCCCAACGAGATCTTTGCCGTCGCCGAGATCCCGCGGACGCTGTCCGGCAAGAAGCAGGAGCTGCCGATCAAGCGGCTCCTGCTCGGCCATGCCATCGAGAAGGTCATCAACAAGGACGCGATGGCCAATCCCGGATGCCTGGAATGGTATGTGGAATTTGCGAAGAGTTACGCGCGACGGAATGCCGGCGCGGCATAACTATTTTCGCAGGAAGTACGCGATGAGGCCAGCGCGCGCCCGCATTCATCAGACTGTGCCGTAGCGCGCCTATGCTGGATGCAGCTTCATCATTTTCCCGGAGATGGAATTGGCCTCGTTAGACACGGCATCCGCCGTCCTGGAATTTCTCGCCTCTTATCGCACGGCTTTCGAGGCCTATGATACCCGGGCGATCGTCGATCACTATTCCTTTCCCTGCGCCATCATTGGCGACTCCGAGACCATCACGCCGGTGCTGTTCGCAGGCGAAGACCAATGCAGCGCAGGGGTCGACTATGTACTGTCGCTGCATCGCCAGATCGGCGTCACGCAGGGAAAGCCGTTGCTGCTCGAGATCACGGAACTCTCGCCGCGGCTGGCGGGCATGAACCTCCGCTTTCAGATGCAGGACAAGGCCGGAAAGCCACTCTACGACTACCAGGGCTTCTATTCACTCGCCCGGACCGATGCCGGCTACCGCATCGCTGCGATCTGCCACAACCAGATTCCGCGGCTGCTCGCCTGCGCGGGGCGGCCGTCGCTGCCGGTGTCGTGACGCATCAGCGCGTCGATTCGATCCCCGCAAGCTGCAAATGAGGCACATGCGTCCACGTCACCGACGCGGCGAAGACAGCCGCCAGCGTGCACAGGACAACGAGCCGCATTTGCACTGTCCGGCGATCGGTGATCGGCAGGAACAGGAAGAACAGCATCACCAGAATCAGGGCCGCGTCGATCAGGAACATGAATCTTCTCCGTTGTGGAGAAGAGATGCCATACGGGGCGCTCGGCCAATGTGGGAGATGTCACAGTTCCGGCAGCGGCTACTTTTCTCGTCGTGCCGTCCTTCTGGCCGGCGCTTCTTCCTGGCCGTCGATCAGCGCCATGATCTCATCCGGGCTCTCCAGCGCGGCCTGAAACTGGCCATTGGTGAAGTCGAGAATTGACTTTGCGACCGGCGTCTTTTTGCCCTCGTCCGGAATTCTGATGCGCGTCAGCTCATCGCCATTGACCCGCACCGGAACGCCGTTGGGAGCCGTCACTTTGAACCAGGCCATGGCCGCCTCATGAATGTCTGTTGGATCAAATGAATTTGGGGCAGAAGTCTTTTGTCGTTCAGAAGTTGATCACAACAAAATACACAAGCAATGAGGGATTTCAATCCAGCCGGCTGACGGCACGGCGGTTTTGACGCACCATGCTCACTGCCAGCCGGGAACCCCGCGCATGTCGGGCAAATGATGGGCGATGCCCTTGTGGCAATCGATGCAGGTCTTCTCGCCGGTGAAGAGGAAGCGCTCATGCGCCACGGCCGCGCGCGGCGACTGCTTGGTGATGTCCATCGACTCCGCCGAATGGCAGTTGCGGCATTCCAGAGAATCGTTGGCCTTGAAGCGCGCCCATTCGTGAGCGGCGAGTTCGAGCCGCTTGTCGAGGAATTTTTCGCGGGTGTCGATGGTGCCGAACAATTTGCCCCAGACCTCCTGGGAGGCCTGCATCTTGCGCGCGATCTTGTCGGTCCAGTTGTGCGGCACGTGGCAGTCCGGGCAGCTCGCGCGCACGCCGGAGCGGTTGGTGAAATGGATGGTCGATTTCAGCTCGGCAAAGACGTTGTCGCGCATCTCATGACAGCTGGTGCAGAATTTCTCGGTATTCGTCACCTCCAGCGCGGTGTTGAAGCCGCCCCAGAAGATGATGCCGGCGACAAAACCGGCCAGCACCAGCACGCCGAGGCCAAACACCGTGCTCGGCCGGATCAGCACGTCGAGCAATTCGAGCAGGAAGCTCCACGCCCGCTCGATCAGGCCCGGGCGCCTGGCCTGCGCCTCGACCTCGCTCATCGCCGGCCGCCCGGCGCCGCGCGGCTCAGCATGGTGTCGATGTCGATGAAATCATTGCTGACCGGCGGATTGATGACGTTCTGCGGCACGTGGCACTCGGTGCAGAAGAAGCGCCGCGGCGATACCGAGGCCAGAAACTGGCCGTCACGGTCCATGAAGTGCGTGATCGAGACCATCGGCGCCTGCGATTCGGCGATGCGCGACCGCGCGTGGCAGGACAGGCATTTGTTGCTCTGCAGGTCGATCTGGTAACCGTCGATCGAATGCGGGATTACTGGCGGCTGCTCCGGATAGTTCCGCACTTCCCTTTCCGCCGTGTTGCGCATCGGCGTCATCGGCGGTGCCGGGCCCTCCTCGCTGAGCGGGGTCGGCCCGCGCAGGCCGGAGCTGACCGTTTGCGCCGCCAGCGTGCCGGTGCCGGCGGCGATCGCAGCGACGATCAGGGCGATTGCCATCTTCCTGATCATGATTGCTGCACCTTCTCGATGCGCACGGCGCATTTCTTGAAATCAGCCTGCAGGGAGATCGGATCGGTCGCATCCAGCGTCACCTTGTTGATCAGCTTGGACTCGTCGAACCAGGGCACGAAGACGAGACCGCGCGGCGGCCGGTCGCGGCCGCGCGTCTCGAGGCGGACGCGAATGAAGCCACGGCGCGAAATGACTTTCACCTCGTCGCCGCGGCGCAGTTTCGCCTCCAGTGCATCGTCCGGATGCATGAAGCAGACAGCCTCGGGGAAGGCGCGGTAGAGTTCAGGCACGCGGCGCGTCATGGTGCCGGAGTGCCAATGCTCCAGCACGCGGCCGGTGGAGAGCCAAAACGGATATTCGCTGTCGGGCGATTCCGCCGGCGGCTCGTAAGGCAGCGCGAAGATGCGCGCCTTGCCGTCGCCATAGCCGTAGAACTGCACGCCGGCGCCCTGCCTGACAAATGGATCCGAACCCTCGCGGAAACGCCACCTGGTCTCCTGTCCATTGACGACAGGCCAGCGCAGTCCACGTTCGCGGTGATAGATGTCGAACGGCGCGAGGTCATGACCATGGCCACGGCCGAAAGTAGCGTATTCCTCGAACAGGCCCTTCTGCACATAGAAGCCGAACGCCTTGGATTCATCGTTGGCGTAGCCGGCCTCGATGTCCGACAGCGGGAACTTGTCCACCTGGTCATTTTTGTAGAGGACGTCGAACAGCGTCTTGCCGCGATATTCCGGCATCTTCGCGAGCAGTTCCTCGGTCCAGACCTCCTCCATCCTGAAGCGTTTGGAGAACTCCATCAGTTGCCAGAGATCGGAGCGCGACTCTCCGGGAGCAGCGACGAGCTGATGCCAGAATTGCGTGCGTCGCTCGGCATTGCCATAGGCGCCCTCCTTCTCAACCCACATCGCGGTCGGCAGGATGAGGTCGGCGGCGAGCGCCGTCACCGACGGATAGGCATCGGAGACGACGATGAAATTGTCGGGATTGCGGAAGCCCGGATAGGTCTCCTCGTTGGCGTTGGGCCCGGCCTGCAGGTTGTTGTTGACCTGCACCCAATAGGCGTTGAGCAGCCCGTCCTTCAGCATCCGGCTCTGCAGCACGGCGTGATAGCCGGGCTTGTCGGGGATGGTGCCTTCCGGAAGCTTCCAGATGTGCTCGGCCTTGTCGCGGTGCTCCTTGTTGGTCACTACCATGTCGGCGGGCAGACGATGCGAGAAGGTGCCGACCTCGCGCGCCGTGCCGCAGGCCGACGGCTGCCCCGTCAGCGAGAACGGGCTGTTGCCGGGTTCGGCGATCTTTCCGGTCAGGAGATGGATGTTGTAGACGAGATTGTTGCACCAGACGCCGCGGGTGTGCTGGTTGAAGCCCATGGTCCAGAAGCTGACCACCTTGGTTTTGGGATCGGCGTAGAGTTCGGCCAGCGCTTCCAGCCGGTTGAGCGGCACGCCCGACATCTCGGCCGCCTTTTCCAGCGTGTAGTCGGAGACGAATTTTGCATACTCGTCAAAGCTCATGTCGGTGGAATCGTTGGCCTTGGTGCGGCCGGTCGCCTTCTTCTCGAGCGGATGCTCGGGCCGCAGGCCGTATCCGATGTCGGTCTGGCCGCGCCTGAACACGGTATGCGCCGCAACGAAGTCCTTGTTGACGCGTCCGGTCTTGATGATGTGGTTGGCGATGGCGTTGAGCAGATAGAGATCGGTCTGCGGCTTGAACACCATGCCGATGTCGGCGAGATCGAAGGAGCGGTGCTCGAAGGTCGAGAGCACGGCGACGCGCACATGCGGCGCGGAGAGGCGGCGGTCGGTCACCCGGGTCCACAGGATCGGGTGCATCTCGGCCATGTTGGAGCCCCACAGCACGAAGGCGTCGGTCGCCTCGATGTCGTCGTAGCAGCCGGCGGGCTCGTCGATGCCGAAGGTGCGCATCATGCCGGCGACCGCGGAGGCCATGCAGTGGCGCGCATTGGGATCGATGTTGTTGGTGCGGAAGCCGGCCTTGAACAATTTCACGGCGGCGTAACCCTCCCAGACCGTCCATTGCCCGGAGCCGAACATGCCGACGCCGCTTGGCCCGCGCCTCTTCAGCGCCGCCTTGAATTTCTCCGCCATAATGTCGAAGGCTTCGTCCCAGGAGATCGGCGTGAACTCGCCGTTCTTGTCGTACTTGCCGTTGGTCTTGCGCAGCATCGGCTGGGTGAGACGGTCGTGGCCGTACATGATCTTGGAGAGGAAGTAGCCTTTCACGCAGTTGAGGCCGCGATTGACCTCGGACTTGATGTCGCCATGGGTGGCGACCACGCGGTTGTCCTTTGTCGCGACCATGACGCTGCAGCCGGTGCCGCAGAAGCGGCAGGCTGCCTTGTCCCATTTCAATTCGCTGACCTCTCGCTCCGTGACGAGATTGGCCGCGAGCGCCGGCAGCGGCATTCCGCCGGCAGCGGCCGCGATCGCGGCAGCCTCGAGTTTGAGCATCTGGCGGCGATCAAGCTTGGGGGCAGTCATCTTCGTTCTCCCGGCAGCCGCGCTCAGCCGACATCGATGGCGTGAAAGACAAGGCAAGCGGAATGGACATGCGGCAGCAGTGCGATCGTATTGAGAATAGATCCGAGCGCGCCGGCACCGCCTGCCTCCACCACCACGACGAGCTTGCCGCGCGGATCGCGCCCATGGATCTCGCAGCCGGCGATCGCGAGGATATCCGCCTCGACGTCGTCGAGGCGCTCGGGGCGTGCCTGGACCAGGATACTGGCGATTTCGGTGCCCGGCGGCGCGACGATGGGATCAGCCGTCAGGGCCCGGCCTGTAATGAGCGCGCGTCGATCGATCGCGGTCTTGAGCACGATGCTTCTCCCCGTGCTCAATGCGCGGCGGGCGGCCCCGGAGGACCAACCACCATGTGATGGATCCACACTGCGAAGCCGTAGCTGCCGACCACGCCGACGGCGAGGACCGGCATCACCACTGCGGTGAGGAACAGGAAGGCGAAAATCTCCATGCGCTTGCGGCGCGGCCGTCCAGTGTCGTCGCTTCCGACGGACATACTGCTTCTCTTCTCAATGTCTGGGAATTGGGCGGCATCCGGGCCGCTGCTCACCACAAGCTAATTGGCGGGGAGCGATCGGCTTTGATCCAGATCAAAGGGTGCCGCTCAGAACAATTTCGGCTGCCGGCGGCTGCCAATCCCGATCCACGTCGAGAGCGTCGCAAAGGCAGTGAGCACTATGACACCGCCAACGCTGACGGCGATCTGCGCGGCGAGGCCGCCGGAGAGACGGACCAGCAGCATGTGGGCTGCGAGCGACAGCAGCACGCCCAGGCAATAGATTTCGAGCGAGTTCTCGCCACACCTGACGGCGCCGCGCAGCAGCGGCGACGCCAATCCTCGCCAGTCCGACGGCACGAACCGCGACACCAGGATGGCAATGGCAAGGAAATGCAGCAGCCGCAGCGGATCGAGGTCGGTCTTGTCGATCGGATAGATCAGCTTTGCCAGGAATGCCGGGACGAGAGTTTCCAGCGGTTTGAAACTCCAGCTCAGGGCAATGATGAGAGCGAACAGCAGGTAGATTGCGGCGAGGCCCACGAAAAACCGTGACGCCAGCAACGGACGGAATCGCTTCCGCCCGGCCACCACCCACCATGCCCCCAGCACGATCAGAAACTGCCAGGCGAATGGATTGAAGTACCAGTCGTTGGCGGGCCAGCCCGGCAAATTCCAGCCATAGAGCTGGACCAGCCCATAAAGCAAAGCCGATGCGGCGACCGCGGCATCGGGAGCTTTCAGGAGCAACCAGAGCAGCGGCGCAAACAACAGGTGAAACAGCACGAAGGTCGGCAGCACATCGGTGTTGACGGGGCGATATTGCAGCACGGCCGCATGAGCCAGCGCTGCGCCTGGCTGCTCCAGCAGGACCTGCGTGTTGGTTACATCGGCCCAGGGATTTCCGCCGGCCCAATAAACCATCACGACCAGCGCGATGATCAAGGTGAGGAAGGCCGCGTAGATTTCCCAGCCCCGGCGCAGCGTGTGGCTGACGACGGCCCACCAGCCATCGCAACGCTGCACGCGGCCGTAGGCCAGCGCACAGGTCACGCCGGAGACGAACATGAAGATTTCGGTAGTGTCGCTGAAGCCGTAATGGCTCAGCGTCAGCCAGCTGCAGATATTGTCCGGGACGTGGTCGAGAAAGATGAACCAGAGCGCGATCCCGCGGCATGCATCGAGGCGGAGATCGCGATCAGGCGATTCTCCCGCCCCGCTCATCGTGCGGAAGCCGTCCACACCACGACATCCCGCGCCATCGCCTCGAAGGCACGATCGAACGCACTTACGGCTTTTCCCACGCTCAGTCCGTCGATCGGCGACGATGCCTCGAAGATGCGCGCCGCCTTCAGGTGACCCGCGCCGTCGACCAGCTTGGCCGACAACGCGATCACGGCCTTGGACTCCGGCGCAGCCGCGATCTCGAACTGGCGCAGGTCGATCAGCAGGCGCGTCCCGCCTTCACTCAGCGCATCGCCGCGCAGCGGCGCGTGGGCGATGTCGTAGTTCTCGAAACTCTGCAGCAGCTTCGCCTGCACCAGGGCGGGCAGCGAATCGCCCCACTGCGCATTGGCGAACTCATCATGCGGCTCCTCGTCGGAGGCAAACAGGAAGCGCTGGGTCTGCAGGCGGACCGTTGCCGTCGGCTCGGCGATCACGAGACCAGGTTCCAACGGTGGTTTCGGCGGATCGAACGTGCCGGCGGCCTTGAGGTCATAGACGACCTTGCGCGGCGGCGTGGTGGCGCCGGTCATTTTTTCCAGGCCCGCGACGATGCCGTCGAGCTTCGGCGTGTTGCGTGCCAGCCCCTCCGTGAACGTGCTGAGGTTGCCGATGGCATCGTGCAGCGGCGCCGCATTTTCGGACAGGACCGAATCGACCTTGCGCAGCGCATCGCGCGCGGCCTGGGTCATGCTCTGGCCGGCCCCCTTTTCCGCAATCAACGCGCCCTGCACCGGCGGCGCATCCGCGCTCTCGCCGCCCTCGAGCGCGACCACGGGCACGCCGGTCAGCCCCTGAAAATCGAGGCCGACTTTGGTATCCGATCGGACCGGCGTGTGTTCGGCGACGGCGATGGTGGCGTGGACATCCTGCGGACGGTCCGTCACCAATTCGAGCGAGGTGACCTCGCCGACACGAATACCGTTGAACAAGACGGCCGCGCCGACCAGGAGGCCCGGCACCGGGCCGTTGAAGACCACCTGATAGGTCTGGCGTTTACCGATGCCGCCGACATTGTTGAGCCAGTAAACAAAGCCGAATACGGCGACGATCGCCGCCAGTACGAAGGCGCCGACGATGACAAAGGGTGCGCGCGTTTCCATGTTCCTGTCCTCAAGCTCCCAAATGCAGCATTTGCGCCCGGGCGCCATGGAAATAGGCTTTGACCCAGGGATGATCGGAGGCCAGCACGGCCTGCAGTGGTCCAAGCGCCGCGATCCTGCCGTCGGCCAGTGCTGCGACGCGGTCGCAGACGGCGGCGAGCGTATGGAGATCGTGCGTGATCATGAAGACGGTGAAGCCAAGCGTCCGCTGCAGCGTTCTGATCAGCGCGTCGAATTCGCCGGCCGCGATCGGATCGAGGCCCGAGGTGGGCTCGTCCAGGAACAACAGCGCGGGATCGAGCGCCAGCGCGCGGGCCAGCGCTACGCGCTTGGTCATGCCGCCCGACAGTTCAGCGGGGAACTTGTCGCCGTCTTCCGCGCTCAGCCCGACCATCTCGAGCTTGGCGCTGGCGATCTCATCCAGCAAAGACGGCGAGAGATGAGCCGCTTCGCGCAGCGGGAATTGAATGTTCTGGCGGGCATTGAGGGCCGAGAACAGCGCGCCCTGCTGGAACAAGACCCCGCGCGGCGCGGCTTCCCCCTCAGCGGAGGCCGGAAAATCAATTACCCCTGCACGTTTGTGCAACAAGCCGACCAGCGTCCGCAGCAGCACGGACTTGCCGCCGCCGGACGCGCCGACTAGCCCCAGGATCTCGCCTTCGCGGACATCCAGTGAAAGCCGATCGAGCACGATGTGATCGCCAAAGCCGACGACGAGGTCCTGCACATGTATCGCGACGCGTTGCCCCGCCATGGCTACATCCCGATCGACGCGAAGAAGATCGCAAACACGCCATCGAGCACGATCACCAGGAAGATCGATTTCACGACTGACGCCGTCGTCTGCCGTCCAAGCGACTCGGCGCTACCCTTGACTTTCAATCCCTCGCAGGCCGCCACCAGGCCAATCACCAGCGCCATGAACGGAGCCTTGAGAATGCCGACCTCGAAATGCGTGATCGAAACCGCCTCGCGCAACCGCGCAATGAAGATCGCCGGCGACATGCCGCCATAGAGCCACGCGACCAGCCCGCCGCCATAGAGCGCCGCCAAAGAGCCGAGGAAGGTCAGGATCGGCAGCGCTATGACGAGTGCGAGAACGCGCGGCAGGATCAGCACGGAGACCGGATCGAGGCCCATGGTGCAGAGCGCGTCGATTTCCTCACGCATCTTCATCGAGCCGAGCTCTGCCGTGTAGGCGCTGCCCGAACGCCCGGCGACCATGATCGCGACGATCAGGACGCCGATCTCGCGCAGCACCAGGATGCCGACCATGTCGACCACATAGGACTCCGCACCGAACTTGCGGAAATGGAAAATACCCTGCTGCGCGATGATGGCCCCGATCAGGAACGTGATCAGTGCCATGATCGGGATCGCCTGCCAGCCGACGCGGCCAATCTGGTAGACGGTCGAGGTCAGGCGGAAGGATGACGGACGGCGCAGCACGCCGAGCAGCGCGGCGCTGACGGCGCCAAGCATATGCAGAAATGCCAGCGTATCGGCTGCCAGACCCCGGCTGAAACGCAACAGGCCCGCAACAAGGGATTCCCCGCCTCGCTTCGCGCCGGCCTCACCCCGGTTCAGTCCGTGAACCTTGGCAAGCAACCCGGCATAGGAGGGGGGAACTCCAACAAGCATGCTCTCCGGGGAATGCCCCGCGTCGCGCCGGGCGAGTTTCTCGAACAGCCAGGCGCCGACCGTGTCGAGCGCCGTCACATGGCTAAGGTCGATGGGCCCTATTTCACCGGACGCGTCATCGCAGAGATGCTCCAGCAGCTCTACATTGGCAATCGTCCACGTCCCGCGTGCCTGAAGCACGCAGGGCTCCCCGCCGGTTGCAGTAAGGCTTGGCATATCGCTCAAGGGCACAATCCTTTTTTGACCTGAATAGGACCGATCCGGTTTCGCCCCCTTGATACAACGCAAGTAGCGGCCTTCGGGGAGATCGATTCACGTCAAGTCGCGGTTGCGATAGTGTCGGCGTCGATCAGCCGGCGCGCCGCGAGGGCCCCGTCCGCCGCCGCGGCGAGATTGAATGACACGATCGACACCCTGGGCTCATCGGGATCCGCGCTGATTTTGAAGCCGAGATCCCGGCACATGGCAAGCATGCTGGTGTTTTCATGCAGCACCTCGCCGAACAGCGATTTCAGGCCCTCGGCGCGCGCATAATCGATCAGAAGCTGCATCAGGGCCCAGCCCAGACCCCTTCCCTTGAGGTCGGTACGCAGCAGGATCGCGTATTCCGCCTTTTCATAATGCGAATCCGAGTGCAGCCGCACGGCGCCGACGACATCGCCCGTGGCCGGATCGATCGCCACGAATGCCATGGCCCGCGCGTAGTCGAGTTGCGTCAGACGCGCGACAAACTGATGTGAAAAATCCTTGACGGCATGGAAGAAGCGCAGCCGGATGTCTTCGGCCGACACGTGCTGCAACAGCTTGACGATCGCGGGCTCGTCATCGGGGCGCATCGGGCGTACATCGATCCTCGAGCCGTCCAGCAACTGGAGCTCGCGCTCCCATTCGGTCGGAAACGGCCTCACGGCAAACCTTGTATTGCCGGCAAACAGTCGCGCCGGCGCGCGGATCGCGACGCGCGCATCGAGCGCCAATACCCCGCTTGCGTCCGCAAGCAGTGGATTGATGTCGAGCTCCCCGATCTCGGGAAGGTCCGCCGCCAGCTGCGACAGCTTTACCAGGGTCAACGGCACGGCGTCCGGCGGCACCGCGGCGACGTCGCGATAGGCCGGCAGCAGCCGCGACGCCCTGGTCCGGCTCACCAAACTGCGCGCGAGATTCATGTCGAGCGGCGGCAGCGCCAGCGCCTTGTCGTTGATGACCTCGACGGCCGTGCCGCCGCGGCCGAACATCATCACCGGGCCGAAGGTCGGATCGTCGGCGATGCCGAGGATCAATTCGCGCGCAGCGGGACGCTTGATCATCGGCTGGATCATGACGCCTTCAATATGTGCCTCCGGCCGTGCGCGCTTCGCCCGTGCGATGATTTCGGCTGCCGCGTCGCGGACGCCCTCTTTGGTCGCAAGGCCGAGCATCACGCCGCCGACATCGGACTTGTGCGTGATGTCGCGGGACAGGATTTTCACAGCTACGGCGAGATCCTGCGCGAGGAAGCTTTCCGCCTTCGTCGCCGCCGCATCGGGGCTTTCGGCCGACAGCGTCGGCACGATCGGGATCGCATAGGCCTCGAACAAGCCGGCGATCTCGATCGGATCCAGCCAGTGCCGGCCCTCTCGCAACGCACGCTCGACGATCGCTCGCGCGGCAGTCTTGTCCGGCGTGAAAAGTGACGACACGTTCGGCGGGGTCGCCATCAGCGCCGCCATCGCCTCGCGATGCTTCACCAGATGCATGAAGGCGCGCACCGCGTCATCCTCGGTCGGGAAATGCGGGATCCCGGCCTTGTCGAAGATCGGCGCGACGGACTGGTCGGTCCCGACCCAGGCGGCCAGCACCGGCTTCGACGCTGAAAATCTCTTCGTGCGATCTGCCTTGACGCGTTCGGCAACGGCCTCGGCGATACCGGCAGCCGGGGCGACCGCCGTCTCCACGTTCATGACCAGCACGGCGTCGCTTGCGGGATCGGCGAGCAGGATGTCGAAGGCCGCGAGATAGCGGTTGGCGTCGGCGTCACCCCCGATATCGACGGGGTCGGCCTTCGACCAGGTCGGCGGCAGGACGGCATCCAGTTTCGCCAAGGTTTCGCTCGCAAGCGGAGCCGCTGACCCGCCGAGTTCGGCGAGGCGATCGACGGCGAGGATGCCAAGGCCTCCGCCGTTGGTCAGGATGGCGAGGTTCTTGCCGTCGGGCGCGCGAACATGGCGGCCAAGCAATTCGGCGCAATCAAACAGCTCGCGAAGATCGAGCACGCGAAGCAGTCCGGCCCGCCGGAACGCGGCATCATAGACCGCGTCCGAGCCCGCCAGCGCGCCGGTGTGGGTCGCGGCCGCCCTGGCGCCCTGTGCCATTCGTCCCGACTTGACCACGACCACCGGCTTCAGCCGTGCCGCGGCGCGCGCGGCCGACATGAATTTGCGGGCGTCGCCGACCGCTTCGATATAGAGCAGGATCGCGCGGGTCTTGTCGTCGAGTGCAAAATAGTCGAGGAGATCGGCGACATCGACATCGACCTGATCGCCGATCGACACGATCCCCGAAAATCCGACGGACTTCTCCGCGCCCCAGTCGACCATGGCGGCGGCGATCGCGCCCGACTGCGAGATCAGCGCGAGCGAGCCGATCGCGGGGTGGCGCGCCGCAAAGCTCGCGTTGAGGCGCACCGACGGAAACATGATGCCAAGGCAGTTCGGCCCGACGATGCGCAGCTTGTGGGTGCGGGCCGCCTGCGCGACCGCTTCGGCGAACGAGCCGGAACCATGGCCGAGTCCGGAGGAGATGATGACTGCGCCCGCCACGCCGCATCGCCCGGCCTCTTCGATGATGCCGGGTATGGCCGGCGCAGGTGCCGTGACGACGATCAGATCGGGTACGAACGGCAGCGAGGCCAGATCGGGACTATTGGTCTGTCCGTCAATCGAACGATATTCGGGATTCACCACGGCGATCTTGCCGGTGAAGCCGCCGCTCGACAGATTGTGCAGAACGATCCCCCCGATCGAAGAGGGGCGCGGGCTGCCGCCCACGATGGCAACGCTTCGCGGCGCGAACACCCGCTCCAGGCCAAAAGTGGACATCAGCTCGCCCCGAAGGGGAGGATCGGGGGATACTGGCGCAGCGTCGAGCGCTCCATCGCCCGCATGACATCCTCGCGCGCGATGATTCCGCGAAGGTTCCCCTCATGGGCGATGACCGGCAGGCTCTTGACCCTGTGCTTGACCATCAACTCGAGCACACGCTGCAATTTGGCTTCGCTATCGACGGTGACGACATCTCTGGTCATGATCTTCTCGACCGTGGTGGTCACACCCTCCTGGTACTGCGGCAGGATGTGGTCCTGCGACAGCGTGAACACCTTCAAGGCATCGAGCTTGGACACGACGCCGACCAGCGCGCCGGCGCGAACCACCGGATAGGCATCGAAGTCATCGGCGGCGAACAGCCGGTAGAGATCGCCGACCGTCGTGCCCGGGGCGACGGTTCTCACATTTCGCGTCATGTTGTTTTCGACGGTTTCCTGGAGGAATTCGTACATGGTCGATCTCCCTTGAGAACTCGGCGTTGTCCTAGACGGCATTGGGGATTTCGACGTTGACCGGGATCAAGGGGCGATAGGACTATATCGCTAAACTCTGCTGGTGTGACGGGATGATTGTGACATGTATGCGATGGTGCTTCCGGCGCGAAGCGCGCCGCTGACATTCAGCGAGCGGCCCGATCCGGTTCCCGGGCCAGGCGAGGTCCGCATCAAGGTGAGCGCCTGCGGCGTGTGCCGGACCGACCTGCATGTGGTCGACGGCGAGTTGCCCGACATTTCCTATCCGATCATCCCCGGGCATGAAGTCGTCGGCCGGGTCGACGCATTGGGCGCAGGCGTCGGCGAGCTGAAATTGGGCATGCGCGTCGGCGTGCCGTGGCTGGGTTTTACCTGCGGCACCTGTCCCTATTGCCGGGAGAACAGGGAAAATCTCTGCGACCGCCCGAAATTCACCGGCTACACACGCGACGGCGGCTTCGCCAGCCATCTCGTCGCCGATGCGCGCTATTGTTTTCCGCTCGGCGAGGACGGCAATGATGCTTCGCTGGCGCCGTTGCTCTGCGCCGGACTGATCGGCTGGCGGTCGCTGGTGATGGCGGGCGAAGGCAGGAACATCGGCATCTACGGCTTTGGCGCGGCCGGCCATATCGTGGCGCAGGTCGCACGCGCGCAAGGGCGCGCGATCTACGCCTTTACCCGCCGCGGTGACCAGGAGGCACAAAAGCTCGCGCGCTCGCTCGGCGCAGAATGGGCAGGCAGCTCGGAACAGAAGCCGCCGGCCGAGCTCGACGCTGCCATCATCTATGCGCCGGTGGGTGAGCTGGTGCCGCAGGCGCTTCGCGCGGTGCGCAAGGGCGGACGCGTGGTGTGTGCCGGCATCCATATGTCGGACATTCCTGCATTCCCTTATGATATTCTCTGGGGCGAGCGAAAGATCGTCTCGGTCGCCAACCTGACCCGTCAGGACGGCATCGACTTCCTGAAAGCGGCGGCGACGGCCAACATTCAAACCCACACCACGGTCTTTCCGCTCGCTCGGGCCAATGAAGCGCTGGCATGTTTGCGCGAAGGCCGGCTCTTGGGCGCGGCGGTATTGCGGCCGTGAACGAGCCCGATAGCAGGGAGACCGATCAAGGCGCGACGCTCGCTTTCATGGATCAAAGCGTTCGCCGCGGCGCCGCGAAGCGGATCGACACCCACGCCTCGATCGTCTTCCTCGAAGGCGACCGCGTGTTGAAGATCAAGCGCGCGGTGCGCCTGCCCTTTCTGGACTATTCGACATTGGAACGACGCAAGCACGCCTGCGAGGCGGAACTTGCGGTCAACCGGCCCCATGCACCAAAGCTGTACCGGCGCGTTGTCCCGATCACGCACGGCAGCGGCGGGCTGGAAGTCGGCGGCAGCGGGCCTGCAATCGAATGGGCCGTGGAAATGGCGCGGTTCGACGAGAGCCGGACGCTCGATCATCTGGCCAGTGCCGGCGCGATCGAGCCGGCGCTTGCGGAGAGCATTGCCGATGTGCTGCGCGTTTCGCATGAGCGCGCCGATATCTCCGACGGCTCGACCTGGCTGCCATCGATCGCGAAAATCATCGATCGTAACACCGAGAAATTCCGCAGCCAGCCGTCGCTGGCAGGCGAAGCGGTCGCGCGTCTGCACGAGCTGAGCCATCGCCGGCTCGCGGGGACGCTGCCCCTGCTGCGCCAGCGCGCCGCGAAGGGGCTCGTGCGCCGCTGCCATGGCGACGCGCATCTCGGCAATATCGTGTTGATCGAGGGTCAGCCGGTGCTGTTCGATGCAATCGAATTCGACCCGGCGATCGCGATCACGGATGTGCTCTACGATCTCGCCTTCCCGGTCATGGATCTGATCCATTTTGATCTGAAGGCCGCGGCGAACCGGCTATTCAACCGATATCTGCAGACGGGTTGGGACGAGTGCGCCGATGCGCTCGTTCTCTTGCCACTGTTTCTCTCGATCCGGGCCGCGATCCGCTCGCACGTACTGTTCACGAAATGCGAACAAGGGCCGGATGACGAAAGTGCGACGCACGCGAGTTCCTATTTCGATCTGGCGCTTCGCTTGCTGGAATCCTCCCGGCCGGCGCTGATCGCGATCGGCGGCAAGTCCGGAACCGGGAAGAGCGTACTCGCAGGCGACGTCGCAGGACAGATCGCACCTCTGCCCGGCGCCGTCATCCTGCGCTCCGACGTGATCCGCAAGCAGCTTCTCGGGGTCGAACCGCTCGTGAAGTTGCCGGAGTCCGCCTATGGGGCTGATGTCACGGCGCGTGTCTACAACACCATGCTGGAACGCGCGAGAGCGATCGTGTCGCAGGGATTTTCCGTGATCGTCGATGCGGCTTTCCTGCATGAGGCGGAGCGTGTCGAGCTCGCGAGCGAGGCGCGGAAGATGGCGGCGGATTTCCGGCCCATATTCCTCGACGCCGATCTTGCGGTCCGTCTGAAACGCGTTGGATCGCGCCAGAACGACGCCTCCGATGCGAATCGCGACGTCGCCACACTTCAGGAAGGTTATGATCTCGGCCGGCTCGACTGGCCCGTCGTCGATGCCTCCGGCACGCCCGGACAGACGCTGCAGCGAAGCCTCGCGCAGCTGTTACCTGGATAGACGTCAGTGCTGCAGTACGTAGGAACCCGGCGCATCCGCGAGGCCCTCGCCGAGCGCAGGCGGCGCGACCGGCTGGCCGGAATGCGCGGCCAGGAACCGGACCCATTCGGTCCACCATGACCCCTGGTGATGCGGCGCCTTTTGCACCCATTCCTCGGGGCCGATATAGGGCTCGTGCTTCTTCTTGGTCAGCACCTGGTAGTTGTGCCCCTCCTCGCCCGGCGGCGCGACAATGCCGACATTGTGTCCGCCGCTGGTCAGCACATAGGTGATATCGGCATCAGCGAAGAAGTGAATCTTGTGCGTCGATCTCCACGGCGCGACATGGTCGCGAGTTGTTCCGACAACGAACATCGGCGCGTGCAGGTCGGACAGTGCGACCGGCTTGCCCTCGACCATGTAACGGCCTTCGGCAAGATCGTTGTCGAGGAAGAGCTGGCGCAGATAATCCGAATGCATCCGGTAGGGCATGCGGGTGGCGTCGGCATTCCACGACATCAGGTCGCTGGGCGATGCCCGCTCGCCGATCAGGTAGTCGCGCACGATTCGCGACCAGAACAGGTCGTTCGAACGCAATATCTGGAAAGCGCCCGACATCTGGGTGGTGTCGAGCACGCCGCGACGCCACATCATGTCCTCGAGGAACGAGACCTGGCTTTCATTGATGAACAGCGTCAGCTCGCCGGCCTCGGTGAAATCGGTCTGCGCCGCAAGCATCGTGATCGAGCGCAGGCAGTCGGGACGTTCGGACGACAGGCGCGCCGCCGCGATCGAAAGCAACGTTCCGCCGAGGCAATAACCGGCGGCATGGATCGGCCGCCCCGGCATGATCTCGTTGATGGCGGCAATCGCCGCATCGATCCCGAGCCGCCGATAATCCTCCAGGCTGAGATCGCGGTCCTCCGATGTCGGGTTCCTCCAGGAAATCATGAATACGGTAAAACCGTTTTCGACAAGGTGACGCACCAGCGAATTGTGCGGCGAGAGATCCAGGATGTAGTACTTCATGATCCAGGCCGGCACGATCAGCACGGGCTCGGGCCGCACGGCCGAAGTTGCCGGCGCATACTGGATCAGCTCGATCAGCTCGTTGCGATAGATGACCCTGCCGCGGGTGACCGCGACGTCCTTGCCGACGGCGAATTGCTGGTCGGCTCTCGGCTTTCCACCCGCGAGCAGCGCCTGCCAGTCTTCGATCCAGTTGTGCAGGCCGGAGACGAAGTTGCCGCCGCCGGTCTGCATGGCACTGCGCAGCACCGCCGGATTGCTCCAGGCGAAATTGGTCGGCGCCACCATGTCGAGACATTGACGCAACGTGAAGTCGGCGATCTCGGAGTTGGACCGCGCCAGGCCGCGGATATCCGTCGTGGCCGAATGCCACCATTGCTCGCCGAGCAGGAAGGCCTGGGCGAGCAGATTGAAGGACGGCAGCTCCCAATCGGCATCGACGAAGCGCCGGTCCTGCGGCGGCGGCTTGATCAGCGACCAGGGCTGGAACGTCGGATGCTTAGGCGCCAGGGCTTCCGCAAATTGCAGGGCGTGCTGGATGGCTTCGCCGGCCAGCGCGGTGCGCTTGCCGGGCGCCGCCATCAGGTGGATCTGCCAGTCGGCAAACGCCAGTGCCACCGCGGCCGGTGACAGGCCGCCGGTAAACCGCGCCAGCGTGGCATGAAAGGAACGATCGGCCACGTCAAAGGCTGAGTCCGTCTTTGGGGCGGGCACAGGCGCCGACACCGCCGGCTGGACCGACGGAACGTACGCCTCCGCTGCTTGGCTGGAGGGCGACCGGATGGGCGTGACCGATGCAGCAGGCGACATAGAGCAAATCTCCCTTTGTCGCGAACCTAGCCATCTCCGCCGCGGAGGGGATTGAGCTGCATCAATCGGTGATGGGGTCCGCGCCCTCTACCGTTTGGAAGCCCACGAATTGCAAATTAATGAAGCTTTAATGACAGGCGAGCCCAGGCTCAAAGTCCCCACCTGCGCACAAACCAAACCTTCATGAGGTGAGTGAGCACTGCGTACGTCAGCAGCATGGTTGCGACCAGCGGCCAGTAGAGCCAGGGAAGCGGGACGAAACCCAACGCCGAACCCGCCCAGCTGAAGGGTAACGTCATTCCAACTGTGCAGATGATCACCGTCGTCGCAATCAGCGCGGGGCTCGCACGGCTCTCGAGGAATGGGACCTTCGCCGTTCTGATGATATGAATGATGAGGGTTTGGGTCAGAAGGGATTCGACAAACCATCCAGTCTGGAACAGCGGCGGATTGTTCCAGGCATCGAAGACATACAGCATCATGCCGTAGGTCGCGTAGTCGAAGATCGAGCTGATCGGTCCGATGAAGACCATGAATTTAAAGATATTGCCGATATCCCATTTTCGTGGAGATGCCAGATAGTCCTCGTCAACGTTGTCAGTCGGTATGGTCGTCTGCGAAAAATCGTAGAGAAGGTTGTTGGTCAGGACCTGGATCGGCGTCATCGGCAGGAAGGGGAGAAATATGCTTGCCCCCAGCACGCTGAACATGTTCCCGAAATTCGAGCTCGCGCCCATCTTGATGTATTTGGTGATGTTCGCAAAAACCTTGCGGCCCTCGATGGCGCCCTCCTGAAGGACGAGCAGGCTCTTTTCGAGCAGGATGATGTCGGCCAACTCCTTGGCGATATCGACCGCCGTGTCCACCGAGATGCCAACGTCCGCGGCTCTCAAGGCCGGACTGTCATTGATCCCGTCGCCGAGGAATCCGACCACATGCCCCCTGGCGTGAAGGGCCCGCACCACCCTCTCCTTCTGCGCAGGATTGAGCTTCGCGAAGACCGTTGTGCGGTCGACGATCTCCGCGAGTTCCGTATCGCTCATCTGGGCGATCCTGGAGCCAAGCAGCATCTCGCCCGGATCCAGCTGGACCTCATGACAAATCTTGCGCGTGATGACCTCGTTGTCGCCGGTAAGGACTTTCACCTGGACACCCTTGCGCGCCAGCGCTGCAATCGCTTCGCGAGCGCTCTCCTTCGGCGGATCGAGAAAGGCGATGTAGCCGAGCAGCGTCAAATCAGTCTCGTCCGCAATCGAGTACGTGGTCTTTGATGGATCCATTTCCTTGTAAGCAACCGCGACGACCCTAAATCCGTCGGAGTTGAGCGCGTTCGTCTCCTGTTTGGCCGTCTCAAAGTGGCTCGCGTCGAGCCGTCCAGTTTCCTCATCAAGGCAGTAGTTCGTGCACGCGGCAAAAATTTCTTCGACGGCCCCCTTGCAAATGAGGAGGTGCCGGCCGTCTTCGCGCGCGACCACCACCGACAGGCGACGGCGTGTGAAATCAAAGGGGATTTCGTCGATCTTGGAATACCCGCCTCCGATGTTCAATGTCGGCTTCAGCTCGACATGCGCCAGCACCGCCTTGTCGAGCAGGTTCTTCAGTCCGGACTGGAAGTGGCTGTTGAGATAGGCGTACTGCAGCACCCGTTCAGAGTCGTGACCCTGGATGTCGAGGTGCCGCTTCAGGATAATCCGGTCCTGCGTCAAGGTCCCGGTCTTGTCCGTGCACAGCACATCCATCGCGCCGAAATTCTGGATGGCGTTGAGGCGTTTGACGATCACCTTCTTGTGCGACATGGCAATCGCGCCTTTGGCGAGATTGACCGTCACGATCATCGGCAGCATTTCCGGGGTAAGGCCGACCGCCACCGCGACTGCGAAGAGCAGAGCCTCCAGCCAATCGTGTTTTGTGAGGCCATTGATCAGGAAAACCGCGGGCACCATGACCAGGATGAAGCGGATCATCAACCAGGTGAATTTTGTGATACCCCGGTCGAAGGCGGTGGGGACGCGCCGTCCGGCAATCTCGTGAGCGAGCTGGCCGAAGAAGGTCGCCGAGCCCGTCTGCAGAACCACGCCGGTGCCATATCCGGACACGACATTGGCTCCCATGAAGCAGAGGTTTGGCAGATCGAAGGTATCTTCGCAGCCTGACGTAGCGGCCTGCGCATGCTTCTCGGCGGGCATCGACTCGCCTGTCAGGGCGGATTGATTGATGAACAGGTCCTTTGCTTCGAGCAGGCGCAGATCGGCGGGAACCATGTCTCCCGCGGAAAGCCGCACCACATCGCCCGGCACGAGCTCATCCATCGGAATTTCGGAGAATGGATCGTCCGATTGAGCGGGACTGCGCCTGACGCTCGCAGTGACGTGAACCATGGCACGCAGCCGGGCGGCCGCCTCATTTGACCGGTGCTCCTGGATGAAGGCCGTGGTGATTGCCAGCACCACCATCGCGGCGATCACAGCGGCAGCGCGGATATCTCCAAGGAAATAGGAGACCATCGCCAGGGTCAGGAGTAATGCGTTCAAGGGATTGCGGGCGCGGCTCCAAAGCTCTTCAGGAATCGTGGCTTTGCGTTCGCGCGCCACGAGATTGTGCCCGAATTTTTTCAGACGGGCCGCAGCTTCGGTGGCCGAGAGGCCCTCCGGAGCAGATTCCAATTTCGCGCTGGCTTCGCCAGGCTGGAGCCGGCTTATTGTCACGAGCCACCCGTCGCGGCCGGCCGCTTCACCGCCAATGCGATCGGATTGCTTGGGTGGCCTCGACAAGAAGTTCATGAACGGCTTCGCGGGGTTTGACGAACGGGACGGCACCGGCCGGCCACGCGGCGCAGATGCCGGCTAAGCGATCCGGAAATGCTTGCGGCCGATGGCGATGATCTCGTTGTCAGTCGGATGATCGCAAGCCTCCATCCGGAGCTGCAGCTGCGGACGCTTCGATTGCAGGAGGTGCAGCAGGGCGGTCTTCTCGGTGCCCGGCCCCAGGATCAGCACTTCACTGCAGGCTTCCACCGCCTCGGCGACCCGGTTCAGATACACCGGATCGTCATGGACATGGCCTGAACCGATGGTGTTGGCCTTGTGATGAAGATGTTCGGATTCGAGATGCGCATGCACGACATCATGGCTGACGCCCGTGAGACCCATCGAAAAGATCTTCGCCGTCAGATGGTCGATCCAGACAACGGCATGGGCGTGGGTTGCTTGGGCTTGGTCGTTCATTTTAGTCCTCCGGCTTTCTGGACGGCTCGATGCGCGCCGCTTCTCAACTCATGTACTGGCCGCCGTTGATCGACAACGTCGAGCCGGTCACGAAAGCGGCATCATCGGCGGCAAGGAACAGCACGGCGCGCGCGATTTCCTCGGGCTTGCCGAGCCGGCCGACGGGGATCAGCGGCAGGATGCTCTTCTCCATGACCTCTGGCGGCACGGCGTCGAGCATTTCGGTGTGGATGTAACCGGGGCAGATTGCGTTGACGGTGATTCCGAGGCGAGCTGTTTCCAGCGCCAGCGCCCTGGTGAAGCCGAGGTCGCCGGCCTTGGATGCGGAATAATTGGTCTGGCCGAACTGCCCCTTCTGGCCGTTGATGGACGAGATGTTGATGATGCGGCCGAACTTCCGGGCACGCATGCCTTCGATCACCTGGCGGCACATGTTGAACAGCCCGTCGAGATTGGTCCGGATGACGGCATCCCACTGCGCCTTGCTCATCTTGTGCAGGGCTGCGTCGCGAACGATGCCGGCGTTGTTGACCAGGATTTCGACCGGACCGAGGGAAGCTTCGACGGTCTTCACGCCGGCCGCGCAGGCGTCGAAATCACCGATGTCCCATTGATGGACGTGGATGCCGGTCTCGGCCTGGAAGGCTTCGGCCGCCTTGGTATTGCCGGCATAGGTCGCTGCGACCGCATGGCCGGCCTTGCTGAGCGCCCGCGACACCGCCGCGCCAATTCCTCTGGTGCCGCCCGTTACCAATGCTACGCGTGCCATATTCCTGCGCTCCATCTCTGCTCCGGCTGACCCAGGATCGATAGGCTACCCGCTGCCGGCCGGCCTTGACGTGCATCAAGCCGGCAAGCCGCGGCGCATGCTCTTATGCATCATCCAAAACCCTGCGGAATTGATGGGAGAGCCGCGATGTACAGGAACCTGCTGGTGCATATCCCGACGGAGCGTTCGGCCCGCCCCGCCATCGATGGGTCGGTGTCGCTCGCCATGACCTGCGGCGCGCATCTGGACGCGATCGCCACTGGCTACGAATCGATCAATGCCGTCCCCTTCGTCGCGGAAGGCGGCGCGGCCGTCGCTTCGCTGCTCGATGTCGAGCACGAACGCGCGCTGGAGCGCGCGGAGGCCGCGCTGCACGTCTTCGAGATCGAAGCAGCGAACGCGAAGATCAGCCATCACGGCCGCGCCGTCAGCGGCACCTTCGCCGAAGTGACGTCGACCGTCGGCGCGGCCGCGCGGTTGCATGATCTCATCGTGGTCTCGCAGGCGGAGCCGGATCGCGACACTTTCGACAACCAGCTTCCGCAGGAATTGCTGCTGCAGGCCGGCGGACCGCTGCTGTTCTTTCCCTCCACCTTTCGCGGGGCGTTCAGGCCCTCCCGCATCGGCATCTGCTGGGATGGAAGCCGGCTCGCCGCGCGCGCCCTGCACGATGCCATGCCGCTTCTGGCCGAGGCCGACACGCTGACGGCGATCACGATGAACGAACGCGACGTTCCGCCCGAGGCTTCGCCGGCGGAGCTTGCGAAGCACATGGCGCGCATCGGGCTGCCGTTGATGACGGTTTGCCTCGCGGCCGATCGCGGCAACATCCAGCCGAGCATCCTGTCGCTGGCGGCGGACGAACGCTTCGATCTTCTGGTGATGGGCGGCTACGGCCATGCGCGCTTGCGGGAAACCGTCTTTGGCGGCGTCACGCGCGAGATGTTTCGCAGCATGACCGTTCCTGTCCTGATGTCGCACTGACGGGCGGGCGCCATGTCGTTTCCGGCAATCAGGGGGACTATTGCCGGCATCGCCCTGGTGGTTGCCTCGCTTGCAAGCACCTCGCCGGTCGCCGCCTTCAATACCGAGCGTGGCAAACAGCTGCTGCGAGCCCATTGTGCGAGATGTCACGCCATCGACAAGGCCGGCCAGAGCCCGCTCGCCATCGCGCCGCCCTTTCGCAGCCTGCACAAACGCTATCCGGTCGAGACGCTGCAGGAGGCGCTGGCCGAAGGCATCGTCACCGGGCATCCGGACATGCCGGAGTTCCGCTTCGCCGCCGATGAGGTCGGGGACATCATCGCCTTCCTCAAGACGCTGGAACGCCGCGCGGCTGGCTCCGCAAATCATTGAGCCAAGTCAAAGCGCAAGCCGTCGAAAATCCTAGTGTTGCAAGATCGAACACAATGGAGGCCTTTTCATGCGCGCCCATCACGTCATGACCAGGGACGTCATCACCGTGACGCCTCACACCAAAATCGAGGATGCCGCCAACATCATGCTGCGCACCCATATCAGCGGCCTGCCGGTCGTCGATGATGCGGGCCAGCTCGTCGGCATCGTCTCGGAGAGCGACTTCCTTCGCCGCAGCGAAATCGGCACCGGCCGCAAGCGGGCGAAGTGGTTGCAATTCTTCATGGGGCCCGGATCGGCGGCCTCGGAATTCGTCCACGAGCGCGGCCGCAAGGTCGAGGACGTCATGACGCAGGATCCGGTCACGGTCGGCGAGGAGACGCCGCTGGAGGATCTGGTGCGCCTGATGGAGAAGAACGACATCAAGCGGCTGCCGGTCATAAGCGGCAAGCGGCTGGTCGGGATCGTCACCCGCTCCAATCTGCTGCAGGCCGTGGCCTCCATGGCGCACGAAATCCCGGACCCGACCGCCGACGACGACCACATCCGCGATCGTATCATCCGCGCCGTCAATAGCACCGACTGGCGTCCGATCGGATTCGAGGTTTCAGTCCGCAAGGGCGTCGTGCATCTGCACGGCATCATCACCACCGACCAGGCGCGCCAGGCCACCATCGTCGCCGCCGAGAACACCGCCGGTGTCAAGGAAGTGCACGATCATCTCTGCTTCGTCGACACCTATTCCGGCTTCTATGTGGAATTGCCGGAAGACATGAAAGACATGAAGGCAGCAAGCTAGCCGGTCGGCGCACGAGGCATCCATGCTGGGCTGGATCGTTCGCATCCTCTTCATTCTGGCAGCGCCGATCGCGGCGCTGTTTGTTGCGCGCGATGCGCTCAATTTCGGGCTGGTGCAGACGCTCGTCGCGATGCTTCTGGTCACGGGGTTCGTCGCAGCCGCAGCGGTGTGGAGCAACAGATCCGGCAAAACGACCCCGTCGCACTGAGAACACGACGGGGCCGCCTTCCCGGAATACCTTGTGGCAAGGCCCCCCGGAGCAGGCGAATCTATCGCAAAAATTCCTATCAAATCCTGTCGGCAACTCCCGTATCTTAGCGGGAATTTGCCCGCTGTAAGCTGCGTGTAAGGCCCGCGTCTAAGGCTCGCGTCATCCGGGGCGTGTGAGGGCGGCACGTGGCGTAGGTATGGTTGCAGAGATTGCAAATTTGATTTGCATCAAAAGCGAATTTTGAATTCGGCGGATAGTGGCTGGAGGTGCCGGAACGGGAGTAACGTCATGGCCGACCGGCAGCGCTGGCGACCCGTCTTGTTCAACTGCCCCCAGACCGGCCACAAGGTGCAGGGTCTGGTGGCCGAGGAGGCCTTTGTAACAGGCGAGCCGCGCTACGAGACGGTGAACTGCCTCGCCTGTGCCGGCATTCATTTCGTCGATCCGGTGCGCGGCACGGTGCTTGGCGCGCCGCGCGATACCGGACGATGATCGCGAGGCTGTTCAGGCGTCCAGCCGATTCAGGGTAGCGCGGTTGCAGAAGCGGATCCGCCGCGAGGTCTCCAGCGCGATCGTCCCGGACTGAACAAATTGCGTGAAGGTGCGCGACACCGTCTCGATGGTCAGGCCCAGATAGTCGGCGATGTCCTGGCGCGACATCGGCAGCTCGACGGCGGTCTGGCTCATACCGCGGCCGGCCATCTCCAGCAGGAAGCCCGCGACCCGTTCCTCGGCGCTCTTGATCAGCACCAGCGAATGCTGCTGCACGCGCTGCAGCTCGCGCACCGCCAGCATCCAGAGTTGCTTGGCAAGACTTTGTTCGCGCTCGGCGCGGGCCAGCACGCTGGAGCGCTTGACGACCAGGAGTTGGACCTCGCTGATCGCCTCCGCCGTCGACAAATGGACGTCGCCGGCCTCGAAGCCGAAGACATCGCCGGCGAGATAGAACGCGCTGATCTGGCGCCGTCCGTCGTCGAGCATGCGATAGGTCCGCACGGCGCCTGAGATCACCTGGTAGAGATATTCGGCCGGCTCTTCCTCGCCGAAGATTTCGGTGTTGCGGGCAAAGCGCATCGGCGCGCCGATCATTCCAAAGGGGCCCTCGCAGGGTGCGCCGGCAGGATGCGGAGCGGCGGGGCGGGCGAAGATCGGGGAGTTGGGGGCGGGGGCGAGCATGGGCAGGTCTCCGGTTCAATGATCGTTCGTGACCGGAACTGTGCCCGTTTATTAAAATTCCGAAATTTGGATATTTCCCCTAAGTATATTCCCGTAGGCCCGTGTTTCACGGAGCTCGATCCCGGCCTTCGTATCCCTCCGCAGTCGTCGGCGCGCAGCATTCCACGGCATCCGCAAAAATCGTCCAGTCATGGACGTGTTTCTGCCGGCAGAAATCGGCTTCCGCGCGCTTCACAGCTTCGGTCAACGACGCTGCCTCGATGGTAAACGCGGCCTGGCAGGCGCGGTGCTCGTGCCCGGTGTCGTCGCAGACGGTTTTCAGAAAGCGCACATCAAAGGAAGGCACGACGATCTCCCGCTCGTTGCGGCCATGGTCCCCCCACAGCGGAAAATGTGCCTTGAGCGAAATCAACCAAACGGCGCGCGGCCAATGCGGCGCTGTCTGCCTCCGCGCTCCCGGTGTTTTACGGACAAATTGTTGATCCGGCGCAAGACACGGGTAAGGCGAATCTGCGATAGTTGGTTTCGTCTCGAGAGGGAGATGGTCCATGACCACGTCCACGATGCTCATCCTTGCCACCGCGGTTGCGCTGTTCGCCGGCTTTGCCGCCGCACTGGCATGGGCCCAGCCGCATGCGCGCCAGCTCACCGCTGCGCCTGCCGACACGTCCCGCCCGAGGCGGCGTCCCTTCTAAGGCGGTTCGGTCCCGGCTTTCGGCAGCTCGGCGGCCACCAGGTCGCCGGTTTCGGCATCCAGCTCGCCGCCCAATCGCGTGCGCGCCGCATCCCAGATGCGGGCGGCAATTTGCGGTTCGCGATCCATCAGGCCGTGTAAATCCGAAGCATCCAGCGCCAGCAGGCGCGTCGTTCGCAATGCAACAACGGTTGCGGAGCGCCGCGATTGCCGCAACGCAGCGATCTCGCCGAAGAAATCGCCGGCGCCGAGATGAATGTGCTGGTGGCGCAACTTGATCTCGACCTCGCCGTCCACGATCAGATACATCGAATGCGCCGGCTCGCCGCGGCGGGCGATGATCGAGCCCTTGTCCGCCCTTTGCGCGCGCAGGATTTTCATGACATCGGCGATCTGCGCGGCGGAGAGCTCGCTGAACAGAGGGATGCGGGCCACCAGCCCCCAGGTCACGACAAAGTCGCGGCGGTGCACCTCATTGGCGAACGCGGTGGCGACAATGCCGACCGGCAACGCCACCATCAACAGGCCGACGAAGATGGTCAGCCCCGCCACCAGGCGCCCCACGGCCGTGACCGGCACGGCGTCGCCATAGCCGATGGTCCCGAGCGTCACGATCGCCCACCACATCGCATCGGGAATGGTGCCGAACTTTTCCGGCTGCGTCGCGCCTTCGGCCAGATGCATCAGCGCCGCCGCCATCAACGTCGCGCCGCACAGGATCACGAAACAACCGACCAGCGCACGGCGCTCGGCGTAGAGCGCTTCCAGCAGCGAGCGCATCGCCGGCGAATAGCGGGTCAGCTTGAAGAAGCGGAGCAGGCGCAGCACAAGAAACGCCTTGAAATCCGCAGCCACGACAAAGGACAGCCAGAACGGAAGCACCGCGACGAGATCGATCAGTCCGGCCGGACTGGCGATGAAGTGCAGCCGGGCGCGGATGGCGCCGAGGCGCCGCCACGGCGGATGCTCCACCGCCGTCCACAGCCGCGCCGCATATTCGATCGAGAACATCGCCAGGGCGATGGTTTCGATCGCATCAAAAATCGCGCCATGGGCGGCGGCAAGCCTCGGCACCGATTCCAGCACGGTTGCGGCCAGCGTGATGACGATCAGCGCGATCAGGAACCAGTTTACCGCCGTCGCGAGACCGCCAGCGCCGGGACCGAGTTCGAGCACGCCATAAAGCCACTGACGAATCCGGACCACGCGATGCAGATGCGACACGGCAGCCTCCATCCCTACAGGCCGGCGGCGAGTGCAATCCGCATCAGCTCGGACATGCTGCGCGCGCCGGTCTTGGCCATGAGATTGGCCCGGTACACCTCGACCGTGCGGGGGCTGATGGAAAGTTCGTGCGCGATCACCTTGTTGATCTTGCCGGCCACCAGCCCCTGCAGCACGTCGCGTTCGCGCGGCGACAGCTCGGCCAGCCGCGCTTCCGCCGCCTTCTTCGCCGCATTGTCGCCCTGCGTCGGCTGCAGCGCCTGCAGCGCCGCACGAATCGCGCCGAGCAGCGCGGCATCATCAAAGGGCTTTTCGATGAAGTCCGCGGCGCCTGCCTTCATTGCCTCGACCGCGAGAGCGACATCGCCATGGCCGGTGATGAGGATCACCGGACAGGTGGAGCCTGTGCCCTTCAGCTTGCGCACCAGCTCGATGCCGTTCATGCCGGGCATGCGGATGTCGGAGATCACGCAAGCGAGCGAAGCGAGGTTGATGCCATCCATGAACGCGTCGGCAGTCTCGTAGACCTTCGGTGCAAATCCGTTGACGTCGAGCAGGAACGCCAGCGAGTCGCGCATGGCGGCGTCATCGTCGATGACATGAATGACGGTCTTATCGTTCATCGTCCAACTCCGCGAAAGGCAGCGTAAATTCGAACACCGTGCCGCCGCCCTCATTGGCGCGGGCATTGATGCGCCCGCCATGCGCCTCGATGATGGTTCGACAGATCGAAAGCCCCACTCCCATGCCGTTCGCCTTGCTGGTTACAAAGGGTTGAAACAGATGTTTGGTGATTTCCGGTGCGATTCCGGCTCCGGTATCGGCCACCGAGAAAAATGCGAAGGCGTTCTGGCGCGCCACACCGATGCTCAGCTCGCGGCGGCCGGTCGTCTCCATCGCTTCGACCGCGTTCCGGATCAGATTGAGCGCGACTTGCTGGATCTGGATCTTGTCGACAATGATATCAGGCAAATCGCGATCGCAGCGCAGCGACACGCGCACGCCCAGCTCCCGCGCGCCGACCAAAGCGAGCGCGGCGGCTTCCTCGAGCAGCACCGCCGGGTTCTCCAGGGTGTGCTCGGTCTCGCCCTTGGCGACAAACTCGCGCAGGCGCTTGATGATATCGCCGGCGCGCAGCGCCTGCGCGGAGCTTCGATCCAGCACCTCGATGACGCGTGCCTTGTCGGGCTGTTCGGATTTCAACAGCGTCACCGCGCCGCGCAGATAGCTGGTGATGGCCGATAGTGGCTGGTTCAGCTCGTGCGCCAGCGAGGAGGCCATCTCGCCCATGGCCGTCAGGCGGGAGACATGGACCAACTCGGACTGCAATTCCTGCATGCGCCGCTCCTGGGTCCTGCGCTCCGTCAGGTCGCGAACGAAGCCGGTGAAGAACTGCTCACTGCCGATTTTGGCCTCGCCCACCGCCAGCTCCATGGGGAAGGTCGAGCCGTCCTTGCGCTCGCCCACCACGATCCGCCCGATCCCGATGATGCGGCGCTCGCCCGTCGTGCGATAGCGCTGCAGATAGCCATCGTGCTCCTGCCGGTAGGGCGTCGGCATCAGCATCGAGACGTTCTTGCCGATGACCTCATCAGCCGACCAGCCGAACAGGCGCTCGGCTGTGACACTGAAGGAGCGCATGATGCCGTGATCGTCGATCACGACCATCGCTTCCGGCACGGTGTCGAGGATCGACTGCAGTTGGGCCTGCCGGTATCTCGCATCCTCGGTCTCGTGCAGCAGCCGCTCGCCGATGATGCCGAGAATTGGCCCCATCGCCGCAAAGAACGACACATCGATCAGGTTCGCCGGGTTGGTATAGAGGCTTTGCCCAAGAAAATACCCGCTGATGCAGATACAAAGCACCGTCGCCAAGATCGCGGGCCCGCGGCCGCCTGCGAAGGCGGCAAACACCACCACCGGGACATAAATGACCGTGAAAGTCCGGTCTTCGAAATAACGGTGCAGGAACAGGCGGATGACCAATACGATCAGCGCCGGCGCGACTGCCGACCCATATCGAAGCCAGAAACGACGCCGGATGGTCATCGGGCGGCCTGCTCCGTCAACGCTGCAAAAATCAGCCTTCTTTTCACAAATCCAATCCGAAAAGTGAATATCCCGGCCTCTGGGAACACGGCGGGATCGATGATAGCATCACCTTCACCTGCAACGGGCGATGTCAAACAGAGTGAGGCGGTACCGACTGTGGACCGGACGGTAGCAGACTTGAACATCGAGCATTACAGGAAGCTGCTGACGGCCGAAAAGGACCCGGTCAAGCGGCAGACGATCGAGCGCCTGCTCGCCGCGGAAGAGACCAAGCTTGCCCATGCGCAGGCCCGAAATCGCGACGGATCGGCCAGCAAGAGCTAGCTTTTCCCTTGCCACAAGCGCCAATGTGTTGGGCTGACGAGGACACGTTCCTTGGTCTGAGCCTTGACCCAGCCGGCGGGCGTCCTGTGGCAGGCGAACACGAGCTGATGCACATGGTCGCTTTCGATCACCGCAAGTTCAAGCTCGCGGTCGAAGGGAGCCGTTGCAATCTTTTCCCATACCTGTCCGTCGTTCATCGCATCTGGTCTCGCACTGCGTCTCTTCTGGGGATCTCAGCCCATGCGAGCCGCACGATGCCACGAAGCGCGCCCGCCCCTGCGCCTCACGGCAATCATTGAAAATCAAGCATAAACGAGGATCGCTTACCGCGGTTGACCTAAGTCAACTGCGGAATGCCCCCGGGAAGACACGGAGTTATTGTTCCGTCGCGGCGTGCGCCGCGATCAGCTCCCTGCCATCCGCGGTCGTGATCGTCAGCTTGACCCGTTCGCCGCTGTGGCCTGCAGGAACAACCGCCGAAATGCGATTGCCGTTTTTCGGGTCGGCGGTCACGGTCTCGTCGAACAACGTCGACTCGCCGCGCTTCAACATGACGTGCATCGGCGCGGCCGGCTCCAGGCTGAAGAACTGAAGATCCACCTTGGACGCGTCGGCCGAGAGATTGACCAGCATGTTCTCGTTCGCGTCCGTGACGTTGCCGAGGCCGACGGTCGGGGCGTAGGTTTCGGAGACGGACACCTCACCCAGCGTGGGAAAATGCGCTCTGTGGAAGAACTGGTCCGACACGCCTGCCCACAATTCGACGTAAGGCTGCCCCGGGCTCGGGTCCTTGCGCGGATCGGTTTCATTAGTGAATGTCGGAAAGCCCCAGGTCCACATTTTCAGCCCCGGCGTAACCTTGTTGTCGGCGATGCGGATGATCCCCTCTTCGTTGTCGTGGTTGATCACGCCCCAGAAATTGCCGCCGCCCATGTCGGGCGCCGCATAGGCGATGCCCATGGTCGGCCAATTCCTGAAATAGCGCAGTTTTTCGAAACGGCTTTTGCCGGATCCCGCGTTCTCGTCGCCCTCGGCGATATTGGCCGACCAGCGCGGCGTGCTGTAGGCTGCAATCGGCGCGATGATTTCGGCACCGCCCGTGGTCTTGGGGCTTTTTGGATCCGATCCCGGTGCGAGCGTCGTGCAGGTCCAGTACTCATAGTCGACCGCCGCGTTGTTCGGATTCCTTAACACCATGCGCGCATCAAGCGCGGCGCGGCCGGCTTTCAGCGTGATGATGTAGGTCGCCTTCAGGCCCGTCGCGCCTTTCCTGAACTTCGCCGGCGGCGCCGAATACGCGAAATCATCCGTGATCGACATCGACACTGTCACCTCGCCGGGGTCCTGCTTCACCACTTTGAAATCCCACGGCTTCAGCCACGTCTTGCCATGTTCGGGATCCGGGAAGGTCGGGAAGATGCCGCCATACACCATCATCCAGTCGTAATAGAAGTTGCCGTCTTTCATCCCGTAGGGTGTACCGACCGAGCTTCGAAAGAGCTCTTCGTGGCCGGTCGGCTTGTAGATGATGGAAAGAATACGCCCGCCGAATTCGGGCAGCAGCGTCACCTTCAGATAGCGGTTCTCGAGCACCCGGGTCTTGAAGATGCGATCGACGATGGTCCTGGTGTCGAGCGAGCCGTCGACAAATCCGTTCTCCGCGTCCGTCGAATATCTGACGGTGCTCCAGGAAGTCGTCGATTCGCTGAGCGACACACGGTCAGGCTCGGGCGATGCCGCATGGGCCACGGCAGGAAACGCGCAAAGCACGGCGAGTGCAAAGCGGACAGTAAGACACGAGCGAATACGTACGGTCATTGCGATGCCTTCGTCGACAAGCGCGACGGTTCTTGTACATCCAAATCGATCCGCGCTCCATCCTGCTCGGCGATGGTGTCTGTGCACTGCGTGTGCCGGCGCTGCCGTGGGATCGCGCGCGGCCGGCGACCGCCTGAAATCACCATCAGGCCGCGCCTGGCGCGGACGCTTCGTCTCGCAGCAGAGACGAGCCGTTTGACGTGTGAACACGTATCGCACCTCAGTGAACGGTAACGACGACCCGATCGATCACGCGATGACAATTAACTTTCGGTAAAATCGAATTCTCCGACATTGTTCCTATCTGCAGGGAAGGCAGGGTCAACATCGGAGACGAACATGAAAGTAACCCGGAAGAAAGTGATGATGGCTGCGCTGATCGCATCCTCTGCATTCGCATTCGTTGCCTTGTCAGCGCCCGCTGTCGAGGCAGGACCGATCGTGCCTCGCGGTCACGCCTGTCTTGAATATGACGAGGGCGGGACGGACTGCGGCTTTACGAGCTATAGCCAATGCGAAGCAACGGCATCGGGCATCGGCGCGGAATGCTATGCCGCTCCTGCGGATGATCCGCGTGCCCTTGGTGCCTGGAATCGCTACCCGGCCGGACGATCGTAAAGCGCCTGCGTCAGGATGGAGAAATATGCTGCCAACCGAACCTGTCCGCCGTCGCCGATTTGGCGTGACGCCCGCTTCGATGGCGCTTTGCTTTGGCGCGGTTCGCCGCGCTAAAGCGCCAGCTTGCGGCTGCGTTCGGCGGCAGCCGCCTCTCGGGCCAATCGCTCCGACCGGAGCCGCTCGCGATTGTCGTGAAGGGCCCTTTGCATTCTTGCATATTCCGTTTCCGTCGTTGCCGGCTGACTTGGCTTGAATGCCTTGCGGGCTTCAAGCTCAGCGCGGGTCACCGTTGTTCGCCCGGACATTTAGATTCTCCATTTATCAAGCCAGCATCCTCTCATCATTTTTTGACGGATTGTTGTGGCGGCGCGCGCTAGGCATGTACGCCCGCTCGAGTATCAGACGGGCACTATCCGTTGGCGGCACTGGTTGATTTTGACTTTGTTTCGGCCGGCTTCGATCGATGACGTCGATCCCAGAGATGCTAACGGCACTTTGCGCGATTGGTTTCAGCGCCGCACCGGCATGGCCCCACGCGGCATTATTTCGACACGACCTTCTTGCGTTTCTTCTTCGGAATGTCGGGGAGCGCGGCTTGAGCGCTTGCATCTTGCGCTTCCCTGGCCTCCCGCAGCGCGCGAAGGCGTTCCATGTTCTTGCGAACGGCGACGGATCTTTGCTCGACGTCTGCCATCGCGCGCACGCCCTCTTCCTGGGCCAAACGTTGCCGGTTGGCGCGCGCAATTCTTTCGGGAGATGGTTCAGCCAATTTCCTGCTTACCATCTTTCTCGGTCCAAATTCACAGCCGGGCAAACCCGCTCAATCCTGGGATCGAGCGGGTACCTCGTCATTTCAGTACATCCGTGAAATGACGTTAACGGCTCAGGCAAGCGACAGATTTTCCGCGCTTACTTTGCCCCGCATCTTGTCGGCCTTAAGCTCGAAGTTGACCTTCTGACCCTCAGCGAGACCGGGCAGACCAGCCCGCTCGACGGCGCTCACGTGCACGAACACGTCGTTTCCGCCATCGTTGGGTTGGATAAAGCCAAAGCCCTTTTGGCCATTGAACCACTTAACAGTACCTGTCGGCATTTCTCATCTTTCCAAAGCACATCTCGCGTGACCACCACGCGACTCCAATTCAACTGGTCGATGTCTTTGGGAAGGGCCCGCAGGCGCGTTCAAAAAGGCACAGCGGCTAATCGAATGGCTGCAATGTAGCGGTTTGGACGCGAAAAAGCAAGGTCCCGGGGCCAACTAAAGTCGATGCTCGTGCATGCTTTGACGCCTACCGCTTGCAACAGCCCTTTCACCAGGCGCCGACCGCCTTCAGCAGGTCCGGCGTGTGAAGGGGCTTTTCGATGAACCGCGCGCGATTCGGAAGCTCGTCGCGCGTCGGGCGCCTCTTGCCCGACATCACCACGATCCGAACCGGCGGCCAGCGGCTCCGCACGGCTGCGGCAAGCTTGAGACCGTCCATCGAACCCGGCATGTCGATGTCAGTCAAAACCACATCGATCAAGCGGCCAGCCAGCACCTCGATTGCGCGATCGGCATTGGCTACGGAAATCACCTCGTGCCCCGCGCCCTGGAGCTGGAGTTCTACATCCATGAGAATGAGCGGCTCGTCTTCCACGAGTAATATTATCAAACGCGCTCTCCCGGCCAACCAAAGGCCTAGAGTGGTCCAAGTTCTGGAAGCAGCATAGGTTCCTGTGCCATCAGAAAATGCCATCGCAATCCCGATCGCATGAGCTGACCTATCTTTTCAGCTTGCCTCCCTCTATAGTCGGCTGATCACTGATCGTGAGGAACGGCGTCAGTGGCTGAGAGACGTATTCGCGCTCCCGCCGATAATCGGAGCAGCGATATGAACGCTATCATCTATCCGATTCATTTTCGTCGTGCTTTCGAGCAGCGCTCGGCGGCCAGAACGGTCCGCGACGAGCCCCGCCGTTCGCCGGCGGAAGGCACGGATACCTGCACTTGCGGTCATAAGGTCATCGCTCCCAGCAGTTCCACCTACGGACCGAATGAGGTCGTTAACGGCTGGGAGTGCTCGGCGTGCGGCAGACGGTGGGAGACGACCGCGCCAAACCGCGACAACGGCTATTGATGCCTTTGTCTGTGCCACCAATATTTGCCACCATCTTGAATGGGGCGATCGCCACTGGAATGGTTGTGCTTATTCATCGCGGTCGTACCGCGCAACGCGCAGGCTGAATGTCAAACAGCTGAAGGCGCAGCGGATCGCGATCCCGCGGCGCGAACGCGCCCGTGTTTTTGCCGGATCGCAAGGCCTCCCTGAAAGGAGGGCGCAGGGAGCACCGGATGCCGGAACGCACCCGCTGCCTTGCGTGCAAAAGGGAAGAAAGCACGCACGCAAGTCGACACAGGTACGCCGAACATGCCGGCACTCCCTGCGCAATGGTTTACGGCTTATGGCGCGCTCTCCTCGGCGTCCGGGCTTTTTAGCCACCGTCACCTGCCGAATCCCGGCGCGTCGGGCCCGAAGGCCGACATCGCCAATTCGGCAAACTTGATCGCGGCATCGGGCGATCAGGACCACACGCTTTCGCCATCCGCCCCGGCGCGCTTCGTCGTCGCGCACCAAAACGTCCATCGCATCCCGCACCCAACGTTCGTGACGATCGGCCGAAACGCCCCTCTTAGTGGAGCGGGATGCGGGGAGAGAAACATATTTTTCTGAAAAACGGAAGTTAAATTTTTGCTCGCGAAGGGCTTGGCTTCCGAAGCCCGTTGAATCGTCTTGCGAAATTAGTTTTTGGGCGCGGGCCGCGAGCCATGCATTGCGCCCCGCCAATACGGCGTTCCGCCGCCCGACGGGCAAATCACTTGTCGCGTCACCTTGCAGCCCCTCGACAACCCGTTCGGCACGAGGTTGTCACCCATGTCTTAGGTACGTTCCGTTACCGATGTGTCCGGACCGGACAGTGTTGACGTGGCGGAGAGGGAGTCCGCCCAGAAAAGAGAGAAGCGCCCATTTTATCGGGATCGATAGCACACACGTTCTCGCTACATACACTTGTACATACACCGTTTGCGCCCGCATGCTGCGTGCGGACAGACGCTTTCGTTCCCCGCAAACCAAAGATAACTAGGGCCGCGTACTCATAAATCGTCGTCGATGTCCGGTTCGTCGACGACCTTTGTGCAACGGCAGCAAATGTCGCGATGGGCCATAAGCGGGCGTGAACATCCTACTCTCTCGCTTGGACCTTGAGCTGCGGCCTCGCTCTCGTCCGCTGCGATGGTGGCAAACCTAAGCCGAGTTGACCTTTGAGATGCTTTATCTGCAGATCCTCACCGGCAACCCACAGCTTGAAGTCAACGTCCAGCATGTCCTCCTCAAGCGCGGCGGCATCGCCTCCGATGCCAATCAGGAGCCGTCGCTTGGGCGGTTCTGTGATGAGGGTATGGAGCGTTTGGGCGTTGCCATAGTTGTGGAAGGCCGGCGAGGCAGAGAAGTTCAACGCCTTGAATGTCTGTTCGGCAGTGAGTTCTCGCGCAGCCCAGTTTTCCAGCGGCGGCAGCCGGCCAATCGAGTGCGCGGCGTGGCGGTTCAATCGCCTCAGTTGCGGCGATTGGAAATGATTGGTGCAGGCGAGCCAGTCGCCACGGCGAACCACAACGGCGCCAGCCCCTGCTTCGACTACCGCAGCAACGCCGCCGGCGTCGAGCAGGGAATAGTTGTACTTCATGGCGTGAGGCAGACGACGCAGAAGATCGATTGCTTCCGCGGTGGTCGCGCAACTGTCGAGCACCCGCCTGACCAGCAACGTGCTGGTGAGGCCGGGAAATCGCGGTCGCACCTTTACCAAATGCAAGCCGATAGTGAGCCCGTGCTCGTTCATGCCGTCCAGGCGCCCGGTCAACTGGTGACTGCCGCCGATGCTGGCGTAGCTGCCTCGCACCTGCACGAGGGCGAACCGCGCTTCATACCCCCGTGGCCGGAAATCATAGTTGCGGCCATACACGCCACCGCTCATGACCGCCGAGCAGCCGCCGGTCGGCATCCGCAAGCCGTCATTACCGAAATAAAGGACCGCTTGCTCCATCGGGATATCGAGCCGCTCCGCGATCCCGCCGACCTCCTCCCAGAGGTCGGGAGCGTAAGCCCTGAACGCGCGCTCCTCGCTGCGAATGTTGAACCAAGATGGCAGCTGCGCCTTCTTGCGGAGAAATGCCTTACCCTTGCGCGTCACCGCAAGGGCATCAGCCTGCGCGCGGCCGACCTCATAGGGTGTGCCGCGACATTGTACAAAGCTGACGCGGAGCGTCTCGGCAGCGGACCGCATCGTTGTGCCTCATGGGACCGAACGCGCAGACTATTGCCTCTATAGATAGCCCCGAGCGGTCGCAAGCCGTCTTGCCGACGCAACATACCTGCCCACAGCCACGGCCACTTTGGGTCATGGCCGTGTGATAACGCGGCGGAGGGGGTATCGGCGGGCTGCGACAGGCGGGCTGCGCTGCAAGGTGACAGTTTCGAGCATATTTTTCCGATTTCGGTCTGGGAGGCAACCTGGTTCATCATCGGGCCAACCTGACCGGCTCTCAGGCTGTGCGGAGCCTGCAGTCGGGCTGTCTCAGGCAGCGATGGCCGCGAGCAGCGGCTTGATGCCGACGATATTCAGCACCCGCGTCATGTTGTATCCGAGCACACAGAGCGCCATCTCGGTCGCAACCTTGGGCAGCGTCTTGCACAAGAAGTGCGTCGCGCCCATGCGCATCTTCAGTGTACCGAAGGGATGCTCGACCCGTCTCGCGCCGCGTGCGCATCGCCTCGGGGTTCTTGTCAAGTCGCTCCTGCACCGCCTCCACCACCTGCTCGTGCTCCCAGCGGGTGATCCGCCGCTCCGGACCTTTCGTGCATTTCGCCTTGAGCGGACAGGCTCGGCACGCATTTGTCCAATACCGGCGCATGTTCTGGCCGTTTTCAACGGTCGTCATTCGATAGGTGAGTTGCTCCCCGGCCGGGCAGCGATAAACATCCTCCTCAGCCAGATACACAAAATCCTGCTTGCCGAAACGGCCTTCCGCTTTGGCGCCCGATGTCATCGGCTTCGGCAACGTCACGGTGACGCCGGCGTCCTCGCACGCCTTGATCTCCTCGCCGTTGAAGTAACCGCGATCGGCGACGGCCTCGAGTTTCTCGACCTGCAACGCTTCTTTGGCCGCCTGCGCCGTATTCGCGAGTTGCGAGCGATCCGAGCCCACATTCGTTACCTCGTGCGCGACGATCAGATGGTTCTCGGTGTCGACCGCCGTCTGCACATTGTAGCCCACGATGCCGGAGCCGCGCCCGCTGGTCGCCATCAGAGCGGCTGTCGGGATCGGTGAACGAAACCTGCTTATCGGGCGAGGCCAGAACCTGCTTCTCGATAGCCGCCAGCTTCGCCATTTCGGATTTCAACTTCTCGAGTTTCTCTTTGTAACGCATCGTCTTCAGCGTGACGATTTCCGACGGATCCTGCCGGTCGGCGGTGTCGAGCTGTGCCGATAGCGTGCCACGCTCTCCTCCAACTGCTTCCGCCGGCGCTCGACTTTCGCCCGCGTGAAGTTCTTGTCGCGGTTATTCACGGCTTTGAACTTGCTGCCATCGATCGCGACGCTGGCCTTCGCGAGCAATCCCATCTCGCGGCACACCTCGACAAAGCGCGCGCAGACTTTTTTGATCGCCGGCCCATTGTCCTTGCGGAAATCGGCGATCGTCTTGAAGTCCGGCGCCAGCCGGCCCAACAGCCACATAACCTCGACGTTGCGGCCCGCCTCGCGCTCGAGCCGCCGGCTCGAATGCACGCGGTTGAGATAGCCGTAGATGTAGAGCTTCAGATGGATCGAGGGATGATAAGCCGGGCGGCCGGTGTTGGCCGGATCGACGCTGGTGAAGCCAAGATCGAGCAGATCCAGCATCTCGACGAACGCATCGATCACGCGAACAGGATTGCTGTCGTCGACCCAGTCTTCGAGGCATTCCGGCAACAGCGTCGCTTGCCCCCGATCCGTCCCCGCAACAAAGCCCGGCATCATGTCCCCCGCCAATTCAGTAGGAGAGAAAACCATAGCAGGCTGAGAGTTTTCACACAGCCAGGG
>CAWDJS010000003.1:0-144899 GCA_963802585.1 uncultured Alphaproteobacteria bacterium | reverse complement strand
GGCAGCGCCAGCGGAGGACGGCGTCAGCGGGCTTTTTTGTCTTCCGCGAGGAATGCCGCCCCTGCGCGGCAGGGGAAAAAAGCAGGCGTGGCCGTTGCGGGAAGGCGATCGAGGCCGAAGGCCGGCCCTCGGATCAGATCAGACCATTCGAGGTTGCGTTGGACGCGAGCCGCAAACGAACTGATGGAGACAACCATGGCGACCCGCGTTCACGATTCTCAAGACATGGATTGGTCGATCGAGCGAAAGCTGACGCACGCGCACCATGGGCAAGGAAAGCGCAGCCAGGAAAACGCCAGCGGCCAGTTTTCGATAGCCGAGATTCGTCAACGGGGTCGGTACGTCCGTCCCGTACAATGGGGTCCCGATACCGTCATTGGAATGCTATGGTCGTCGCCGAGTGCGCCGTTTCCTGGCACTTGCTCGGGTTGTCTTTTTCGTTCCCGAACTGGCCCGAGTCGCACGATGTAAGGCGACGTCGGTCTTCGCTGCTGGCTTGGTCTTTCTGGCAGATATCTTGCCTTTTTGCGCCTTGGACTGTTGGGGTCGCTTTGGGACTGTGAAAGCAGGATTTGGGGTATGGGGAGTTTCAGCCATCTCCAGCCCGAATAGAGCGGCGACATCACTTTCATCAAGCACCTTCGCCGCGCCTGGCGCCATTGTTAGCGGAGATTCCTGTCCAGCGCTGGCGAGCATTTCAGTTTCATCCACATCGCGCAGCACAAAAAGAAGCTGAGGCTTTTCGTCCAGCCTGGCGCCGACGCCATACAGTGCTGCCGCAACGTGCTTGCACATGTCCGCCCAATCTGGACAGCTGCAGGACAGCTTGATTTCCGTCGGCGAGGGAAACAGGCCGTCACCCTCTCGACAGACTCGGTCCATGACGCCTTTCGCCAAGCGGCCCTGCAGGAGCTCAACTAGCGAATCGATGGTCCCGGCGCAGTCCCGGCAGATGGATTTCCAGCGTGCCTGCGTGACCGGTGCAATGGCAATCTTGATTTGGTAGAGTTCAGACCCGGCGACCATTGCCGAGATCTCGCCCTTGGCAATTTGCAGGTCGATGACGGAGCCGTTTCGGACATAAGTCCGGCCACGCGGCAAGCGGTTCTCATAGTCGCTGTATCGTTCAAGGTTGACGCACCAAGATTTGCCCCAGAAGCTCTTGGTAATTGTGCGGCCCTCGATCCTCACGGGCGCAACTGATCGTCCCTGCTTCTTGAGCTTGGCCAACTTGCGTTCTGCCTGCCGCCTCTTCTCAGCTACCGGCACGTAGGCGTGCCACTCGTAGTAGCTCATTCATCCCCTTCCTTCATCGCCGCACCCAAATCGAGACTCACGAGCTTAAGCAACTCCTCATCCTTCATCTCAGTCAACAGGATATCAGCTCCGCCGCCGAGGAAATCCCCTGCCAATTGTTTCTTCGACTCGACCATATGGTCGATCTTTTCCTCCACGGTGCCGCGACAAACAAACTTGTGCACAAGCACATTCTTGGTCTGTCCGATCCGGAAGGCACGGTCGGTGGCTTGGTTTTCGACAGCTGGATTCCACCACCTGTCGAAATGAATGACATGCGACGCCGCTGTGAGATTGAGCCCGGTGCCGCCTGCTTTAACCGAGAGCACGAAGAACGGGACGTCTTCGTCTTCCTGAAATTGGCGCACCAGGTCCTTGCGCTTCTTAACCTCTGTCTCGCCATGCAGGACGAGGCCGGGCCTTCCGAATACGGAGCCCAGGAACGCCATTAGTGGCGCCGTTGTCTCCTTGAACTGGGTGAAGACAAGTGCCTTCTCCTGCCGGGCGGCAACCACTTCCGCGATGTCGCGCAGACGCCCAAGCTTACCGCTATCCTCCTCATTCCACGCGCCGTCGCCGAGCCATTGCGATGGATGGTTGCAGATCTGCTTCAAACGCATGAGAAAAGCGAGGACGATGCCTCTCCGTTTTATTCCATCGACCTCTCCGAGATGGTCGGCCAGTTCTACCACTGCTTGCTGATAAAGCGCCGCCTGCTTGCGGCTCAAGGGGCAGAAGGTTTTCACCTCGGTCTTGTCGGGCAGGTCGGCAATGATGCTCTTGTCAGTCTTCAGCCGTCGCAGGATATAGGGGCGCACCAGGTCGCGGAGCGGACCGTAAGGGTTATGTGGCCGATCGGCGAGGCGTTTGACGAATGCCGAAAATTCCTTCGACGATCCCAACAGGCCAGGATTGATGAAGTCGAAGATCGACCATAGGTCACCGAGCCGATTCTCGATGGGCGTGCCGGTCAGCGCAATCCGCATTTCTGCCTTGAGCCTCTTGACCGATTTTGTCTGCATAGCAGCCGGGTTCTTGATGGCCTGTGCTTCATCGAGCACCACAAACCGCCATAATGTAGTTTCCAGCCAAGGCGTGCGCGTCAGAAAGCCGTAGCTCGTGATTACGAGATCGACGTCTACGAATTTGTCTGCACTGTATGTGTCCAATTTCTCGGACGGCGCAGCCGATGGATGAACCACGACTGTTTTCAAGCTTGGCGCAAATCGGGAAATCTCGGTGGCCCAATTGGCTAACAACGAGGCGGGGGCTACGAGCAGGCAAGGTTTCTGATTTCCCCTGTCATCCTCATTCTTGATCACTAACAGCAGCGACAACACCTGGATGGTTTTGCCGAGTCCCATATCGTCGGCAAGGCAAGCCCCAAGCTTGAGCCGCGTTAGCAGATAGAGCCATTGCACACCCGACTGCTGATAGGGTCGCAGCGTACCCTGAAAATATCGACGGGGGTCGACCCGCATGAGCCAATCGGGATGGCGCAAGGTCGCCAGCGTCTCCGCCAGCCAGGGGCCGGCAACGGTCTGGCTCCAATCGATGTCGGCTGGTGCGGCAGTTTTATCTCCGGCAATGCCAGCCCCAGCCAGCATTCGCATCGCCTCACCGAACGAAAGACCATCGGCAGCGGCGCGGCGCTCGATGGCTTCAAATTGCTCGAGTGTGCGCTTCAGTCGTTCATGATCGACCTCGACCCACTTGCCACGGATTAAGACCAATCCATCGGAATGCGCCAGGAGTCGCTTGATCTCGGCCTTCGAGAGGCTTTCGCCCTCGAGCGTCACCTCCATTCGGAAGTCGAGCAGCGCGTCGATCCCCAGCTGTGACGGCGCATTGCCCCCGACCGTTGCTTTCACTTGTGGGCGTGCGGGGTGGTTCATGCGCCAACTCGCTGGCATTCGCACGACCACCCCGGCGCTTTCGAGCGCGGGAACATCCTTCAGGAATTGCAGAGCTTGTTGTGGGCTCCAGCGCAGCGGGTGATAGATATCGCCGGCACTGACCATCGTCTTCAACCAAGGGCAACTCTCGGCGGCGCGCTGGACGGGCATCAGCAGCGAGAGCAGGCGTTGGCGGTTCCTCGCACTAGAATACTCCTGCAAGGCTTTGCCGAGCGGCAAATGCTGGGCCTTGGCCTCAGCGGAGAGTCGGGTCGTGTAGGTCGCAAGAAACGCGAACGGGGCTTCTTCGTCCTTCCGGTTCTCCGCGAGGTTGAAATGAACGCGCCCAACCAAATTCCAAGCCGGATGACGGCTCTTGAGGAACGCCTGCACGGAGAGCTTGGCTTGCACCAACTCGGCATCAAAGGCCGCATCCATACATCGCCAAAGATTGGCCAGGACAGACGTCGTCAGGTATTCCGCGCCGGTCATAGGCGGAACGGCTGCCGCCATCGTGTCCAACTGGCCATCGGCGGGGATCGGCACAGGTGGCTTGGTACGGCCGTCTCCAACACTGGGAAGAGCGCACAGTGCAGTCATGTAGCGCATTCCAAGCTCTCGCCAATACGACAACACCGGTGGGAGAACCGTCGCGACTTCGTCGGCGCCGAGCCACAACAACCCATGCCCTGAGCCCCGTAAAAATGCTCTCTCCAACCGCAAGCCCTGATCGGCCTCCAACGCAGGAGCCTGCGCCGTTTGTCGCAGCGTCAGCAAACCATGCGGGGTGAGAACGGGTTCCAGCGTCATCATGACGGCGAGACCTTACGATCCCACCGGAAATGTCCGCAATTTTGGGGGTGAGCCGCGCGCCACATCGAGAAGTAATTCGCCATTCTGTCACGAAGTGCCGAGCATGGGCGCGATCAGCAATTGCTTAACCAGCACGAACTGCTCCGCGACTGAGGCCGGACCCTCAGTAAGGTAGTCGAAGGCCGCCGTGAGCCCGAATCGAGCCTTGATCGTTTGAGCCGCTTCGCACTGTTCGATCCAAATATTATGCGCTTTGCGTACATTCATAGTCGGCCCTCATCTTATCGGCGTCGACAATGCTCTTGATGCCAGCCACTCGTTCAATTTCGACCAACGTCTTCGCCCCGAAACGTTCCGAACCGCGATGGCGACGGCCTTCTTCTGACCGACCAGCACGACCAGCTTCTTGCCCCGGGTGACGCCGGTATAGAGCAGGTTTCGCTGCAGCATGGTGTAATGCTGCGTCATCACCGGGATCACAACGGCGAGGTATTCCGAACCCTGGCTCTTATGGATGGTTGCTGCGTAGGCCGGCACCAGTGTGTCGAGCTCACCAAACCCATAAATGACCGTGCGGCCGTCGAAGCTTGCGGTGAGTTCGCTGTCTTCGAAACTGACATCGTCGATATAGCCGATGTCACCGTTATAGACCTCCTTGTCGTAATCGTTTTCGATCTGCATCACTTTGTCGCCGGGCGCGAACGTCCAACCGAAGCGCTCGACCTTGCGCTCGCCGGCGGGGTTCAGAGCCGTCTGCAGTTCGATGTTTAGCGAGCGCGCACCGACGCCGCCCCGGTTCATTGGACACAGAACCTGAATGTCCCGAATTGGGTCGAGGCCGAAGCGATTGGGGATCCGTGTCTTCACCAACTCGATGATGCGCTGTACGACGGTTTCTGGATCGTCCGCTTGCACGAAGTAGAAATCGCTATCCGTGCCGGGCGGGCTGAGATCGGGGATGACCCCGTGATTGATGCGATGTGCGCTGATGATGATGCGGCTTTGCGCGGCCTGCCGGAACACCTCGGTGAGACGCACCACCGGCACAGCACCGGATGAGATGACGTCGGCCAGCACTTGGCCTGGCCCAACCGAAGGAAGCTGGTCGATGTCGCCGACGATCAAAAGGGCAGACTTGTCTGGCACTGCCTTGATGAGTGACTGCATCAGCATGACGTCCACCATTGAGGCTTCGTCGACAACAAGCAGGTCGCAGTCGAGCGGATTGTCTTCGCCGCGCTTGAAGCCGCCGCCCTTGGGGTCAACCTCCAGCAGCCGGTGGATCGTCCTGGCCTCAAAACCGGTCGCCTCGGTCATGCGCTTGGCGGCGCGGCCGGTCGGCGCGCATAGCAGGAGCCTTACCCCCTTTGCTGCGATAATGCGGAGAATACCTTTGACGATGGTGGTCTTGCCGACACCAGGACCGCCGGTCATGACCAACGCTTTAGACATCAATGCGAGCCGGATCGCAGCCACCTGGCTTTCGGCAAGGGTAAGCCCGATCCGTTCCTCGACCCAGGGCAGTGCCTTGTCTGGATTGATCCAGGGCCAGGGCAGTTTGCCATTCGCAAGCCGGATCAGCCGCTCGGCAATCGAGCGCTCCGCCCGATGCAGGCCAGCCAGAAATACGCACGACGTTTCGCCTACGCTGTCCGCGATGACCGTACCTTCTGTCCGTTCGAGATCAAGAGCGATGCGCACTAGTTCCACCGGGACCTCAAGCAGCTTCTCGGCAAGCTGCACCAGTTCATCCGTCGGCAAACCGCAGTGCCCTTCGTCCATCGCCTCGGTCAGCGCATAGGAGATTCCGGCCCGAACCCGGATCATTGCGGTCTTCTCGATGCCGAGTTTCATCGCGATCGCGTCGGCAGTCTTGAAGCCGATGCCGCGAATGTCACGCGCGAGGCGGTATGGGTTCTCGGTCATGACCTGTACGGCGTCCGCGCCATAGGTCTTATAGATGCGCACCGCCCGCGCCGTGCCGACGCCATTGCTGTGCAGGAAGACCATGATTTCGCGGACGATCTTCTGTTCGGCCCAGGCGGCTGTGATCCGGTTGGCCCGAACCGGGCCGATGCCCGTTACCTCGCGCAGGCGTTCAGGCTCCGCCTCGATGGTATCGAACACCTTCTCACCGAAGGCGCGCACCAGCTTCTTGGCATATACTGGCCCGATGCCGCGGATCATCCCGGAGCCGAGGTATTTCTCGATGCCGTCGAGTGATGTCGGTTCCGAGGTCTTTAAGAACTTCGCCCTGTACTGTTGGCCATGGGTGCGGTCATTGACCCATTCGCCCGATGCTGTAATCCACTCGCCAGCGGAGATTACCGCGGCGTGCCCGACTACAGTGACCAGTTCGCGGTGGCCGCGCGCCTTGATCCGCAAAACGCAGTAGCCATTCCCGTCGTTGTGGTATGTGACGCGCTCAACAAGGCCCGCGAGAACTTCCCGGCTTGATGGTTCCGGCTGCGGTTTCATGCGGATCGTCGCATCATCTGTTCCGTCGCCGAGAGCACCATTTGCGGACAGATCTCTTCCCAGAACCCAATTTGAAACGATGGCTCGTCTTTGGCAAGCCACCACGGTGGAGAAGCGCGGTGGTGGGGATGGGTTCGAACCCGTTCGGAGTCCACCGAGTCGACATTCATCGGGCGATCGCATGGCCGGTCAATGAGCGTCCGGCGATGATGTTGTCGGCGTGCCGGTAGCCGCAGTGCGGCGTAAGGATCGAACTGCAAAGAAGACCAGCCAGCCGTGATTTTCGCTTTGCGGTTACTGCCGGAAACTCGCGAAGTCGATTGCGCCGGCGCAGCCGCGGGGTTCGCAGTTTTATTCTGAATGGCCGAAATTTGGCGCGCCCAGAGCGATTCGAACGCAATCTTTAAAAAAGCAATGTGCAGTTCACGCGCTGATCGAGATGATAGTTTGGTCCGCACTCTTATCTGACAAGCAAAATTCTGCCCAGTCCGACATCAACGATTTCGAACAGGTCGCCCCGGCGGTAGGCCGCCTCGACTTTGCTGTTGATCGTGTGTGCAAGAGCCATCTCGACCACTTCATTTGGATAATTCGTGCACTCGGCGGCCCAGTCCCGGAAGGTCGAGCGAAAACCGTGCGCAGTCAGGTCGGAACGATCCATCCGATCGAGCAGCGCCAGCATCGCCATGTTGCTGAGCGGCTTGTCGCGCCTGCCGCCCGGAAACAGGAATGTGCCGCCCTGCTCCTTGCGCAGCTTCTCGATGATGGCGAGCGCCGCTGCGGACAGTGGAACGCGGTGCTCCTTGCTCGCCTTCATCCGTCCGGCCGGCACCGTCCAGATCTTGTCCCTGATCTCATCCGGTTGCGCACCGATCACCTCGCCGGTGCGCGCCGCCGTGAGGATAAGATATTCGAGCGCGCGTGCCGCAACGCCGTCCTGGGCGCGCAACGCGGTCATGAATGCGGGTAGTTCGTCATAGGGCAAGGCAGCGTGGTGCTTGACCTTGCGCACCTTGGCACGCGCCGGCAACAGCTTGTCGAGATGCCCGCGCCATCGCGCTGGATTCTCGCCCTGGCGAAAGCTGCGCGCAGTCGCCCAATCGAGTACGGCTTCGATCCGGCCGCGCAGCCGCGAGGCTGTTTCCGGCTTCTTCGACCACAAGGGCTCGATGATCTTCATCACCAGCGCGGTGTCGATGCCTTGGACCGCAAGCGCACCGATCACCGGCTCCGCATAGGTCTTCAGCGTCGAACTCCATTGCGCCGCGTGCTTGGCGTTGCGCCAGCCGGCACCGTGGGCAGCCAGGTACTGTTCGGTGCAGTCCTTGAAGGTCAGCGCGGTGGCCGCCTCGAGCGCGGCCTGGACGCGCTGCGCACGGCGCGCTTCGATCGGATCGATGCCCTCGTAGGTTTGCCGTCGACATTCGGCTGCCTTCGCGCGGGCCTCGGCGAGGCCGAACAGCGCCACCGAACCGAGTCCCATTTCGCGGGAGCGGCCGCGAAGGGTGAAGCGATAGATCCAGGACTTTGCGAGACTGTCTTCACCGTCACCCGAGACCTGCAGATAGAGGCCGGCGCCATCGGCATACATGCCAGACTTCTTCACTTTCGCGACCTTCAAAGCCGTGAGCCGGCCCACCAGATGCGCCATGTCTGCTCTGCCACCGTACCCGCAACGCGACCCACATCTCGCGCGCATTTACCCACGTTTTTGGGCGAACACTTGCGGACGCAAGCACGCATCAAACACTAAAAATGCGGCTATTTTTCAGGGGGTTGGGAGACGGTGGCGAACAAAGGCGAACATCGCTGTGGCGGAGAGAGTGGGAGTCAAACTCACGATTTTCAATCATTCCACTTCGCACACTGAAAGCTGCTGAGTAAGCGCTCGGCTGCCTCCTCCAAAGATTTTCGAGTCTGAGCCGGGTTCGATTCCGGTAGGCCGATTATGGAGACAAAAACCGCGTGGACCGTGCTTGCTGCAGAGCGCTTGCGATTTATTTTTGCGAGCTAATACCGTCCGTCATGTTGTTGGTATTCCTGTTGGTATCCGCAGCAATGGGCGACTAAAACTCTCGCAAGTTCAATTTGTTATGCTACTAGGCGATTGTCGGCCAGGGCACCACGCTTCGCCCGGCGGGCTACGCGTGGCGCAGCCGCGCGGAGACCGCAGAGCGAAGCGTGTCCGGCGAAGCCTCTTGGCGAAGACGGACTGGCACCGACATCTCGGCTCAAGACCTTGTCTTCACGATCGCCTTTTCGCTGGCGCGGCGCAGGCCTTCGTCGCCTCCGCGCAAACTCGCGTATAAGTTGTTGACGGAATGTGATATATACCTATAGTTCATCCGGCGCTTGCAGCTTTTCGCGTGGGCCGGCAGCGCTGGGGATGTCAACGGGCGGGAGACGCAAATGAAGGTCGAGCACGTCTTCGTGCTGATGCTGGAAAACCACTCCTTCGACAACATGCTCGCGATGTCCGGCATCCCCGACATCATCCGCGCCACCAACTTCAATTCCAACGTCTGGAACAAGACCATCTACAACGTGCGCACCGGTGCGCCCGTCAGCATGCCCACCGACCCAGGGCATGAGTTTTCCGATACGCTCGAGCAGCTCGCCGGCTGCGGCGCCTCCTATCAGCCATGGAATTATCCCACGGTGAACAACAGCGGCTTTGCCGTCAATTACGCTACGACGACGAACGAAGGGCCGACGCCGCCTGCGGCCGACGTCGGCGACATCATGGCGTGCTTCAATACGCCGATCCAGTTGCCAGTGCCTTATTACCTCGCGAAGAATTACGCGGTATGCGACCAGTGGTTTTCCTCGATGCCGGGCCCGACCTGGCCCAACCGCTTCTTCGTTCACGGCGCTTCGTCGAACGGGCTCGATCACATGCCCACGGATGCAGAGCTCGCGTTGTGGAACAGTGTCGATGGCTTCAGCTATCCGAACGGCTCGATCTACGATTTACTGAATGCGAACAACATCAGTTAGCGCCTCTACCAGGACCAGAATGGACCGTATGAGGGAAGCTTTGCACAAGTCGCGACGATTCGCGGCATATGGTCGGCGTTCGACGTCTACGACCTTGCCCGTTCGGCTCGGACCTGCAGGGCGGCTACCCCTACGCCTACACGTTCATCGAACCGAATTACGGTGATGTGGTCGACGACACCTACGAAGGCGGCTCGTCGCAGCACCCGATGGACGGCGTGTGGGGCGGCGAGAATCTGATCGCCAACATCTATGCGGCGATCCGCAATTCGCCGCTGTGGGACAAGAGCCTGTTGATCATCACCTACGACGAGCACGGCGACTTCTACGATCACGTTGCTCCCGGTCCGATCTCTCCCCCCTGTGACAACAGCTCGAGCTGGTACAACGACAGCGGCTTCACGTTCGATCTGGCGGGCGTGCGGGTGCCGACCGTGGTGGTCTCTCCATGGATCCCGGCCGGGACCGTCGATCACACCGTGTACGACCACTCATCAGTCCTTGCGACGCTGGAGAAGCTGTTCCGCGCCCCGCCGCTCACGCAGAGGGACGCGAATGCGAACGACCTGGTCCACTTGCTGTCGTTGACCTCTCCGCGCACCGACTGCCCGCCCCCTCCCCTGCCGCAGCCGGCCCCGCCGGTCGAGGCGGCAACGCCGATCCTCACGCCGGAACGACGGGCCGCGCTCGACCTCGAGCCGGTGCCGCGGTCCGGGAACCTGGCCGGCTTCCTCGGCGTCGCGCACAAAGCCGATCTCGAGCTCGCCGGGCGCAATCTTCAGCAGCGCGCCGCCACGATCGAGTTCAAGTCGATCCGGACCAGGGCACAGGCACACGCATACATGCAGCTCGTCAAGCAGAAGATCGCCACCGCCAAGGCGAGCCGCCGATAGCGGCGAAGATCGCGCGCAAGCCATGAGGAAGGCCGATGGCGGCCGCGTCGGCGAAGCGAGAGTGAAGACGGACCAGCACCGACTTCCGGCTCAAGACCGCGTCTTGCCGCCGTCGCCTTTCACTCCGGCGCGGCGCAGGGCGTCGGCCAGCGCGCCGCCGCCGGATTGCGGCTCGTTCTTGCGCGGTGACGACGCTTTCGCTGGAACGCGCGAAGTATCCTTTGATGCTCCCTTCGCCTCCTTCTGGCGGTTGGTCTCGTCGTCGAGGCGGAGCGAAAGCGCGATACGCTTGCGGGCCGCCTCGACCTGCAGCACCTTCACCTTGACGATGTCGCCGGGCTTCACCACCTCGCGCGGATCCTTGATGAAGGTCTTCGACATCGCCGAGATGTGGACCAGCCCGTCCTGGTGCACGCCGATATCGACGAAGGCACCGAAGGCGGCGACGTTGGTGACGGTCCCCTCCAGGATCATGCCGGCCCGCAGATGCTTGATCTCCTCGACCCCCTCCTTGAACACCGCGGCCTTGAACGCCGGACGCGGATCGCGCCCGGGCTTTTCCAGCTCGCGCAGGATGTCGGTCACCGTGGGCAGCCCGAAATGCTCGTCGACGAAGGCCTGCGGCTTCAGCTGACGCACGATCTCGCCGTTGCCGATCAGCGCCTTGATGTCGCTTTTGGTCGAGGTGAGAATCCGCCGCACCACCGGATAGGCTTCCGGATGCACGCCGGAGGCATCGAGCGGATCATCGCCGCCATTGATGCGCAGGAAGCCGGCGCACTGCTCGAACGCCTTGGCCCCGAGCCGCGGCACTTCCTTCAGGCCTTTACGCGATTTGAACGCACCGTTGGCGTCGCGATGCTGCACGATGCTTTGCGCGAGGCCCGGGCCGATACCGGACACGCGCGCCAGCAGCGGGCTGGATGCCGTGTTGACGTCGACGCCAACCGCATTGACACAGTCTTCGACCACGGCATCGAGCGAACGGGCCAGATGGCTTTCACCGAGGTCATGCTGATATTGGCCGACGCCGATCGCCTTGGGATCGATCTTCACGAGCTCGGCAAGCGGATCCTGCAGGCGCCGCGCAATCGATACCGCCCCGCGCAGGGTGACATCGAGCTCCGGCAATTCCTCCGACGCAAAGGCGGAGGCCGAATAGACGGAAGCGCCGGCCTCGGAGACGACGATTTTTGTCATTTTCAGCTCCGGCAGCCGCTTTACGAGTTCGGTCGCGAGCTTGTCGGTTTCGCGCGAGGCGGTGCCGTTGCCGATGGCAATGAGATCAACGCGGTGTTCCATCGCCAGCTTTCCGAGCATCGCCAGCGCCTCATCCCATCGCCGCTGCGGTTCGTGCGGAAAGACCGCGGTGGTAGCACGTACCTTGCCGGTCGCATCGACGACGGCGACCTTGACGCCGGTGCGGAAGCCGGGATCGAGCCCCATGGTGACGCGAGCACCAGCCGGCGCCGCAAGCAGGAGGTCGCGCAGGTTCGAGGCAAACACGCGCACCGCTTCGGTCTCGGCCTGAGTCCATAGCCGCATGCGCAGATCGATATTGAGATGCACCTGAATCCTGGTGCGCCAGGCCCAGCGCGCGGTCTCGACCAGCCAGGCGTCGCCCGGACGGCCCTGTTGGGAAATGCCAAAGCGCTGCATGATCTTCAGCTCGTAGGAGCTGGAAACGCCAGGCGCCGGGGGCTGCGCTTCCGGCTGCATCTGCAGATCGAGAATCCCCTCCTTCTCGCCGCGGAACAGCGCCAGGATGCGGTGCGACGGCAGTTTGTGCAGAGGCTCGCTGAAGTCGAAATAATCCTTGAACTTCTCCCCTTCCGTCTTCTTGCCTTTGCGGACAGTGGACGCCATCCGCCCCTGCGACCACATCTCCTCGCGCAGCGCGCCTTTCAGATCGGCGTCCTCGTCAAAACGCTCGGTCAGGATGGCGCGCGCGCCTTCGAGCGCCGCGGCAATGTCGGCCACGCCTTTGCCGGCGTCGACGAAAGCGGCTGCCGCGGCTTGCGGATCGTTTTGCGGCTGCGTCAGCAACATCTCCGACAGCGGCTCGAGCCCCGCTTCCTTGGCGATCTCGGCCTTGGTGCGGCGCTTCGGCTTGAACGGCGCATAGATGTCTTCAAGTCGCCCCTTGGTGTCGGCGGCAAGGATTGTGGCTTCAAGCGCAGCATCGAGCTTGCCCTGTTCGCGGATCGAATTGAGGACGGCGGTGCGGCGCTCCTCGAGCTCGCGTAAATAGGTCAGCCGCTCTTCCAGCGTACGCAACTGCGCATCGTCGAGCGCGCCGGTCAGCTCCTTGCGATAACGCGCAATGAACGGAACCGTGGCGCCGCCGTCAAGCAACGCGACGGTGGCCTCGACCTGCTGCTCGCGGACACCGAGCTCTTGCGCAATCTGCTGATGAATCTTTGCCACGCAAACTCCACTGAATCATTCAGAGGCAACCGAGCCGGCTGCGGGGACGCCGCTTATGGACCATGTTCGAATGATTCATCAAGTCAGATCGATAAACAATCCGCGTCAGTTTCTCATCTGGACATGCCAGGCCCAAGGTGTGGATTGTCGAATTATATTTAAGGTTGTGGCAGGTACTTTGACCAACTTGCGCAGCCGTCTGTTTGATTTGAGCACGATCATCATCACGCCTCTCAAGGGACGTTTCATGGCAAACACCCTGCCGAGTCCGAACTTCACCTGGGATCCCGTGAAGAATCCGCCGAAGGCCGGCCTCCGCCCCAAGCGCGAAGGTTCCTACCGGCTGGAGGCCGACCAGCAGGACGACCGCTTCGTCGTACACAATTACGGGCATGCGGGCGCCGGCATCACCATGAGCTGGGGCTGCGCCATCGAAGTGGCGCAGATCATCGCGGATGCCGGGTACAGCCCACCGGAAGAGATCGCGGTGCTCGGCGGCGGCGTGATCGGACTGACGGCGGCCGTCACGCTGGCCGAGCGCGGCTACAGCGTCCAGGTGTTCGCGAAGGCGTTTCCGCCCGACACGACGTCGAACGTCGCCGGCGGCCAGTGGGCGCCTGCGAGCGTCGAGCACAAGGACAAGGCCCAGTTCGAACGGATCCTGAAAAATGCGTTCAATACGCACAAGGCCAGGGGATCTGCCTACGGCGTATCGCCCAGGCAAAATTATGCCACCACGAGATTGCCGAGTTTCGCCGACGTGCAGACCAGTCTCGTTCCGGCGCCGACGGCGCTCGCCCATCTGCCCTTTGCGCGCCTGAAGTCGCGCGGCTTCGTCTATTCTACCCTCCTGGTCGAGCCGCCGATATTCCTGCCCAAGCTGGTTTCCGACCTCAACGACCGCGGTGTGTCGCTGAACAAGAGGACCTTCAGTGCGATGAGTGAGGTCCTCTCGGAGCTCTCCCAGAAGATCGTGGTCAATTGCACCGGGCTGGGCGCGCGGGAAATCTGCAACGACAAGAAGGTCCATGCCGTCAAGGGACAGCTCGTCATGCTGCCGCCGCAGCCGCAGCTGGACTACCTGTTTTGCGCGCCGGGCTATCTCTTCCCCCGGCAGGATGCGGTCGTCGTCGGCGGCACCGAGGAGACCGACTTCAGGGACGACAAGCCCGACATCAAGCGATGCAAGATCGTCCTGGAACATGTCAGGCAGGCGTTTGAGCCGAGCTTCATGAGCATGGTGACGCCCGAGGCACTCAGCGACTTCATGCGGCCCGAATGGCTCATCAAGAATAAATAGATCGTGCCGTTTCACGCTATCCTCCACCCAAGGCGCTGATCGCGCCTCTCAGTGGCATGCCGTCCTGCGCGCCGGGCTTGAGGCATTTCAGCGCCGCCGCCTCGCAGCCGACTTCGAGGGCTTTCTGCAGCGGCGCTTGCTCGCTCAGCATGCAGGCGAAGGCGCCGACAAAGGTATCGCCGGCGCCGGTGGTATCGACGGGCGTTATGCGTGGGGATGGCGCGTGCGCGCGGGCGCCATCGGACGCGAACGCGAAGGCGCCTTGTGCGCCGGCGGTTACCACGCAGGTAAGCTGCCCGTGTGTCGCGAGACGCGCGGCGGCCGTCTCGAAATCGGTCGCGCGCGCGCCGAGTGCCGTCGCAGCATCGAGCGCCTCGTGTTCGTTGGTGATGAGATAGTCGGTCGCCGGGAGCAGATCGCGGATCATCTCGCGCGTCATCTGCTCCGGCACCGGCGCGAGATTCCAGACCACGCGGCCGGAAGCGGCCTTGGTCCTGCGCGCGGCCTCGAGCGCCTCGGTGAACGGCACTTCCATCTGCAGCACGAGAACCGTCTCGGCGCCGAGGTGCTGCGCGGGCACGTCGGCCGCGCGGGCCGCGAGATTGGCGCCACTTGCCACCGTGATCGCGTTCTCGCCGCTGCCGTCGACCGTGATGAAGGCGCAGCCGGTCGGCTCATTCGCACGCGCGATCCGGGAGGTGTCGACGCCGTTTGCCGCGAGGTTTCTGATCGCTTCATCGCCGAACCCATCTTTCCCCACCCTGCCCGCCATCGCCACCTTGCCTGCGCCCGCGATCCGTGCGGCGGCGACCGCCTGGTTGGCGCCCTTGCCGCCGAAGTGGGTGGCGTAGGACGGCGCCAGCACGGTGCGGCCGGGACCGGGAATGACCGGCACCAGCGCGACCAGATCGATGTTGAGCGAGCCGAAGACCAGGATCATGGCCCCTCCTGATAGCAGACCGCAGCCTTCCCGGACCATGACGTCGCTTCAAGGTACTTGACTTTTATCAACATGTTGATATCAATCATACCATGAACAAGATAGCTTTGATCACCGGCGCGACGCGCAATCTCGGCCTTTCCCTGGCGCAGGAGCTCGCCCGCCGCCTCGCCCCCACCGATGTCATCTACCTGACCGGGCGCGACCCCGGCCGCGTCGCGGAATCGCTCAAGAAAATTTCCGGCGTCAGCGCGCAAATACGCGGCGAGGTGCTGGATGTCTCCAGGCGCGACGCCGTCGAGCGCTTCGCGCGCGACCTTGCCGATCGCCACGGCGGCGTCGACCTCGTGTTCTCCAATCACTACACGCGGGTCGAGCCGGACGACAATCCGGCCGATGTCATCGACTATTATGTGGAAACCAACAATCTCGGGACGACCAGCGTGCTGCGCTGCCTGGCGCCGCTGCTGCGCGACGGCGGCCGGCTGCTGGTTATCGCGAGCCGCGCCGGCAGCCTGCGCGCGTTGGCGCCGGCGCTGCATCTGCGCTTTCAGAATCTCAATTCGCTCGACGAGGTCGACCGCGCCGTGTGCCGCTGGCGCGATGCGGTGCGCAACGGCCGCGCGCCGGGCCAGGCCTGGCCGGCATGGATCAACATCCCTTCCAAGATCGGGCAGGTCGCGGCGGTGCGGGTGCTGGCGGCGCAACGGCGCAGCGAGGATCTGGCGCGCGGCATCCTGATCGCCTCGATCTCGCCGGGGCTGATCGACACCGGCGCTTCGCGCCCCTGGCTCGATCTGGCCGGCGCACGCCAACCGGACGAGGTCGCGGGTCCGCTCGTCGATTTCGCGCTTGATCCGAACCTCGATGCGGCGCTTTACGGCGAACTGGTTCATGTCGGTGCCGATGAGGTCAGCCCCGTGCAGGGGACGGCGATCCGCACCGGTTCCATCGTGCCATGGCAGTGAAGGCCAGGCAAAAGCCGCCCGCGCGGCGGACGCCGCAGACTTCGGCAAGCGAAGAGCCGCGGCTCGGCATGCTGGTCAAGCGCGCGGAGCAGGCGATGCTGCGCGCCAAGAGCACGGCGCTCAAATTCGTCGGCCTCACGCCGGCGCAATACGTCGCGCTGCACGAGCTCGACGCACAGCCGGGCATCACCGCGGCGACCCTGGCGCGGCTGTGCCTGGTGTCGCCGCAGGCCATCATGATCCTGCTGAAATCCATGGAGCAGCAGGGCCTGGTCACGCGGTCGTTTCATCCGCGCCACCCCAACGTGCTCGAGCTGCACATGACCGATGCGGGCCGCGAGGCGCTGCATGCCGCGCGGACGCGCGTCGAGCCGATGGAAACGGAGGTCTTTGACGCGTTCTCGCCGAAGGAGCTGGCTGCCTTCCGCGACTATCTCTCCCGCTTCGCCGAGGCCTTCGAAAACGGATAGGGCGGCCTTCATTCGCTCGATATCACCGGCAGCACGGTCGCGACGATGGAGGCATCGAGCGCTTCGTAATCCTTCAGGCCGATGAGATCGTAGAGTTCGGCACGTGTCTGCATCTGTTCCAGCGCATTGTGGGTGCCGCCGTCGCGCTTGATTGCGTGATAGAGCTCGGCCTGGGCCTTGTTGGCGACGCGCAGCGACGACACCGGCCAGATCACCATCCTGTATCCCATCTCGGCAAACTCGGACGCCGCCAGATACGGCGTGCGGCCGAACTCGGTCATATTCGCGAGCAGCGGTACGCCGGGCAGCGCCTTGGCGACCTCGCGAAACATCTCGACGCTGGTCAGCGCCTCCGGAAAAATCGCATCGGCGCCGGCCTGCATATAGAGCTTGGCGCGCGCCACCGTGCCGGCGATGCCTTCGCTCTCGGCCGCATCGGTGCGGGCGACGATATAGAGATGGCGCCGGGCCCGGTGCGCCGCGTGGACCTTCGCCGCCATGTCATGGGCGTCGGCAAGCTTCTTGTTGTTGAGATGGCCGCACTTCTTCGGCAGCAGCTGGTCCTCGACCTGCACGGCGCCGGCGCCCGCATCCTCGAAACAGCGCACCATGTGCATGACATTGAGCGCCTCGCCGTAGCCGGTGTCGCCGTCGACCAGCACCGGCAGACCGGCCGCGCGCACGATCTGGCTGACAAAGAAGGTCACCTCCTCCACCGTGATGATGCCGAGATCCGGCAATCCCATCGACGCCGACATCGCGGCACCCGAGAGATAGAGCGCCTGAAAACCCGCGGCCTTCGCCTGCAGCGCGGCCATGCCGTTATGCGCGCCGGGAAGCTGCAGGATGCCGCCGCGCTCGACCAGCGCGCGGAAGCGTTGGCCGGCGGGCTCGGAGGGAAGATCGGCGGCGATGAGGTAGGGCATGGCGGTCTCCTGGCGACTGAAATATCGGCTGATATCACGCGGTTTGATCGCGGAGAATAGGCCGAATACCACAACGGATGTGCGAACGGGCGCGATAAACTCCAGTCCCATGAACATGGAGGATGCCGCGGGACATGCCGGCATGCGGCGAGAGAAGTATCGTGCAATTCGGAACGACACGCGCGAGCCGTTGGTTTTGATCTACCCATCTCGAATTCGGAGGTTGGTATCATGGCGACGATGGCGGAGGCGAAATCAGGACGGCTGCGCGGCAAGGCCGCGATCGTGACGGGCGCTGCGCGCGGAATCGGGCGCGCGACGGCCGTGGCCTTTGCCCGCGAGGGCGCCGACGTCATGGGCATCGACATTGCTGGTCCCGTGAGCGCGACGCTCGAGGTCGTCCCCGCCACGTCGGACGAACTCGCGGAGACCGGCCGGCAGGTCGAGGCCGCAGGCGCACGCTGGCGCGAGGCGCGGCTCGACCAGCGCGACCTCAAGGCGCTTCGCGCCGCGGTGGAGCAAGCCCATGCGGCGTTCGGCCGGCTCGACATCCTCTTTGCCAATGCCGGCATCCAGGCTTTCAAGCCGATCCTCGAAATGGAAGACGCCGACTGGCAGGATACCATCGACGTCAACCTCACCGGCACCTGCAACGCCGTCCGCGCCGTCGCGCCGCATCTGGTGCGGAACGGCGGCGGCCGCATCATCGTGACGTCGTCGACGCAGGGCCGCCACGGCACCAAGTTCGGCGCCGCCTATTCCGCCTCCAAATGGGGCATCATCGGCTTGATGAAATCGGCCGCGCTGGAGTTCGGCCAGTACGGGATCACGGTGAACGCGGTCATTCCCGGCCTGATCGACACGCCGCTCACGCGGCATCATGATCGCTATGCGCAGGCCGCCGATGAGTTCAAATCCGCCAAGCCGACCGCCGCGCTCGAGGCCGAGGCAAAGCAGAAGCTGATCGCCAAATCGCCGCTCGGCGTGCCCTGGATCGAGCCCGAGGCGATCGCGCCGGCCGTGGTGTTCCTGGCGTCGGATGAAGCCTGCATGGTCAGCGGCGCGACCTACGACGTGACCGGCGGCGACAGCGCCAATTACAACGCGTAGCCGCCAACTGGCCAAGCTCGATGGAGCCCTGCCCGCAGGAGAATCCACGTCACGCCGGCCGATCAGCTTTGCGGAAATCGATCACGAAGGTGCTGCCGGAGACGAGACCGAATTCGCGGACGCTTTGATTCTTCACCTCGTCGAGCGGCTTCGCGCTGAACTGCTTGGTCGGCGTCGGGAACGCATAGACAAGGGGCTGGCGCTGCGAGCGCAGCCCATCGAAGAGAGAGCTGATGGGCTTATCGGTGGGGGTGAGCATGTGGTAGCGATCTCCCCGCCGCGTCGAGTTGATCGCCTCGACGTTGACATGGATCGGAGTGCCCTGCAGCTCCCGCCCAATGTCGATATATCCGCCTTCCAGAAGCGCGAGGACGCCAGGGTCCACGACGTACACCGTGGCAATGACGGCATCATTCCCACCGATGTTTTTCTCGCGGTACCATTCGCCATAGGCACGCGCCATCTGCACCAGTGAGATCCATGGCTCGAATGCCCGGTCCGGTCCTGCCGCGAGGAGCTGCACATGGACCTTGCGATACTTCTTTCGCCGGGCAACGTCGAGAAACTCCTTGAACGCGGTCGTGATCACTTCGGGACTGCGGCGGTCGCCGGACGCTTCCCGACCAGCGATCAATTCCCGCGCGACGATGCCATAAGCCCGCTTCGGCGCGTCAAATCTGACAACAAACCTGTTTTTCCATTCATGAACAAGCTTGGACTGCTCCAATATTCTTGGGCCGGCGCCGTACAAGGGCACGCCGCACTTGCGCTCCTCTTCATTGGTCGCGTCGTGATTCGGATCGCGGCCGCAGCTGACGGCGATCGCCTCTCCTTTGGCAAGTGAAGCCGGTCCAGGCATGGTCGCCCGCACCACGCGAAAATGGTCGGTCAACTCGTGTCCGGAGAACGTCGTCTGCGTCTGCGCCCGAAAACCCCACAACGCGGGCCGCGCCCGCTCGTTGCGCAGCTGAGAGGCAAACTTCCCTAGCAGGTCCGCTACGCTCCCGTGCTGGTCCTTTGGATAGGTGTTGCAGATGATATGATAGCGCTGCCGCATGAATTCCGGATCGGTGTCGCCCTCCGGGAGCAGGGCGAAATGCGGCCGCACCGGCGGCCCGGTGAGTTCGATGATCTCATCGAACAGCGATACGAAATAAGGTTCGGAGAGGCCGGAGCCGAGGAACAGGAAGGATCTGGTCCGGAACAGCTCGGCGAAACAGCGCCGGAAATGCGGAGCGCGGTTTGCGACCGTCCGATATTCGGCGTGCCCGACCACCAACTCCTGCTCGAACCGCGCCTTGTCAAACTTGTCGCCGAGGATTTGCTTGACGCCCGCATCCCGCGGACCAAGCAAGCCCTGCAGCGCCCAGACGGCCTCGCCGGCGGGAAAATCGATATGACGGAGAAGCTCCCGGCAATCGGTTTCGGTGCGCCCGAGCACCCATGGCAGTTTCTGCTCCGGCTTTCCCTGCTGGCAAAGTAGTTTCGCGCGAAGATAGATGTCGTCGTAATTGGTCGTGCAGACCAGCGGCCAGTAGATCGAAGCCAGTGCAACCGCCTGATCCGGCACCTTCGCATCCTCGCAATAGACCGCCTTCGAGATCGCCTCCGCGATATCGACGCCGTCCTGCCGCAGCGCCTGAAGCGCGAACAGCGCACGTTGGATCAGATTGGACGCGCCGGCTGCCGGCTCACCCGTTTGCTTCTGTTTCTCGAGCGCCGTGACAAAGGTTGACCAGTCCGAGCACGCGGGCCGGCTCATTCCCGAACCGATGAAGGGAACCAGATATCCGCGGTCGTAGAACGCGCAAAGCGACTGCAGGTCGAAATTTTCCGCCATGGTCGATACCGGCAATGTGTCGGGCCGTCAGGCCAGCCCAAATATGTCTACCCTAAATTGCGACAGTCTAAGCCACACCTTGGGGAATGTCGAGCCACTACGGAAAGCGGGGGTGCGGCGGTCTTGCATGCGAAAACGAAAAGCCGGAGATCGTGGGCTTGAAGGGCGTGCGCGGTGCACACATGCAAAACCGTTCTCGCGGCATGATTTGCCCGAGCTTTGCAAGCGCGCGGCCCTCGAACAGAGGGCGCAGGGAAGACCGGGTGCTGGTTGCACCCGCGGCCCCGTGTGCAAGGGTAGAAGGCAGAAAGCACACGAGTAACACAGGTTCAACCGGAGCGACCGGCCTTCCCTGCGCAATGGTGTTACGGCTTATACGTGATCTCCCCGGTGTCCGGGCTTGATAGCCACCGTGGCTTCGCAGGGTTCGCCCGCGAGGCTTGATCCCAGCGTCGGGAGATCAGGACCACACGATTTCGCCGTCCGCACCCGCGCCGCACGCCTTGCGACACAGCCCGCGTCCATCGCATCCCGCACCCAACGTCCGTGGCGATCGCGATACGCCCCTCTCAGGGGGTGAGGATGGGCGGACTATAAGCATGATTTCTTATTCTGATAAAGCGAAATATTTTCGTCTGGAGCGCTTGACACGATTTCGGAAAATCAGCCGTCGGGCAAATCAGGGAGACCCGCCTCGTGGTTTCAACCATGAAGCGCAGCCTGTATAGAGGCATGACCGCCATCCGGTTGGTGGCGTCGTCGCAGCTGGGGGCAGAATGAAGTTTTCGAAAGCGCATTTCATCGGAATCGCGGGGAAAGGCATGAGCGCGACGGCGCTGCTGCTGAGGGAGATGGGCGTTGAGATCACCGGATCCGATGAAGGGTTTTATCCGCCGGTCAGCGATTATCTGAAGAACGAGAAGATTCCGTTTGCCGAAGGCTACAGGAAAGAGAACATCCCGGAGGATGCCGAAATCATCGTGATCGGCAAGAACGCGAAGCTCCAGCCCGAAAGCAACGAAGAGGTTCGCGCCGCGATGAACAGCGGAAAACCGGTTCGATCGTTCGCGGACCTGTTGCACGACATGACGGCCGGTTCCGACACCATCGTTGCCGTGGGCTCTTACGGAAAATCGACCTGCACCGCGTTGCTCGCCTGGTGCCTCCGGAGCGCGAACAAGGATCCAAGCTATTTCATCGGCGAGATCACCAACGGGTTCGATCGGCACGCCCACCGCGGCGGCGGCTCGACCTTCGTTCTGGAAGGGGATGAATATCCGGCGTCGAACTGGGACAACATTTCGAAATTCCTGCGCTACAACGCAAGAAACGTCCTGCTGACCTCGGCGACCCACGACCACGTCAACGTCTTTCCAACGCACGCGGAGTATCTCGCCCCGTTCCGCGCACTGCTCGCCTCGTTGCCGGCCGATGGGCTTCTGGTCGTCAACGAGAGCGAGCCTCACGCGCGGGCGCTGGCAAACAATCTGGCCTGCGCGATCGCCTGTTATGCATTGGACGACAAGGCGCACTGGCATGCCGAGAATATCGAACGCCGCGCGGAAACCAGTTTCGACCTGATGCAAGGCGACCGAAAGATCATTCGGCTGTCGACCCGGCTGCTCGGCGATCACAACATCGAGAATATCGTCGGCATCAGCGCGATGCTGCTGGAAAGGGATCTGCTGTCGCCGGAGCAACTGAACGCCGGAATCAGCACGTTCCAGGGCGTGAAACGTCGCATGGAGCTGCTCTCCCCGGCATCATCGGTGCCCGTCTACGAAGGTTTCGGATCGTCTTATGAGAAAGCGCGAAGCGCGATCGCGGCTTCAAAACTTCATTTCCCCGACCGGAGGCTGCTCGTCGTCTTCGAACCGCATACATTCACCTGGCGCAACAGAGCCGCCATCGCCGCCTACGACGACGTCTTCGCGGGAGCGTCCAGGATATTCATCTTCGAGCCGGCATCGCAGGGCGCCGGCACGCATGCCCAACTGACGCAGGACGAAATCGTCGCCCGCGTCAGGGCGGCCAATTATGATGCCGAGGCCATCAACGACCCACGGCAGGCATTGGATGGATTGAGCGACATCCTGCGCGCCGATGACGTCGTTCTCCTGCTGACATCCGGTGAGCTTGGCGGATTGATCAAAACGATCCCGCAGCTGGTCGAAATGAAATTTCCCCGAGCCTCGCAGGGCGGATTAGATTAGCGTAATCCGCCTTCAATTGCTCGGCGTCGGATCGGCGGGTTAAGCTACGCTGATCCACCCTGGCGCTCGATACCCTTCACGCCTGGTTGTCCTCTCCGCCGCCCTCGATCCGGCCAAGCTCGTTCGCACAGGCAATGATTTCCGGGTTCCAGTTGACGATCATTCCAAGCTCGGCTGGGAGGCTGTCCGCGTTGCATCTGCCTTCGGCAAGCGCCAGGCCGGTATAGGCGGTGAAGAGTACGCCCAGGGCGAAGCGCAAGAAAAGGGTCCCGGCTTCACCCGCAGGATGTGACCTGACGTCCTGAGCCAATTGTTGCATGGCATATTGGGCGCATTTTGGCTCGGCCTTGCACATCGCCATCGCCAACTGCAGGTCCGCATTCACGTGTCCCCCGGACTCCGGAAAGCAACGGTCGATAAATTCCTGGAGCCACGCGTGCTCTTGTGTATCTCCGAGTGTAGGCGCTTTTGCCATGATGTCTTCCTTTCAGCATGAGCCCCCAAGCCGGCCTCAGCGCTCCCACCACCGCAGCTCACTGGCAATTGCCTCGAGCGGATCCGATGGCGGGTAGAGGTATTGTTCAAGCCTCGGTGGCCTCTCGAATCCGATCTGCGAGATTCCCCTCGCGATCGGCCAAGAGGCGTGACGGTAACGGAATTTGTGCGAACTCGATGAGATCAAGCAACGCTCCCGAACCGCCGTTCAGGAATTTCCCGAACTGCAGATTGGGTCTCATAACGGCCGGCGGCAAAATCACGAGCAATGACTCTTCGCCGATCAGGTGGACAGGAAGCGCATAGATCGCCCCCAACTCCGGCATGGGCTGGCGGCCAATGTCTTTCCAGTCCTCGGCGAAGAACAGCGCGACATCATAAGCAAAAGTCACGTCTACATACTCGGTCGGGAAACCATAGTGCTGGCAGACCGCTTCCCGATGAGCTTGCTGCAAGCCATTTGGATATTGTGCCTTGAGCGGCGCCCACTCGGAAATGCGCGCAACAAATTGATCCGCGGTCAGCCGGGCGCGCCTGGTCTCTTTTTCGCCCTTCAATTGCCGCCAGCGCTTCAAGCTGGTCGTCACTTTCCAGTCAGCATTGACCTGACCACGCAAGACGATGTTCATGTTCGCGTAAAGCACAGAGAGAAAGAAGACCAGTGCATAGCCGTCCGTAAACACGCATGCAGCCGGATCGCGGGCCCAATTGTCGAACAAGCCGCACCACCGATCTGCGAACCAGCCCGCCTGCGCAGCGACTGCAGGCGAGAAACGGTCGATCTCGGCGGTGCTGCCGGAAAGAATCTTATGCTTGAAATGATCCTTGCGCCGCCCCGCCACCCCCGCGTCGTCGATAACGCACTGGATCAAAATCTCGGTCGCGCGAAATGCGAGTTCCCAGTCTCGGTGGTAGCGCTCCGATCCGAAACACGGAATTGCCGTTGACGTTGCAGGCCTTTGAGCGACCGTCGAGGCGGGATTGGGTTGTTGGTCTGCCATCTTGCCACACCCCGCGAGACATCGTTCGACATAGGAAGGGAGGCTCGGCTGATCTTGCACGCAACAGTTGCCAAGCGGCAAGCCACCTCGCGCGCTGGATTGCAAAAAACACGGGGCGCCGGTCACCCGATCCTGGCGATGTCAGGCGATGTCTCGCGATGGGTCGATGTGAACGCATTCCTCGCGAACCCTTATGGGAGCCATCGATATCCTGGCTTGCGGGATGGTGCGTGAACCCTGCCCTGCCGTCTGCTTCGGACTACTTCCCCCCATGAACATGGGGATAGCAAAATGCCGCATCTCGCTTAAGCTGTTGTTCAGGTAGCGATTGGGCGCACAGGACCAAACGGCGATGACATCATCAACGGAAGAACTCCCTGCGCAGGAGATCACGATCCTCCTCGTCGAGGACGATCCGCCGACGCTGTGGCGGCTGCAGGATGCGTTGGTGAAGGCCGGCTTCGATGTCGCGGCGGCGCCAAATCTGGCCGAGGCGCGCGCTTCGCTGGCCGCGCGCGTTCCCCGCGTGCTGCTCACCGACCTGCAATTGCCCGACGGCCATGGCGTGGAGCTGATCCGCGAGACGCGCTCGCGTCATCCCGATACCGAGATCATGGTGATCTCGGCGCTCGGCGACGAGGAGACCGTGATAAGCGCGATCACGGTCGGCGCCACCGGCTATATCCTCAAGGACGCGTTTCCATCCGACATTGCGGCGACCGTGCGCGATCTCGTCGCCGGCCACTCGCCGATCTCGGCCTCGATCGCGCGCTTCATCGTGCGAAGGACGCAGGCGAACGCCGAGCCTCCGCCCGGGCCGGAGCTCAACACCGCAAAGCTCACGCCGCGCGAGATCGACATCCTCTGGGGCATCGCCAAGGGTTTCAGCTATGCCGAGATCGCCGACAATCTCGGCATGTCGCGCCAGACCGTGCCCGGCCATATCAAGAGCATCTATCGCAAGCTCGAGGTGCACACCCGCGGCGAAGCCGTGTTCGAGGCGGTGCAGCAGGGCCTGATCAAGCTGTGACGGAGGCGCCTGCGAAACCGGCCGGCCTGCCGGCGCCGCCGCTGCGCGCGCGCCATACCGCCTCGCGTCTGCTCCAGTATTTGTTGCTGCAGGCGCTGATCGCGATCCTCTGCATCTTCGTGCTGGTCCACCCGCTGCCCGAGCCGCCGCGGAATTATGTCGTGACCGATTTTCAGCTCAGCGACCGCGGCGAGGCCCGCCACGCGACGCTGCCCGATTTCGTGCCCACGCGCGCCTCGATGCAGGACCCGGCGGTCTTCACCGGCCAATTCAGCTGGAACGCGCGCGAACTCAGCGGCTGGTCGGTCTATCTGCCGCGCTTCACCAACGGCGTCGTCGTGCTCGTCAACGGCGTCGAGATCCTCGACAGCCGGCGCGATCCCTCCGCCAACCGGGGCGACCGCGCGACGCCGGAGATCGCGGTGATCCCGGCGTCGCTGCTGCGCGACGGCGCCAACGAACTGGTCATCCGCCTGTTCGTCTGGGGACCGATCTCCGGCTTCCTCGACAAGGTCTATGCCGGCCCGGATGCAAGCCTGCGCCGCTATTACGAGCGACGCACGCTGCTGTTCGTCACGCTGCCGGTCGTGTTCTCGGCGTGGCAGGGAATCCTTGCGGTCATCCTCACCGTGATGTGGGCGATGCGGCGCCGTGAAGCAGCTTACGGCGCGCTCGCCGCCGCCATGGCGCTTGGCGCGATCCAGGGGTTCCTGCCGAGCGCGATCGACCAGCCCGCGTTTCCCGAGTTGAACAGCACGCTGTTGACGGCCGGGCCGACCGAGAGCGCCTGCGTGCTCGCCTTCGGCATCCTGTTCTTCGGCCGCAAATGGCCGCGAGTCCTTGGTCCGCTTATCTTCATTCCCGGCGTCATCGTGGCATTGGTCGGGCTGTTCGGAAATCCGGTCGTGAGCCGGCAGATCTTTCTCTATCTCGGCGTGCCCGCGATCCTCTTGCACCTCTTGCTGCTCGCGCTGATCGTGGGCTGGTCCGAGATGCGCCGGCAGGACGTGCCGAGCCTGCTGCTCGGCTGCGGCGTCTCCGTGGTGCTGACCTCGATCCTGCACGACGTGCTCGAGGTCGCCGGCTTCATTGCCGACGACCGGCTGTTCTTCACGCGCCTGTCCTATTCGGCCATGCTGGTCGCGATCGGCGCAGGGCTCACCTTCCGCTTTGCGCAGGCGCTCAATCGCGTCGACGGCTTTGCCGCGCATCTGGCAATCCAGCTCCGCGAGGCCGAGGACAAGCTGAAGGCGAGCTTTGCCCGCGAGCAGGAGCGCGAGCGCGCCGCCGCACTTTCACGCGAACGCGCCCGGCTGATGCGCGACCTGCATGACGGGCTGGGCGGGCAGCTGGTTTCCATTGTCGCGCTGAGCGAGCGCAGCACCGAGGGCGGGCGCATTGGCGAGGCCGCGCGCGCGGCGCTGAAGGATCTGCGCCTCGTGATCGATTCCATGGACGATATCGGCGGCGACCTGATGCTGGCGCTGGGCTCCTGGCGCGACCGCGCCGCGGCGCAGCTGCGTCCGCACGACATCGCGCTCGACTGGCGCGCGGCGCCGCCGGGCCTGCCGGTCTATCCGGAGCTGCGGCCCTGGCACGTGATCCAGATCATCCGCATCCTCGATGAGGCCGTCACCAACGCGGTCAAGCATGCCGGCGCAAAGCATGTCGCGGTCAGCATCGAGACGCGCAAGGATGGCGGCAGCGAGCACGGCTGTATCACCGTCACCGACGACGGCAAGGGCTTTGCGATCGACGGTGAAAATCGCCCCGCCTCGCGCGGCCTGCGCAACATGAGAAGCCGCGCCGCCAGATGCGGCGCGGTTCTCGAGCTTTCGTCCGGCGCCGGCGGCACCACGGTGAGGCTGCAAATGCCCCGCCGCTTTCCTGAGGGTGACGCCGCCGCCGGGTGAACCTTGCGGATCATCCGCGTCAGCGGCGCACCACGCGGGTGGCGCCGGCATGCGCCACGCCATAGGGCGTCACACGGGTGTAGCCGACGTGACCGACGGCGACGGTGGACCGCCGCACCGGCGCCACGACCACCGGGCGCGGGCGCACGACGGGCGCGACGACGACCGGCGCGGTGCGCACGACGCAGCCCTGCGGCACGCCCGCGGTCTTGCAATAGACCACCGCGGCGTTGGCCGGAACGGTGGCGAGCGCGGCGGTCGAGAGCACGGCAAAAGCAATCGCGGCACCAAGGGTACGGGACTTCGACATGGGTATTCTCCTGTGTGAACCATTTGGCGGTCTTGCGATGGATCGGTTGATCGTCGCAGCCGTCATGCCGCGATAGATGCGCCCGACACGTGCCCGGCAAAATCCCACGAACAAGGGGGGACGACCTCTGCTGAATTTTCATCCGCGTTGCGATGAATCCCGCGCACCAACCCGGACGGCTTTTTTCCAGCCTCCAAAACGCCGAAACGCGGTGGCGATCATCACCACCGCGCTCGGATCGGCGCAGACTTTTTCGGATCAATTGCGTCAGCGCTGCACGCGCGTGCCGCGTGTCAGCGCACCACGGCCCGCCGCGCCACCGGCCGCGCCACGGGCGTCACGACGACCGGCGCCGGCGCCACGAGCACGGGAGCCGGCGCCACGACAACCGGCCCCGGGCGCGCGACACAACCCTGCGGCACACCAACGGTCTTGCAATAGACGACCGCGTGGGCCGGAATCGCGGCGAGCGAAGCCGCCGTCAGCGTTGCCAGGGCAGCAGCCGCGCGCACCATCCGAGACTTGTTCCACATGATAGTTCTCCTCTTTCAAGCGTTCCTTCGGGCTTGCGCTGGACCGATCGGTCATCGCAGCCGACGCGGGAGCTACATGCCCTCCTCAGCCATCCGGCAAAATCCCACGAACATGGGGTGCGGGATCGCGCTTCACCTCTCGTCGCTGAAACTGAACGAGACTCCAAAACGCCGAACGCGGTGGCGATCATCGCCACCGCGCTCAGACCGGCGCAGATTGTTGTCGCGTGGTCAGCGCCACACGCGGGTGTAGCCGACATGCTTCACGCCATAGGGCGTCACGCGGGTGTAGCCGTAGTGGTTCACGGCAACCGGGGCGCGGGTGTTGACGTAGCCGATGTGGGTGACGACGGCGGCATTAGCCGGCGCGGCGGCAAACGAAACGCCGGCAAGCGTGGCAAGGGCGATCGCGGCGCTGATGAATTTGCGGGTCATGGTGTTCTCCTGTTCGAAGTGTCCGGCGGTCTTGCGATGGATCGGTTGATCACCGCAGCCGTCATGGAGAGCTACATGGACCCGGGGCGAGGCCGGCAACATCCCATGGATATGGGGAAAGCCGGGCGATGATAAATGTGATCGTTATTTCAATACGTTAAACAAATCACCATGAACATGGGATCGACCGCGGGCCGGCTTTCGACGAGGTTCGCCGCGCTTTCGAACCTCGACCCCAAACCAACCCGAAAGGTGATCCCCATGACCAAGTCCACGACGATGAAATCCGCCGCTCTCGCCCTTGCCCTCGTGCTTGCGGGCATCGCGCAGGCGTCCGCGCAAAACGGCCCGAGCATGCAGGAGAAGATGGCCTGCCGCGCCGACGCCGAAGCGTTCTGCGCCCAGCACATCGGCAAGCCGCAGGACATGCGCGCCTGCCTCGAGCAGAACAAGGCAAAACTTTCCACGCCCTGCCGCCAGGTCGTGGAAGCGCATGGCGGCTGATACCGCCTCGCGAGCGATGTGCTGGTCTCGACCTCCCCTCGAAAAGGGGAGGCCGTTTTGCTTTTGCGGACGAGCAACGCGCTGGGAACAGCCGTTGGGCCAGTCAACCTGACCTTGCCAGGTACCAACTCGATCGCGCTATGGATTAATACCTCCGACCGTGCAAGACTACGGCTTTCTATCTCTGCGTGAACTGCATTTTAGTTGGTGATTTTGCGGGGGCGTATCGTGTTCGGGGGAAATCGGGGCGCGTTGCGATTGTTGGCCCTTGGGCTGGCCACCGCAACCTGTGTGAGCTGTACGCGGGCGGAGCTGGTCCATAAGGCCGACGCCTACGACGCGGCCATTTGGGATTCCAACAACCGCCAGATTTTGGCGAATGCGCTGCGCGCCAGCCAGCGCGCGCCAATGTCCTTTGTGGCGCTCGGCGAAGTCTCGGCCAATCCTGTCGTCTCGGGCTCGACCGGCGGGATCTTCAACGTGATCCCCGGCGGCTTGAGCACCTATTCCTTCAATCCGACGGTCAATTATGGCGGCGGGTTCGCGACATTTAACATGAGCAATCTGAACCAGAATAAATTTGCAGCGAGCATGCGCGAGCCGATCAAGCCGAACATCGTCGATTATTTCGAGCGGGAAAAATGGCCCAAGGAACTCGTTCAACTGGTGCTGACGCATTCGATCACGCTGACGCCGGGCGAATTTTTCGACGTCGTGCGCCGCAGGCAGCAGCGCTGCGCCCTGCCCCCCGACGACAGGTCAAAGGAAATCTGCGGCTTCATCGACGACGACCTCGCCCTCTACCAGACCTGTCCCCATCGGCACGACACCAGTCCTGTTTTTTTCAATACAGCCCGCGAACGCTGTGCGATGACCCGATACCAGATCATGGCGCGGTCGTTGCGGTTGCTCGAGTACCGGGGCACCAGGCGGGCTTTCCGTTCAGGTGAGGGCATCCTGCACTACCTCGGCGAATTGATCGCCGCCCAGCTTTATTCGAGCCAGCCCTATATGCCCATGGTCATGCTCGAGGCCCCCGACCAGAAGCATCACCTGATGCGATTGTTCGTCGTCGAGCGCGGCAATCCGGGCCCGCCTGTGGCAGCCGTACAGGTGAACTTCAACGGCGAGGATTTTTTTGTGCCGCGCCCGCAACTCGGCGACATCGAGGAGGATCGCTCGCTCGAGGTGCTCGACATGGCGGCGACCGCGATCACGCTCGCGACCAATCCGGAAAGCCTGCCAAAGTCCAACAACGTAAACCTCGTCAATGCGCACTGACGAAGCAAGCTTCCAGGGATGGCCAAACTGATCGAGTCACGGAGCACGGCCATGGCATCGTCCGAAGGTGGTTTCGCATCCTTGTTGTTGAAGCCGCACTCGTTGCCGCGGCAGCCTGGATCATCTTCGAGGCCGTCGATACCGAGGCCGCGAAACCACGCGAGAATCTCGACGTGCTTCTCGGCTACGCGATCAATCTCTGGATGATCGCGCTTGGCGCATCATTGTTTGCTGCCTGCTTCGCTGTCAAAGCTTGGTTTCTTCATCGAAAACCAAAACAGACCGCACCAACATCAAATTAGCCCGGTCACGTCGGAAAAGACCGGCCGGCGCTGGCTGCCATTTGCTTCGCCGGCCCCCTCTTCATCCTCAATCCGGCCCGAACAGGTTGATGCTCGGGAATCCGATCGGCCCACCGGAATTCCGCGACCGATCGAAGTCACGATTTCGCGGCCGGTCTGAATCAAAAGATCGTGGCCGGTCGGAATCATCGCGCTCCACGATGACTTCGCGGGAATCGGAGTCCTCCCGGACCTTGGCCTCGACGTCGCGCAGCTCCTGGTCGCGCGGCTGGCGCCGCGTCGTCCATTGCTGGCGGCGCTCGGCCTTGCGTTGCTCGGCGGCCTGACGTTTCACATCGGCGTCGCGCGCTTTGGCATAGGCATTATCGGGCGAGGAAGCCTGCTCACGCGAAGCAGGCTGAACTGCGGCCTGTTCCTCGTGCACGGCGGGTTGTGTCGACGCCTGCTCTTGAGGTTTCTCCTGAGATTTCTCTTGCGGCTTTTCCCGCTGTTTTGAGACTGACGCGTCAGCAGCCTTCGGAGCAGAGGGAGCAGACTGGGTTCCGTTCGCCGCAGCCGCTTCCTTGGGCGGAGACGGCTGCGCCGGCGGTGACGCGTCATTGCTCGCTTCGCTGGACGGTTGCGGCGAGTTTGACGGCGCGGGTGCGACCACGACCGGCGTGGTGGCGGCCTGTTGTATCGCCGCCTGATAAGGCGTCGGCGCCTGCGGAGTGTTCGAGGCTGCAACGGTCGAAGACGTGCCTTGCTGAGAATTGGGTTGTGGCGATTGCTGGGCCTGCTGCGCGCGCCGTTCGACCTTGCTGACTTCCCGCACCTCGTGCGGGTTCATGATGTTGGCCATCAAGAGACCGCCGCCGAGGCCTGCGGCGATCGCGGCGACGACGGTTCCGGCCCCCGCAAAATAGGCAAATGAAGTGCGCATGGTCGGGTCCCTCTTCGAACAGCCGGGCAACGTTCGGCAGATGCCGATGTTCCGGAGATGTACGAGGGAACCCTGAGGAACAGCCGCGCCCCGCTTCCATCAGCGGAGCACGCGCGTCTTTTCCGCGATTTAATCGCTCAGGGGCATGCGCCCTCGGCGACGAGCGTCGCGTCCGCGACTTCCGCCTCGCAGAGGTTGCCGTAGGTATGCCGCTTGTGGGTCGAGGTTGAAAATATCTTCCGCAAGCGTCGCGCGCGACCGGACGCGCGGCGCGCACAAAAAAACGGAGGCGTTTGGAGAAGCGGTGCGCCGCCTCAGATCGCCGAGGCGACCTGTTCGAGGCCGATGATGCGCGCGAGCTTGCGCACCTCGTCCTTCTGGTCTTCGCGCAGCTGGAACAGCAGCGGCATCGCCGCCGATTTGAGCTGCTGCACTTCCTCGCAATCCGGATCGAGCTGGGCGGCGCTGGCCTGCGGATTGGAGAGTTTTGCGGCGTTGAGCTTGCGCGCGACGGCCTTGAGCGCGGTCTCCACGCCAGGCCAGTAGGATTCCTGCGACGATGAAAGTCTCAGGCGGTCCTTGATGCCGGCGATCTGCGCGTCGCTGAGCAGCGCGTAGGATTTTTGCGGCGCCGGCCTGGCTGCCACTTTCGGCTTGGCAGGCTGCGGCGCGGACGCGGCTGGAACGGTAGCCGGCGCCAGAGCCGCGACCGCCTTCGCCGCTTCGACATCGGCGGTGCTGGAGGAGGCATAGGCCTGGCGGAGGATTTCGCTCGCGGAGCGGATGCTCTGCGTCGGTTCGACGGATGCCTGTGCGAGGCTGATCACCGAGAGCCGGTCCTGCTTGCTTTCGCGGTTTGCGACCGGGTTCGCCACCACGGGGGCCGGCATCGCCGCTTCGCTGAGGCTCATGCTTTCGCGGGAGAGAATGCTGGTGACGGCCGCGCCCGTGACGAGGAAACAAGTGAGCGCAATGATGGTGATTGCTTTCGACAAACCATTCTCCGTCAGCGTGGCCTTGGCCTGCCAATTTCCCCAAAACTGGGAGTTAATTAAGGCTTAACCGCGCCCTCGTCACGTCCAGACTTAACCGACTGAAAAAACTCAGGAAAATAATCAGGCGGCCGCGAGGTCATAGGCCTCCTGGATATCGGCGACGATATCGGAGGCCTCAAACAGCGCGCGCGGCTCGATCGAGTGCAGGCTGACCGTCCAATTGGCGCCGCGGGTGGTGCGCGGCATCGAGACGACTTCGAACTGCACCCTGCGGCAGAGCGGATGGCGCTGCAGTGCATAGGTCACGCGGGCCCTGATCTCGTCGAGCGTGGCGGGCGTCTTTGCGAAAAGCCTCTCAAAATCCATTCACCTCACCCCTGCAATCCCTTATTCGGCGCGGCCTCGAAGCGAATTGGAGGCCGGCTTTCGGGAGGGGATTGTCGGGCGGCGATGGTTAACAGCGCGTTAAATCGAAGGCCGCGTGGTTACCGGATAAGGCCGCTGTGATGCTCCGCCATCGTGCGAATCACGAGCCCTGCAACCGCGGGTATATTTGAACCGCCAGATGCGCATTCAAAGTCATCGTCCGGCTTGACCGGACGATCCAGTATTCCAGAGACGGCGGTGCTTGAGCCGATCGGCCGCGGCGTACTGGATGCCCCGCTTTCGCGGGGCATGACAGCGGGGGGCTGCTACCCGCACTCACCTCTTCTCGACGACGAGGCTCTGCACGGCGCGGCCGAAATAGCCCTGTGTGTCCGCTAATCGCGCCATGGCGAGGCCGGCGCCATCGGGGCCGATCCAGCTTTCCGCGTCAAGCAGGATCCATTCGCCGACCGGCTCGCGTGTGAGGCTCACGGTGAGGTCGGCATTGAGAAAAGTCCAGTGCCGGAAATCGAGCGCAGCCGAGGTGCCGTTGCAGAAATCGGCCGCGACCACGGCGCGCACCGCCTGCGAGACGCCAAAACCTTCGACCAGCGGCCGCACCACGCGATACCAGATCGCGCCCGGACCGGGCACGCCGAATTTTCCGCGCGCCGAACGCAGCCGCATGCCGGTCACGAACGGGCTGTTGGAGAATTGCGCGGGGTCCTCGGGCGATGCTTCCGGCGACGGCAGCGTCACGGGGAGATCGGCGATGTCAGGCGGCAGCGGCTGCGCCTGCTGCTTGATCTTGAGCACGCTCGCGGCGACGACGATCACGCCGTCGGCGCGCAAGCGGATCGCGCAGAGCTGGATCTTGCGGCCTTCGCGCAAGACCTCGGTCTCGAGCGTCAGCGGCTTCAGCGGCACCGGCCGCATCAAATCGATGGTGACCCGCGCGATCCGCATCGGCACCGGCGTGGCCATCGCCTCCGCGGCCCAGACCACCAGTGAAGCCGGCGCGGAGCCGTGCTGCATGGTCGGGTCCCAGGGTCCTGCGGCATCGGGGTGGACTTCGACGCGATCGCCGTCGACGCGAAAAATGGCTTCCATCAACGTCAAATCACAACCGTGCTTAACCTCTCCCCAGCGGGGAGAGGTGAAGAAAACTCCTGTCAGCTCGCTACCGCCAGGGCCGGCTCGAGCCCGTTGGGGAGTTCGACATCGACCTCCAGGGTCGAGATGTCCTTCCCCCGCTCCATCCGCACAATAACCTTGTCGGGATCGAGCGCAACATGCCGCGATACCGCGGCGAGGATTTCTTCCCGCAGCAGCATCAGAAGGTCGGGTTGATTGCCCCGCATGCCGCGCTCATGCGCGAGCAGGATCTGCAGCCGCTCCCGCGCGATCGGCGCCGTGGCAGGCGCAGCGGGTCGGCTGGAAAATAGCCGAAACATGCTCATGCAGCTCTCCGTCCGAACAGTTTCATCAGACCCTTGGGCTCGCTCGGCACCAGCATGGGCAGCGTTTCGCCGAGCAGCCTTTTGGTCGCATCCGAATAGGCCCGCGCGGGCGCACTCGCCGGGCTGTTCAGCGTGACGGGAGAGCCGACATTGGAGGCGCGCAGCACGTCCTGGCTTTCCGGGATGATGCCGAGCAGCGGCGTCGCCAGAATCTCCAGGATGTCCTCAATGCCGATCATCTCGCCGCGCGCAGCCCGGCCCGGATCGTAACGGGTGATCAGGATGTGCTTTGCGACCTGCTCGCCCTTCTCCGCCTTCACCGTCTTGGAATCGAGCATGCCGATGATGCGGTCGGAATCGCGCACCGACGACACTTCGGGATTGGTGACGATGATGGCCTCGTCGGCATAGCGCATCGCGAGCATCGCGCCACGCTCGATGCCGGCCGGGCTGTCGCAAAGAATGTAATCGAAGTTGTTGCGCATCTCCGCGATCACGCGGCCGACGCCTTCGTCGGTGAGCGCATCCTTGTCGCGGGTCTGCGAGGCCGGCAGCAGCCAGAGCGTCTCCAGCCGCTTGTCGCGGATCAGCGCCTGCGACAGCTTGGCGATGCCCTGCACCACGTTGATGAGATCGAACACGACGCGGCGTTCGGCCCCGAGCACGAGATCGAGATTGCGCAGGCCGACGTCGAAATCGACGACGGCGACTTTTTTGCCGTTCTGTGCAAGCGCCGCCCCTATCGCGGCGGTCGTGGTGGTTTTGCCCACCCCGCCCTTGCCTGACGTTACCACCAGCACCTTGGCCATTCGAATATCTCCTCTTTACTGTTGAAATCAGTTGAGCGGCGTAATCCGCAACGCTTCGCCTTCTAGCCACGCCTGCGCTGGTCGATTGCGAAGAGCGGCGTCGAACTCTTCGGCAGTCCGGTAAAAGCCATCGATAGCGAGCAGCTCGGCCTCGATCTTCTGACAGTAGATCCGGGCGGCCGAATTGCCGTTGATGCCGGCCATCGCGCGTCCCCGCAGCGTGCCGTAGACGTGAATGGAGCCGCCGGCGACGATCTCGGCGCCTGAAGAGACCGATCCCAGCACCGTGACGTCGCCGTCGGGAAACACGATGGACTGGCCGGAGCGCACCGGGCTGTCGAGCAGCAGCGAGGTCGGCGGCGCAGGGGCCGCTTCTCTCTTCTGTTCCGACGGCTGCGGCACCACGCAGCTGCGGCCGCCCGCAAGCAAGGGTGGCATGTTCGACGCCAGCACCGCTGCGTCGACGCCCTCGATGCCGAGCACGCGGATGTTGCGCTTTTCCAGGCTGAGGATCAGGTGTGAGATCGCGGGCCGGGAGAGATCGACCGCGGAGAGGTCGAGCACCACGGGCTTGCCGACGAAAAAGCCAGGAGAGCGGGCCAGCGTCGCGTCGATTTCGGAAAGCCACTCGACGATGGGGACGGCTGGAGCAAAAACAAAAGCAACATAGGAGCGGCCGCGCAAACGAACCGCCTGACGTGTGGGTTCGGGTTGGGTGTCCATGGCTGACGACTCGCCTTTCTTACTGAAAGGTTACAGAGCGGCAGTTATGGTTAACGACTCTTTAAGACTTTCTGGACGCGCGCGGGCCAAAGTTTGACAAAAGAACGGCGCGCTCGCGCGCTGCGGGTGCCCGTACAACGCCGGATAGCGGCCGGATAACAGTCATTGGTGGCGACCTTACTCTCGCGCCCGGCTTTCTTGATGAATGGTTAACCCTCGGCGGCGATGGTTAACGCTCGTTTAATGCCTGCAGCACCTGCATAATTCGCTGTTGCCGCCGCAGGAATGACACACGCCACTTGTCTGCAGTCAAAAACTAACCGAGGTTCTGCCTCGATTTGGGCTTAATAAGGACGCGCGCGAGTCGCATCAATTTCCAGCGAGACGGGGGAACCGTCTCTTTTTTTCCGCGACGAGAGGCGGAATTTGCCGGGGACGGGCAGTGGGATCAATGGGGAAGCGTAGCCCTTCGGAAATGTCGGGCATTCTGATTTCGAACATGCCGTGCGAGCGCGCGGCACGCATCCTGATTCACTCCACGCGATCGCGCCTGAAGTCGCTGGCCCCGCAGACGCCAATTTTCCACGCGCGTTGTTTTGAAGCTTTGCCGGGTGCGGCAGCAAGACCGCGCACGTAACAGTCAGTGTTCCAAAGGAGTCGCGTATGAGTGCACAGAGCGAGGAATCTCCGATCGGCAATCCGCTGGAGGCCCTGGACGCGCTGGTTGCTGCGTCGTCGCGCCGCCCGAATGAACGACCGATTGAACGAACGGGCGAACGAGCCGAGCCGCGGCTGGCCGCGGTCAGCGGCGCGCCTGTCCCTCCGGTCGCCGCTGTCGCCCCCGTCGCCCGCACGCCCAGGCTTGACACGCTGCGTCCGACAGCGATCGCCGCGGGCGACCGGCTCGAAAGCGCCATGTCCGAATTCGTGCGCCGCCAGATCAAGCCCCAGGGCATGCCCGACCCCGCCGATTTCAAGCACGAGGCGAAGCCCTCGACGTTGAAAGCGGCCGCCATGGGCCTCGGCGCCGCCGTTGCGGTGGCCTGCGTCGTGGCGCTGCTGTACGTCACCCTGTTTCCCAGGGAAAAGGACGGGGTCCAATCCTTTGCCGCGGCGGCGCTGCCGGCAGCGTCACAAACGCGTCAGGCCGACGACGCGGCAAGTCCGGGACCTTCGCAATTCCGCGTGGTGGTCGGCGCAAAAGGCCAAGACCAGGGCGTGACCCACGAGCAGTCGGAACGACTGCTGCAGCAATTCGTGCAATGGCGACAGAAGGCCGTTTTGGCCGACAAACCGTAGTAGACAACCCGTAGTAAACAAACCGTAGTAAAAGTATTCAGGAGTAACAGAGATGTCTGATCAGGGGGCTGGACTGAGGAAGAGAATGCCCACGCGCTGGGCGATCGTGCTATGCGGTGTCCTGCTGGCGGGACCGGCGGTCGCAGCAGCACCTGGCGACAATGTCGGCGTGGTGCGCGATCTCGCAGGCCGGGTCGGTCCGATCCTCGGCTCCGCGCTCGCCTGCCAGGACATCGCGCAGTCCCGCATCCAGTTCGTCGCGGACAAGTTCCGCGCCGTGATCCGCGACGTCTCGACCACCGATGCCGAGCGCGACGACATCTCGCGCCTGTTCGACCGCTACGTTACCGACGGCCGCAGCGCCATCACGATGGGCCGCCTCGACTGCAAGGGAGCCGACCGCCAGCTCGCCGACCTCGAGCGATCGCTTTCCGGTCCGTCGCTCGCCGCCGTGATCGCGCCGGCGGCCGCCAATGCCGCGCCGGCACCAATGGCATCGATCGTGCCGCCGCCCCCGCTTCCGGCCGCGCAACAGACCGCCGCCGTGACGCCGGCGCCGGCTGTGGCTCCTTCCGTGCCGCTCGCAACCACGCCGAAGGTGAACGTCCGCGGCGTCACCGACAACGAGATCCGCTTCGGGATCGTGGCGCCCTTCTCCGGCTCGGCGCGCGAGCTCGGGCGCCAGATGAAGCTCGGCATCGACACCGCCTTCAGCCGCATCAACGAGGCCGGCGGCGTCAACGGCCGCATGCTGCGGCTCATCGCCGCCGACGACGGCTATGAGCCGGCGCGGACACTGGACGCGATGAAGCAGCTTTACGAGAAGGACCAGGTGTTCGGCTTCATCGGCAATGTCGGCACACCGACCGCGGCCGTCGCGGTCCCCTACGCGCTGGAGCGGCGCACGCTGTTCTTCGGTGCCTTCACCGGCTCCAACATCCTGCGCAGCGATCCGCCCGACCGCTACGTCTTCAACTATCGCGCCAGCTATGCCGAGGAAACCGACGCGGTCGTGCACTACCTGGTCAAGATCCGCCGGCTGCAGCCGCGCCAGATCGCCGTGTTCGCGCAACAGGACGCCTATGGCGATGCCGGCTTTGCAGGCGTCGCGAAAGCGTTCCGGACGCTCGGCGTCAACGACACCGCCATCCTGCGGCTCAACTACAAGCGCAATACGGTCGACGTCGACGAGGCGGTCAACCAGCTCAAGGCGCAGAAGCTGCAGGTCAGGGCCATCGTGATGGTCGCGACCTACCGCGCCGCCGCCAAGTTCATCGAGAAGACCCGCGATACCTTCCCCGGCATGATCTATTCGAACGTGTCGTTCGTCGGCAGCACCGCGCTCGCCGACGAACTGATGCTGCTCGGCCCGCGCTTTGCGAGCGGCGTGATCGTGACGCAGGTGGTGCCGGCGGTCGGCGGCTATTCGAGCGCGGTGCTCGAATACAAGAACGCGCTCGCCAAATATTTCCCCGGTGAGGCGCCCGACTATGTCTCGCTCGAGGGCTATATCGCCGCCAATGTGCTGGCCCAGGGACTGAAGCAAACGGGAACGCTGATCGACACCGAGCGGCTGATCGACAATCTCGAGGCCATGCGCAATATCGATCTCGGCCTCGGCACCGCGCTCAATTTCGGGCGTGCCGAGCACCAGGCCTCGCACAAGATCTGGGGCACGGCGATCGACGACAACGGCAAATACGCGCCGCTGGAACTCGATTAGAGCGCATAACCTTACAGAACCGGATGTGCTGCCGTTGTTGCAGCTCGCCGGCGCCACCACAAAACCGCTGTCGTCCTGGCGAAAGCCAGGACGACGGCGAGTATGCTTTCCCCAGGGAGAGCGGACATCCAGACACTGGCGTTCCCGGCATCCGCAGCATATAATTTCCCGACACTTGTCGATGACTCGGATGTTCATGTTGGCAGGCAGGTTAGCTCTCGCATTGCTCTTCTCGGCGCTTTGCCTCGCCGGACGAACCGCACACGCCCAATCCGCTCCTGTGAACTACTGGACCCCGGGCTGGCCCCTGGGCTTCGGCGGCAGTCTCAGCGCCGCCCAAAGCGCGAACGCTCAAGGCTCGAACGCTCAAGGCTTGAACACCTACGGCAACTTTCCAAGCTTCGAGGGCACCGACGCGCGAGGCTTCGACGTTTCGCGCTTCAATTTTCCGAACGGCTACTTTGTCGGCAGCGAACGCGGCAATCTGGGCTTCAGCCAGAATGCGGCTTTCGGCTCGCTCACCAGCGAAGGCATGCAGTTCGGCTACAACCTCAAGAACGCGCCCGTCACGTTCTTTGGCGGCATCGACACCTTGAAATACAATTCGGGCATCGGCACACCGCTTGCCCCCTTTGGCTCCGTATCCGGCACGGCCGGCTATAGCGCGCACGCAGGCGTCGAATTCAAGCCGGCGTCGAATCTCAGCCTGTCACTCGGGTTCGGCTATACCCAGACCGGGGGACGCCTCGACAGCGACACCGCCTCGCCCTCGCTGTCCAACGCCTCTCCGTTCGACCTCGTCGGCGGCCGCCACTAGCGCCGGTCCGTTCTCCCTCGCCCCGCTGTTCGCGGGGAGAGGTACAGCGAGAGGCATCAGCTAGCGAGCGACCGCAATCTGGTAGCGCTCGGCGATCGCCGACAGCTGGCTCCAGGTCTCCTCATCCACCTCGATGCCATGGGCGAGCCGCTGCGCCCGCGCGATGCGTTCGGGCTCGCCGGCTATCAGCACCGGGAGTTCCGGATCGGCAGGGGCGGCCGATTTCACCCAGGCGATCATGGCATCGATCTCGGCCAGCATGCTGTCGCGCGTGGAAAGCCGCGCCGGATCGATGACGATCGAGAGCATGCCGTTGAGGATGCCGCGCTCGGGCGGCGTGCTCGTGGTCACGCTGGCCGAGCCGACGATGGCGCCGGCCAGCAGCTCGCACACCAGCGCCAGGCCCGAGCCCTTGTGCTCCCCGAACGGCAGCACCACGCCGCGCGGCTGCGTGTACATGACGGAGGGATCGGTCGTGGGCTTCCCCGCATGGTCGAGCAACGCGCCATCCATCATCGGCATGCCGGAGTTGTAGGCCACCCTCACCTTGCCGAGCGCCACGCGGCTGGTGGCGAAGTCGAGCAGGATCGGCTCGTTGCTGGCCGTGCCTGGAATCGCGACGCAGACCGGATTGGTCAGGAACCGTCCCTCGCGCCCGCGAAAGGGCGCAACGCCCGGCGGCCCTGACGCGACATTGACGAAGTGCAGCGCCACCATGCCGCCCCGCGCGGCAATCTCGCCATAGGTTCCGACGCGGCCGATGTGGTGGGCATTGCGCAACCCGTTGACGGCGACGCCATGCTGTTTCGCCGCGCCGATTGCCCATTCGACCGCCTGGCGCGCGACCACCTGGCCGTAGCCGGCATGCGCATCCCATACCGAGACGGTTCCGATGTCGGAGACGATTTCCGGCGCCTGGTTCGCTTTCAGCGTCCCGGCCTCGAAGTCGTGCACATAGGCGACCAGCATGCCGACGCCATGGCTGTCATGGCCGCGCAAATTGGCCTCGACCAGATGCTCGGCAACGATCGAAGCTTCCGCCGGCGTACTGCCGCCGGCCGCCACGATCCGAGTGGCGAACGCGAGCAGCCTGGCGTGGTCGATGATCATGCTTCCTCCCCTGTGCGGTGCGCGGTAGGGCGCTGCCGCTAGCTCTCACTCGTCATGCGCGGGCTTGACCCGCGCATCCATCGAAATGAAGCGTTTTGATTAATGGGATGGATTGCCGGGTCAAGCCCGGCAATGACGACCTTGATGCGCGCAGGCTTACAACGCCGGGTCGAGCGCCTCGTCATATTCCTGCTTGAAGCGACCGATCAGCTCGGCCGCGGGCAAGACCTTGCCGACGCTGCCGACGCCCTGCCCCGAGCCCCAGATTTCCTTCCAGGCCTTCGGCTTGGCGCGCTCGCCGGAGGCATCGGTGCCAAAGCTCATCCTGGAGGGATCCGAGGTCGGCAGGTTTTCGGGATCCATGCCGGCCGCCACGATCGAGGGTTTCAAGTAATTGCCGTGCACGCCGGTGAAGAGATTGGAATAGACGATGTCTTCCGCGACGGAGGACGTGATCATGTTCTTGTAGCCCTCGACCGCATTGGCCTCCTTGGTGGCGATGAAGGCCGAGCCGATATAGGCGAAGTCGGCGCCGAGGATGCGCGCCGCACGGATGGCGCGGCCGTTGGCAATCGCACCCGACAACGCGATAGGCCCGTCGAACCAGGCCCGCGTCTCGGCAACGAAGGCGAGCGGCGAGATCGTGCCGGCGTGGCCGCCGGCGCCGGCCGCGACCAGGATCAGGCCGTCGGCGCCCTTCTCGATCGCCTTGTGGGCGAATTTTTGGTTGATGACGTCGTGAAAGACGATGCCGCCCCAGCCGTGCACGGCCTGGTTCAGCTCCTCGCGCGCGCCGAGCGACGAGATGACCATCGGCACCTTGTGCTTCTCGCACAGCGCCATGTCCTGCTCGAGCCGGTTGTTGGATTTGTGCACGATCTGGTTCACCGCGAACGGCGCCGAGGGCCGCTCCGGATGCGCCTTGTCGTAGGCCGCGAGCTCTTCCCTGATCCGCCCCAGCCACTCGTCGAGTAATTCCGCCGGCCGCGCATTGAGCGCCGGAAACGAGCCGACCACGCCCGCCTTGCATTGCGCGATGACGAGATCGGGCACGGAGATGATGAAGAGCGGCGCACCGATCACGGGCAGCGACAGGCGGCCCTTGAACAAGGCAGGCATGGACATTGGGGGACAGTTCCTTTGGCTTTTTCCGTGAAGCGGGATGATTTCTTTACAGTGTAAAGATCAGAACCTGCGCTGTAAAGATGCCAGCCGTCATATCAAGGATATGATCGCGCGGTCTTGCGCAAGCAGGCTGCGACGATCCCGGCCCAGACTTGGGCGTGGCCCCGGCCCCGCAGCGGTCAGTGCACGTTCTCGATCCCGTAGGAAGCAAATTTTGTGGCGATATCGGGGCTGATCGCTTTCGCCGCCTCGATGTCGGCGCGCGCGCCATCGGTATCGCCCCGCTTGCGCCTCGCAAGGCCGCGGCCATTGAGCGAATCCGCAAGCTTCGCGTTGACGGCGAGCGCCGCGTTGAAATCGGCGATGGCCGCGTCAAGCTCGCCCAATCGAAGATGGCAGAAGCCGCGGCTGTCGATGAGGTAGCCGTTGCCCGGCGCCAGCTTCAGCGCCTGCTCGCAGTCGGCCAAACCCTCCCGCATCTGGCCGAGGATCGACCGGGTCATGCAGCGCATGTTCAACGCCAAGGCGTAGTCCGAATCGTTGCGGATCGCGGCATCGTAGTCGGCAAGCGCAAGTTTGTAGTCGTGTCTGTCGAAATACAGGTTGCCACGTGCGAAATAGTCCCTGGCGGCGCGCGGATCGAGCCGGAGCGCGGCGCTGAAATCGGCGAACGCACGGTTGGCATCGCCCCTGTCGCGGTAGAGCCGCGCGCGATTGCTGAAGGCCGGAGCATAGGTCGAATCGAGCCGGATCGATTTGTCGAAATCGGCGAGCGCCCGATCCTGATCGTTCCGGTTCCAGTAGGCGGTGCCGCGATTATAGTAGGCCAGCGCAAAATTCGGATCGAGCGCGATGGCGCGGTCGTAATCGGCCATCGCGCGCTCCCTGTCCTTCTTGTCGGTGTAGGAATTGCCGCGGTTGTTGTAGTACCAGGCGTCATCGGACTTGAGCCGGATCGCCTGGCTATAGTCGGCAATCGCGCGATCGGGATCGCCATTGTCGCTGTGGGAGATGCCGCGATCGAACCAGGCATAGGAATCCTTCGGATCGAGCGCGATGGCCTGGTCGAAATCGGCGATCGCGCGCTCGACCTCGCCCTTGCGCCGGCGCGCTTCGCCGCGATTGATGTAGCCGATCTTGCTGGAAGGCTCGCGCCTGATCAATTCGCCGAAGTCGGCGATCGCGTTGTCGAGGTCGTTCGCCTGCAGATAGGCGACGCCGCGGCCGAAATAGCCGCGCGCGTCGGGATCGAGCCGGATCGACACGCTGAAATCCGCGGTCGCGCGCGCCGCGTCGCTGGTCGCCAGATAGGCGCCGGCGCGCTCGCGATATGCCGCGGCATAGGCCCCATCCAGCCCAATGGCCGCGCTGAAATCCGCGATCGCCGGGCCGTAGTCGTGCTGGGCGGCATAGGCCTGGCCGCGCAGCATATGGGCCGCGACCTGCGCGTTCGTCGTCGTCCGCTTCCGGGTCAGGATCGCGCTGCAGCCACTGATCCGCTGCGCAAAGCTCAAATTGCGGCCTTCCGCGCACCATGACACATCGGCAGGTGCGGAGAATGAACTCGACAGCGCCGGCGGCGCCAGCATCAGGGCTGACAGCAGGAAGGCAGCCGCCATTGGCCGGAATAGCGCTGTTTGTCTGTGAAATCGTGGCATATCGTCGGGCTCGCTTGAACTGCAACCCGCATTGGTAAGCGGAAGCGGCCGGCTGGTTCATCCGACGGTCGCGACCTGCCGGAATGAGCGAATTCCTCTACTCCGCGTCCGCGATCCCCCAGGACGCAAATTTCGCGGCGATATCGGCATTGATCGCTTGGGCGGCCTCGATGTCGGCGCGCGCGCCTTCGGCATCGCCCTGCTTCCGCTTGGCTATGCCGCGGCCGTAGAGCGAGTCCGCAAGGCTCGGAGAGATCGAAAGCGCCGAATTATAGTCGGCAATGGCCGCGACCAGTTCGCCGAGCCGCAGATGGCAGAAGCCGCGGCTGTCGATGATATAGCTCTTGCCCGGCTCGAGCCTGGCCGCCCGCTCGCAATCGGCGAGCCCTGCCCGGGCGTTGCCGAGGATCGCCTGCGTCAGGCATCGTCCGTTCAACCCCAGCACATAGTCGGGATTGGCTTCGACCGCGGCGTTGTAGTCCGCCGGCGCAAGCGCGTAGTCGCGCTTGTCGAAATACATGTCGCCGCGCGCGTAATAATCGCGATAGCCGCCCGGGTTGAGCCGCAGCGCCTCGGCGAAATCGTCGAAGGCGCGATTGGCCTCGCCCCTGTCGCGGTAGAGCCGCGCGCGATTGCCGAACGCCGCCGCATAGTTGGGATCGAGCCGGATCGATTCATCGAAGTCGGCGAGCGCGCGCTCCTGATCGTTGCGGTTGCGGTACGCCGTGCCGCGATTGTAATGGGCCAGCGCAAACTCCGGAGCGAGCTCGATGGCGCGGTCGTAATCGGCCATCGCGCGATCCCCGTCCTTCTTGTCGATGTAGGAATTGCCGCGATTGTTGTAGTACCAGGCGTCGTCGGATCTGAGCTGAATGGCCTGGTTGTAGTCGGCGATCGCGTGATCGGGGTCGCCCTTGTCGCTATAGGCGATGCCGCGATCGAACCACGCCGAGGAATCCGTCGGATCGAGTGAAATCGCGCGGTCGAAATCGGCGATCGCAGGCTCCGTCTCGCCCTTGCGCCGGCGTGCCTCGCCGCGGCCGGTATACGCGCTGCTCTCGGAAGGCTCGCGCTTGATCGTCTCGCTGAAGTCAGAGATCGCCCTGTCGAGATCATTGATCTGCAGATAGGCGAGGGCGCGGCCGAAGTAACCCTTCCAATCCGGAATGAGCCGGATGTAGGCGCTGTAGTCGGCGATCGCCTGCCGCGAACTGCCAGCCGCCAGATAGATGTCGGCGCGCTCGCCATAGGCCATGCCATAGCCCCCATCCAGGTCGATGGCGGCGTTAAAATCCGCCAGCGCCGCGCGGTAGTCCTGCTGCGCGGCGTAGAACTGCCCGCGCCAGTCATGTGCGATGACCCGCGCCTTCGTCGTCATTCTTTCCAGCGCCAGGATGGCGCTACAGCCGGTGATCCGTTGGACGAGCGTCAGATGGCTGCCGTCCCCGCACCACGAACGGTCAGCGGCATCGGACCGGGCCGGTGTTTGTGCCAGCGCGGGCGCGCTCATCATGGACAGCAACAGCGCCGAAGCGATCAACCCAACGCCGATCGGCTTTGCTCGTCTCCGGATTCTGGGCATCCCGTCACCGTCACGCACTGCAACCAGCATTTGTAAGTCGAGGACGCCGTCAGGTTCATCCGCCAGCAGCGGCCTGCGGCGGCGAGAAACCGCTTTTATTGACACAAAGCTGTCGTGACGTAGGTGTCGGTGTGGCAATCGTCCGGCTTGCGCTGCCGTCCCGGGATCAGGACTTTCGCCGAGCAGGTTTCCGCGGAATCGGTATTGAGGCTCTTGCCCTCCTTGTAGCCCTTGCCCTGGCAGAGCTTGTCGGCGCCGGCCTTGCAATCCGGCGTTCGGTCGGCGCCCGGCGGACAGGCCTTGCGTCCCGACACCATCGAGCCGGGCTTTGCCAGCCGCGAGATCGCCTCGCCCGCATTCTCGACTGCTCCCTTGGCGCGCGCGTTGAGGTCATCGAGGGTCTCGCTCGGGCTCTTGATCGAGGGTTTCAGCCTGTCGATCAGCTTGCCCATTTCATTGATCAGGCCCGGATTTTCCGGCGTCGCCTGCGGCGCGGGCTGGGCCGGGGGTGGCGCGGCCGGCGGCTGTTCCTGCACGCCGAGCGAGGGCGCTTGCACCTGCTGCGAGGCGGCGTCAGCGGACATGAGCGCCAACGACAGCGCCGTTGCCGTCGCCAGCGCGCCCGATCGCAACACGAAGAGGCGAGGCCCGAGCGTCATGTGCCAACCGTAACGGAAGCGGGCATCACTGCAAAGCGCGGGCCGCCTGCCACCAAAGTCAGAGCATCCTGAATGCGACGATGAAGCCCGCCACCAGCACGACCAAAAAGAGAATCACCCACAGCGTCAGGTGCTTCTCGATCGTCGCTCTGATCTGGTCGCCCCAGCGGTTGAGCACGACCGCCTCGATGAAGAAACGCGCGCCGCGCGTGATGATCGAGAACAGGATGAACAGCCAGATGTTGTAGCCGGCAAAGCCCGAGGTGATGGTGACGAGCTTGTAGGGAATCGGCGTCAGTCCCTTCAAGAGGATGATGAGCGCGCCCCATCGCGCATAGGATTCGCGGAAGGCCTCGACCTTGTCGCCCATATGATAGAAATCGATCACCCAGTGCCCGACGCTGTCGTAGAGCAGCGCGCCGATGGCATAACCGAGACAGCCGCCGATTACGGACGCAACGGTGCAGACGCCGGCATAGACCCAGGCGCGCTTCGGCTGCGCCAGCGACATCGGGACCAGCATCACATCGGGAGGGACCGGGAAGAACGAGCTTTCCGCAAACGACACGATGGCAAGGATCCAGAGCGCGTAGGGTTTGTGGGCGGCGTCGATGCACCAGTCATAGACACGTTTGATCATGGCGCGGATGAACCATCACGGACGCGATTTGTCCATGGCTGAAGGCCTAAAGATCGACCGAAATGCAGGAGGGATTACCAGTCGTCGTTGCCGGGCTTGACCCGGCAATCCATCACTCGAATAAGTCTTTCGGTCCGCTGACGCGGACGATGGATACGCGGGTCCCGTCTACGCCAAGGCTTCGCCGGACTCACATCGCAGTGGCCGGCGAAGCTTCAGCGAAGCCGGCAAGCCCGCGTGTGACAGTCAGTGCCGCTTGCGTAAGGAGCGGCCTTCCAGCGCGACAATTGGTCGCCGGGCGGCGACCCGCGGCGAGACGGCCTTGGGCATCTTCACGGCCGATTTCGGCAGCTTCTCGGCGATCCCGAGCATGTGCTCGCGCCGGTCCATCTCGCGCCAGACGTCCTCGGGCCGAACGCCGGCGGAGGCCCAGAGCACGGTGAGGTTGTAGAGCAGGTCGGCGCTTTCGCGGATCACTGCGTCGGAGTTGCCGTTGACGGCGTCGATCACGACTTCGATGGCTTCTTCGGCGAGCTTCTTGGCCATCCTCGACGGCCCGCGCTGAAACAGCTTCGCGGTCCGCGACGTGGCCGGATCGAGATGTCTGGCCGCGAGCACCGCCAGGTAAAGCCGTTCAATCGAATCACTCATAAGGCGAACATACTCAAAACCCGTACTCAGCGTGTTAACATCAAGCATTAAAAGCGAAAAATCCGCCAATCAAGCTTAAATGACAGGCGGATCGATCGAGGGTTAGGGGGCGATGAACGCCGGGCCGGAATCAGTACGGGTTGTAGCCGTAGGGGCTATAGCCGCCGCCACCGTAATAGTAACCCGGGCCGGGACCGCCATAGACGGGGCCGCCGCCGTAATAACCGTCATAATAGCTGCGGCGGTTCTGGGTCGCGGCGATAGCAAGGCCGGTGCCGACGATGCCGGCGAATGCCGCTGCGGCAGCCGCTCCCCCGCCGCCGTACCCACGCCTGACCACGGTTCGGCGCCGGGCGCTGATATCGGTGGCGTCGCTGGTCGCGGTAACGCCCTTGGCGCGCGGGGCCGCCACGGCCATCGACGGGGCCACCGCCGTCAGCGCCAGCGCTGCAACCACAGCGCACGTGGCGGCACGCCTCAACACAGTCTTTCCGGCAAACATCTCGATTTCTCCTTCATGACACGGACCGGCCATCACCGGTCGTTTCTGGTTAATCCCGGCAGGCCATCAGGGTTCCATTGTGGTGAATGCAAGCAGAACGGCCGATGTCGCCTTCGTGACAAAAGCGGTCCGCGGACGCTCATGGACGGTTCAGAATTGATGGGCCAGAATACCTTTGCCGGCGCACCCCGTGTCATCCAACCGACATCCGGGACGCGACAGCGTGGCTCGATTTCTCCGGCGGCGTCCGATGACGAAGACACGTGCTTTCCGCTGTTTTTTGGCCGCGCTCGCGGTCCTGACGGCGGCCGTGTGTCCGGCCCGAGCCGAAGAAGCCAGGCCGCCGCTCTCCGTCCAGCTCTCCTTCGACCGCCCGCTTGAATCCAGCATGGCACCTTTCATTTCCGCGGCAAGCCGCGGCCTGTTCGCCGCCGAGGGGCTTTCGGTGCGGAATGATTTCCTGAACGGCTCGCCGGAGGCGATTGCGCACGTCGCCTCCGGTGCGAGCGAATTCGCCCTGGTCGACATCAACGAACTGATCCGCTTCCGAGCCAACGGCGACACGCCGCCGGTCAAGGCGGTGTTCGTACTGTTCAACCAGTCGCCTTATGCCTTTGTCGCGCGCAAGAGCCGCGGCGTCCACGCGCTGTCGGATATCGAGGGCAAGACGGTTGGCGTCGCCGAAAGCGACCTGTCGATCCATCTGTGGCCGGCGCTGGCCAGACAGAACGGCCTCAAGATGTCGGGCGTGAAGCTGTACCGGATGAGTGCGGCGGTGCGCGAGCCGATCCTGTCGGCAGGGCAAGTCGATGCGGTCGCGGGCTTCTCCTATCTCTCCGCGGTCAATCTGCGCGACCGCGGCGTGCCGGCGAGCGACCTCGCGGTGCTGCGCTACAACGATTATGGCTGCGAGGCCTATGGCTTTGCCGTGATCGTCAATCCGGCGTTTGCGGCGGCGAAGCCGGATGCGGTGAGAGGCTTTGTGCGCGCGGTGATATCAGGCACGCATTTTTCGATCCACAAACCCGAAGCCGCGGTCGACGACGTCGTCGCCCGGATGGAAGGCGGCGCGCGCGATCTCGAACTGGAGCGGCTGAAGACGGTGATCTCGGACAATATCCTGACCGGCGAAGTCCGCCGCAACGGCATCGGCGGCGTCGACGCCGCGCGGCTGGAGCGTTCGATCGATCAGGTCGGCGAGGATTTCAAATTCCACAAGCGGCCTACGGCCGCCGATGTCTTCGACGACAGCTTTTTGCCCCCGCTCGGCGGCCGCCTGATCAATTGAGCTATTCCCAAACCCTCATGGTGAGGAGGCGCACTTGCGCCGTCTCCGGACGATGCTTCGCATCGCCGGGAGAACCATGAGGCCCGGTTGGTGGCTTCATCCTTCGAGACGCGGCTTCGCCGCTCCTCAGGATGAGGGGAAAGAGCCGCCCACGACGCAGTAGTACTATCCTGCCAACATGAACCCTGATTAGAATGCGGCTCTGATCCCTCGGGGAAATGCCAAGACGGCAGGTCGATGCTCCGCCTCTATATCCGTGTACTCGAACTGCTCGGCAAGGAAGCGCGGCTCGGCTGGATTCTCGCCGTTGCCAATCTCTTGCTGGCCGCCGCGCAGTTCGCCGAGCCTGTCCTGTTCGGCCGCATCGTCGACGCGTTGTCGGGCAAGCCGGGCGGCAGTTCGGCCTGGCCGCTGCTGGGCGCCTGGGCGGCGTTCGGCCTGTTCACGATTCTGTCGGGCGCATGGGTCGCGCTGCAGGCCGACCGGCTCGCGCATCGCCAGCGCCAGGCGGTGCTGTCGAGCTATTTCGAGCACATCCTGCAGCTGCCGATGACCTTCCACACCGGCACCCATTCGGGCCGGCTGATGAAGGTGATGCTGAACGGCACCGATGCGCTGTGGCGGCTCTGGCTCGGCTTCTTCCGCGAGCACTTTGCCGCGATCCTCTCGGTCGTCGTGCTGCTGCCGCTGTCGCTCTATCTCAACTGGCGGCTTGCGATCCTGCTGTTCCTGCTCTGCGTGGTGTTCACGGTGCTCACCACCTTCGTGGTGCGCAAGACCTACGGCCTGCAGAACGAGGTCGAGCAGCATTACAGCGACCTCTCCGCGCGCGCCTCCGATGCGCTCGGCAATGTCGCGCTGGTGCAGAGCTTCGTGCGCATCGACGCCGAGGTGCAGGGCCTGCGCAGCGTCTCCAGCCAGCTGCTGGCGGTGCAGATGCCGGTGCTGTCCTGGTGGGCGCTGGTCACCGTGATCACGCGCGCCTCCACCACCATCACGGTGCTCGCGATCTTTGCACTGGGCATCGCGCTGCATGACCAGAATCTCACCTCGGTCGGCGAGATCGTGACCTTCGTCGCCTTTGCGACCATGCTGATCCAGAAGCTCGAGCAGGTCGTCTCCTTCATCAACAACGTGTTCATGGAGGCGCCGCGGCTGACCGAGTTCTTCAACATGCTCGACGCGGTGCCCGCGGTGCGCGACCGGCCCGGAGCGATGGATACCGGCAGGCTCTCGGGCCTTGTCGAATTCCACGACGTCTCGTTCTCCTATGACGGCAAGCGGCCCGCGGTCGAGGACCTCTCCTTCACCGCGCTGCCCGGCCAGACCATCGCGCTGGTCGGCCCGACCGGCGCCGGCAAGTCGACCGCGATCGCGCTGCTGCATCGCGCCTTCGATCCGCAATCCGGCTTCATCAGGATCGACGGCATGGATGTGCGCGGGCTGCAGCTCGCCGCGCTCCGCCGCAACATCGGCGTGGTGTTCCAGGAGGCGCTGCTGTTCGACCGCTCGATCGCGGACAACCTGCGCGTCGGCAAATCGGACGCAACCGAAGCCGAGATGAGGACCGCCGCCGCCCGCGCCCAGGCGCTGGAGTTCATCGAGAGAGCCGAGCACGGTTTCGACACCAAGGCCGGTGAGCGCGGCCGCATGCTGTCCGGCGGCGAGCGGCAGCGGCTGTCGATCGCACGCGCGCTCCTGAAGGACCCGCCGATCCTGATCCTAGATGAGGCGACCAGCGCGCTCGATGCCGTCACCGAGTCCAAGGTCAATGCCGCACTCGATGAAGTGATGCGGGGACGCACCACTTTCGTGATCGCGCACCGCCTTTCCACCATCCGCAATGCGACCCGGATCCTGGTGTTCGAGAACGGACGCGTGATGGAAAATGGAACTTTCGATGAACTGGTGGCGAAAGGCGGGCGTTTTGCGGAACTCGCGCGCGCCCAGTTCATGGTGCAGGACAACGGACAAGTGAACGCACAAGTCAACACGCGGGCGCCGAACAGTAGTCACGCACCTGTCAAAGCCTGAAATTTCGCCGCAATCCGGCAGCTTGGCCGTTGAATTAATTGTGCAAAGCACTGTTCTCGAAGGCAGACCCGGTATAGGTTTGCAACCGCCGCGGAACGCGGCGCCCCGGACAGCTTGAAACCCGAAAGTCAGAACGCAAGACCTCCTTGAATCTTCAAGGCGGGTCTCAAAGGACCGGAACCGGACAGTGATTCTTATCCGCCCGTTGTTGCAGAGATCGCCGATCATTCTCGCCGCCGTGCTGGCAATTCTTTTGCCGCGCGCGCTGCATGCCGAGGCGAGGCTGGTGATCGAGGCCGACAGCGGCAAAGTTCTCGAAGCCGAGAACGCCACAGTTCCCTGGTATCCCGCTTCCGTCACCAAGCTGATGACCGCCTATGTCACGCTGCAGGCGGTGAAGGACGGCAAGCTCACGCTCGACACGCTGCTCACGGTGTCGCCGACCGCGGCCTCGCAATCGCCCGCGAAGATGGGACTTCGGCCGGGCACGCAGCTCACCGTCGACAATGCGCTGAAGATGATGCTGGTGAAGTCGGCCAACGACATGGCGGTGGTGCTGGCCGAAGGCGTCGGCGGCTCGATCGACGGCTTTTCGGTGATGATGAACGACACGGCGAAGAAGCTCGGCATGACTCAGACGAGCTACGTCAATCCGAACGGCCTGCCGGCGGACGGCCAGATCACCTCGGCGCGGGACCTTGCGATCCTCGCGCGCGCGATCATCAAGAACCTGCCGGAATACGAATATTTCGTCCACATCCCCTCGATCCGTTACGGCAAGCGCATCACCCAGAACTTCAACCGGCTGATCGGACGCTATCCCGGCGCCGACGGATTCAAGACCGGCTTCATCTGCGCCTCCGGCTACAATCTCGTGGCCTCCGCTACGCGCGACGGCAGGCGGCTGATCGCCGTCGTGCTCGGCGCCTCCTCCGGCACCATGCGCGCGGTTCGCGCCGCACAGCTGCTCGATCGCGGTTTTGCCAATAACGGCCTGACGTGGCTTCGGCCCTCGCTCGGTACCGTCGACCAGCTGGTGCCGATCGATGCCTCGCCGCCGAACCTGCGCGACGAAGTCTGCGGCGGCAAGCATCACAAGCAGAGCGACGAGGATGATACGGTCGCTTCCGCCGCCGGCAGCAGTTCGCCGTCGGCTTCGGGCGACGGCAACAATGCGATGTTCCTCGCTTCCGGCCTGCAGGCGCCGCTGCCGAAGCCGTCGGAATGGCTCGCCGCCCCGCCCGCTCCTTCGGAGCCGATCGTGGTCTACACCGGGCCGACCCGCAGCGGCGCTTCGCTGATCGCCGCTGTCGCGGCCGACGCCGCGCACCAGGACACCCCAAAGCGCGGCAAGCGGTCGCGCGTCGCCGCCAGGAAGCCGGATGCCACCGCCGAGCCGAAGCCGGCCGATACCGCTACGGCAAAGCCCAAGCCGGCTGCGGTCCGCCACGCCAATGCCAAGCCGAATGCGGCTGCGAAGCCCGCGACGCCGGTCGCGACCGATGCGCCGGCAGCAAAGCCGGTCAAGCCGAAGGCCGCCGCCAAGCCCAAGGCGCCAAAGACCTCCGGCGAGATCAAGCCGGCCGGCTGATTAGCTGCAGCGTTGAAGCACGCATCATTGAAGCATGTCATTCCGGGATGCGCGAAGCGCAGACCTCAGGGGCGCAATTGCGCCCCGGGGAAACTCGAGATTCCGGGTTCGACGCTTACGCGTCGCCCCGGAATGACAGCATCGTAGAGCCCCGTTAACCCTCCGTCGCTTGTCATGTGCTTGCCATGGACGGCGGCAGGCTCAATACTGTCCCCAAAACACGCCGTCCCGCGGCCACACGCCGTGGACAGGCCGTCAGAGAGGGGAAAGACCATGGAGCGGATCTGGCTCAAGCATTATCCACCCGGCGTGCCCGCCGATATCGACACCGGCCAATACCAGTCGCTGGTCGACCTGCTGGAAGAAAGCTTTGCGAAATATGCCGATCGCAAGGCCTTCATCTGCATGGACAAGTCGATCAGCTATCGCGACCTCGACGAGATGTCGCTCGCGCTCGGCGCCTATTTGCAGAGCCGCGGCCTCTCTAAAGGCGCGCGCGTCGCGCTGATGATGCCGAACGTGCTGCAATATCCGGTCGCGACCGCCGCCGTGCTGCGCGCCGGCTATAGCGTCGTCAACGTCAACCCGCTCTACACCCCGCGAGAGCTCGAGCATCAGCTCAAGGATTCCGGCGCCGAAGCGATCGTGGTGCTGGAGAATTTTGCCACCACCGTGCAGCAGGCGCTGCCGCACACGGCCGTCAAGCACGTGATCATCGGCAGCATGGGCGATCTGCTCGGCTTCAAGGGCATGATCGTCAATCTGGTGGTGCGGCGGGTGAAGAAGATGGTACCGGCCTATTCGCTGCCGGACGCCGTCAGCTTCAACGACGCGATCGCGGCCGGCCGCGGCATGAATTTCAACAAGCCGAAGATCGGGCCGGACGACGTCGCCTTCCTGCAATATACCGGCGGCACCACCGGCGTCTCCAAGGGCGCGACGCTGCTCCATCGCAACATCCTCGCCAATGTGCTGCAGAACGACGCCTGGCTGCAGCCGGCTTTGGCGCTGCCGCCGCATATCGATCAGCTGCTGGTCGTCTGCGCGCTGCCGCTCTATCACATCTTCGCGCTGACCGCGTGCTACCTGCTCGCGGTGCGCGCCGGCGGCGCCAATCTCTTGATCCCGAACCCGCGCGACATTGCCGGCTTCATCAAGGAATTGGCGAAGTACCAGGTCAACTCGTTCCCGGCGGTGAACACGCTCTACAACGGGCTGATGCACCATCCCGACTTCAAGAAGCTCGATTTCTCCAAGCTGAAGATTTCCAACGGCGGCGGCATGGCCGTGCAACGGCCCGTCGCCGAGCAGTGGAAGCAGATCACTGGCTGCAGCATCGCCGAAGGTTACGGGCTTTCCGAAACCTCGCCGACGCTGACCTGCAACACCGCGACCTCCTCGGAGTTCAACGGCTCGATCGGCATTCCCGTGCCGTCGACTTACATTTCGATCCGCGACGACGACGGCAAGGAAGTGGCGCTGGGTCAGGCGGGCGAAATCTGCGCCAAGGGCCCGCAGGTGATGTCGGGCTACTGGAACCGGCCGGACGAGACCGCGAAGGTGATGACCGCGGACGGCTATTTCCGCACGGGCGACATCGGCGTGATGGACGCCGACGGCTATACCAAGATCGTCGACCGCAAGAAGGACATGATCCTGGTCTCGGGCTTCAATGTCTATCCGAACGAGATCGAGGAAGTGCTCGCGGGCCATCCCGGCGTGCTGGAATGCGCCGTCATCGGCGTGCCCGATGCGAGGTCGGGCGAGGCGGTCAAGGCCTTCGTGGTCAAGAAGGACTCCAACCTCACCGCCGAAGACATCATCAAATATGCCGGCACGCAGCTCACCAACTACAAGGTGCCGAAGCAGATCGAGTTCAGGCCCGATCTGCCCAAGACCAATGTCGGAAAAATCCTGCGCCGTCAGCTCCGCGACGAGAAGAAGGCCGCGGCTTGAGGCGCTGAACGTATCCTTCGTCATTCCGGGATGGTCCGAAGGACCAGACCCGGAATCTCGAGATTCCGGGTTCGCGCTTCGCGCGCCCCGGAACGACAGGCGCCTCGGCATCAAACCCCGGTGAAGTCGTTTCCCCCGCCCGCAAAAATGCTCTAAGACATCCCCCGCTCATTTAATGGAGAATAGAAGATGGCGATCCAAGTTGGCGACAAGCTGCCCGAAGCGAAGTTTCGCGTGATGACCGCGGAAGGCCCGCAGGTCAAGAGCACCGACGACATCTTCAAGGGCAAGAAGGTCGCGCTGTTTGCGGTGCCCGGCGCCTACACCGGCACCTGCCACAAGATGCATCTGCCGAGCATCTTCCTCAACGCCTATGCGATCAAGGGCAAGGGCGTAGACACGATTGCGATCGTCTCCGTCAACGATGCCTTCGTGATGAACGCCTGGAAGCGCGACACCGACCAGCGCGACGAGGCCACTTTCCTCGCCGACGGCAATGCCGACTTCACCAAGGCGATCGGCATGGAGCTCGACGCCTCCGGAAACGGGCTCGGCATCCGCTCCAAGCGCTACTCGATGCTGGTCGAGGACGGCACGGTGAAGAAGTTCAACATCGAGCCCGCGCCCGGCAAGGTCGAGGTTTCCGGCGGCGATACGCTGCTGGGGCAGCTGTGAGCTAAGGCGCGGTCGCTTCCCTTCTCCCCTCGCGGGAGAAGGTGGCGCGGACATAGTCCGCGCCGGATGAGGGGTCTCTATCCGCGGAGACAGACCCCTCACCCGTCCGCGATGCTCCGCATCGCGTCCACCCTCTCCCGCAAGGGGAGAGGGGAAGAATCTTCGTTGCAACGATTTCGCTCTACCCCTTCAGCCGCGCCATCGCGACGCCGTCGCGGGCGAGCTGGTCGGCGCGCTCGTTCTCGTCATGGCCGGCATGGCCCTTGACCCAGTGCCAGCGCACCTGGTGCGGTTTCAGCGTCGCGTCGAGCCGCTGCCACAGCTCGGCATTCTTCACCGGCTTCTTGTCCGATGTGCGCCAGCCATTCTTCTTCCAGCCATGGATCCAGCCGGTGATGCCCTGCCGCACATACTGGCTGTCGGTGTAGAGATCGACGTCGCACGGCTTCTTCAGCGCCTCCAGCGCCGAGATCGCCGCCATCAACTCCATGCGGTTGTTGGTGGTATGCGCCTCGCCGCCCTTCAATTCCTTCTCGACGTCGCCGAAGCGCAGGATCGCGCCCCAGCCGCCCGGGCCGGGATTGCCCGAGCAGGCGCCGTCGGTGAAGATCGAGACACTGGGCAATGCGCTCACGCGACCAGTCCTGCGGAGACGCCATAGTCGCGCACGGTGGCAACGCCCTGATGAAAGCGGAGCTTGCGCGCATATTCGAGCGGGTCCTTTGGCTTGACCAGCGCGCCCGGCGGCACGTTGAGCCAGTCGACCAGCCGCGTCAGCAGGAAACGCAGCGCCGATCCGCGCGCCAGCAACGGCAGCACCTGCTCCTCGGCTTCCGACAATTTGCGCTCACGGCCGTAAGCCGACAGAAACGCGCGCGCCTTGGTGACGTTGAAGGAATGATCCGGCTCAAAACACCAGGCATTCAGGCAGATCGCGACGTCATAGGCGAGGATATCGTTGCAGGCGAAGGTGAAGTCGATGATCCCCGACAGTTCTTCGCTCAGGAAGAATACGTTATCGGGAAAGAGATCGGCGTGGATCACGCCTTGCGGCAGATTCTTGGGCCAGACGCCGCCTTCGAGATAATCGAGCTCGCGCGCGATGAGATCGCGCAAGCCCGGCTGCACGCTATCGGCGCGATCGGCGGCGAGATCGAACAGCGGCCGCCAGCCCGAGACCGAGAGCGCGTTCGCGCGTGACATCGAAAAGTTGCTGCCGGCCAGATGCATCTTCGCCAGCACCTCTCCGACGCCGGCGCAATGCACGGCATTCGGCTTGCGCGGCCAGACGCCCTCGAGAAAGGTGATGATCGCCGCCGGACGTCCGCACAGCGAGCCGAGCGCCTCGCCGCTTTTGTTCTGCACCGGCAAGGGACAGTTGATGCCGTGCGTGCTGAGATGCGTCATCAGGGCGAGAAAGAACGGCAGGTCGTTTTTCGCGACCCGCTTCTCGTACAATGTCAGGATGAAATAGCCGCGCGAGGCATGCAGCAGGAAGTTGGAATTCTCCACGCCCTCGGCGATGCCCTTGTAGGACAGGAGTTCGCCCAGATCGTACAGGGACAGGAATTCCGCAAGCTCGTCGGCGGCAACGTCGGTGTAAACCGCCATGCAGGCCTACTCGGCGGCGGCTTCGGGGCGCACCGAGCGCGGCAGCGGGAAGAACTCGTTTTCTTCCGCGGCCGAGACCGTTTCCACATGCAGCGTGTAGCGCTCGGCGAACGCGCCCATGATCTCTTCCACGATCACTTCGGGCGCCGAGGCGCCGGCGGTGATGCCGAGGCTGCTGATGCCTTCAAAACGCTTCCAGTCGATGTCGCTGGCGCGCTGCGCCAGCACCGAGATCGGGCAGCCCTGGCGCTCGGCGACCTCGCGCAGACGCTGCGAGTTCGAGGAATTGGGCGCGCCGACCACGATCAGCGCGTCGACGACGGGCGCCACCTTCTTCACCGCCAGCTGGCGGTTGGTGGTGGCGTAGCAGATGTCTTCCTTGTGCGGCCCGTTGATGTTCGGGAAGCGCTCTTTCAGGATCGCGACGATATCGGCGGTGTCGTCGATCGACAGCGTGGTCTGCGTCACGAAGGCGAGGTTGTCCGGATTCTTCGGCGCGAAGGTGCGGGCATCCTCGTCGGTCTCGATCAGGGTCACGGCGCCCGCCGGCAGCTGGCCCAGCGTGCCGACCACCTCGGGGTGGTGCGAATGCCCGATCAGCAGGATTTCGCGGCCGCGCTTGAAGTGGATGGCGGCCTCGCGGTGGACCTTGGTCACCAGCGGGCAGGTCGCATCCAGCGAAAAGAAATTGCGCGACTGGGCCTCGGCCGGGACCGCTTTCGGCACGCCATGGGCCGAAAATACCACCGGTGCATTGGTATTGTCGGGGATTTCGGCGAGTTCCTCGACGAAAATCGCGCCCTTGGTCTTCAGGCTGTCCACGACATAGCGATTATGAACGATTTCGTGCCGGACATAGACCGGGGCGCCATAGATGGCGAGCGCCCGTTCCACGGTGTCGATGGCGCGAACCACCCCGGCGCAGAAACCCCGTGGCGAACAAAGCACGATTTTAAGGTCTGGTTTGGCGGCCATTGGAGCGATCTCGGGACCGAATCACCCCTCGCCGACGGGCAGGGAACGGTCGTTTCCGGCTACGAATTGGGACTGGTTTGAGCCCCTGTCAAGGCACTTTAGCAAGCCATTGCACCAAAGGCCCCATCCGGCCTATATAGGGCGAATTCCCGTCATCGTTGATGACTACCGGCTTCGCCTCACAGGCGGGCGAAGCACAAAGGAGATTTGCCATGAGCAACGCCCCGTTGATGCCCAAGGCGACCGCCGTGTGGCTGCTCGACAACACCGCGCTGACCTTTGACCAGGTCGCCGATTTCACCAAGATGCACCCCCTCGAAATCCGGGCGATTGCCGATGGCGACGCCGCCCAGGGCATCAAGGGTTCGGACCCGATCTCCAGCGGTCAGTTGACCCGCGAGGAGATCGAAAAGGGCGAGAAGGACCCGGAGCACCGCCTCAAGCTCGAGGAGAGCAAGGTCATCCTGCCGCCGGCCGCCAAGCGCAAGGGCCCGCGCTACACCCCGGTGTCGCGCCGCCATGAGCGGCCGAGCGCGATCCTCTGGCTGGTGCGCAACCATCCCGAGCTGAAAGACGCGCAGATCATGCGCCTCGTCGGCACCACCAAGACCACGATCGCCAGCGTGCGCGACCGCACCCACTGGAATGCCTCGACGCTCACGCCGATGGACCCGGTGACGCTCGGCCTGTGCTCGCAGATCGAGCTGGATTTCGAGGTGCAGCGCGCCGCCAAGGAGAAGCCCATCGACACCCAATATGGCGGCGCCACGCTGCTGCCAGCCTCCGAGACCACCCGCAAGGAGCCGGAGTTCGAGACGGCTGACAGCAAGAAGAGCGACGATCTCAACGTCGATGCGGTGTTCGCCAAGCTGAAGACCATCGGCGGCAAGAAGCCGGAAGAGGAGTAGGTCCTCACGGCTCGATTGCGCTGACAAGAACGCGGCGGGTTATCTGCCGCGTTTTTTGTTTGCGCTCAACTCTCCGCTCGTCATGCCCGGGCTTGACCCGGGCATCCACGTGTAAGCATCTGCCAGCAAGAAAGTCGTGGATGGCCGGGTCAAGCCCGGCCATGACGACCGGGTTATTCGGCGCACCCCAGCTGCCGCTACGGATGCTCCGGATGGTTCATCATGTATTCGGCGAGGTCGCGCTGCTTGCGGTCGGCGCGGTTGACGGCGGCGTTGCGCGCGGCGTCACGGTCCTTGCGGCAGTAGACGTAATCGGGCGAGCCGACCGTGACCTTGCCGCCGGCGCGGCAGTATGCGTCGTCGTCCTCGACCGGCGCCACAGCCGCATAGGGCGGCGGCTCGTTGCGCGAGGCGCACGCGGCCAGCGACAGCGCGGCGAGCAGCAGCAATAGCGGTCGGGCGAACTTGGGCCGCATATCGATTCCGTCAGTTGAACCAATCTTCGTCGTTGCCGGGCTTGACCCGGCAATCCATCAAAAACAAGGCTTTTGAGTGAAAATGGATGGCCGGGTCAAGCCCGGCCATGACGAATGTGCATGGCCCTCACACCCTCCCCTTCAGCGCCTCACCGATCTCGTCCAGCACCTTCGGGTCCTCGATCGTCGCCGGCATGGTCCAGGGCTCGCCGTCGGCGATCTTCTTGATGGTGCCGCGCAGGATCTTGCCGGAGCGCGTCTTCGGCAGCCGGCCGACCGTGATCGCGAGCCTGAAGGCAGCGACGGGGCCGAGCTTCTCGCGCACCAGCGCCACGATCTCCTTTTCGATTTCCGCCGGCGCGCGCGTGACGCCGGCCTTCAGCACCAGGAAGCCGCAGGGCACCTCGCCCTTGATCGCGTCATGGACGCCGAGCACCGCGCATTCGGCCACATCCGCATGCGAGGCGAGAATCTCCTCCATGCCGCCGGTCGAAAGCCGGTGGCCGGCGACGTTGATGATGTCGTCGGTGCGGCCCATCACGAAGACATAGCCGTCCGCGTCCTTGTAGCCGGCGTCGGAGGTTTTGTAGTAGCCGGGAAATTCGGTGAGATAGGCTTCCCTGAAGCGATCGTCCTGCTCCCACAGCGTCGGCAGGCAGGCCGGCGGCAGCGGCAGTTTTATGACGATCGACCCCATGGTGCCCGCAGGCAGCGGCCTTGCGGCCTCGTCGACCACGTCGACCTGGTAACCCGGCATCGGCACCGTCGGCGAGCCGTGCTTCACCGGCAGCATGCCCAGGCCCACCGGATTGCCGGCGATGCACCAGCCGGTTTCGGTCTGCCACCAGTGGTCGATGACCGGCACCTTCAGCTGCGTCTCCGCCCATTCCACCGTCGGCGGATCGGCGCGCTCGCCCGCGAGGAACAGCGTGCGGAATTTCGACAGATCGTATTTGCGGATGAACTTGCCCTCGGGATCCTCCTTCTTGATGGCGCGGAACGCGGTCGGCGCGGTGAAGAAGGCGACCGCACCGTGCTCGCTGATGACGCGCCAGAATGCGCCGGCATCGGGCGTGCCGACCGGCTTGCCCTCATACATGATCGAGGTCGCGCCATGGAACAACGGGCCATAGACGATGTAGCAATGACCGACCACCCAGCCGATGTCGGAGCCGCACCACCAGACCTCGCCGGGCTTGACGCCATAGAGATTGAACATCGACCATTTCAGCGCGACCAGATGCCCGCCATTGTCGCGCACCACGCCTTTCGGGATACCGGTCGTCCCTGACGTGTAGAGGATGTAGAGCGGATCGGTGGCGAGCACGGGCACGCAAGCAGCCAGCTTGCCGGCCGCGAGCGCGTCGCGGCGCAGGCTGGCCCAGTCGTGATCGTGACCCGCCACTAGCCCGCAAGCCTGCTGCGGCCGTTGCAGGATGATGCAGGCGTCCGGCTTGAAGCTCGCGAGCCGGATCGCTTCGTCGAGCAGCGGCTTGTACTGCACGATGCGGCCGGGCTCGATGCCGCAGCTTGCCGAGAAGATCAATTTTGGCCGCGCATCGTCGATACGGGTCGCCAGTTCCTTTGCGGCGAAACCACCGAACACCACGCTGTGCACGGCGCCGATGCGCGCGCAGGCGAGCATCGCCACCACCGCTTCCGGCACCATCGGCATATAGAGGATGACGCGGTCGCCTTTCGCCACGCCGAAATCCAGCATGATCGCGGCGAGCGTCTGCACCTCTTTCAATAGTTCGGCATAGGTGAATCTGGTGATCGAATTGGTCAGCGGCGAATCGTGGATCAGCGCGACCTGGTTGGCGCGGCCGCCCGCGACATGGCGATCGAGCGCGTTGTAGCAGGTGTTGACCACGCCGCCCGTGAACCAGCGGCCATAGACGCCCATGTCAGGACTGAAGACCTTCTTCGCCGGCTCGATCCAGTCGATCTCGCGCGCGGCCTCGGCCCAGAAACCCTCGGGGTCGGCCATCGAGCGAGCATGGACCTCGTGGTAGCGGCTGGCAGCGGACATGGCGCTTCCCTCTGGGGCTGTTGTTCCCGTCTATTGTCACGGGACAAAGCGCCAGTTCAAGCGGCAAGAAATTGATATGGATCAGAGATTGACGGCTTTGGACCCGGTCCACGCCGATTTTGGGTCAACGCGCCGCCGACTGCAGCGCGTCGAGGCGCTGCTGCAGGGCGACGCGCAGGTCGTAGCCCGGCTTGCCAAAACCGGCATTGCGGGTTGCGACGAAATCCCGCTGCGCGCGGCGCAGGATATCGGCGGAACGGCCAGCTGCGGATCGGCGCAGATCGCCTTCTCCACCGCGAGCCTCGCGGTCTCGCAATCGAACGATGGATGCGCCTCCGGCGCGTGCAGCGGTCGCAGCGCTTCCGTGCCGAAGCGGGCAATCTCGGCCTTCATGGTGCGCCGGCCCTCGATGGCGTTCTCGTTGCCGGGATCGAGGCGGAGCGCCGCCTCGTAATCGGCAAGCGCCTTGGAGCGATCGCCCATCTTGTTGTACAGCACCGCACGATTGTTGTAGGCGAGCGCGAAATTCGGATCGAGGCGCAGCGCGCTCTCGTAGTCGCCGAGCGCCGTGCCGAGTTCGCCCGTGAACTGGTAGGAGTCGCCGCGGTTGGTGAAGAAGTTGGCGCGCGGCTCGATCCGGATCGCCTGGTCGTAATCGGTAATCGCCTTGTCGTATTGCTTCATCGCCGCATAGGTGAGGCCGCGGTTGTCGAAATATTCCGGCACCTTGGGATCGCGCGCGATCGCCTCGTTGCTGTCGGCGAGCGATTTGTCCAGTTGGCCGAGCTTCTTGTAGGCGGAGGCACGATTGGTATAGGTGCGCGGCCGGTTCGGATCGAGCCGCAGCGCTTCGTCGCAATCGCGTACGGCCTTTTCGTAGTCGCCGGCGAGATACCAGGTCGCGCCGCGGTCGGACCAGGCCTGGGCATCATCGGGCTTCAACCGGATCGCCTGGTCGTAGTCGGCAATGGCGAGGTCGGTCCTGTGCTGGTTGGTGTAGATGACGCCGCGCAGCTCGAAGGCCTCGGCATCCTGCGGATCGAGCGCGATCGCCTTGCTCAGATCGGCTTCGGCGCGCGCGAGATTGCCGCCGGCTTTGCGCGTCAAATCACCGCGCAGGCGCCAGGCACGGGCATTTCCATCGTCGAATGCAATGGCACGGTCGAGATCGGCCAGCGCCTGGCTCATGCCGCCCGAGGTCCTGGCGCGGGCGTCGGCCCGGACCACCAGCGCCGCAGCGCGATCCGCTCGCGAGAGCACGGTATTGTCGATGATGAGGCCACAGGCGGTAATCAGTTCGAGCGGCGCAGCCTCCGCGCCCGGCTTGCAATCGACGACAGTGCCGCCGGCCGCGGCTGGTCCGGCCGCCAGCGCAAAGCCCACGGCACGGCCGAGCCCAAGCCAGCCAGCCAGCAGCGAGCGCCGCGAGGTCGATAGCATCTGGATGGGTTCGATCATACCGGACATGGCTTGGGGCTCCGCAACAAAGGGTTTTTCCGTTGTCGCGGATGCCCCCGATCCGGTTCACGCGTTAACTAATACCCGTCCACGCCGGTCAGCGCCTGCAAGCGGTCCTTCATCTCTTTCCGCAGATCATAGCCGGCATGGCCGAACTGGGCGTTGCGGCGGGCGATGAACTCGTCCTGCGCCCGCTGCAGCGCGCGCGCCTCGGTGGGATTTTTCGCTTCGCGGATGACCCTGGCATTGTTCGCATAGATCTCGCGGTCGAGATTGGCGAGCTCCGGATTGGCGCAGATCGTCTTCTCGACCGGATGGCGCGCGGTCGCACAATTGAAGCTCGGCTTGCCGGCGACCGCCATCTGGGCGCCCAGCCGTTCCAGCTCCCGCGCCAGCTTGCGGTAATTGTCCTTTGCCAGCGGATGATTCGCGTTCAGCTTGAGTGCCGAGGCGAAATCGGCGAGCGCCTTGGGCCGCTCGCCCTTCCTCCACCACAGCTCGCCGCGGGTGTTGAAGAAATCGGCCTGCGGCTCGAGCCGCAGCATGTCGTCGTAATCGGCGATGGCGCGCTCGACCTGGTCCCTACGGACGAAGACGCCGCCGCGTGCGACCAGCGCCTTGAGACGGTCTGCCCTCGCCGTCTTCTCATTGTCGATCAGCGCGCCGCACGCGGCGACGATCTTGTCGTCGTCGCTGGCTGCGATCGCAGCCAGGCAAGGCGACGGATCGGCCGTCGGCACGTTTCCGGTGTCGGCTCCGGTCGCGCGCGCGAGATCGGACCCGGCGCCGAGCAGCGACAAGACCGCACAACCGAGAAACAGGATTTTCAAGCCGAGCCTCATCGCCTTCCACAACCATCGCTTCGCCTGCGGCAGAGTCGCGCGCAGCCACGGTGCGGTCAATATGCCCGCCGATTTTGGTGATAAGATTGCCGCGTCATTGCGGCGTCATTCATCCCTGGACTTTCGACTTGATCACCTTCGAATGGATCATCGGCCTGTTGCTCGCGGCGGTAGTGTTGACCGCGCTGGCGCAGCGCCTCGGCGTGCCCTATCCCACCTTCCTCGCCATCGGCGGCGCACTGCTCGCCTTCGTGCCGGCATCGCCCTCCTGGACGCTCGATCCCGGGCTGGCGCTGGCGCTCTTCGTCGCACCGGTGCTGCTGGACGCCGCCTATGACACCTCGTTGCGGGATCTGCGGACCAACTGGCTGCCAATATCCATGCTGGTCATCGGCGGCGTCGGCGTCACCACGGCTGCGGTCGCGGTGGTGGTGCACAGGCTGCTGCCGGACATGCCATGGACGGCCGCGATTGCGTTGGGTGCCATCGTGGCACCGCCCGATGCGGCGGCGGCCACCGCCATCCTGCGCCAGGTCAACCTGCCCTACCGCATCATGAAGGTCCTCGAAGGCGAGAGCCTGCTCAACGACGCGAGCGCGCTCCTGATCTATCGCATCGCCGTCGCCGCCGAGGCAGCCCAGCATCTAAGCTGGAGCGAGTTCACCTCGTCGGTCGCGTTGGTCCTGGTCGGCAGCCTCATCGCGGGCTATCTGTTTGGCAAGTTTTGGCTGTTCATTACCCCGCGATTCAACGATGCGCCAAGCGCGATCATCCTGCAATTTGGCGGCACCTTCATCGTCTGGATCGTGGCCGACCATCTCGGCCTGTCCAGCATTCTGACCATCGTCGTCTTCGCCATGGTACTCGCGCGCTACGCGCCGGCGCGAACGTCGGCCCGGCTGCGCGTACCCACCTATGCGGTCTGGGAGACGGTGGTCTTCATCCTCAATGTCCTCGCCTTCATCATGATCGGCATGCAGCTGGGCCCGATCTGGGACAGGCTCGACGACGCGGTCCGACTGCAATATTGCGAAATCGCGGCCACCGCTCTCGGTGTGGTCATTCTCGCGCGCATGGGCTGGGTCGCGATCTACCGCACAGGCATGCGAGCGGCGGCAAACGCCAGCCGGTACCCCGCCGACGCCGCCATTGCGCTGCCATCGCGCAGGAGCGGCATCGTCGTCGCCTGGTGCGGCATGCGTGGCATCGTCACGCTGGCGGCGGCTTTTGCGCTGCCCGATGGCTTTCCCTACCGCGACCTGATCCTGTTCACGGCCTTTGCCGTTGTGATCGGAACCCTGGTCATCCAGGGCGTCACACTTCGCCCATTGATCCTGGCGCTGCGGCTCAAGCAGGATGATTTCGTGGCGAACGAAGTCGCCCGCGCCCGCGCCGTCGCTTTTCGCGCTGCGCTGGCGGAAATCGACGGCGATCCGTCCGAGGAAGCCGAGCTGCTGCGGCTGGAATATCGCGGCGTCCTGCTGCAGGCGAGGGACGATCCCGACGGCCGCATCACCTCGAGCGAGCTGCCCGCCGATCCGCTGCGCCGCCGCGCCATCCTCGCCGCGCGCCGCGCCATCCTGGAGTTGCGGCAATCCGAGGCGATCGGCGACGACGCCTTCCATCAGCTGGAGGAAGAACTCGACCGCGCCGAGCTCGGCGCGAACGGGTGATGTTCGCCAAAATACTCGGTGTCGTCCTGGCGAAAGCCAGGACCCATTACCACAGGCCGTTGTAAGGCGAAGAAAGGTGCTACAACCAGCCTGCCTCTTCCATACATCACGCGGTATGGGTCCTGGCTTTCGCCAGGACGACATCGCAAATATATTTCAGCCTTCCATTACGCGACCAAAATCACGACCGGCAGGTCAAGCCGCCATCGACCACGAGCTCGATGCCGGTTACATATTTCGAATCATCGGACGCCAGGAACAGCGCGGCGTTGGCGACATCCCAGGCCGTGCCCATATGGCCCATCGGCACCTGCGCGTCGCGGGCGCGCCACATCGCCTCCACATCGCCATTGGCATAGCTCGCCGCCAGGCCCGCCGAGTGTTCGACCATCGGCGTCTTCATCAGCCCGGGAAGGATTGCATTGACGCGGACATAGTCCGCCGCGAACTCGACCGCGGTGGAGCGCGTCATCTGGTTCATCGCCGCCTTGCTGGCGTTGTAGCTGACATAGGAGATACCGACATGGCGGATCGAGGCGATCGAGGAAATGTTGATGATCGAGCCGCCGCCCTGCTTCACCATCAAGGGGATGACGTACTTCATGGCGAGATAAGCGCTCTTGAGATTGACGGCGAAGACCCGGTCCCATTGCTCTTCCGACACTTCGGTCACGCTGCCCACCTCGGCGATGCCGACATTGTTATCGAGCACGTCGATGCGGCCATGGGCTTTCATGCAGGCCGCGACCATGGCCTCGACTTCAGCGGCTTTGGACACATCGGCGGTAAAGGCCATCGCCTTGCCGCCTTCTTTCGCGATGATGCCCACGGTCTCTTCGGCAGCAGCCGGATTGCGGTCGACGCAAAACACCTGCGCCCCCTCGCGGGCAAAGGTGACCGCGGTCGCCTTGCCGTTGCCCCAGCCGGGGCCGATCGAGCCGGCGCCGACCACCATCGCAACCTTGCCCTTGAGCCGATCCATCGCCTTCTCTCCCTGTTCTCGTCATTGGCACCCGCGCAGCGTGGTCACGTTAGCACCGATCGGAGACCTGAAAATATCCGAGAGCGTACGGCATTGTCCGTCCGCGCACAGCCGCCATTCGCCGGCGGCGCCGGAATTGCCGAGCACCAGGTCCGGCATCGGCGGACGCTGCGGTTGCCACTGAAACCAGCCATTGATGAGGCGCGCTTCCGGCGACGGCTCCATGCCGGCGCCGGAACCTTTGACCCGCGCCTGCACAAGTTCGAGCCCGCGCGGCGTGACGCGCCAGTCCTCCTGCCATTCGACCTTCTCGACCGAATGGGTCCATGCCAGCGTGAACGCGGCGAGCGACAGCGTCTTCACCACGCCGGAGGAGATCAGGCAGAGGCTCACACCGCCGCCACTGCGGTTCGCCCGCGCTGCCGCCATTGCCAGATCACCAGCGCGATCGTCAACGCAAAGCCGAGCGTGTCGCTGAAGCGGAAGTCGCCGAGCAGGCACAGCGCCGCAGCCATCGCGACCACGCGCTCGAGCAGCGTCAGCCGCACGAACAGGAATCCGATCGCGATCACGCCGAACAGGCCGATCGCGGCCAGCGCCTTCACGGTCGCAAATGTCACCGCGCCGTAGAAGCCGAGCACGGCCGCCATGGGGTCGCCGTCCTGCAGCATCAGGGCCGGCGAATAGACGAAGATGAAGGGAATGACATAGCCCGCGAGTGCGATCCGCATCGCCTCCCAGCCGATCTTGTCCGGGTTTTCCTTCGCGATGGGTGCTGCGGCCAGCGCGGCCAGCGCCACCGGCGGCGAGAGGTCGGCCATGATGCCGTAATAGAACGCGAACATGTGGCTCGCGATCAGGGGCACGCCGAGTTTTGCCAAGGCCGGCGCGGCGAGCGCCGCCGTGATGATGTAGGTCGGAATCGTCGGGATGCCGGTGCCGAGCAGGATCGACAGCAGCATGGTCATGACCAGCGCCAGGAACAGGCTTTTCGCGCCGAGTCCGATCACCCAGCTGCCGAAGATCGCGCCGACGCCGGTCTGGCTCATCATGCCGATGATGACGCCGACGATGGCGCAGGCCATGCCGACGGTCAGCGCCGACTTGGCGCTGTCGGCAAGCGAGTCGCGGCAGGCGCGCAGCGTGGTGCGGCCGCCGCGGCTGATCGCCGCGATCGCGATCAGCGCGACGACGATGCCTGCGACCGGCAGGATCTCGAGCCCGTTGCGTGAAACGGCCGCGACAGCCAGCGCCAATCCGATCCAGAACACCGAGCGGAACAGCGGATTGGAGAGGCCGAGCATGATGCTGGCCCCCAGGATCAGCGCCACCGTCAGCGCGAGCCCCATGCTGCCGGCATAGAGCGGCGTAAAACCCTGGAACAGCATGTAGACCAGCGCGGCCAGCGGCAGCACGAGGTACCAGCGCGCCACGATCGCCTGCCAGGCGCTGGGAATCTCCGAGCGCTTCATGCTGACGAGGCCGTGCCTGCCGGCTTCCAGATGCACCATCCAGAACGCGGAGGCGAAATAGAGGATGGCGGGAATCACCGCCGCCTTGACGATCTCGGCGTATTCGACGCCCAGCGTCTCGGCCATGATGAAGGCGACCGCGCCCATGACCGGCGGCATGATCTGGCCACCCATCGAGGCGGTCGCTTCGACGCCGGCGGCAAAGGCGCGGCGATAGCCGAAGCGGATCATCAGCGGAATGGTGAACTGGCCGACGGTGACGACATTAGCCACGCCCGAACCCGAGATCGTGCCCATCATGCCCGAGGCGAACACTGCGACTTTCGCAGGTCCCCCGCGGGTGCGGCCGAACAGGCCGAGCGAGACGTCGGTGAAGAGCTGGATCATGCCGGCATGTTCGAGGAACGAGCCGAACAGGATGAACAGGAAAATGTAGGTCGCCGAGACATAGATCGGCACGCCGTAAAAGCCTTCGGTGCCGTAGGAGAGGTGCGTGATGATCTGGTCGAAATCATAGCCGCGATGGTTGAATGGCGCCGGCAAATATTGGCCGAAGAACCAGTAGAGCAGGCAGGCGCCGCACATCAGCGGCAGCGCCAGTCCCATCAGCCGCCGCGTGCCCTCGAAGATCAGGATCGCCAGCAGCGTGCCGACCGCGAGATCGACATGGGTCGGATCGCCGTCGCGCGCGATCAGATCGGCATAGAAGATCCACTGATAGAGCCCGCACAGAAACCCGATGCCGCCGACCAGCCAGCCGAGCCCGCGGCCGACATTGCTCCGCGCGGTGAAATTGCCGATCAGGCCAAATGTCAGCAGCAGCAGGAAGCCGACATGGACCCCGCGCACCACCTGGCTCGGCAGATAGTTGAACGCGGCGACATAGAGCTGGAACGCGGCAAAGGCGACGCCGACGGCGTAGGCGAGAAACCCCCAGCGATCCGGCCCAAAGCCTTCCGGAAATCCGTGCTCGAAATTGTCGAATTCGACCTTGACGGGCGCTTCGTCAGCGTCCTCGGCTTGCTGCATTCCAGTCGGCTCCCCAGCCAAATCAGACCACTTATATCAGCGCCTGCCGTTTACTCCGAACTGTCATGCGCGGGCTTGACCCGCGCATCCATCGAAAAATGAATTCTCTGAAGGGATGGACAGCCGTGGGTCAAGCCCGGCCATGACGAGCTCTAACCAGCCCCCGCTCCCCTACTTGATCAGCCCTTTTTCCCTGTAATAGCGGATCGCGCCCGGATGCAACGGCACGGGACTCCCCTCCGCCGCGGTCTCCAGCTTGATCTCCTTGCCGGCGACATGGGCGTTCGCAAGCTCGTCCAGCAACTCGAAGATCAGCCTGGTCATTTGATAGGCAACGTCATCGGAGACCGCCGAGCTGGTGACGAGATAATTCCCCACGGCCGCGGTCGGCACGTCCTTGTCCTGGCCGGTATAGATGTTGGCCGGGATCACGACGGGAACGAAGGGCGGACCGATCTTCTCGACGACCGCTTTGGGCACCGCGACCACGCTGATGTCGGTGGAAACGGAAAGGTCCTTCAGCGAGGCGACGCCGAGGGCGGCCGATTGCAGCGTCGCATCGAGCTGGCGGTTCTTCATGAGGTCGACGGATTCGGCAAAGGGCAGATACTCGACCTTGCCAAGGTCCTTGTAGCTCATGCCGGCCGCGGCCAGGATCGCGCGCGAATTGAGCTCGGTTCCAGACTTCGGCGCACCGACCGAGAGGCTCTTGCCCTTGAGGTCGGCGAGCGTCTTGATGCCGCTATCGGCGGTGGCGACGATCTGGACATAGTTGGGATAGATGGCGCCCAAGGTGCGCAGCTTGTCCATCTTGCGCTTGAAGCCAGCTTCCTCGTCGCCGTCCCAGGCGGCTTTCAGGGAATCACCGAGCGCAAACGCGATCTCGCCGCGGCCCTGCTGCAACAGGATCAGGTTCTCGACGGACGCCTTCGTCGCCTGCACCTGAACTTTGACATCGGGCAGATGATCGCCAAGGATTTTTCCGATGGCGACACCGAGCGGGTAATAGACCCCCGAGGTGCCGCCGGTCAGGACATTGATGAAGTTTTGCGCACGCGCAACCGGTGCGGAAAATATCGTTGCCGCCGCAACCGCGGCGGCGACCAGTTTCGAAATCATGGATCGTATTCCCCCAGGCCCGCGCGAAAATTGGCCGGAGCAGCGGCCGGGGTCAACCGCTTGCTTGCTGATGGCTGGCGGGCCCGCACTGACCTCAACGCATAGCAGGCCGGAAACCATCGTCCGCCGCTATGGAACCCGCCGCCGCGCCCGGCCCTCAGCTCACGCCAGCGCGCTCACTGGAACGTCATGTCCAGGCATTTCGAAATGTCGGAACCGAGCCCCGAGGAGATGATGATGCAGCCGCGCACCTTCTGCTGGGTGGTGTCGGCGGCCCAGATCGAATAGCCGCCGGTGCCGAAGAACGAATTGGTGTTCGGCGGCTCGGTCTCGGTGGCGTCGAAGGTATAATTGGAATCGGCGTCGAAGATGCGCGGTTTCTTGGTGCAGCTGCCGTCGGTCTGCACGTTGATGACCTCCTTGTTGTCGCGGGTCAGCGCCAGCGACACCTGGCAGCGGAAATATTCCGACGTCTTGGTGTTGAAGACGTAGGTGTAGGACTTGCAGGTCGCGGTGTTGAGCTTGCCGGCGGCAAGCCCCCGGCTGCAGGCGATGCGCTGGTTGTTGGAGAGCTTGAACAATTCGTCGGCGCTCGCGGCGGATACCAGCGTCACCAGGGAAAACACGACGGGCAAACAGAGTTTAATGACGTGGCGCATCCGAATCATCCCCATGACTGCTTTTGTAGAATTGGTTCTAGTCTGAAACCGGAACATAGTCGCCAAGCGTGTTCCGGGAAATCACAAAGTCATTGGCGAAGCGTGATGCGACGCTTCATATTGACGGGACGATCACGTTCGTGATTTGTTCAAAATGGGTGACAAAGGGTCGCGATGGGGAGGATGACCATGACAGCAATTCCAATCAGGACAATTTCAACCAAGACCTGGGCGCTGGCGGCCGCGATCTGCGGCGTCGCGACCGTTGCGTTCGCGCAGGCGGCGGGGCCGACGCCCTGGGAGCTGAATCCGGACAACGGTTACGGCTATGACAAGGACGGCAAGACCTTCCAGTACAAGATGGGCACCAACAATGCCGGCATGCTGCTGAAGGGCGCCAAGAAAGTGCCGAAGGGCACGCTGTTCTTCATCGGCCAGAACGGCCAGCTCTACATGCGCACCGGGCCTTACCTCGACGGCAGCGGCAAGTTCATGTTCGGCACGAATTGAGGTGCTGTCGTCCCGGCGAACGTTTCGTAGGGTGGGCAAAGGCGCGTCAGCGCCGTGCCCACCATAAATATCTGACATCTGATTACCGACGGTGGGCACGCTTCGCTTTGCCCACCCTACAATTCTGCTCGCCGGCCGGGACGACGGCCAGCTAATACGCCGCCGCCAATTCCTTGGCGCCCGGCAGGTTGCTGTTGGCGTCCATCCGCAAGTCGGTGACCGCCAAGAGCTTCGCCACCGTGTTGTTGCGGCTCGCCACCGGATTGCGCTCATAGCCGGAGCGCTGGAAGAAATTCGCGGTCGGCACCTGCTCGCGCATGTCCGGCGGCATGGTCACCATGTCGAGCCCGGTGCTGTCGCCGGTCAGGTTCATCATCTCGAGCTCGGCCGCGGTCAGGGGGCGGTTATAGCCCTTGGTCCGCGCGAACTGCACCGAGGTGAGCAGCTTGTGGGTCTGCAGCATCGGACCGACATCGACATCGAGCACCATGGCATGCAGCGCCCAGCCCTGCGGCGTGTCGCCCATTTTCTCGTGCTCCGACCACTCGTCCGGCACCGAGCGCGCCAACGCCACCATCTTCTTCAGCACGGCAATCTTATAGTCCATCGCCTGCCGCGCCGGGCCTGACAGCGGCGCAGCCCTTTCGCCCAAGACCTTCAGGAACAGCGGGCCCTGCTCGGCGATCAGCTCGACGCTGTTGGTGGTGAGCAGCTGGTTGTAGCCGATCGCGGTCGAGATCGCGCGCGCGCCCGGCCGCCACGAGCTCAGTCCCGCCTGCATGTCATGGCTGCCATTGCCGCCGGTCTCGAAGGCATAGACCCGCACCGCCTGATCGCGCGTCAGCCCGGCTCGCGTGGCGAAGCTGGCGTAAGCGCGCTTGAAGTCGACCTCCGACGCCGGCCGCTGCGGCGCCCATTGGAAAGTGTCGGACGCCGCCTTCAGGAGATCGGCAACCACCGGAATGATTTTTGGCGGGCGGGGCGTGGCTTCGGGCTCGGGCTGCGGATTCACCGGACGCTTGGGTCCGCTATAGACCGGCGGCTGCGCCAGCACATAATCGTCCAGCGTGACCGCCTGCCGTTCGCGCCGCTTGGCGTTGCGGCCGCGCCGCTTTTCCGCAATCGAGCTCCAATAGGCGCCGGCGTCGGCTTCATACGCATCGTGCGCGGCCTGATATTCCGCGAGCTTGCGGCGATAATCCGCGATCGCATCCTGCGCGATGGCGGCAGGCGCCATCGTCAAAAACAGGAATGCGAACGCGTAAAGGCGAATCGTTTTCGAGCGCATGGGTATCCTTGTAGCCCGAACTGCGTCTACTTCCAGGCAAACACCGGCTGCTCGAGATCGGCGACGCGGGTGTCGCGCCCGGCCAGCACCTCGCGGAATTGATAGATCATCGCCGCCGTCGGCGCATGGATCAGCCGCTCGTCCCAGTGAAAGCGGATCACGCGGCGCGCGCTTTCGGGAATGGCGACGAAATCGAAGGACTTCTCGCGTTCGATGATATCGAGCGGAACTCGGTGCACGGAGGCGACCTCCTGCGGGTTCGGCACGATCGCACCATCGCCGCCGGCCCACACCACGACGGGCGTGATCAGATAGCCCGACCGCGTCGGATAATCGTCGAGCAGGCCGAGCACCGCGCCCTCGCCGAGATTGAGGCCAAGCTCTTCGTGCAACTCGCGCAGCGCCGACTGAACTTGCGTCTCGCCGGCGTCGCAACGCCCGCCCGGCAGCGCCCATTGCGCGCGATGGGTGCGCAGGCCGGCCGCTCGACGCGTCAGCAGAAAGGCGGTCTCATCGCCCTCGCCCGCGGCGGTCAGCGCGAGCGCAACCGCCGCGCGTTTCAGCTCGGATGCAGCTTCCACTGGCTGGTTGCGCGCAAAGGCAGCGCACAGGTCTGCGATATTCCGCCTTGTGGTATCGTCGAATGGACGGCTCATGGCGCTTGACTACATCAGGTTTGCGCTTGATGGAATGACGACAACCAGAAGGAACGGATGCCAGATGATCGACAAGGCCGCGGCGAAGCTCAAATCCGATGGCTGGAAGATCGTCGAGACCACGGGCTTCATCCAATTGGTCGGCCCCTTGTGGCAGCGCTGCGTCGACGGCGTCTACGAATACGCGCTGGCCACCGAGGACAAGCATCACAACCGCCGCGGCCTGGTGCAGGGCGGCGTGCTGATGACCTTCGCCGACCGTACCTGCGGCATGGCCGCGCGTTTCGTCACCGGCAAGCCGACCATGGCGACCGCGCAGCTCGACGTGCATTTCGTCGAGGCCGGCAAGATCGGCGAGGTGCTGATCTCACGCCCGCGCGTGGTGCGGGCGACCCGAAGCCTGATTTTCATCAGCACGGAAGTGACCGTCGAGAAGCGTGTCATCGCCATGGCTAACGGCGTGTTCAAGATATTGAGGACGGAGAGTTAGGTGTTGTCATTCCGGGGCGATGCGTCAGCATCGAACCCGGAATGACAGTGGAGGACCAACATGCACTACCGCAAGCTCGGCCGCAGCGGCCTGAAGGTTTCGCCGATTTGTCTCGGCACCATGATGTTCGGCGGCCCGACCGACGAGGCGACCTCGGCCCGTATTGTGGCGAAGGCGCGCGAGGCCGGCATCAACTTCATCGACAGCGCGGATGCCTACAACAAGGGTAATTCCGAGCAGGTGGTCGGCCGCGCCATTTCCAACAACCGGCCGAACTGGGTGCTGGCGACAAAGCTCGCCAATCCCATGGGCGACGATCCCAATCGCGCCGGGCTGTCGCGGAAGTGGGTGCTGCAGGCCGCCGACGAGAGCCTGAAGCGGCTCGGCACCGACTACATCGACGTCTATTACCTGCACAAGGAAGACCATTCGACGCCGCTGGAGGAGACCGTGCGCGCGATGGGCGAACTGATGCACGCCGGAAAGATCCGCTACTTCGGCGTCTCCAATTATCGCGCCTGGCGCGTCGCCGAAATCTGCAACATCTGCGACCGCCTCGGCATCGACCGCCCGGTGGCGAGCCAGCCCTATTACAACGCGATGAACCGCATGCCCGAGGTCGAGCACTTTCCGGCCTGCGGCTATTACGGACTCGGCATCGTATCCTACAGTCCGCTGGCGCGCGGCGTGCTGACCGGCAAATACGCGCCGGACGCTGCGCCGGACAAGAACACGCGTGCAGGCCGCAACGACACCCGCATGATGCAGACGGAGTGGCGGCCGGAGTCGTTGAAACTCGCGCAGGAGATCAGGGCGCATGCGGAGAAGAAGGGCATCACCGCCGGCCAGTTCGCGGTGTCCTGGGTGCTCAACTCCTCTTTCATCAGCTCGGTCATCGCCGGCCCGCGCACCGAAGAGCAATGGGACGACTACATGCGCGCGCTCGACTACACATTCACCGCCGAAGACGAGGCGCTGATCGACCGGCTGGTCGTGACCGGCCATCCCTCGACCCCCGGCTTCAACGATCCCGCCTATCCGATCGAGGGCCGGCGCGCGCGAACGCTGGGCAGTTGAACCTTGCGCGCGCGAGCGGCCTTCTGCGACGTCACGCCGCGCGGCAGGCCGGTCAGCCTGGCAGGCTATTTGTGGCGGAAGCCGACCAGCACGGTCCGCGACGCCATCGAAATCTCCGCGCTGCTGCTGGAGGCGAACAGTCGCCGCTGCCTGATCCTCAACTTCGACCTGATGATCGTGGGCGCCGAGTTGCAGGCAAAGGTGTTTCAGCGGCTCGCGCGCCATGGTTTTCACTCCGGCGAAGTGCTGCTGCTGGCCTCGCATACGCATTTTGCGCCCGCGACTGATCATGCCTGCGCACCGCTCGGCAAGCCGGACACGCAATTCGTCGAGGATGCCGCAGAGGCTGCCGAAGCGCTGCTGCAACGGATACTGCAGAGCGATCCCGTCGACGTCAGGCTGGAGATCAAGCGCGGCGAACTCGATCATGCGATCAACCGCCGCCGCCGCTGGCCGTTTCCGACCTTGAGCCGCATCTACGGCTTCCGCCTCTCCAGCACCGCCATGGCGCCCGACCCGAACGGCGCCGTCGACGAGCGCGCCACCATCATCCTGCTTCGCCGCGCCGACAATGACGCCGTCATATCAGCGCTCTGGCATTACGCCTGTCATGCGACGGCGTCCGTTCCCAATGACGCCATCAGCGCCGATTTTCCCGGCGTGGTGCGGCGCGCGCTGCGGCGGCAATTCGGCGAGATGCCTTGCCTGTTCGTGCCGGGGTTTGCCGGCGACGTCAGCCCGAAGATCGCGGGCGCGCCCGGCGGCATTCGCGCGCGTCTGCTGCGGCTCATCCATCTCGTGCTCGCAGGACCGGCTTTCCCGTCGGTCACGCCGGAAGAGTCGCGGCGATGGATCGAAAGTCTCGCCACGGCGGTGGTCCGGATTGCACTCGGCGCGCCGCACGAATCGTTCGCGACCGGCAGGCTCGCTGCCGGCTCCGCCGATCTCGCACTCGCCGCGTTCTTTCATGGTCATACGCCCGAAAAGCGGCTCGTCGTTCACATCGTCCGGCTCGGCGAGGTCGAGTTGGTGGCGCTGTCCGCCGAGGCCACGGTCGAATGGCAAAAAATTTTCGACCGCGAACTGCCCCCGCGCGAGGGAACGCTGCGGCTTTATGCCGGCTATCTCGGCGCGCTCTACGGCTATCTCCCAACCCCCGATCAAATCCGTGCCGGCGGCTATGAGGTGACCGGCTTCCAGGCGTTCTTCGGATTGTCCGGCGCCTTCGACGCGGAGAAGATCGTCCCATCCGTCGTCGATTGTGTTAAGCGGGCGATCGATGAGCTCGAACGCACGCCCTGAGATGATCGTCCTCGCCAGCCGCGCCTTCAGCGCGGCCGATCAGCTGGAATTTGCGCGCGTCTCGGGCGACTTCAATCCGATGCATCTCGACGCCGATTTCGCCCGGCGCACCCAGCTGGGCTCGCCCGTCGTGCACGGCATCCACACGCTCTCGTGGGCGCTCGACACCGCGCTGCGATCGAATCCGCTTGACGTGCAGAACCTCAAGGCTCGCTTCCATCAGCCGCTCTATCCCGGCGAAACTGCGACGCTGGCGCTCACCGGCCGGACGGAGACTTCGCTTAATCTCGAAGTCACGATGGACGGCATCGTCATCGCGGCGATCAGGATTTCCTCGCTGCCCGGGAAGATCGCGGGAGCAGCCGCACGGCCGGCACGGTCGGAGGTCGCACAGCTCGAGGCGCCCGCCGATCTCTTCTTCGCGCAGATGGCGAACCTGTCGGGCGCCGTCGCGGCTCCGGCCGCGGACGATGAACTGCGCAAGCTTTTTCCAACACTGTCGCAGGCGATCGGCACCGCCGGCATGCGTGCGCTGCTCGCGACATCGCAGATCGTCGGCATGGCCTGCCCCGGGCTGCATTCGCTGTTCACCGGCCTCGACGTCACCCGCGACCCCGCAAGTGACGGCGAGCGCGCCTTGCATTATGCCGTCAGCAAAAGCGATGCGCGGTTTCGTTCGCTGCATATCGATGTCGCCGGCTCCGGCCTAGCCGGCCAACTCGAGGCTTTTGCCCGCCATGCCCCACCCAGACAGCCCAACATGGCCACCGTCGCCGCGCGCGTGCAGGCGGGCGCCTTCAGGGGCCGCCGCGCGCTCGTCGTCGGTGCCTCGCGCGGGCTTGGCGAGGTCACCGCCAAGATCATCGCCGCGGGCGGCGGGCATGCGCTGATCACCTATCGCGACGGCCGCAGCGAAGCCGAGCGCGTGGCCGCGGAAATCAGGCAGGCCGGTGGCACATGCGACGTGCTCCGCTATGACGCGCTCGCAGCGCCCGCCGATCAGCTTGCCGGGATCGGCGCGATCGACAGTTGCTATTATTTTGCGACCTCGCGGATTTTCGAGCGCAAGCTCGCAACGGATCGCTCGCCGGAGCGGCTGCGCCGGCATCTCGCCTATTACGTCGAGGCGTTCGAGGCGCTCTGCACCACGCTATCCGCCAACGCTTGGGGCAAGATCAGAATCTTCTATCCATCGACCGTCGCCATCGACACCGAGGCGGCCGGCATCGCCGAATACGCCGAGGCGAAGGCGGCCGGCGAAAAACTGGCAAAGCAGCTCAATGCCTCGCTGCCCCCCATTCACATCGTCTCGCACCGCCTGCCGCGAATCCTGACCGACCAGACCGCGACGGTCGGCGCCGCGGTCGCGCATGACCCGTTGGACGTGCTGCTCCCCATTGTGTATGAGGTCGAGCAGATCGGCAGGCCTTGATCCGCCGCCGATTTTCGCCAACACCACGCCAGATCATGTCGAGCGCGTTTCGCAGCACCGTCAAGAGTCTCCGCCCGGAAGTTTTTGGGCAGCGCCGACCTGCGCGGCTTCGTGCGCACGCGAAAGCTCTGGCTGTCGAAACAGATCCATCGCCGCCCGATCGAGGTCGCCGCGCTCCGCGACAGGCTGATCGATCTCGGCATGACGCGCGGCCGCACGGTCTATGTGCAGTCGTCATGGAACGAGTTCTACAATGTGCGGCTCCGCCCCAGCGAATTGATCGAGCTCGCGCGCGATCTGCTCGGCCCCGACGGCACGCTTGTCATGCCGGCCTTCCCGAGCGACCAGAACCCGTCAAGAGTTTTTCTGGTCGATCGTGCGCCGGTCTGCACGGGACTGTTGTGCGAGATGTTTCGCCGCACGCCGGGCGTGGCGCGCAGCATCCACCTCAGCTCATCGGTCTGCGCCATCGGTCCCAATGCCGATTTCCTGCTCCGCGACCACCACCACGCGAAAACGGCATGGGGCAAGGACACGCCGTTCTGCCGCCTGATGGAGGTGGACGCGCGGCTGATCGGGCTTGGCGCGGGCTTCAATTTCTTCACGCCGCTGCATGCCGTGGAATGTCTGCTCTATGATGAGGTGCCGTACTTCCACGCAATCTTCGACAGCACCATCCGCTATCGCTGGAAGCGCGCCAATGGCGAAACCGGCGAGGCCGAATTCCTCAACCGCGGCGGGGACATAAGGCCGCAGCGCCTGCGCCGCTATTTCGGCCCAACCATCTGTACCGACACGCGAATCTCGAATTTGAAGATGATCGCCGCCGATGCTAAACCCTTCATCGAGCATGCGGTCGCGCTCGGCCGCCGGGGAATTACCATGTACGTGCAGCCGGTTCCGAAGCAGGAGCTTTTCGTCACCGCCGCGAAAGAGGGCGCGTGATGGACGCACCAGCGACTTCGCGTGACGGCATTCTGGCGCGGCTGCAGGATATTTTCCGTGCCGAGCTCGACGACGACGGTTTGCAGATCAGCCTTGCGACCCGCCAGTCGGACCTGAAGGGCTGGGACAGCCTCGCCCATGTCCGCCTCGTCAGCGGCATCGAGAGCGAGTTTGATTTCCAGTTCTCGCTCGCCGAGATCGAGGAGATCAATTCGGTGCGCCAGTTCGTCGACATGATCGCGGAACACATGCAGTGACCGGGGCCGACGCCGGGTCTCGGATCAAGCTGCCGCCGCAGGCCTTGACCTGGCTGCCGCGGCCCGCACGGAAAATGCGCGAGGGGATTTCGGCGCTGCCGGTCGACTCGCTTGAAGCCCTGCAGGCCGCGCGCCTGCTCGCGCAGGCCGGATGGGATGAGCCGGACTTGCGGCTGCTCGGCCGAAAAATCCGCAGCCTCCTGAAAGCCGCGCCGGCGGAGTTCGCTGTGGAAGCGCGCAAGCAGGGCCTCGTCCCGCTGCATGTGCTGATCCTGTCGGCGAGCACCGCTTCGCATCTCACCGACGCCATGATCGCCACCGCGATCCGCTTCGGCTTCCTGCTGCAGGTCACGGCCGCCGAGTATGAAGAGCCGGAGTCGTGGCTTGGCCGCAACCGCGACGCGCTGAAGCAAAACCCGATCGATTTCGTCCTGCTCGCCTCCGACCATCGCATGCTGAAACTCGCCGCGCCGCTTGGCGAGGCGGAGGCGGCAAAACAGGCCGTCGACATCGCGCTGCGCCAGGTCGCGCGGGTCGCCGACGTCGCACGCGAAGCGACCGGCAAATCCGTGATCCTGCAGACGCTCGCCGGCGACCCCGACGCGTTCCAGATCAACATGGACCTTGGACTCGCCGGCAGCCCGCGCCATCTGCGCAGCGAATTCAACCGCGGCCTCGCTGAGCTCGCGCGCCAAAACTCCTGCCTGCTGTTCGACGTCGGCGGTCTTGCCGATCTGGTCGGGCAATCGGCCTGGTCGGCGGCGCGGTTCTGGTACGCGGCCAAATATCCGTTCGCGCCCGCGATGATCCCGCTCTATGCCGACCATGTCATGCGCATCCTGGCGGCGCAGCTCGGCCGCTCGCGCCGGGTGCTGGTGCTCGACCTCGACAACACGCTGTGGGGCGGCATTGTCGGCGACGACTGCATGGAGGGACTCGCGCTCGGCACTGGCACGCCGCTCGGCGAGACCTACGCCGCACTGCAGCGCATGGCGCTGTCCTACAGGGAGCGCGGCATTCTGCTTTGCATCTCCTCCAAGAACGACGAGGCGATCGCGCTCGATACGTTCCGCCGTCATCCGGAGATGGTGCTGAAGGAGGACGACATCACGGCGTTGCGCATCAACTGGGACGACAAGGCCGCCAACATCAAGGCCATCGCTGACATGATCGAGCTCGGGCTCGAAAGTCTTGTGTTCCTCGACGACAACCCGGCCGAACGCAAGCGTGTGCGCGACGCGCTGCCCGCGGTCGCCGTCCCCGAGCTGCCGGAAGATCCCAGCGAATGGATCGGCGTATTCCAGGCCGCCGGCTATTTCGAGCAGGCAAGCTTTTCGCGCGAAGACCGGTTGCGCGCCGGCTTCTACAAGGCCAATGCGCAGCGTGCGGCGCAGCTCGAGCGGATCGGCAATCACGACGACTATCTGCGCTCGCTCGACATGACGCTGTCGATCGCGCCGTTCGACCAGCCCGGCCGCAAGCGCATCGCGCAGCTCATCGCCAAGTCCAACCAGTTCAACCTGACGACGCGCCGCTACAGCGAGGCCGAGGTCGCCGCTCTTCAGGCCGATCCAACCGCCGTGACCGCGCAGGCGCGCCTCGCCGACATGTTCGGCGACAACGGCATGATTTCCACGGTGATCTGCCGGCAGGACGGCCGGAGTTTCCACATCGATAGCTGGATCATGTCCTGCCGCGTGCTCGGCAGGCGCGTCGAGGAGGCGATCCTGCAGCATCTCGTGCATCAGGCGCGTGAGCGCGGCGCCGTCGAGCTGATCGGACGCTACATCCCGACCGCGCGGAACGGCCTCGTCAGGGACCATTTCAAGAAGCTCGGATTTTCCGAGACCGGCGCCGGGCCGGACGGCGAAACCCTGTGGCGGCTTGCCGTCGGCGATTACAGCGACAAGGATCTGCCGATGAAGATCGAAGCGGCTGCCGCGGGGTCGGCTTCGGCGGCGTAACGAGGAAAGTCCGCTCCGGCCGCCGCAACGCAAAGAACCCCGCCGTTTCCAGCGAGGCTCTCATTCGATAAATACTTCAGTACATCCGTGAAATATTCGTCGGTAGCGGATCAGACGAGCGCGAGATTTTCCGCGCTGGTCTTGCCACGCATCTTGTCGGTCTTGACTTCGAAGGACACCTTCTGCCCTTCGGCGAGGCCGGCAAGGCCAGCCCGTTCCACCGCGCTGACGTGAACGAACACGTCTTGTCCACCGTCCTGCGGCTGAATGAAGCCAAAACCCTTTTGGCCGTTAAACCACTTCACAACACCTGTAGCCATGTATACTCCCAGCGCAAAAGCGCCTTGTGCCCGCACGACGTCCGTGCAGGCTCCCATTCAATCTCAGCGATGTCTCGGGGATGGAGGCTTAGGCCGCAATCAACAAGGTGAGCGCGTTCAAATCGAATGATGCTGAGATAGAGTATTTTCCCGCAATTGCAAGACCGCCGCCAAAATATCTTCCATCGGGCTGGTTTTGCGACCATCATTGCCGCAAACGAAGGATGGTGAGGCAGGGATGGTTCACCTGATGGTTCACCTGGACCGCTACGGACAGCCGCTTTCGACAAACTCCGATGCCGCCGCGTCAGCCTATCGCGACGGCATCGACAGCATGCTGTCGGCCTGGCCGGGCGCAGCGGAGGCATTCGATCGCGCCATCACTGAGGATCCCGATTTCGCGCTCGCCCGCATCGCGCGGGCGCGCGTGCATTCGTTCTATCAGCAGGGCGAGGCGGCGCGGAAAGAAGCTGCGGCCGCGCGCGATCTCGTCAAGCGCAACGGCACCGAACGCGAACAGAGCCATGTCGAGACGCTGGCGCTCGCCGCCGAGGGGCAGCTTCCGGCAGCTTTATCGTCCGCGCTGAAACATCTCGAAAGCTGGCCGCGCGATGCGGTGGTGCTGTCGCTGCCGCTCGGCGCGTTCGGGCTGTTCGCGTTTTCCGGCATGGCCGATCACGACCAGGCGCGGCAGGATCTGTGCGAGCGCCACGCGCCGCATTATGGCGAGGACTGGTGGTTCCTGTCGAACTACGGCTGGTCGATGACGGAGAACGGCCAGGTCGCAAAAGGCCGCACTATGACCGAGCGCGCCTTCGAGCTGCGCCGCCAGAACGCCTATGCCGCGCATGCGCTGCTGCACGCGATGTTCGAGGACGGCTCGGTCAGTGATGCGGACAATTTCGTCACGCAATGGATCGGCGGCTACGACCGCTCCGCCATCCTGCATGGCCACATCCGCTGGCATCAGGCGCTCGGCGCGCTGGAGCAGGACGATGCGGCAAAGGCGCTTTCGATCTATGCCGATGTGCTGCAGCCCTCGGTGACCGCGGCGCCGCCGCTGAATGCGATGTCGGATTGCGCGTCGCTGCTGTGGCGGCTGGAGGCCTATGGCCATACCGTGCCCAAGCAACTTTGGCAGGATGCGGACGACTATGCCCGCCGCACTTTCCCAAAACTGAGCCTGCCCTTTGTCGAGATGCACATGGCGCTGTTTGCGGCGGCGACCGGCAACCACGCCGCCCTGGACGAACGCCTGCGCGTGATCGAGCAGCGCCTGGCCGACGGTAAATTGCTGGCAGGTCCCGTGGTGCCGAACATCTGCCGGGCGATGCGCGCGTTTGCGAGCGAGGATTATGCGGCCTGCGTCGGCCTGCTCGACGGCGTGCTCGGCGAGGTCGTGCGCATCGGCGGCAGTCACGCCCAGCGCGAGATCATCGAGGACACCTTCATCGTCGCGCTGATCCGGTCCGGTGATTTGCCCCGGGCGCGGGCGCTGCTCGACCGCCGCCTGCACCGCCGCCCCTCGCCGCGCGATATGCGCTGGCGGGCCGCGGCCGACGGCTGAAAAGAAAAATGCCCAAACAGTGGCGGGCGAGCAGACTTTGCCGCGACTTTGTCTCTTTTCGAGCCGAAGAATCTTGGTTAGACCGTTCGTCTCGATGCCCGATGGTGGACCTGGCATGACCCAACGCTGCCGCTGGCAAGTCCTTGCGCTTGCAAGTATTCTCCTGGCATACCCTTGTCTCGCCGAGCCGAGCTATCCGGACCGGGACAAGCCGGACGTCGACCTCTATGCACTGATGTCAGGCAAATGCCCAACGCTGAAGATCGCCGGCCGTGTTTTCGCCTGCAAGACGGTCGCCTATTTCCACAGCGAGAAGGGCCGCGCCAGTTTCACGGTCGCCGTCGACGATCCAGCCGATACCAGCCACATCATCTCGTTCTCCGGCGAATACGGCCACCGGACCAAGGAAGACCTATATCTGCTCGCCGTCGACCGCATGGAGCTCAGTTCCGGTGACCGGCCGAAGGTTGACGGCCTGCCGGTGCCCGCGCTCGAAAACTCCGACGGAGCGTGTCGTCAGAACGGGAATTTCGCGAGACTCCAGGTCTCCACCATCGCCTGCACCGCGACCGACAAGAAGGGCCGGCAATACCAGTTGCAGTTCGAATCCGACGGCTCGCCGATCACCGTGCGTCGCGTCCGGCAGTCGGCGCCGACGATCCGGCAGGACCCGTATCAGTAAGCGGCGCTGGCTAACCCGCCACTTGCAGCTCGGCGGAGTCCGGCGGCGCGGCGGGCAGCGGGGCCTGGGCGAGCATGTTGCGGCGCGCTTCGTAGAATTCGAGCACGCGCTTGGCGGTTCGCCACTGCAGCTCCTCGAAATTGACGCGCGCGCGGTCGAGATCCGGCTTCGACATCCTGCGATCGGCGACATCCATCATGAGCAGGGCCTTGAGTGTCGCCCAGGAGCAGCCGGCGACTTTCGCAATCACCTGCACCGCTCCGGGATTGGCGTTGAGGACTGCCCGCTCCACCATCTCGATCGGACAGCCCGCGAGAGTGCACAGCGCGGTGACCGTCCTTTCGAAATCCTGCGCCCTGGCGGCGGCGTGGACGTCGGTCTCCTTCAGCTCCTTCCAGTCGGTGAGCCGCTTGATCCTGAATCTGGCCTTGACGTGATCGTCGCAGGTTTTGCGGACTTCGCCATTGATGCCGTCGATCACCTCCGTCACCGCCCCCTGCACGACATCGCCGAAGGCCGGATTCGCCGCGACGATCTTGTCGCACACCGCCACTGATGCGGTTTCGAGAAGTTTCACGAAGTGGTGGCGGGGAATGTCGCGCCGCGCGCCGACATGCAGCGCCAGCTTGACGTCCGTGCCGGACAGCTGGACCAGCCTGCCAAAGCCGTCATCGGAGATGCGGGCGCCCTCGTTGCTGGCGACCGCATGGACGACGCGCTGTTCGCCGCGCGCAATGAGGATGTCGGTGATGGCTTCGCTGATGGTGCGGCGTTGCGCGATGGCGTAGAGATGATCCTGGCTCCTGGTGCTGGCCGTCGCGATCAGATCGGACTCGGCCAGCGCCGTCGACTGACTGAGCATGGGAGCCGCGACCGCGGCGGTCTCGCTGGCGGCGAAGGCGCGCGCCAGCGCCGCCGGCGTGTTCGGCTCGGCGGCGAAGCGCTGGGCCAGCTCGATCCGGGTTTTCAGCTCGATGACCTCGACCAGGACCTTGAAGATCTCGTCGAACAGCTCGACCTGCCGCGTCGAATAGCTGGCGGAGCCGGCGAGGAACAAATCCGTAATCTGGGTGAGCGCCCTGAGCTGTCGTTGCGTCGACCCGGATGTCGACGCATCCTGAACTTCGTTAACCAGCGAATTGAACATTGTCATGGGCGGGGATCTCATGAGGCGGGCGTCTGCGTACAGGGCTACCAGCGGCGCGTGAAAATTTTGGGCACGCGCTCTCTCAGAGACGATTCAAATTATTCCGATCTTTGAAAGGGTGTGCCGACGCGCTGCAGCGCTTCGCGCAATTCCAGCACCACCGGCGCCCAGTCGCGCGCCTCCCCCTGCCGGAACAGCCGCGCGCTCGGATACCACGGCGAATTGGCGCGGCCGGTGAGCCAGCGGCAATCGGCCACATGGGGCAGCAGGATGAAGACCGGCTTGCCGAGCGCTCCTGCCAGATGCGCGACACTGGTGTCGACGGAGACGACGAGATCGAGCTGCGCCACCAGCGCCGCGGTATCCGTGAAGGTCTCGAGAAGAGAGGCGGCGTCGAGAATGTCGCTGCGCCCGCGCAGCATCTCAAGATCGGCCTCGCGCGCATTCTTCTGCAGGCTGACGAATTGCGCGCCGATGTCGAACAGCGGCGCCAGCGTCCTCAGCGCGATCGAGCGGTTGTGGTCGTTGATGTGATTGGGATTGCCGGACCAGACCAGGCCGATCAGCACGCTGCTGCCCGCACCGAGCCAACCCTTCCAGTCTCGCGCGCCTGATGGCACCGAAAGATACGGCACGTCGGATGGAATGGTGTCGAGCGTGGTGTCGAACGCCAGCGGCAGGCTGGTCAACGGGCAGTGCAAATCGAACGCCGGCAAGGCTTCGCCCTTGGCGACGCACTGCACGACGCCGCCCATGCCGCGGAGCAACTGCTGCAGGGCTGCGGAAATCTCGAGCACCACCTTGGCGCCGCGCGCGGCGAGCAGCGGGACATAGCGGCAGAACTGGATCGCATCGCCAAGCCCCTGCTCGTTGTACACGAGCAGCACCTTGCCCGCGATCGGCTGCTCGCCGAGCCACAACGGCTGGTCAAAACCGCGCAGCTTCAAGCCAAGCCCAGCCGATTTCCAGCGCCATTCGGCCTCGCGCCAGCCGGCCCTGAAATCGCCGGCGCGCAGGCGGTTGACCGCGAGGTTCCAATGCGCATCGGCGTGGTCGGGCTGCAACGCGAGCGCGGCGCGAAAACTGTCAAACGCCTCGTCCGGCCGCGCCAGCTCGTCGAGGCAGGCGCCGCGATTGCCATGGGCCTCGGCGTAAGCGGGTTTCAACGCGATCGCGCGTTCATAGTCTGCAAGCGCCTCCGCAAAACGATTTTGCGCCTTCAGCGCATTGCCCCTGTTGTTGTAGGGCTCGGCGAGATCGGGGGCCGCCGCGATGGCGCGGTCGAGCGCGGCAACGGCCTCGTCATGGCGCCGCAGATCCGTGAGCGCGATGCCAAGATTGTTGAAGGCGGCCGGCGCGTCGGGCCGAATGGCAGCCGCCGCGCTGAAGGCGTCGGCCGCGTCCTCGAACCGGCCGAGGCTCGCCAGCGCGCCGCCCAGCAGATTGCGGGCTTCATAATGGCCCGGATCGATCTCGATCAGCCGGCCGAAGAAGGCCGCGGCCTCGTCGAAACGCTTGAGATCAAGCAACAGCCGCGCGCCCTTCTCTGCCGCGGCGGCATTGCGCGGATCGAGCTTGAGCCCATGGTCGAAGGCGAGCAGCGCATCCTGAAAACGCTGCTGCTTTTGCAGGCCATCGCCGAGCGCGAGCCACGCCGCAACGAAATCGGGTCGGAGCTTCAGTGCAATGTCGAAACTCGTCAGCGCTTCATCGAAGCGCGCACGATGCGTCAGCAACCGGCCGAGATTGAGGAAATAATCGGGATTGGTTTGCTCGATGCGGATCGCCTGCGCGATGAAATCGATCGCGAGATCGAGCTGGCCTGCCTGTGCCGAGATCAGGCCGCGCAGATGCAGCGCATCCGCATGCCGCGGATCGGACGCCAGCAGCCGCTTGCAGGCGTCCTCAGCCTGATCCAGCCGCCGCTCGCCGAGATGCTCCAGCGCTGCCGCCAACAGCGCCTCCGGCGATTCCTGCGCGATGCTTCCAGCTGGTGCGAGGGCCATGCCCACCGGGCTATCTGATTCCCGGATGGCGAAGAAGGCGGCCGCCGCTGCTGCGGCTCATGCAGCCGGATTTGATCCCGATCAATCGGCAGTTGCTGCATTAGCCGTAGGTTGTATCCAAATAAACTACAGGAGGACGTCCCATGACGAAGCGTCTCGCTGCAATCCTTGTCTGTTCTGCCCTTCCGCTGATTGGCGCTGCGGGCGCCGCCCATGCCGACAGCATCGGGCGCTATGAATGCAATGTCATCGGGACCGCCAACCCCGAGCCGGTCGGCGACCGTGCCGGCCACGGCCTGGTGAATTACCAGTTTTCCTGCGTCGGCGTGGAGGGCCTGCTGAAAGGGGCGGTGTACTCCGCGACCCACATCAGCGAGTGGGATGGTCCGCAGGGAACGTTCCTGATGGCCGGCGGCGTCCACCGCATCGCGGGCGGTATTGCCGTTACTCAAATGGCCGAGGGTACCGGGTCTGTTGTCATGAAGGACGGCAAACCTGTTGGCACCACCGCATCCGGAAAGGCGATCTTCAAATTCGCTTCCGGCCCGTTGGCGGCCCTGTCGGGCAAGACCGTCAAATTCGCCAGCAAGTCGATCGGCTTCAACCGGTTTGATCTGGAATTTGCCGAATAACATCTCCACCGCGCGCGGCCATCGTGGCAGACCGCGCGCGCACGCGCCGTTCAGCAATCCTCGTCCGGCTCATGCCGCCGGCTTGCGCGCCATGTGGATCGCGACAATGCCGAACGAAAGGCGCTCATAGGCGACGTCCGCAAACCCGAGCGCGCGGATTTCGTCCGCGAACTGCGGCGCGCCGGGAAAGCCCTGCACGCCCGACAGCAGATAGTGATAGGCCGAGGCGTCGCCGCCGGTCGCGACATAGCCGACGACGGGCATGCACAGGCGCATATAGGCCAGATAGCGCTTGTGGATGAAGCGGAGCGGAATTTCCGACGCCTCCAGGCAGATGAAGGTGCCGCCGGGTTTCAACACACGCCAGGCCTCGGCCAGCGCCCGCGTGCGATCGCAGATCTTCATGCCGAGCGACATGGAATAGAGATCGACGCTTTCGCTGGCGACCTCCGTCAATCGGTGCGCATTGAACACCCTGAACTGCATGTCGCCGGCAAGCCGGCCGGCGCGGCGTTTGGCAATATCGAGCATCGCCGGGCAGATGTCGGAGACGACGCAGCTTCGGCCTTTTGTGCCATCGAGATTCCGCACGACGCGCAGCGCGAAGTCGCCGGTGCCGGCCGCGACATCGAGCATGTTCTCCCAGCGCGCCGCCGCGATACGCCGCGCCATGCGGCGCTTCCAGGTCCGGTGCAGCCCAAGGCTGAACAGGTCGCAGAGCACGTCGTAGCGCGAGGCGATACGGGTGAAGACGTCGTCACGGATGGAATCGAACGACGCGGCGTTGGCGTCGGCTGCAGCATCGCGCATGGTCGCGGGCTGCGGATCATCGCTCGGTTTCGCTGTCGCTGCCTCTAACATGGATGCTGCAAGCCCCCGTGAATTGCTCAGGCACCCAACCAGCCGGGGCGCCAGCCACAAGCTATCGGAATGACGGGCGCAGGAGTGTGAGCGGGCTCATGGAGCGCCGCCGTATCCGAAGCCCGCGGTTTCCATCGCGCGATAGGGTAAGTTCCTAATATAAATCAGGAATTGCCTCGAAGAACTTCGGCTACGGGTGTTGCGGCGCCGCTACAGCCTGGCAGTTACGACTCACGCTAGAAATCCGCTCCGCACGTGGTCGGACAGGCGCACCCGTCAGCTGCGCCCCCCTTCCGGGACGCGAGAGGGGACCAGGAGAATCAGAATGAAGAAACTTTTGGTCGTTGCAGCCGGCGCCATGGTGCTGGGACTTTCCGCTTCGGCCGGCGCCGCCGATCTGGCCGCGCGGCCCTACACCAAGGCGCCGCCGATGGTGGCCGCCATCTATAACTGGAGCGGCTTCTACGTCGGTATCAACGGCGGCGGCGGCTCGGCCCACAGCTGCTGGGATCTCGTCCCGGTGGGCTTCCCCGCCATTACCGAAGGTTGCCATGACTCGACCGGCGGCACCGTCGGCGGCCAGATCGGCTATCGCTGGCAGTCGACCAACTGGGTGTTCGGCGTCGAAGGCCAGGGCAACTGGGCCGACTTCTCCGGCAGCAACACCGCCCCCGTCGGCGGCAATCCGCTTGGCGGAGCCCAGGATCGCACCCGGATCGACGCCTTCGGCCTGATCACCGGCCAGGTCGGCTATGCCTGGAACAACGTGCTCGCCTATGTGAAGGGCGGCGCCGCTGTCGTCAGCGACAAGTATGATATCTTCGCCACGCCGGGCGGTCCGCTGTTTGCGTCCGCCAACGAAACCCGCTGGGGCGGCACGGTCGGCGCCGGCCTCGAAATCGGTTTTGCGCCGAACTGGTCGGTCGGCTTCGAATACGACCATATCTTCCTGGACGACCGCAACGTCACGCTGACGCCGGTCCTCGGTGGCGTCGGCACTCCGCTCCGCATCCGCCAGGATGTCGACATGGGCACGGTCCGCGTGAACTATCGCTTCGGCGGCCCGGTGGTCGCGAAGTACTGAGCGGCTCTCAGAACCGATGACGAAGGCCGGCTCCTCGAGCCGGCCTTTTCATTTGTGCGGCCGTGCCAGCGGCCATTGCCGCACATCGACAAACTTCCCGGCAACCGCGGCGGCGGCCGCCATCGCCGGCGACACCAGATGCGTCCGGCCCTGATGCCCTTGCCGGCCCTCGAAATTGCGGTTCGAGGTCGACGCGCAGCGCTCGCCCGGATTGAGCCTGTCCGGATTCATGGCAAGGCACATCGAGCAGCCCGGCTCGCGCCAGTCGAAGCCGGCTTTGCGAAAGATGCGGTCGAGCCCTTCGGCCTCGGCCTGCTGCTTCACCAGGCCGGAGCCGGGCACGACCATCGCCGAGACTCTTGCGTGGACCGATTGGCCCTCCACCACGCGCGCCGCCTCGCGCAAATCCTCGATGCGCGCATTGGTGCATGAGCCGATGAAGACGCGATCGATCGCGATATCGGCGATCTTCTCGCCGCCGCCGAGCCCCATATAGGCGAGCGCGCGCCGGGCCGCCTCGCGCTTGTTGCTATCAGCGATTTCCTCGGGCCGCGGGACGCTGCCTGCGATGGAGGTGACCTGCTCCGGGCTCGTCCCCCAAGTGACCAGCGGCGGAAGCGCGCCGGCATCCATTCTAACCTCGCGGTCGTAGGCGGCAGCCTCGTCGGAGCGCAACGTTTCCCAATGGCGCCGGGCGGCGTCCCACACCTTGCCGGTCGGGCATTTCGGCCGCCCCTTGAGATATTCGAAGGTCTTTTCGTCGGGCGCGATGATGGATGTCCTGGCACCCGCCTCGACCGACATGTTGCAGATCGTCATGCGGCCTTCCATGGAGAGCGCGCGCACCGCCTCGCCGCCAAATTCGACCACGCAGCCAGTGGCGCCGCCTGCGCCGATCTCGCCAATGAGAGCCAGGATCAGGTCCTTGGCCGTGACACCTGATGGCAGTGCACCGTCGATGACGGCGCGCATGTTCAGCGATTTGCGCTGGATCAGCGTTTGCGTCGCGAACACATGCTCGGTTTCGGAAGTGCCGATGCCGAGGCCGAGCGCGCCGAAAGCGCCATGGGTCGAGGTGTGGCTGTCGCCGCACACGATCGTGGTGCCCGGCAGCGTAAAGCCTTGCTCGGGTGCTGCGACATGGCAGATGCCCTGGCGAACATCGAACTCGTCAAAATATTCAAGGCCGAACAGTTTGGCGTTTTCGGCGAAATAGGCGATCTGCGCCGCGCTCGCGGGATCGGGGTTCGGCTTGCGGCGGTCCGACGTCGGCACGTTGTGGTCGACGACCAGCAGCGTCCTTTGCGGAGATTTGACCGGCAAGCCGGAAAGGCGCAGCGCGGCGAAGGCCTGCGGACTGTCCACCTCATCCACGAGGTGGCGGTCGACATAGAGCAGACACGTGCCGTCGCCCTCCTCGTGCACGACATGGTCGTTCCAGATCTTGTCATAGAGCGTGAAGGCCAAGGCTTCCTCCGCAAGGCGCCGAACTTTCCGACGTTGCCGCAGCGCCCGCAAGCACGTATTGCTGAGGCAAGCCTCAACAAAGCTGAGCCCGGTACGGGCAGTCGGTCATGAGTCCATCTCCACGATCCCGCGCGACAGACGGCCTGCGTATCCGCAATATGCGCCCCGATGAAATCCCGATCGCGGTGAACTGGGCGGCGGCGGAGGGCTGGAATCCCGGCCTCGCCGACGCGGCGTGCTTCGCCGCACCCGACCCGCAAGGCTTCTTCATCGGCGAGCTCGACGGCGAGGCGGCGGCAACCGTCTCCTGCGTCAATTACGGCGCGGGCTTCGCCTCCTCGGCTTCTACATGGTGCGCAAGGACTTGCGCGGCCGCGGGCTTGGCCTGCGCATCTGGGAAGCGGCCACCGCGCATGTGGGCAAGCGCGTGATCGGGCTCGACGGCGTGGTGGCGCAACAGGAGAACTACAAGAAATCCGGCTTCGCGCTCGCCTACGCCAATATCCGCTACGGCGGCACGGTCGCCGCCATCGATGCGCCGCAGCGCGGTATCGTCGCGCTCGGCGAAATCCCGTTGGCGATGGTGGAAGCCGCCGACGCGACCACCTTTCCGGCGCCGCGCCCCACATTCCTGCGCGCCTGGATCAGCGCGCCGGGACATATCGGCCGCGCGCTGCTGCGCGATGGCGCGCTTGCCGGCTGGGGCGTGATCCGTCCCTGCCGCCAGGGATTCAAGATCGGCCCGCTGGTGGCCTGCGATCGCGCCGCCGCCGAAACGGTGCTGTCGGCGCTGCTCGCAGGCATCGGCGGCGGCGAGATATTCCTCGACGTTCCCAGCCCCAACCGCGACGCCATCGCACTGGCCCAAAACCTCGGCCTTGCGCCGGTGTTCGAGACCGCGCGCATGTATACCGGCGCGATCCCGCCGTTGCGGCTCGAGCGGGTGTTCGGGGTGACGACGTTTGAGCTCGGGTGAGGCCCGAGCTGCCCGTCTTCACGATGCTGCGGCGAGCGCGGGCGCAACAGCTTCCCGGAGCGCCGATTCGAGGATGTCGACATCCTGCGCCACGCTGCCGCCGCTGACGCCGACACCCGCGACGAGCTGGCCCTCGCTGCTGAGCGGCGCGCCGCCGCCCATGGAACAAAACCGTCCGCCGGACAGCCCCATCAGCGGGAACAGCTCCTGCCCGGGCTGCACCAGCGGAGAGAGATCGGCGGTTCGCAGCCCCACCAGCGCGGAGGTGTAGGCTTTGCGCTCCGCCAGCTCGATCGAGAAGGCCGGCGCGCCGCTCATGCGGTGTTTCAGAACGATGTTGCCGTGAATGTCCATGACACAAACGGCAACCGGTACTTTGGCGCGCGCCGACTGCGCTTCGACGCGGTCCGCAATATTCTTGGCGAAGGCAAGCAAATCCATGGCGAGAATCCTTTTCTGATGCGCGTTGCGTGGAAGGAGCGCGTCAGCCGGCGTGGCCGAGTTGCCCCAGATAGAATCCCAGGCGATCTTCGGCGTCGCCGGGCTTATGAAAACCTTGCTCGAACAAAGCCTTGATCCTGCCCTGCGCGGCCGGCCGGCCGATCGAGGCCATGCAGGCGTCCCAGCCGGCAGATATCTCCACGTCCTGCGGCAGGCTGGCGGCACTCACGAGGCGCTTGGTGTTCGCGATCGCCCATTTGTCGAACGACGAAATGCGCCTGGCCAGCGCGTCGACAAAACCGTCGAGCTCGGCGTCCGGCAGCGACCGGTTCACATAGCCATAGGCTTCCGCAAGGTCACCGGTGATGTCGTTGGAGCTCAGCAGCACCTCCAGCGCCCTCTGCCGGCCCATCTGCCGCGGCAGCCGCGCCATCGGCCCGCCGCCGGCAACGAGGCCCACGCCCACTTCCCATTGCGACAGCACCGCCTTCTCGCGGCTCGCAAAACTCATGTCGCAGGCGAGCGCAATCTCGCTGCCGTTCCCGGTGGCGCGCCCGCGGATCAACGCGATCGAGACGACAGGCATACGCGTCAACCGAACGAGGATGTCCGGCCACGCCTCCAGCCCGGTCGGCCCTTGCGGCATGCCGGTCAGCTCCTTGAAATCGGCATTGAAATCGCTGTGATTGAGGAAAAATCCGTCCACGGCGCTGTCGAACACGAGCACCCTCACCTCCTTGTCGGCCTCAACCGCAGTGATGATGTCTCCGATCTCGCGGACGAACTGCGGCCCCAAGACGTTCAACGGCGGATTGTCGAACGTGACCCGCCAATAGGCGGCCGATGGCCGGGTGAGCCTCATCTGCGGTTTCTCGGTCGCCACGTTCATTGGCGCTTTTTGTGTCGCTACGTTCATTTGATCCTCCATGAGCTGTGTCCTCCCATCGCGGAGGATGCATTGGCGCAATCTCATGCGAACGGTCGTTGCTCGCAGCCACACTCTGCGTGCGGGGCGGCCCGATGGCACGTTATGCGTTGTTAGACGTTGTTAGTGCGTGTTTGCGGCGTGAATCGCGGCGCGTCGGCACGACTGGCCAGCAGTTCGTCCGCTACTGGCGGGCTTGGCGCTGGGTGGCGGCACATCGTCGTAAATCGCTAATGCGATTTTACGGCGAATGAGGATAAGGTAGCTGGCCTCTTGGAACGACGTTAATGTTCAAGCTGTTCACAGCCCCCGTGCGGAAGCTTCTGAACTTCCCTCTCTTTCAGTTTGCCGTCGCCATTTTTCTGATTTTGGTCATGCAGGCCGCAAACGAAGATACGATCCTTGGTGAGGGCTTTGACGCGCTCGACGGACTCGTTAACTCGTCTGTGAGCGCGGCGGCAGCGATTTTCACGGTCAAGTCGTTTACCAAGTCATTTCTGACTTTCGGCTTCATGATTGGATACGTCTATCTTGCTTGCTCGTTTATCCTCTGGCTGGCGCGCATTGCCACGCGGCTGCTGGTCGATTTTATCGGGCGCAGGAATATCCTCTGGCTGCGAACCATGGTCGCGCGAGATCGCGGCATCGAAGCCTATCGCGCGTGGCTGCCTTTGGAGCGAGTTCGACCGGCCCATATCCCTCAGCAAGAGTGGGAGGAGGCCTATGCCTGGCCCAGAGACAACAGGCCGCCATATCCGCCACTCCTGCAGCGTGCGTTACGGGTTATCGCTATCTATCTGGGCCTTTTCGCCGTCATTGTGGTCTTGCTCCAGTTCTTCAGCCCGCTACCGGCGCTCGATTGGCTTGTTGATACAGTGAGGCGGGGCCTCAGGCCAGGATAGCGGGGGCAAGCGCCACTCTTACATCGTAGCCCGTAGCAACCATTGCGGATTAGCGCAGCGTAATCCGCCATTTCAATCCGGCATGATCGGTATTCCCTACATGGCGTAATACGCTTCGCTATTGCACCCTGCGCGCCTGGGTTTCGGCCTGACGGCGGAGCACAAAATGCATTATGCTCCGTCCAAGCCGCCCGCATTCGAGGGGCGGCGAAAAAACAGGGAGCAATGCGCATGCCGACATCAGGGCTTCGTCTTTCCGCCATCGCCGTCGCCTCAATCTGCCCCTTTGGGCTGGCCGCCCCTGCGGGCGCACAACTGCTCGAGCACAAGGACCTGACGGCTTCCATCGCCATGACCATCGTCCAGACCGCCATCGATACCTGCAAGGCCAATGGCTACGCCGTGTCGGCGACCGTGGTCGGCCGCAACGGCGAGATCATCGTCCAGGTGCGCGGCGACAACACCGGGCCCCACACGATCGAGAACAGCTTTCGCAAAGCCTACACCGCGCGTACGTTCCGTTCGCCCTCCGGCACGCTGGTCGACCGCGTCAAGGCCGACCCGACACTCGGCCTGATCCATCTGACCAACGTCATCGCCAACCAGGGAGCGCTCCCGATCAAGGTGGGTGATGAGGTCATAGGCGCCGCCGGCGCATCGGGCGCGCCAGGCGGCGAAAAGGACGAGGCCTGCGTCAAGGCCGGGATCGACAAGGTCGCCGATCAACTGCATTGAGGTGGCGATGTTGCAGGGACGGTGCGTAGGGCGGATTAGCGTAGCGTAATCCGCCATTGATGAGTATCGCCTGGAGGGCGCAATACGCTTCGCTATTGCGCCCTACGCGCTGTTCTCGGTGGGGGACGCATCATGAAGGACATGCAGCGACGGCTAGACAAGCTTCGCGACGACGCAGCCGAATGTGCGGTGATTGCCGGTCTCGCCGAGACGAAAGCAAGCGAGAATTGTTTGCTCGGCTCGCGGAACATCTGAACATGCTCGCGGACCAAGTTGAGCAGGCCATGCCGGCAGATGCCCCTTGACATGTTCTTGAGCCGCAATACGGGGGATGGACAAGGAAGATCGGGCAGCGGCGTAGATGGCCTCATGCAGTCCTAGTCGCTTGTCAGGTGTTTCAGCATCGCATCGCAGGCGGCTTCGGCCTCGTCGAAAGTTTTAAAGGGCGAGCCAGTGATCCTGATCGCGCCACGGCCTTCATAAACCGGACGCCACGACGCCATATAACCGGCGCGTCCATGAAAGCCGGGACCGTTGGGGCTTTCGTAGCTGATCACAAACGAATAGCCCTCGCTGGTTGCGCTCCATATTTCCATGTCCTCGACGGCACGATGGAATTGCAGGGGCATTGCCAATCGGTCTGGGGTCATTCAATCGATCAACAGGCTAAGCGCGCGGGTTAAGACGGGATGGCTCACATGCCACCACCACCACCGCCGCCGCCGTTTCTGGAATTGTTGTATGTGTAATCTTTGGGTGCGTTGGGCGGGTAGCTGGAGGCTGCTGGATAGCCCGTCTTCATGTCCTTGGCGTGCACCACATGCCACGGAGCGTAATCGGTGACGATCTGAGGCCGTTTGAAAACCTTGTGCTGCTGGCTCGGCGTTTTGCCTGATACATTTTGGGCAAGCACGGCTGGAGCGGCGGCGATCAGGGCTGCGGCAGAAAGTGCGATTATCATTGTCTTCACTTGTCCGGCCTCCTTCTTTGGATAGCATCGAGGTGGCTCATCGCGCGTTCCAGCGAGACGGCCGATCCATCAGGCCCCTTCTGAATTCAACACCGAATAAGCCGAATTCCTCCTTCGCAATCTCAAAAATGCCACCCTGCGGTCGCCCTGCCAAAGTTCAACATCATGGCCGCTCGACAGATTTGCGGCTTGCCGCTTCGCGTCGTCGTCATTCACACACGTGAGATCGATGGCCGTCAAAACGTGCCCGTTCTCCATCCAGTACGCGCGATAAAGCGGCATGACGGTTCCCTGTCTGGAACGCCCTGCTCGTAACGAAAGTCGGGGGCGAAGGGTTCCCGTCCGGCCGCGCCTCAACATCGCGACAGCGATGAGTTGGCCGAGTTGCTGGTGGCAGTCCCGAACGATGCCAAGCAGCCCGCAGGGCGGATTAGCGTAGCGTAATCCGCCATTTCAAATCCGGCACTGATGAGTATCGCCCACATGGCGCAATACACTTCGCTATTGCGCCATATGCGCTGCGTCGGCGAAGAGCGCATCATCTAAGCGCCAGGTCCTTCCCGAACCGAGAAGACCTGCTCCAGCCAAATCCTTGCCTCAAGGTGGAGCGAAGCAAGTTTCTTGTCCTCAGTGAGCAGTCCGTCAAAATACGTGGCGAAGGTCGCAAAGTTAACGTCAATCATATCGTTGCGAAGACGCTCAGGCTTGGCGTTTGCCGCCCCACCAACAGCAATCCAGCGTAGCGCTAATAGAAAGCAACACAGCGACAGGCGGAAGATGAAGCGGTCCGGCGCCTCCTTGGCATTCGGAAATGCCGACACCTGCGAGTGATTTCCAAGCAAGATAATCGCCATCGTCATAACGTGCTTGATTGTTTTATCTATCAGCGTCACTGGATACGGGCTGTCTTTCTGGCGTAGCTGTCGCAGTTCGTTTGTTGTGTACGTCTTTGCAATGTCTTCAAGAACACTGGGCATAGCACCAGCGTCAGCGAGAATCCGCGCCATTTGAATATCAGCCTCTCGACCATTCTCGAGCAGTTGGCGTCGCAAAAAGACGTCACCTCGTCTTGCTCGATCCAAGGCGACGCAATACTCGGCGAACCCATCCGACTGTTCCACATCGATCAACTGAGGCCAAAGATCATCGGCCATGCCAGTCAGGCCGGACGCATGTTGCGTTCCGTGCAAGATGACAACCTGCCGAGGATACTCCGCAAGTATTTCCAAGGATCGAAAAGATTGAACTGAGCGTTTCGCCTTTATGAGCCTCCATGGCCGCGTAGTCGGTCAGAACAGCCAGATTATATGGTGACTCAGCGAGGTAAGCGCGTAGCCCACTGTGCTGGAGATAATTGCTGTCCACCACCATGCGAGTCACTAACGTCTTTCCCACGTCATAGCGGTTCTTATCGGAGCATCAGGAACGACCCGAATAGCGCCTCAGTAACGTTCGGTGACGCTCCATGTCCTCCTCGTCATCTTCGCCCCAGCGCTGGCGCATAAAGCTGTAGTCCTCAGCTGTGTAGCGCGCCTCACGAAGTAGAGCCCATTCGGCTTGAAATCGGTACAGCGCCTCGGTCTCGCGACGGTCGCGAGCGTCGTCCTTATATCCTTTTTGCCACGGCCTATGACCGTATTCGCTGAATGCCTCGCCCCCGCCGCCCTTGTAGCCAATGAGAATTTCGCCACCCATGAAGACAAGGCGAGGCTCGGGCATCAACAGATAACCATCGCCAAGCTTCTTCCAGTGGTCGGTCGAAACATGCCGTTCCGGAAATAACCAGTCCTTGCTGGCGGCAGCGATGTATTGGTATGCGCGGCGCTTGATAATCAAGTTGACCATAAGCACCTCGTCTTCGGTTAAAAGGCGGCCGGTTTGGATGTCTGTAAACTTAAACATCGCAGGCCGTAGCAATCTCGGATTTGGCCGGATCCTCATTTCGTTTTGATAGGGATCACGAACCCAGTTGAGATTTGTCAGGATCAGCACCTTATCTAGCGACAGCGGGAATATTGTGTGCGTCGCAGCCATCCGAATATCGGGGTCTGAGAACCCCTGACAGTGTTTCGACAACGGGGGACAAGCGCGGTTGTATACGGTCACCGGGTGATCGGAGACGATGAACTTAGTCGAGAGTTTGATGCGTCTGCAATCTGCCAAACACACTCTGTCCACGTGGCACAGAACAGGTGCTGGATGCTCTTAAGCATCATCAACGTGATGTTCTTATGTGTGCTCCTCGCGAGCTCCGCCACGTATGCCAGCCCCTTCGGGGTGCGAAGCTTTTGCACGCTCATGTAGCGCAAGAACGTGTGGAAGGCTGGCCCGGCCGCGCTCGGGTGCTTGAAGTTCGCGAAGTAGTCGATAGCCTTCGGACCGTCGTTGTCGAGCTTTCCAAAAAAGAACTGCTCTATCTCCGTATCGCTGATTGTTCCCCAGCGCGTCGTATACAGATCATCTTCGGCGAATATGCGCTCTGGCGACCAATGGTGGAGGTCGTGGCGCCGATAGCGACGCCCACTGGCAACAATCAAGACCTGCGGCTTGAGGTCCAACCGATAATATCTGTCCTGTCCCGGCGCCATGAACCGACGCTGATAGGACTCCGGAACGTAGTGATTGTGACGATATTGGTTTGAGTTGCTCATACCCTTCTAACGTGCGGCCCGCTGCACAAACGAAGACCTTGCCGTCCTCCTGCGCGAATCGGCCCGAAGATCCTGCTGGAGGTGATTAAGGCTCACGACGGACCGAATTGCAGATATTTTACATCTCGGATGGGTGAGAAGGTGACGAAGCGACGTAAGCACTAACGGTTGGCGCGTTCGATTTTCGTCGTTGGTCTCAGCAGACCGGCTGCGAAGTGTCCGCGCCGAAATTTTTCCCGGGCCGGCGCGCAGGGTGGGTCGTCGGCACAAAATTCAATCAAGTGTCTGAACCGCCTGTATTTTCCTTCAACTGATTTGCCCGACGGGCTGATTTTCCGAACTCACGTCAATCCCCTCCGCAAAAAATATTTCGCTTTATCCGAAACAATATCCGCTGTATCAATCGCGGCGTCCCGCGCTCGATCCAGAGGGGCGCTTCGCGGTCGTCACGAACGTTGGGTGCGGGATGCGATGGACGTGCGGGCCGCAGTTGACGAACGCGGCCGGCACGGACGGCGAAGGCGTGTGGTCCTGGTCTCCCGATGCTGAGATCAAGCCTTAGGGCTCAAGAGCCCGGGGGGACGGTGGCTAGAAAGCCCGGACACCGGGGAGAGCGCGCGATAAGCCGTAAACCATTGCGCAGGGAATGCCGATGTTTCGGCGTGCCTGCGGCGTTTTCTTTTGCATGCGAGCCGCGGGTGCGCTGGTGCATCCGGTGTTCCCTGCGCCCTCTTCTTCAAGAGGGACACGAGACGATGCACAGCTCGGGCGAAATGAGCCGCGGGGATGCTGACGCACGTCATTGCGAGGAGCGACAGCGACGACTTGTCCGCCGTAGCTCAACGAGCGAAGGCGGAAGCAATCCAGACTACCTCGGCGGTGGGACAGTCTGGATTGCTTCGCGGAGCCTGTCATCGGGCGCGCGTTCGCGCGACCCGTTGGCTCGTAATGACGGCGAGATCGCGGTTAGCTCTTTGACATTCGAATAGGAAGATTCGCGCGCCCGGCTTCGGTCCGCTCTTTTTCGTGCGGTCCAGGCTACCGGCAAAGGCAAAACGGCAGAAAAACCATCGTTTTCACCGGTTTGGAGTGTGGACAGGGCTGCGTCGGCCCACTATAAACCGCCGGCTCGTTGGCCCTTTGGGCCCCGCAGCATGCCCAGGTAGCTCAGTTGGTAGAGCATGCGACTGAAAATCGCAGTGTCGGTGGTTCAATTCCGCCCCTGGGCACCATTGGTCTTTCCGGCCGGGTTCTTTGTCGTCCGCGCCAGTTCGAAGAGCGGCAAGAACCCTCGTAAAATCAGGTGCTTCGTCGTATATTGACGCCCGGTGCGGTTCGCGACGGTCCGAGGGCATCCGGCGTCTCCGGGTACACTGTGGGTACACTGGAAGGGGCCCGGTACACTGGCCGGCCGCCCGAGTGCGATGGAGTCTTCCGATGGACGAACTGAGCGACACAAAAATCCGCAATGCGACGGAGACGGACAAGGAATACGCGGTTGCCGACGGCCAGGGCCTCAGCATCGTGGTGCGGCCAAATGGGACCAAGCTGTGGCTCTACCGCTACCGTTTTCGGCGGCAAGCGCAAGAACATGTCGTTTGGAACGTTTCCCGGCGTCGGACTCAAGGCCGCGCGCGAAAAGCGCCACTACGCCGAAAAGCTGCTCGATCAAGGCCAAGATCCAGTCGCAGCGCGCGAGGCCAAGCGACGGGAAGACGAAAAGCTCAAGCACACCTTCCAGGCAGTCGGGGAGGAATGGGCGACCACGAAGCTTGAGAAAGAGAATAAGGCCAAGTCGACGATCAAGCGGGAACGCTGGAATCTCGCTCAGCTCAATCGCGAGATCGGCGACCGACCGCTTTGCGAGATCGCTCCGCCGGAATTGCTGACAGCATTCCGGCGTGTGGAGGCCCGTGGACGGTACTACACCGTCGGACGCCTGCGCTCGACCGCTTCGCGAGTCTTCCAATTTGGCGTAGGCGCCTCGTATTGTAGCAGCGGGCGGCAGTCCCGCCGGCTCCTACACCGATCCGAAAGGGCCCGACGCGACAAGGGAAATGCTGCGTTTCTTCCTCGAACATTCGCTCTGAAAGTAGTCGGACTTCACGACGCGCTCAGGTCGTCCACGGCAGAGCGCGCCGTGTGTTGTATCCTCACGCAGGCGGCTGGTGTTCGCGATTTTCCGTTTCCCGCGTCACGTCCCGCCGTCAGGGAGCGAACCGCGTGAAGACAAAATCGTGATCCTTCACGTGGGCCTGATGACAGCCGAAACATGTCTCATGCTGGGCGCGATCGACCGCCTTTCCGTCGATGAAGCTACCGAAGCCCCATCCGCCGGTCGACGCGTATTTCTTCGAGGCCTTGACCATGATCTGGACGGTGGTGGCACGACCGGGCACGAAGGCGCCATCGAACTCCGTCGACGGTTCCTGTTTCCATGCCAGCTTCGCGAGCATCGCGCCATCCGGGAACGGAAGAGTTTCTTCGTGATAGGCCTTCATCGCGACGGCATTGCCGAGGATGCCGCGAAGCTCGTTGAAGCCGCCCGCTTCGTGGGAGGGCGCGATCAGCTCCCAGTTTCGATACCCGGCCGGTATCTTAACGCCGAAGATGGGAGAGCTGTCTTCGGCCGCGTCGCCGTGCGCGAGCGTTGTGAGCGCGACGGCACAGGCGGCCATGACGAGTGACGCCCAAACAAGCCGCGCTCTCGAGGCGCGTTGCTTCACGACGCGACCTTGCGGGAGAGGAAATCGCGAATCAGCGGCACCATCTCGTCGGACTTGTCCTCGAGCGCGAAATGGCCGGTGTCGATGAGGTGAAACTCGACCTTGGGCAGATCGCGCTTGTAGGGGTGGGCGCCGTCGGCGGGGAAGATCTTGTCGTTCATCCCCCACACGATCAGCGTCGGCGGCTGGTGTTTCCGGAAGTAGGCCTGGATGTTCGGATAGAGCGGCAGGTTCGTGCGGTAGTCGTAGAAGAGGTCCATCTGGATCTCGGCGTTGCCGGGCCGGTCGAGCAGCGCCTGGTCGTGGACCCAGTTGTCCGGAGCGACGCGGGTGACGTCGCTCACCCCGTCGGTGTACTGGAACTTGGTGGTTTCTGGCTTGACCAGCACGTAGAGCGCCTTGCGGTGTTCCTCGGAGTGGTCGGACCAGTAGGCTTTGATCGGATCCCAGAATTCCCTGAGGCCTTCTTCGTAGGCGTTGCCGTTCTGAACGATGAGCGCACTGACGCGCTCGGGATGCTTGAGCGCGAGACGCCAGCCCACGGGCGCGCCGTAGTCCATGACGTACATGGCGTAGCGCTTGGCGCCGAGCTGGTCGAGCAGTCCGTCGACGAGCTCCCCGAAGCGGTCGAAGGTGTAGGCGAACTGTGCCCGGTCGGGCATGTCGCTCTGTCCGTAGCCCGGGTAGTCGGGAGCGATCACGTGGTAGCGGTCGGCGAGCTCGGGGATCAGATTCCGAAACATGTGAGACGAGGTCGGGAAGCCGTGCAGGAGCAGCACGATCGGAGCGTCCGCGGGCCCGGCCTCGCGATAGAAGATCTTGATGCCATCGATCGTCTTGGTCCGATGGTGCGTGACGATCGGCGGTTTGCCGCCGGCCGATACGGTCGCCGCGCCTGCCGTCTCCGGATAGGCGGCCCCGGCGGCCAGCAAGGGCAGCGCGAGCGTGAACCGCCGGCGATCCAGGGTGAAGCGAGTTTCTGTCGAATGACGGTCGTTCATGTCGCTCTCCGGGTTCGAAAGAGTGGTGACGTGCGGTGATCAGACCCCTTCGTAGACGAGCCTGGTGAAGAAGCCGGGGTCGATGACGAAGTTGCCGAACTTGGCGTCGAAGGCGCTGGACGGCTTGGCCGCGACCGTCTCTTCGCGCGAACGTCCCTGCTTCTTGAGGGCAGCGACGTTGTCGCGGATGGCGACGAGCATGTCGCGGAAATCCCTGAGCTCGGCTCTGGTGCCGACGGCCTTGCCGTGGCCGGCGATGATGATCGTGTCGTCGGCCGTCGCCGCCAGGTTGGCGTCGGATGCCGAGATCATCCCGTCGATGCTGCCGCCGGTCGAGTAGTCGATGAACGGATAGATGCCGTTCCAGAACGTGTCGGCCACGTGGACGACGTTCGCCTCTGCGAAAGTCACCGAGATATCGCTGTCGGTATGCGCCGGACCGTAGTGCCTGAGTTCGATCGTCGATCCGTTGAGCTTGAGACTGTGCTCGCCGGCGAACGTTTCGCTGGGAATGCCACCCGCCGGCTGGGCGAGGAAATTGTAGTCCCAGTCCTCCACCCGCTGGACCTGGGAAAGATATTTGCGCGCATTTTCCTGCGCGATGATCTTCGCTCCCGCCGCGTTGAGCCAGGCGTTGCCGTCAGTATGATCGAAGTGCCAGTGGGTGTTGATCAGGTGAGTGATCGGATCTGCGCCGAGGTCCGCGAGAGCATTGCTGAGCTGCGTCTGCGACACGCCGATGCCGGCGTCGATCAGCACTTTGCCGTCTGGTCCGGTCAGTACCGCGATGGTGCCGCCGGAGCCTTCCAGCACGCTGACGTTGCCGCGCAGCTTATGCGTGACGATGGGCGAGACCGCCGCGCTGTCCTTGATCAGGCTGACGATCCCCCGCGCCTCGGCGAACGCCTGGCGCGGGGTGAGCGACGCTCCGGCGGCCGCGGCGGCCGCCCCGCCGGCGCAGCACAGGCAGAAGCCCCGCCGGGAAAGTAGTGGATTGCTGAAGGTCCGCATGATCGGGCTCCTTCGTCAGCTCTCGATGAAGGCCAGAAGGTCGGCGTTGATGGTGTCGGCCTCGGTGGTGGGCATGCCGTGGGGAAAGCCCTTGTAGGTCTTCAGTTTGCCGTTCTTGAGTAGCTTGGCCGACAACGGTCCGGCGTCGGCATAAGGCACGATCTGGTCGGCCTCGCTGTGCATCACCAGCACGGGGAGGGCGATCTTCCGCAGATCGGCAGTGAAGTCGGTTTGCGAGAAGGCGACGATGCCGTCGTAGTGCGCCTTGGCACCGCCCATCATCCCCTGTCGCCACCAGTTCTGAATGATCGCTTCGGAAGATTTCGCGCCTGGCCGATTGTAGTTGTAGAAGGGACCTGCCGCCACGGCGCGATAGAATTCCGAGCGGTTGGTGGCGAGCTGCGCCTGAAAGTCGTCGAACGTCTCCTTGGGCAGGCCGCCCGGATTGGCTGCGGTCCTTACCATCAACGGAGGGACCGCGCTGATGATGGCGGCTTTCGCCACGCGGCTCTCGCCGTGCCGGGCGAGGTAATGCACAACTTCGCCGCCGCCGGTCGAATGGCCGACGTGAATTGCGTTCTGAAGATCGAGATGCGACGCCACGGCCGCGAGGTCGTCGGCATAGTGATCCATGTCGTGGCCGTCCCCGGTCTGTGAGGAGCGGCCATGACCCCGACGGTCATGAGCGATCACGCGATAGCCCTTGCCCAGGAAGAACAGTAGCTGCGCGTCCCAATCATCCGCCGACAGCGGCCATCCGTGGCTGAACACGATGGGCTGTCCGCTACCCCAGTCCTTGAAGAAGATCTCAACGCCATCTCTGGTGGTGACGGTGCCCATTTTGGACCTCCCAAGGCTGCGGCTTCCGACATGCCCGCGGTTGCCGCATCGCAAGGCCTAGCGCGTTGCCGCGCGGCGGGGCAGCCCATATGATTGGGAAGGAACTTCTCAAAGTTCGGAAAGACGGGCTCATGGACCGCCTGGAGGCTATGTCGGTTATCGTCGCCGTCACTGAGACTGGCAGCATATCGGCGGCCTCGCGCCGCCTGAAGTCGCCGGTGGCCACCGTCAGCCGGAAGGTCGCCGAACTCGAAACGCGACTGAAGGCTCAACTGTTTCAGCGCACGTCGCGGCGCATGACGTTGACCGACGCCGGTCGATCCTACATCGACGCGTGCAAGCGCATCATCGAGCAGGTGGACGACGCCGAGCGTGAAGTGTCGGGCGAGTACCGGCTTCCTAAGGGGGAAATGGCGGTAACGGCACCTTGGGGCCTCGGGCACACGCACCTGCTCCCGCTGGCCGTCGAATTTCTCGAAGCTTACCCGGATATTTCCTTGCGGCTCATGTTGACCGATCGCGTGGTCAACATGACGGAGGAGGAAATCGATATCGCGATCCGAGTGGGGTCGCTGCCGGACAGCAGCATGATCGCGACCCGGATCGGCTCGATCCGCATCGTCGTTTGTGCGAGCCCTTCCTATCTGAAACAGCAGGGGCGCCCGAAGCGGCTCGACGATCTATCCAAGCACCGTTGCATCACCATCGATGAGCATGCGGCGCCTCCGGCGTGGAGATTCGTGCACGGAAGCCGAACGAAGGTTGCGCCCATCACTTCGAGGCTGTGCGTCAATACGTCCGAAGCTGCAGTCCTTGCGGCGATCGACGGCGCCGGTCTGACGCGAGTGATGTCGTACAAGATGGACGCCGCGAAGCGCGCCGGCAAACTGGCGATCGTGCTGGAGGAGTTCGAGCCCGAGCCGCTGCCGGTTCATATCGTCTATGCGCCGCGCAAGCCCGTCCCAATCAAGCAGCGCGCATTTCTGAACTGGATGACGCCGCGCCTGAAGGCTCGGCTCACCATGGCCTAGCCGCGGGCTCGGGTGTTAGGTTGGACTGCCCTTGCGCAACGTTTCGCGCTCGCGGCAAAGGTCGTGCACTTTCGCCCGCATGCGCGACAGCAGCAGCTCCGCCGCAGCCGTCCCGGCGCCCTCCCGCTGCAGCATCCGGACCTCGCGCTCCTGAGCGTGGATCTGCCTACGCATGCGCGTGACCTCGTTGCGGACCCAGTCCAGCTTCACAGCGCGCTCAGGTCGTCCGGCACGTCGCCGAATTTCCGGACCCCACCTACCCGGTCTTAGCGCGGAACCTGAGGGAGCGAAGGGATAACATCAGGGTGACCATTGGATCTCTGGAGGCGTTGGTCCAAGGGACAACCAAGGCGGCGTAAGTAGGCGTGGGTGTACCTCGTGTTGTTCAAATGGGGCTTCCGCTTTCGCCCCGTGAACAGACATCATCAGTTAGGCCAGCCATGTCCGAAAAGTACCAATTTCAGATATGGATGCACACAGTGACAGACTGTAGACGGCGCGCCATCCTTGCTTGGCCCGTGATCTAATTTTCGAATTGCTGGATTTGCGGCTTGGCGCCCCAATGGCAAAACCCCGTGGGGTCAAAGGGAAATTGACGTTCGCGATAAAGCAGTTCGTCGGCAATCGATTTTACCCCAGAGGAATATTCGAACACCATGCCGTCGGGTCCCTCGAAATACAGAAAGCGGGCCGATGAGGATGGATGCCGTCCCGGTCCGAATGTTATCGGGACGCCCTTTTCCTGCAGGAAATGATAGGAGCGCATCACGTCGTCGCCGGTCTCGACCTGATGGTTGATATGCTGGACTCCGTTGCTGTCCGATGGAAACAACGCGATCGAATGATGAACCTCATCGATACGTAGCAGTGGGGCATCGCCGATACGATCGGAGACGCGAGCATTGCAGACATGGGTCCAGAACTGCTCATCGCGGGTCACGTCGGAGGAACAAAGGCCGACATGACTAAAGCCAGTAATCCCGGCATCGCGGCTGCCGCAGTAGCGCTTGCCGGAATGGGCGGGCCGATAGACGAGCTCAATGCTGTTACCGCTGGGATCCTTGAATGCGATGAAACCTTTGACGTGGCGTGCTGTGGCCTCGCTTTACTTCCAGGCTTTCAACAGATCGGTCTCCCTCTCCGTTGCTGGATATAACTACAACAATGGCTGGATCTCCTTATGTTGGCGGGACTTGCACCCGCTGGAATGGCAGCTAGTTTCGCTGCACGGTCAAACTGAGAAGAACTCATCGTGAGCACATGTCTTCCGGGTTACCCCTGAAAGCGGACATCGTGTGGTGCAGTTGGCATGTCTCAAATGTGCCAGGAGCGGAAGTCGCGGTCGGAGCCTACTCGATCAAATCGCGAGTGCGGCGAGACCGGAATGTCCGAGGCGAGAACGGCTGAGAGACGGCGCGTCACTCTGGAAGCCCTGCTTTGCGAAGACCCTCGGCGAAACTGGCGATGTCCTCCGCTCGGCGAAATGGTGCCAAATCTCTCAGACTGGAGGCGCGCAAATCGGGATTACATTCGAGCGCCCGTGCCATGGCTTTCTGTGCTGGCTCAAGCCGGCCAGCAAGCGCGTTGCTGGCTGCGGATATGCAGATTGCCAGCAGGAAGGCCGGATTGTCGCGCATCGACTTTTCGGCGAATGACGACGCCATGTCATAGCGGCGCGCGAGGAAATGGGCATAGGCTATGGCTCCGTGCATGGTGGGCATGGACGGATCGAGCGGGCTCAAGCGCATGGCATGCGCAATGTGATCAAGTGCGAGGTCCGGCTCACCTCTCCAAACTCTCACCCAGGCACTAAGATACCAAGCTTGCGCCAAGTTCGGATTGACCGCCAGTCCACGATCCACGAAAGCCATAGCGTCGTCGAACTCATGGGCTACAAAGGCGAGTGCATATCCACCCATACACAGCGCTACCGGGTCATTTCCACCGAGATGGACTGCTTTCCTGGCCAGGCGCGTAGCTTCGGCACTCTCCTGCACATGCTCGATCATCCAGCCACGCCCCTTGCGCTGCGTGTAGCACCACGCGGCCATGCCATAGGCGCAGGCCAGACCTGGGTCGAGCTCGATCGCCTTGCGAAAGAGCTGGAGCGTCTCGCTGTTTGCGTCCTTGGTCCACCGACGGGCGTTCGCCAGCCCACGCAGGTAATAGTCGTATGCATCGAGATTTTCGGTTGGTTTGTGCTTGGCTCGCTTCATCTCCGCATACAGAAGCTTCGGGGCGATTGCACCCACGACGCCGGAAGTCACTTGGTCCTGCAGATCGAACATGTCTTCGAGCGCACCATCAAAGCGGGCTGCCCAGAGATGTGCTCCGGTTTCAGCATCGATAAGCTGACCGGCGATACGAATACGGTTTCCGGCCTTGCGCACGCTACCTTCAAGCACGTAGCGCACCCCGAGCTCGCGGCCGACCTGCTTTACGTCCACGGCCCGGCCCTTGTAAGTAAAACTTGAATTACGTGCGATTACAAACAGCCAGTGAAAGCGTGACAGCGCCATCGTGATGTCCTCCACGACGCCATCGGCGAAATACTCCTGCTCTGGATCTGAGCTCAGGTTGGCGAAGGGGAGGACGGCGATCGAGGGTTTATTGGGGAGGGTGGGTCTCGGCGGCTCCGGACTATCGGCGACCTCTACACCTGTGGGACCCTGCGCTTCCCGCACTGTAGCGACGAAACGGAAGCCCTTGCGCGGCAGGGTTTTGATGAGGCGCTGTTCCTCGCCGGAATCGCCGATTGCGCTGCGGGCGACATTCAGGCGCGTTGTTAGCGCCGCATCGGACACGATACGCCCATTCCAAATGGCGTTGATGAGGTCGTCCTTGCTGACAACGCGCTCCCTGTTGCGGATCAGGTAATCGAGCAGGTCGAATACCTGTGGCGCGATGGTGACTACGTCGACCCCGCGATGCAGCTCGCGCCGGTCGGTATCGAATGCGTACTCCTCGAAGAGATAGCGCAAGCTGCCAATCCCTTGGGTGTCTTCCGATGGTCGGGGCTCTAGCATCGGTTGCGACGCAAAGAATAAGCCGCCGGTAAGGAAAATGTAAGCCGGATGTCAAGCACGCCCGCCCATGTCTTGGCACCTTCGTCTGGGTAGAAACAACGCCCAGGAGATACCGCGATGAGCACGACCTATGGTGCAATGGGGCAGACAGCCGTATCGCCTCGGCGCGTCTCTAGCTTTTTCAAGAGACATTGGGGTGCGTTTCAGGAACGGCGCAAACGCCAGAGGTTACGAGCCACCTTGTGCGACCTAAGTGACAGGGAGCTAATGGACATCGGTACTACGCGCGGCGAGATCGACTACGTCGCCTCGAACCGAGGCATCGACCCGCGAGGCGTCCGATCAGCCGAATGGATACGATATCTACCGACGGTGGACGGCCAAATTGGATTCTTCCAGACGGACAAATGCCCAGAAAGTGATTTCCGATAGGGGTCATCAACGGCCCTCACGTCCCTGAAATCCGATTTCCGCTCTTCGCCCAAGAGCGAACTCAAGTCGGATATCGCGCCACGTCCGGGTTGTGCCAAACTCCGAACTCATGGACCGCAGAAGAGTGCCGCAATTCGATCACCTCGTGGACATTGGAGAGCTACTCGGGCAATCCCGCTTTACGAAAGCCCTCGGTCATCAGCTTCGCATTTTTTGATAGCTGGCTCCGAGCGATCCACGCCGATATTGTGAAAGCGGGGTCCATCTCAAGCATACGAGCCGCCGCCTCGCGGGCCTCAGCGCCGCGTCCGAGATGAGCGAAAGCAGACGCGAGGCAGCGATATGGTCCTGGATAGCAGGGGTTGTGACGCAAGGCTTTCTTCGCTGCAACGATGGCCTCGTCAAAGCGACGAAGCTCAATAAAGGCAAATCCCATCCCGGTAAACGTTGAGTATAGTTGCGGGTCTACCGGGCTCATTCGCATGGCACGTTCAAAGCTCCGGATCGCTTCCTCTGGCTGCCCTGCAACCTTATAGACCCAGCCTCTGCAGTTCCATGCGCGATTGGAATTTGGGTTGAGCGTAACCGCCCGGTCGGACATCTCGATCTCAGTCTCACAATCGCCGACCAACAATGCCGAGATTGAGGCAGCTGCTGCTAACGTGTCTGGATCACCATCGTCGAGGCTCAATGCCAAGCGCATAAGCCGGACGGCTTCCTTGCGTTCGAATTGAGGATCGATGGCATAGTTCCTTAGCACGTTTTCCGAGTGACAGAAACCTGCCAGAGCAGCGGCGCCATCAAACTTAGGGTCAAGCTCCAAGGCGCGCTGGCACAGGCGTAGTGCCTCGGCCAACCCTTCGCGGGTCGATCGGACGGCTTGCTGTATAGCCCGGAGATAAAGATCATACGCGGTGAGGTCTTCCGGTCGCCGCCGCGTCGTCAGTGCAATTTCTGCTCGAAACAACTTTGGCTGAATAGCTGAGACAACGGCGAGCGTGACTTCGTCCTGCAACGCGAAAACATCTGTCATGTCACGCTCGAACTTGTCCGCCCAAATGTGTGCGCCCGTAGCCGCTTCAATCAACTGGCCCGTGATGCGAACTTTCCCCGACGCCTTGCGCACCGCCCCCTGAAGGACATAGCGCACGGCAAGCCTGCGCCCGACTTCCTTGATATCGACGGCTTTGCCCTTAAAGGTGAAACTCGAATTGCGAGCGATCACGAACAACCATCTGAATCGCGAAAGTGCGGTAGTGATCTCCTCGACCATCCCGTCCGCGAAGTACTCCTGTTCGGGATCGCCAGACATGTTCGCGAACGGCAGCACGGCGATGGAGGGCTTGTCGGGAACTGCAGGAACGCTCTCGGGCGCATCGCCAGGGTTTAGACCTGCAACTTCTCGCGCTTCCCGCACTGGTCCGACGAAACGGAAGCCCTTGCGCGGCAGGGTTTTGATGAGGCGCTGCTCCTCGCCGGAATCGCCGATAACACTCCGGGCGACATTCAGGCGGGTCGTCAGCGCCGCATCGGAGACGATACGCCCATTCCAAATGGCGTTGATGAGGTCGTCTTTACTGACGACACGCTCCCTGTTGCGGATCAGGTAGTCGAGCAGGTCGAATACCTGTGGCGCGACGGAGACGGCGTCCGCTCCGCGATGCAGCTCGCGCCGGTCGGTGTCGAATGCGTACTCCTCGAAGATGTAGCGCAAGTTGCCAATCCCTCTGGTGACCATGGATCGTCGAGGCTCTAGCATCGGCTGCAACGCAAAGAATAAGCCGCCGGTGAGGAGAATGTAAGCCGAATGTGAAGCATGTCTTCCCGTGACTTGGCAGCATCTCAGTAGAAATCACACTGAGGGAGCTGCAGCGATGAGTACGACCTATGGCGCACAGGATTGGGACAGACCGCCCCATCGACAGGCTCCTCATCCGGCCTCTTCAATGGATGTTGGAGTACGTTATTTGTACTTTGAAGACGCGGAAATCGGCACCGTTTGCGCTGCCGGACCCCGTCTCGTCACAAAGGACGAAATCATCCAGTTCGCCAAGCAGTATGATCCAGTGCCCCGGCACATCGATGAGGAGGCTGCGGCACGTTCAATTTTTGGAGGATTGACCGCCTCGAGCGCTCACACCTTTGCAGTGCACATATCTCTCACGCCCAAGCTCCAACCTCGGTTACGTGTCCTCGCCGGAATGGGTTGGGATGAGTTAAGGCTGCCGAATGCAGTACGCCCAGGAGATGAACTTGATCTCGAAACGACCGTTCTGGAGAAGCGGGAATCGAAGTCGAAATCTGATCGGGGCATCGTGCGCAACCTAGTCCGGGTGCGCAATCAAAGACGCGAATTCGTCTTGCGGCCAACCTGTATGTGCGCGCAGGCCATCCGCTGGCCGGGCGCGAGCACACGCTGCAGGAAGTCTGGGCGTACGGTCTCGCGGTACCGACGCTGCTGAGCCCCTCCACGGTTGAACTGGCGGTCCTGCTGGGTCTGCCTGAGGGCCAGGAGGCCACCATTGCACTCGAGTGTGACAACTACGGCATGCTCCAGACAGTCGCGCTCACCACAGATACCGTTCTGGGTGCGACGGACGCGGCGGTACGAGAGCAGCTGGAATCCGGCGCGCTCGTCCGGCTTGTCGTGCGGGGCTGGCTGTCGCCGCCGTCGAGCACGGGCATCGTGCGTTTGCGAGGGAGAACCTCGTCACCGGCAGCCAAGGAAGCCATTGCAGCGATTGTGCGGGCCGCCGGCGAGATCAACGTGTAGGCGCCTTACTTCCGGTTTGGGGTCAAAACGGAAGTCGCGGCCTTGCGGCGGGATGTCTGCTTTGCCCCCGGATAGTGTTGCAAAAGTCGAAAGTTGCATCAGTCCGAATTTTTGGTGAAACCTTAAAGCGCGAACCGGTCGACGATTCGGATTACCTCAGTCGCGCTACCGAAGTCGCCCATGAGTTTTGCGTGAGGCGATGAGGTCCCTCAGATCTCTACACGAAAACGGCGCCTGCGGCCCTCAGAATTTTTGACTCCCTCGGCAAAACGACTTTTGCAACACAATCCCCCCGGTGAGCGGACATCGTCAGGCTGTCTCGGCATGTCCGAAAAGTGCCAACAACCGACAGCAGCGCGTTGGACAGGGTCAATTCGCTTTACGAAGAACCATTCGTTTCATCTCTGCAAGGAGGCGATAGCCCTCCGCGAGCTGCAACAGGGACTCCCTCTCGGATCCCCCCGGCAAGCCAGCAGCATCTTCACGCAGTGCTTTCGCTAGTTCGTCGCACTGGTCAGGGGTTAAGTGTTCCTCTTGCATCACGGGCCTCAGGCAATCGATTTGGGCAATTCCCAACCAAATGGCCCGAGGCGTTCCCGGATGGCTTGTTGTCCCGCGCGGAGCAGTTTGTCACGCTCACGTCACCCGAAGCTATGCATATGCGGCAAGCTCTCCCAAATCCTTATATTGCTGCCGTTTTTGCATAGTCCTCGCCGGTTTTGGTCCCCGAGCGTATCCATCTGGGTTTGAGCTGCGGCCACGGCGTATTATGAACGGCCGCTATTGTCCCTTGGGCCAGCTGGACCAGATTTGACCTTGATGAAATCATTCGCACTTGCGGGACGCTAAGGCTCGAAGACGAACGAAATTTATTCTGACCAATCTCGCGACAACAAACGACTTTTCCGCCTATGGGAGACCGAAATGCCATGGAGCAAAGTGGTTACGTTTACCGATCCATTTCCATGCCAAGCCGCCCTTCAATCCACCAGCCAAGCCGAGGTCCTCCCCACCGCGCGGGGAAGCTTTCGCGTCGAAGCGACGCAAATCGGCATGAATAAGTTGCGGATGCAGCGTTTCGAGGTGGCTCTACCACAGATAAACACCTTAATGGTAGCGCCGGACCGTAAGTCTATCGGCTTCCTCATCGAAGGAAACTCATCGAACTTGCAACACTGCGGCCTTGAAGTCATGCCTAACGACATTCTCGTTTACGGTTACGACGTCTTGCACCAACGATCCGCAGCCAACTTTCGGTTCGGGACAATGTCTCTGCCAAAGGCGGATTTCCCTGTCTTATGCAAAACGCTCATCGGCCAAGAATTTTTGGAAAAACCCCGGACCTCGAAGCTTCGTCCCGATCCCGCTCTCATGACGCGACTGCTTGCGCTGCACAAGATTGTGGGACAACTTGCCCACGATATGCCCGATCTATTGGAGCAGCCGGAAGTGCGGCGGTCCCTGGAAGAGCGGCTAATTCACGTCATGGTGCGGTGCCTTGCCGAAGGCGTTAGCGTGCGGACCGCCAACGGTGCCCATCGCCGTGACGCAGTCATCGCGCGGTTCGAGGAATTTTTGGAGTCAAAGCGCGACCGCCCTCTTTATCTCACTGAAATCTGTTCGGCCGTTGGCGTTGCTGAGCGAACCCTTCGCGTCTGCTGTGAAGAGCGTCTTGGCATGGGACCAATCCGATTTCTCACCCTGCGCCGAATGCACCTCGTGCGGCGCGCGCTCTTAAGCGCAGAGCCATCTAAGTCAACCGTTACCAGCATCTTGGCCGATCATGGCTTTTGGGAGTTCGGACGCTTTTCCGTCGCCTACCGCACGCTGTTCGGGGAAACACCTTCAGAGACATTGCGGCGTCCCGCCGAACATGCCGTCGTCGACGTCGACCGACCGTTATCCCTTTCAGTATAGGATTTTCGAGGCGGCGGACTTGGCCGTTTGAGCACAGTCAATTTGATGCGGCGTCCGTGCTGGGTCAACAGCGGCCCTCACGTCCCCGAAATCCGACTTCCGCTCTTCCCACAGAAGCGGAAGTGATGCCTTTTGTTTGACTGTCGCAATTTCGAGTTCAAAGCCGGAAAGCCAAGTGCCAAGCGACAAGGGCGGAGCGATTTACTGCGCCTTGTTTTTCGCGTCTTGGGCCTTTTGCTGGAGCAGCTTTTCCTGCGTTCAGGGGGACCAGCTTGACCGTTTTTATCGACCTTGGCGGTGAACCGGAACGGCGGCTGGTAGTCCTTGTCCTCGACGTCGGTGCGGGTATCCACCCGACATCGAAGGTTTCGTCAATCGTCTCGACGTACGGAATGGTGTGCGGGATCGTCTTGCTGGCACCGTCGCGCCATTCCGAAGGACATTATAGCTTATGACGCGCCTGCCAGCGCGTCCCGCACATCGAGGCGTTCCCCGTCTGACTTGGTGACATAGAGATGGTTGGCCAGCACCGACTGCATATTCTCGAACATGGCGTAAAGGTCGTCGCAATAGACGGAGGGGTTGTCGTAGCCGTTCTTTTTCGAAAAGCGATGCGGGAGATAGCCTCCGCCGCAGGCATTCATGAATTGGCATTGCCGGCATTTTTCGCAGAGATTGATCGAGGCGTCGCGCGCAGCCAGCCAGCACGGCTCACCCCGGACCTCATCGATCGCATGCTCGAAGATGTTAAATTTGGTTTGCGTGAAGCCATCGCCCGCGATGCGCAGCACGTCGTGGGCCTCGACCGAGCCGTCGGTCATGACGGTACAGAGCTCGATCGGCTTGTAGCCGACGCCCTCGGTCGGCGCATTGTTGCCGAGCAGGGCGGTGATCATGTCGGAAATGATGCGGATGTCGACCGCGGGCCGGCCGCGGTTCGCCTCCAGCCACAGCGCGAACAGGCCGTTATAGAACGCGGCGACCGAGGCGGGCTTCTCGTCCACCGTCGCGTCGGGGATCATGACGTCGTAATTGGCGATGCCGCAGGACGCGAAGAATTCGACATAATCTTGCGGCAGGTGAGCGGGATTGCAGACCGCGAGCGCGCTGACGCCGATGTCGCGTGCCACGAGTTTTCGCGCGGCACGTTCGACCGCTTCATGCGTCCCAGTGCCCTGGAACGTCTTGCGGTGAATATCATGAATATGCGCCGGCCCGTCCAGACTGATCGCGACGGAGATGCGGTTGGACTCGAAGCAATCCAGCCATTCCTCATCGATCAGCACGCCATTGGTGGTGACGGCAATCGGAAGGTCGCACCCGGTTCGCTCAGTGATTGCCCGGCAAGCTTCCGCGAACTTGCGGAAATTCCCCACCCCCCATAGCAGCGGCTCCCCGCCATGCAGGATGATCGGAAAGTCAATCAGGGGAAATCTCGTGACATGCTCCTCGATCCGCCGCAGCAATTGCTGTAGCACGACCTCGCTCATCAGCTTGGGCTTGTCGTAGACGGAAGCGTCGCGAAACCAGTAGCAATAGGAGCAATCGATGTTGCAGCGGGTCGCAACCTTGACCAGCAGCTGCGAGATCGGCTGGTCGTGAAAGTCGACGGGCTCTGCATCATCAGCCGACATGCCGGTACCGGTGGGAAAAAGGAAGATACCGACTAGACCCTAATACCCTCGGACGAATCCGCCGCGGCGAAATGCGCCGCCGCCGCCATATCCGGCCCGACGAAAAGCGCCCCCGTACCCGCCGCCTCGAATAAAACCGCCCCGTCGGAAATAAACTTGGGTCGCTTCCGAATTTTGACCGCGCAGATCACCCAACAATGCGTTGATGCCCTGATGATCGCTTTGGATTGTTGCGCCCGGCCCATGCAGTTGCAAGACAGTCGATAAAACCTTCAGCGTAGTAATCGCCATGTTGTGCTCCTTTTTGCGATGCAACCAAGGGGGCGAACGAAAGGCCGATGTCTGAAACAGCTGAGCGATACAGACCTTATGGCTTTCCATTGCTGCGACAATGTGGCGGACTTCTGGGCACGGCCTTGGATGCGTGACGGATCTCGCCGACCCAACGCTCGAAAAGCTAGATGAAGCAACTGTCGGCAAAGGTCGAGGCGGTCAAATGTCCGGGTGGGGTCAGACTCGGAAATTAGCAACAGCCCGATCAGTATGTTGATCACCGTCAGAATGTGAGCCCGAACCTCTGATGATCTCACCCACGTTTTTGGTGTCGCCAACTTTGCGATATCTCCCGGCTTCCACGCCGACATTGAACGCAAACAGCACAAGGGGGATATTCTGGCAAAAACGCGAGCAACAGGGATTAGAACTTAGTCTGTCATGGTTGTTGGCCCGCTCGCGAACAGTTCCGGCGCTCGGTCGGATTCAAGCCAGACCGGAATCTCTACCGATGGGATTGCCTTTCTCGGTAGTTGGGGGTTGAGGGTGCCGGCGGTGACGATTAGTCCGGCATGGAATTTCGTTCGCGCGAACTCCCTGGCTTTCGCTTCGGTATCAAACGTTTTGGTTAAGCGGGGATTTCGTCTTTGTACCAAAGTTGCACTCTTGGGTACTTCAAACGTGACATACCAAGTCTGATTCATCCCTGATCCGTCGGTTGGCTGTCGCCCAGGAGGCCAACTCGTTCAGCAAGGGAAACCGGTTCAGCCAAAGACCCGGGCTGCAATTTCTCCATCACCCTGACGCGGTGGGCCTTGATCGTGCGCTCGGTTCCACCCAACGCGTTGGCGGTCTGCTTGTTGGTTCTGCCTCGAATGACAAGTTCGAAGACTTGCCGCTCGCGCGGAGTCAACGTTTTGATACAAGAGCGAAATAGGTCCAGCTTATTCTTCTGGGCAAGCGTCGTTTCATGACGCGCAATGGCCCGTTCAATCGCGGGAAGTAGTTCGTCCGCCGAAACGGGCTTCGTCAGAAAATCCTCCGCGCCCGCTTTGATGGTCCGCACCGTGGTTGGAATGTCAGGATAACCAGTGATGAATATGATAGGCAGCGTCGAACCGATTTTGCTCAAGCGCTCTTGCAGCCCCGGTCCGCTCAGTTCCGGTATCCGCACGTCGAGAAGAAGGCAGCCCTGCACAATTTCGCTCGGCAAGCGGTCCAACAAATTTTGGGCCGAGGGATAGGTCGCGACCTCGTAACCGGCTTGCGTCAGACGACGTTCCATCGCTGTTCGGAAGGACGCATCGTCGTCAACAATGTGAACGACCCGGTGCACTGTGTCTCTCTATACGGTACCCACCGTAGGGTTCAAATCATTCGGCGGTCTGTTCACTAGTGTACATAATAAACGTGAGGTCGGAAGCAAGCGAGCACCGATTATTCTACGAACCTGCTGCGGACATCCGCTTAACGCGCATGGCCTCGCGGGAGGTTGGCAGCTAACGACATGTTCGTTGGAGTCAGAGAGTTGGGCAATAGCCCGAAACGACTAATTCATCTCTCAGTGCGGCTCACTCTTGACCCGTACATGTGGAGCATTCAGCTCCAGACCCTGGCTGGAATAGACGAGACGCCAGCACAGCTGCCTGCGTCCGGTTCTGCAAATCTAGATTTTTTAATATCGCGGACACATGCAGCTTTATGGTGTTGGGCGATCGAAACAGGGCTCGAGCTATTTCTGCGTTGGTCTTGCCTTTTCCCAGGAGCCGCAAGATTTCCTGCTGCCGCTTGGTCAGACGCATCTTTACCCGAGTAAGGTCAGCGCCCCTCTTCTTTCTGCGGATTGCATCGATCGATGATCGAGGCCGTTGATCAGAAAGCATCTTATTGAGTTGCGATCTCAAGGATTGACCGACGGCGCCGTGCACAACGTTCGCTGCTTTCTGGGTTTCGATAAGGATCAGGTCTCGACTACGCTCGTTCGCCGTTAGCGCAAGGCTCGCGCCGATTGGGATGCGAACAAGACTTGAAATGTTAATGTGCAGGACGGCAACTCGGGCGACCCTATTGAACGGAAGGGAAAGAGCAATCAGGGAAAACCAACGCGCCTCCATGGCAAAATCACATGAGTACACGAAATTTATCAAATCGAGTTTTGCAGCAATCAGCCGCTCGAGGTTTTCCGCTAATTCTGCGGGCGCCCCCGCGCCTGATCTGCATAGTTGGAGATAGTTCTTGCCAATTCCGAAATTTGGAGTGCGTAAGCCGTTGTCGCGAGCAAATGTCTTCCAAGCCTCGTTCACGTCAACGATAATGCCGCGAGCATCAAGAACCGCTAGATTTACGGGAGGTTGTTTGAGCGCTCCCGACATACTGGTCGGTGACTCTGCGGTGGCGGCAGACTTGACAGAACTGATACGGGCTTGCTTCATGAAGCCAACTCACTTATCGGCGATACCGTCACGTCCACTCGAGGACGAGGAGACGGCTTTATTATAAAGGCTCAATCGATTTTCCAGGAAGGGGCAAAAAAGGCCTTGCGTGGGCTACCAATGGCACGGGCGGACGAAGTCCGAAAGGGGGCAATTGCTACCAAAATTGACCGCGCAGGTCACTTCCGCTTATCCCCCAATTGGCGACATCAGTCGATCACCTCGTCGGCGAGTAGAAGGAACGTCTCCGGAATCTTAAGGCCGAGCGCCTTTGCGGCGGTCAAATTGACGACGAGTTCAAACTTGGTCGGCTGCTCGACCGGAAGATCAACAGGCTTCACTCCCTTGAGAATCTTGTCGACATAGTCGGCCGCTCGGCGGAACATTTCCGAGGGCTTTGCCCCATAAGACAGCAAACCTCCCGATCCGAGAAAGTCTCGCAACCCATAAATCGTGGGCAACCGCACCCCCGCGGCCAAAGTGTTGATGCGGGCGAAGTTGGCATTTATGAGCGCGTCCGAGCACACATAGATCGCCTGCGCTCCGCTCTTTAGCGTGCTGAACGCGGGCGCGATATCCTCAGTGCGCCGAATTCCAAGAACATCAACGTCAATTCCCATCTTGCCGGCCACTGCCCGTACCTCGCCGATCTCCTCCAAGGCGCCGGCGTAGCCAACGTTGCCGATGACCGCCAATCGGCCGAGATCGGGGATTAGCTGGCGCAACAGTTCGATCCGCTTGCCTGGAAGTTCGGTGTTCTGCACTGACAAACCGGTGACGTTGCCGCCCGGTCGCGCGAGCGACGCGACCATGCCAGTGCCAACCGGGTCCACCGCTATCCCGAACACGATGGGAATTGTCGAGGTCGCGTGCATTGCCGCGAGGACCGCACTGCCCACCGTGACGATGACACTAACCTTGAGCCGGACGAATTCGGCGGAGATTTCGGCAAAGCGCTCGCCACGTCCCTCCGCCCAACGATATTCGATGGCAACTGTGCGCCCATCGATCCAGCCAAGTTCCCGCATCCGCTGCACAAAGGCGGCGGTCCATGTGCTCCACCCAGCCTCCGACCCTGCGCCCAAGTACCCGATGGTCGGCAGCCTATTTGTCGTCTGCTGCGCAGCCGCCGCGAACGGCCATGTAGCCGCGCCCAAAAGCGTGATGAAGTCCCGCCGCCTCATGCCCAGCCTCGAAAGGTCCCGACACTATATGGTAGCCCGTCGAACGATGACTTTGATAGGGGGGTTGAAACCCGCTTCGCTGTGCCAAATTCGATGTTGGTCGATGTCCGACTCGGGTCAACAACGGTCCTGACGGCCTCGAAACGCCACTTCCGATCTGCCCCTAGGAACGGACATCGCCAGACCGGTTCGATTGGTCCGTTCAGTGCCAATGCACAAAGTCGCTGCGCTTCAGCCCGCTGCGCGGGAGCTAGAGCCGAGAGACCGGTAGTCGAGGATAGCACTGGCGCTGGAGAGCTCCGTCCTGAGAATTGAGGGTGTTTCGTAAACCTCACTCAGAATGGAGCTCCCCATGAGCGAACCTAACATTGTCAGTCCGCTGCGTCAGAGAATGATCGAAGATATGACTGCGCGCAAGCTCACCCTCCATACGCAACGCAGTCACCTACAAAGCTGCAGGCGGTTCGCCACTTGGCTTAAACGCTCGCTCGATACGGCAACGCCCGACGATGTGCGCCAATTCCAGCTGTACCTCATCGAGAGTGGGACGAGCATCTGTAACCGCAACCGGATTATGACGGGGGTGCGGTTCTTGTTCCGCGTCACGCTACGTCGCCACGATCTGGCGGCCGAGGTCTGGCACATCAGGGAGCCCGTAAGGCTGCCGCCGGTGCTGAGCCCTGAGGAGATCAAGCGTGTTCTGACCATGGCGACGAGCCTGAAGGCGCGAGCGATGCTAAGCCTCGCCTATGGTTGCGGGCTGCGGTCCAGCGAAGTGGTGCGGCTGCGAGTGGGTGATATTGATCGTGAGCAGAAGATTATCCGCATCGTGCAGTCGAAGGGCCGCAAAGACCGATACGTGATGCTGCCGGCGGAGGTCCTGGTTCTGTTGCGGCGATGGTGGAAGGCGCGGCCGAGCGCTGATGACGCCGGCGTTGCCCCGGAGCAGCGCTGGCTGTTTCCAGGTCGCAGTGACCATCGGCCACTGACCACGCGTCAGTTTGGCCGGCTATTCAAGGAGGCCGCGCAAGCCGCGGGGCTGCGCAAGACCCTCTCTCTGCATTCGCTACGCCACAGCTTCGCAACCCATCTGCTTGAGCGCGGCAAGGATATTCGTCTGATTGCAGCTTTGCTCGGGCACGACAGGCTTGAGACGACAGCCCGCTACAGTCATGTGGCGATCGGAATGATCGCGGCGATCGAAAGCCCACTCGATGCCCTAAGCAAACCGCGCCGCAGGCCTGCGAGGCCAGATCAGGAGAAGCCGCCGGCGCCATAGCCGCCGGCCATGGCTCGACCAGATCTCGAGGTCGCGGATATCTTCCGCGATCACGGTCCCGCCTGGCGTGAAGCCAACCGCGGGCATGTGAGCCTCGGCCAATTGAAGGTGATGGGTGCGATCGAGCGCTGTCGTACGGCGGCGCTCGGCGGGCATGTTGCGCGCTGCGAGAATACGGCGTGCGCCCATACCGAGATCGGTTACAACAGCTGCCGTAACCGGCATTGCCCTAAGTGCCAGGGAGCGGCATCACGCCGATGGTTAGCCGAGCGCGAAGCGGAACTGTTACCGGTGCCGTATTTTCACGTAGTGTATACCCTGCCGAGCCAGCTGCGTGACATCGCCTGCCAGAACAAGCGCGTGATCTATAACCTGCTGATGAAGGCAGCGGCCGACACCACCCTCGCTATCGCAAGCGATCCCAAGCGCCTCGGCGCACGGATCGGTATCACGGCCGTGCTGCACAGCTGGGGCTCGGCGCTCACCCATCATCCGCACGTGCATATGATCGTGCCAGGTGGAGGCCTCTCGTTCGATAACGCGCAATGGGTCGCCGCGCGTCCCGACTTCCTCGTCCATGTCAAGGTGCTGGCGCGCCTGTTCCGCGGCAAGATGCTGGCGATGCTCATCGCGGCTCACGATAATGGCGAGTTGAAGTTCTTCAACACCCATGCCGGACTCGCCGACAAGAAAACATTCAAGCGTTTCATCGCCCCGCTGCGGCGCATCAACTGGGTGGTCTATTGCAAGGCCCCATTCGCAGGGCCCGAGCAGGTCCTGCGCTATCTCTCCCGTTACACCCACCGCGTCGCCATCTCGAACCGCCGCCTCGTTGCAGCCGAAGGCGGAGCGATTGCGTTCCGATGGAAAGATTATCGCCTCGAAGGCCCCGATCGCTGGAAGACGATGCGACTGCACCCGCACGAGTTCATCAGACGCTTCCTGATTCACGTACTACCCAAGGGCTTCCACCGCATCCGCCACTACGGGCTCTTTGCCAACACCAACCGCGTTGAGAACATTGCGACAGCCCGCGCACTTCTCAACGTGGCCCCGCCTGCCGCCGACACGCAAGAGCAGCCGGATATCGCCAGAGAAATACCACGCGTGCTGCATTGCCCTTGCCCGCGCTGCGGTGGCCGCATGATCGTGATCGAGACCTTCGCGCCCGGCTGCGAACCGCGCTGGCGCCCGATGTCGAACAGGATCGATACATCATGAGCCAGACATCCCGTAAGCGTCGCCATTTCCCCGTTCAGACGCGCTGGCCCCAAGCCGGCAACAATCCCTCTCGCCTAAGTCGCCGCGCTCGACGCTCCCTGAGCTCGTTGATTGGTTCAAAGCGCTTGCCCAGACGTCCATCGCCCGCTTCCGGTCTCAGTATGCAGATCCGCCGACCGCATTCTGCCGACATCACTTCCATCCCAGAGCTCGGCACCAGCATTAAATCCCCATAGCGCCCGCGGCCACGCCGGTGCCAAACCTCCCGCGACTTCGTGCCTTGGCGCTTTTCGGACGCCGGTCGTCGGAGCGTGGGGATAGTCTCGCCATGCCGGCATCCGAAAACCTCCACAATAGGCGACCTCAGCCTAGGTGGGCATCCCGTCGAAACTTGTTTGGCTCTGCCGTGTGATCCGTCGTACAGTATGCTCTGGGTTGGATTGCCTGCCATGGTGCAAGAGCGGCCATTCCGGGTCGAGCGTAGGTTGTCGGCAATACTGGCCGCGGACGTGGCTGGCTATTCGCGGCTCATGCACAGTGACGAAGAGGCGACCCATACCAAGCTGACGGCGCTCCTTGCGGACATTGTCGAGCCAGCGATTGTGGAACACGGCGGCCGCGTCGTAAAGAACACCGGCGACGGGTTCTTGGCGGAGTTTCCAAGTGCGGTTGAGGCGCTTCGAACTGCCGTCCAATTCCAGATCCGCATCAATGAACTTACAATCGGTGACGCGGAAGCAAAGCGCATCTTTTTCCGTGTCGGCGTCAACATCGGGGACGTAATCGTCGAGCCTCATGACATCTTTGGAGACAGCGTTAACATTGCGGCGCGGCTCGAGAGCATCGCAGAACCCGGCGGTATCTGCATCTCGTCCTCTGCCTATGATCAAGTCCGAGGCAAGGTCGCAGTGGAGTTCATCGATCTGGGCGAACAAAGCCTCAAGAATATCGCCCGTCCGATACGGGCTTATGCCGTGGCCCGGGAAGGGACCAGCCCGGGCACGCAAGAAGCCGCGATGCGCACCCCGGTATCAACACCACATCTATCCATGGTGGTACTGCCGTTCGCAAATATCGGCAGCGAACCCGAGCAAGACTATTTCGTCGATGGCGTGACCGAGAGCCTGACCACGGACCTGTCGCGCATCAGCGGCTCGTTTGTGATCGCCCACAACACCGCGTTCACCTTCAAGGGCAAGGCCGTCGATGTGAAGCAGATCGGACGCGAGTTGAACGTCCGCTATGTGCTCGAAGGCTCTGTGCAGCGAGCTGGCAACCGGTTGAGGGTGAACGTGCAGCTAATCGACGCCGAAACGGGCAGTCACCTATGGGCCGAGCGGTTCGACAAGCCTATCGTGGACCTCTTCGATATGCAGGACGAAATCGTATCGAGGCTCGCCAACACTCTTAATGCACAGCTTATTGCGGCTGAGGCGCGACGAGCGGAGCGGACGCTGCATCCCGATGCGATGGACTTGAATTTCCAGGGTCGGGCTTGCTTGATTAGAGGGGGTACCCCCGAATACATGGCGCAAGCGCGCGGCTTTTTCGAGCGCGCCTTGGAGCTCGATCCCGGCAACGTCGGAGCAATGGTCGGCATGGCGAGTGTCGATGCGACAGTTGGAGCCACCTTAATGAGCGACGACGGGACCGCGCGGTTAGCGGCAGCCGAGGCGGCCTCTATCAAAGCTCTTTCCCTTGCGCCGAACCATGCAGGGGCCCATACCTGCTTGGGCTTCGTCCAAATGGTTACGAACCGAGCGGATCAAGGCATTGGCGAATATGCGCAGGCGCTGGCGCTGGATCGAAATTCAGCCAACGCTCACGCTCTGATCGGTTTCGCCAAGTATTTTCTCGGCCGCGGTGCAGAAACCGAAACCCACATCCAAGAGGCATTCCGTCTTTCTCCTTGCGATCCCCTCGCCTCCCGATGGATGGTGTGGGTCGGCTTCGCCAAGGCTCAGCTCAACGCCTACACGGAAGCGGTCGCTTGGCTCCGCCGGGGCCTCGAAGCCAACCGAAATTATTCCGTCGTGCATTTCTATCTCGCCGCTGCTTTGGCGCGGCTCGGCGAGCTCGACCAGGCGCGGGCCGCCGCGCAAGCGGGATTTGCGCTCGATCCGAGCTTCACCATCCGCCGCTTTCGCGCCAGTTCACTCAGCGACAATCCGACCTACCTTGCCGGGCGCGAGCGTATCCTTGAGGGCATGCGTATGGCTGGGGTGCCGGAGGGGTGATGTCGGATATGGGTCTTGGCCGTGTGATAACGCGGCGGAGGGGGTATCGGCGGGCTGCGACAGGCGGGCTGCGCTGCAAGGTGACAGTTTCGAGCATATTTTTCCGATTTCGGTCTGGGAGGCAACCTGGTTCATCATCGGGCCAACCTGACCGGCTCTCAGGCTGTGCGGAGCCTGCAGTCGGGCTGTCTCAGGCAGCGATGGCCGCGAGCAGCGGCTTGATGCCGACGATATTCAGCACCCGCGTCATGTTGTATCCGAGCACACAGAGCGCCATCTCGGTCGCAACCTTGGGCAGCGTCTTGCACAAGAAGTGCGTCGCGCCCATGCGCATCTTCAGTGTACCGAACGGATGCTCGACCGTCTCGCGCCGCGTGCGCATCGCCTCGGGGTTCTTGTCGAGTCGCTCCTGCACCGCCTCCACCACCTGCTCGTGCTCCCAGCGGGTGATCCGCCGCTCCGGACCTTTCGTGCATTTCGCCTTGAGCGGACAGGCTCGGCACGCATTTGTCCAATACCGGCGCATGTTCTGGCCGTTTTCAACGGTCGTCATTCGATAGGTGAGTTGCTCCCCGGCCGGGCAGCGATAAACATCCTCCTCAGCCAGATACGCAAAATCCTGCTTGCCGAAACGGCCTTCCGCTTTGGCACCAGATGTCATCGGCTTCGGCAACGTCACGGTGACGCCGGCGTCCTCGCACGCCTTGATCTCCTCGCCGTTGAAGTAACCGCGATCGGCGACGGCCTCGAGTTTCTCGACCTGCAACGCTTCTTTGGCCGCCTGCGCCGTATTCGCGAGTTGCGAGCGATCCGAGCCCACATTCGTTACCTCGTGCGCGACGATCAGATGGTTCTCGGTGTCGACCGCCGTCTGCACATTGTAGCCCACGATGCCGGAGCCGCGCCCGCTGGTCGCCATAGAGCGGCTGTCGGGATCGGTGAACGAAACCTGCTTATCGGGCGAGGCCAGAACCTGCTTCTCGATAGCCGCCAGCTTCGCCATTTCGGATTTCAACTTCTCGAGTTTCTCTTTGTAACGCATCGTCTTCAGCGTGACGATTTCCGACGGATCCTGCCGGTCGGCGGTGTCGAGCTGTGCCAGATAGCGTGCCACGCTCTCCTCCAACTGCTTCCGCCGGCGCTCGACTTTCGCCCGCGTGAAGTTCTTGTCGCGGTTATTCACTGCTTTGAACTTGCTGCCATCGATCGCGACGCTGGCCTTCGCGAGCAATCCCATCTCGCGGCACACCTCGACAAAGCGCGCGCAGACTTTTTTGATCGCCGGCCCATTGTCCTTGCGGAAATCGGCGATCGTCTTGAAGTCCGGCGCCAGCCGGCCCAACAGCCACATAACCTCGACGTTGCGGCCCGCCTCGCGCTCGAGCCGCCGGCTCGAATGCACGCGGTTGAGATAGCCGTAGATGTAGAGCTTCAGATGGATCGAGGGATGATAAGCCGGGCGGCCGGTGTCGGCCGGATCGACGCTGGTGAAGCCAAGATCGAGCAGATCCAGCATCTCGACGAACGCATCGATCACGCGAACAGGATTGCTGTCGTCGACCCAGTCTTCGAGGCATTCCGGCAACAGCGTCGCTTGCCCCCGATCCGTCCCCGCAACAAAGCCCGGCATCATGTCCCCCGCCGATTCAGCAGGAGAATCATAGCAGGCTGAGAGTTTTCACACAGCCAGGGTCAAAGGCGGAAATACTCGTTGCGAGCAGATGTTTTCCGCTCCTCACCCGATAGCGGACATTGAGCAGTGGGGTCCGCATGTCCGGGTTGTGCCAATTCCGGACTCGTGCATCACAGCAATTGCTTCCTACTAGATCACCTCCTCGGCTCGCCCGAGAAGGGAGGATGGCATCACGAGGCCTATTCCCTTCGCATTTGTAAGCTTGATGACGAGTTCGAAACGTATCTCGCGACGTTCCAATATTGAAGTGCCACGCGGACTATGGCTCTATTTGCTTAGAAAGCTGGAAAAGAACGCTCGCAAGTGCTCCCCCGCATCTCAGTCTGAAAAGCTTGATCAAATTGATCGGAAGCAAAACAACGTGCAGTAAAAACACCGGAGGGATATGAGCCAATAATCCATAAAGAATAAAAAGAACGTTGCTCAGAAGCGCAACAGTTCGAAGCGCCACAATCGACGTCATGCAGAAAGTCGCAAGAACACTCAGCGCGGCCACGAAGCCCAGGAAGTCGATCCATGACATGCGTTGTCTCGCTTCGATTGTTATTTTTGATGTCTGCTGGTATCAATCGAGGCGGTCGCCGTGCTGAGCCGCGCCGCCGAGGCAGTGGACGTTCCTGGCCGATCCGCGATTACAGCAAGTCCCCCAAGGAGCAAACCCAAGGCGGCATAAAAGACGAAAAATCCGAACCGCCACTGTCTGAAGACATTCTGGTCTTCAGGATTCCTCGGGCGCATCTCGTTTCTTTGCCAAACGCATCGGGGATACACAACGTTAAGGTGCGCATCCTGTGAAGCGATAGCCTTGTCTGAGGGAGCCAGGGGTGAGAAATGCTTTCCAATTGTTGGGGGCATCGTATGTCTCCGATTGCCTGAACCGGTGTGGTACGCCATCGCGACAGTTTCAGTGGCGATCGCTTTCAGCTTCGAAGGAAAGGAGTTTTGCTGTAAGAAATGGAGCGTGTCTCATCGTTGAAACTCCGCAATCTCATCGTGTAACAACAGTGACGCAGCCTGCAAAAGACGTTTGTGATCGGAATTACATTTCAAGAAGTGTTTACTGCAGAACATTTTGAAACGTTGCCGTATGCGGATCTGATCCAAGCATCCGTACCGTGGCCGTCGGGGCTAAGGGTAGACCCCGGAGGCGGCCACAGAGCGGCAAGAGCCGCTCGACAATGGTTGGCCTGACGGAGCCGTGGTAGCCCTGCTAACGGCGAGGCTGATTGCCGGTTTATAGGTATTATTTTCCGGTTCAGTCGGGCAGTTACGGTCCCGTCACTTAGTCCTAAGAGGCTTCATGTGGCCATGCTCTCCGAACCGTGCGGACCCGTCTTCCTACAAATGGATGAATACGTGCTGCTGACCAGAGGTTAGGATCAACCCCATCGGAGGCATTCGATGTCAGACGCTGCCTTGCCGTCAGGAGAAAAGGAGCTGGCATCGCTGATCGACCGCATCTACGCGTCCGTGGAGCGACCGGAGCTGTGGCCGGAGACCATCGGCGAGATCGGTCGCCTAATTGGCGGTCCAAACGATTTCTGGTCCGCAGATTCAAATGGATTCCACTCACAGCGGAACCCCACGGCATCGGAGGCCGGGTGCCGCGGCACGTTTCTGCTCTCTCGAGCCGACCTCAGAGCATTGGATCAGTACGCAGCCGAGTTCGACAATTTGATTGTCCGATTCCTCAGGCTGGTCTTTCTCAGCGTTCTCTGGTCGCAGAAAGACGTCGGTGCTCGGGAGGTGCTCGGAACGCGGATCGTCAGGCGCTACTTGCACAGTCGCGAAGCATCTCGGTCGGATGGCCATGTCGCCCGCCGTCTCATCGCTGCCCTGTGGGAGGACGGCCTGATGTTCGACTTTCGCCATCTGCAGTACATGCAACTTCTAGCACCCCACCTCGACCGAGCCGCCCGACTTCAGATGCGCCTTAATGTCGCGACGCTCCGCTCCGAACTGGTATCAGGCGCTCTCGATCACCTGACGGTGGGATTAATCGTCGTCGATCAAGCCGGCAGCAGGATCTGGCACAACCGGCGAGCGTCGGAAATCGCAAGCGATCCGCAGGCACTAACTTTCGTCGGGCAGCGACTGGCGGGGCGAGATTGCGCGAGCACACAGTCCATCCGCGAACTCATCGCTCGCGCGGTCGATCGCGGGGAGGCAGGGCTGCTTCCGATCGAGCGGGAAGATTCAAGGCCGCTGCTGCTCGTTGCGGCTCCCCTGAAACCTAGCGGCATGTACGACTTGTCCGCCCAGCCCGGCGAAACAGGCTACGGCGTGCTCTTTATCAGCGATCCTGACCGGCCCGAGAACCTAAGCGTGGAATCGCTTCGGAGCGCGTTCGAGCTCACCTACCGCGAAGCTCAAACCGCGATCGCAATCGCTCACGGGCACGGGCTGAAGACGGCCGCACGCGCGATGGGCGTGGCCCCGACGACCGCACGCAGCCAGCTGCAACAGGTGTTTGCAAAGACCGGTACCAGCCACCAGGCGGAGCTTGCAGCACTTGTGCACCGGACCCTCATGCATGTCCGTTAGGATCAGATTGCCCGTCTAGCCGCCCTAACGCGCAGGTCGGAGTTGGGTCAAAGTGAGAAGAACTCAGCTTGAGCACATGTCTTCCGGGTTACCCCTGAAAGCGGACATCGTGCGGTGCAGTTGGCATGTCTCAAATGTGCCAACAAGAAACTCATGCATTGCAGCAAAAAGCTTCCTATTCGATCACCTCGTCGGCGCGGGCGAGCAGCGCAGGCGGCACAGTAAGGCCGAGTGCTTTGGCCGTCTTGAGATTGATAACCAGCTCAAATTTGGTCGGCTGCTCAACCGGCAGATCGGAAGGCTTGGTGCCTTTGAGGATCTTATCGACGTAGCCGCCTGCACGAAGCCACAAATCGGGAAAATTCGGGCCGTATGAAATCAATCCGCCATCGGCGACGTATTCTCGGCCGAGATAAATCGCGGGCAGACGATACTTCGCCGCCAGCGCAGTAATTCGTGTGGCGTTGCGAATGGTCAAAGGATCGCCAACGGGAAATATTGCATCGGCGTGCTGGGCTGCGGCCGAGGCAAAGGCGATGTCTAGTTCTTCCGCCGTGGTCGCCTCTACTATCGGGAGAGCCACGCCAAGTTTCCGGGCCGTTTGGGGGTAGTCCTCGGCTACTCCTAACCTGTGCATTGGATTGCCCGGATTGACCAGGATCGCAATTTTCGAGGCGGTAGGAACTAGTTCCCGCAGGGTTTCTATCATTTTGCCGGTGAACTGTCCCGGCACGAAGGTCGCAAGACCCGTTATGTTGCCGCCCGGACGCGACAGGCTTTGGACGAGCCCGATCCCCACGGGATCAGCCACCCCCACGAATACAATGGGAATGTTGGCGGTTGCCGACTTCAGGGTTGCGGCTGCTTGTGGGTTGCCGACGATGAGCAGATCGGGGCTGAGAGCGACCAGGTCGGCGGCTAAAGCCGGCAGGCGATCCTGGGATCGGGCAAACCGATATTCGATGATCAGGGTTTTTCCATCAATCCAGCCATGGTTTCGCAGGCCGTCAAGCCACGCGTTTTGCCAGGTCGACACCAGCTCATTTAGAAAGAGAACGCCAAGCCGACGACGTGTCCCCTGCGCCAGCGAGCGCCGTGGCGAAACGAGCAGCGCCGTTGTAGCCGCAATGAACTCCCGCCGCTTCATTCGATCCTCTCGCAGCTTGAGGACGACGGGACGCAGAGTATCACGTCTCGATTGTGGCCGCACTCACTGCGGGTGCAAATACTGCGTCGCAAATGCCGCGTGTTGCGCAAGACGGCTATGGGTCAATTTCAGATATGGATGCACATAGTGACAGACTGTAGACGGCGCGCCATCCTTGCTTGGCCCGTGATCTAATTTTCGAATTGCTGGATTTGCGGCTTGGCGCCCCAATGGCAAAACCCCGTGGGGTCAAAGGGAAATTGACGTTCGCGATAAAGCAGTTCGTCGGCAATCGATTTTACCCCAGAGGAATATTCGAACACCATGCCGTCGGGTCCCTCGAAATACAGAAAGCGGGCCGATGAGGATGGATGCCGTCCCGGTCCGAATGTTATCGGGACGCCCTTTTCCTGCAGGAAATGATAGGAGCGCATCACGTCGTCGCCGGTCTCGACCTGATGGTTGATATGCTGGACTCCGTTGCTGTCCGATGGAAACAACGCGATCGAATGATGAACCTCATCGATACGTAGCAGTGGGGCATCGCCGATACGATCGGAGACGCGAGCATTGCAGACATGGGTCCAGAACTGCTCATCGCGGGTCACGTCGGAGGAACAAAGGCCGACATGACTAAAGCCAGTAATCCCGGCATCGCGGCTGCCGCAGTAGCGCTTGCCGGAATGGGCGGGCCGATAGACGAGCTCAATGCTGTTACCGCTGGGATCCTTGAATGCGATGAAACCTTTGACGCGGCGTGCTGTGGCCTCGCTTTCGGTGCCGCTCCTGACGCCATGGCCAAGCCGCTCCAGCTCGGCTGCCGCCGCGTCAAGATCGTCCTTGTTGCGGATCTCGAAACCGACCGCCTGCTCGGCAGGATTACCCTCGAAATAGCAGAGGGTATGCTCGCGGGCATCCGACTTGAAACAAACCGCCGCTTTTCTGTGTTCAGAAATCTCCAACCCGAGGTAGTCGACGGCAAACCGCGTCGCACCATCCAGGTCCCGCGTTCCAAGCCTGACATAGCTCACGTCCAGCAGGTTGATCATAACAACTCCCATTATTGCCTCTCAGCAAAATTCGCGAGTATCGCTCTCGCTGCCCCAAGCGCAGAATGACGAACCCGTGCGGGGAAATTGTCGGGGCCGGTGGGTAGTCTCATCCTTGATTTCGTCGCCCTCCGCGACGAAGGAAAATAGCGTGTCATCAGGACCGGCAAAGGTGAGAAATATCTGGTTCGAAGTCGGACGCCGCCCGGGGCCGTGGACGATCTTCACCTGCGCCGACTGCAGAAAGTAATTGTTCCTCATCAGGAGATCGACGTTCTCAACGCCGAAATCGATCGAAAGAATCCCTCGACCTGCCGAGGGGTAGTAAGCGAGGCGATGATGCGCCTGGTCGAACCGAAGGAACGCCGCTTCCCCGACCCAATCGCTGACGCGACCGTTGAACAATGTCGTCCACAGCGCTTCGCATGCCGACGCGTTCTGGCTGCGAAGTGCGACGCCCTGCAAACCAACAATTCCGACATCGCGCGCGGGGAAATGGCGCCACCCCGAATGGAGCGGCCTCAGAACGAGTTCGATCATATTGCCGCTGGGATCGCGAAAACTCGCCAGTGCGCGCACTTTCCGCGCTGCGCAGGCCTGCTCCGTGCCAATAGCGGCTTCGATACCGTGTTGCGAGAGCTCCGTGATGGCAGCGTCGAATTGCGCCCGTCCGTGTATCTCGAAGCCAACGGCACTTTCCGTGGATTCACCGAGAAAGAAGACCAGCGTGTAATCGCGCATGTCGGAGCGGAAGTAAGCGGCAGTTTCGCTCCGGTTGACCAATTGCAGGCCGAGAACGCGCTCGGCGAAATCGACGGCCGCGGAAAGGTCGCGTGTCCCGAGGCGAACATATCGGAGCTGGTCGATCGTGATCATGCGTAGCGTGTCCCCTGGTCTTGAGTCTCGTTCACGGGGAAGCTCCGCTACGCGGGGCCTCTCGCTCTGGAAAGTCCGGACTATCTGTTTGCAACTTTGGTCGGATCGTTGACCGCCTTGAATGTCTGGAATTCGACGCTGTAAAGCGCGCCATCAACCTTCTCGACCCGACGAATATAGATGTCCTGAACTACGTCGCGGGTCTTTGGATCGATCGACATCGGGCCACGCGGGCTTTCCCATGCCACTCCCTTCATGGCCTCCACGAGCGCCGGACCATCCGTCTTGCCTTCGGTCTTCCTTAGTGCCTCATAAATCAGGTGCATGCCGTCGTAAGCGCTGACGCTGATGAAATTCGGCCGCACGTTGGAGTTGGCCTTCTGGAAAGCAGCGACGTATTCCTTGTTCATCGCCGAAGGGTGATGGGCGGAATAGAAGCCTGCCGTCACCGTGCCGATCATGGCGTCGCTCATTCCCGGCAGGTCTTCGTCGTCGGCGATATCGCCAGGACCGATAAGCTTTATGCCTGACTTATCCAACCCGCGTTCGACGAATTGCTTGGCCAGGATGGCCGCCTGACTGGCGGGAACGAAGATGAAGAGCGTATCCGGATTACCGTCGCGTGCGCGCTGAAGAAAAGGCGCGAAATCGGGGTTCGCCAAGGGTACCTTGAGCGCTTCCACGATGACGCCACCCGCCTGGGTAAAGGTGGCGGAAAATACCCCCGATGCCTCATGCCCCGGCGCCCAGTCCGAAGCGATGATGGTGGCGCGCTTCGACCCGTTCTTCGCCGCCCAATTGGCCAGCACGCTGGCTTGCTGGGCGTGGGTCCAGCTCGTGCGCACAAAATAGGGCGACCGTTCCGTGACGATCGACGTTCCCGACACCATCACCACAGTTGCAGTCTTGCTCTCGTTGACCAACGGAGCAATGGCCAGCACGTTCGGCGTGAGGCCGCCGCCGAGGATGGCGACCTTGTCGGAGACAATCAACTCCTGGGTAATTCGCTTTGAATTGTCCGGAACGCTGGCGTCGTCCCTGACGACCAGTTCGATCTTGCGCCCGGCGACCACGTCGCCATGCCGCGCCACGTAAAGTCGTGCCCCGGCTACGGCCTGTTTTCCGACCGGGCCCAAAACCCCGGTAAGCGGCATGACCAGCCCCACCTTGATGGTCTCTTGCGCTGCAACTGCGCCGGTGAACAGCGTGCCAACCAGCGCTGACGCGGCAAATAACCGTAAGGAATTCCTGAGCATGACCGCCTGCCTTCCTCATTATCGATTGTTAATGGGGCAGCCTTAGGCGTATTTTCCGGACGTTGGCAGCCGCAAGATTGCGTCGTGCAAAGTCAAGATTGAATAGCTCATGTTTGACTGGAACGATCTTCGGCATTTCCTCGCGGTGGCCCGCCACGGCAGCACTATCGCGGCCGCGAAGGCGCTCAATCTCAGTCAGTCGACCGTTCACCGCCGGCTAGCCGAGCTGGAAAAGCGTATCGGGCGGAATGTCGTTATCCGGCACGCAACGGGTTACCGGCTGACCGAGTTCGGCACGGGGTTGCAGCCCTGGGCTGAACAAGTCGAAAAAGCCGTCGGCTCGCTCGAGCGCTATCTGGTTGTGGCCGACGACGCACCAACCGGCTCGGTCCGGATGACATGCTCGGAGTTGATCGGCTCCCGGTTGATGCAATCGCCGCTGCTAGAGACCTTTCACAGCCGACATCCCGGCCTGCGGGTCGAGTTGATCATGAGCGACCATTTCCTCGATATCGCCAAGGGCGAAGCCGATGTCGCGATCCGCGCCGGCGTTCCGAACGAAGAAACGCTCGTGGGACGCAAGATTGCCGATGTGCCCTGGGCGCTTTATTGCAGCCGAGCCTACCTTGATCGCTACGGCCGGGTGGAGCGCGCCGAAGACATCGCCGGTCATTCGGTGATCGAATTCGATGGCGACATCCGGGACCATCACGCGGCCAAATGGCTTCGGTCGGTTGCTCCCACCGCTAGGGTCGTCGCCCGAAGCAATACCGTGCCGGGGTTGCTTATGACCGTGAAATCAGGCGCCGGCCTTGCGCCTCTCCCCGTGCCGCTTGCGGCTCGGGAGACGGACCTTGTCTCCGTGCTCGGCCCATTACCTGGACTCTATTCGCCGATATATCTGCTGACGCATCCCGACCTCCGGCATATGCCGCGGGTGCGCACGTTCTTCGATTTCATCATTTCGGAGATCGACACCGTGCGCGCCGTACTGACGGCCGGCAACTAGATCAACCAGTCAATGCGCCACCCACCGGCGTGCTGTTCACCACCGTGCGAAACGCCGTCACCAGCGAATGTCCGAGATGGGCCTGGTCCAGGCATGATCGCTCGCGAGGAACTCCCGGCAGCACGAAGGGTCGAGAGCAGCGTCGGCCGTTGAACTTTTCCGAAAATGGATATCTGCTCAGCTTCACGGAGCGCTCGAATTAGGCCCATGTCGGCACCCTTGGGGAAGCCCTTTCAGGATGTCGTAGCTTGCAATATCGGAACATCGTCCTGGTGGTCGAGATGACTACGGGATGCTGGAGGGACTAGCGCGACTACTCCGTCAGCACGATTATAAATCCGTCCTGTTTTCATCTGCACAGGCTTTTAGAACGCACACTGATTTTGAAACTGCGATCTGCGTCGTCCTCGACATCGACCTGAAGGATGGATCGGGCATCGAACTGAGGCACCGTCTCAAGGCGGATAGAATTTTTGTGCCGGTTAGTTACATAACCGGCAATGACGACCCCGCTGTTCGCAAGGCTGCGCCGGCGTCCGGGTGCATTGCTCTTTTGATCAAGCGATTCTCAGCGCAGGAGCTGATCGAGGCCCTCAAACGAGCGGGCAGACACCGCGACAGCGGGGACATCCTCTAACGCATGTCAATGTTCAATCCAGTCAAGAAAGCTCCCGGCACGGCGCCGATTCCGATCGACGATGTCGTCGACAACCTGCCGTTCATCGTTCGCCGCGATCATCGCATCGTTGCCGCGTTCGCCAGGAAAGCCGCCGCGATCGAATGGGCCGAGATGCGATCGTTCAACAACGAAAGCCGGTTTCCTTGTGTACATGCCGCCGCCAATACCCCGGTGTAGCAGCGGGGCGTAATCTTCGCTCAACTCGCCCAGCCATTTCAGCCTTCCCCGATATGGCAGTCGGGTCGGCCTACACATCGTCCTTTTCGAGGCTTGCTCGACGTTCACTCGCGTTGCGGCCTGCACACTCGCGCTGCCACCAATTCGTGACACGCTAATCGAAGGCTTCAGCCACTTCGTTACCTCCATGACTGCTCCGATTGCTTCCGGCTGGAGCGCTTGCCGGGTGGGGCTTGCACCCACTGGAAAGCGCCGCCTTTGCACGGCGCACGCCAGAAGCGGACATCATTCAATCACCTCGTCGGCGCTGAGTAGAATGGATGTCGGCAATGTCAAACCGAGCTCGCGAGCTGTCTTACGATTAGCCACAAGCTTGAACCGGGTCGGGCGCTCGATTGGTAGATCGCCGATTGCAGCACCCTGCAGCACTTTGCGCGTTAAAACTCCCGCTTGGGTGAAGAGGCTCTGGAGTTCGGGACCGTAACCAATGAGACCGCCTTTTTGGGCGAAGTCTGGGAAGATGTTGATCGCCGGAAGCCGGTTTTTCAGCGTCAGGTCAGCCAGCAGCTCCGGATTGCCTCCGAACAGTGGCGATGACAGCATCAAGACGCCATCAACCCGTGCTTTCGATGCCGCTTGCATGACGTCCTCGAAGTCGGAGGGGCGGCTAACCTCGAAGACCTCAAGCGTGACATTGAGGGTGAATGCAGCGCTGCGCACTGCGTCCAACTGCAGGACACCGCTCACCGGATGCCAGAGTATTGCGGCCTTCTTGAGGGTAGGCACGGCGTCGCGAAGCAACTGCAACGACTTTGCATTGAAGCCCGGCAAGTCGAGGAAAGCTCCTGAAATGTTACCGCCGGGATGGGCGAGGCTGGCAGCCCACCCGTTGGCTACCGGGTCTGACTCCAAGTCCATCGCAATGATCGGAGTGGACCGTGTAGCGTCTCGCGCAGCCTGTACGGCCGGGGGACTGACCGCGCAGATCGCCTGAACCCGTTGATCGACCAGATCAACCGCCATGGCGGGCAACTTACCGAGTTGCTCGTTCGCGAGGCGAACGATGATCTCTGCATCGTCAACGGAAGGCGCTCCTAACCCTTCCCGGAAGGCCACAACGCGAAAAGTCACTAGTGCGGATTGTCCGGGATGCAGAAAGCCGACGCGCCACTTTCTTGGCTGTTGTGCGCTAACGCCGAGCGGAAATGCACTTGCGGAGCCAACACTAAGCCTGATGAAGTCTCGCCGTCTCATCGGTTCTCCAAGCGTTAGCGATTTCGGCACATATGACATGAAATGTTGGTAGTACGATACCTAGTGTCGGCCTTTGGTCCACATACGGGTTCTGGCTAGTGACTTCCGGTCGCTCCCGACTCCAGACCTGTCGCCGCACTGCGCCAATCGCGACGGATCAAGACCAGACGCTTGCGTGACAGCAAGTGCGTCGCTATTCAAGCTTGAGCAGGGCTGGTCGTCGACAAGGGCCGTTCGAGACAATGATGGACCGTCGCAGGTTTATCGGGTTGACCGGCGCTGTGGCCTTGACGTGGCCGATATCGGCTCGCACTCAGCCGGCAAGCAGAGTAGCGCGTATCGGCATTGTGAGCATCGGCGGTCCAACCGCGGACATGACAGGCTCGCTGCCTCGCAATCGCACTGTCCGTGCGTTCCTGCGCGGAATGGCCGAGCTCGGTTACGTTTTCGGCCGCGATTTTGTCACCGAGCCGCGCGGCACCGATGCCCTTTCAGCAATTGCTGGACCAGTTGATCTCCACGTAGATATCATCGTTGCGACCGGCGGCGGTACGGTCCTATCCGCGCTCAAACAGGCCACGAACACTATCCCCATTATCATGACGGCTGCGCCCGATCCGGTGAACCAGGGGTTCGCGCAGAGCCTTGCTCGCCCGGGAGAAAACTTCACCGGCATGAGTCTGCAGACTCTGGAGCTCACGGGCAAGCGTCTGCAAATTCTTAAAGAACTCGTCCCGGGTACCGAAACCGTGGCGGTTCTCTGGGATCCGAGTAACCCCGAATTGTGGCCGGTAGCTCAAGCTCAAGGGCTGAAACAGGGCTGGAAGGTAGTATCTGTCGAAGTTCGGGATTCGTCGGAAATCGCGAAGGCATTCAAGGTTGCGGCCGATGCGGGCGCTGGCGCACTTCTCATTCCGGCGTCAGGAATCCTTTTCAGCCTCAGCAGGCAAATTGCCGAACTCGCCGCTCAAAGCCGACTCCCCGCAATGCATGAGTTGAGGCCGTTCGTTGATGCCGGTGGGCTCATCTCCTATGGGGCCGATATCGAGGATATCTGGCGACGCGCTGCAACTTACGTCCACAAGATACTCAGCGGTGCTCATCCCGCCGAGTTGCCTATTGAGCAACCGACTAGATTCGAACTTGTGATCAATTTGCGAGCGGCAAGAGCACTCGATCTGACGATTCCGCCCTCTATCCTAATCCGCGCCGACGATGTGATCGAATGAGAAACAAGCTGCGATTCGAGCGGAGGACTGCTTCGGGTCAACAACGGTCCTGACAACGCTGAAACGGGACTTCCGAAGTGTCCCCGAGAGCGGACATTCGCAGTGCCCGTTGGCATGTCTCAAACGTGCCACGAACGAACTCGTGCAGCGCAACATCGGCTGCTGCATTCGATCAACTCGTCGGCACTTGCGAGGGCTAACTTAGTGAAGATTTAGCGCTTGGCCTATTTGACCGGAACCGTCATCGGCTTGCCTTTATCGACGACATGGACGGTAAGAAGTTTAAGGGTTTTGTCGCCGGTAACTTTGAAAGCCCCATGCGGCACATCGCGAACGTTGATTCTGGCTATGCCCGGTTCGAAGTTAATTGACTTGCCATCTGGCAACAACGCGGTAGCGCCGTCGATAACATAATAGGCTTCGTCGCCCGGATGGGTGTGAAGTACTCCGGACGCTCCTGGCGGTACTTCAACAGTCCCGACAACAATCTCCATATTTGTGCCGGTCAAATCACCCTTCGTTAGTTCGGTTCTCTTGCTTGATTGAGCGTGGGCGGTCATAGACGTAATCAAGCTCAAGCCAACGAGTGTGCCTAACGCTGCATACTTAATCATTCTTTTGATCCCTATATTCTTGAAGTATCGAATACGGCGATTGAAGCACGGCCTTTGTTGCAAAGCTACCGTGATAGGCCATCGCCAATGTCAGTGCAGAGTCAAAAGCGGTCCTGCCGGCCCCGAAACGCCACCTTCGGTCTGCCCCGAACAACGGACATCATCAGACCGACCCGGTTGGTCCGGATCGTGCCAGAAGCAGACTTGGGACCATTTAGCGGAGTGGACGAAGGTCTCTGCAGGTTGAAAGGCGATCACAATGTCCGGCGGCCCACGCGACGGGAGGGGTTCCTTTTTGCTCGCTGCCGGTGTTTCCTCTGCACGGCGGAGAACGGGCATGCAGGGATCGCTGGGGGAAAAGATCGGTGAAGGCGCCTTCTCCGAAGCCTACTCCTGGGCGCCAGGGCAAGTTGTGAAGCTGTTCAAGGCCGGCGTCTCTCATCTGCTCGGCCGGCACGAGGTACGCATGATCCGCGCCGTGCGCGCCACCGGCGTCCCGGTGCCGGAGGTGTTCGGCGAGGTGATGCTGGACGGGCGCTTCGGCATCGTGATGCAGCGCCTCGACGGACCGACCCTTTGGCATCTCTCGCGAACCGGCGCGGTGACGTTCGAACAGGCGGGCGCGATCGTCGCGGCTCTTGCCATGTCCGTTCACAAGACGCCCCCGCCGCCGGAGGTCCTTTCCCTGCGCGAGTATATGGAGGCCGAGTTGCGGCACGACGATGGGAAGGTTCCGAAGCACATCGCCACGGATATCCTCGCCCTGATCGATCGCCTGCCGCCCGGCGACGGGCTCTGCCATTGCGACCTTAGCACCGGCAACGTGATCATGACGGCCGAAGGCCCAAGGCTCGTCGACTGGACTTTCGCGATGCGGGCGCCCGCCGCCGTCGACCTAGGGTTCTTGCATGTCATCCTTTCCGAACTCGCCCCGGAAATAGCCGACAATCCGGAGCGTCCGCGCGCGACCAATGCGGCGGCGCAATCCGAATACGCGCAGCTGGCCGGCATGTCGTTCGCGGAGCTGACGGCGGCCATGAAGCCGTATTTGCCCATCGTCCGCACTTTCGTCGTCCTCGGCGACGTGGTGCCTTCCTTGCGGGAGCGGCTAATCCAGCGCATCGAAGCGGGGCTGCGCTCGGAAGACTGAACCGTCTTGGTCGCGCGCGAGCCGAAGAGGCCTGTCGAGGCGAGGCATCAGTGTCTCCTTTGGGGCCAAAAACGGACCTGACGGCCTCGAAATGCGACTTCCGAGATGTCGCCGGTAACAGTCAAAGGCGGAAATACTCGCTGCGAGCAGATATTTTCCGCTCCTCACCCGATAGCAGACATTGAGCAGTGGGGTCGGCATGTCCGGGTTGAGCCAAACCGATTCGTGCTCGGCCATTCCTAGGGGGAAACGCGCTCCCAATCCAGAAAATCGATTTGGTCGAGGGCCTGCCGCGGCCCATTAAGAAACAACACCAGCCGCAGGCCATCGGTCAAATAGGGCTCGCCGGTGAGATTTACTCGTGGATCGGGCATGGACGATACGCCCACGCCACGTACGAAGCCAAAGCGTGAAACAGCTCCCGACAAGATCAAATCCTGCATCAAATAGAAGCGGTCCTGATCCACGTCCGGGCTGATAACATGGGTCGTCAGATACCAAGATTGCGTGGTCACCTTAATGCCGATGTCGCGACTGATTTGGCCAACCCAAACCTGAAGCCCGTCGATCGTGAACGGTGCCAACCACAGCCGTAGGTGATTGCGTTGGCTGACGGTGTCGCGTGCCTTCTGCAGTGCGACATCCTGCTGGCGCCCGAAAACATACAGCGGACTGACCGGTGCGTTGAGATATTCGCTGCCAAACAGGAAGGCCCGTATAGTTCGGTAAATGCTGTGGAGATCGAAGGGCTCGTCAAGCCTCCAGCCTCGTTCGATGAAAGCAAATAGCGCATCGATGCCGCGTCCAACGACTACGATATTGAGGGGATCTCCGTTGGTATTACCCGCCTTGTTGGTAGTGCAACAGCGGAGCTGCGCCAGCTTTTCGCGTAGCGCCGCAAGATCAACAGCTTCGACTGTAGCCGGCGGATAAATGCTTCCAAAGTCGACTTTTTCTATCGCGTATGAGGAGCCGCCGACCGGCAGCACGAACCGGAATCGAAGCGTCTGCCTATCGGTCTCGAACCCAACCTCAAACAGCTTCAACCCACCTTCACGATGCGTAAAGACGAAGCCTGCAGCGGTTCGCTTTGGCGGGATCACATCCGACATCGGGGATTGCGCTACCACCGATGCAATCGATGCATTGGCACTGCCGCGCCACCAAACGCGAAGTAACCGTTCGACTTCTGGCGCCGAGAAATAGTTCGGGTCCGTGACAATCGGGAGAAAGCGAAGCCGTAAATCGCTGGCGTTGTCTACGCTCAGCCAACCGACCTGGATGCCATGGTCAGCCAGAGACGCGCCGAAATATCGTTCACTTTCGTCGTCGGTCAGCACCGCAGCGCGAACGGTCACCGCGCCCTGTTGGCGAACCTCACTGCGGGATTTAAAGGGCTGCTCCGTCGTGAGGTCCGTTCCAGCGTCGCTGGATCGACTGAATGCTGCGAACAGTGAAAGCAGCACCACAGTTATGAACGGCCTGCGCCATTTCTTTGATGCTGATCCGATGTAGCTCAATTAAGCTAACCTTGGCCCGGAGGATATGACAGCTTTCAATCCTTCTTACGATGCCGCTTGTCTCTATTGATCCAGGTCAACGCGGCCGCACATCATGTCCTGGTTCGGGTCGTAGCCGTCTGTTGTAAAACGTTTCGCCCAATGTCCGGTTCAGCCGGCAGTCAAAATCTGAAGTCGCGGCCTTGCGGCGGGATGTCTGCTTTGCCTGGGTGAGCAGATATCGTCAGCATCGGGCCGCCGCAGGCGAATCTTGTCCCGCTCGGCTCGCGCGAACGCCTTGGCCTGCTCCAGGCATGATCGCTCGCGAGGAGCTCCCGGCAGCACGAATGTCGAGAGCAGCGTGCTCGGGCTTCACTTTGTTGCCACTTCCGAGAAGTGCCAGCAGACATGCAAAAGCGCGCTTGCTGCGCTCCTTGGGATCGCTGCGGAGGGCTGCTTGCTCAACTCCCATTCCGCGGATCAAGTCTGCGCGGAATGGGCACGCATTGCTCTACCGAGCCGGCCCGCGCATGGACGCTGGCTGGCCTGGCAGCTTCAGCCTGGGGCCTGCCTCGGTGAGCGTCCCGTTAGCGAGGTGAAACACCTGCAAGTCCTTATCGAAATAGTTGCCCACATACAGGTATTCGCTGTTCGGGCTGTACGCGATGCCCTCCGGCAGTCCGCCGAGCGGTGCGCGCGCAGTCACCGTCAGCTTGCCGTCGGTGCCGATCGACATCACAACGAGTTCGCCGGCCTTGGTCTTGAACCAGTCGCTGTCCTTGGCACCGGTGCCGAGCAGCAACGGGGTGGCTGCGACCTTTCCATTGGGTGCGATCGCGAAACCTTCCGGTCCGGTGCCAGGTGCCATCACGTCGACCACGTGGGGATGCGGGCCGGTCGCTTCGATGATCACCTCGGCATCGGCGTTGTTCTTCTGTGCGCCGGTATTCGAGGCGATGACGTATTTGCCATCTGGCGTGATGTCGATGTTGTAGGGATTGAATGCCGATGGAATGTCCATCGACTTGTCGTAGGTCACGTTCTGTCCGTCGATCGCGAGCACGCCGATCTTGTTCACGAGGTTCAGGCAGACGAAGGCGCGCTTGCCATCGGGAGCGACGACAACGGCCGCAGCCTGCTGGTCCAGCGGGACCTCGCCGACGGCCTTGACCGTCATCCCCAGGATCGAGACGACAGAGACACTCTTGCCGTCCCGGTTGGCGATCAACGCGAGGTCGCCCTTCCCCGAGATCGACAAACCGGACGGCTGCCGCCCCACGGCGACCGTGTCGACCAACTTCGGCGGGTCGGCGGTGAGGTCGATCACGTACAGTTTGTCATCGGGGACCGATTTCCAGGAGGTACCCTCCTGGACGTGAACCACGGAATTCGCGACGAGGCCCAACTTGCCGTCGGGTGTAATCTGCAGATTGGTGGGCGGGCCCAGGAGCGAATTCGTCAGCGGCAAGCTGCCGCGGATCCTGGGTTTGGCCGGGTCGGAGATGTCCACGACCAGCACCGCGTCGTTACCCGGAGCGCCATTGATCTGGCCTTCGGGTCCGTAGGTGATCTTGTTGTCAATGCCAATCAGGATATCGTTGGTTCCGGCCTGGGCCATGCCGCCACCGACGAGGCCGGCCAGACACATGGCGCAAAGAGCGCTGCGTACAATCATGATGCATTTCTCCCCGTCCTTGCTCATTTCTAACGAGCTGGTTCCGTCACCGTACTTCGCAGCCTTTATGGCTGGCAACCATCTACGGCGCTTCGGCGCCGGGACTTTTTGTCCGGGCGACGCGGAACGTTGATCTTAGAGCAGTGTGCCGGGCAGCCGCTTCAGGTTCATCAGCGTTGGCTTGCGCGTCGACCGTTGATTTCCGGTTCACCTTAGCTTCGGACTTGCGCCCGATACAATTCTTTGTCCTCACTGCAATCCGCAAACTGCGCCTCGCGGCTCGCCCGGCCTGAGCTGACCTCGGTTTCAGGTCCCGGTCTTCTGCCGCGCCGCCAGCTTGTCGATCTCGGACTGCACCGCCAAATCAAACCAGGCCACTGAGGGCTATGGGGACAGCTCGGAGAACTAGGACATGTCAAACTCCGCGGCAGGCGGTCGCCCGGACCTGCTGTCCGCTTCGGGTCTTGGCTGTGTAAAAACGCGTAGCACGCGCAAGCAAGTTTGGGTCCAATAAAAACCCGCCTAAATGCTACCGTGTGTTTTTCGAGGTTAGAGCTGACCTTGCATGGGTCGCTCGTTCTATCTCTGGCGGCGGATGTTGTAGTCCCGCCATTGCACACCAGACACTGACATAGGCAGCATGCAACGACCTGTCTTCAACGCTATCCTTGAAGTTCGGATAATCGATAAGGTCGATCATTGCGGCCAAGGCCTGTTTCACCACATCGCGTGTTAGAATTGCTCGATATAGATAATCACTGTCGGTTTGCCGGGTTACCTTGGCATTTGGGAATACCTTCTCGATATCCCCGGCACGCCGAGCCCTGACTAGCAGTTCAGTCGGGCCACAATTCTTGCTTACGATCGACAGGTAGCTGTTGTTCGCCATTATCCACATTTGAACTTCTCCCTTTCTTATTTTTGCATTCGTTGCAGGCGCCGAGAATGTGATGGCGGGCCCGACCGGAACGCCCGCCAATTCCTAAAACCTAGCACTTTGTGACGGGCTGGCGGGGAGAAAGGCCAACAATCGGCCGCACACGCTGCGACCCAACCTCCGTTCAGGGTCCAAACGCGGAAGTCGACGGGCCCTCCCGCGAGGTCCGCTTTACCCTCAAGAACGGAAATGATCAGCTGAGCCCGTCAGGTCCGAAATGTGCACCGCGCGAGCAAACCAATACCAACTCTGCCGGGACGGGCTTAGCCCGAGAAGTGCAAATTTATCCCCAGGACGCGAACCCATAAATCCGGAGGCGTCAACGAGCGATGATATTGCCGGCCTGTTGCTGTAGGTTATTTCCAGGGTGATTCACAATGAGTGATTGAGGCACTAAAGGGAGGACGCTTATGAGTCGCTTCAGTGAGCAAGACCCTCTCGACCCCGATAATCCTGAGCTCGACTACACGCCTCTCCGGTTGAGCGAAAGAGCAGTGAAGCTGGGATCATCCGTCTCGCAGGGAGCGAGATCGGAACCCATCAGGTCGTTGCCAGTTTCCCCTCCCGCCTCGCTCGACCCCAAGGCGAGTAACGAACCTGCTAGGCATACGCGTGACTCGGACCGGCGAGCCGCGCTGTTAAGCGTTGCCGCTCGCGTCGCTGCGGTTGCTGGCGTCGTGGCCGTCGTGGCGCTGCTGTTCGTCATCGTGAAGCCTGGCTCACGGCAATCGGTCGCCGGTTCAACCCCTTCCGACATAATGGGATCGACGAGCACCGCTCCGCCTCAGTCGAGCCGAGGAGACGTCGAATCGAAGCCCGAGCTCGCAGAGTTCAAAGCACTCCTCGCGTCACCGCCTAGCCAGCCGGCTAGTCACGAGCAATCTCAGCAGTTGCTTCAGCGCTTTTTGCAATGGCGTGAAAAAGCCAACACGACCGAAACATCTCAATAGTGGACCGATTTTGTCGAAGGATGTCCGCTTTGGAGCGCATCACGGACTCAACTCGGACAACGCACCACTCCGCTTTGTGCCATATTAGGCATTTCGCCACGCGCAAAAAAGCGGAATTTGCGGCCACGCGAAACCATGTCGCTCCACCTCAGAACCAAACATTCCAGCGGACGAAGTAGGACTTCAGCCTGTTCTATCCACGTGAGGTCAACGAGATGCAGACGTTTGCCGCCCAGCGGTCTGACCGTCTCGCTTTCTAGGTTGCTAGATAGCCGGGCCGCTTCGACTGATTTGGTTTTCACTCCAGCTTACCAGAGAACCATGGAGCTGGACGCTGGTTACGCTTCTCGAAAGGCAGTTCATTCTCCAGCGTTTTTTCCAAAATTTCTGATGCCTTCCACGTTCTCTTCGATCCTCTTGCGAACCACCTCGAAGGCCTCTCTCTGAGATTTGGAAGCCATCTCCGCTAGTTCTCGCATGTTAACCAGGGCCTTTTCGAAACCCTCTTTGGCGAGATCCGTGCGCTTCATGGCGTCAAGCTGGCCGGCATCGGCAACCACTTTCTTCATCGTTTCCTGGAGGATTTCTGCTTGCCGACGAACGAGGCGCTGCCAGCCCTCGAAAGCGATCCTATTCGCTTCGGCGAGAGCTTGGATGTTCTTTCGTTCACGGTCCACAAGCACTGCGAAGTCGACGCCTGGAAGTCGGAACTGGCTCATAAGTTTGGTGAAGTCAAAAAACGGCGTCTCGCCAGCCGTGCCCTTTTCAGAAGGTATGCTGTGGTTGGACACGGCGCCCTCTTCAGCTGGTTTGCTGTCATTGGACACGGTGCCCTTTTCAGCAGGTTTGCTGTCGTTGGACACGGTGCCCTTTTCAGCTGGTTTGCTATCGTTGGACACGGTGCCCTTTTCAGCAGGTTTGCTGTCGTTGGACACGGCGCCCTTTTCAGCTGGTTCGCTATCGTTGGACACGGCGCCCTTTTCAGCTGGTTTGCTATCGTTGGACACGGTGCCCTTTTCAGCAGGTTTGCTGTCCTTGGACACGGCGTGCTTTTCAGTAGGTTTGCTGTCCTTGGACACGGTGCCCTTTTCAGCTGGTTTGCTATCGTTCGACACGGCGCCCTTTTCAGCTGGTTTGCTGTCCTTGGACACGGCGTGCGTTTCAGTAGGTTTGCTGTCCTTGGACACAGCGCCCTTTTCAGTACGTTTGCTGTCCTTGGACACGGTGCCTTTTTTCGTCGGTTTGCTGTCCTTGGACATGATGTTTCCCCTTTTCGGGTTGGTCGAACGTTCTCGCGAGTTAGTCGCTTAAATGCTGCCAATGCACCGCAATTCCAGAGTGCCTACGTTTGATCCAAATCAACAGGCGGTCCGGCTACCATAAGCTGCGCTGAAGGCGTCAGGTGTTCCAGCCCAGTGCCGGCGGCGTGGATCACCCCTCCTTCCATCCGTCCAGGTCTCATTCGGGTCATTCTCGGCCGAATCGGGCTCTCTGCGCCATGTCGGGTCTTCCCCCGATAGCGACCGAATAGCGGACATCGCTGGAGGTCCGGTTCGTGCCAGAACCGGACTCGAGTACCCGCCAGGTTCGGACGTTCCGTGACCTGTTTTTGATCACCCACTTTTAGATTCCAAGGCCGAAAGCGACGATGTCGGTTTTTAAAGCGGGTTGGCTCGGATGTTCCGTCAGATCGAGCGGGCTTTCCGGTTTGTTGAAGTCCTCAAAAAAGCCGCCGCTGATCCATCAAACCGAAGCTCGATTGATCCGCCGCTATTCCGGCTATCTAAGTCGGGGTCGAACTCATGATGCCAGAGCTCATTGAGCATCGTTTCATGAAGCGCATTTTTTACACGCTGAGCTTCTTCTGCATTTCCTGATGCCGTAAAGTTAGCGATAGCAGAAATGAACCTGTTGATTTCGCCAAGCGGCAGCAATCGAGCGTACTGCAACTCGATTTCGGTTCCCACCTGTGGATCAGCGAGGCCGTAGTGATGACTCGCAAAAATCTGCAGGTTTCCAACGCTATATTCGTTATAGAAAATCTCGTAACGACGACCGTACTCTGGTTCCTCGCGGCCTGTGAGTTCAGCGTTAGGTCGTTCTTGCAACCGCCAGGGCTCGTTTGGCTCGAACCTGTGGTTTAGAGCGTCGGCAAACATCCCGAAATCGGAGAAGAACCGTCGATCCTCGTCGGTGATTCGGAGCTCGGTGCCGTTTCGTAACGAAGACGGTGTATGATTGGGCGTGATGGGCTTGCCATTTAGCAGCTTACCTAGAAATTTCCGCTTAGGGCCACGCCTGACCGTTCGCCAGATGTAGCTGGTGAAGCCTAAATTTACGAGAACCAGCAATATCAGAACTTCGTACATGTTCGCCCCCTAGTCGCTGTTGACGGCGCTTGAGCGATAGCTGGCCTGAGGAAGAAACCGTAATCTCAACCCGATTAGCACAACTCAACACCACATTTGCAGCCGCGGTGGGGGCCATTGCTGTGTACCCGACCGGAGCCGTGGCCGGGTCAAAAGCACCGTTTTGACGGTCGGCCGATCACTTCCGGTCTACTCCATCGGCGGACATTCCGAGGGGTCGGCCGGATGTCGCAAACGTGCCACTACCGGAAGTAAGTTATTCGATCACCTCATCCGCCCGGGCGAGCAACGATGGAG
>CAWDJS010000002.1:0-47053 GCA_963802585.1 uncultured Alphaproteobacteria bacterium | reverse complement strand
TTCCCTGCGCAATGGTTTACGGCTTATACGCGCTCTCTCCGGTGTCCGGGCTTTTTAGCCACCGTTCCCCCGGGCTCTTGAGCCCAAGGGTTGATCCCAGCGTCGGGAGATCGAGACCACGCGATTTCGCCGTCCCCATCAGCGCGCTTCGTCTGCCGCGCTCACGCGTCCATCGCATCCCGCTTCCTACGTCCGTGACGATCGCGATACGCCCCTCTTGGTGGAGGCGGGACGTGCGAATTAAGGCCACTGATTTGCCCGACGCAGCAAGCGCCGAGGCCTGCGACAGAGTAACACGACGGGCAATTTGCGCATGGCACGCATGCGCTATGCCCGCTCAGCTCAGCGACATATCCAGCGGCGGCGCGACGTCTTGCGGCAACGGGTTGACATAGGGCGTGCGCGCGGTGCGGTTCTTCAGGTCCGCTTTCGCGGCCGCGAGCAGCGCGGGCTCGGTCAACGCCTTGATGCCGAGGCTGGCCATGGCCTTGGCGGCCTGCACCATTGCCTTGTGAGCGTGCGCGCTCTTGCCCTGCGCCACCACCTGCCAGGTGTGAAGCGGCGTGCCGATCGCGATCGTGGGCGCATGGACCTGCGCGGTCGGTACCACCCAGCTGACATCGCCGACATCGGTCGAGCCGATCTTCGGGTTGCGCTTGGCATCGAGCGGCACGATGAAGTCGGCAAGCGGCCGGTCGGCTGGCTCCATGCCGATCATGTCATAGTCGCTGGCGATGTCCTTGTCGCTCAGCGTCGCCTGGATTTTCGCGGCAAAATCCTTGTCGGCCTCGTCGAAATGCGGCGGGCCGAGGTCTTCCATGATCCCGTGCAGCGCCTGCTCCAGCGGCGCGTTGTGCAGCAGGTTGGAGACGGCGGAAATGATCTTCATCTCCATTTTGGTTTCCGTCATCAGTGCCGCGCCCTGCGCGATCTTGTGCACGCGCCCGACCAGCTCGTTCATGCCGGGCAGGTCTCGGGCCCGGATGGAATAGCGCACGCGGGCATGGGCCTGCACCACATTGGGCGCGATGCCACCGGTGTCGAGCAGCGCATAATGCACGCGCGCGTCGCTCGGCATGTGCTCGCGCATGTAGTTGACGCCGACATTCATCAATTCGACCGCGTCGAGCGCGCTGCGGCCGAGATGCGGCGAGGCGGCGGCATGCGAGGTGCGCCCGGTGAAAGTGAAGTCGGCGCGGGTGTTGGCGAGTGAGGGTGTCACCGCCACTTCCCAGAAGGGATAAGGATGCCAGGTGACGGCGACATCGGCGTCGTCGAACGCACCCGAGCGCACCATGAAGGTTTTCGCCGCGCCGCCTTCTTCCGCGGGGCAGCCATAGTAGCGCACGCGGCCCGGCACCTTGTTGGCGGCGAGCCAGTCCTTCACCGCGGTCGCGGCAAGCAACGCGGCCGATCCGAGCAGGTTATGGCCGCAGCCATGGCCATGGCCGCCGGCCTCGACCGGGCGAGGCTCGGCGACGCCCGCTTCCTGGCTCAGGCCGGGCAGGGCGTCATATTCGCCGAGGAAGGCGATGACCGGTCCACCTTCGCCCCATTCGCCCATCATCGCGGTTGGAATGTCGGCGACATTCTCGGTGATGCGAAAGCCCTGATGGCGCAGCTCGGCCAGATGCTCGGCCGACGAGCGCGCCTCGGTGTAGCAGACCTCGGGCATGCCCCAGACCCTGTCGGCAAGCGCGGTGAAACGCGGCTTGATCTCGTCGACGCCGCGCCAGATGTCGCTGCGGTTGTCCATGGTCTGCTCCTTCGGTCTTGAGGCCGATATAGGGAAACGAAAAGGCTATCAGCTTGGCTTGATGGCGGCTAGACCGCTAGATAGGCACCGAGCGGCCAAGACGTGGGCATGGCAGAGACCAGCATCAGACCCGAGGATCCAAGGCAGGCGGATATCAGGCGCATGATCGCCGAGTCCGACGCCATGATGCAGGCGCTGTATCCAGCGGAAAGCAATCACCTCGTGGATGTGGACGCCCTCGCAGGTCCGGAAGCGTTGTTTCTGGCCGCGCGTCGCGACGGCGTGCTGCTCGGATCGATCGCGTTCCGGATCATCGCGCCCGCGCATGCCGAGATGAAGCGGCTGTTCGTGCGGCCTGAGGCGCGCGGCATCGGGCTGGGGCGGCGTCGGGTCGAGGCGCTGGAAGACGCAGCGCGCCTCCGCCACATCGATCGCATCAGCGTGGAAACAGGTATCAGGCAGGCGGAAGCGGTCAGGCTCTACCGTGCCTCGGGTTATCGGGAGTGTCAGCCGTTCGGCAGCTACAAGTCCGACCCCCTCAGCCTGTTCATGACCAAGCTGCTCCAGCCTTGATGGCGAGAGATCTGGAGGTTCCGGCGGCGCCGCGTCAGCCGGTCTGGGATGCAAAAGGCTGTCAGCCTGGTTTGGGCGCGGCTGATGTGAGAGGGGGATAACGCAGTGCAGCGCCCGAAAATGCAGCGTAGAGGGACAGTCCATGACGGTGTTGAGGGTGGGTTTTGTCGGAATCCGAAGTGATCGGCTGGATGAAACCGTTGCGCTCTTCCGGGATGTCCTCGGCGTGTCCATCACCAGGCACACGAGCGACTTGGTGGGATTCAAGCTCGCCGACGGCACGATCCTGGAGTTATATGGTCCGGCCAACGAATTTCATGGCTCCTTCACGACAGGCCCCGTGGTCGCATTCAGGGTCGACGACTTTGATATCGCTCGCCAGGCAATGCTTGCGGCTGGGATCAAATTCATAGGCGATGTTCAACATGCCGATGGCGACAGCTGGCAGCATTTCCACTGTCCGGACGGCACGGTCATGGAGATTATCGGTCGGAGGCAAGGAGCAAACCCGCCTGCGCCGGGATAGGCCCCGCTCTCCGTCGCTTTCGTCACAAAAGCAACGCCGTTGATCCCTAAACGCTGGCGCAGAGGCAGGATATCTGGAGGCACACATGACAAACGAGATGAATCCGGTCGGCTGGTTCGAGATCTATACCAAGGACATGAACCGCGCGAAGTCGTTCTACGAGACCGTGCTCGGCATGCCGCTGACGAAGTTGCCGCAATCGGGCGACAGCCTTGATGACATGTGGACGTTTCCCATGAACCAGGGCGCCAGCGGGGCGACGGGGGCGCTCGCCAAAATGGACGGTGCGCCAGTCGGGCCGGGCGGGACCATCATCTACTTCATCACCGAGGACTGCGCCAAGACGGCCCAGCGCGCCAAAGAAGCCGGCGGCCAGATCGTACGGCAACATCATCGGCCTTCATTCCATGACCTGACCGCATGCGCGGTCCGCGCGCGGCGTGAGGCGAGCGCGCTTGCGTCCTGGTGCGCCGGTCCGGCATGATCTTCCCAAACAGAAAAACTTTGGGGAGGCACGCCATGAAGATCATCGACGCGCAGGTGCATATCTGGTCGCAGACGGTGGTGCCCCCCTCCGGCCTGCATCGCAAGGTCGAGAAGTTTACGGCCGAGGAGCTGTTGAAGGAGATGGACGAAGCCGGCGTCGATGCGGCGCTGATCCATCCGCCGTCGGGCTGGGACCCCAATGCCCAGGCGATGGCGATCGAAGCCGTGAAGAAATATCCGGATCGCTTTGCGATCATGGGACAGTTTCCGCTGCAAAACCCCGATAACCGCAAGCTGGTCCATGGCTGGCGCAACCAGCCCGGCATGATGGGCTTGCGCTGGCCGCTGCTGCTCGAAGAGCAGCAGAAATGGCTCTATGACGGCTCGCTGGACTGGCTGTGGCCGGCGGCGGAAAAGGAGGGGCTGCCGATCGCGATGATGGGCGGGCTTTACCTGAAGAAATTCCGCGAGATCGCCGAGCAGCATCCGAAACTGAAGATGATCGTCGATCATTGCGGGCTCAACCGCCGCGGCCAGGACGCCGAAGCCTTCATCCGTCTCGACGAACTGCTGGCGATGGCGAAATTGCCGAATGTCGCGGTCAAGGCGACCGGCGCGCCGCATTATTCGACGCAAGGCTATCCCTTCAAGAACATCCAGGACGGGCTGCATCGCATCTTCGATGCGTATGGACCGAAGCGCTTCTTCTGGGGCACCGACATCACGCGCATGCCCTGCAGCTACCGGCAGTGCGTCACCTTCTTCACGGAGGAGTTGCCCTGGCTTAGGGCTGAGGATCTGGAAGACGTCATGGGCCGCGGTCTCTGCGAGTGGATCGGCTGGAACTACAAATTTTAGTGCGATTTGAAAAAGAATTGTTGTGTCAGCGGCTGAGCATTCCGGTCCGATCGGCTATGACGGAATCCTGACCCGCGCGCATTTGTGGTTCGAGCACGGCTGCGTTAGGTTCAATGCGCTGAGGCAGGATTGGCTCGCCAATGAACATCCTCGATCCGCAAGGTCCGATCGCAGCCGCCGACAAGACGATTCTGATCGATTCGATCGCGATCATGCTCGCGATCGTGCTGCCGACCATCGGCGCGATCTTCGCCTTTGCGTTCTGGTTTCGTAAATCCAACACGCGCGCGGTCTACTGGCCCAACTGGGAACATTCCGGCCGGCTCGAGCTGGTGGTGTGGTCGATCCCGGCGCTGACTGTCATCCTGCTCGGCGGCGTCGCCTGGATCGGCGCGCATCAGCTCGACCCGGCGCGGCCGGTTGCCGGCACCGGGCAGGGCGTCACCATCCAGGTGGTGTCGCTCGACTGGAAATGGCTGTTCATCTATCCGGACCAGCGCATCGCGACGCTCAACAGCGTGACCGTTCCGGTCGGCGCGCCCCTGCATTTCCAGCTGACCTCGGCGAGCGTGATGAACGTCTTCTTCATTCCGCAGCTCGGCAGCATGATCTACACCATGAACGGCATGGTGAATCGCCTGGAGCTGCGTGCGGATGAGGTCGGCACCCTGCACGGCCTGTCGGCGCATTTCAGCGGCGACGGTTTTCCGGACATGATGTTCGACGTCCATGTCGTCTCGCAGACGGATTTTGCGAGCTTTGCGTCCGATACGGTCAAGAGCAACCGCGTGCTCAATGCCGACAGCTACAAGGCCGAGTTGCTCAAGCAATCCGTGCCCAAGGACAAGCCGGGCTACCGGCTGGACGATCCCGAACTGTTCGGGGCGATCGCGATGCAGAAGATTCCGCCGGGGCCGGGCCCGGAGGAAGCTGCGAATATCGGGGCGGGCAATGTTCGGTAAGCTGACCTGGGCTGCCATTCCCTTCAATCAGCCGATCCCGCTGGCGGCGGGCGCCGTGGTGCTGGTCGTGATCCTCGCCGTGCTGGTCTGGGTCGTGGTGGCCGGGCATCTGCCCTATCTCTGGCGCGAATGGATCACCAGCGTCGACCACAAGCGGATCGGCGTGATGTATACGCTGCTCGCCTGTGTGATGCTGCTGCGGGGTTTCTCCGACGCCATCATGATGCGCGCGCAGCAGGCGGTGGCCTTTAACTCCCCGGGCTTCCTGCCGCCGGAGCACTACAACCAGATCTTCTCCGCGCACGGCACCATCATGATCTTCTTTGTCGCGATGCCGTTCGTCATCGGGCTGATGAATCTGGTGGTGCCGCTGCAGCTCGGCGTGCGCGACGTGGCGTTTCCGACGCTCAATTCGGTCGGCTTCTGGCTGACCGCGACCGGCGCGCTGCTCGTCAACGTTTCGCTCGTGGTCGGCGAGTTCGCGCGCACCGGCTGGCTGCCTTATCCGCCGCTGTCGGAACTGACCTATTCGCCCGGCGTCGGTGTCGACTATTACCTGTGGTCGCTGCAGATATCCGGCGTCGGCACGCTGGTCGCCGGCATTAATCTCGTGACCACCGTGCTGAAGATCCGCACCAGGGGCATGAGCTACATGCGCATGCCGATGTTCTGCTGGACCACGCTCGCCTCGAACCTGCTGATCGTCGCGGCGTTCCCGATCCTGACGGCGACGCTCGCGATGCTGATCCTCGACCGCTATCTCGGCTTTCATTTCTTCACCAATGACGGCGGCGGCAACGTCATGATGTTCATGAACCTGATCTGGGCCTGGGGCCATCCCGAGGTCTACATCCTGGTGCTGCCGGCGTTCGGCATCTTTTCCGAGGTGGTCTCGACTTTCTCGGGCAAGCCGCTGTTCGGCTATCGCTCGATGGTGCTCGCCACCATGGCGATCTGCGTCATCTCCTTCATGGTGTGGCTGCATCATTTCTTCACCATGGGCGCGGGTCCCGACGTCAACGCGATCTTCGGCATCGCCAGCATGATCATCGCGGTGCCGACCGGCGTGAAGATCTACAACTGGCTGTTCACGATGTTCGCCGGCCGCATCCGCTTCACCACGCCGATGATGTGGTCGATCGGCTTCATGGTGACCTTCATCCTCGGCGGCCTCACTGGCGTGCTGGTCGCCGTGCCGCCCGCGGACTTCCTGCTGCACAACAGCCTGTTCCTGGTCGCGCACTTCCACAATGTCATCATCGGCGGCGTGCTTTTCGGCGCCTTCGCCGGCTATACCTACTGGTTCCCGAAGGCGTTCGGCTTCCGCCTGCATGAAGGCTGGGGCAAGGCCGCGTTCTGGTTCTGGCTGATCGGCTTCTATGTCGCTTTCATGCCGCTCTATGCCGTGGGCTTCCTCGGCATGACGCGCCGCATGCAGCATTTCGATGTACCGGAGTGGCGGCCCTGGCTGGCGATCGCGAGCATCGGCGCTGGCTTGGTCCTGGTCGGGATCATCTGCCAGATCGTGCAGCTCGTCGTCAGCATCCGCCATCGCGAGGAACTGCGTGATACGACCGGCGATCCCTGGGACGGCCGTTCGCTGGAATGGGCCACCGCCTCGCCGCCGCCGGTGTTCAATTTCGCCGTTATGCCCGACGTGACCGGCGAGGATGCCTATTGGGCGATGAAGCGGCGCGCGCGGCTGGAAGGTGCGAAGGAGCCGGACTACAAGCCGATCGACATGCCGCGCAATTCGCCGACCGGCTTTGTCTGCGCCTTCTTCGCTACTTTCGTGGGCTTTGCCATGATCTGGCACATCTGGTGGATCGTGATCCTCGGCCTCATCGGGGCGTACGCGACCTTTGTGGTGTTCGCCTGGCGCGACCACGACGAATACGAGATACCGGCGGATGAAGTCGCGCGCCTCGACCGCGCCAATCTCGCCGCGCGCCGCAGCCTCGTCACCGAAGCGGGGAGTGCGTGATGACGGACCTGGCGGTGGCCCCCGGGCATGATGCGGATGTGATCGGCCTCGATGCCGTGCATGACGGGCCGGCGCCGAAGCGGATCGTCACCCTCTACGGCTTCTGGATCTTCCTGCTGAGCGACATGGTGATGTTCTCGTGCTTCTTCGCAGCCTATGCGGTGCTGCTGGGGCAGACGGCAGGAGGCCCGAGCGGCGCTCAGCTCTTCAACCTCAAAAACGTCGCCATCGAAACCGGCTGTCTGCTGCTGTCGAGCTTCGCCTGCGGCATGGCGAGCATCGCGGCCGAGGAGCGCAACCATTTCTGGTTCCAGATCGCGATGGCGGTGACCTGTATTCTCGGTCTCGCGTTCCTCTGGATCGAATTCCACGAATTCGCCGACCTCGTCGCGCGCAGTGCCGGCCCCTCGCGCAGCGCCTTCCTGTCGGCGTTCTTCACGCTGGTCGGCTGCCACGGCCTGCATGTCTCCGGCGGCACGCTCTGGCTCCTCACCATGATGGCGCAGGTCTTTGCAAAAGGCTTTCGCGCCGACATCCAGCGCCGTTTCCTCTGCTTTGCGCTGTTCTGGCACGCGCTCGACATCATCTGGGTCGCGGTGTTTTCGGTGGTCTATCTGCTCGGGAGTGCGGTATGAGCGATACGCATGAACTGCATCAGACCGACCTTGCACCCGGCGAAGAGAGGGGCGTCAGCGTCAAGCAGCGCGTGCTCGGCTATGTTATCGGGCTCGGGCTCGCCGTTTTGCTGACGGCCACATCGTTCTTTGTCGCCGGCACCGATCTGGTCTGGCAGCCCTCGATCCCCGTCGCCATCATCGTGCTGGCGATCGCGCAGATGGGCGTGCATCTGGTGTTCTTCCTGCACATCACCACCGGGGCCGACAACACCAACAACGTGATGGCGCTCGCCTTCGGCCTGCTGATCGTCTTCCTCGTGATCGGCGGCTCGCTCTGGATCATGGACCATCTGAACCAGAACATGATGCCGATGGACCAGATCATGCAGATGCAGCGCTGAGCGCATATATTTGCCGACGAAAAAAGGGCGGCCCATCGGCCGCCCTTCGTATTTGAAGATAGTCGTACGTTACTGGCAGAGATGTCGGCGGCCGTCCTCGCCGCGGAACCAGGTGCCCGGCTGACAGACGAAGCCATTCGGATTGTGATCATAGGCATAGGAATTATAGTAGGGATCGCGGAACGGTGCGGTGGCGATTGTGCCTGCGGTTCCGATCGCAGCTCCCGCTATGCCCGCTGCGGTGCCCACGGCTGCGCCCGCGGTATCGGCGGCGGCGCCGACCGGTCCGCGATGATAGCAGCGATGGGTGTCGCAATAATTCCGCGCCATCGCGGGTGCTGCCATGGTGGTGGCGATCAGGGCGGTGGCGGCGAGCAATTTCAGGCTTTGCATGGGGGGCTCCGTGGTTGGTTGCAGCCCGCCAAGGTTCCTGGCGCGAATGTCACAGCGGTGTGACCGCGCGCGGGTTCCAGATCGCTCAATTTATTCGTTCCTGTTTTGGGACAGCCGGTGCGCTGCAAGGTCACTTTGTCGTGCGCCCGCTGGCAAAGAGTGAAGCCGGTAACAGATGTGCAAGGTCGATGCGTGCTAGCCCATGTCGTTTGGAACAAAAGCTTCCGCGCGCATTTGTCTCGTTGCCACATTGTCTCGAAGGGCTGGTAGACGCGGTGCCGTTAGGTCGATATTTCCTCTGGGTCGGAAGTGTGCTGCTCGCAATGTTCTTCATTGCGGACCGGGTCTGGCCGACTGCGGCGCCAGCGCCGGCCAACGAAGTGGTGGCGATGCAGGCACCGACCGACCCCGCCAACAGCATGATCCTTCGCATCCAGTCCGCGCGCAAATGGCCGGACAAGATCGTGTTCGACACCTCCATCCCGGCCATGGTTCCGCCACCGGTCGTGGCGGCAATCGCGGCCCCCGCGGAACCGGTGGTTGCGCCGAGCGCAGCCGCGGCATCGCCGCTTGAGGCACGTGCCGAAATGAAACAGGCTTCGCCGCCGCCGAAGCGGCTGGCCAAGGTCCGTCGCAGGAACCCCAGGCCGGCCGTCTCAACCGTGGCGTCGGCCTATCCCCAGAACTATCCCTCGAGCTGGGCGTCGGCATCTCCGACGGCGCCCGCCTGGTCGTTCCGCTGGTAGTTACTTGCTGGCAGGCTTGGCCCGGCAGTTGAAGGCGCGGCGAAAGCCAGCGGCCTGCGCATCATCCTCCGAGCAGAACCAGCGATCGGGCCGGGTCAGGCCGGCATAGCTGCGGCAGCCCTGCAGATGATAGATGCCGACATTGCCGGTCACCCGCGCGCGCACCGCGAACTTGCCCTTGATCGCGCAGGCCGGCGGTTGCGCGAGATCTTCCGGAAACAGCACGGCGCGGATTTCCTTGTCGCGGTCGGCGCGGCAGGAGCCGCCGATCAGCGTGCCGTCCTTCTTGCCGATCCGGAACTCCTGCGGCGCGACAAGGCAGCCTTTCCAGAGCCCGGCCTTGTCTGCCCTGGCGCTGGCGGCGTCGTCTTTCGTGTGCGCCTTCAGCGCGGGCTCGACGCTGATCGCCAGCCCCTGCTTGACCAGTTGCTGGTTCAGGCTCGTGGCTTCGCCTTCGACGGCGCAGACGCCGACGTGGCGCTTCTTCGACGTCTTGTCGACGCCGAGGTCGTCGCAATGGACGCCGCGGCCATTGATCAATTTTGTCAGCTGATCGCGCGCGTCGACGCCGCAGCTCCAGGGATCGGCATGGTCGTCGATGCAGATCTGGTCGAGCTCGGGCGCGTCGATGCCGTCAAGCCGGTAGGTGACGTCGCCAAGCTGGATGGTGTCGCCGTCGTGGATGATGGCGCTGGCGGCGAGCGCGGGGCTTGCCAGGAATGCAGTCAAGATCAGGAAGATCGGGCAAAGACGTTTCAGCATGTGCCTTCAGAACCAGCTTACAAATGAATGGCGTGTTCTCTAGCACATCCGGGCATCAAATCTATGCCAGTCGGAGTTCACTGTAGCCATTGGCCGCGACCTCGTCGCAGCGGGCGCGGTAGGCCGGCGCGCTGCCGCTGTAGCGGGCGATGATGCGCGTGGTCTTGCCCTCGACATTGCGGTTGATCCCGGTCATCCAGGAATTGACCTCGTTGGATAACAGGCCGACGCCGAGCGCCTTGACGTGATCGGTCCAGGACGCGACGCCTTCCGGCGTGGCCTCGAGCCGGGTAAGATTGTGGTCGCGGGCGTAGCGGACGAGGCCCGTGACCCAGTCGACGCTGTACTCGATGCTGCGCGGAATATTGCCGAGCGCGGTGTGCGGCCCCATCAGCATCATCAGGTTGGGGAATTGATGTATCATCAGCCCGAGATAGGTTTCGGGCCCGCTCTTCCATTTGTCTTTCAGCTTCACGCCGTCCAGCCCTCGGAAATCGATCTTGTCGAAGGCGCCGGTGATCGCGTCGAAGCCAGTGGCGAAGATGATGATGTCGAATTCAAATTCGCGCTCGCTGGTCTTGATGCCCTTCGCGGTGATGCGCTCGATCGGCGTCTCCGTGATGTCGACCAGCTCGACATTGTCGCGGTTGTAGACCTCGTAATAGCGGGTCTCGAGCGGCAGGCGGCGGGTGCCAAAACCGTGGTTCTTCGGGACCAGCTTTTCCGCCACCTTCGGGTCTTTCACGCGCGAGCGGATCTTTCGTGCGACGAAATCGCTGATGGTCGCATTGGCCTTGCGGTCGATCAGTATGTCCTTGAAGTTGCCCTGCCAGATGCCGAAGCCGCGCTCGCCATAGAGCTTTTCATAGAACGCTTCGCGCTCCTGATCCGACACCTCGAACGCGCCGCGCGGATCAGGGGTGTGGATGAAGCAGGCAAATGTCTCCTGGCAGCGCGCGAACATTTCGGGATAGCCCGCCTTGATCTTCGCCTGGGTCTCGGCGTCGATCTTGCCGTTGTGCAGCGGCGCACACCAGTTCGGCGTGCGCTGGAATACGGTGAGGTGCCCGACCTCGCCGGCAATGGTCTGGATGGTCTGCACGCCGGTGGCGCCGGTGCCGATCACGGCGACGCGCTTGCCGGCGAAATCGACCTTCTCCTTCGGCCAGCGCGCGGTGTGGAAGGACTGTCCCTTGAAATCGCCGATGCCTTCGATGCGGGGCAGGGTCGGGGTCGACAGCGGGCCGATCGCGGTGATGAGAAAGCGCGTCGTGAAACGGCTGTCGTCTTCCAGCGTGACCTCCCAGCTTCTTGTGTCCTCGCGATAGACCGCTGCGTTGACGCAACTCTGAAACCGGATGTCGCGGCGCAGGTCGAATTTGTCGGCGACATATTTGCAGTAGCGCAGCGTTTCCGGCTGGCCTGCGAAATGCTCGGACCATTCCCACTCCTCGAGCAATTCCTTGGAGAAGGAATAGCCGTAGGAATAGCTCTCGGAATCGAAGCGCGCGCCGGGATAGCGGTTCCAGTACCAGGTGCCGCCGACCTCCGTGCCGGCCTCGAACACGCGCACGCGCAGCCCCAATTCGCGCAGCCGGTGGAGCTGGTACATGCCCGATAGTCCGGCGCCGATGACGATGGCGTCGAAATCGAGGTTGGTGGCTGGCGGCGAGGCGGACACCTGACGTTGCTCCCAAAGTTTGTGATTTGGCCCGAAGCTAGCCGGGATTGCGCGCGCAAACAAACCCCGCATCCATGCGTGCGGGGTGTGCAGGGTTGCCTTTGACGAGTGGCCCCGCCGACCTTATCGTCGCAGGCGCCGATTGCCCCGGAAGCGGCGACGGAGGGAAGCGAAACGATGGCCCAGGCGCTGCAAAGCAGGCTCGAATCGATCGATGTCAGCGATCCCCGGCTTTACCAGGACGACACCTGGCGGCCGCTGTTCGCCCAATTGCGCCGCGACGATCCCGTGCATTATTGCGAGGCCTCACGCCACGGGCCCTATTGGTCGGTAACGCGCTATGACGATATTTTTGCGGTCGAGCTCGACCACGAGACCTATTCGTCGGCTTCCGAGCTCGGTGGTATACAAGTCGCAGACCCGCCCAAGGGACAGGAGCGCCCGAACTTCATCCGCATGGACCCGCCGGGCCATACCGCGCAGCGGCGGACTGTCGCACCGATCGTGGCGCCGTCGAATCTCGCCAATTTCGATACGCTGATCCGCCGGCGCACGTCGGATGTGCTCGACGCATTGCCGCGCGGCGAAATATTCGACTGGGCCGATCGCGTCTCGGTCGACCTCACCAACATGATGCTGGCGACGCTGTTCGATTTTCCCTGGGAAGACCGCATGAAGCTGACCTGGTGGTCGGATGTCGCGATCGCTAATGTCAATTCGCCTGACGCCGTCGTGCATTCGGAGGCCGAGCGCACCGCCGAGCTGATCAAGATGGGTGAGTATTTCCGCAAATTGTGGGACGTGCGCATCAAGGCGGAGCCCACCTTCGACCTGATCTCGATGATGGCGCATTCGGAGGCGACGCGGAATTCCGACATGCGCGAGTTCATCGGCAATATCGGGCTGCTGATCGTCGGCGGCAACGACACCACGCGCAATTCCATGAGCGGCGGCCTGCTGGCGCTGTGCGAAAATCCCGAACAGTTTGAACTGGTGCGGGCGCGGCGCGAGCTGATCGGAAACCTCGTCTCCGAGATCATCCGCTATCACACGCCGGTGCTGCACATGCGCCGGACCGCGCGCCGCGATGTCGAATTGTGCGGCCGAAGGATCGCCAAAGGCGACAAGGTGGTGATGTGGTACATCTCCGGCAACCGCGACGAGGAGAAGATCGAGCGGGCGGATGAATTCATTATTGACCGCCCCAAGGTGCGCCAGCATCTCGCCTTCGGCGCCGGCATCCATCGCTGCGTCGGCGACCGCCTCGCCGAGCAGCAATTGCGCATTCTCTGGGAGGAGATCCTGAAACGCGATCTGCGATTCGAGATTGCAGGGCCCGTGCAACGGCTCTATTCGAATTTCATCCGCGGCATCCGCTCGCTGCCGGTGAGGATTATAAGTTGAAGTACTACCCCGTCATTGCGAGCGAAACGAAGCAATCCATCTAGCAGCCCAAAGAAAGAATGGATTGCTTCGTCCGCTTCGCTCCTCGCAATGACGGCGGAGAGGGAAATAAGGAAAAAGAATGAACCAACCCGTAGACGTCCTGATCATCGGCGCCGGCGCTTCCGGCGCGGCGGTGGCGTGGTCGCTGGCCGACACCAAGATGCACATTCTCTGCCTCGACCAGGGCGGCTGGATGAAGCAGTCGGAATATCCGAGCACCGGCCGCGACTGGGAAGCGAAATTCTACGGCGATTGGTCGACCAGCCCGAATATCCGCGGCAGGCCTGAGGACTATCCGATCAACGACGACAACTCGCCGATCAAGGTCGTGAATTTCAACGGCGTCGGCGGCTCGACCATCATGTACACGGCGCATTGGCCGCGGCTGCATCCGTCCGACTTCAAGGTGAAGACGCTGGATGGTGTCGCCGATGACTGGCCGATCGATTACGACGCGCTCACCCCGTTCTTCGAGGAGAACGACCGGATGATGGGCGTCTCGGGCCTGTCGGGCGATCCAAAATCGCCGCTGACCCATCCGCCGATGCCGCCGCAGCCGCTCGGGCTTTCCGGCCCGCTGATCGGCAAGGCCATGAACAAGCTCGGCTGGCACTGGTGGCCGTCGGACACGACGGTCGCGACCACCGATTATGACGGCAGGGCGCGCTGCATCAATCTCGGTCATTGCACGCCTGCCTGCGCGCAAGGTGCGAAAGCCTCGACCGACATCACCTATTGGCCGCATGCGATCCGTGCCGGTGTCGAGCTCAAGACCCATTGCCGGGTGCGCGAGATCACCACCAACGAGCATGGCATGGCGTCCGGCGCCGTCTATTACGACGAGAACGGCGTCGAGCAGTTTCAGCCGGCCGAAGTCGTCATCATCGCCTGCAACGGCGTCGGCACGCCGCGGCTGTTGCTCAACTCGGCATCGGGCAAATTTCCGAACGGGCTTGCCAATTCATCGGGCCTCGTCGGCAAGAATTTGATGTTCCACCCTTACGCGCAGATCTACGGCTTCGTGAAGGAGACGACCGATTCCAACCGCGCGCCGCCGACCTGCCTGTGGAGCAAGGAGTTTTATGACACCGACCCGTCGCGCGGCTTCGTCCGTGGCTATGGCATCCAGTTCGGCCGCGGCACCGGGCCGGTGTTCGAGGCGGTCGCGAGCGAGCAGAAAGGTATCCTGCCCTGGGGCAAGGACCATCACCGCGTCTTCCGCAAGCTCAACGGCCATCGCCTGCACGTCTCCGCGATCTGCGAGGATCTGCCGGAGGAACACAACCGCGTCACGCTCGATCCCGTGCTGAAGGACAGCCACGGCATTCCCGCTCCACGGATCGATTACACCATCAGCGAGAACTCGAGGAAGATGATGGAGCACGGGCTGGCGCGGGGCCGGGAGATTCTGGAGACCGCCGGCGCCACCGACATCTGCACCAATTCGCCGATCCCCTGGGGCGGCTGGCATCTGCTCGGCACCGCGCGCATGGGCACCGATCCCGAACGCTCCGTGGTGAACGAATGGGGCCGCTCGCACGACGTGAAGAACCTCTTCATCGTCGACGGCAGCGTGTTCGTCACCTCCGGCGGCGTCAATCCCACTTCCACCATCCAGGCCATCGCGCTCTATGTCGCCGACCAGATGAAGCAGCGCCTCGCCAATCTCTTCGATTGAGGATTGTCCATGATTGTCGAAAAGTCTCTCACCTCGGCGCAGCGCGACGATCTGCGCGTGATCGCCGGGATGATGATCCCCGAAAGCGGCGAGTACAACGTGCCCGGCGCCGATGACGCGGCGATCCAGGGCGACATCCTCGCCACCCTCGGCCGCGATACCAAGATGGTTTCCGCCGCGCTCGACCACATCGCGCGCCTCACCGGTAAACCGCTCGCCACGCTTGATGACGCCAAACGCGATGCTGTCGTGACGGAGTTCCGCGCCAGCGGTGGCGCGCCGGCGGCGACGCTCGCCCGTGTCATCCTGCAATGCTATTACCGCGACGACCGCGTGCTGCGTTCGCTCGGAATCGAGCCGCGCGCGCCATTCCCGAAAGGCCATGTGCTGCCGGAGGGCGATTGGTCGCTGCTCGATCCGGTGAAGGCGCGGCCGGCGAAGTTGCGAGCGGCGAGCTAGGTCGCGATTGCTCTCGCCGATCTGTCTTTTCGATTAGCACGGTCATTTCATTCTAAGCATTTGCGGCCGCAGCGCGACCGTGCCAGACTTTGAAATGAACGGAATAACGGGCGTCAAGTTCGGGAGGAAGCGATGGTCGAACCTGGTAGTGTCTGGCCGGGAAAGAAACCCTCTCGCCCGCGTGCCGCAGCACCAAGCCATTCCGGTATCACGCGCCGAAGCCTGCTCGCGACCGCGGCGCTGCTGATCACAACGTCGGGTGTCGGCGCTCGCGTCGTTACAAAAGTCCTGCCGTGGAAACCGAACGAGGCCTATCCGCCCACGCCTGTGGTGCCGGGCGGCTATCTGTTCTTCACCGCCAATGAAGCGGCCATGGTCGATGCCTTTGTCGACCGGCTGATCCCGACCGACGAACTCGGGCCCGGTGCCAAGGATGCCGGCGTCACCACCTTCATCGATCGCCAGCTCACCGGTCCCTATGGCGGCCATGACTGGCTCTACATGCAAGGGCCGTTCTCGCAAAATCCGCTGCCGACGCAGGGGCTGCAATCGCCGCTGACCCCGCGCCAGCAATACCGGCTGGGGCTCGCGGCACTCGAATCCCATTGCACGTCGACCTTCAACCGCAGCTTCACCCAGCTCAGCGCCGACGAGCAGGACAAGCTGATCGGGGCCCTCGAGAAGGGCGAAGTTCAGCTGCCGAATTTCTCCAGCAAGATGCTGTTCACCGCGATCTACACCAACACCATCGAAGGCTTCTTTGCCGATCCGATCTATGGCGGCAATCGCGACATGGCGGGCTGGAAGCTCGTCGGCTTCCCCGGCGTCCGCTACGACTATCGCGATGTGCTCGACAAGCCGAACCAGCCCTACACGCTGCCGCCGGTCGGCATGCAGGGCCGTCCAGCCTGGGGAGGACGCTGATGGTTCGCCGTCTTCCCCGCAAGGATGTCGTCGTCGTCGGTCTCGGCTGGACCGGATCGATTCTCGCCTATGAGCTGGCGCATACCGGGCTCGACGTGGTCGCGATCGAGCGCGGCCCGTGGCGCGACACCGCCACCGATTTCAACATCGGAACCGCCGCCGACGAGCTGCGCTATGCCGTGCGTCAGGACATCTTCCTGCGTCCGACGCAGGAAACGCTGACCATGCGTAACAACCCCTCGCAGACGGCGCTGCCGATCCGCAAATGGGGCAGCTTCCTGCCGGGCAATGGCGTCGGCGGGGCCGGCGTGCACTGGAACGGCCAGACCTGGCGTTTTCTCCCCGATGATTTCCGCATCCGCAGCCACATGACCGAACGCTACGGCGAGGGCATCCTGCCCGAAGGCAATCACATCCAGGATTGGCCCGTCAGCTATGACGAGCTCGAGCCTTATTACGACAAGTTCGAGCGGGTCGCCGGCATTTCCGGCAAGGCCGGCAACATCAAGGGCGAGATCCAGCCGGGCGGCAATCGCTTCGAGGGCGCCCGCGAGAACGAATACCCGACGCCGGCGATGAAGCAGGGCTATCAGCAGGAGCTATTCACGAAGGCCGCGGCCAATATGGGCCTGCATCCTTTCCCGCGGCCATCGGCCAACATCTCGACCGCCTACACCAATCCTTATGGCTGCAGCATGGCGCCTTGCACCTATTGCGGCTTCTGCGAATGGTTCGGCTGCGCCAACTATTCCAAAGCCTCGCCGCAGACCTGTGTGCTGCCGGCGCTGATCCGCGAGCCGACCTTCGAGGCGCGCACCGAATGCGAGGTGACCAAGGTCAATCTCACCGTCGACGGCAAGATGGCGACCGGCGTCACCTATGTCGATGCCAATGGCGAGGAGTGGGAGCAGCCCGGCGACCTCGTGCTGGTCTGCGCCTACGCTCTCTTCAGTGTGCGGCTGTTGCTGCTGTCGGGCATCGGCAAGCCCTATGATCCCGCGAGCAACGAAGGCGTGGTCGGGCGCAATTACGCCTACCAGACCGGCTCCGGCTCGACCGCGTTCTTTGAGGACGTGAAGTTCAATCCGTTCGCGGCCGCAGGCTCGACCGGCGTGGCGCTCGACGACTACAACAGCGATAATTTCGATCACGGCCCGCACGGCTTTGTCGGCGGCGCCTCGATCACCTGCGCCCATACCAACGGCAGGCCGATCCGTTATCACCCGACGCTGCCGGGCACGCCGGCCTGGGGCAGCGCCTGGAAGAAGGGCGTGCGCGACGCCTATCAGCGCGTTGCCAGCGTCGGCGCGCAGGGCAGCGTGATGAGCTACCGCAACAACTATCTCGATCTCGATCCGACCTACAAGGACGCGCTCGGCCGTCCCCTGATGCGCATGACCTTCGACTACCAGCCGAACGAGCAGAAGATGGCGAACTGGATGGCCGAACGCTGCAACGAGATCGCCAAGGCCATGGGCGCCAAGGTCACGCAGGTCAATCGCCTCGGCGTGCCCTGGAACGTCGTGCCGTACCAGACCACGCACAATACCGGCGGCGCGGTCATGAGCTCCGATCCCAACGCGGGCGTGCTCAACCGCTATTTGCAGTCGTGGGATGTGCCGAACGTGTTCGTGATGGGCGCCTCCGCGTTCCCGCAGAACGCCGGCTACAATCCGACCGGCACGGTCGGCGCGCTGACCTATTGGGGCCTGGATGCGATCTTCAACTATCTGAAGTCGCCCGGCGCGCTGGTGCAGCCATGAGGCGGCTGCGTCAACTGATCCTGCTGCTGCCGTTGCTGGCGGTCGGCGGTGTGAGAGCAGAGCCCGACAATTACGTCGATATCGTTCGCGGCAAGGCGCTAGCGACCGTCGGCGACTGCGTCGCCTGTCATACCACGAGCGGTGGCCAGCCCTTCGCCGGCGGGCTTGCGCTGCAGACGCCGTTCGGCGCTATCGTGACGCCAAACATCACGCCGGACATCATGACCGGTATCGGAAGCTGGTCGGCGGATGATTTCGCGCGCGCCATGCACGAGGGCAGGCGGCCGGGCGGGACCTATCTCTATCCTGCGTTCCCCTATCCTTATTATACCAAGGTGACGCGCAAGGACCTGAATGCGATCTACGCCTATCTGCGCACGCTGCCGCCGGTCGACAATCGCGTCAATCGCAACACGCTGCCGTTCCCGTTCAACATCCGCCTGTCGATGATCGGCTGGAACATGCTGTTCTTCACACCCGGCGAATTCAAACCCGATCCAAAACGCTCGGATGAATTCAACCGCGGCGCCTATCTGGCCGAAGGGCTCGGCCATTGCGGCGCCTGCCACACGCCGTTCAACGCATTCGGCGCCAGCCAGAACGACAAATATCTGCAAGGCAACCGGATCGACAACTGGACCGCGCCCAACATCACCAATGACATGCAGGCGGGTCTCGGCAAATGGTCGGTCGACAACATCGTGCAATATCTGAAGACCGGACAGACGCGCTTCAGCCTTGCCAGCGGGCCGATGAAGGACGTGATCGAGAACTCGACCTCGAAGATGGCGGACACCGATCTCAAGGCGATTGCGGTTTACCTGAAAGAGCAAGGCGCGGCGGGGTCGCCGGCGCCTGCGCCTTTGCCCGCCTCCGATCAACGCATGCAGATGGGAGAAGCGATCTTTGTGGATACCTGCTCTGCGTGCCACACGCGGAGCGGGGCGGGCGTCGAGCATATGTTTCCAAAACTCGCCGGCAATGTGATTACGACCCAGGATGATCCGTCGAGCCTGATCCGCATCATCATCGCCGGCGGCCGCGCCAGCGCGACCGACAGCTTTCCGACCTCGCCGTCGATGCCCTCGCTGGGTTATCGCCTCAGCGACAGCCAGATCGCCGCTGTCGTCACCTATGTCCGCAATAGCTGGGGCAATGCGGCCGCGCCGGTGTCGGCAGAGACGGTGAAGGACCTGCGCGCAAGGGTGGCGGGCGCGGGGGATTGAACTCGCGCCGCAAATAGATGCTCTTGCATGGACCTGACCGGCGCCCCATTTGAGGGGACGAAGGAACCAGTGCCATGTTGGATTTTACCTCAGATATCGCCGCCGACGGCCGGTCGGCGGCTGCGAACGTCCCCGTCAACGACCAGCCGCTGCTGGACGCCTATTCCAATGCCGTGATCGACGTGACCGAGCGCGTCGGTCCCGCCGTCGTGCGCGTGGAAACCGGGCCGAAGGTGCGCAATGCGCGCGAGCGCGGCGGGCTTGGCTCGGGCATCGTCATCTCGCCGGATGGGCTGGTGCTGACCAACAGCCATGTTGTCGGCTCGGCAAAAGAAATTCGCCTGCGCGATACCGAGGGCTTTGTCACCGAGGCGCATGTGCTCGGCGTCGATCCCGACACCGATCTGGCGCTGCTGCGCGCCGACGGCGCGCGGGAGCTGCGCTATGCCGCGCTCGGCAATTCCGGCCGGCTGCGCCGCGGCCAGCTCGTGGTCGCGATCGGTAATCCGCTGGGGTTCGAATCGACGGTCACCGCCGGCGTGGTGTCGGCGCTCGGCCGCTCGATCCGCTCGGTCTCGGGCCGCACCATCGAGGACGTCATTCAGACCGATGCGGCGCTCAATCCTGGCAATTCCGGCGGCGCGCTGGTGGCGTCGAATGCCGAGGTGATCGGCATCAACACCGCCATCATCAACGGCGCGCAAGGCATCTGCTTTGCGGTCGCGAGCAACACCGCGCAGTTCGTGCTGTCGGAGATCATCCGCCACGGCTATGTCCGGCGCGCCTATATCGGCGTCTCCGGCCAGACCGCGCCGGTGCCGCGGCGCCATGCGGTGATCGCCGGCGTCGAGAACAAGATGGGCGCGCTGCTGATGAACATCGAGTCCGATGGACCGGCGGCGCAGGCCGGCCTGTTGCCGGGCGATGTCGTGATCCGGCTCGACGGTGTCGACATCAACGGCGTCGACGATTTGATCCGCGTGCTCGACCGCGACCGCATCGATCGTACGCTGCAGATGGACGTGCTGCGGCTCGGCCGGCTGCGCGGGATCGAGATTCATCCGATCGAGCGGAAGCCGGCGGCGCGGCAGGGTTAGGCAGCCGCGATCGGGTGCCTCGTCATCGGTTGGCCGCCCCGGCCAAATCCCTTGACGCAGATCAATGGCGTTGCCGGTGGCGGCGTTGATGATGCCGCCGTCGGCAGTTTTCCCATCAGAGCCTGCCCGGATCTGCGAAGGAGGGGATAGTTTCGATGAGACGTCTATCGCTCATGATCGGCATCGTCGCCGCGCTGACGGCCACGGGTGCATCCGCCCAATCGGTCGATCTGACCGGCACCTATACGTGCATCCAGATGTGCCGCGGGAATATGCCGGCCTATATCACGCAGAACGGGACGGAGCTCAATCTTTTGACCGAGGCGGAGGTAGCTTCCCGCGCGTGGCCGGACTGGTTCTACCCCGCAAACCGTATCTGGATCGATGCCTTCAACCAGAGCGCAGTCTATTCGCCGGACGGCATGCTGATTCACTTCGACAATGGCACCATCTGGCAGCGCGAATTGCTTCCCCCGCCGGCGCCGCTTCGACGGCGCAGGTAGGCCGCCGCCTTTGCCCGCCCTGCGGGCTACTCCGCCGCAGCCGCAAAACGGCTGTTCTCGATATCGGCTTCCAGCCTCGCCCTTTCGGCGGCTGCCTTCTTGATGTTCTCTTCCTTGATGTGGCCGTAGCCGCGGATCGTCTCCGGCAGCCGCGCGAGTTTCGCCAGCAGCGGAATCTGCTCCGGCTTCGGGCTCGCCATGCGCTGGTCGATCATCGCGAAATAGTCCTCGACCAGCTGGCGCTCGCTTCTGCGCTCGGCAGTGCGGCCGAACGGATCGAACGAAGTGCCGCGCAAAAACTTCAGTTTTGCCAGCCAGCCGAAGGCGCCGAGCATCCAGCCGCCGTACTCCTTCTTCATCAGCCGGCCGCTGTTGTCGCGTTTGGCGAAGATCGGCGGTGCCAGATAGAATTTGAGCTTGTAGTCGCCGTCGAACTTGTCCGACATTTTCTTGGCAAAGCTGCCGTCGGTATAGAGCCGGGCGACCTCGTATTCGTCCTTGTAGGCCATCAGCTTGAACAGGTTTTTCGCCACCGCCTCGGTCAGCTCGGTGGAAGCGGGCGCGGCGGCGGTTTCCGCCTTGCGGACCTTGTCGACGGCGGCGCGATAGCGATCGGCATAGGCCTGGTCCTGATAGCCGGTCAGGAAATCGGCGCGCAGCGCGATCTGCTCCTCCAGCGATTTTGTTGGCGCGCCGGCGCGGCTCTTGAACTGGATCACGCTCTTGACCCGCGACATGTCATGCGCGGCCAGGCGGCCCCAGGTGAAGGCCTGCTTGTTCATCTCGACGGCGGCACCGTTGATCTCGATGGCGCGGAGCAGGGATTCCAGCGACAGCGGGATCGTGCCCTTCTGGAACGCGAAGCCGAGCATGAAGGGATTGGTCGCGATGCTGTCGCCCATCAACGTCGAGGCGATGCCGGTGGCGTCGATGATGTCCAGATTGCGCTCGCCGATGGCGTCGCGCAGCGCGGTCTGCATCGCGCCGAGCTCGAAATCGATGTCGGGGTTTTGCACAAAGCTCGCGGTTGGCTGCAGATCGGCATTGACGAAAGCCTTGGTCGTGCCGCGGTCGACGCGGGAGAGCGCGGTGGTGCCGGCCGACACCACCATGTCGCAGCCGAGGATCAGGTCGGCGCCGCCATTGGTGATGCGGACGGTGGTGAGCTCTTCCGGATTGGCCGCAAGGCGGACATGGCTCATGACCGCGCCGTTCTTCTGCGACAGCCCGGTGAAGTCGAGCGCCGAGCAGCCCTTGCCGTCGACATGGGCGGCCATGCCGAGCAGGGCGCCAACGGTGATGACGCCGGTGCCACCGATGCCGGTGACGAGGATGTTGTAGGGCTTGTCGAGCGCAGCCGGCGTCGGCAGCGGCAGGTCGGCGAACAGCTGGCCGGAATCCATCGCCGTATTTTTCAGCCGCTTGAGCGAGCCGCCATGCACGGTGACGAAACTCGGGCAAAAGCCTTCGACGCAGGAATAGTCCTTGTTGCAGTTCGATTGGTCGATCTGGCGCTTGCGGCCGAACTCGGTGTCGAGCGGCTGCACGGAGACGCAGTTCGAGGTCTGCGAGCAGTCGCCGCAGCCTTCGCAGACGAGATCGTTGATGAAGACCCGCTTGGGCGGATCGGGATAAAGCCCGCGCTTGCGGCGGCGGCGCTTTTCGGCGGCGCAAGTCTGGTCGTAGATCAGGACCGACAGGCCTTTGACCTCGCGCAGTTCCCGTTGCAGCGCGTCCATGTCGCGGCGGTGATGCACCGTCGCGCTCGCGGGGAAAAAGTTGGCCGGGTACTTGTCGGGATCGTCGGAGACGATGGCGAGCCGCTTGGTGCCTTCGGCCGCGACCTGATGCGCGATCTGCGCGACCGTGAAGCTGCCCTCGGCGGGTTGGCCGCCGGTCATGGCGACGGCGTCATTATAAAGGATCTTGTAGGTGATGTTGACGCCGGACGCTCCGGCGGCGCGCAGCGCCAGCAGGCCCGAATGGGTGTAGGTGCCGTCGCCCAGATTCTGGAAGACGTGCTGCTCGGTGGTGAAGGGCGCCTGGCCGATCCAGTTCGCGCCTTCGCCGCCCATATGGGTGATGGTCGTGGTGCGGCGTGCGGGGATATAGAGCGCCATGCCGTGACAGCCGATGCCGGCCATGGCGCGGCTGCCCTCGGGGAGTTTGGTCGAGGTGTTGTGCGGGCAGCCCGAGCAGAAGAAGGGCGTCCGCTGCAGCGTGATCGGTGCGTGGCCGGTTGCGGGTTGGTCGAAGGCGATCAGCCGCGCCAGCCGCTGTTCCAGCACCGGGCTCTGATGCCCGAGCCGGCGCAGCCGCGCCACCAGGGCGGAGGCGACGACGGTCGGGTTCAACTCGCCTTCGCTCGGGAGCAGCGGGCTGCCTGCCTCGTCGCGCTTGCCGACAATGGTCGGGCGCTTGCCGGCGTCGACATTATAAAGAATGCGCATCAGCTGGTCTTCGATGAAGCCGCGCTTCTCCTCGACCACCAGCACGTCCTGCAGGCCTTCGGCGAAACGCCTGGCGCCGGTCTCTTCCAGCGGCCAGGTCAGCGCGACTTTATAGATGCGCAGGCCCAGCGCCTCGGCGTCGCGGTCGCTGATGCCCAGATCGGCCATCGCCTGGCGGAGATCGAGATAGGCCTTGCCGGTCGCGATGATGCCGAGCCGCGCCGGCTTGCCGTCGAGCACGATCCGGTCGAACTGGTTGGCGCGGACGAAGGCCTTTACGGCTTCCATCTTCGGACCGAACAGCCGCTTCTCGGCCTCTAGCGGCGGATCGGGCCAGCGGATGTTGAGGCCACCTGGCGGCATCTCGAAATCGGTCGGGATCACCACTTGCACCCGTGACGGGTCGGAATAGATCGAGGCCGAACTCTCCACCGTTTCGCCGATGGCCTTGAAGCCGACCCAGCAGCCGGAATAGCGCGACAGCGCAAAGCCGAGGATGCCGAGGTCGAGATATTCCTGCAGGGTCGACGGGTTGACGATCGGCATCAACGCCGCGGCGAACACCTGCTCGCTCTGATGGGCGAGGGTGGAGGACTGGCAGCCGTGATCGTCGCCGGCCAGCGCCAGCACGCCGCCGTTCTTTGACGAGCCGGCGGAGTTGGCGTGCTTCAGCACGTCGACGGAGCGGTCGACGCCGGGGCCCTTGCCGTACCAGATGCCGAACACGCCATCGACCTTGGCGCCCGGGAACAGCCCGACCTGCTGGCTGCCCCACACAGCGGTTGCGGCGAGGTCCTCGTTGAGGCCGGGAACGAAGGCGATATCCTGCGATTGCAGGAAGGATTTGGCGCGCCACAGAGTGTGGTCGTACATGCCGAGCGGCGAGCCGCGGTAACCGGAGATGAAGCCCCCAGTATTGAGGCCCGCGGCGCGGTCGCGTTCGCGCTGCAGCATGGGCAGCCGAACCAGCGCCTGCACGCCGGAAAGGTAGATGCGCTTGGCATCCAGGCGGTATTTGTCGTCCAGCCCAACCTGCATCAGCGTCATGTGGTTGCTCCCATAAGTCTTCTTGGCGGACGGCTTGTTGGCAGGCGCCTTTCGTCGAAGCGGCGCGCAAGTGGAGAAGGATGGGCCGCCAATGTCAATATCGCTGGCCTGTCGCTGGGGACAGCGCATGGCTCTTCTGCGTCGTCATTCCGGGATGGTCCGAAGGACCAGACCACAGATGCGCAATTGCGCATCGGGGAATCTCGAGATTCCGGGTTCGATGCTTCGCATCGCCCCGGAATGACAGTGCACTTGAGTGAGACCCGACAAACACGCCGCTCATTCTCGCGGCTTATGGCGGCGCTTGCATGCAACGCGCGCCCAGCGAATGAGCACGCGATCGTCCGCACAGAGAATAAGCAGATTTAAGTGGGCCAGCGAAGCGCCTGAAAATACGCGAGATTCCGGAGCGCGGCGTCGGCCCTTCGCATTGTACACAATGGCATGGCGCTTGCAGAACTCTCCTCGAAGAGTTCGAGAACTCAGTTTGGAGAGTTCGATCGCCGGGGGGCGTCTGTAAAATGATGAACTCAAGCTACGCATCAACTGGAACTGTCGTCGCCGAGCCCGAGCCGATCGCGCTCGACTGGTCGACCACCGCGCTCGTCATCATCGACATGCAGCGCGACTTCATGGAGCCGGGCGGCTTTGGCGAGACGCTCGGCAATGACGTGAGCCAGCTCGCGCGCGCGGTGAAGCCGATCGGATCGCTGCTCGCAGCGGCGCGCGACATGGGCATGCTGGTCGTCCACACCCGCGAGGGCCATCTGCCCGACCTGTCGGATGCACCGCCGGCCAAGGTCGAACGCGGTGCGCCGAGCCTTCGCATCGGCGATCCCGGCCCGATGGGCCGGATCCTGATCCGCGGCGAGGCCGGGCACGACATCATCCAGGAGCTTTATCCGCTCGACAGCGAGATCGTCATCGACAAGCCCGGCAAGGGGGCGTTCTACGCCACCGAGCTCACCGACGTGCTGTCGAAATACGGCATCGAGAACCTGCTGGTGTGCGGCGTGACCACCGAGGTCTGCGTCAACACCACCGTGCGCGAGGCCAATGACCGCGGCTACCGCTGCGTCGTCATCTCGGATGGCTGCGCCTCCTACTTCCCGGAATTCCACGAGATGGGCCTGAAAATGATCAAGGCCCAGGGTGGGATCTTCGGCTGGGTCGCCGACTCGGCCGCTGTTCTCAAGGCAATGCAAACGGAGACTTCGAGCAATCTGAAAGCGGGAGCATCACGATGAGCGGGGCGGCAACGGCAGCTAAGTCTGACTTCAAACCGGTGTTGTGGACGCCGGGCGACTGGAACGCATTCTTTGGATTCGGCACCAACATCCTGGTCAACATGCTGGTTTTGACCGGGCTGTTGCGCTTCGTGCTGAAGATGCCGGATAGCCTCGTGTTCGGCCGCATCCTGCCCGCGCTCGGGCTGATGATGTGCCTGTCGACCTTCTACTACGCCTTCCTCGCCTACCGGCTGGCGCAGAAGACCGGCCGCACCGATGTCTGCGCACTGCCGTCGGGCGTCAGCGTCCCGCACATGTTCATCGTCACCTTCGTGATCATGCTGCCGGTGACGCTCAAGACCGGCGATCCCATGAAGGGCTGGTCGGCCGGCCTGGTCTGGGTGTTCTTCCAGAGCTTTATCCTGATGATCGGCGGTTTCGTTGCGCCCTGGATCAGGAAGATCACGCCGCGCGCCGCACTGCTCGGTACGCTCGCCGGCGTCTCCCTCACTTTCATCGCGATGCGGCCGGCACTCGAGATGTACATGACGCCGCAGATCGGGCTGGTCTGCTTTGCCATCATCCTGGTGAGCTGGTTCGGCGGCGTGAAATATTACCGCGGCATCCCGGCCGGCCTGGTGGCGATCGCGGCCGGCATGATCATCGCCTGGGGCTCCAATATCTTTGGCCTCGGGCTTGGCGGATTGAGCGTCAAGGGCGTCGGCGATGCCTTCGCCAGTTTCGGCTTCTCGGTGCCGATCCCGGCAGCCAATTACGTGTTCTCCGGCTTCGAATTTCTCGGTGTCATCCTGGTCACCGCGATCCCCTTCGGCATCTACGACCTCGTCGAGGCCATGGACAACGTCGAGAGCGCGGAGGCCGCCGGCGACGAATATCCGACCACGCGCGTTTTGACCGCCGACGGCGTCGTCAGCCTGATCGGCTGCCTGATGGGCAATCCCTTCATCAACGCGGTCTATATCGGCCATCCCGGCTGGAAGGCGATGGGCGGACGGATCGGGTATTCGGCCGCGACCGGCGTCATGGTGATCGTGCTCTCGTGGCTCGGCATCATCTCGGTGCTGCTCGCGCTGGTGCCGGTGGTCGCGATCTCGCCGATCCTGCTCTATATCGGCATGCTGATGACCGCGCAGGCGTTCCAGACCACGCCGTTGAAACACGCGCCCGCGGTCGCGCTGGCCTTCACGCCACATCTGGCGGCCTGGGCCAAGCTCCAGATCGACACCATGCTGCACTCGACTATGTCGGCGGCCGCGACCGTCGGCGGCATGGCGGCCGACAAGGCCGATGCGGTGCAGGCCGCCGCCATTGCCGCGTTGCCGCAGCAGGGCGTGATCTATCACGGGCTGGAAGTGATGGGCGGTGGCTCGATCCTCGCCGGCCTGATACTGGGTGCGATCGGCGTGTTCGTGATCGAGCGGGATTTCGTCAAGGCCTCGGCCTTCGCACTCACCGGCGCGGTGCTTACCTTCTTCGGGTTCATGCACGGCGAATCCGTCGGCCTCAACGTCACGCCGTCGGTGGCGCTCGCCTATGCCGTGGTGGCGGCCGGGCTGTTTGCGGCGAGCAAGCTCGGGACCACCGAGCATTATGTCGCGCATCCCGAGATGTCGGCCGCGCCGGCCGAGTAATTTGCGACCAATCGACGCGGAACGGCCGGGCCATTGCCCGGCCGTTTTGTTTTCCGTGGGTCCGCACGGTTGATCCCGCGCTTATTTGGTATAGCCTCATGAACGACGGCGCGGCAAAGCATCGCGACCGCATTTTCGGGAGGAAGGCATGACTCACCTGAGGTCGATGGCGGCTGCCGTATTGGCACTCGGCCTGACGTTCGCAACGCCCGCGCTCGCACAGAAGAAATACGACATCGGCGCGAGCGATACCGAGATCAAGATCGGCCAGACCATACCGCTCAGCGGGCCGGCTTCCGCCTATGGCGGCATCGGCAGGGTGCAGGCGGCCTACATCCGCATGATCAACGAGCAGGGGGGCGTGGGCGGGCGCAAGATCAATCTCATTCAATACGACGATAGCTACAGTCCGCCCAAGACGGTCGAGCAGGTGCGCAAGCTCGTCGAAGGCGACGAGGTCCTCACCACCTTCCAGATCATCGGCACGCCGCCCAATGCCGCGGTCCAGAAATATCTCAACGACAAGAAGGTGCCGCAGCTTCTGGCCTCGACCGGCGCGACGCGCTTCACAGACCCGAAGAATTTTCCGTGGACGATCGCTTTCAACCCCAACTACCAGTCGGAAGCGCACATCTACGCCAAGTACATTCTTGAGAACTATCCGAACGCCAAGATCGGCATCCTCTATCAGAACGACGACCTCGGAAAGGATTACGTCAAGGGGCTGAAGGACGTGCTTGGGCCGAAGGCTTCCAGCATGATCGTGGCCGAGACGTCGTACGAACTATCCGATCCGACCGTCGATTCGCAGATGGTGACGCTGAAATCCTCCGGCGCCGACCTGTTCTACAACATCACGACGCCGAAATTCGGCGCGCAGGCGATCAAGAAAGCGGCCGAGATGGGATGGAAGCCGGTGCAAATCCTCGACATCAACGCGACCCCGGTCAGCCAGACGCTGATTCCGGCCGGTCTCGAGAACGCCAAGGACATCATCTCGGTCAACTACGGCAAGGACCCGCTCGACCCGCAATGGGCCGAGGATGCCGGCATGAAGCGCTACAAGGCTTTCATGGCGAAATATGCACCTAGCGAGGACGCCAACAGCGGGATTGCGACGTATGGCTACGGAACCGCGTCGCTGCTGGTGCAGATCCTCAAGCAATGCGGCGACGATCTCACCCGCGCGAACCTGATGAAGCAGGCGACCAACATCAAGGACTTCACCTCCGACCTCGCGCTGCCCGGAATGACCGTCTCGACCACGCCGGATGACTGGCGCATCAACAAGCAATTCCAGATGATGAAGTTCGACGGCCAGCGCTGGGTCCTGTTCGGGCCGATCCTGACGGACGAATTCAGGATGAACTGAGCCGCAACCTTGCCGCCGGCGGCTGCGCCCCCCGAGGCCGCACCGCCGGCGTTTCCATCGCCGGTCACACGCGGGGCTTGCGCTCTCTTCTGACGAAGAGAAAGGCCGCGGCCAGGATCACGACGAGCGTCGCAGCGGCGAGGCCCCCGCGCGCGAGAACGAGCAGGTCGGACGAAGGACCGCCGCGCCGCACCTCGCTGACCTCTTGTTCGGTCACGGTCGCATCGCCTGGCCCGTAATGGGTGAGCACGTAGCTCGCCAGCACGGCGATGTCGCGGTCGCCCAGTTGGGTGGCATCGGTCGGGTGGCCCCCGAAGCCAGGCATGAAGGACTGTTTGCCCGATACCGTGCGATCCACGCCGTACAGGATGGCGGCAATCAGGTTGGTTGGGTTCTTCGCTCCGGTGGCGGAGTTGTGAAAGAGGCTCGGATAGTAGCCGTCCTTGCTGCCCTGTGCTTCGGCGGCATGGCAGGAGACACAATTGCCGTGAAACAACACGGCGCCGGTGGGGGCTGCGTCGTTATCGGACTTGATACCGTCGCGGCCGCGCAGCACGGCGAGGTCCGAGAACATCTTCCCGGCCGTGAATCGGGAACCTTTGGCGGCGGAGGCGCCGACGGCCGGCACGCTCTTCACGTAAGTGGCGATGGCGTCGATGTCGTCTGCCGAGAGGTGCTGGAAGCTGTGCTCGACAGCTTCGCCCATGCTTCCCGCGGCCTGCGCCTTTCCTCGCAGATGTCCGTTGCGCAGATAGGCCGCGAGGTCTTCCTTGCTCCAACTCCCGATGCCGCTCGCCGGATCCGAGGTGATGTTGGGAGCGTACCAGGGCCCGACCTGCGCGCCCGACAATGCGCGGCTGGTCTCCTCCTGCATCAGGAAGCCGCGCGGCGTGTGACAGGTGCTGCAATGCGCGGCGCCTTCGACCAGATAGGCGCCCCGATTCCACGGCGCCGATTGCTTCTGATCGGGCGCGAAGACCGTCGAGTCCAGAAATAGAAAATTCCAGGCCAGCATCGACAGGCGGATGTTCATCGGAAAAGGCAGCTCGGTTTTCGGTGCGAGTGCATCGACCGGCGCTACCGCCTGCTTGAAATAGAGGTAGAGGGCGTGCGTGTCCTCGTCGGTGAATTTCGCATAGGAGGTGTAGGGCATCGCGGGATAGAGGTGGGCCCCATCACCGCGAATGCCGCGACGAAGCGCCCGCGAGAATTGCGCCTCCGTGTAGCGTCCGATTCCGAAATCGGCCGACGGCGTGATGTTCGTCGAATAGATCGTTCCGAGCGGGGTGTCGATCGGCAGCCCGCCGGCGAAGGGCAGGCGGTTCGGCGCGGTGTGGCAGGCCGCGCAGTCGGCCGCGATTGCCAGATACTTTCCGCGCTCGATCGCCGCAGTGTCCGGTTGGGCCGCCGGCTCTGCCGCGCGAGCGGCGTCGGCCGCGATGGATATCGCAAGACCGATTGAGAGTGCCGTGAGGCGATGACCGAGGCTGCTCATGACGGGCCATGCTTGAGTTGAGCGACGATCGCGTCTGCCGCCTTCAGCGCCAGTGCCGACATGGTGAGCGTGCTGTTTGATGCCGTTCCGCTGGGCATGGCGGCACCGCCGGGCAGGAACAGGTTGTGATGATCATGCGCACGACAGTCGGGATCAACCACCGACGTCTTTGGATCGGTCCCCATGATGCAGCCGCCCATGATATGGTCGCTGTTGAGAAATTCTGGAGAGAGCTGGAAGCTGGTCGCGCCAAGTCCGTCCGCCAGCGCCCGCAGCCGCGGAACGGTGTATTCCTTCGCGCTCCGGCGCACGTAATCGCCGACGTCGTAGTAGATGTTCGGCTTGTTGATGCCGAGCCAGTCCTTCTTGTCCGACAGCGTCAGCCGGTTGTCCGGCGAGGGCAGCGGCTCGTGCTCGACGGTCAGCCTTGCGGTGCAGGCGGAAAGCCTTCGGATCTCGGTATCCAGGGCCTTGCCGACCAGCCCTTTCTTCAGCGCGGCGGCGGCGCCGAGGTAGCTGCGGGCGAAGTTCTCCATGCGGAACATCGCTCCCGTATAGTCCTTGCGGAAATCTCCCTGCGACGTGTTGAGGATGCTGCTGCTCTGGACCGGCCCAACGCCTGTCCATAGCGGCTCCGTAAGCTCCAGCTCCGCGAACAGCTTGGGCTGGTCCATCATGTTGCGGCCGACCTGATCGGAGCTGTTCGCAATGCCGTTGGGATTGCGGTCGTCCTTGGAAAACAGCAAGAGCTTTGGCGTCTCGATGCTGTTGCAGGCGATGACGAAGATCTTGCCGGTGACCTTGTGAGTGCTCTTGTTCTGATCGAAATAGTGGGCGGCTTCGACCGTGCCCTTCTCGCCCGTCTCGATCCGGTAAACGACCGAGTTGGCGAGAATCCTGCCGCCTTTGGCTTCGATGTTGGGTAACGCCGTCGCGGCGTCGTACTTGGCCGCGATCGGGCAGACAGGAAAGCAGTTGTTGTTGCCGCAACACGCCGGGCGGCCGTGATAGGAGACGCCGCTGTTGCGTGCCTGTGGCGCGGGCAGATTGATCATCCCGATTTTTGCGGCCACCTCCGTCAGTCGCCGCTCGCCGGGGCCGAAGGGAAGCGGCCCCATCGGATAGGGCTTGGAGCGCTTGGCATTTGGCGGCCATTGCAACGCAGGGTCGGACGGACCGGACACGCCGATCGCATGTTCGGCGCGCGTATAGTAGGGTTCAAGAACGTCGTAGGTGAACGGCCAATCGCGGCCGACGCCGTAGAGGCTTTTCAGGCGCATGTCATCCGGCGTGATGCGCCAGCATATGCCCGCCCAATGCCAGGTCGCGCCGCCGGCGTAGCGCACATAGCCTTGCAGATAGGCGCGGGCGTTCGGTCCCTCCAATTGGAGGTATTGTTCCAACTCCTTCGTGTTGCGTGTTTCGAGGTGCGGCGCCCATGGTTTGGGAGGGTAGGGCGCATCCCAATGAAACAGTCGCAGGCTCGGTGGAAGGTTCCGATAATTCTCGACAATTCGCCAGCGATCGACGCGAGGGCCTGCCTCGAGCATAAGCACGGATAGACCGGCATCCAGGGCTTGTTCCGCGATCAGACAGCCGACAACCCCGGTTCCTGCGATGACGACATCGGCACTCTCGTCGCTTGCCATCTCTACAGTCCCTTGTTGGCACCCACGGCGCAGCTAGAAATCCGGCATGTTCTCCAACGGAGGAGCGTCTGCCGGCCACGCGTTCGGGCCCGAGATCGCGTAGGAAGGGATGGTCATGACGTCCCTGGTCGGCTGATACATCAGCGCATATTCGAAGGCGAACAGCTCGCCATCGGCGGCATCCTTCACCACGCCGAGATACCAGGCGGAAATGATGGCGAGCGCCGTCTCCCTGAGCGGGCCTTCCGGGACGTCGGGAAAAAAGTCTTCCACAATTTTCGCGTTCTTGTTTTTTGCGATAGCGAGAAGCTGGGTCATCTGATCCGATAGCGACGGGTTCAACGCGCTCATGGCGGCGCCAATCCGCCTGCCCACCTCCTGGTTCAGGCGATGCGGAACGAGCAGCGACGAAATTTCCATAAACCGGGCCGAAGACTCGTCCGACCAAGCCGCCAGTGCCGATGTCGTTGGCGGCATCAAGCCCACAACCAGTCCGCCGACCAGGAACGCGCCTCCGATCATAATCTCACGGCGATCAAGGCTGAACGCCGTCGGAGAGTCGTCGCGATGCTGATCAGGCATAGGCGGTTCCGCTGTTGTCGCGCGCCGAGATTATCCCAATCACGGACGCGATCAATATTTGCTCCGCCTCGAAAGCGACCCCTGTTTCCAAAACGCACGATCGGCGCAAAACGGCAACCTTCGAGGGAGTCGTTTCAGATGGCGGCCGGCCCTGTCGATGGCTGAAAAGGCGCGTTGCCGTGCACGAAATTGCATGGATTACCGAAATCGATCGAGGTCACCTCGAATTGAGATGTGCTTCGCGTCGCTCGGCCAGCGCGACCCACTTGCCAGGCCGGCAAAGCGGGAGCATAGTTGTATCGTAGCACCAAACGACCTTAGATTGAGAATCAAGAGATTGATAATCGAGCTCCGTCGTTCTCCCGCTGCCCTTGACCGGCAGGCGGGGTCGGCTGCCTGCGTCCTTCAATATCCGGCTCCACGAGCGCAGCAGTGAAAGTGAGAGGGGAAGCGATGAAGCGAGTTGCACTGATAGCCGTCGAAATCCCGATTTTCACCGTCCTGATCGCGATTGTTCTGGCCCTCGGAACGGCATGCGAGCCCCGGATCGCTAGTGCTCAGACCGCTTCCTTTGCGATCACTTCGACGCCGCCAACGGAATTGAACGCGAGCGGCGGCGGCCCGGCGCAGGCAACCTTGCAGCAGGCGGCGGAGTTCGCTTGGGAAGAGTTCTTTGCCTTGAACTGGCCGGCAGTGCCGCAGAACGGGCAGCTTGATCAGCGGGACATGCCATCCACGACGTGTGCCTTCGGAGATCAATCCTCAAACTGCTCCGGCCCCCTGGTCTGGGAAACATTTCGCGCCAAGGTCGAGATATTTCCCGGCGATGGCAACCCTCCTCCGGGATACACCGCGACCGCGCCGTCTTATGGATACGACGCAACCCCGCAATACAATTACGGACTCTTCCCGAAAACGCAGCAGCCGATAATTGCCTGTCCGGGCGCACTGCTTTCGTTGCAGCCGATATGGGTGAATCTGGATGAGACCGACCAGATCACGCTGGACTCGATGTATGCCGGGGTGGTCTCCGCTCCATCCTCGGCGAGCAATAGCGCGCCGCAGCTGATCCGCTTTCTCGCCAAGGCCAATCGCGCCGAATACGCCTATGTCGCCGGCCATAAATGGTGGGATGGGAGCGCTCCGACCGGCGCAACGGCCAACTATGTCAAGAGCCAGAAACAAGATCCGACCGATCCGGACAAGTATGTGGTGCTTCCGAACAACTCGATCGAGATCAAGGCGGGCTGGCGGGTGCTCAATCCCGACGAGATCACCAAAGGCAGATTCCAGACGGCGACGGTGCAGTACTACGAAAAGGGCCCCGATGGCGTCACCCCCTGTTATCAGCAGGCGACCTTTGGCCTCGTTGCGCTGCATATCATCCAGAAGACCCCGTTGGCCCCTTATTTCATCTACGCCACGTTCGAGCAGGCCGACAATATCCTGGATCAGAACGGCCAGCCCATAGAAGACGTCGACGGCGCTCTGCAGGCGTCGCAACCATGCCGGGCCGATCAGGCACAGCCCTGTCCGACGACGCCTTCGGTCACGCTCAACGACACGTCGGTCGTGGTTCCGACGCGCGTTCCCCCGGACGTGGTTCTGGTGCCTCCGACGGCGGCGTATTGCACGACAAGCACAAACGTCACGCCGCCCAACAGGCTTTTTTACATCAACACTGAAAACAAGCCGGCGCTCCCCCGCGGCGGCTACATCTGCGTCAACAAGCGCGACAACGACATTCCGCCGATCATCGTCGACACCAACAAACGAGCGCACGCTTTGATCCAGAACTATAGCGCCTCGCATGAAGTGCAGAATTCCGTCTGGCAGTTCTACAAGCTTGTCAACGTCCAGTACCAACCCATCGACAAGCAGCATGCGGGTCTCTACGGCACCCAGCCGGGAGAGGACAATTTCCTCAACGCGCACAACCCGAGCACCTACTATCAGGCCAACATCGTCGTCGAGACCAACCGCGCCCTGCAGTTCTTCAGTGGAGGTCTGGTCAGTGCGGCCGCGACCGGTTCAAACAGCGACTATGACAGCCAGTTCACGGGGCAAACGGGCACGACCATCCATTCCAACACGTTCTACCAGGGGGCGGGCTACAATATGGGCGGCTGCATGGGATGCCATGGCAGCCAGGGCCAAAGCCAGGGTGGCGATTTCAGCGTGATCATGGCCGTCGGGCCGGTCACCAAGCCTGAAATTCCGGCACCTCCCACCAGCAATGGCGCGGCGCTGGTGGAGCGCAACAGATTGCTGAAGTAGCGCCGACAGGCCGTTCCCGAAGTCTTGTACGTCAGACCAGTGTGAAGGAGAAATCTCAGTGGCCAACCCGATCGGTTTCGCAAGCACGATCAAGCCTTACTTTACCGCCTGCTACCGCGCCCACATGCTGCAATATGGCGACCAGTTCGATCTCTGGGATCCGGTTGCGGTGAAAGGGGAGTGGAATCAGATCAACAACCAGGTCACCGCCGGCGGTATGCCCGCGGCAGGCTGCCCGGAAGGGGTCTGGGATTCCCTGACGCAAGCGCAATTCCTGACCGACTTCGGGGCGTGGAAAGCGGCCGGGTTTCCTGCGTAAGCGTGCCGGTGGGGCATTTGAAAACAGTCATGGCCGCACCGCCGGCGTCTCCATCTTCATGCCGCGGGCGCGCGACATGAGATAGAGTTCGAGCGCGACCAGCTCGGGCGCGCCGTAGTCATAGGCTTGGGCGCGCACGCCGGCCATGCAGCTGCGCAGCCGGCGTTCGAGCGATCCCAGCGTCTGCCATTCGAGCCGATACTCGGGATAGCCGGTCGGCTGGGCTTGCGTGATCGGCGAGCCCGCAAGGTGCTTGTCGAAATTGTCGTCATGGCAATTGGTGCAGGCGAGGTTGAGCTGGCCCTCGCGCTGCACGAACAGCGCGCGTCCCTGCTCGACAAACGATTTTGCTTCGGGATCGTCGCCGGCGGTGATGGCGATACCGCGCGACTGGTTGGCGACAAAGACCGTCAACGCCAGCAAGTCGCGGCTCTCGTAGGGGAACGGTGTCGCCTGCTGGTGCCGGGTGCGCTCTAGGTTGATGCGCTGCTCGATCGTGACGGGGCGGTTCAACGTCTTGTCGAAGGCGGGATAGCGCGCCGCGACGCCTTTCATGCTGTCGCTGATATCACCATGGCAGTCGGCGCAGGCCTTGTTGGCGCTACCCATCTTCCTCTTCCACAGCGCCTCGCCGTCGAGCACGAACAGCATGCCTGGATTGGCAGTGTCGTCATCCTGCATTGCTCGGGTATCCGGCCCCATGAAGGTGGTGCCGGACCGGCGCGCCTCTAGCGGGATTTCGCCGGCGAGGAGGGGGCTTGCGAGAAGCGCCGCCACCGCTATCGCGCGAAGAGCAATCATTCGACAATGATCGACGCCGCGGCGGTCGACGAAAATCCGTTGTCGCCGATCCATTCGAACTCGAACTTGCCACTGTCTTTCGCGATCGTGAAGAACGAAAGATAGGGATTGGCCGATATCGCCGGGAACAGATCGGCGCGGAAGATTTCGCTGCCGTTGTAGCGGCAGGTGAAGCTCGTGATGATGTCACGCGGCACGAGGTCGCCGGCTGCCGTGCGGCGAAAGCCGGTCTCCATGATGTGCGACATCAGCGTCTTGATCTCGATGATGTCGCCGCGCCTCGCCTTTGACGGCACGTTGATCAAGGCGGCCATCAGTTCACCTCGTCGGTGCAGGCGGCCAGTGTCACGATCACATCAGCGCTGACCGACCAGAAGCTGTCGTCGGACAGCCGCGCGATGGCGACGACTTTCTGGCTGTCGGCCAGGCGAATGCGGGTGGAAACCTGCGCGCGCCCGGCCCAGGGGCCGATGTAGAAGTTTCCGACATTCGGCTGCGGGTTCTTCTCGTTGAAGACGTGGATGCTCTTCACATGATCGTCCGCCGTCATCGGGCTTGCGACGCTGATCGTCATCGGCACGGTATTGCCGTTCTCGACCAGCGGCGGGATGTCGATCTTGACCTTGCCCGATCGCACCGGCGCTTCGCCCACCACGTTGCGGATCGCGGCCGAGAGCATGGCGGGCGTCGCCTCCAACGGCCGCAGCGTGACGATCGGCGCCGCGGCAGCGCCGCCGGCGAGCTCCAGAAATCTTCGGCGCGTGGTCTTTCCTCTGCGCATTGCCTTATGTGTTCCTATTCCCGAAGCGTTGCAAGATAGGCCACGATGTCCTCGATTTGCGCGGCGGTCAGGATCGGCTTGCCGGCAAAATTGCGGCCGACGCGCTCGAGGCCGTCGACCCGGTAATAGGACGGCATGATCGTCTCCGGATTGAGGCGCGATGCATCGACCAGTCGCAATCTTAACTGGCTCGCCGACCACCGCGTTCCGCTGCCGGCAAGATCCGGCGCGAGATCGCCCTGGAACCGCGTTTCCGGAAACGGCCCGGAATGACAGAGAATGCAGGTGCTGCCGCGGTCGAGCACCAGCGCGCGGCCGCGTGCGGCGTTGCCCGGTGTGCCCGTCAGCGAGTCCGGAATGCCGTCGCCGACGATTGTGTAGGGCGCCGGCGCTTCCGCATTCGCCATGCAAGGCAGGGCAAACGCGACGACCAGCGCGATCTGGAGGAGCGATCTAGCCAAAGGCATCCGCCGTGATTGCTGCAAACCACTTCCTTGCTTCGTCCGCCTCGCGCGCGCGCAGCTCGCGCGGCGCATCGACCGGGCTGGTCGCGCCGCCCTCGATCTCGGCGAAGATATCGTCCTTCGGCTGGTAGATGCCGGCGAGCGAAAAGCCGTATTCGGGCGCGACAATGTTGTAGCAGACGCCGGTCAGCCGCGGCGTTTCCGGCGCCAGGCCGGCTAGCAGGTTGACGATGGCGGCGGCGCAGGCCTTGCCTTGCGCGCTCGCAGCCGAAGCCGATTTCGGAATGCCGCCGCCGAGGCACGCATCTCCGATGACATGGATATTTGGCACGAGCTTCGACTCGAATGTGACCGGATTGATCGGGCACCAGCCGGTGTGGTCGGTGGCGCCGGCGATCGCGGCGATGCGGCCGGCCTGTTGCGGCGGAATCACATTGGCGACCTGTGCGGGGTAATTGCCGAACTCGGTGACGATGGTGTTGGTTGCGCGATCAACGGACGTGACCCGGCCGCCCTGCGACAGCGCCACGCGCTCGATCATGCCGCCATAGAGCTCCTTCCAGGCGCGTTCGAACAGTCTTTGCTGCGAGAAATTATCCTTGGCGTCGAGAATCAGGACTTTCGAGCGTGGCTTCCTGGTCTTGAGATAATGCGCGATCAGGCTGGCTCGTTCGTAGGGAGCGGGCGGACAGCGCGCGGGATTGGCGGGGACCGCGATCGCGACCAAACCGCCGTCGTCCATCGCTTCCAACTGCTTGCGCAGCAGCACGGTCTGCTCGCCGGCCTTCCAGGCGTGCGGCATTTTGGTTGCCGCCATCTCATCATAGCCGGGAACGGCCTCGAACTGGAAATCGATGCCGGGCGACAGCACCAGCCGGTCATAGGCAAGTGAAGCGCCGTCGGCGAGAACGACCCGGCGCGCAACGGGATCGATCTTGCTTGCGGCCCGCGCGATCACGCTGACGCCTCCGGCCGCAATCTTCTCATAACCGAATTGCTGCGCCTCGATCTCACGCAGGCCCGCGATCACCTCGTTGCTGAAGGGACATGCAGTGAAACGCGGGTTCGGCTCGATCAGCGTTAGCTGCAGCTTCGGACCGAGCCGGTTCAATGCCCGCGCGCAACTCGCGCCGCCAAAGCCGCCGCCGATCACGACCAGGCGCGCCGCTCCTTGCGCGCGGGCGATCGATGGCAGCGCGAGCGAAGCCGCCGATACGGTGAGGCCGACAACGGCCTCGCGCCGTGTCACCATGGGCATGATCCGGAAGTAAGGCGGCGGCCCTTCGCAGGGCCGCCGCGTTCTTTCGTTAAGCGAAGGTGATGTTCTGGTCGCGCAGCGGCACCGAGCGGATGCGTTTTCCAGTCGCGGCGAAATAGGCGTTCAGCACCGCAGGCGCTGCGACGCTGATCGTGGGTTCGCCGACGCCGCCCCAGAAGCCGCCGCTCGGCATCACGATCGTCTCCACCTTCGGCATCTCGTTGATGCGCATCGAATTGTAGGTGTCGAAATTGGTCTGCTCGATGGCGCCGTCTTTCACGGTGCAGCCGCCATAGATCAGGCCGCTCAGGCCGTAGACGAAGGAGCCCGCGGTCTGCCGCTCGATCTGCGCCGGATTGACGGCGTAGCCGGGGTCGATGGCGGAGACGACGCGATGCACCTTGATCTTGTTGCCGTCGATCACCGAGAGTTCCGCCGCGGCCGCGCAGAAGCTGGCATAGGCCGAGAACTGCGCGATACCGCGGTACACACCCTGCGGCGGCGGCGTGCCCCAGCCGATCTTCTCAGCCACCGCATTGAGCACCGCCAGGTTCTTGGGATGATCCTTCATCAGCTTGCGGCGGAACTCCACCGGATCCTGGTTCGCCGCATGCGCCAGCTCATCCATGAAGCATTCGACATAGATCGCGTTGTGATTGACGTTCACGCCGCGCCAGAAGCCCGGAATGATGTGCGGGTTGCGCATCGAATGGTCGACCAGGAGATTGGGCACGGAATAGCCGAGCGGCGCATCGCCCTTGGCGTTGAGCCCGGCGAAGGTGCTGGGGTCCATGCCGTTGACCAGCCCCGCCGGACGCAGGGTGAACTGGATCGACTGCCCGGAGATGCGCATGTGCCAGGCGATGAGATTGTTGTCGGCGTCGAAGCCCGCCGTCATCTTGCATTGCGTGACCGGATGATAACGGCCGTGCGTCATGTCCTCTTCGCGCGTCCATAACAGCTTGATCGGCGTGCCCGGCATTTGCCTGGCGATGTCGACCGCCTGGCGGACATAGTCGGTCTGGCCGCGGCGGCCGAACCCGCCGCCGACCAATAGCTTGTGGACGTCGCATTTGTCGGCGGAAAGGTTCGAGCCTTCCAACACCGCGGCGAACGCGGCCTCGCCGTTTTGCGTGCCGCACCAGACCTCGCATTTGTCCGATGTATAGAGCGCGGTGGCGTTCATCGGCTCCAGCGTGGCGTGGTTCTGGTAGGGATAGTTGTAGACGGCCTCGATCTTCCTGGCCGCGCCCGCCAGCGCCGCGTTCACGTCGCCGTTGGAGTTGCCGACATAGGCCGGGCCGCCCTCGAGGCCCTCCGACAGCCATTTGGCGATCGAGGCGCTGGAGACCTTGGCGTTCTCGCCTTCGTCCCATACGATCGGCATCGCATCGAGCGCGGTCTTGGCGTGCCAGAAGGTATCGGCGACGACGGCGACCGCGGTGTCGCCGACCTTCACCACCTTCTTCACGCCCTTCATGCCTGCGATCTTGGCTTCGTCGTAGCTCTTCAGCTTGCCGCCGGTGACCGGGCAATCCTTGATCGCGGCGTTGAGCATGCCGGGAAGTTTAACATCGATGCCGTAAACGGTCTTGCCGACGACCTTGTCGGGGGTGTCGAGCCGCTTCAATTCCTTGCCGGCGAGCTTCCAGTTCTTCGGGTCTTTGAGCTTGACCTCGGCCGGCGGAGTCAGCTTCGCGGCGGCTTCGGCGACCTTGCCATAGGTCGTGGTCTTGCCGGAGGCCTTGTGCGTGATGACGCTGTTGGCGGCGATGCATTCGGAGGCCGGCACCTTCCATTCGTCAGCCGCAGCCTGGATCAGCATCACGCGCGCGGTGGCGCCGCCCTTGCGCACATAGTCCTGCGAGGTGCGGATGCCGCGGCTGCCGCCGGTCGAGAAATCGCCCCAGGCGCGCTTGCGGGCGACGTTCTGTCCGGGCGAAGGGAACTCGGTCGTGACCTTCGACCAGTCGCATTCCAGTTCCTCGGCGACGAGTTGCGCAAGGCCCGTCAGCGTGCCCTGGCCCATCTCCGAACGTGCGATGCGGATCACCACGGTGTCGTCGGGCTGGATCACGACCCAGGCGTTGATTTCGGGGGAGCCGTCGGCGGCGCGGACCACCGTGGGTCCGCCGAAGGGAATGTCGAGGCCGAGCGCAAGGCCGGTACCAACGGCGGCGGTTCCGATCACGAAGGCGCGGCGGTTCATCCGAGGAGAGACGTGCTTGTTCATGGTCTCTCTCCTCAGGCGTTGGTGATGGCGTGGATCGCTTCGCGCACCTGCTGGAAGGTGCCGCAGCGGCAGATATTGGTGATGGCGTCGTCGATGTCGGCGTCGGTCGGCTTCGGCTTGTCCTTCAAGAGGGCGGCGACCGCCATGATCATGCCGCTCTGGCAATAGCCGCATTGCGGCACGTCGTTCGCGATCCAGGCCTGCTGCACCTTGTGCAGCGTGGCGCCTGACGCCAGTCCTTCAATGGTGGTGATTTGCTTGCCTTCGGCTTCGCTGACGGGGACGCTGCAGGAGCGGGTGGCGACGCCGTCGATGTGGACGGTGCAGGCGCCGCATTGTGCGATGCCGCAGCCATATTTGGTTCCGGTGAGGCCGACATTCTCGCGGATCGCCCAGAGCAGCGGCGTATCCGGTTCGACGTCGACTGTGAAAGATTTTCCGTTGATTGTGAGGTTTGCCATCGCGATCCCCTGATTGGTCCGATCCACCGAACGGACTCATGCGGCAATCTCTCTGCTAAAAATCGAATGATTCAAATCAAGATTCTGCGCTCCTGCCGTGCGTGATTTTCCGAACAGTCGAGGGAAGATATGTGATTTGGCGGTGTTACAACGCGGATGTGCGTTGCGACCCGTTGCTACGCGCGTGGCGCAACCGTCAGCCGCAAAAAGCTCATGACACTGCCGAGTGCGGCAAAGCCGGTGCCGAGGGCGAGCGCGAGCGCAGCCCCCTCGCGGCCGGCAAGGCTGAAGCAGAGCGCCGCCGCCGCGGCCCCCGTGGTTTGCCCGATCAGGCGAGCGGTGGCGACAATGCTGCTGGCGGAACCCGAGCGATGCGGCGGGGCGCTCGACATGATCGCCTTCATGTTCGGGGTCTGGAAGAAGCCAAAGCCGAAGCCGCACACCATCATGCGCCAGACGATGTCGGGGACACTTGGGTTGGCCGGCAGCATCGCGAGCAGCGCCATGCCCAGCGCGAGGATGATCAACCCAAGGCCGCCGAGGATGCCGGCCGAAAACCGGTCGGACAGGCGTCCGCCGATCGGCGCCATGATCGCGACCACCAGCGGCCATGGCGTCATCAACAAGCCGGTCTCGACCTGCGAGCGGCCCAGCACGTCCTCGAAATAGAAGGGCAGCGCCACGAAGGAGAGCCCCTGCACGGCAAATGTGCAGATCGCGGTGGCCGCCGACAGTGCAAACAGCGGCCGGCGGAACAGGTCAATCGGCAGCATCGGCGCCGGATGTTCCGCATGCCGGCGCATCAGGATCCAGCCGACCGCAAGGGCTGCGATCAGGGCGCCGAGCACGAAAGAAAATGGGGCCTGATGTCCGGCACCGCCGATGCCGATGATGAAGAGGCCAAGGCAGAGGGCCGCCAGCGCCGCGCCGAGGAAATCGAAAGCGTGTTTCGCGCGCGGCAGGGACGGCAGGGTCTTGATGCCGATCAGCAGCGCGACGATGCCGAAGGGGAGGTTGATCGCGAACAGCCACGGCCAGGGCCCTAGTGCGAGGATGCCGGAGGCGATGCTGGGACCAAGAGTGAAGGCGGTCGCGACCACCATCGCATTGTGGCCGAAGCCGCGGCCCTGCATCCGGCTCGGATAGATGAAACGGAGCAGCGCCGTGTTCACGGCCATGATGCCGCTGGCGCCAAGCCCCTGCAGCGTCCGCGCCACCAGCAGGGTCGGCAGCGACCAGGCCAGCGCACAACCGAGTGAAGCGACCGTGAACAGGAGCAATCCGCCGAGATAGATGCGCTCGTGGCCTACGATCTCGCCGAGCGCGCCGAGCGGCAGCAGGCTCGCGACCACCGCGATCTGGTAGACATTGACCACCCAGACCACTTCCGCCGGGCTGACATGAAGGTCGGCCGCGATCGCGGGTAGCGCAACATTGGCGATTGCGGTATCGAGCGAGCCCATTGCCAGCGCCGTAAAGATCGCGGCAACCACCCAGCGGCGCTTTTCCCAGGGAAGGCCATCGGTAATGGGTGGGGAAGGCGCGGTCGTGGTGGTCTTTTCGAGCATGCCCAAAACATCTCCAGAGAGGGCATGTACTACGCCGCAAGGGCGTTCCACAGGCGGCCCGCTGCATGATGCGTATGCGGTGCGCTGTTATGCCCGATCCGGGGCGACTTTCGGCTAGTTTCAGCCCCCGGGCCGATCGAATAGGCTTTCCTCACGGCGGTCATAAAGACAAAGTGAATTCCGCCTTCGAGGGGAAAAGCGCTTTGGCGGATGCACAGCTACTAGACCGGCGCATCGAGGTCGCCCAAAGCGGCATTGAGGGCAGGCGCCGGGGCACGCTCGCCGGCGTCTGGATCGCGTTTCTGCTGGCGATCCTCGGTTTCCTCGTGATCTACCCCGTGCTCACGCTGCTGCTGGGCGCGCTGACCGACACCAATCCGGTGGTCGACGGCTTCAGCCTGAAGCATCTGTCGGTCGGCAATTTCCTGACCGTGCTCACCAATCCGAATGTCGCGGAAGCGCTGTTCAACACGCTCGTCGCCTGCGGCGGCGGGACCGCGATCGCGGTCGCGATCGGCCTGTTGTTTTCCTGGATCGTGGTGCGGACCAACACGCCGTTCCGCGGCTTCATTGCCGCCGCCAGCATCCTGCCGCTGTTTGCGCCGCCGCTGGTGGCGGGCGTCGCCTGGTCGATCCTGGGCTCGCCAAAAACCGGACTGATCAACACCGCCTTCAAATGGGCAGGGCTCGACTGGCATGTCAATTTTTATTCGCTGTGGGGCCTCGTCTTCGTGTTCGGCATCTATTATGCGCCCTATGTCTACATGTTCACCTCGTCCGCGCTGCGGAACATGGACCCGAGCCTGGAGGAGGCGGCGGAGATTTCAGGCGCAAGTGCCTTCTCGACGTTGTTCACGGTGACGTTTCCCCTGATCATGCCCGCGATCGTCTCCGGCATGCTGCTCTCCTTCATCGTGATGCTCGGCATCTACGGCGTGCCGGCGGTGCTGGGGGCGCCCGCCAACATCAATGTGCTCACCACCTATATCTTCAAGCTCACCAACTGGTCGCCGCCGCTCTACAACACGGCGGCTGCGGTCGCGATCATCCTGATGGTGGTGACGGGCGCGCTGGTGTTCGCCCAGCAGAAGGTGCTCTCCGGGCGCAGCTACACCACCGTGGCCGGCAAGGCGTTCCGGCCGCGCAGCCTCGATCTCGGGCCGTGGCGCTGGCTCACCTTTTCGGTCGGGCTGCTTTATCTGCTCGTGGTCGTCGTGCTGCCGATGCTGGCGCTGATCGTCGCCGCCTTTCGCAAATTCATGTTCATCCGCGACGCGGCGGCACTGTTCGACATGCGCGCCTATTCGCTGACGCACTTCAACAGCATCTTCGATAATCCGCTGACCCTCAATTCGATCTACAACGCGATGGAGGTCGGCATCATCACCGCCATCGTCGGCGGCGCGCTCGCCTTTGCGATCGGCTACACCATCCACCGCACCAATTTGCCGGGCCGGCGCTGGATCGACCTGATCTCGACCGTGCCGGTCGCGATCCCCGGCCTCGTGGTCGGCGTTGCCTATCTCTGGGCCTGGATCGGCATTCCCGGCGGGCTCTATGGCACGATCTGGATTCTGGCGCTCGCCTTCATCGCGCGCTTCATGCCCGATACCGTGAAGGCGCTGTCGACCTCGTTCCTGCAGATCCATCGCGAGCTCGAGGAGGCGGCCTGGGTCTGCGGCAAGGGCACGCTCGCCACCATCGCCACCATCGTGCTGCCGCTGGCGCGCCCCGGCGTGATCGCCTCGATGACGCTGCTGTTCGTGCTGGCGATCCGCGAGCTCGGCTCGTCGCTGTTTCTCTACACCAGCAACACCATGGTGATGTCGGTGCTGCTGCTCGACTATTACGAAGGCGGCAATATCGGCAAGACCGCGGCCTTCAGCCTGGTGCAGACGGTGCTGCTCGGCGTCCTCATCGGCGGCGCCAACTGGCTGTCGCGCGGCGGGACCCAGGGCACGGTCGTGCAGGGAATAAAATAACAGACGACACAAAATAAGAGACGAACGGAAAGAGGGAGAACACCATGCTTGGAAAGATCACCGCGCTTGCGGCCATTGCCGGCCTCGCGCTCGCCGGCGCGCCCGCCCAGGCCGCCGAAGATTTCGGCCCGCCGGAACTGATCGCGGCGGCAAAAGCGGAAGGCAAGCTCGTCTTCTACACCGCGAATTTCGCCGAGGTCGAGCAGCAGGTGATCAAGGAGTTCAACAAGCGCTTTCCGGAAATCAAGGTGGAGATGGTGCGCGCGCCCGGCGGCCAGCTCATCACGCGGGTGAAGACGGAGGCCGCCGCGGGCAAGCTGATCGCCGACGTGGTCGATCATTCCGACCGCGCGCTGATGCTGCCGCTGGCCGACCTGTTCCAGGATTACGCGCCGCCGAACGCGGCCGACTACAATCCCGCCGCGCAGGTTTCGCCAAAGCTCTGGCCACGGGCGACGCTGGTGTGGTCGATCGCCTACAATACGGAATTGGTCAAGGATCCGCCGAAGAGCTGGCGGGACCTGACCAAGCCGCAATATGACAAGCTGATCGGCCAGGTGTTTGCGCAATCCGGCGGCACCACCTGGACCCGCATCATGTTCGAGCGCCAGACACTGGGCGAGGATTATTGGGCGAAGCAGGCCGCGACCCACCCGATCCTCTATCCCTCGGGCGCGCCGGCCTCGGACGCGCTGGTGCGTGGCGAGATCGCGATCGCGCCCTTGCTCTACAACGCGATCTATCCGAAGCAGAAGGAAGGCGCGCCGATCAAGATTTTCTTCGCGCCCGAAGGCGCGCCGGTCAATCCGTATGCCTCCGGCATCCCGAAGACCGCGGCGCATCCGAATGCGGCAAAGCTGTTCCTGAACTGGTGCCTGTCCAAGGAAGGCCAGACCTTCATGATCAAGGAACTGGGCAACCTCACCTCGCTGAAGGAAGTCCCGGTCTACCCTGAAGGCTTCGATCCCAAGGTGGTCAAGGTCTGGTATCCGAACATGGATCAGTATGTGAAGCTGCATGCCGACTGGGTCGCCGATTGGGACAAGACCTTCGGCTATCGGCAGTGAGTGAAGCGTTGAGAGGTTTGGTCAGATCATCATGACGGCAACGCTCGAGGTCACCAACCTCCGCAAGCAATTCGCGATCGGCCGGCCCGCGATCGACGGCGTCAGCTTCAATGTGCCGGCCGGCGAGATCGTGGTGCTGCTCGGGCCCTCCGGCTGCGGCAAGACCACGACCTTGCGCTGCGTCGCAGGCCTCGAACATCCGACCGGTGGCGAGATTTCGATTGGCGGGAGAATAGTGTCGTCGCCCGGGCGCGGCATCCTGGTGCCGCCGCGCTCGCGCGAACTCGGCATGGTGTTCCAGTCCTACGCGGTGTGGCCGCACATGACGGTGCGGCAGAACGTGATCTATCCGCTGAAACACCGGAAGATCTCGCGCACGGATGCCGGCCGCAAGGTCGAGGAGGCGCTGGCGCTGGTCGGGCTGTCCGAATATGCCGACCGGCCAGTGGTGGCGCTGTCGGGCGGGCAGATGCAACGCGTGGCCCTGGCGCGCAGCATCGTCTACCGCCCGCAATTGCTGCTGCTCGACGAGCCGTTGTCGAATCTCGATGCCAAACTGCGCCTGCGCTTGCGCGACGATCTTCGCGTCATCCTGAAGCAGACCGGCATGACCGCGCTCTATGTCACCCACGATCAGGCCGAGGCGGTCGTGCTCGGCGACCGCATCGGCGTGATGCGCGACGGCAAGTTGTTGCAGATCGGCTCGCCCGACGAAATCTACAACCGTCCGGCTGATCTTTTTGTCGCGAATTTCACTGGCGCTACCAATGAGCTCGCCGGCACATTGATTGAACGCAACGGCCAATTCGGGGTGGTCGATTTCGGCGATGGCCGGCGCGGCGAGGCGGCGCTGCTGCACGCGCTGGAAATCGGCGACAAGGTGCGGATTGCGCTGCGTCCGGAAAACATCGCGCTGGGCAGGACCGACGGTGGCAATGCCTTCACCGCGCGCGTGACCGACCGCCGCTACCAGGGCACGCAGACGGTCTATGACATCGACCTGTTCGGCCACCGGCTCGAGGCGCTGGAGCTCGGCACCGCCGCGCGCCACGCGGTCGGCGTCGACACGCCGATTTGCCTGCCCAAGGAGGCCTGCTGGGCCTATCGCGACGCCGGGTCGGCGTCGTACGATTAGCCCAAACAGGAGTTTTGGCGTTGAGAGTTCTAGGAATTGCCGCCCTTGCGGTCGGCGTCGCGTTATCGGCCGGCGCGGCGCAGGCGGGCCAAAGCGTGAGCCTGATCTTGAACTGGACCCCGGCCGCGGACCATTCGCCGATCTATTTTGCGAAATCCCAGGGCTGGTACGAAAAGGCCGGTATCGATCTCTCCATCGAGGCCGGCAAGGGCTCGGCGGTCTCCGCGCTCAAGGTTGGCTCGGGCGCGGCTCCCTTTGGCATTTCCGATCTCGCCACCATGCTGGTCGCCCGCAGCAAGGGCGCCGATGCGGTGGCGCTGATGAGCATCTACGCCAATACCGGCCAGACCTTCTACTGGCTGAAGAGCACCGGCGTGAACGGGCCGAAAG
>CAWDJS010000001.1:0-415141 GCA_963802585.1 uncultured Alphaproteobacteria bacterium | reverse complement strand
GGAATCGAACCCCTGTTTCAGCCTTGAGAGGGCCAAGTCGATCCGCTCGATGATCATCGTGAAGGGAGTTCGGCGACGGAGGGCACATTCACTTGGTCGTCAGACCCCGGAAGGATCGACCTTGCGTTGCGGCGGCCATGCGCTCCTACGACGATCACAATGCGGAGAGCGAACCCTTTGACCTGCCGCAAAAACACCGTTTGAAAAACCGTTTTAGTTCGGCGTTCTCAAACGGTTCTTCCTACTAAGTGCTTGGAATGCTTGGTGGGCGCACCAGGGCTCGAACCTGGGACCCGCTGATTAAGAGTCAGCTGCTCTACCAACTGAGCTATGCGCCCGGAGCCTTGGCCGGGAAAGCCTTCGAAGGCGCGTCGTTTAGCAAAGCCCCCCCCTATTGTCCAGCAAGGCAGGGGATTTTTCCCGGTCTTTGGACCAGGCTGCAGCCCATTGAAAAGCCGCCGGAATCCGGCGGCTTTGTCGCTTCCGGAACGCCTGCCGCGCCCGCGCGTCAGAGCCGCTCGGCCCCGTCGCGGTCGCGATCCCGGTCATGATGATCGCGCTCCATCCAGCGGTGGCGCCAGCCGCCCTCGCCGCCGCCAAAACGGCCCATATGGGTCAGGATGGTGAGCCGGCGCTTCTGGCCCTCATCGAGGGTCTTGTAGAGCGGATCAGCGGCATCGGCGATCTTCTTCAGCGCGGCAGCCGAAGCCGCCATGTTGTCGGCGCGCTCGCGCAGACGCGCAACCGGATCATCTTCCTTCTGCCCCTGCGCGTCGTCCGGCGCCTTCATCCGCGCGTTGGCGCGATCGATCCGCAGCTTGGCAAAATCCCGCACTGCGCTCTCGACCGGCGGCCACAGCTTCTCCTGGTCCGGCGTCAGCTTGAGGCCGGCATGGACGCCGGCGATGCGCGCATCGACAAAAGCGGCCCGGTCCTCGGGGTTCATCCGCATGTGCTGCATGTGGTCGCGCAGCCACGGATGGTACTGCGCGTAGACCGCGGTCGAGCCGGCGATGGTGAGCACGGCAACCGCGGCGATGGTGAACTTCCTCATGGGAACCTCCTCCGGAAACCTCGGCTTGGAGGATGGGCGCGCGCGAGGGCGCAATCAACTTACAGTTTGGATAAATACCCCTGTCTTACGAAGATGTAATCCGGCTTTGTTCATCAAATTTATTGATCTAGATCATTCCCAGCAGCTTCGGCAGCCATAGCGATATCTCCGGCACATAGGTGATGAGCCCGAGGAACACCAGCATCGCACACAACCAGGGCAGCACCGCGATGGTGATCTCGCTGATGCCCATCTTGGCGATACTCGAGGCGATGTAGAGGTTGAGGCCGACCGGGGGGTGGCAGAGGCCGACCTCGGTGTTGACGATCATCAGGACGCCGAGATGCACCGGATGCACGCCGAGCTTGGTCGCGAGCGGAAACAGGATCGGCGCCATGATGAGCAGGATCGACGACGGGTCCATCACATTGCCCGCCGCGAGCAGGATCAGGTTGACCACCAGCAGGAACATCCAGACCGAGAAGTTCTTGTCGATGATCCACGCCGCCATCGCCTGCGGGATCTGCTCATGCGTCATCAGGAACGAGAACAGCACCGCATTGGTGATGATGTAGAGCAGCATCGAGCTCATGCTCGCCGCCTGCAGCAACACCTTGGGCACGTCGGTGAGCTTCAGCTCCTTGTAGACGAACACGGTGATGATAAACGCATAGACCGCGGCGCAGGCGGCCGCTTCCGTCGGCGTGAAGATGCCGCCATAGATGCCGCCGAGCACGATGCCGATCAACAGCAGTCCCCACAGGCTTTCGCGGAACGCCGTGAACTGCTGGCCGATGGTGGCCTTCTTCATTTTTGGATAGCCGTTGCGGTAGGCGACGAACCAGGTCACCGCGGCAAGCATCAGGGCGAGGATGATGCCGGGCACGATGCCAGCCATGAACAGCGCACCGATCGAGGTGTTGGTGGAGACGCCGTACAGCACCAGGATGATCGAGGGCGGCACCAGGATGCCGAGCGCGCCCGAGGTCGCGATCACGCCGACGCCGAACCGCTTCGGATAGCCATAATCCACCATCGCCGGCATCATGATCGAGCCGATCGCGACCACGGTGGCAACGCTCGAGCCGGAAATCGCCGCAAACATCGCGCAGGCCGCAACGCCCGCGAGGCCGAGGCCGCCCGGCAGATGACCCACCAGCGAGGTCGTGAACGCGATCATCCGTCGCGCCACGCCGCCGCGGGTCAGGAACGTGCCCGCGAGGATGAAGAACGGGATCGCCATGATGCCGAAATTGTCGAGGCCCGAAAACAGTTTCAGGCCGACACTTTCGATCGGCACTTCCGTCATCGTGAACAGGAACATCAGCACGGTGAGGCCGAGCGAGATCGAGATCGGCATGCCCGTCAGCATCAGGGCGAACAGCAGCCCGAAAATGAGAAGCGCACTCATCACGCTTCTCCGAGCGCGATCGGCGCTTTTTCTGATGTCTCGATGCCGTCGACATGCGTCTGATCATGATGCGGCAACTCGCCGGTGCGGGCGTAGGTCCACATCACCTGCAGGAAGCGGAAGCACATCAAATAGGAGCCGAGCGGAATGCAGCCATAAACAATCCAGCTCGGAATCTCCAGGTCGGGCGAAACCTGGTCGGTCTGCATCAGCTCGATGACGAATTTGGCGCCCATGGTGCCGACGATCGCGGTGAACAGCGCGCCGCCGAACAGGCCGAACAGGATCACGGCTTTCCGCCACTGGTCGTTGAGGCGGTTGATCAGCACGTCGACGCCGACATGGATGCCGGTGCGCACGCCATAGGCTGCGCCGAACTTCGCCATCCAGATGAACATGTAGATGCAGAGTTCCTGCGCCCAGGTGAACCTGATCCAGAACAGATACGGGTAAAGGGCCGGCATATCGAGCAGGAAGCGATGGACGACCGCGAGGAAGGTGATCACCGTCGCGAGGCCCATCAGGCTCGCGATGATGATCTCCTCCAGCCGGTCGAGAATGCGCAAGAACATCTAGGTCCCGTCCCCCTCTGACGGTTCGGGCGGCTCACCGAGCCGCCCGTCCATTATCTTCGCAAGCCGCGCGAGCGGCCACGTTGCTTAGTTCATCGGACCGCGTCCGGTCTCCTTGAGGAATTCGTCGATCAAGGGCTGGCCGACGCGCGAGGCGACGTCCTTGTAGACCGGCATCATCGCCTTGCGCATCGCCTCGTCCTGGTCCGACGTCAGCGTGACGATCTCGGTCTTGCCGGATTTCTTGATCAGCTCCAGCGCGTCGTCGTTTTCCTTGGCCGACTGGTTGTTGCCGAACTCGGTCGCTTCCTTCATCGCCTTCTCGAGCTGCGGGCGGACGTCCGCCGGCAGGCCGTCCCAGAACTTCTTGTTCACGACCACGACGTAGCCGATGTAGCCGTGGTTGGTGACGGTGGCGTATTTCTGCACCTCATGCATCTTCTGGGTGTAGATGTTCGACCAGGTGTTCTCCTGGCCGTCGACCACACCGGTCTGCAGCGCCTGATAGACGTCGGAGAACGCCATCACCTGCGGGCTGGCGCCGAGCGTACGGAACTGCGCTTCCAGCACCTTCGAGGACTGGATGCGGAATTTGAGGCCCTTGTAGTCGGCAGGCGTGAGCAACTTCTTGTTGGCGCTCATCTGCTTGAAGCCGTTGTCCCAGTAGGCAAGGCCGGTCATGCCCTTGGAGTCGAGCAGCTTGAGCAGCTTCGTCCCAAGCGGGCCGTCGGTGACTTTCCGCAGCGTCTTCAGATCGGGGAGGATGTAGGGCAGATCGAACACCTCGAATTCCCTGATCCCGATCGGACCGAATTTCGAGTTCGACGGCGCCAGCATCTGCACCGCGCCGAGCTGTAAAGCTTCCAGCTCTTCCTTGTCTTTGTAGAGCGTCGAGTTCGGATAGATCTCGACCTTGACCTTGCCGTCGGTGTACTTCTCGGCCAGCTCCTTGAACTTGTCGGCCGCCTTGCCCTTCGGCGTGTCGGAGGCCACGACATGGCTGAACTTGATGACGATCGGGCCGTCCGCCGCCGAGGCCGGGCCGACGAGCGCCAGCACCGCGATCGAAGCCGCGGCCATAATGAATTTACGCATGTTTCCTCCCGCGTATTGGGAGGCGAGCGCACCCTGCACCGCCCCCATCTCAAATCCTGCCGCACCAATACAGAGAAGAGCGGCCGAACGCTATTGCCCCTTTAGCAGGGGTTATTTTTGGTCTTTGCTGCACCGCAAACGGCGCCGCGCCTCCATCGGGGCGTCAGCCGGTACACAAAACGCACGCGCCGCTGTGCCCGGCCTTCGCGGCGCCGTCCAATAGCAGTTAGTTAACGCGCGGTTCGTCTTTGCAGAACGGCCCTCTCCTGCACGCTAGGCGGAAACCGCATGGTCGGACTGCTCCGCGGCACGCAAATGATCGAGCACCAGCCTGCCGGTGCTGGAGAGCTGGCGCTGGTCGCGCACGACGATCTTCAGCTCGCGCTGCGCCCAATCGTCGCGGAGCCGGACCGCGGCGAGGCCCATGCCGGCGCCGACCACCTCGAAGGCGCGATCCGGGATCAGGCCGATCCCCATATCGGCCTGCACCATCCGGCACACCGCGTCGAAGCCGGGCACGTTGATGCGAAGCCGCATCGGCTTGCCGGCTTCGGTCGCGGCATATTGCGCCCGCAGATAGATCGAGCTCGCGGTGTGCAGCCCGATATGATCGAAATCGAGCGTGTCGATGAAGGCGAGCCCGTCGCGTCCCGCGAGCGGATGCTCGGGCCGCATCACCAGCACCAGATGGTCGTAGCGATAATGGAAGGCCTCCAGGCCGCGCGTCTCGGCCGCACCGGAGCAGATGCCGATTTCGGCGGCGCCCTCCTCGATCCCCGAAATCACCTGCCCGCTCGGCCGCTCCTGCAAGTCGACGCGCAGCAATTCATGGGTGGCGAAGAAGGCGGACAAATCTTCGGGGAGGAATTCAACGATGGCCGAGAGATTGGCGAGCATGCGGACATGACCGCGCACGCCTTGCGAATATTCCGAGAGCTCGACCGCGATTTTCTCGACATTGAGCAGCGTGACGCGGGCGTGGTGCAGCAGCGCTTCGCCCGCCGGCGTCAGCGCCATGCCCTTGGAGAGCCGCTTGAACAGCGTCACGCCGAACGACTGCTCGAAATCGTTCATCCGCTTGGAGACGGCGGAAGCGGCGATGCCCTCGCGGTTTGCAGCGCGCGTGAGATTCTGCTCCTCACAGATCGCGATGAACAGCCGCAGCGTCGTGAGGTCGATCCGGCGCGAGAGTGCGGATTCGGAAGCGGTTACCGCGCGTGGCGCGTCGGTATCGACTAGGTCAGGCGACATGGGGAATGTCCGGCATTTTCATGGAAGCTGAAAGAGATCGCATCTGATATCTAAGATGGCGACGTCGAACAGCCGCAATTTTGGCGAGATTTCCATTTGAAGTGTGCTTCATATTAAATTTTTCTGTCGTCAGCGTCCGTCTGTATCACCCGGGGTAATGTTTGTGTTGCTCTGGCACGGGAGCAGAGTCCCATGAATAAAATTAACAAAACAGTGATTTTCCTCGGCGCCGGCGCCACCAAATCGGTGGGCGGCCCGCTGACCAATGAAATCTTGAGGGAGATGCTGTACGGCTCCACCCAAGCGAAGACCCCGCCGCTTCTGCGCGAATTCGTCGAGAAGTTCTTTCACGTCAACGCGGCGACTCCCGTGGAGCAATTCCCGGGCCTGCCGCTGTTCATGAGTTTGCTTGATACCGCACTCGACCGGCGCCAGGCGTTTCATCCTGACTGGCCGCAACAGCGAGTCTCCGATCTGCGACAGGCCATCGAAATCGGAATGTTCGACCTGCTCGAGGCAACGCTTAGAAGGGTGCCGACGAACAATCATTACAGCTTGCTGGACAAGATTTATCCGCAACCCGCCGAGCCCTGCGTTATCAGCACCAATTATGATCTCATCATCGATACCGCGATGATGTACGTCAGCGGGCATCGCACGCCCGACGGAGGGCTGCCGCGCTATTACATTCCCTTCCGCACGCCCTTCTACGGTAAAGCTGACCCTTTCGGCACCCTGCTCAAGCTGCACGGATCCTTGAACTGGCTTCATTGTCGGACCTGCCAGCGCATGGAGATCGGTCCATCGATCTCCAAACTCTATGTCCGGGTACTCGAACGTCTCCTTGGTGACTTCAATGAGTTCTACGAGCCGGGCGGCGATAAATGTCCCAGTTGCGGAACCATCCTGCGCCAGCTGATGATTGCGCCGACCCATTTCAAAGACTACCGCAACCCGCACCTGGCACAGGTCTGGTACGAGGCCGAGCGCGTGCTGCGGGAGGCGGAGAAGGTCATTTTCGTCGGCTACAGCCTTCCCGATGACGACGTTGAGGTCGTCTACCTGCTCAAGCGAAGCCTTGCACATCTCCCGCCCGAGTGCATCACGGTCGTCGAATTCGATCAGGCGAATCTGCAGCGCGATATTCGCGACCACGCCGTCGGGCGTCGATATCGCACTCTCTTCGGCGACGGCATCGATTGGCACGCAGGCGGTGTCGATAATTGGCTCGGCCAGCTTCATTAGGCGTGACTTGCCGTCATCCATCTTCGTTGCAAAGACGAAAGGTGGGCACGGCGCAAACGCGCCTTTGCCCACCCTACGAATCTTCGTCAACCCGCGGCCTTCGACGGCACGGCGTCGCGCTGGCGCTTCATGACGATCTTGTTGAGCGCGCCGAGATAGGCTTTCGCCGACGCCACCAGCGTATCCGGATCCGCTGCGCGCGCGGTCATGGAGCGGCCCTCATGGGCGAGCCGCACCGAAACTTCGGCCTGCGCGTCGGTGCCTTCGGTCACCGCATGCACCTGGTAGAGCTCGAGTTTGGCCTCGTGCGGCACCAGCGCCTTGATGCAGTTGAAGACGGCATCGACCGGGCCGTTGCCCTCGGCCTCCTCGATCTTGATCTGGCCGTCGACGTCGAGCTTCATGGTGGCGCGCTGCGGCCCATGGGTGCCGGCGATCACGGTCAGCGAGGTCAGCTTGATGCGGTCATGCGACGCCGCCATCTCTTCGTCGACCAGCGCCTCGATGTCCTCGTCGTAGATGTCCTTCTTGCGGTCGGCCAGCGCCTTCATCCGCACGAACGCATCCTCGATCTGGTTGGCGCCGAGCTTGTAGCCCATCTCTTCCAGCTTGTGCACGAAGGCATGACGGCCGGAATGCTTGCCGAGCACCAGCGAGGACTGTTTCAGGCCGACCATCTCGGGCTTCATGATCTCGTAGGTCGAGGCATCCTTCAGCACGCCGTCCTGATGGATGCCGCTCTCATGCGCGAACGCATTGCGGCCGACTATCGCCTTGTTGTACTGCACCGGGAACGAGGTCGCCGCCGACACCAGTTTCGAGGCCCGCGTCAGCATGGTGGTGTCGATCTTGTTCCACCATGGAAACACGTCGTTGCGCACATTGATCGCCATCACGATCTCTTCCAGCGCGGCATTGCCGGCGCGCTCGCCGATGCCGTTGACGGTGCACTCGATCTGCCGCGCGCCGCCGGCGATGCCGGCCAGCGAATTCGCTACCCCCATGCCGAGATCGTTATGGCAATGGACCGAGAAAACCGCCTTGTCGGAATTCGGCACCCGCTCGATCAGCGTGCGCATGAAGCGCTCATATTCCTCGGGCGTGGTGTAGCCGACGGTATCAGGGATATTGACGGTGGTGGCGCCGGCCTTGATGACGGCCTCGACGATCCGGCAGAGATAGTCCATCTCGCTGCGGGTGGCGTCCTCGGCCGACCATTCGACATCGTCGATCTGGTTGCGGGCGCGGGTGACGTTGGCGATCGAGAGCTCCATCACCTGCTCCGGCGTCATGTTCAGCTTGACGCGCATATGCAGCGGCGAAGTCGCGATCACGGTGTGGACGCGGCCGCGCCTGGCGAATTTCACCGCTTCGGCACAACGGTCGATGTCCTTTGGATTGGCGCGGGACAGACCGGCGATCACGGCATTCTTGGAGCGGCGGGCGATCTCGCTCACCGCCTGGAAGTCACCTTCCGAGGTGATGGGGAAGCCGGCCTCGATGACGTCGACGCCCATGTCGTCGAGCATCTCGGCAACCTGGATCTTCTCCTCGAAGGTCATGGTGGCGCCGGGGCACTGCTCGCCGTCGCGCAGCGTGGTGTCGAAAATGATGACGCGGTCCTTTTCGGACTTGTTGGCGGTGGTCATTGCAAAGCTTCCTTTTGGGTCGATGCGCTATCTGTGTGAGCGCTGAAGGGTTTTGGTGTTCTCGCGCAACCCCTGAGTGCCCAGGCGCAAACCGCCCAGACGGCCCTCAGGGGCCGATAAGAAGCAGAAGCCCGCCAAGAAGGAGGGTGGGCAAAGTCGCAGCCGAAAGCGCAGGGGCGACCAAAGCCGCTCCACCCCGAACTCCCGACTTTTCGCTGCGAATCAGCATTGCCAGACCCTGTGAGGCGCCAAAATCTTCGGCCAAAACCGTTGACGGTTCGTTGCAGGCCGGCGCGCCGTGACGACTTTCTAGACGAGAAAGCCGAGGGGCCGCAATGCCAAAAGATGGTCAGAACGGGTGACCTATCCCGGGGGCATGTGAACCGCCCGATACCGCCATGTCGCAGAAGCATGGCAAAACATGCCGGAACATCCCCGGAGAGAAAGAGATCGTGGCCAACCGACGCCAACTCGTGCTTTCGGCCACAGCCTTCGCCGCCACGTCGCTGTTCGACGTCCCACTGTTCGCGCAAGGCGCGAGCGCCGTCACCTTCAGCTATCGCGGCGTCATGGTCGATACCACCGCAGCCCAAAGCGCGCCCAACCTGAAGGCGGTCCAGGACTCGCTCAGGCACCAGATCGATATCGCGCTCGACTGCGGCGCCGCGCCAAGAATCATCGCGTTCTTCAAGAGCCAGGAGGTCTTCGTCAAGCCCGGCCAGGGCGATGGCGGCGGACGGTTTTCCTCCAAGGTGAAAGGCGTTTCGGTCGATATCGCCGTCGATGCGCCGGAAAAACCGGTCGTACTGCACGAGATGCTGCATGCCTATCATTGGTGGGTGCTGCCCGACGGTTTTGGGAATGCCGGCGTCGAGCAATTCTACGAGCGCGCCAGAGACAGCGGGTTCTATCCGCCGGATGCCTATGTGCTGAAGAACGTGCAGGAGTTTTTTGCGGTCACCGCGAGCCTCTATCTCTGGGGCAATGTCGATCGCCCGCCGCACGACCGCAAGACGCTGCATGACAAGCAGCCGGTGTATTACAAATGGCTCGTGATCAGTTCGGCGTGGAGAAGAGTGTGTGAGTTTCCCAGGGCGCGTTCATATGCACCCGCGAGATCGTCATTGCGAAGAGCGAAGCGACGAAGCAATCCAGACCGTCGCCGCGGCGAGACTCTGGATTGCTTCGCTTCGCTCGCAATGACGTTGCTGCGCATGGGCTCTCATTCCCGCGGCACGATCTGCCCGAGGTTTGCAAAGTAGGTGCCCCTCCGAAATCAGAGGGCGCAGGGAATGCCGGATGCTGGCCGCACCCGCGAGTCTTGCGTGCAAAGAAGGTGCACTTTGCGCACGCAAGCAACGACAGGGCAGCCGAGGCAATCCGGCATTCCCTGCGCAATGGTGTTAACGGCTGCTCCGCGCTCTCCCTGGTGTACCGGGCTTGTTAGCCACCATCGCCTTGCGATCATCTTCACAAGGCTTGACCCCAGCGTCGGGGGGACAGGACCACACGGCTTGGCCGTCCGCATCGAACGCGCTCGTCTCGCGCGCCGATACGTCCATCGCATCCCGCCGCCAACGTTCGTGACGATCGCGAAGCGCCCCTCTGGATCGGAGCGGGATGCGTGGAGACAACCACATATTTCCGAAAAACGGAAGAACGATATTTTATCCGGAATGGCTTGACATACTTCTGATTAAGCGAAACACGCCCGAATGACGCGAAGTGATTTGCCCGACGGGTGGCCTTAAGCGTCGAGCAATTGCCGCACCTTGAGCGCCAATTCCTCGACGCTGAACGGCTTGCTCAACAAGGTCGTACCGGCTTCGAGGATGCCGTTGTGCACGATCGCGTTTCGGGTATAGCCCGTGGTGTAGAGCACCTTGAGGGCCGGATTGATCCGGCGCAGCCGCTCGGCGAGCTCGCGCCCCGTCATGACCGGCATGATCACATCGGTAAAGAGCAGCGAGATCGACAGGCCTCCTTCAATCAGCCGAAGCGCTTCGCTCGGGTCGGACACGGCGAGCGCGGTGTAACCGAGATCGCGCAGCGCCTCCAGCGAGACGTCGCGGACGCGCTCCTCGTCCTCCACCACCAGCACGACCTCGTTTTTCGATCCGCGATGCAAGGTCGCCGGGACGGACTTCGCCTCGGCGCTCGCGGCCTCTCCATAATGCCTCGGCAGATAGATCTTCACGGTCGTTCCGACGTCGACCTCCGAATAGATTTTTACATGTCCGCCGGACTGCCGCACAAACCCGTAGACCTGGCTCAGTCCGAGACCGGTTCCCTTGCCGACGCCCTTGGTCGTGAAAAACGGATCGAAGGCCCGCGCGATGATGTCGGGCCTCATTCCGACGCCGCTGTCGCCGACCGCGATCAGCACATACTGGCCCGTCGGGACCGCATATTCGTGCGCGACGGCGTCGTCCACATAGGCATTCGAGGTTTCGATCGTCAGCCGTCCGCCATCGGCCATCGCGTCGCGGGCGTTGACGCACAGATTCAGGATCGCGTTCTCGAGCTGGCCGGGGTCGGCTTTCACCTGCCAGAGGCCGGCACCGAGGACGGTTTGGACCGCGATCTGCTCCCCGAGCGTGCGGGTCAGCAGCTCGGTCATGCCCATGACCAGCTTGTTGGGGTTGATCGGCTCGGGCGAGAGCGGCTGCTGCCGGGAAAAAGCCAGCAACCGCTGCGTCAGGCTTGCCGCGCGCTGGGCGCCATCGATCGCACCGTCGACGAAGCGCTTCACGTCGGTCTCGCCCTGGTCCAGCCTGCGCTGGAGGAGGTTGAGGCCGCCGATGATGACGGCGAGCATGTTGTTGAAGTCATGGGCGATGCCGCCGGTCAATTGGCCGATCGCTTCCATCTTCTGGAACTGGCGCAATTGCTCTTCGGCCTTGGTGCGCTCCTGCACCTCCTCGGCCACGCGCTGTTCCAGCGTCGTGTTCAACACCTGCAACGCCGATTCCGCCCGGCGCCGCTCGGCGACTTCGCGCTCGGCCGCCTGGAACAGGCGGGCGTTGTCGATCGCGATCGCGGCTTGCGCAGCGATGCCGCCGACGAGCCGTTCCGAGCGCTCGGTGAACTTTCCGGGCTCGACATGACCGAAGAACAGGCCGCCCAGCACCTCACCCGACCGCGACACCACGGGTGCAGCAAGATAGCTTCGCACCGGCAGATGGCCCTTCGGCATGCCGTAATGCGGATCGTTCTTGCCGTAACGCGGATCCTTCAGGATGTCGTCGGAGCGGACGATGCCCTCACCGCCGAAGGTCGGGGCGAACACGGCCGTAATGCGCGGCATCGGAAATTTCGAGAACGCCTCGCGCGGAACGCCTGACAGCGTATAGAGCATGTAGCTTTCGCCACGCGCGTCGATGACGTTGTAGAAGAACGAGCCGAAGGAAGCGCCCGTGAGTTCAGTCGCGACATCGGTGACGAACTGCACGGCACGATCGAGATTGAGCTCGGCTGCGACCGTGGTTCCGACCTTGTTCAGGAGTTCGAGGACGTGGGATTCCTCCTCGAGCAGCCGGGTCCGCTCAGCGCGCATGCCGGACAATTCGATATTGGCGGCGACGCGCGCATGAAGCTCGCGCGCATTGAAGGGCTTCACCAGATAGTCGTCGGCGCCGTGCCGCAGGCCCTCGACCTTGGCTTCCTCGCCGGCGCGCGCCGAGAGAAAGATCACGGGGATATCGCGCAGCCGGGGATGGCCGCGCAGGGCCTTCAGGAGTCCGAAGCCGTCGAGCTTCGGCATCATGATGTCGCTCAGGACGAGATCGGGGCGACGCCGCATCGCGACCTGCAGCGCCTGTTCACCGTCTCCGACCGCCTCGCATTCGTACCGGTCGCTGAGCAGCCGGCAGATATATTCCCGCATGTCGGGGTTGTCGTCGGCCAGCAGGATGCGGCTCCTGCGCCCGGTCGAGCCGGCGAGATCGAGGCCGATATCCTCCGCGGAAGAAGCCGGCGGGCGGTCGTCCGGCGCGTTGCCTTCGAGCCAGCCGATCGCTTCGTCGAGATAGGCCTGGGCACGCACATTGGTTCGCGCCTGCGTCGAGCCGCTATCGACATGGTTGGCGGGTAGATGCGTCCTGCCGAACGGCAGCGAGACGATGAACCTGGTGCCGCGTCCAATTTCGCTTTCGACCATGATCGCGCCGCCATGCAGCTTGACCAGTTCCTGAACCAGCGCGAGCCCGATGCCGCTGCCTTCGAATGAGCGTCCGCGTGCCCCGTCAACCCTGCGGAAGCGCTCGAACAAATGCGGCAGATCGGCCGGTGGAATGCCCGTGCCGGTGTCGCTCACGATGATCTCGGCCGACGCCCCGTCGGCCGACGGCTTGACCGTCACGCCTATTTCGCCGTCGAAGGTGAACTTGAAGGCGTTCGACAGGAGATTGAGGACGACCTTCTCCCACATGTCCGGGTCGACATAAGTGTCCCGCGGCAGCGGGCTGGCATCGATCGCGAGCCGGAGCCCGGCCTTGTCGGTGGCCGAGCGGAAATTGGAAGCGAGCTCAGCCGTATAGGCGGCGAGATCGACCTTTTCGTAAGCGGCCGTGACGCGCCCCGCTTCGATGCGGGCAAAATCGAGCAGGGTATTGACCAGCTTCAACAGCCGCACGCCGTTGCGCTGGATGAGACCGAGCATGGCGCGGTGCTCGATTGGCAGGTTTTGGTCCGCCTTTGCCAGCGCGTCTTCGAGCGGGCTGAGCATCAATGTCAGGGGCGTGCGGAATTCATGGCTGACATTGGAGAAGAACGCGGTCTTGGCGCGATCGATCTCGGCCAGCGCCTCCGCGCGGCGGCGCTCCTCCTCATAGGCATTGGCGTTGTTGACCGCCGCCGCAATCTGCGCCGCAACCAGATCAAGGAAGCTCGCGTAATTCTGGTCGTAGAGCCGAAACGGATTGAGACCGGCAATCAGAAAACCGGCCAGGCCGTGCTCGCCGCTCGAGGCGATCGGCGCGACGATCGCCACGCGCGGCGGCTGCCGCCAGCCGCCCGCGGGGAAGACGCAGGAAAACCGCTCCGCAAGATCGATGAGAGCAGACTGCTGCGATTGCAGGACCTCGTGCAGCGGCCACATTTCGCTCCCGGCGAGCGAGAGCTCCGCTTTCACGCCGGGATGATTGGCATCGATCCCCGCGCAGGCAGCCAGCCACGCCCTGCCGTTTCCCGGATCGAGCATGTAAATCAGCGCAAAAGGCAGATCCCGCGAATCCGTCTGCAGGGCTCTCGCACTGCGCTCGCAGGCTTGCCTGACGTTGCGAGACTCGGCGGCGCCGCTTGCCAGTTCGCGCAGCAGCGAAAGCTGGCGCTCGCCGATCACACGCTGGGTGTCGTCGGTATTGGCGCAAAAGATTCCGCCCGACGAGCCGTCGGGATTCGGGATCGGGCTGTAGGAGAAGGTGTAGTAGGTTTCTTCCGGAAACCCGTTGCGCTCCATGATCAGGAGCTGCGCCTCGACATAGGTCCCTTCTTCTCCGCCCATCGCCTTGGCCAGCAGCGGGCTGATGTCCTGCCAGATTTCCTTCCAGACGACCGAGGCCGGCTGCCCGAGCGCGCGGGGATGCTTGCCGCCGATGATCGATTTATAGGGGTCGTTGTAGAGATAGATCAGCTCGTCGCCCCAGCCGATCCAGATCGGCTGCTGGGATGTGAGCATGATGCGGACGGCTGTCTTCAGATTGGCGGGCCACTGCTCGGGCCTGCCGATCGGCGTTGAAGCCCAGTCATGAGCCTCCAGCAGGCGAGCAAGCTCTCCGCGGCCGATGAAAAGCCGCTCCGGCCGCTGCCCGCTTTCCCGAGCCGGAAGTTCTACCCCGGACACAAATCCCTGCTACGTTAAATGACGGCTGCCTGAAAACGCCTGCAAACACTAATGGTTCCCTCGGCAGCCTGATACCCCCTTGCCGCAATGAGAGGATCGCCCGCGGAATGGAGCATCGCGGTCCTGCCGGCACAAGCATCGAAAGGAAGCCGCCATGGACATCAGCCGAGCCGGTTCGCACCCATCCCGGAAACCGCCGGAAGAGTATTTTACGGGACAGGTCCGTCTCGATCCGCTGTTCCAGGCCGCCGCGCCGGGGCGCGTCGGCGGCGCCAGCGTCACCTTCGAGCCCGGCGCGCGCACCGCCTGGCACACCCATCCGCTCGGCCAGACGCTGGTCGTCACCTTTGGCCTCGGCTGGGCCCAGCGCGAGGGCGGACCGGTCGAGGAAATCCGGCCGGGCGACGTGGTCTGGTTTGCGCCGGGCGAGAAGCATTGGCATGGCGCAACACCGACGACGGCGATGACCCACATCGCGATCCAGGAAGCGCTGAACGGCAAGGCGGTCGACTGGCTGGAAAAGGTCAGCGACGCGCAATACCGGAAATGAGCATGGCCGGAGGGACGTCAGCGCCTTGTGAGGTGCGAGCCGCGCATGACGCCACAACCGATTTGCTGTCATTCTGCAGCGATGAAAACAATCGAGTCCTGTGGCCGCGAGCGGCGAGCCGCTACGCGGCCGCCCTTTGCGCGATTTCGCGCTTGAACCAGGCAACAAACATTTCGTTGTCCTCGAACTCGACACGCAGGCTGTCGGCTTCGCGACCTCGTACGGTAAATGCGACGGCTTGCTGGAGACCCTGAATGGCGATGGTGCCCGTATCAGCGACCTCCATTTCCGGCTCGCAGTTCAGCCAAGCGCCGCCTTCCGAGATGTCGATCAGGTTCGCCATGACCTTTCCACGCCCGCTGATGGTGATCTGAGCAGGCAGGTTGCATCTGATGCGGGGCCAACGCCTGCGGTCCGCGTCGTCGGTGGACGTCCTGACCACCCTGACCAAAACCGATTGCAGGGTCGCGAGACTGGTCGAGACGCTCGCAATCGCGCCGCGTACTTCCGCCGCCCGTCCGTCCACGCTGGTTGCATCGCGGCTCACATTGGAAATCTTGGCGGACACATTCCGGGCAGCGGAGGCCGATTCGGCGACGGAGCGCGCAATCTCGCTGGTCGCTGCATGCTGTTCCTCCATCGCGGATGCGACCGAGGTCGCGACCTCGTCTATCGCGGAAATCTGGCTCCCCATATCCTCAACGGCGTCTACCGTCGCGCTGGTAGCCGACTGTACCTCGGCGAGGAGGCGCGAAATCTCGTCGGTCGAGCGCGCGGTCTGGGTGGAAAGTGACTTCACTTCCGCTGCGACCACGGCGAAGCCGCGGCCGGCTTCACCGGCCCGCGCCGCCTCGATCGTCGCATTCAGGGCGAGCAGATTGGTTTGACCGGCGATGCCCCCGATCAGATCGGAGACCTCGGCAATCTTCTGTACCGCACTCGACAGCGAGTGGATGGTGTTCCTGGCTTTTTCACGTCCGGTCACCGCGGTCCTGGTGATGGTGCTGGCCTTCGCGACCTGGCTCGCAATCTCCTTGATCGACGCGCTCATTTGCTCGGCCGCCGCAGATACCGTCTGCGCGCTGGCCAACGCCTGCTCGGAGGCCGCCGAAACCTGCTGGGCCTCGGAAGAGAGGTCGCGCGCGAGCGACGACAGGCCTTCGGCGGCGGCTTCGACGTCCCGCGAGGCGCCGGCGGCGGCGCCGACCGAAGTGCCGGTTTCGCGTTCGACCGTCTCCGCCATCCTCAGGATCGCCTGTCGTCGCTGTTCCGCAGCCTCGGCTTCATCCTTCGACTGCTGCTCGCGCAGACTGACGTTCTCGATCGCATTGGATTTGAAGACAGCGAGCGCCTTGGCCATCGATCCGATCTCGTCGTCCCGCTCGGTAAAGGGTACGCCGATATCAAGCTCGCCAACCGCGATACGCTTCATGGCCTCCGTGATCCGCACGAGCGGCCCGACCACGCCATAGGCAAGACCAAGCAGGCCAACGATGACGATCACGAGCACCAGCCCGGAGACGCCCCACACGACGCGGGCAATATTTCGGTCGCGCTCGGCGGCAACGGACTCAAGCTCGGTGTTCTGCTTGTTGGCCTTCTCGACCAGGTCGTCGATAATTGCCCGATGGGCCGAATACACGTCCGTCAGCCGCGAATAGGCGGCATTCGCCTTGTCGGCTTCGTGCTGCGCGACGGCAGGCAGCAGATCGCCCTCGACGATCCGCCAGAAGTTTTGCACCTCCGCATCCGACCTGCCCACCAAGGTGCTCTTCAGATCTGCTCCGAGATCGGAAGATGTCCAGAAGGCCTTCCGATCCTCGTAGTCTTTCCTCAATTGAGCCAACCGCTTCTGATGCACATCGACCTTGGCTTCATCGCGCAACGCCAGAGTTCCCTCGAGATAGGCTTCGATGACATAGGCGGGGGGAGGCAGAATGTCCGCAACGAGATCGTTGCCGAGTTTGATATTCGCATACAGCGGACCGCCGACCTTCAGCTCTTTCAAGGCATAGGCTCCGGTCAGCACCACCGATGCGAAGCCGACAATCAGGATCAGACCGAACGCGCCGATCGCTCTGGAAATGGACAGGTTGAGTCTCATAGGCGTCCGCCTTGTCAGGTCAAAATCGAGGAAAGGCATCCGATGCGATTCCGCACCGGTGAAATAAATGCAACGGATGCACTATCCATGCATCGCTTTGAGTGGGCGTTAAGCAGACTATCGGAATCCTGCAGGCGCGAAAAATCCGGCCTCCGTGTTTATACGGAATGGCGCGCGAAGCCGCTCTTAAGCTTCTCTGGCGTATCGAATCATCGCTGATCGAATTGCTCTCCGGTGCAACGCCATGCTTCTGCAGGGACTGAAGGCCACGCCGGCGCTCGACGTTCTGCACTTCCCCACACTGGAAGAATTCCAGACCTTCGAGCGCCTCGGTGATTCCCGCAACACGCCGCTCACCGGCCGCTGCGCGTCGGCGCGCGCGCATCTCAGGCTGCTCTCCGTCCACCTCACCGTCCAGCGCACCTTTCCGCGCATCCTTGAGGTCAACTACAGGACCAGCGGCACCGTCTGCTTCGTCCCGCTCGGCGCTTCGGTCGATGTCACGGTCAATGGCATTGCCGGCAGCGCCAGCCGCGTCATGGTCGTGTGCGGCGAGGCCGCCTGCGAGATCGTCGAGCCGCGCGCCAATTTGTTTGCGGTGCTGAACCTGGACCCGACCATCTCCGATCGCGGCTGGCCCGAGGCGATCGACCGCGCGCACATCTTCGAGGCCGGGAACGCCGAGGCGTTGCGATCCTTCAGGCGTACCGTGGAGAGCCTGCTTGCCTTCGCGTCACTCGATCCCGAGCAGGCGCGAGAGCCCGCCACGCTACGGCTGATGGAGGAGACATTGCTCTCATCGCTGGATGAGGTGATGACGTCGGTCCCCGCGATCGCCTCGCCCGCGCAATTCGAGCGATACCGGAGGATCGTGCGGCGGACGGACGACTATCTGTCGCTGCATCCTGCCGCGGATATCTACAGCGCCGATCTGGCGCGGGCTTGCGACGTCTCTCCGCGGACCTTGCAGACGGCGACGAGGGCCGTGCGCGGCATGAGTGTGCACCGCTATCTACGGCTGCGACGGCTGTGGGCGGTCAGGCGGGTACTCGCGCTTGGCCGCGCGCATGCCAAGGTCTCCGACATCGCGCGCGCCAACGGCTTCTGGCATATGGGTGAGTTCACGTCGGCCTATCGCTCCACCTTCGGCGAAACGCCGTCCGAGACGCTGGTCCGGAACAGCTGAGCCCGCAGCACGATGAGCGAAACGTAAATTGTTGCTCCGTGCCCGTTTCCGATAGGAAATTGCCGCGTGCTTAAGCAACCAGGAGATAACGTTCGCAGCGGCGCGCGAACGTCGATCCGCGCAGGAGCGAGAGAGGCGATGTCCACCGTTATTTCGTTTCCCCCGCGGCGCAGGCCTCATGCGGCACGTCGGGCGCCGGTCATCCGATGTCCCTCGACCAGATTGTGGCTCTGGTAGCGCATCTCGGCGACCGACAGGCAGATGCCGCGGAACGGCTCGAATTCGTCATCCTGACCCTTGACCGTACCAACGCCTCCACGCGATTCCTTATCGAACATGTCGCCACCATGACATGCGGCGACAGCTTCTGGGAAATTCCAAGATCATCGAGGGGCTGATCGCGGTGGCGAAAGCGCGGCTCGAATCCGCCAGGCAGAACTTCATGCTCCAGACCTCACAGGCCCGTCAGAGGCAGAGGCTGAGCAGCTTGATGTGGCAGTCGCCGGATTTGCGCTTGGGGGATGAGACGACCTCGCGTTTCACCAGCGGCCCCTCTTTGGCGTCCGCGGCGATGATTCTGCCGCCTTTGCCCTTGCCCGGCTTCGGCTCGTAATCGCCGGCGATCTCCATGGCCCAATAGGTGCGCTTGCCGCTGGCATCTTTCGCGCTGGCGATGCCGACGCGGGTGGCCTTGGAGAGAAGCAGGTTCTTGCGATGCTCGCTCGAATTGATCCACTGGTCGAGCGTCTTCTCGAAATTATCGTAGCCATAGGCGATGTTCTCGGCCGCACGGCCGGCCTTGGACGGCGAGATGCGCGAGGAGAACGAGCCGAGCGCCTCGTGGCTGAGCGTGTCCTTGGCCGCCATGGCGCGGGCCTGCTCCATGGCGATGCGGTCCAAGGTCGCGTCCCTGACGACACGGACCTCGCCATGCTTGAGGCGATAGCTCGAGATCAGCTCGGCAGGCTGCTCCGCGGCGGCGGCAAACGCCGAGAACGCCAGCAATACGGCGATCGACACTGCGGCAGCCCGATATGGCGTTGTGTGCAAAAATCCGGTCATTTCAGGAGCACGGGAAGGCCAGGGGTGTCCCGACTGGCACGCCCCTTGATTGTGACAACCGCAGACATTTCGCGCGATTGCAACATTTTCGGGGCAATAACGTTGATTGACGGCTGCGCCCGCATGGGCTCGGTATTTTTCTTGGGGGTTTCATGTCCGATTTCGCCATCGAGGAAGGCCTTCCCTGGCCGCTGGGCGCGCATTGGAGCGGCAAAGGCACCAACTTTGCGGTGTTTTCGGCCAATGCCACCAAGGTGGAGGTCTGCCTGTTCGAGGGCGAGCGTGAGACGCACCGCTTCGAACTGCCGGAATATACCGACCAGGTGTTTCACGGCTATATCTCCGGCGTCGGCCCCGGCACCTTCTATGGCTACCGCGTCTCGGGCCCCTATCAGCCCGACGCCGGCCATCGCTTCAACCCGAACAAGCTGCTGCTCGATCCCTATGCGCGGGCGCACGCCGGCAGCCTGACGTGGAATCCGGCCGTGTTCGGCTACAAGATGGAGAGCGGCGACGACCTCACCTTCGACGAGCGCGACAGCGCGCCCTTCGTGCCGAAATGCGTGGTGGTCGATCCCGATTTCGACTGGCAGGCCGAGGCCGCGCGGCACGACGTGCACTGGGACGAGACCATCGTCTACGAGACCCACGTCAAGGGCTTTACCAAGAAGCATCCCGATGTGCCTGAGCACCTGCGCGGCACCTATGCCGGCTTCGCCTCGCCAAAACTGATCGAGCATCTCACGTCGCTCGGCGTCACCTCGATCGAGCTGCTTCCGGTCCACACCTTCATCAACGACGACAATCTGATCCAGAGGCACCTGACCAACTACTGGGGCTACAACACCATCGGCTTCTTTGCCCCCGACCCGCGCTACGCCGCCGATTTGCCGAACAGCCTGCGCGAGTTCAAGGAGATGGTGTCGAAGCTGCACGGCGCGGGGTTAGAGGTGATCCTCGACGTCGTCTACAACCACACCGCCGAAGGCAATGAGCGTGGGCCGACGCTGTCCTTCAAGGGCATCGACAATGCGAGCTACTACCGCCTGCTGCCCGACAAGAAGCGCTACTACATCAACGACACCGGCACCGGCAACACCGTCAACCTCTCGCATCCGCGCGTGATCCAGATGGTGATGGACAGCCTGCGCTATTGGGCCGAGCACATGCATATCGACGGCTTCCGCTTCGACCTCGGCACCATCCTGGCGCGCGAGGTCTATGGCTTCGACGAGCAGAGCGGCTTTCTGAAAGCGATGGACCAGGATCCCCTGCTCTCCACCATCAAGCTGATCGCCGAGCCCTGGGACACCGGTCCCGGCGGCTACCAGGTCGGCGGCTTTCCGCCGGGCTGGGCGGAATGGAACGACAAGTTCCGCGACACCGTGCGCGACTTCTGGCGCGCCGACGCAGCCCCGGCGGCGCTGGCGCCACGGCTGCTCGGCTCCGGCGACGTCTTCAACCGGATGGGGCGGCGCAGCTGGTCCAGCGTCAACTTCATCACCGCCCATGACGGCTTCACCCTGAACGACTGGGCGAGCTACAACGACAAGCACAACGAGGCCAACGGCGAAGGCAACAAGGACGGCAGCTCCAACAACCATTCATGGAATTGCGGCGTCGAAGGACCGACGGACAAAAAAGACGTGCTCGACCTGCGCGAGCGGCAGAAGCGCAACATGCTGGCGACGCTGCTGCTGTCGCAGGGCACGCCGATGCTGCTCGGCGGCGACGAGTTCGGCCGCAGCCAGCAGGGCAACAACAACGCCTATTGCCAGGACAGCGACATTTCCTGGTTCGACTGGAATATCGGCGAGGCGGGCGAGAGGCTGCTCGCCTTCACCAAACGGGTGATCCAGCTCCGGCGCGACTATCCGATCCTGCGCCGCAGCCGCTTCCTCACCGGCGAGCACGACAAGCAGCTCGACATCCGCGACGTGGTCTGGATCGGATCTGGCGGCACCGAGATGACCATGGCCGACTGGAACACGGGCTGGGTGAAATGTTTTGGCGCCCTGCTCGACGGCCGCTGCCGCAAGACCGCGATCCGGCGCTATGGCGAGGACGACAGCGTGCTGATCATCATGAACAGTTTTGACGGCGAGGTCGACTTCAAGCTGCCGCACACCAGCGCGGGGCCGAAATGGTCGTTGTTGCTCGACACCAACAGCCCGGACGGATCGTCCGGCGCGGCGTTCGATCTCGACAGCATCTATAAGGTGCCCGGGCGGTCGTTCCTCGCGTTCGTCGCCGGCGAGGTCGCGTGACCTCGCGCGCAAGCTTGTGAGCGGCGCCGCAACGCTTTTTGCGCGCCGCGAGGAACCGAAGTTTCTTCTCTCCGTTTGCTCGAAAAGGAGACAGGGACATGCGCAAGGTCATTGCAGAACTGGATGCGGAGCAGCGCGCGGCGCTGCTTCATCTCACCGACTTCGGCATCGCGATATGCGCGTCAGGCCTGGTCGTCAGCCTGCTGAAGCTGGCGGGCGACCTCTGGTAAATGCCCGGCTAGAGCGTGATGACTTTTCTTCGAATCGTCATCCCGCTCTATCTTTTTGTTTGGGCGTGATCTTTTCGGAAAACCGCTACACACTTTTCCGGATCATGCTCTAGTGGCTGTTCGCCCGCGCCTGCGCCAGCGTATCCGACGGGGATTCGCCGAAGAATGCGCGATAGGTCCGCGCGAAGCGCCCGAGATGCCAGAAGCCGTGGTCGAAGGCGACGGTCTTGACGAGATCGCTCGCGCCGCCGCACGACAACGCCGCGCGCACAGCCCACAGCCGGTTGAGGATCATGAAGCGCTGCAGGCTCATGCCGTGTACCGCGACCATGGCGTTGTGCAGCGTGCGGATGGTCACGCACGCAGCTGCGGCGACGTCGGCGCTGGAGGGCAGGCCCCGTGCGCCGGAGTTGATGAACTCTTCCGCGCGATGACAAATGCGGACGTAGTTGCTGACGGCGAGAACGGAAGCCCGTTCTCCCGGCGCGGTGAGATAGGCATGGTCGATGGTGCCGAGCAGGCTCTGCTCCATGCCCGCCACGACATTCGCCCGCAAAAATCGCTGCGGATCGCGCGATGCCAGACGAACGACGTCGAGGATGATCGAGCGCAACTGTTGCAGCACCTTCGGCTGGACCGAATCGACCCTGGCCGCCTGCGTCCGCCCCGGCCAGCCGCGGTCGGCTTTCGCTGCCGGTAGGAAAATCGCGCCGATGGAGAGCTCGCTCGGCTGGAAAATGCGATGAGGGATCGACAGTCCGTGAGTCACCAGCACCGGCCGCTGCAGCGACAGGCCATCGAGCTTCAACCCGGCTGAATCCCCGATTGACAGCGCGATGCCGACCTGGCGCGGATCGAGATAGCCTTCCGACGCGCAAGGCGGACGCTTCACCGTGACGAGACGAAGCGCTCCGAGCTGCAGCTCCGCCTGGAAGAAGTTGAACGCACCCGAAAGCGGCAGCAGCCGGCGCCGGATGCCCGGCAGCATGCCCGCCGCCGCCACCGGATCGGAGCAACGCACGGTCGACAGCACGGGCGACGAAGACAGGGAATCCAGTTGCATCACCTCTCGAGATGGCCTGCGACGCGACGATGGCAGAAAAGACCAACCGAGCGCGGCAGCGCAACCCCCGATGCCCCCGTAAATCAACGGATATCCGTATCCACCTTCGGAAAATCGGCCGTATCCGTTCTCTCGCCGAAAGCGCGGTTAACAGATCGGTAAGCGCGTGTGAACACGGTGAGAGCACAAACCGCTTGTCTTGAGGAATCACCTTGGGCGATCTGCTTCACTTTTGTCACGACACCGAAACCGGCCACCGCGCAGCATCGACGCTCACGGGCCGCCAGGCCGAGCCGCCTGCCCAGCCCAATCCCGAACTCTTTGCACAATTGATCCGTGGCGTCCGATGTCTCAGCGAGATCGCCTGTCTGATCGAAGATGCCCACGCGCGGCTGCCTGACGGGCCAGAAAAGGAGCAGTTCGGGCGTTGGCGCCTCGACGTCGTCACTCACATCTATGAAGCGATGAGCCGCGTCGAATGCATGGTCGCGTCGTTGCCGCGAAAGACCATCGCGGGCAGCGCGACCAACGCACATCATGGATGAAAATGAGTGGGCCCCGGTGCACAGAGGCATCACGGGGCCCGATTTTGCCCTTGTGTGGAGGGACTTCTGGTAAGCGCCAGTCAGATGTCAGCACTGCAAAGCACTTGGCCTTCGCGCTTCAGTCCTGCTGTGTGATTCAAATTTTCGGCGGCGCAACCTGCGGTGAGCAGCTGCTCTCACCTCACCTAGCGCCGTGACCCTGCTGTCGAGCAGGGTCGCGATCTTGAGCCGGTGGCGTCATGCTCCTCTCCCTGGAGTGGTTCGGCGGACATTTTTCCGCATCGCTTGCGTTTCCGCATCTCTCTTGCGTTTCCGCATCCGTTGCGGGTGTCCGCATCCGCTGCCTGCCAATCGATGACATCATCGGCCGGCAATTCCCGCGAGGCCAGGGGAGCCGCGAGCTCCATGACCTCGGTCAGGCACAGCACCCTTAAATGCTGCGGCAGATATGCTTCCCTGTCAAGGTTTTGCTGGCGCGGGTTCCACACCCCATCAGGCATTGGGCAAATCAAGCATTGGGCAAGTGCGCCAGATATTCATAGAGCGCGCGCAGATCGTCGTCGCTCATGCGGCCGATCACCTGCCACGGCATCTGCTTGCCGATCTCGTGTCCGTTGGGATCGAGGCCGGTGCGCATGGCGGCGAGAAATTCCTCGAACTTCCATTCCTTGACGAAATGCAGGTCGGGGCCGAGCGGCGGCAACTGGCCGGGCACGCCGCCCGTGAGATCCTTGCCGTGGCATTCGCGACAGTCCTGCCAGGAGATGATGTACTCGCCATATTTCGCGGTCGGGGATTTTGCCGGCGCGGTGATGACTGCGGTCGTGACCTGCTTTCCCGTCGGCAGCTGGCCTGCACCAAGCATCAGGAGTCCGAGTGCGCTGATGCGGTCGGGCGGATTCGGCGTCGGCTGTCCTGATGCGGGCAGGCTGCGCAGATAGGCGACCACCGAGCGCGTGTCCTCGTCGCTCAGCCGGCTGGCATTGGTGATGCTCATGACCAGCAGCCAATGGCCGTCGCGGTCGACGCCGTTGCGGATGGCGCGGAAGATGTCGCCGTCGGTCCAGGAGCCGAGCTGCGTGAGATTGGACGACACGAACGAGCCGACATTGACGGGAAAATGCTCGCCGATGTCGACACCGCCGGTGAGCGTACCGGTCTTGGTGTGGCACGCGCTGCAAAAGCTGTCGGTGATCTCATGGCCGCGCCGGATCTGTTCCGGCGTGCCCTCGACCTTCATGACCACAGTGGGCGCGCTGCGGGAGTGGGCCTTGAGCAGGCCCACGATCAGCATCACGCTGACGATGGCGGTGACCGTCGACAACAGCGCTGCCAGGCCCGCGCCGCCCCATTTCAGGAAGCGGTTTTCGGCGTGCAAGGCGCGAAGGCCCGACCAGGACAGCAGCGAGGTGAAGAGAAGCGAGGTCGCGGGGTAGAGCAATGCGAACATGAGTCCTATCCAGAATCTGTTTTGCCGTGACGGGCAAAGGCGGTTTGAAATGCCAAGGCCGGATCGATGGGCTGCGATGGCCATCGCTGAATCGGCAATGCAGGGGACAGATAACCGGCCGCGTCCTGCAGAATGATTTCGGCGCAACGGCTATTGCGCTACGGCTGTAACAAAGCGGCCGCGTGCCGGCGCTGCGCGCGGCCGGCGCCGAATTACGGCGAATTAACGCGCCCGACAGGAGATCTTAATTTTCCCGACAGCACGCCGTAATGCGCCGGGCGTTATCCCTCTGCGAAGCCATTCGGGCTCAACATCTTTCGGAGAGGACACTCATGACAGCAACGAATCAAAACCCGCATCGCCGGATTCTGTCCGCGCGGCGGCTGACGCTGCTCGGCTCCGTCGCCCTTGTCGGCGCGGCGCTGGCATTCGGCGGACCGGCTGGACATTTTGCAGGACCGGCCAACGCCGCGACGACCCAGGCGCAGCAGGGACCGGCCGGCTTCGCCGACCTCATCAGCAAGGTGAAACCCGCCGTGATCTCGGTGCGGGTCAAGATCGACCAGAGCGCCGACGCCTCGGATTCCGATGCGCCGCAGATGCGCGGCGAAGAGGGCATGCCGGACTTCAAGGGCACGCCGTTCGAAAAATTCTTCCGCCAGTATGGCGACAACGGCCCGGGCCGCGCCATGCCGCACCATGAGATGGTGACCGGCGTCGGTTCCGGCTTCTTCATCTCCGCCGACGGCTATGCCGTGACCAACAACCATGTCGTCGACCACGCGAGCTCGGTCGAGGTCACGACCGATGACGGCAAGACCTACACCGCCAAGGTGATCGGCACCGACGCCAAGACCGACGTCGCGCTGATCAAGGTCGAAGGCAAGAGCGACTTCACTTACGTCAATTTCGAAACCGATGCGCCGCGCGTGGGCGATTGGGTGGTGGCGGTCGGCAACCCCTACGGCCTCGGCGGCACCGTGACCGCCGGCATCATCTCGGCCGAGGGACGCGACATCGGCTCCGGCCCCTATGACGACTACATCCAGATCGACGCGCCCATCAACAAGGGCAATTCGGGCGGGCCGACCTTCGACACCAAGGGCAACGTGATCGGCGTCAACACCGCGATCTATTCGCCGAGCGGCGGATCGGTCGGCATCGGCTTCGACATCCCCGCTTCGACCGTGAAGATGGTCGTGGCCCAGCTCAAGGATAAGGGCTCGGTGACGCGCTCCTGGCTCGGCGTGCAGGTGCAGCCGGTCACATCAGGCATCGCCGAAAGCCTCGGCATGAAGAACGCCTCCGGCGCTCTCGTCGACGAAGCCCAGCCCGATACGCCCGCGGCCAAGGCCGGCGTGCAGGCCGGCGACGTCATCACCGCGGTCAACGGCACCGCGATCAAGGACTCGCGGACGCTGGCGCGCGAGATTTCGGGCATGGCGCCGGGCAGCACGGCGAAGCTCGACATCCTGCGCAAGGGCGAGCAGAAGACCATCGACGTGACGCTCGCGACCATGCCGAACCAGCCGGAGAAGCAGGCCAGGGCCGGCGACAACGGCTCCCTCCCCGGCGTGCCGCATCTCGGCCTGTCGGTGGCACCCGCAAGCGAAGTCGCGGGCGCCGGCAGCAAGGGCGTCGTGATCACCGGGGTCGATCCCGAGGGTCCGGCGGCGGAGCATGGACTCAAGTCCGGCGACGTCATCCTCGACGTCGGCGGCAAGAGCGTCGGCAATGTCTCGGATCTGCGCAGCGCGCTGTCGGACGCCAAGTCCGGCGGCAAGAAGACCGTGCTGATGCGGATCAAGACCGCCGACAACACGCACTTCGTGGCGGTGCCGATCGGCTGATCGACTTAAGCGAAGATACTCCAGCCATGGGGCGGCAGCGCGATCTCGGTGCTGCCGCCTTTTTTGCGTTTGCCGGCGAGCTTGCATCGCTGCCGCAGTGGACGTGTCAGCGGCGCTTACGCATCTCACCTGCACGGACCAAAATACCGCCCTCAATAGCCAAGCAGGGCAAGGCCCACCCAACTGACCGCAAAAACAGAACAGGCCAACAGGGCCAAAGAAGCCAAGGTTGCAACAGCTTTTACGGAACGCGCCATAACATTGATCTCTCTTGAGCAATGATGAATGCTAACCTGCGAGATGTCCGCAATCATGGCTGAAGAGCTCCTCCGCAAGAAGATTGTGCAACTGTCGCCAAATCGGCACACAACGTCTCGCCCCGCCCGCAAAAGTCCGCAATTCTTCCTGGTAATGACGGATCGGTGAGGGGAATTCGCCGGATGTACAAACCGAGCAAGGGCGTTGGATGGAGTGCTGCAATGGCGGCGCTGGCGCTGCTCGCTGCAGCCTCCGCCTGGATTGGCTACGGCAGTTCGGGGTTTCGCGCTGCAAAGGACTATGAGGATTGTGCAGCAGAGGCCCAGGCCAATTCCTCTTCGAATATCGAAACCACCAGATCAATCACGCTGTGCAGCGAACGCTTTGCAGGCCGTCGAAAGCCCGGCGGCGGATACAGATATTTCGACTTCATGCAGAATCGAAGTTTCGATATCGCCGGCCCTAACCCGACGGAAGGCGAGCGCAAGCACATCGACCGCACCTACATGAATTTTCTCGGTGCCCAACGACGAGAAATGCTCCTATCGGAATTGGCGAAAGCTCAAGCCAATGAGGAGCAGGCAGCCTTGGGACGCGGCCGACAGGATGCTGAAGCGCCGCTGGCTTTAACGCCGAAAATCCCGCTTCCGGTCAAGCGGCCGCCCGTCGAGCGCACGAAATCCTGTGAAGAGGGATCTCTATCCTGCAGCTGGGCGAGGTTGTCTGCGGCCGTGAAAAATGCCTTTGCGTCCGCAGCTGCCAACCGATAGCTGCCAGGAAGAGCGATTTCATCGTCCCTGTGCGGGTGTAACTGAGTTGCGCACGTTGCCTGACGCGTTTTCCACCGTTTTTTGCCGCAGTGAGCTCTCGAAATCGCCAAGCGAATCGCTTGCGTATTGAAGCTGCGAGTGTTGCACGTCTCGCCTAGACGGCGAGCTCCGCTTGATCATAAGAGTCCACGCGACGGCGTGTTTGCACCACGCCGCCGCGCCTGATCATCACGTCCGACAGGAACGGTTCCAATGGCTGACGACACGACGGCCTCTGTTATTCCCCTTCATCACGTCCCTCTAAAAAAGCGGGACAGAACGGGAGCTGGACGCTCCAGGGCCCACCAGCAGCGCAAACGACAAAAGGCGAAGGTCGCCACCGCCGAATACGCGGAGCCTGCGTCTTCCGAGGGGTTGATACCTCCGGAGTTCCTTCCGGGAGATGGCGCCATTGGGGAACCGCCCGTCACTCCGCCGCCGGCTGTGACGTCCCATCCAGAGGCATCAATGACGCCGTCGCGGCGTCAGCTTGCCCCGGCTCTCCTGTTGATCGCTGCCCTCGCCCTTGGCATGGTCGGTATCACGATCAACGGCTGGTTTGCCCGATCCTTGGGATCAAGCGATGTGGCGGGATGGCTTTTCCTTGCCGTTGGCGTAGCCGCCGATCTCGTTGCCCTCGTTATGCCGTCCTGCGCCGCCGGTCTATGGCAGGCGGGACAGCGGGCAACTGCGCTGGTTGGCTGGGTCATCTGGCTGATGACATTTGTCTTTGCGGTAACGGCGGGCATCGGTTTCGCATCCACCAACATCACCGACTCCACGTTTGCGCGTGCGTCGCGCGTGACACCGGCCATCACGAACGCACAGGCCGCGCTGGCGGACGCCATGGCGGCCCGCGACCGGGAGTGCAAAGGCGGCGTGGGGAAGTTCTGCCGCGAACGCGAAGCGGCGGTCGCAGAACGTCGACAGATACTCAACTCCGCAATGACAGCTGTCGGGCAAACGGCGGACCCTCAAACCGACGCAGCCATCAAGCTTGTTGCGTGGGGCTCCCGCGGCATGCTGCGGCCGGCCCCCGAAGACTTCGCCATGCTCCGGCTCATCATGCTGGCCTTGCTGCCGCAGATCGGCGGGATATTGATCATGGTTGGACGCCATTCCGCATCATTCACCAGCCGAAGGCCCTCGAAAGAGCAAGCGTCGAGTCGCTGATGCGATCATCGCTGTGCTGCAGCAAATCCGCGGTGCGTTCGGGCTGTGACAACCGGCTCTACTCAAAGCGGTCACCTGACGGCTCCAAAATCACCCAACGCTGGACATTTTTTCGTTTCGGGCGCCGGACAACATTCACAGCAACGTGGTGTTTGCCTGGAGCGGCGTCGTGTCGAGTGAGCTTCAAACCAAACTGGAAAAATACGAGAGCAAGGTGGCCCATTGCGAGAAAGCGGCTCAGGAGGCGCGCGGCGTACGCGAGCGCGCAATGTATGAGGAGCTTTCCCGTTACTATACCGAGCTTGTGGCGGACTTCCGGAAAGCAATAGCAAAGCACCACGCGGCCTAGCCTTGCGCGGAGCGACACACTTCAAAGCGTTTACCCGCTCAGCGAGATGTGTGTCGGCGTTGCAACGGTTCGGAAGTTCGTTCGAAATACGGCAAGTTCCTGCTCGAAAAGTGACCCGCAACTCGGTAGAAGTTTATGCGAGGCTGTCATGTGCAGCCAGGTAAACGATCGGCGGGCGGGGCATGAGCCGGCAAGTACTGTGCGTCGGCATCTACAGAAAGGCCGCCCTAACGGGCGGTCTTTCTACTTCGATGTCGACCATGCGAGCCGCCAACCGGTCGACCGCCCAAGCCGTTGGATGGCCATGACCGACCTGATCGCCAAAGTCTGGGGCGACGAGGTCATCGTCGTTCACCAAAGGCAGGGGCACACCTACAGATTTCCCGTCCTGGGTGGTACGATGGTGCACCTCCGCGGTGCGCGGATCGAGGCAAATCCGCGCGCACGACGAAACGCGGAAGGATATTTGCACGAAGCGCACCACGCCGCTTGCGCAGCGTTCGTTCATCGCAGGGAATAATAACCGAGGGCTAAGGATGGAAAGCCCGGGACACATCAAGGAAACCAAAACCGCTGAAGAACTGGCGGCCATGATCCGCGAGGACCTGAGCCAGATAGACGGTTGCCCCAAACGAGGGATCAATGTCACCGTCTACGGAATCCCCTGGAAATCGATGCTCACATTTGGCGTTGCAGCCGGCCCTGTCCGCAACAAGGCCGAGCTGCAGAGGTTTTTCGATATCATCACCGAGCGGCTGCAGCGCTTATACGATGTTGCGTAGAGCTTGCTCCAGGGCTCGGTGAGGGGGAAGGTCAGGCAAAAATCCCCCAGCCATGGGGCGGCAATGCGATCTCCGTGCTGCCGCCTTTTTGGGTGGCTGAAGCATTGCCGGCGAGCTTGTAGGCCTTCGCGCCGATGGTGCGTGTCACGTCTGCGTCCGCGATGTTCAGCGCCACCCACAGCCGGTTGTCCTGATCGAACGCCTCGAACAGAAGATCGGTGTTGCGGATTTCGATCGCGCGGCTCTGCGCGCGATGCAGCCAGGGATGCCGGCGCCGTACGCCGATCAGTTCCTGATGCAGGCGATAGGACGGCCAGCCAAACGGCGCGAGATCGGCGGGCGTTGCGGGAAAGGCCGGGCGGATCGCATCATCGCCGCCGGCGCGATTTTCCTTGATGCCGCGAAAGGCCTGCTCGTCGCCATAGTAAATCGACGGCGTGCCGCCGCAGGTCATGAGAATGGCGAGCGTGTGCGGCAAATGCCGCTCGTCGGTGAGCTGGCTCGCGATCCGCGTGACGTCGTGGTTGCCGATAAAAGTCTGCGGCACGAAGGCTTCGAGGAAGGTGTTGTGCCGCTTCATCGCCCAGGCGAGCTCGAAGAAATTGCCGGCATTGAGCGAGCTCCACACCGCCTTCCACAATTCATACTGCGTGACCGCATCGACACCGGTCTCATGCACGAAGGCGGTGTAGTCGCCATGGATCACCTCGCCGAAGACATAGGCGTCCGGATGCTTCGCGCGCACCTCGGGCAAGACCCTGCGCCAGAACTCGCGCGGCACGGCGTAGGCCGCATCGAGCCGCCAGCCATCGGCGCCGCGGTCGAGCCAGTGGATCATCACCCGCGTGACGTAGTCGACCACCGCAGGCTCCGCATGGTTGAGTGTCACAAGCTGGCGATGCCCTTCGAAGGCTGCATAATCGGGCTCGCCGCCTTTGCCGGGCTCCGGCCAGGTCAGGCGAAACCACGCGCCCTCCTTCGCCTGCGCCCCGCCCGCGATCGCGCGCTGGAAGAGAGGAAACTCCGTCCCGACATGGTTGAACACGCCGTCGAGGATCAGCCGCAGGCCGCGGCTGCGCATCGCCTTGACCAGCGCATCGAAGTCGGCCTGATCGCCGAGGCGCCTGTCGATCTCGAAATGATCAATGGTATCGTAACCATGGGTGGACGACGCAAAGATCGGCGCCAGCAGGAGGCCTGAAACCCCGAGGTTTACCGCATAATCGAGCCAGTCGCCGATCCGCCCCAGCCGGTGCTGGACGTTGGGACACGCGGCCGCCTCGCGTTCCGCGCCGACGAAGCCGAGCGGATAGATCTGCCACCACACGGCGTGTTCGATGAAATCAACCAGTTGAGATTCCCTGAAGTCTAAGCGAGCGGCCGGTCACTGCGGCGCGTCGACGCGCGACGCCCGCATGTCGCGTCCGTTCTGGTGCAGGATCACGGCCGCCACTTTCCTATCTGCGTTACGCTCGAAGCTGAGCTGCGCATCGACGATCTTGTAGAAGAACTGGTCGCCGCCGCTTGCAAATACCGGGAAGGCCGGCTGGGCGCCCAGCCTTGCTTCGAGGTGATCGCCGTTGAGCACGACGTCGAACACCGCGAAATCGAATTTGTACTTGCCGGCATACTCGCCCAGCGCCGCGGCATCAAGCTCGATTTCCTTCGGTTCCGGCGGCAACTCGGCCGCGCTGAGCTTTGGCGCCGGCTTGTCGCCATTCTGGTGCAGCACGAGCCCGGTGACAGCACCCGCCGCATCGCGCGTGAAGCTGGCGCCGATGCCGCCGGCGTGAGCGAAGAACTCGTCGGGCGCCGACGCGAAAATCGGAATGGCGGCCTGTCCGGTGGCGCGGGCATACAGGCCTTCCTTGTCCTTCATGCGGAAGATCTTGATCAGCATTTTGTCGGTGAGCCGGTAGGTTCCGACATAGTCGTCGAGCGAGGCGTCCGGCAGCGCCACCGCCTTGAAGGCGGGCTGCAACCGCGCCTTCGGATTGAGTGTGGCGAAGCCGAGATCGTCGATATCGATCGCCGTGTTGCAAAGGATGACAACACCCCGCCGCCGTTCAGCGTCAAAACCGAGAAAGCTGCGATAGCCGCCGGTGCCGCCATTGTGCCAGACGATTCCCCTGGCGGTTGTCATCCAGGCGAACCCGATGCGCATGTTCCTGTTCATGTCACTGCGCGGCGCTTGCGCTGATATCATCGCCTCAGTCAGCGGCGACGGATCGAGACCCATATTCGCCTTCAGATAGCGCAGCATGTCATTGGCGGTGGACCGGATCGCGCCCGCGCCGGCCAGCGCGTCGATATCCCAGTTCTTCGCCGGTTTGCCGTTTTCGTCGTGGCCGGGCGCAAGATGGGCGCGCATCGCATCGGTGAAGGCGAGCCCCGTCATGGTCATGCCGAGCGGCTTGAAAATCCCCTCGCCCACCATCGTGGCGTAGCTCGCATGTTGGGATTGCGCCAGCGCATAGCCGAGCAGGCCAAAGCCGAGATTGGAATATTCGTAACTGGCGTCGGGATCGCGCGGCAATTCGTATGCAGCGAGAAACTCCTTCAGCTTCGCCGCATCGTAATCCGCGTAGGGGTTCGCCAGGTCTGCCGGCTGCATGTTGGTGGGCAGGCGCGGCAGGCCGGAATGCTGGGTCGCGAGCACGCCGAGCGTGATCTCCTTGCCGTTGCGCGAGGGTACCTTGAACCCTTCGAGGAGCTGGGCCACCGGCATATCCAGTTTCAAACGCCCGGCAAGGACTTCGCGGGCGAGCAGCGTTGCCGTAAAAGTCTTGGTGATCGAGCCGATCTCGTAAACCGTGTCGCCGTCGGGCGCCTTGCCGTCATCGATCGTGCCGAAGACCGTGACCTCGCTCCTGTCGCCGTCCACCACGCCGAACACCAGCGTCCGCACGATGCCCGCCGCGACGCGCTCCTGCGCGGCTTTCTCCACGCGCTCCGGCAACAGCTCCGCATTCGCCGGCGCGCCCGCGAGGCTCAGCAACAGCCACGCCGCGACAAGACCTCTTAGCGATAAACGCACGGACCGTTCCTCCCTGCCGAAACGCTTGCCTGTCAGGGGAGAATATACCGGGCGGCACGCGATCCTGGCCGCCATCTACGAATATGTGATGGACAAAAAGAAAGCCCCGCGTGGCGCGCGGGGCTTTCCGTTGTTTCGAGAAAAGGTTTTGATCAGTAGCGCGCGACGATCGGGCCGCCGAAGCGGTAGTTGACGCGCACCGTCACGAGATCGACATCCTGCTTGATGTCCTCGCTGCGGGTGCCGAAGCCGGCGGCCGGAAACACGCTGTTGAAGCCGTAGTTGTTCTTGCCCATGAACATATGGTCGTATTCGAGCGCGGCCGACCAGTTCGGCGCAAAGCCGTACTCGATGCCGGCGCCGACCGTGCCGCCCCAGCGGGCGTCGGAAGCGCGATCGGTCACGAAGCCGCCGACGGTCGCAAGACCCTCGTAGCGGTTGTCGGTGATCGCAGCGCCGCCCTTCACATAGAACAGAGCGTTGTTCCAGGCGTAACCGACCTGGCCCGTGAACAGGCCGAAGGCGTCGATCTTGGTGCGGTTGGTGGCGATGCCGCCGAACAGCAGGCTGGCATTGGAGCCCCTGAAGTCAGCCCAGTTGCCCTGCGCTTCGAGGCCGAACACCCAGTTGGTGGCCTGCCAGCGATAACCAACCTGGCCGCCGACCGTGCCGCCGGAAGAGTCATGGCAACCTTCCGACACCGCCGCGATCGCGACGCCGGCAGTTGCCGTGCGCGTCCAGCAATTGTGGCTCGTGCCCCAGCCGCCGTTGGCACCGACATAGAAGCCGCTCCAGTCGTAGATGGCGGCCATCATCGGCGGCGGCGCCTTGTAATAGCGCGGCGCGAGATCGGCGGCCGAAGCGGCGGCGGTGCTCAAGGCCAGGATCGATGCAGCAAGAACCAACTTCTTCATGATGACTACTCCCCGTAAAAATGAATGTCCCCGTGGTGGGCGCGAACGTCGCATCGACAACGCACCAATCCGTTAATTCGGTGTGGCGCGAAAATCACAGTTAGCAGGAATAGTGGAGCGCCGCGCCTGATGCGTAGCGGATGGAAGGGAGACGTTAACCTTAAGACGGGGAGCGCAAGAGACTCACGAGTTCCGGCTGCCGGCCGGTACCGGTCTTGGAGAACACCGCCTTGAGCTGCACGCGGATCGTGTTCGGCTGCACCGACAGGAGTTCGGCGATGGTCTTTACCGAATGTCCTTCGGCGATCATGGCGGCAACGCGCGCTTCGGCAGGCGACAGGTCGAACAACGCCTGCAGGATTTCCGGCGGGGGGCCGGCCTGTTGAATGATGGATGTCAGGTACAACAGCCGTTCCGCGCCGGAGAAAATCTCCCGTCCGCGTCCGCGCATCGGCACAACATGCGCAACGAAGGCGGGCCGCATCGGCGAGCGCGGAACCGGCACGGACGCGCCCGCGCTGAACTGGAGCGCGGTTCCGGCGCAGGCCCTCATGAACAGCGCATGCGCATTCGGATTGGCGAACTCGACGCGGTCGCCGGCCGCGATGCGGATGTCCGGCGCATAGGCGAGCAGCGCCGGGTTGGCGGCCAACACCTTGCCTTGCTGTGCGAGCACGGCCGCTGGCAGGCCGATCAGGTTCAGCCCCTCGACGGTGGCCTGCGCCCGCTCCAGGCCGAATCGTGCCGACAGCAGCGCGGCGCGGGCGAGATGCGGCCGCAACGGATCAAGCCGCGCCGCGACTTCCGGCGGCACCGGACCCCTGGCATGGGCTTTCTCGATCGAGAACACCAGCGTGTCGCCGGACGGCGAATGGATCGACGTGCCGACGCACCAGCCAAGCCCGCGCGGCCGCAGGAACTCGGTGTAGAACGGCTCATGATCGAGTTGTTCCGGCGTGAATGCGTCGAGATCGGTCAGGAAGCGCACCTCCCGCTTCGGCACCAGGTGCTGGCCGCGGGGATTGTCGGTGTAGAAGGGGCCGTCGACCCAGGCTTGGATCTGGGGGCGGATCTGCTCGGAGCAAAGCCAGCGCGGCTGTCCCGGCGCTGCAGCAAACAGCAGGGTTCCCTCGGCCTCTGCCAGCTGCGCCAGCCCATCGAGCACGCCGAGCCAGCGCTCGGGGATCACGGCCGCTTCGTAGATATCGTCGACAAACCGATCGAAATTCATTCGAGCACGAGTTAACGAACGGCTCGCTGGAAGGTCAATCGTGCATTCGTCGATGTGATCGGCGCGACGCGGCTTGCGCCGGCATCCCCGTAAAAGACCGGGTGGGCCGCCGGCACACGCAGTATAGCCAACGGCCCAAGCCGACCACTTCCAATTGCCCTGCCTACAAACAGAAGCGATGACCGACTAAGGCCTTTCTACGGTCATGCGATGGCGCTGTCATACCCCATTTGGGTAAAGCCGGCCGGGTTCCATCATATTGGCGGCGTTAAGGTTTCTTCGCCCCCGCAGCCGCCTTCGCGCGCTTCCCTGACTTGCCCTTGCCTTCGTTTTCCAGCGCCTCGCGCACCTCAGCAAATTCCTGCTGCGAGGCCTTGTCGACGCGGGGAAAACGCAGGTTCAGCGCATCGAGCGCTGAAACGATGGTCGAGCCGATCACCACCCGCGCGAACCATTTGTGATCGGCCGGCACCACGATCCACGGCGCCTGCGGGCTCGCGGTGTGGCGGAGAATGTCCTGGTACACCGCCTGATAGCGCGACCACCAGCCGCGCTCGGTGATGTCGTTCATGGAAAACTTCCAGTTCTTCGCCGGCTGATCGAGCCGATCGAGAAAGCGCGCGCGCTGCTCCTGCTTCGATACGTTGAGAAAGAACTTCAGGATCACGGTGCCTTGCCGGCACAGATATCGCTCGAAGGCCGAGATATCCTCGAAGCGCTCGCGCCAGATGTTCTTCGTGATCAGCCTGGCCGGAAGCTTCTCTTTCTGCAGAAGCTCCGGATGCACGCGCGTGACGAGGCACTCTTCATAATAGGAGCGGTTGAAGATGCCGATGCGGCCGCGCGCCGGCAGCGCGATCACGTTGCGCCACATGAAATCATGATCGAGTTCATGGTTGTTCGGCTGCTTGAAGGAGGTGACCTCGCAGCCCTGCGGGTTGACGCCGTCGAACACGGATTTGATCGCCGAATCCTTGCCCGCCGCATCCATGCCCTGGAAGATCAGGAGCAGCGACCAGCGATCCTGCGCGTAAAGTTTTTCCTGGAAGTCGTTGAGCCGCTTGCGATTGGCCTCGATGATCTTCTCGCCCTCGCCCTTGTCGAGCCCGCCTCTCTCGCCGGTCTTGCGGGCGGCGAGATGGAATTTGCGCGAGCCGTCGACCCGGAACGGCGCGATGAAGGGATCGAGCTCGGCGCTGAGCGATTGCGAAGGCTTTTTGCTCATGAGAGGGCTCCGCTGTTTGCAAACGCGTGCTCGAGAAAAGCCGTGACGAAGCGCGGCATGCTGGCGCTGAGATCGGAGGTCGCGCGCACGAGATGGATCGCCGACAATTCGGGATGCGCCTGCCGCGCGAGATTGGCTTCAATGCGTGCTTTAACCGCCTCGCCCGGCATATCAACCGTCAATATCCTGATGATCGCGACCGAGGCGCCGACTGCCACGCAGTGCCAGTCGCGGCCGCCCTGATAATCGTCCGGCGTAAGGCCGGTCTCCTCCTCGATCTCGCGCGTGATGCTGCCGGCAATGTCGAGCGTATCGCCGACGATATCGTCGGGGTCGGGGGTGCCGGCCGGAAAATAGATGCGGCCGGCATTCACGGTCTGGCCGCCCATCTCGCCGAGCACGAAGGCGCCGTCGGAGGAGCAAAGCGCACCCATGCCGAAGCCGTTGAAGACGTGGCGGTCCGGAAAGCCCCAGTCCCGCCAGGCGAGGAAGCTCGCGAAATCGGTCTGGAAATAGCTGGACGAGAGCCGGCCTCCAGAGAAGTCCGCATGGCGCGCAAGCAGCACCTGGCCGTTCCAGATGCCCGGCTTCTCGCGCTGGCGCATCGCGAAATGCGCGTCGATGTCGGCGCGCCGCGACTGGGCCCATTGCCAGGCCCCGGACTCGACCTTCAAATCAAGCGCGGAGACGCGGCGGATGACCGCGTTATCGGGCATTCATCCCCGTCGTCTTCTTGGCCTGCTCGACGTATTTGTTGGTGAAGGTCTTGGCGACGTCGATATTGGCTTTCGCTACTTCCGGCGAGCCCTCGCTGAACACCGCGAGCACGGCGTCCGCGCCCTTCGGGTCCATCTTGCCGGTCTCCGAATACATCGGGATGGTGTTCTTCAGCGCGGCGAGATAGAGTGCCTTGTCCTTGCCGACCATCTCCTCCGGCATCTTGGCCATGATGTCCTCGGCCGAATGCGAGTGGATCCAGGATAGCGTGGAAACCATGGCGTTGGTCAGCGCCTGCACTTCCTTCTCATGGGAGTTCACCCAGGCCGCGGTCGAGTAGAGCGCGCCGCCCGGATATTCGCCGCCGAACGTGGCCAGCGTATCCTTTTGCGTGCGGGTATCGGCGAGGATCTTCAGGTCGGGATGGCTGCCCTGCAGCACGGTGACCGAGGGATCGAGCATCACGGCGGCATCGATCTGGCCCTGCTCCATCGCGGCGACCGCGGTGGCGCCGAGACCGACGCCGATCACAGCGGCGCTGGTCGGGTCGAGCCCGTTCTTCTTCATCAGGAACTTCAGGAAGAAATCGGTTGAAGAACCCGGCGCACTGACGCCAACCTTTTTGCCCGCAAGATCCTTGATCGACTTGATTTCGTTCGCATGCGAGGGCGACACCACCAGCACCAGACCGGGATAGCGGTCATAGACCACGAAGGAAACCAGCTCCTGCTTTTTTGCAGCGAGGTTGACGCAATGGTCGAAGTAGCCGGAGACCACATCCGCGCTGCCGCCGAGCACGGCTTTCAGCGCATCCGAGCCGCCCTTGAGATCGACCAGCTCGACACTGAGGCCGGCCTTGTCGAACTCGCCGAGTTGTTTCGCCAGCACCGTCGGCAGATAGCACAGGCAGGCGCCGCCGCCGACCGCGACCGTGATCTTGCTCTGGGCCTGCGCCAAGGGCGCGGCGAGCGTCAGGGCGAGCAAGGTGCCGGCAAGCTTGCCGATCAGGTTTTTCATGGGGTTCCTCCGTTGTCGTGGCGGCACGATAATGCAGCGCACAGGGCTTGAGAAGGCGACTTTGGTGGCTAGTTTGCGCTGCGGCAAAACGCTGACGTTGAGTCTTTATTCCGAGGGCGTGCCGCGATCTTTTTGTCGCACCGGCATGGCCAGCGTAAGATTCGCGGCCTAGCATCGCCGGCACAAAAAATCAGCACGGGGAGGCCTTTTCCATGAATCGCATCGCTACAACTCTGTCGATTGCCGCCGCATTCGCCGCCGGCTGCGGCGTCACGCACTACATGCGGCCGGCGCTGGCCGCCGACACCATCACGGCGCAGGTCATCCATACCGGCGACCTCGAAGGCGACGCGCTCTCGCCAGTTAACGCCGGCGGCATGCGCAACAAGACGTTCGTCTCGGTCGACGGCGCGACCATCTCGATCCAGGACGGCAGCCCGCCAAAGCATCTGCATTCCAACGCCAACGAGATCCAGTACATCCTCGACGGCAAGGGCACGATCTGGCTCGGCGACAAGGAAGTCCAGGTGAAGCCGGGCGACCTCGTCATCATCCCGAAGGGCACGCCGCATGGCGGCACCAAGCCCGACGGCCGCACCATCAAGGCGATCGCGATCAAGACGCCGCCGCAGGCGCCGGATGACGTCAAGCTGCTGAACTGAGCGCTGCGAAGATGTCATTCGGGTGGCGCCAAAGCGAATGCGTGCGCACCGTTACAATCGCGATGCCGATGGATGGTGGGCTCGGCGCATGCGCGCCTTTGCCCCGAACCGCTACATTCTACCTTCTCCCATCCGCCGCGGCCGGCCGCCAGACCAGGAGCCGCCGCTCGACCAGCGTCACCGCGACATCAATGAGGATGACGAAGACCGAGAGCACGAACATGCCGGCGAACACAGCGGCGACGTCGAAGATGCCCTCGGCCTGCTGGATCAGATAGCCGAGGCCCGCGGCCGATCCCAGATACTCGCCGACCACCGCGCCGACCACGGCAAAGCCGACCGAGGTGTGCAGCGAGGAAAACATCCAGGACAGCGCCGACGGCCAATAGACATGCCGCGTCAGCTGCCGCTCGCTCATGCCGAGCATGCGGCCGTTGTTGAGCACGGTGTGGCTGACTTCCTTGACGCCCTGGTAGACGTTGAAGAAGACGATGAAGAAGACCAGCGTAACCCCCAGCGCGACCTTGGACCAGATGCCGAGCCCCAGCCACAGCGTGAAGATCGGCGCCAGCACCACGCGCGGCAGCGCGTTGGCCATCTTCACATAGGGGTCGAACACGGCGGCAACGAGCGGCTGGCGCGCGAACCAGAAGCCAACGGCCACGCCACTGATCGAGCCGATCGCGAACGCCAGCATCGATTCCCACAGCGTGATCAGAAGATGCTTCCAGATCACGCCTGAGGAGAACCATTTAAACACCTGGCTGAACACGTCGATCGGGTTGGAGAAGAAGAACGGCGGCAGCAGGATTTTGCCGAACACGGGCACCGTGGCCAGGACCTGCCACAACGCCAGTGCGACGACGGCGACGAGCAGTTGCAGCGAGAGGAGCGCGATGCGTGACATGCTGAATTTACCGCCCCCCTGACGCTTCCCATCGTCATGGCCGGGCTTGTCCCGGCCATCCACGTCTTTCTGCCGGCAAATAAACAAGACGTGGATGCCCGGCACAAGGCCGGGCATGACGAATCCTTCTTGGTTATGGATGCGAGAAGGTGCCGATCAGGCCGGTCGCGCCCTTGGCGTGGCCGTCGAGCGCCTTGATCACCTCGTCGCGGGTCATGCCTTCCTTCAATTCCTTCGGATCGAGATCGGTCGCGATCAGGGTGAAGGTGTAGTGGTGCGACGCGCCCGGCGGCGTGCACGGGCCGAAATAGTTCGCCAGCTTCATGGTGCTCTGGCCGCCGACATATTTGTCGCTCGGCTTGGACATCTCGCCCTCGGCAAAGGAGGTGACGGAAACCGGGATGCCATAGGCCACGAAATGGCTGACGCCACCGGGCGGACGGCCCTCGGGATCGAACATCAGCAGCGCAAAACTCTTGGTGCCCTCGGGCGGGTTGGCGATGGTGAGCTCCGGCGAGACGTTCTCGCCGACGCAATTCGGATTGGACTTGTTGTTGCCGGCGAATTTTTGCGGCAGCCGTTCGCCGTCCTTGAAGCCGCTCGACGTCAGCGTGAAGGGACTCGCGGCCAGCGCCGCGTGCGACCCGAAGCAGGCGGTGACCAGCGCGCCCAAAATCCATCTGCGTTTCAACATGACATCTCCCATTCTTGTTGTTCGACTTTGCTTGTTGTTCGACTTCCGCCCTTGAACGGCAACGGGAACTAGGCTGTCCCCGACTGCGCGTATCCCTTCAACACCTCTTCCTTCAAAACACTCCATATCTCCTGATGAAGTGAGTGAAATTCCGACTTGAGGCGCACCTCGAATATATCGCGCGGGCGCGACAGGGGCACCGGCCAATCGCCGATAATGCGTGCGCTCGGCCCCGCCGACATGATGACGACGCGGTCGGCGAGCGCGATCGCCTCCTCCAGATCATGGGTGACGAACAACACCGCCTTGCGGTCGGCGTTCCAGAGCTCGAGCAGCAGGTTGCCCATGATCTGGCGGGTCTGGGCATCGAGCGGCCCGAACGGCTCGTCCATCAGCAGGATTTTGGGATCGCGGATCAGGACCTGCGCCAGGCCCACGCGCTTGCGCTGGCCGCCCGAAAGCATGTGCGGATACCGGGCCGCGAAGGCGCCAAGGCCGACGGAGGTGAGCCACCTTTGCGCGCGCGCCAGCGCCTCGCCGCGCGGCGTGCCCGCGACTTCCAGCCCGATCGCGACATTGTCGAGCGCGGTCTTCCAGGGAAACAGCGCGTCGGCCTGAAACAGATAGCCGGCGTCGCGGTTCAGCCCCGCCAGCGGCTGGCCGAAGATTTTGGCCGTGCCCGCGGCCGGCCTCAACAGCCCGGCGGCGACATTGAGCAGGGTCGATTTCCCGCAGCCGGTCGGACCGACAATGGCGACGAACTCGCCCTCGGCCACCGTAAGCCGCGCCTTCTCCACCGCGGTATAGACGCGCCCGTCGCCGAGGCCAAACGCCACCGTCGCATCTTCCAGCGCGACCGCATGTGGCACAGCCCTGTCCAAGCGTCCCCTCCCCGATTTGGAAGCTGGCTTAGCCGCTTGCGCGGACAAGTTCAACGCGGCCATGCAAGGTGAGTGCCTTCGGATTTGAGCAGGCGGTGGCTTGCCCTCTCTTGCAGGGCGCGTTAATTTGACGCCACTCGAGCAAGAAAGGAGGGCCGCGCGATGACGAATTTCTTCCGGCATTATCGCAAGCGTGGCCCCCTTCACGCCCTGCAAATGCGTTTGCAGGGCTGACCAGAGGCCTTTCACAAGAACCTCTTCCTGGTCTGCCCTTCGTGGCTATGCGGCGTTGCGCGCCTTGTTGTTTGGCGCTCGCGCCTGCATCCTGATTCACCGCCGCGATTTGACACCGACATTCGACGATGGCTGTGTGCACTCGATGTCGCGATCGCCGGCAAGACCTGAGAACGATCATGACACTCATCACACTCCGCAATCTCGGCGTAACGCTGAACGCGCCGCTGTTTTCCCGATTGAACCTCGTCGTCAATGCCGGCGACCGGATCGGACTGGTCGCGGCCAATGGCCGTGGCAAGTCCACCCTGCTGCGCTGCATCGCAGGCACCATGGAAGCGACCGAGGGCGAGATCACCCGATCCCGGGGGCTGACGATAGGCCATGTCGAGCAGGACGTGCCGGATGCTTCTGCTGGAGCGGCCGTTTTACGCGATCGTGCTGGAGACGCTCTCGGCCGACCGGCGGCGCAGCGAAACCTGGCGGGTCGATGTGGCGCTGGAATCGCTCGAGGTGCCTTCGGCGCTGCGGCAGAAGCCGTTGAAGCAGTTGAGCGGAGGATGGCAACGGATCGCCATGCTCGCCCGCGTACTGGTGACCGAGCCCGATGTGCTGTTGCTCGACGAGCCGACCAACCATCTCGATCTCGCCCGGATCGACCAGCTCGAGAATTGGCTGAACGAGTTGCCGCGCGACCTGCCCGTCGTCCTCTCCAGCCACGACCGCGCCTTTCTCGACGCGACCACAAACCGGACGCTGTTCCTGCGGCCGGAACAATCGCAGATGTTTTCATTGCCCTACACACCGGCGCGCGCCGCGCTGCGCGAGGCTGACGCATCGGACGAGCGGCGCTATCAACGTGACCTCAAGGCCGCCCAGCAACTCCGCCAACAAGCGGCAAAGCTCAACAACATCGGCATCAACTCCGGAAGCGACCTGTTGTTGTCGAAGACCAGGCAGTTGAAACAGCGCGCCGACAAGCTGGAAGACGCGGCAAAGCCTGCGCATCTCGAACGGTCCGCAGGGTTGGTCAGGCTTGCCAATCGCGGAACGCATGCCAAGGTTCTGATCGCGCTGGAAGATGCCACGGTCGCGACGCCCGACGGCAAACTGCTGTTTCGGACCGGCAAGCAGTTCATATGCAAGGGCGACCGGATCGTGCTGCTGGGGCCGAACGGGGCGGGCAAAACCCGCCTGGTGACGATGCTCCGCGCAGGAATCGAAAATCCGGACGCCCCGCCTGATGGCATCAAGGCGACGCAGTCGCTGGTGCTCGGCTATTGCGATCAGGCGCTGGCCGGTCTTGCCGACACCGAGACGCCGATGCGCTCGCTCGTCCGCCGCTTCGACGTCGGCGACCAGCGTGCACGCGCGCTGCTGGCAGGAGCCGGCCTCTCGATCGAGATGCAGGGCCGCCCGATCGGCAGGCTTTCCGGCGGACAGAAGGCACGTCTCGGCATGCTGTTGCTGCGGCTTACCCAGCCAAACTTCTATCTCCTCGATGAGCCGACCAACCATCTCGATATCGAAGGGCAGGAAGCCCTGGAGGAGGAATTGATGGAGCATCAGGCCAGCTGCCTGCTGGTTTCGCATGACCGCAACTTCGTGCGAACCGTGGGCAACCGTTTCTGGCTGATTGACGGGAAGAAGCTGGTGGAACTGGAGGGGCCGGAGGGGTTCTTTGCTTCGGCTTGCGGATAGCGCCGCCGCATAAAAGATCCGCCGCCCGGCTCGCGCTCGCCGATTTATCGGCTATCACTGTGTGTCGGGAAAGCCGGGTGTCTCGGAAAACAAGGTTTGGGAAAAAGGGTTGAGGCCGCATCGCATGAGCGCTACCCCCCTGATCGCCTATGCCGACGTCGGCAAGATCTTTGCCGACCGCGGCGCGGAGCGTGTGGTGGCGGTGGACGATGTTTCGCTTGAAGTCGCCGAAGGCGAGTTCCTGGCCATTGTCGGCGGCTCCGGGTCGGGCAAGACCACCCTGCTGCGGCTGGCGAACCGGCTGATCGAGGCGGACCGCGGCCGCATCACGGTCGAGGGCGAAGATGTGCGCACGCTCGACCCGGTGCTGCTGCGCCGCCGCATCGGCTATGTCTTCCAGAGCGGCGCGCTGTTTCCACATATCAGCGTCGCCGGCAATATCGGCGTCACGCCGAAGCTCCTGGGCTGGCCGGCGGAAGAGATTTCGGCGCGGGTCGATGAACTGCTCGAACTGGTGCGGCTGGACAAGTCCCATCGCGACCGGCTGCCGCATGAGCTCTCCGGCGGCCAGCGCCAGCGTGTCGGTGTGGCGCGGGCGCTTGCCGCCAAACCGCGCATCGTGCTGATGGACGAGCCGTTCGGCGCGCTCGATCCCCTGACCCGCGACGGCCTGCGCGACGATTATCGCGCGCTGCACGAGAAACTGGCACTGACCACGGTCATGATCACCCATGACATGGCCGAGGCGCTGCTGCTGGCCGACCGCATTGCGGTGATGCATGCGGGAAAATTGCTGGCGCTGGGCACGCCCGCCGAGCTGTCGAAGAGCGGCGACGCCTATGTGGGAGAGCTGCTGCGCACGCCGCGCCGCGAGGCCGAGCGGCTCAATGCGCTGCTGCCGCGGGACGGCGCGGCATGAGCCTGTTCTCCGATGCCCGCTGGGGCGAGGCGCTGTCGCATCTCAACGACTATCTCGGCAATCATGTCCGGGTCAGCGTCACCGCGCTGGCGCTTGGGCTCGTGATCTCGCTCCCGCTGGCGATCGCCGCGCGCAACCGGCCGCTGTTCCGCAACGTGCTGCTCGGGCTTGCCAGCATCGTGCAGACGGTGCCGGGGCTGGCGCTGCTCGCACTGTTCTATCCGCTGCTGCTGGCGCTGGCGTCGATGACGATGGCCTGGTTCGGATTCGGCTTTTCCGCCTTCGGCTTCCTGCCGGCGGTGCTGGCGCTCGCGCTCTATTCGATGCTGCCGGTGCTGCGCAACACCATCACCGGGCTGAACGGTGTCGATCCGGCGCTGCTGGAGGCCGCCCAGGGCGTCGGCATGACGCCGAGCCAATCGCTGTTGACGGTCGAGCTGCCCTTGGCGCTGCCGGTGATCATGGCGGGTATCCGCACCTCGGCGGTCTGGGTGATCGGCACCGCCACGCTATCGACGCCGATCGGCCAGACCAGCCTCGGCAATTACATTTTTGCCGGGCTGCAGACCCAGAACTGGGTGTTCGTGCTGTTCGGCTGCCTTGCCGCGGCGGTGCTGGCGCTCGCGGTCGACCAATTACTGGCGCTGATCGAGAACGGCCTGCGCAACCGCCGCCGCGTCCGCACCGCGCTTGGCGGCCTCGGCATTGCGGCGCTGATCCTGGTTACCCTGGTGCCGACACTGGCGCGCTCACCATCGAGCTACATCGTCGGCGCCAAAACCTTTACCGAGCAATATGTGCTCTCCGCCCTGATCGCCGAACGGCTGCGCGCGGCTGGGTTTTCGGCGAGTTCAAGAGAAGGCCTCGGCTCCAGCGTGATCTTCGATGCGCTCGCCGCCAACGATGTCGACGTCTACGTCGATTATTCCGGCACGCTCTGGCTCAACCAGTTCCACCGCAGCGACAGGCTGTCGCGCGAGCAATTGCTCGGCGAACTTAAGACAATCCTGGCGAAGCAGGACATCACGCTGTTCGGCGAGCTCGGTTTCGAGAATGCCTATGCGCTGGTGATGCCGAAGAAGCGCGCCGAGGCGCTTGGCATTCATTCCATCGCCGATCTTGTTGCGCACGCCGCGACGATGTCGATCGCGGGCGACTATGAATTCTTCTCGCGCCCGGAATGGGCCGCGCTGAAGAACGCCTATGGCCTGTCCTTCCGAACCCAGCGCACCCTGCAACCCGACTTCATGTATGCGGCGGTGGCATCCGGCGAGGTCGACGTGATCGCGGGCTACACCAGCGACGGGTTGATCGCCAAATATGACCTCACCGTGCTGGATGATCCCAAGCACGCGATCCCGCCTTATGATGCCATCGTGCTGCTGTCGCCCAAGCGCGCGCAGGATCCGGCCTTGCAGGCGGCGCTAAAACCGCTGCGCGGCAGGGTTGACATATCTGACATGCGCGCGGCCAATTTACGCGCCAGCGGCAATGACGCAGCCTCATCGCCCGACGCGGTGGCGCGGTGGCTTTGGGACCGGATCGAAAAACGCTAGAAGAGACTCATGAAATCCATCGCCTGCAAATTCCTTTCCGTTTCGCTCGCCGCGTTGTCGCTGCTCGTCATCGCCGCGGCGCAGGCGAAATACCCCGATCGGTCAGTCCGCATCGTGCTGCCGTTTGCCGCCGGCGGCGTCGCCGACATCACCGCGCGCATCGTGGCGGAAAAGCTCGGCGACAAGCTCGGCCAGCGCTTCTATGTCGAGAACCAGCCCGGCGCCGGCGGCATCGCAGCCGCGCGCACGGTGATCTCCTCAGCCCCGGACGGCAACACGCTGGCGCTACTCTCGAACGGTACCGCGGTCAGCGTCTCCCTGTTCAAGAAGCTGCCGTTCGATCCGCTGAAAGACTTCGCAGCGATTTCGAGCCTCGGCTATTTCGATTTCATCTTCGCAACCGGCGCCAACGCGCCGTTCAAGACACTCTCCGATTTCGTCGCGGCCGCCAAGGCAAAACCCGGCTCGCTGAATGTCGGCACCATCAACGTCGGCAGCACGCAGAACCTGTCGGCCGAACTGTTCAAGACCGCGGCGGGCATCGACTTCACCATCATCCCCTATCGCGGCACGCCCGAGATTCAGGTGGCGCTGCTGCAGGGCGATGTGTCGCTGATGATCGACTCCTACTCGTCGATGAAGGGCAATCTCGCCGACGGCAAGCTGCGCGCGCTCGCGTCCTCCGGCGGACACCGCTCGGAAGCCACGCCTGACATCGCGAGCGTGACCGAGAGCGGCGTCAGCGGTTACGATGTCGTGTCCTGGAACGCGCTGTTCGCGCCATCAGGCACGCCGCCGGAGATCATCAAGACGCTGAACGACGCCTTGCGCGAGATATTGGCCGATGGCGACGTCAAAAAGCGGCTGCTCGAGCTCGGCATCGAAGCGAAGGCGAGTTCGCCCGAGGAGATTGCGGACCGGCTGAAGGCCGATATCGCGAAGTGGGGCAAGGTGATCGAGAAGGCCGGAATAGAAAAACAATGATGTCGTTGGGTGGGCAAAGGCGCATTTGCGCCGTGCCCACCATCCAGCATCACCATGAAATGGTGGGCACGCTTCGCTTTGCCCACCCTTCTGTAACGGGCCTCGAATAGTCAATCCCTTTGCGTTGTCCGCTCGCCGGGGTCTCGCTTCTGTACGGGGTCGGCGCGAGGCCGCCACCTGATGGGGTTGGAAGAGGATAGGTCGACCAATCTACGTTTGCGTGCTCAGGAAGCTACCTGGTGGGCAACGGCCTGACCTGATCCATCGTCCCGGCGAAGGGACTTCGCTTCGAGAAGGCCTGGTGTCGTGACCCGCCCGAAAACTGTTGCGTCTCTTCCCTGTTAAGCTGCCGCGGCGGCGGCGTTGAAGGGTGTTCCGTCGGCGAGCATGCGATGCATGATCACCGCGAGGCGGCGGGCAAGTGCCACCTTGGCCTTACTCATGCCGGCGCGCTTGGCGATCCGCATCGCCCAGCTCTTCAATTGCGAGCAGCCCTTGAGCGGCTTGGTCAGCATGATGTGGGCGGCCTCGTAGAGCACAGTCCGCACCGAGCTGTCGCCGATCTTGCTGATCCGGCCGGTGTAGTCGGTCTCGCCGGATTGATACTTCTTCGGGGTCAGCCCGTAATGGGCTCCCGCCTGCTTCGACGATTTGAACCGGGTCGGATCGTCGATCGCGCTGGCATAAGTCAGCGACACGATCGGGCCGACTGCCGGGACCGACATCAGCAGCCGTGCCTGCGGGTCGGTTTGCGCCATCTTGCGCGTCTGTTTCTCGAAGGCTGCAAACTCCTTCCGCAGTACCGCTCGCACCGCCAACAGCGCCTGGGCGATCACCTCAAGGTGTGGCTGCCCGGAAGCCAGATCCTTGATCCGTCCCGCGAACTCCCGCTCCGTCGTCTTGCCGACCTTCAGCCCAAAGCCGCGCAGGATCCCGCGCAGGCTGTTCTCGACGTCGCGAAGCTTTGACTGCACCAGCTTGCGCGCCGTCAGCAGCGCTCGGGTCTCTTGCGCGCTCGTCGACTTGCAGTGTACCGGCCGGAACCAGCCCAGCCGCATCAATTGCGCAATCCCGCGCGCATCGTTGCGGTCGGACTTCACCGGCATTGCCTCGAACGCCGTGCGCACATGCCGGGTCTCCAGCAACTCCACGGCAAGCCCAGCCGCCTTCATCGCCGCAAAAAGCCACTGCGATAGCGGTCCGGCCTCCAGCCCGATCCGTTCAAGGTCGAAACCGCAGGATTGGAACCAGGCGATCAGGTCCTTCGGCTCGCTGGCCACCTTGGTCTCGCGCAAAATCTTGCCATTTGCGTCAACAACACACACGCTCGAGCATTCCAATGACACGTCGATTCCGGCATACTGGTTCATGGTCGTCTCTCCTCGATGCTTGGAGCGAGGCTCATCCCTCGACTCCGTCACACCATCAGTGTGAGGGACGACCGCCCGCCCTCCAAGCAAGCCGCGCGCAGCGCGCCATCATAGTGCCGTAGCAAGCGCGGCTTGCTTGGAGGGCAGACCGGGGCCCGTTACCCCATCTACGGTTCACCCCCTCCAAAAAGCACCTGAGCCGGCGCGGGGGCACGCCGGCTCAGGGTCGTTAGGGCGCGGAAGGCGTGGAGGAAGTTTTCGCCGTCAGGCCCTCACCTCTTCACGCCCTCACTTCCTGGCGCTGGAAGATCACGTAGCCCGCGACGAACAGCACGATGGTGCCGGCAATCAGGCTCACCATCTGCGGCCAGGCGATCATGACGCTTTCACCGAAGGGCAACGGCGCGCCCATGACGGCGCCACGCAATTGCTCGAGGAACACCGCGCCCAGCGTGCGCGTGCCGGGTGACAGGATCGCCTGCATCGCTTCCGCGAACAGATCGTTCGGAGAAACGCGGAGTAGGAATTGCGCCCACAGCGCGGTGTCGGGCGTCTCCAGCCCAAGCGCGGCATAGCGTGGATCGGGCGGCGCGATGATTTGCGCGATCGCCGGCGCCAGCATCGGCCACAGCACGGTCAGGAACAGCCAGACGCCGAGCGCGACCAGCGCCGCCGTTGCCGGCGAGCGGAACACGATCGAGAGCAGCATCGCCAGCGACAGCCACACACCTGCATAGAAGATCGCGATCACCAGAAACACCAGCGAGCGTGCGATCTCCTCGCCGCCCGGCGGCACGCCGAGGAAGATCAGGCCCAGCCCGATCACCAGCAACCACAACGCGGTAAGGCTGATGCCGAGCGTGGCGAGGCCTGCCAGGAATTTTCCCATCAACAGCGCATCGCGATAGATCGGCTGCGCCAGGATGCGCGACAGCGTGCGGCGGTTGTGCTCGCTGTTGACGGCGTCGAAGCCGAGCCCGATCGCCATCAGCGGCACGAGGAAGCCCAGCATGGCGACGAACGACGGCAAGGGATCGCGCGAAAGCGTGAACAACCGCAACAGCAGGAAGGGATCCTCGGCCGTGTTCTGGCGCAGATTGTCGATCGCACCATAGAGCGCTGCCAGCGCGGTCAGCACGACCAGCAGCTCCAGCACCAGCATGCGGACGCTGGAGATGTTGTCGGAGAGCTCCTTGACGAACACCGTGCCAAGGCCCTGGAACGCCGACCCCTCACGCCGCATGACGCACTCCTTCGCGCTTGGCCTGGAAGGTACGGGCATAGATCGCCTCGAGACTCGGCTCGTCGACCGAGAGTCGCTTCAGCGCGCCATTGACCGCGACCACCGCGCTCGCCGCATCCGGCCGCACGTCGCGTTCGGCGGTCATGCGGTAGCGATCGGCGGAGAGCGTCTCGACCTTGGTCACGCCGGGAATAGTCGAGAGCTTTCGCGCGATACCGTTGCCCTCGGCCTCGACCTCGACGACAAAACCGGCGCCGAGCACCTGGACCGCGAGCTCGGCGACCGAGCCCATCATCACGATGCGCCCGGCCTGGAACAGCGCGACGCGGTCGCAGATGCGCTGGACCTGGTCGAGCAGATGCGACGACAGCAAGACCGTGGTGCCGCCGCGCTTGAGCTCGGCGATCAGCTCGAGGAATTCGATCGTCGCCTGCGGATCGAGGCCGGAGGTCGGCTCGTCCAGGATCGCGATCTCGGCGCGCTTGACGATGATCTCGGCCAGCCCCAGCCGCTGCCGCATGCCGCGCGAGAAGGTCGCGACGCGCTTGTGCGCGACCTCCGTGAGGCGCACGCGCGCCAGCGCGTCCGCGATGCGCTCGGTCCGTTCCCTTAGCGACAGGCCCATCAGCTTCGCGGTGTAGGCGAGATTTTCGACCGCAGTGAGATTGTCGTAGAAGCCGACGGAGTCGGGCAGATAGCCGACACGCCGCTTGACCTGCAGCGGCGCGCGCGCCGGATCGTAGCCGAGCACGCTGACATGGCCGGACGAAATCTCGGTCAGGCCCAGCATCATCAGGATCGTGGTGGTCTTGCCGGCGCCATTGGGCCCGAGCAGGCCGAACACCTCGCCCTTCTTGATGGCGAAGCTGATGGCATCGACCGCATTCGCGCTGCCGTAGCGCTTGGTGAGATCCCGAGCCCCGATGACGACATCATGGGGCGGGATATTTTCGTTCCCGAGATCGTTCATCGCCGTCCGAACCTCGCCACTGCGCCGAGCATCAACAGCAGCGCAACGCCGATCACGCCAGCGCCCGCCATGCCCCACACCGTGGAGGTCGCGACCGTGATGCGGAACTGGCTGGAGGCGCTTTCGCCGCGCGAATTGGCGTTGACCGAGACCATGTAGTCGCCGGCCAGCGACTTGTCGCCGGGGGTGATCAACGCCTGCACCTCGGCATCCTTGCCGGGCACGAGCCGCTCGATGGTCTTGGGCTCGAAGCTGATCTTCCACCCCGTCGGCGCCGATGCGTTCAGCGTGACGTTCTCGGCGGGCGCGGTGCCGCTGTTGGTGACGACGACCGGCACCGAGCTCTGCTGCGCTGCGACCGCGCGCGCACTCAACAGGCCGTCGCGGCCGGCGACCTGAAGCTGCGGCTGGCCGACGACGTCGAGCGCGAGCTCGGTTTTGGCGGAAGCGTCTTCCGCGTTCACCGTCACGCTGACCGGGAAATGCCCGGCGTCGATCGAGCTCGGCGGCCGCACCTTCAGCTTGATGTCCTTGGACTGGCCGGCCTCGATCGGGATCGCGGACAATTCCTGCGTGCCATAGGCCTCGGTGAAGGAGGTCTCGAAATTGTTCGGCGCCTCCGCCGCGAAGCTGGTCGTGAGGTTGCGGCCGGAATCATTCTTGATCGTCAGCGTGTATTCGAAATTCGATTTCGGGCTGCCGCGCAGCTCCGGCAGCTTGGTCGTGAGCGTGAGCTTTGCCGGCAATTCTTTGGCGAGCGACACCGCCAGCGGCAACGAAGCCTGGTTGGTGCCCTGCCCTTCGGCCTTGATGGTCAGTGTTTGCGCGTTGAGGCCGGCGTTCTTGGGCACATCGAGGCGAAGCTGCAGCGACACGCTGTTGTCGGGCGCCGGCATCGCGGCCGCCACCGGCTGGCCGCCGCCGAGGATGGTCGCGGTCCAACCGCTCGGCACGCCCTCGACCGAGAGCTTGTATTCTTCGGGGCCGAGCCCGTAGTTCTGCAAACGCAGCGGAATATTCGTGGTAGCGCCGGGCTTCACCGTGATCGCCGGGTAGTCGGTCATGAGGAAGAGACCCTTGATGTCGCGCGGCGGATCGGCGGCGTGGGCGCCCGACAACGAGGCCGCAGGGATCATGAGTGAGAGGGCAAAGGCAAGACGCGCGACATCCAACGCTCGCATGGGCAATCACTCCCGCAAGTTATTTTAGGTCAGGGTACTGCGCGCGGCCGTCTTACCAACCGTGGCAGCGGTGTGCCGAATGATGGAAGCAATCGTGACCAAGTCCGGGCGAACCGATTAAACTTCGGTAATTTCATCTCAGACTTTCGGGTGTCAGACTTTAGATGCGAGCGAGATGGAAATTTGTAGGGTGGGCAAAGCGAAGCGTGCCCACCATTTGCGACAGGACGTTTGGAGTGATGGTGGGCACGGCGCGTTGCGCCTTTGCCCACCCTACAATCTACGCTTCAAGCAAACGCTGTCGCCAAAAACGCGGCGACGATGGCTCCGATCAGCATATACTTCACGATGTAATAGACGCGCTTGTTCCACGCCTTCATGCGCTTGCCGACGAGGCGCACGTGATAGACGTAACCGAAGATGCGATTGATCCAGCCGACATGCTCGCCGTCTTCGTTCTGCGTCGCGCTCTCGTTGATGATGTGGGTCGAGACCCAGCGGTTGACCGCAGTCATCGCGCTGGTCTTGAGCGGCCGCTCGACGTCGCAGAACAGGATGATGCGATCGTCGCTGGTGGTGTTTTCGGCGTAGTGCAGATAGGTCTCGTCGAACAGCAGGTCCTCGCCGTCGCGCCAGGAATAGACATTGCCGTCGATGATGATGCGGCATTCGCCCGGCGAATTCGGCGTGACGAGGCCGAGATGATAGCGCAGCGAGCCGGCATAGGGATCGCGGTGCTGCACCAGCTTGCCGCCCGGCGGCAGGTTCGCAAACATCGCGCCCTTGACGTTCGGGATCGAGTTCAGAAGCTCGACCGTCTTCGGGCAATTGGCGAGCGCCGACGGCAGCGGCGCGCCGTACCATTTCAGGTAAAAGCGCTTCCACCCGGTGCGGAAGAAGGAGTTGAAACCCCAATCGTTGTAGCTGTCGGCGGCCTTGATGGCACCCTGCGCAAACAGAAGCTGCGCCTCCTCGCGGATGGTCTGCCAGTTGTCGCGCAGCACCGTGAGTTCTGGCACCATGCCGACCTGCAGGATCGGGCGGTTCGGCACCGCCGAGAACATGTACATCAGCACATTGTAGGGCGCCATGATGGTGGAATGGTCGGAGAGCTGGCGCCAGAAGCCGAGCCGCACCTTGCCGCGGAAATGCACGGCAACCGCGGAGGCGATAAAGGCCCACACCACAAGAAATTGCGGCGCGAAAAGACGCATCACCATGGCAGATAATCCGAAAAAGTTAGCTTGCCTTATTTAGCAGGTTTGCGCCGCCGCGCTCAAGACACGGTTTTGCCGTTCCGGAACCACTTCAATGGCCACTCCAAGTCGCTCGCCATGAGGGACGGGCGGGGAACGCCGCAGCTAAAGCCCGTGGATCAGGCCCGCATCGAGCAGGAGCCGGTTGAAGCGGCGGGCTTCCGCACCGTTGTGGCAGGCGTAGAACATCCCGCCACAGCGCAGCATGATCTCTCTCTGCTCGGCAAAGGACGGATCGAGCGGAATGCCGGCCGCCTCCTGGATCACCAGCGGCAGATAGGGCGCGTCGATCGTGTCCATCACCGCTTTCGATTTGACCGGCTCGAAATTGACGGCGTCGATCGCATAATAGGTTGCGTAATACCGCGGGTCATACCCCTCGAGCTTCTTGCCGATGCCGGCCTCGTCCAGCCTGGGATCGAGCAGATGCGGCGAGAACTCCGGCTGGTGATCGCCGTAGCGCACGATCAGGAACGGCTCGCCGGCGAATTTCTTTTTCAAGGAAGCGATGAAGGCGCCATAATCGGCGGCGCTCATCGCCTGCCGGCGCAGATATTCGTCGACCACCGGCCCGTTGCCCGGGGCGCGCCAGCCCGGCGTCAGCTCGGGACGGAATTTCGTCTCCCAGGGGAAATGATTGGCGGCGAGATAGACGAATAGGAAGAGCGGTTTGCCCGGCGCCTGCTCCGCCATCAGTTTTAGCGCGGAGTCGTAGAAGAAGCTGTCCGGCTCGACGTCCTTCGCGCCGAGATCATGGGCGTCGTAGAAGTGCTCGATGCCGGTCGTGGTCTGGAAATCACGCGCGCCCATGAAGGCGCCCAGCGCAGGATAGAGCGAGAGCGTCTCGTAGCCGCAGCGGCGCAGCGCCAGCGGCAGGCCGCGCTCGACATGACCGGATGCAAGCCGCGTGACGAAATAGGAGAAGCGGCCGAACGAACGCGAGGAGAGCCCCGCCAGCACGTTATATTCGGTGTACCAGCTCGGGCCGCCATTGCTCTCGGCGAGGAAGCTGCGCTCGCGGCCGTCAAAGGATTTGAAATGGCTGCCATAGCCGGCCGGCACCTTCACGCCATTGGCGGCGCGGATGTCAAAACTCAATTCATCATGGATCATGACGATGTTGGGACGGCGGCCGGCGGGATGGCAGGAGTCGAGCAACGGCACCTTGAGCCGCGACGTCGCCGAGGCGTCGGCTTCGAGCACACCGTATTGAAAGAGGTCCGAGATGGCGGTGACGCCGGAGCGCGCGAATTTCGAGAGATAACCGTCGTCGTAATAGCCGCGCCAGGCTTCGTCCGGATAGGCCAGCGCATAACCGGTGAGCGCGGCAAGACAGCCGAGACCGCAGGCCAACGCGGGCAGACGTCGGATGCGAAAGGGATCCAGCCACCACAGGGCATACATCAGCGGAATGGTGATGAGGCCCACCGCGATCACCGACCAGCGCAGCTCGGGAAAGATGGTGAACAGGAACGCCACGGTGTCGCGGTCGATCACCATGAGGTCGACGAAGTTCACGGTCATCTGCGCCACGTCGTGCTTGAAGCGCGACAGCAGCACCAGCACCACGACCAAGGTCAGTGACAGCGCGCCCGACAGCGCCGGCCGGCGGAGAGCCGCGATCCAGATGAAATTTAGGATGCCCCAGGCGAACAGGAAGCAGAGGCGCGAGCCGAAATCGGTCTCGGTCTGGAACATCAGCCCGAGCGCGGCTAGATGCGGAGCCGCGACGGAAAAAAGCCGGAAAATGCCGATCGAGGCGAGGCCGGAGGCGACGGCCGCGGTGGACGGACCTGGATTCGGCGCGGGCGCCATTGAGGGCGACGCTCAACTTGTCCCGGCCCTGCCCCTAGCCCCGATCTGGCGCCGGCCAGGAGGCACACGCCGCAGCCGAGTTCTGCAGTGCGTCATAAAACTGTAGTGGAACCGTCATGAACAGGCAATGAAGGCGCCGTGAGACCTTCGCTTAAGAGACACCTCGCCCCGCCCTCTCCCCGTAAGAACGGGGGAGGGAGATTAAGCAGTCCTCGCAATCCCTTGGATGAACAGGTCGATCACCGCTTCTGCCATCCGCCCGACCTCGCCCTTTGCCACCCCCCAGCGCGGGAAGTGCCCGTCTACGTTCATCCGCGCAAAGCCGTAGACCAGCGCGCGGCCGGCGATCTGCACCTGCTTGGGGTCGGCCGGCTTGAGCTGGCCCTTCGCAAAAGCATCCGCGAGCAGGCGCTCGGTCAGGGCGATCAGCTCGGCGTTGTCGCGGGATAGCGCCGCGGCGCCGTCATGGTCGAAATGCCGGCCGCTGGAAATGATCTCGAAATGGGCGGGATTCTTCATGGCCCAGCGCAGATAGGCGAGCCCGAAACTGCGGAAGCGTTTTAGCGGATCGTCCGCCGGCGCATCGGCCAGAGCACGTTCGATCTCGGCCCGAAACCGCCGCTGCGCCTCCTCCGCGACCGCTGTCATCAGCACGTCGCGGCTGGCAAAATGCCGGAACGGCGCGCCCGCCGAGACGCCGGCGCGCCGCGCCGCCTCGCGCACGCTGACCGCTTCCGGCCCGCCCTCTTCCGCGAGCTTCAGCGCGGCGTCGATCAGGACGCGGCGGAGATCGCCGTGATGATAGGGCTTTGGCGCGGCGGGCTGCCGCCTTGGTTTTGTCGGCATATGAAGTGTCTAGCATCACCCGATCGTGAATGTAAGCGATGATTACACCGTTGACCGCCCGATCCCACCGTTATGTAATCGACGATTACATGACCCATGGAGGAACACGATGCGGCAAACCTGGTTCGACGGCTGGCGGCTGTTTGCGCTGCTGACGCTGGTCCTGACCGCGCTCTGTATCTGGATTGCCGGCATGCGGCAGTTCGAGGTCGAAGGCGTGCGCATGGTGATCCGCTTCACCGCGCGGACGTCGCTGTTGTTCTTCTGTCTTGCCTTCTCGGCGGCCGCGCTGGACCGGCTCTGGCCCAATGCCTTCACGCGCTGGCAGCGCCGCAACCGCCGCTATCTCGGCGTCACCTTTGCCGCCTCGCATGCGCTGCATGCGGTAGCGATCACAGCCTTCGCCAACATGGACCCGGCGGGCTTTGCGGCAGCGACCAGCCTCGCCTCCTACCTCTTCGGCGGCATCGGCTATGCCTTCATCATCGCGATGACCGCCACCTCGTTCGACGCGACCTCTGCCGCCCTCGGCGCGCGCGCCTGGCGCGCGCTGCATCTTGTCGGCGGCTATTATCTGCTGCTGCAGTTCACCGTGTCGTTCGGCAAGCGCATTCCCGACATGCCGCTCTATGCGCTGTTCCTGATCCCGCTCGCCGCCGTGTTCGCGCTACGGATGGTCGCCATGGCTTCGCGCCAAACACCGCGCACGGTCGAGGCGAGCTAATCTGCGGCGAGATGGAATTGGCGGCCGAGCCGGTGATGCACGGTGATGACGGCACGGTCGACATCGCTGATCAAGCTGTCGCCCAGCCAGACGTTCGGGATCTCCCAGTTGCGGCCGCCGCTCGTGTTCGGCAACGGCGCGAGCGCGACGACGCGCGCGGTCTCGCAGCCGGGCTGGCTGCGCAGCGCCTCGTTCGCGATCTCGGTCAGTTCTGGCTGGCTCTTGGCTGTTGTCGTCATCAAGGCTGCAGTGACGGGCGAATGCGGCGGGGGCATGGCATCACGGGTGCCCGACATTTTCCAATTCGCGGGCGCGTGCCTCGGTCATGCTGCGCATGCATTCGGCGGCATCGACACGGGCGATGGTGCCCGCGCCCAGGCCGTAATAGAGGCAATTGGCGTCGCGGTACTGGATCCAGAGCCGCTGCGCCGCGCGCAACTGGTCACGCTGCTGGGCGCCCGCGTCCTTCATCGCCTGCTGGTAGGCGATGGTCATCCGCTTGTCCCAGCGCGCGGTCTTGACCGCGAGGCAGTCGACGATCTCAGGCGTACTGCCATCGCAGTTCTGCTCGGGATCTCCGGCGTCGCCGGCTTGCGCGACGGCTGGCATGAACGCCACGATCGCGGCGATGAGGGTCAGGCGTTTCAGCATGATTATGGCGCCGGCGGCAGCAGGCCGATGCGCTTGGCGATGATCTTGTCGACCATGCGCTTGGGCAGCACTGCCGTCATCAGGTGCCGCATCGGGTCCGGCGCGACCTGGTAGCGCACCTTCGGCTTCGGCAGGGTCAGCGCGTCATAGACGACTTCGGCGATCTTTTCCGGCGGCAGGCCGATGGCGTCGAGGTGCTGCATATAGGCCGCGACCTTCTGCAGCGCCGGCAGATAGGGCGAGTTCTTGTATTTGGACATATCGACGTCGGCCTGGCCCTTGCCCCAGATCGGCGTCTTCACCGGCCCCGGCGCCACGATGATCACATCAATGCCGAACAGCATCAGCTCGCGGCGCAGGCTTTCCGACAGCCCCTCGATCGCGTGCTTGGAGGCGGCGTAGGCCGGCGTCAGCGGATTGCCGTTCTTGCCGGCGACCGAGGAGATCATCACGATCCGTCCCTTTGGTCCCTTCAGCGAGGGGTCGACGCCAAGCAGCGGTCCGAAGGCTTGCGTGGAGATGATCGGCCCGATCACGTTGACGTCCATCTGGCGGCGGAATTCGTCGGCCGACAGCTCCAGCACCGGCCCCGGCACCGCGATGCCGGCATTGTTGACGAGGCCCGCGAGCGTCTCGCCGCCCAGCACGGCGCGTACCTCACGCGCAGCGGCCAGCACGGCGGCCTCATCGGTGACGTCGAACAACAGCGGCACGAAATTGCCGCCGAACTCGCCGACCAGCCGCTCCGCGTCGGCCGGCTTGCGCACGCTGCCGAACACGCGATAGCCCTTGTCGATCAGCAGCTTGGCCGTGGCCCAGCCGATGCCGGTCGAAGCGCCGGTGATGACGACAGATTTCATGTGTGGTCCCGCCCCTTATAATGCACTGCACATATCATGTAGGCGGGACCGCCAGAGCCGTAAAGACCGCCCTACTCCGCATGCCCGTCAATGACGGGGCCGAACAGCTCCCATTTCTCGCCGGTGAAGCGCATCATCTGCACCTGCTCGATCGGGTAGAAGTCGGTCGCCGAGGTCTTGATGTGCACCCCGGGAATGTAGGTGTCGATCTCGAAATCCATATTGGCGACGATCTTCATCACGTTCTCCCGGGTGAGATTGTCGCCGCAGCGTTTCAGCACATAGACGAGTGCCGTCGACAGATTATAGCCCGTCAACGGCCCTGACTCGGACTTGTCGGCCTCCGGGTAATATTTCGCCATGAAGGCGCGGAATTTCTGCATGCCGGGATGGCTGTCCCATTGTGGATCGGTGACATCCATCTGGTAGCCCGCGCTCAGGATGCCCCTGGAGTTCTCCAGCCCTGCCGGTTTCAGCACGGCGCCGACCGAGGCCGACACGTTGGTCATGATCTGGACCGGGTGCCAGCCGAGCTCGGCGATCTTCTTGATCGCCTGCGCCGCGAATTTCGGAGTGCCGATATTGATGAAGATGTCGGGGTTGGCGCTCTTGATCGCCACCACCTGGGAGTCGACGGTCGGCATCGCGACCTCGTAGGAAATCTCGCTCACGACGATCTTCTCGTACTTGTCGCGCAGCACGTCCTTCAGCCCCAGCACATAGTCCTTGCCGAAATCGTCATTCTGGTAGAGCACGCCGAGCTTTGCCTCGGGATAATGCTGCAGGATATAGGTGGCATAGACCCGCGCCTCGGCGCGGTAGTTCGGCTGCCAGCCGATGGTCCAGGGGAAATGCTCGGGATCGCCCCAGCGCGAAGCCCCGGTGGCAACAAACAGCTGCGGCACCTTCATGTTGTTCATGTATTTCTGGATCGCCGCGTTGCTCGCGGTGCCGAGCGAGGCAAAGATCAGGAACACCTCGTCGCTTTCGACCAGCTTGCGCGCCTGCTCCACCGTCTTGGGCGGGCTGTAGGCGTCGTCATAGGAGATGAAGTTGATCTTGCGGCCGTTGACCCCGCCATTGTCGTTGATCATGCGGAAATAGGCGCTCATGGTCTTGCCGATGATGCCGTAGGCGGACGCCGGCCCAGAATAGGGCATGATGTTGCCGATCTTGATCTCGGTGTCGGTGACGCCGGTGTCGTACTTCTTCTGCGCCAGCGAGGGAGAGGCGAGAAGGCCGAGGAGAGCCGCGGAAAGCGCAAGCTTTCGAACGAGATGCGATAAAGTGAAACTGTTCCGTGTGGACGGCTTCGCGCAGCACTTCATGGGCTTCCCCCTTTGGGCAGAGCGTGATGGTTGTCGGCGGTTTCCTCAGGTGATTTTTTCTTGTGAGATGGCGGACGATAGCAGCCGGACCTCATGACCGGAAGCAATGTCGCAGAAACGCAAATTGCCGGAGACGATTTGTCGCGCGCAGGTTTGCGATGCAACGTGAGAGGCGCGGAGGAAGCATGCGGCGAGTTTGGGTTTCCACCATTATCGTAGCTGTGCTCGGAGCATTGTGTGGGGGCCTGTTCCGTTACGTCTTCGATCCCGTTGACGAGACCAGCATCGCCAACTACCTGCGCTCCGGCCTGCACGGCGCCAGCGTCACGCTCGCCGGCTGGGCCGTCCACCTCTATTTCACCTCTCGCAACAGCGCTTGGGTGAGACGCTGGCCACTGGCGGTCGAACTCGTTATCCGCTCGGTCGCGATGGCGGTCGTGGTCGCCACCGTCGCGGCCACCCTGGAAGTCGTCATCTATCATCATCGGATCAACCACTACTGGCTCCTGCACGACTATCCCAAGATCATCGGGTTCGCTTTCGTAGGCTCCATACTGTTCGGCGCGATTTACGAGCTGATACGGCTGGTCGGCGGCCGCGCCTTCCTCAATGTGATCCTCGGGCGGTACCGCCACCCCACCCGCGAGGAGCGCGTTCTGCTGTTCCTCGACCTGGTCGGCTCGACCACGCTGGCCGAGCAACTGGGGGAACTCAGGGTGCAGGAACTCCTGACCCGCTTCTTCTATGACATCGACGAGGCGATCGTGGCCCATGGCGGAGAGGTGCACGCCTATGTAGGCGACGAGGTCATCGTGACCTGGCCGGTCGTGGCCGCCAGCGAACGGCGGCCGATCGACTGCGTCTTTGCCATCCAGGACCGCATCGCGGAACTCGCCGGGCGTTATTTCAGCGAGTTCGGCCTGGTGCCGAACTTCCGTGCCGGCCTGCATGCCGGTCCGGTCGTGATCAGCGAGTGCGGGGAGTCCCGCCCGCAGGTGGCCTATTTCGGCGACACCATGAACGTAACCGCGCGATTGCAGGAGCGCTGCAAGGAAGCCGGCCGCAACCTGCTCGTCTCCGGCGACCTCCTGCGCCTACTGGATCCCGGCAAGGACCTTGCCGTCGAGGCGCTCGGGCCGACGCAGCTGCGCGGACGGAAGGCCGAGGTCGAGGTGTTTGCGGTCGCGCGTGCGTGAGGCGCGACGGATCGCGACGCGCAAGAACGCGCTTTAACGATCAGATCTTGGGAGGTTGAAGGCCGAGGAGAGCCGCGGAAAGCGCAAGCTTTCCAAGGAAATGCGATGGGATGAAACGGCCTCTTGTGGCGCGCAAACGATAGCAGCCGCGAGCGGTTCGCCGGAAGGAAGGCGATCAGAGGCGAAATAGCGGGAGACAATTTGTCGCGCACGTCTCGTGGCCTGGTTCACACCGACTGCCTCCGCGCCTATGGTTAGTTAAACCTCCACATGCTTGGAGCACGCCGGATCGCGTGCACATTTCCTGGGCGTTTTTCGACTGCATTCCTTGGAGGCGTTTCATGGCCAAGCGAGCGAGCGCGAAGAAATCCACCGCGAAAAAAGCAAAGAAGACAGTAGCGAAGCGCTCCGGCGGGACGCGGCCGCCAGCAGCGTCGGGCTTCAAGGCGTTCGCGATGCACATCACTGAGGACTCAGGCCGCCGTACCTTCGCGGAACTCAAGGCCGATCGGCCGTCCTCCAGCGCGTTCTCGCTCACAGTCACGCAACCGCAGAATCTGGATCCTGAAAGTGCCGCCAAGCGCATTCTCGATCATGCGCTCGCCAGCGACACAATGCCTTCCTTCACGGCGCCCAAGGTTGACGGCGACGACAGTACGTTCAAGAGCCTCGGCGTCGAGACGGTCCCGCTGACCGGCACCAAGGTCGTCAAGTTCCGCCAGCAAGTGAAGGGGATACCGGTCTATGGCTCCCTGATCAGCGTCGAGTTGGGCGACAACAATGACATGGTGTCGCTGAACTCAAACATCGCCAAGCCCGACGTTGCCTCCTATGTCGCCAGGATCTCGCCGCAGGACGCCTTGAAGAAAGTGGCGAGCGAGGCCGGTTACGGACGCCAACTGCCTGACAGCACGCCGGTGCTGAACCTCTATCTGGACAGCAAGCGCAAGTGGCACCTCGCCTATGTGATCGAGGACGTACGGAGCCGCCAGAAAGGCCCATCGGCCGATCCCGACAGCCCGCTGGTATCTGACTATGTCATCGACGCGCTCAGTGGCTCTATGGTCGCAGAGCTGCCGCGCACGCCTACCGCGACGACGACTTCCGTCGATGAACATGGGCAACAACAGACTTTCGAGGTCGATACCGTCGGCGCCAGCATGGTCATGCGCGACCCCATCCTGAATGTCGAAACCTATGATTTCCGTTTCGCCGACCCCCAATTCCAGAGCTCGAATCTGCCAGGCAATCTGGTTGCATCCCCGTTCTCGCCCGCCGCCGTGAGTGCCCATGTCAACGCTACCCACGTGGCGACATTCCTGCGCGACACGTTGAAGCGAAACAATATCGATGATATCGGCGGGCGGATGGTCTCGAGCGTGAACTGCCTTCTGAAGCAAGGCGAGAATCCCCCGGGCAGCAAGATCTGGCTGAACGCCTTCTGGGACGGCAAGCAGATGGTTTATGGCCAGGCCCGGTTCAACGGCAGGCTTCAGTCGTTATCGGCATCCCTCAGCGTTGTGGCCCACGAGCTGTTCCATGGCGTCACCGGGGCAACCGCAAGGCTGGTCTATCAGGACGAAACCGGCGCCCTCAACGAGTCCTATTCGGACATCTTCGGCATCATCATTGCCAATTTCAATGAGCCCGACATTTCGAAATGGGATTTCCTGATCGGCGACGGCCTTTCCTCGGGTATCGAGGCGCTGCGCGACATGCGCGACCCGACGCGATTCAACCAGCCGAAGCTGATGAGCGAATTCCGCGAAACGAACGCTGATCATGGCGGCGTCCATACCAACAGTGGCATCCACAACTTCGCGGCGTTCAACATCATCACCGCGCAAAATAACGGCGCCTTCCTGTTCAAGGCAGACGAGCTCGCCGCGATGTTCTATGTCGCACTCACGCAGCAGCTCTCGCGGCAATCGACCTTTGCCGACAGCCACCGCGGCGTCGTCCTCGCCGCAAGGTCGCTGTTCCGCAACCTGCCGCAGAGCGAGCTTGACGCGCGTATTGCTGCGATCGAAGCGGGCTTTGCCGCCGCCGGCATCGACTAGCGGCCCCGACCGCGGCGGATCGCGACGCGCAAGAACGCGCTTTAAAGATCAAGTCATGCGAGGTTGAAGTACCTCATGTGCTTCGCGTGAGTTGCGCGAGAGGCGAGAACGCAGATGAGGAGTTGGCGCCTTGAATCTGAACCACCACGGCTTTTTCAACCTGAGCGTCCGCGCGAAGCCACTCACACCAAGAATGTGGTTGGAGGCTCAATTCTTCGTTGTAGAAGTAGCGCGTGAAGCGCGGAAGAATATGAGTGAGCGAGCAATGCTTCGGCGAAACTAAAAAAGCGAGACCGCTTTTCCGCGATCTCGCTTCTCTATACAGGGTCGCGTTATTTTTTATGCCGCGGCTGCGAAGGTCAGTTCTTCGACTTGTCCACCAGCGCGCCCTTCTTGATCCACGGCATCATGTCGCGGAGCTTCTCGCCGACCTGCTCGATCGGGTGCTGCGCGAGCTTGGCGCGGGTGGCCTTGAAGGAGGTCTGGTTGACCTTGTTCTCCAGCATCCAGTCGCGGGCGAATTTTCCCGACTGGATGTCGGCCAGCACCTTGCGCATCTCCTTCTTGGTTTCGTCGGTGACGATGCGCGGGCCGGTGACGTATTCGCCATACTCGGCGGTGTTGGAGATCGAGTAGTTCATGTTGGCGATGCCGCCTTCATAGATCAGGTCGACGATCAGCTTCACCTCGTGCAGGCACTCGAAATAGGCCATCTCGGGAGCGTAGCCGGCCTCGACCAGGGTCTCGTAGCCGCCCTTGATCAGCTCGACCAGGCCGCCGCAGAGCACCACCTGCTCGCCGAACAGGTCGGTCTCGCATTCCTCCTTGAAGGAGGTCTCGATGATGCCGGCCCGGCCGCCGCCGATGGCCGAGGCATAGCTCAGGCCGAGGTCGTGGGCGTTGCCGGAAAAGTCCTTGGCGATCGCGATCAGGCAGGGCACGCCGCCGCCGCGCTGGTATTCGGAGCGCACGGTATGGCCGGGGCCCTTGGGCGCGATCATCAGCACGTCGAGGTCAGGGCGCGGGTCGAGCAGGTTGAAATGGACGTTGAGGCCGTGGGCGAAGACGAGCGCGGCGCCCTTCTTCATGTTGTCGTGGAGATGCTCGCGGTAGATGTCGCCCTGCAGTTCGTCCGGGGTCAGCATCATCACGAGGTCGGCCCATTTGGCGGCTTCGGCCACCTCAAGCACCTTGAAGCCGGCGGCTTCGGCCTTCTTGGCCGAGGCCGAGCCCTTGCGCAGCGCGATGGCGACTTCCTTAACGCCGGAATCCTTCAGGTTCAGCGCGTGGGCGTGGCCCTGGCTGCCGTAGCCGACGATGACGACCTTCTTGCCCTTGATCAGGTTCAGGTCGGCGTCGCGATCGTAATAAACACGCATGGTCGTTTCCTCGAGGTAGGCCGAAATCGGCAGGTTGATCAGGCTTTTAGGTGGATGGGACCGCCGGTCGCCCGGTAAATTTCCGGCGTGGTCTAGAACATTTCGGCAGGCTGTGGAAACCCTCTTTCCGCATAGCGCAGTGCGGCATCACACTTCCATGAAGACCGGAATGAGGGAGGCGAGCAGCAGGACCGCCATCACGATGTTGAATATCCGCACGGCTCGCTCCGACGTCAGGATCGGCCGCAACGCGCTGCCGAACAACGTCCAGATCGAGGTCGACACGACCCCCAAAGCCAGCGACAGCACCGTCTGTATGGCGATGTTCCACGGAAAGCGGGCGATCGCCGAATACGCTGTGATGGTGCCGATCACCATCACCCAGCCTTTGACATTGACCCACTGGAACATCGCCGCCCCCAGGAAGCTCATCGGGCCTCGTCCGTCGGCGGCGCCGGCCTTGGGAGGACCCGACAGCGCGATCGCGATGGCGAGGTAGACCAGATAGGCGGCACCGGCATATTTCAGAATCGTCTGCAGCATCGGATAGGCGACGAAGATCGTGCCGAAGCCGAGGCCCACCGCGGCAATCATGAACGCGAAGCCGATGGTGATGCCGGCGATATGCGGCACGCTACGCCGAAAGCCATAGGTGAGGCCCGACGACAGCACCATGATGTTGTTTGGCCCCGGGGTGATGAACATCACGATGGCGAACACGATAAAAGCGAACAGAAGCTGGTGCGACATGGTCATGCCCCCGCGGCTTTGGGCAGCGCCTGCGGGCGCTTGGACAACAGCATGACGGTGATGCCGCCGATCACGGTGATCATGCCGGCGAGCCGCAGCGTTCCGAATTTTTCGCCAAAGACGAGGCTGGACGCGCCGGAGCCGACGAACGGCACCAGCAGCGCGAACGGCACCACCTGCGCCGCGGGATGATCGCGGAGCAGCCGGCCCCACAGCCAATAGGCGATGGAGGTCGAGATGCCGCCGAGGCAGAGCATGCAGACAAGGCCCGTCAGCGACATGTGGGTGAGCGCGTGCCAGGTCGGCGCAGGGCCATTGGTGATGAGCGTCAGCACCGCCAGCGGGACGGCGGCGGTGAGGCACAGCCAGGCGAACAGATCGAACATCGGCGCGCCCCTGGCCTGCCGCAGCAGCAGATTGCCGATGGCAAAGCTGACCGGGCAGATCATGATGATCGCGAAGGCGCCGAAGCTGAAATCATAGCCGACCGTGCCGCAGATCATCAGCAGGCCCACGGTGGCGACGGCGATCCCTGCTCCCTGCATCGGCGTCGGGATTTCGCGGAAGATGATGGCGGCGAAGCCGATGGTGAACAACGCCTGGCTCTGCACGATCACCGAGGAGAGCCCTACCGGCACGCCGTCGGCGATGGCAAAGGCCTGCGCCAGGAACTGACCGAGGAACAGCGTGGAGCTGATCGCGATCAGGAGCGGCCAGGAGACATCGGGCTTGCGCAGAAACAGGCAGGGGACGGCCGCAATGGCAAAGCGCAACGTCGTCATCAGCTCCGGCGAAAATTCGTCGAGCGCGATCCGGCTCGCGACAAACGCAAGCCCCCAGATGACCGCCACCAGGACGGCAATGCCAACGTCAGCCGGCTTCATTTTCTTGTTCTTGTTTTTCTAGCCCTGGCTGCCCGGCTTCGGTTTCTGCAAAAGATAAGTGCCGTGCAGCGGCGCGTGATAATCGGCCGAGACCAGTGTGAATCCGACCTCGGTCAGCATGCGCTCCATCACCCAGCCGAAGGTGGAGTATTCGTCGCGCATGTGGCTGACAACGCTGTCGCGGGCGAAATCGTGGTTCTTGGCGTTGAAGTCGGCCCATTGCTCGACACTGCGCTCGCTGCCATCAGGCATGCTGACGAACACGATGTCGCGCAGATAGAAATTCGCGCCGGGTTTTAGCGCGGCAAAGATCCGCGCCATTGCCACCGCCTTCCAGAAATCGGGCAGATGGTGCAGCGTGAATTCGCTGACGATCAGGTCATAGGAATTGGGCTGATAGGCAAAACTGAGCAGCCCCGCCGACTGCGTCCGCACCGCCGCCCTGCGGTCGCGCGCGTAAATTTCGGCAAGCGCCAGCATCGCCGGCGAAATATCGATGGCGTCGACCTCGGCGCCCATCAGCGCCGCTTCGGTCGCCAGCACGCCGTTGCCGCAACCGATATCGGCGATCCGCCAGCCCTTCTTGACGTCCAGCATCTTCAGCGCCGCGCGGGCGCGCACGTCGCTGTCGTCGTGGCGGTCGTAGATCGAGGCGACCGCGGGTTCGAGCCCGATCCGCCCGCGCTCGTTGTAATACCAGTCGCGCGCCAGCATGGTCACATCCCTTCGGGCCCGCGCCCGATCGCGGCGACGCCGGTCCGGGATACCTCGACCAGGCCGAGCGGGCGCATCAGGTCGATAAACTGGTTGATTTTCGCGGTATTGCCTGTGATCTCGAACACAAAACTTTCGGTTGTGGCGTCGATCACCCGCGCCCGGAACGCGTCCGCCAGACGCAGGGCCTCGACCCGGTTGTCGCCGGTGCCGCGCACCTTCACCATCGCAAGTTCCCGCTCGATCGAGCGGCCGGCGAGCGTCATGTCGACCACGCGGTAGACCGGCACCATGCGATCGAGCTGGTGCTTGATCTGCTCGATCACCATCGGCGTGCCCGTGGTGACGATGGTGATGCGCGAGAGATGCTTCTGGCTCTCGGTCTCGGAGACCGTGAGGCTCTCGATGTTGTAGCCGCGGCCGGAGAACAGGCCGATCACGCGCGCGAGCACGCCGGGCTCGTTCTGCACGAGCACCGAAAGCGTGTGCGTCTCGTTCGGGACGTGGCGCTCTTCGAGGAAATAGGCGGAGGCGGGCTGGTTCATGCTGTCGTCCTCACACCAATGCCTTGCCGCCGGCAAATGCCGTCGCGGTCGCTTCATCCGTCGCCTCTTCCGGCAACAGCATCTCGTTGTGCGCCTTGCCGGACGGGATCATCGGGAAGCAATTTTCCAGCGCCGCCACACGGCAATCGAACAGCACGGGCTTCTTGACCGAGATCATCTCCTTGATCGCGCCGTCGAGATCGGCGGGCTTGATCGCCTGGATGCCGACGCAGCCATAGGCGTCCGCGAGCTTGACGAAGTCCGGCAGCGCCTCGGAATAGGAATGCGACAGCCGGTTGCCGTGCAGCAGCTGCTGCCACTGCCGCACCATGCCCATGTACTGGTTGTTCAGGATGAAGATCTTGATCGGCAGCTCATGCTGAACCGCCGTCGACATCTCCTGCATGGTCATCTGCACCGAGGCATCGCCCGCGATATCGATCACGAGGCTGTCGGGATGGGCGACCTGCACGCCGAGCGCCGCCGGCAGGCCATAGCCCATGGTGCCGAGCCCGCCCGAAGTCATCCAGCGATGCGGCTCCTCGAAGCCAAAGAACTGCGCGGCCCACATCTGGTGCTGGCCGACCTCGGTCGTGATGTAGGTGTCGCGCCCGCGCGTCGCCTCGAACAGCTTCTGGATCGCGTATTGCGGCAGGATGATATCCTTGTTCTTCCTGTAGGACAGCGAATTGCGCGCGCGCCATTGCGCGATCTGCTGCCACCAGGCCTTGATGTCGGGCTTCTTCGCTTCCGCCCTGAACACGGTCAGGAGATCGCCGAGCACATTGCCGCAATCGCCGATGATCGGCACGTCGACGCGGATGTTCTTGTTGATCGAGGACGGATCGATGTCGATGTGGATCTTCTTCGATCCCGGCGAGAAGGCGTCGGTGCGGCCGGTGATGCGATCGTCGAAGCGCGCGCCGACGCACAGCATGACGTCGCAATCATGCATGGTCATGTTGGCTTCGTAGGTGCCGTGCATGCCGAGCATGCCGAGCCAGTTCTTGCCGGAGGCCGGATAGGCGCCGAGCCCCATCAAGGTCGAGGTGATCGGAAAGCCCGTGGCCTCGACCAGCTCACGCAGCAGCTTCGAGGCCTCGCGCCCCGAATTGATCACACCACCGCCGGAATAGATCACCGGCCGCTTGGCGTTGGCGAGCAGCGCCACCGCCTTGCGGATCTGGCCGGCATCGCCCTTCACGCGCGGCGCGTAGGAAATATGCACGTCGGATTTGCGCGGCGGATGATAGGTGCCGGTGGCGAACTGCACGTCCTTCGGCACATCGACCACGACCGGCCCGGGCCGGCCGGTGGTTGCGACATAGAACGCCTCGTGCAGCACTTTGGCGAGATCGTTGACGTCGCGCACCAGCCAGTTGTGCTTGGTGCAGGGCCGCGTGATGCCGACCGTGTCGCATTCCTGGAACGCGTCATTGCCGATCAGATGCGTCGGCACCTGCCCGGTGATGCAGACCAGCGGGATCGAATCCATCAGCGCATCGGTCAGCGGCGTCACCATGTTGGTGGCCCCGGGGCCGGAGGTCACCAGCACCACGCCGGGCTGGCCGGTCGAGCGCGCATAGCCTTCGGCCGCGTGACCGGCGCCCTGCTCGTGCCGCACCAGGATGTGCTCGACCTCGCTCTGCTGGAAGATTTCGTCATAGATCGGAAGCACCGCTCCGCCGGGATAGCCGAACAGGTGTTTCACGCCGTGATCGATGAGCGCGCGGACAATCATCGCGGCGCCGGTCATCTGGTTTTGATCGTGGCTCTTCTCACTCATGGTCTTCGTCCTGATCGTGCTGTCGGCATCGGTTGTTTTTGCTTTTGGGCTTGTTTTTGCTTCGGGAAATAAAAAAGGGCCCCAGAAGGCCCCATGCGCACCGTCCGAATGTGGATGGCAGTCAGCCACCCCCGGCGGTGCGCCTGGGTACGACGGCGATAAGGAGTTTGGTAATAATATTACGCATGGACGGCGCCTGACTTCCCAAAGGTTGCGCGAAACATAGCGGCCAAACCGGTAAAGTCAAGGTAGGGCGCTGTCGGAACGCGATTTTTGGAGCTTAGCGGGGTTCCCAGCGTTCGGCGAGGGGGAATTTGCTGCAAATGCACAAAAAGCGCGTGAGGACGTGAGTCTCAAGACCCTCATGGTGAGGAGCGCGCAGCGCATCTCGGACCATGAGGCCCGCGGCCATCCTTCGAGACGCCGCTTCGCGGCTCCTCAGGATGAGGTCCGTTGCTCTAGCCACCCCTTCCCCGCCCCCGGCTGCACCCATTCGAACTCCGGCAATTGATGCCTGAACCAGGTGAACTGCCGCTTGGCGTAATGGCGGGTGTCGGCGCGGCCGATGGTGGCGGCCTCTTCAAGCGTCAGCGCGCCGACAAGATGCCGGATCAATGCCGGCACCCCGTGCGCTTTCATCGCCGGCAGCAGCGGATCGAGGTTTCGCGCGGCCAGCGCCGCGACCTCTTCCAGCGCGCCGGCCTTGAGCATCGCGTCGAAGCGCGCGTCGATCCGCGCATAAAGCGCGTCGCGTTCGGGCGAGAGAAACAGCGCGGAAAATTCGCCGGCCGGCAGGAGCGGCGGCAGGCCCTCGCGATGCCAGTCGGTCAGCGAACGGCCGGTCGCCTCCACCACTTCGAGCGCGCGCGCGATGCGGGTGCGGTCGCGCGGCTTCAGCCGCTCGGCGGAACCGGGATCGCGGCGCACGAGTTCGGCATGCAGCGCCTCGACGCCGTCGCGCTCGAGCCGCTCGCGCACGCCTTCGCGAATTTCGGGCGGGATCGGCGGCACCGCCGAAAGCCCTCGCGTCAACGCCTTGAAATAGAGACCGCTGCCGCCGACGAAAATCGGCAGGCGGTTTTGCGCGCGCGCCTCCGCGAGCACCTTCGCGGCATCGGCGACCCAGGCGCCGGCGGAAAAATTGATGGCGGCGTCGACATGGCCGTAGAGGCGGTGGGCGACGGCCGCCTCCTCCGCCGCAGTCGGCCGCGCGGTCAGTACGCGCAGGTCGCGATAGACCTGCATGGAATCGGTGTTGACCACCATGCCGCCGGTCTTTTGCGCGAGTTCGAGCGCCAGCGCCGACTTGCCGCTGGCGGTCGGCCCTGCGATAAGCACGGCCTTGATCCTGGTCGCTTCAGAAGTCACAGAATGTCTCTCGTCGCCACGCTGATCTGCAACCCGAATAATCCCGCGCTCGATTCCACCATGCTCGACGGCGCGCGCGCGGTGCTGCCCCAGGCCGGGCCGGCGCACTGGCTGTGGGACGAAGTTGCGGCTGACATTCCCTTCGACACCCCGACCAAAGATAAGGACGACATCCGCGCCATATCCGATCGGCTCCGCGCGGCGCGCGGCGACCTGCCGATCGATATCGTGGTGCAACCGATCGCCACGCGGCGCAAGAAGCTTTTTCTGGCGGACATGGATTCCACCATGATCGGCCAGGAATGCATCGACGAGCTCGCCGATTTCGTCGGGCTGAAGGACCACGTCGCCAAAATCACCGAGCGCGCGATGCGCGGCGAGATCGAGTTCGAGCCGGCGCTGCGCGAGCGCGTCGCGCTGCTCAAGGATTTGCCGGTCAGCGTGGTCGACGAGGTGCTGGCGAAACGCATCACGCCCACGCCCGGCGGCCGTGAGCTGGTCGCAACCATGCGCGCGCATGGCGCCTATACCTGCCTGATCTCCGGCGGCTTCACGCTATTCACCAATGCGGTCGCCGCGAAGATCGGCTTTCAGGAAAGCCGCGCCAACGAGCTGATCGTGCGCGACGGCAAGTTCACGGGCGAAGTGAAGGAGCCGATCCTGGGCCGCGCCACCAAGCTCGCGACATTGATCGAGCTGACCGAATCCTTCGACCTCGACGACATCGACACCCTGGTGGCCGGCGACGGCGCCAACGACCTCGGCATGATCGAGAATGCGGGGCTGGGCATCGCTTATCACGCCAAGCCCGCGGTCGCGGCTGCAGCGGCGGCGCGGATTGATCATGGCGATCTCACCGCGCTGCTCTATGCGCAGGGGTATCGAAGAGAGGAATTTGTCGAAGGCTGAGTTTTCATTCGGTCGTCATGCCCGGGCTTGACCCGGGCATCCATCAACCTTCGCAAAAGTCTTTTCTCGCGATGGATGGCCGGGTCAAGCCCGGCCATGACGAGTTACCTACTGCACGCTCAGCGCCACGAACCGCAATTCGCCGTCGGCGTTCGACACCAGCAGCAGCACCGACTTCTTGCCGTCCTTCTTCAACTGGTCGACGCGCTTCTTGATGTCGGCGGCGCTGCCGACCGCCTCCTGCGCCACCTCGACGATGACGTCGCCGGCCGAGAGCCGCTTTTCGGCGGCATCCGAGGTGCCGTCGACGCCGGTGACCAGCACGCCCTTGACCGAGTCCTTGATCTTGTACTTGGTGCGCAGGTCTTTGCTCAGCGTCGCAAGATCGAGCCCGAGCGCCTTCTGCGTCACCGGCTTGTCCGCGGGCTCATCCTTTTTAATCGCAGCCGGCTGCGCCTTGTCGGTGTCCTCGAGCCGGCCGAGCGTGACCTTGTGGGTCTCCTCCTGGCCCTTGCGGATCAGGAGGACATCGACCTCCTTGCCGACCGCGGTATCGGCCACCACGCGCGACAGATCCTTCGGCTCCTTGATGTCCTTGCCGTCGAAGGTCACGATGACATCACCGGGCTCGATGCCGGCGGGTTTTGCGGGTCCCTTGTCGTCGACACCCGCGACCAGCGCGCCGCGCGCCGGCTTGATGTTGAGGCTTTCGGCGATCTCGTCGGTGACCTGCTGGATGCGCACGCCAAGCCAGCCGCGGCGAAGCTCGCCGAACTGCTGCAGCTGCGACACCACGCTCGCCACCGTCTTCGAGGGGACCGCAAAGCCGATGCCGATCGAACCGCCGGAGGGCGAGATGATCAGCGTGTTGACGCCGATCACTTCGCCGTCGAGGTTGAACAGCGGCCCGCCGGAATTGCCGCGGTTGATCGCGGCGTCGGTCTGGATGTAGCTGTCGTAGGGGCCCGAGGAGATGTCGCGGTTCTTGGCCGAGACGATGCCGGCCGTCACCGTGCCGCCGAGGCTGAACGGGTTGCCGATCGCCACCACCCAGTCGCCGAGACGGAGCTTGTCGGAATCGCCGAACTTCACCGCGGTCAGTTGCCGCGGCGGCTTGAATTTCAGCACCGCAAGATCGGTCTTCTTGTCGATGCCGACGATGTCGGCCTTGATCTTGGTGCCGTCATTCATGATGACGTTGATCTCGTCGGCGTCCGCGATGACGTGATTGTTGGTGACGACGATGCCCGCCGTATCGATGATGAAACCCGAGCCCAGCGAGTTGGTCTTGTGCGGCTGCAGGTCGCCGCCGCCGCCCTTGCCGCCCCTGCGGTTCTTGAAGAAGTCGTCGAAGAATTCCTCGAACGGCGATCCCGGCGGCAATTGCGGAACCGCGCCGCGGCCGTCGCCAGCCTTGGCCTCGACCGTCTGCGAGGTCGAGATGTTGACCACCGCATCGATCACCTTTTCGGCTACGTCGGCGATGCCTTCCGGCCCGCGCGCAAAGGCTGGCGCGGAGATGAGCGCGCCGGCAGCGCCAAGGCAGATCGCGGCCAGCACGGGACGCAGGCGCTGACTCAAGACTGTGGTCGCAGCGGTCATATCGGCTTCTCTCCAAAAGGATTAAGGGTTTGGTGGTCACCCTGCGCCCGAAAGGGGCGGCCGCGCAAGCGTTCTCGCGTTCGGATGGCGGCGTCATCAATGCTACTTAATACGGCAAAAAGTCGACGTTAACCCCTCACGATCTCGTTGTTTTTCGGCCAAGTTCATTCCGGGACGTGAGCGAAGCGAGCGAACTATGGTGCGCAATTGCGCACCTGAGAATCTCGAGATTCCCCGGGGCGCAATTGCGCCCCTGAGGTCTGGTGCTTGCGCACCATCCCGGAATGACGCTTCGCGTCAGATCGGGCGGCGGATCACCCAGATCAGGATCAGCCCGATCACCGCCGAACCGATGCCGACCGCGCGCAGGATATTGTCCGGTGTCGCCAGCGCGCTTTTCATCGCCCGGCGCATCCAGGCGGGGCTCGCCGCGAACATCAGCCCTTCGATCACGAACAGAATGCCCACACCGATGAGGAAGTCGGCAAACGCAATGGACCTCATCGGACTGAAACCTCCCGTATGATTCTTGTTTGGATGACGCGGGAGGGAGGCAATCGCGTCGCCTCACTCCTGTCAACTCAATAAGCTTGCGCCCCCGGAGCCTTACGGCTTGGGCATGGCCGGCGGCGCCGCCGCACCCGCGCCTGTTACCGGCTCCGAAGTCCCCGCGGCCGGCCTGCCCGATGCACTGCCGAAATATTTGAAGAAATCGGAATCCGGCCGCAGCAGGAAGCGGGTATCGGCGCTCTTCAGGCCATTCTCATAGGCCGTCATTGAACGATAGAACGCGAAGAAATCTGGGTCCTTGCCATAGGCCTCGGCAAACAGCCGGTTGCGCTCGCCATCACCCTCGCCGCGGATCTGCTCGGCCTTGGAATTGGCTTCCGCCACGATCACGGTCGATTCGCGATCGGCGTTGGAGCGGATTTCCTGGGCCTTCTGAGCGCCCTGCGCGCGGAACTCTGCGGCCTCGCGCTGTCGCTCGGTCTGCATGCGCTGGTAGACGGCCTGGCTGTTCTGTTCCGGCAGGTCGGCGCGGCGGATGCGCACGTCGACCACCTGGATGCCGTAACCGTCGGCTTCCTTGTCGAGCTGCTCGCGGATGCGGCCCATCAACGCTTCGCGTTCGTCGCGCACCACCTGGATAAAGGTGACTTCGCCGAGCACGCGGCGGAGCGACGCGTTCAACAGCGTAGTGAGCTGCAGATTGGCGGCCTGAATCGAACCGACACTCTGATAGAAACGCAGCGCGTCCTTGATGCGGTAGCGGGCGAAGGCGTCGACGACCAACCGCTTCTGGTCCGAGGCGATCACCTCCTGCGACGGATTTTCGAGATCGAGGATGCGCTTGTCGACCGGGATCACCGTGTCGATAAAGGGCGCCTTGAAATGCAGCCCAGGCGCGGTCGCGATGTCGACCGGCTTGCCGAACCGCACCACCAGGGCCTGCTCGGTCTGCTGCACGGTGAAGAACGAGCTATAGGCCACGATCGCGACAAGAAAGAGCAGGATCAGTGTAACGATCCCGGTGACGGGCGACCTCATCGCGTGGCTCCGCTCGGTTGTTGCTGCTGCTGGCCCGTCGTCGCCTGACGTTTCGGCGTCAACTCGTTCAGCGGAAGATAGGGCACCACGCCCTGGCTCGCGCCGCTGCCGCCGTCATAGATCAGCTTCTCGGAGCTTCCGAGCACACGTTCCATCGTCTCCAGGTAAATGCGCTCCCGCGTCACGTCCTTGGCCTTGGCATATTCGTCGTAGACTTTCAGGAAGCGGGCGCTCTGGCCCTTGGCTTCCGCGACCGCCTGCTGCTTGTAGCCTTCGGCGGCCTGGGTGATCTGCGCGGAACGTCCCCTGGCTTCGGGGACCACGCGGTTGGCATAGGTCTGCGCCTCGTTTTGCAGGCGTTCGAGGTCGGCGCGCGCCGCCTGCACGTCGCGGAAGGAGTCGATCACCTGCGACGGCGGGTCGACCTTCTGCATCTGCACCTGGGCGATCTGGATTCCCGAGCCATAATAGTCGAGCGTCTTCTGCATCAATTCCTGCACGCTCTGCTCGGTGGTAGTGCGGGCGCCGGTCAGGATCGGCTGGATGTTGGACTTGCCGACGATCTCGCGCATCGCGCTTTCGGCCACCGCCTTCACGGTGCCCTCGGGATTCTGGATGTTGAAGAGGAAGTCGGCGGCGCCTTTCGGCTTGATCCGCCACAGCACGGTGAAGTCGACGTCGACGATGTTCTCGTCGCCGGTCAGCATCAGGCTCTCTTCCGGCACGTCGCGCATGGTGCGGCCGCGCCGCGTCGGGTCGTCGATCAGCGTCATGCCGATCGAGATGGTGGAGACGCGCAGCGCCTTCGGCAGCAGCACGGTCTCGATCGGATACGGCAGGTGGTAGTTGAGGCCCGGCTGGGCGTCGCGGACATATTTGCCGAAGCGCAGCACGATGCCGAGCTCTTCGGACTGCACGCGGTAGAAGCCGGACATGGCCCAGATCGCCAGCGCGCCGACCAGGATTACGGCGATGCCGAGGCCGGAGAAATAGCCGCCCGGCAGCAGCTGCTGCAGCCGGTCCTGGCCGCGGCGCAGAAGATCCTCAAGGTCGGGCGGCCTTGGCCCGACCGGTTGCGGGCCGCCGGAGCCCCATGGCCCCTTCGGGCCGGAGCCCCATGGGCCACCGCCCTGATTCTTCCACGCCATTCGACGCTCTCCTCCGCAGGGATTTTGAGGCGTAACGCCTGACCCTGCCCATCCGGCAGGCTTATAAGGGACGCTTCCTGCCCTTACAACGCAAGCTTAGGTCTGATGCAGCTATGCTTGCCGCCATAATTGTCAATGTAAACATTACCAAAGGCGGTTAATCCGGCCGTTATCGACGGCTATATGTCACATAGGAGTAGTCGGCCGTGTCGTCCGCGGACGCCGCATGGCGATGCCGGCTGGTCTCCTGCCAGGCCGAGGCATCGATGACGGGGAAGCGCGTGTCCCCCTCGATCGCCGCATGCACTTCCGTGATCTCGAGCCGGTCCGCGACCGGCAGCGACCGCACATAGACATCGACGCCGCCCAAGACGATGATTTCGCTGACGCCGCGCCGCAGCGCGTCGCCACGCGCGATCGCAAAGGCGTTCTCGAGCGAAGTGGTGACGACCGCGCCCCAGGCGCGGAAATCCGGATCGCGGGTGATCACGATATTGGTTCGCCCGGGCAACGGCCGGCGCAGCGAAGCAAAGGTCTTGCGGCCCATGATCACAGGCTTGTTCAGGGTGAGCGCCTTCAAGCGCTGCTGGTCGGCCTTCAGCCGCCATGGAATGGTGTTGTCGCGTCCGATCACGCCGTTCTCCGCGACCGCGACGATGAGGACGGTTTCGATCACGCTGAAGCCTTCGCCAATTGCGCGAGCGCCGCACCATTGATCCGGCACAGCTTCCACTCGTCCATCATGACCGCACCGAGCGATTTGTAGAACTCGATCGACGGCGTGTTCCAGTCGAGCACGGTCCATTGCAGCCGCGACCAGTTGTTCTCGACACAATGCTTTGCGAGATGAACCAGAAGCGCCTTGCCGATGCCCTTGCCGCGATAGGCCGGGCGCACAAACAGGTCTTCAAGGAAGATGCCCGAGCGGCCGGAGAAGGTGGAGAAGTTGAAGAACCACACCGCAAAGCCAACCGGCTCGCCGTTCCATTCCGCGATCTCGCAGAACAGGCGCGGATTTTCACCGAACAGGGCGGCCGCGATGCCGGCTTCGGTCGCTTCGACCTCATGGATGAGCTTTTCGTAGTCGGCGAGCTCGCAGATCAGCGAAAAGATCAGCCCGGACTGGTCGGGACGCGCGCGATGAATTGAAAACGCCATTCGACACTCACACCGCGACTTGGGCCTTGATATGCGGATGCGGGTCGTAGCCCTCGAGTTTGAAGTCCTCGTAACGGAACGAGAAGATGTCCTTTACCTCGGGGTTGATCTTCATGACCGGCAAAGCACGCGTCGGACGCGTCAATTGCAGCCGCGCCTGCTCGAGATGGTTGGAATAGAGATGGGTGTCGCCGAGCGAGTGCACGAAGTCGCCGGGGTTCAAGCCCGTCACCTGCGCGACCATCATGGTGAGCAATGCGTAGGAAGCGATGTTGAAGGGCACGCCGAGGAAGACGTCGGCCGAACGTTGATACAGCTGGCACGACAATTTGCCGTTGGCGACATAGAACTGGAACAGGCAGTGACAGGGCGGCAGCGCCATCTTGTCGACCTCGGCCGGATTCCAGGCGGTGACGATCAGGCGGCGCGAGTCCGGATTTTTCCTGATCATCTCGACCACGTTCCTGATCTGGTCGATGTGGCCGCCATCCGGCGCCGGCCAGGAACGCCACTGCGAGCCATAGACCGGGCCCAGATCGCCATTCTCGTCGGCCCATTCGTCCCAGATGGTGACGCCGTGCTCCTGCAGATATTTGATGTTGGTGTCGCCGTTCAGGAACCACAACAGCTCATGCACGATCGCCTTCAGCGGCAGCCGCTTGGTGGTCAGCATCGGAAAGCCGGCCTGCAGGTTGAAGCGCATCTGATGGCCGAAGATCGACAGCGTGCCGGTGCCGGTGCGGTCGCTCTTCTCCGCGCCGTCGGCAAGAATGCGTTCAAGCAGGTCGTGGTACTGGTTCATGGCGTGCCTTTGTCGGGAACGCGAATGCCGCGGTCCGCTGGCCTTCGATAGCCGCAATTCGGCCCGTCGGCAGCGATTATACAGGGAAAAGTGGAGGTTTTGCCCATAAACAACAAGGGCGGAACCTGCGTCCCGCCCCCGTCCTGAAAGCAATTTCGAAGCGCTCAGCCCTCGGATTCCACGAACACCTCGTCGCGCTTCTTGCGCAGCGTCGGCAGCACCGCCAGCACCAGCAGGCCCGCGGCAGCGGCCATCAGCACCGCCGACAGCGGGCGGGTGATGAAAACCGACCAATCGCCGCGCGAGATCAAGAGCGCACGGCGAAGGTTCTCCTCCATCAGCGGGCCCAGCACCATGCCGAGCAACAGCGGCGCCGGCTCGAACTCATGCTTGATCAGCCAGTATCCGACCAGACCGAAGGCGCCGGCGAGTACGACGTCCATCGGTGCGTTGTTGATGGAATAGATGCCGATGGCGCAGAACACGACGATCGAGGGGAACATCAGCCGGTAAGGCACGCGCAACAGGCGCACCCAGATGCCGACCAGTGGCAGGTTGATGATGATCAGCATCAGATTGCCGATCCACATCGAGGCGATCATGCCCCAGACCAGTTCGGGCTGCTTCTGCATCACCTGGGGGCCCGGCACGATGCCGTGGATGGTCATGGCGCCCACCATCAGCGCCATCACGGCATTCGGCGGGATGCCGAGCGTGAGCAACGGGATGAAGGAGGTCTGCGCGGCTGCGTTGTTGGCGCTTTCGGGGGCCGCCACACCTTCGATGGCGCCGCGGCCGAACCGCGACGGATCCTTGGCTATCTTCTTCTCGAAAGTATAGGCCGCGAACGAGGCGATCACCGCGCCGCCGCCGGGCAGGATGCCGAGGATCGATCCGAGGATCGTGCCGCGGACGATGGCGGGGAACGAGTCCTTCAAATCCTTTTTGGTCGGCATCAGCCCGGAGATCTTCTGCTGCACCAGGTCGCGGTCCATCTCGGCGCCGGCGTCGAGGTTGCGGATGATCTCGGCGAAACCGAACACGCCCATCGCGACCGTGGCAAAGCCGAGGCCATCGGCGAGCTCGGGAATGTTGAAGGCCATGCGCGAGGCACCGGTTTCGATGTCGGAGCCGACCATCGACAGCAGGATGCCGAACGCAATCATCGCGATCGCCTTCAGCACGCTTCCCTTGGCGAGCACCACCGCAAAGATCAGGCCCAGGACCATCAGGGAGAAATATTCAGCCGGACCGAAGGCGAGCGCGAGTTTCGTCAGCGGCGCGCCGAGCACCGCGATCAGCACGGTGGCGACGCAGCCGGCGAAGAACGAGCCGATCGCTGCGATCGCGAGCGCGGGACCCGCACGGCCCTGTTTCGCCATCTGGAAGCCGTCGAGCGTGGTGACCACCGAGGTCGCCTCACCCGGAATGTTGACCAGGATCGACGTGGTCGAGCCGCCATATTGCGCGCCGTAATAGATGCCCGCGAGCATGATCAGCGCGCCGACCGGCGGTAGGCCGAAGGTGATCGGCAGCAGCATCGCCACCGTGGCGATGGTGCCGATGCCCGGCAACACCCCGACCAGCGTGCCGACCAGCGCGCCGATCAGGCAGAGCAGCAAATTCGTAGGGCTGACGGCAACGCTGAAGCCAAGCGCGAGATTGTGAAAAAGATCGACCATCGCGCCCTCACTGCACCAGGAAACGCGGGAACAGCGGCATCGGCAGTCCCAATACGTAGGGAAACAGGACCGCGCAGCCGATCGTCAGGCAGACGCCGACAATGATGGTCTCGGTCCAGCGGGTCTCGTGGGTGCCGAGCGCGGAGATCAGGAAAGTCGCGAGCCCCGAGACGATGAGGCCAAGCGGACGGATCGCAAGGGCAAAGAAGACAATCCCCGCCATGACAAAGAGCGGGCCACGCCAGGCGTAGGTCTGGAGATGCGGGCCTTCCTGCACGATGCCGACGATCGCTACCGCGGCGCCGAGCCCCAGCAAGAGAACCGCAAACATGCGCGGCGCCGTTCCCGGCCCGAAAGAAAATCCGTGCATGCCCTGCAGATCGCTGCACGCCCACAACGCGAATAACGAAACAGCGACCAGCACAAGGCCGCCGATAAAATCCTGCGGGCCCTTGATCCATACCGGTATGATGGATTTGCTTGGCGCCTGGCTCGGCGTATCAGTCATCGATTTCTCCCCCCGAAATCGGGCTTTGCGCCCGTTGTATTCGGAATAACGTTCGACCCCGCTCCTTTGGTATCTCTGCCTAGCGGCTTTCGTCAGATAACGCCAGCTAAACCCAAGATCCCGCCGGCCAGCAATAAGTAGAGAGGATTAATTCGTGTGGCATAGGCGAGTGCAGCCACCAACAGGGTGAGGACAACGGCCGCCCAGTTCCGGTCCGCGGCCTGCGCCACGATCAGGGCGGAGGCCGCCATCAGTCCGATGGACAGCGGCACCAGGGCTGTCTGGATGATGGATGGCCAGCGCGAATGGCTGGAACGGCCGAGCAGGCCGCTCACATAATAGGCAAGGACCGCGGTCGGGACGCACATCGCGAGCGTTGCGGCCAGCGCACCGCCAAATCCCGCCACTGCATAGCCGATCAAAGTCACGATCAGCACATTCGGACCGGGCGAGAGCTGGGAGATGGCGTAGATGTCGGCGAATTGCCGGTCCGTCAGCCAATGATTCACGTCGACGGCGACGCGGTGCATCTCCGGGATCGCGGCATTGGCACCGCCGACTGCAAACAGCGACATCAGCCCGAAGGTGGAGATCATCGCCCAGATCGGATTGGAATTCTAATTCATGCCGAGGCCGGCTGCCGCATGATGATGAAGGTGATGCCGATCGACACCGGGACAGCCACCAGCAGCACGGCCTGCAGCGGCAGGCGCAACAATCCGATCGCAACGAAAACGGCAACCATCACGAGCAGGCCGGCCACCTCTCGCCGCTTGACGAGCGGCATCAGCATCTTGGCCACCACGGCGATCAACAGGCCGACGGCGCCGCAGGAGATGCCGGCCAGGATCCGCCGCAGCACGTCGAGCTGGCCGAAATGGGCGTAGAGCACGGCGAGCACCATCACCAGCGCCGTGGGCGGGCCGACCAGCCCGGCAAAGGCCGCAATCGCGCCGGGAATGCCGGCGAAGCGCGAGCCGAACACCACGGACAGATTGACGATGTTCGGCCCGGGCAGGAAATGGCAGAGCGCGAAGGTCTCGTTGAACTCGTCCGCGGTCATCCATTTGTGCTCTTCGACGATGCCGCGGCGGGCAAAAGCGAGCACGCCCCCGAAGCCCGCGAGCGACATCCTGGCGAACGCGACGAACAGCGCGATCACGCCAGGCGGAGGGGTCTTGGTCGGGAGGGAGAGATCCGGCGCTGGAGAGGCTGCCGGCGGCGATTCCGGGGACATTTTCGAGATTTAGAACGGCCGTTGGCGGCTGGCCAACCCAAATCGCAGTGTTCTCGCCCATTTTGGCGAATTTTGACCTTGGGATGCGGCCGATCCGCCACTGTCTTTCTCAATCTTTGCCCCCTATATTGGGCCTGCCGGTTCGCCGGCTATGGAAATAAATCGCCGTCGCAATAAACCATTCGGACCCGGGGGCGGTACCCGGCGCCTCCACCAGAACCCGTCAAATGGCGGGTTTCGGCGGGGGCGAAATAGGATCGACGAGGGCGTAAAGGGCGAGCTTTTTCCCGGTATGGTTCCGCCGTTATCGGGCTAATGCAATAGTTGCCAACGACAACTTTGCTCCGGTTGCTCTGGCTGCGTAACGCAGTCCGAAAAACCATCTTGAAGTCCTAACGGGTTAAGCTCCGTTAGGCGGGGTTCGGAGGCACCTGGCAACAGAAGCCTCCACTTTAATTTGTCTCACCGTACCGCAGCTTCACCTGCTCACGGCTGCTGATTTCAGAGCGCAAGCGGAGTAGCATGCGAGCAAAGGCCGAGTCGGGCGAGCCGGATGGCGGCCCCGGTGGGACAGGATTTTCAGGGTTCGAAAATGGCGACCGATCATATTCGTTACGACGTCCTGGCGCGTGACGCGCTGCGCGGCGTGTTGCGGAAGGTGTTGAACGACGCCGCCGCGCACGGCCTGCCGGGCGAGCACCATTTCTTCATCACCTTCCTGTCCGAGGCCGAGGGCGTGAAACTCTCGCCGCGGCTGCTCGCGCAATATCCGGAGGAGATGACGATCATCCTGCAACACCAGTTCTGGGACCTGATCGTGTCGGAAGATCGCTTCGAGGTCGGGTTGTCGTTCGGCGGCATTCCGGAGCGGCTGGTGGTGCCCTTCAGCGCGATCAAGAGCTTCTTCGATCCGTCGGTGCAGTTCGGCCTGCAGTTCGAGCCGAGCGAAGGCGCTGCGGCGAGCGAGCAAGGTGCGCCGAACCTGCCGGCCTCCCCTGCCCCCGCTGCGCTTGCCGTGCCGGCGTCAACCCCGGCCCAGGCCGGTCCCGAGCAGGACGAAGAACCGGCAAAGCCGACCGAAGGCGCCGAAGTCGTACGGCTGGATCGATTCCGCAAGAAATGATCGGCGACGCGGTCGTCCGCGTCGCTGTAACATGAACATGCCGCCGCTGTGCCCAGCAGCAAACATATGGACGTGTTCATGGCCCGCGCAACGACCGCCTCCCGCGCCAAATCCACCCGTACCGAAACCGACAGCTTTGGGCCGATCGAAGTCCCCGCCGACCGCTATTGGGGCGCGCAGACCGAGCGCTCGCGGCAGAATTTCCGCATCGGCCAGGACCGCATGCCGACCCCGATCGTGCATGCGCTCGGCATCGTCAAGCTGGCGGCGGCCGAGACCAACCGCGAGCTCGGGCTGATTGACGCGCGCCGCAGCGGCGCCATCATCCGCGCGGCGCGCGAGGTGATCGAGGGCAAGCTCGACGATCACTTCCCGCTGGTGGTGTGGCAGACCGGCTCCGGCACCCAGAGCAACATGAACCTCAACGAGGTGATCGCCAACCGCGCCAATGAGCTGCTCGGCGGCGAGCTCGGCGCCAAGAAGCCGGTGCATCCCAACGATCACGTCAACATGAGCCAGTCGTCGAACGACTCGTTTCCGACCGCCATGCATATCGCGGCCGCCATGCGCATCACCGCCGATCTCATTCCGTCCTTGAGCGAGCTGCACCGCGCGCTGCGCAGCAAGGAAAAGGCGTTTGCGGGGATCGTCAAGATCGGCCGCACCCATACCCAGGATGCGACCCCGCTGACGCTGGGGCAGGAATTTTCAGGCTATGCGGCGCAGGTCGAGAGCGGAATCACGCGGCTGCGCATGGCGCTGCAACAGCTCTACCCGCTGGCGCAGGGCGGCACCGCCGTCGGCACCGGGCTCAATTCGAAGCCGAAATTCGCGCGCGCTTTTGCCAGGCACGCCGCGAAGATCACCAAACTGCCCTTCACCAGCGCCGCCAACAAATTCGAGGCGCTCGCCTCCAACGATGCGTATGTGTTCGCGCACGGTGCGATCAATTCGATCGCGACGGCGCTATTCAAGATTGCAAATGATATCCGCCTGCTTGGTTCGGGCCCGCGTTCGGGCCTGGGCGAACTGATCCTGCCGGAGAACGAGCCGGGCTCGTCGATCATGCCGGGCAAGGTCAACCCGACGCAATGCGAGGCGATGACCATGGTTTGCTGCCAGGTGTTCGGTAATCACACCGCGATCACGGTGGCCGGCAGCCAGGGGCACTTCGAGCTCAACGTCTACAAGCCGGTGCTGGCATATTGTATGATACATTCCATCCAATTACTGACAGACGCCGCGCGCTCCTTCACCGAGCATTGCATCGACGGAATACGCGCTGACGAAAAACGCATCAAGGAACTCATGCAGCGCTCGCTGATGCTGGTCACCGCGCTGGCGCCGAAAATCGGCTACGACAATGCGGCGAAGGTGGCGAAATCGGCGCATGCGCGTGGAACGACGCTGAAGGAAGAGGCACTGCGGCTCGGCTTCGTCTCGGCGGAGGAATTCGACCGCCTCGTTCAGCCGGACAAAATGACACACCCGGGCTGACCAACACTCACGTACCCGGGAAAGTACGGAGCGTGAATTCATTTACGGCGACGCGATATAATTATAAATCATAACGCCTAAAGAGTGAGACTGTTTGGACTGTTGTCGTTACGCCTGGCTGTGATACAGCACGAAACATTTCGTTTTCGCAGAGCGGAACATACTTTTTGATGCTATCACAGGGCGTTTAGCAGGGATTTCTACAATGACTACCGAACTGGCCGGTGCGCTTTTTGGCATTGCGCAGCACCCGCTATTTTTCCAGATGGTCGCGTCTTCCAAATCCGTTTCATGAGGGATGGTTATGGGGGAAGTGGTCAATCTCAAACGTTTCAAGAAGCGCAGCGAGCGCGAGCAATCGGCGCGAGAGGCCGAGGCCAATCGTGCGAAGTTCGGACGCAACAAGGCCGAACGCGAGACCAACGCGCAGCGTGCGCAACGCGCGAGCGATCTGCTCGATCAGCATCGCATCGACGGCGGAGATGAGTCATGAAGTCACCCGTTGTCAAACGTTCGATCGTCGTCGCCGGCCACAAGACCAGCGTCAGTCTTGAAGAAGCCTTCTGGAACGGCATGAAGGAGATCTCCGGTCTCCGCAACATGACGTTGTCGGAATTGGTCGGTGAGATCGACAACAATCGCCAGCAGGGCAATCTGTCGTCGGCAATCCGGCTGTTCGTGCTGGACTACTTCAAGAGCCGCGCGACTTCGGCTCCGCCTGAACCGAAGCTGCAAAGCGAGCACCGGCCGCAGAGCTGAACTGAAAAAAGCAAAGGGTGCGTCTCAGCGAATGAGACGCGCCCTTCTTGTTTCAGTCTTCCGCAATCAGTAGACGAGGCCGGTGCCGGGCGGCTGCTCGAGTGCGGCCGCCAGGGTGCGATACTCGGTACAGTCGGTGCCGCAGATCTCGGCGATGCGGCCCAGATGATATTCGGCCTGCTCGCGGTTGCCCTGCTCGATCTGCCAAAAGCCGTAATAGTTCCAGGTCAGCACGTGGTTTGGATCGGACTGGAGCGCGCGCTCGTACCAGACCTGCGAGAGCTTGTAGTCGCCGAGCTTGCGATAGGAATAGCCGATCAGGTTGGCGATGTTGGCGTAGTCGTCATGGCCGAGCGCCTTGAGCTGTTCGAGAGCCGACGCATAGTCGTGGCGGTCGTAGATCGTCGCATAGGCTGCCCGATAGCCCTGAATGAACGAGGGGTCGCTGAGGAAGGATTGCTTGGCCGCCTTCTTGGTCCGATGGGTCGAGGGGGGCGTCGGCGCGTTGGAAGATCGACTATCGGGCGGCGTCCCGGTCGGCCGCATGATATCTCCGCTGCTGGGATCGCCGCCACCTCCTCCCGCCGCAAAGGCTGTCTTCATCATGGGAGCGGCGACGAGCGCGCCCAGAAACAGCGTCAGCGTCGCTAATTTGACCGAATATCTGATCATGCAAGCCTCCTCCTTGCGCGCGTCTTGCGTCAATGCACCGCGCACCCTCAGTACCCCGTCTGTTGGCGGCTATTCCGGACAGCGGCCTTACGCTCACCTGACTGTGAGGAGGCCCGCGGGATTTGGTGAAACGGCGCCGTTTTCCCGGGGCGCAGGCGGTTTGTGTTTAAAATCGCTCTAAGGTAAGCCGCCGCGGCGAGAGCCAAGCTTGACCTCTCGCGCCGCGATTGAAAATAGAGGTGATGACCGAACAAACCGAAGCAAGACAGCCCCTGCCGCTGGGAATGGCCAAGCGCGGCTATTCGGGCGTGATTGTGCACCTCGCCGCCCGCGACGCAGGCTCGACGCTCTCGGACGTCGAGCTTGAAAGCCGGCTGATCGAACTCGGCTTTGTCGAAGGCGCTCGCGTCGAAGTGCTGCACGAGGGCATTGTCGGCGGCGATCCGATTGCGGTACGCGTCGAGAACGTCACCATCGCCGTGCGCCGGCGCGAAGCCATGGCCATCATCGTCGCCTGAAGCGACCGGAACCAGTCGAGCATGGAAGCCCCTCTGATGCATCTCGCCCTGGTGGGCACGCCGAACAGCGGCAAGACCTCGCTGTTCAACGCGCTGACCGGCAGCCGGCAGAAGGTCGCGAACTATCCGGGCGTCACCGTCGAGCGCAAGGAAGGCGCGTTCGTGACCCCGCAGGGCCGGCAGGTGTCGCTGATCGACCTGCCCGGCACCTATTCGCTGCGCGGCCGCAGCCCGGACGAGGAGATCACGCGCGACATCGTGCTCGGCCGCACCTCCGGCGAAGCGCTGCCCGACCTCGTGCTGTGCGTCGCCGATTCCACCAATCTGCGGCTGACCATCCGCCTGCTGCTCGAGCTCAAGAGCACCGGCCGGCCGATCGCGCTGGTGCTCAACATGTTCGACATCGCCACGCGCCGCGGCGTCAGCGTCGACGTGCCGAAACTCTCGGAAGCGCTCGGCGTGCCCGTCGTCACCTCGATCGCGGTGCGCAAGGGCGGCACCGCCGATCTGTTGCGCCTGACCGACGAGCTGCTGGCGCAGGCGCCGGCCAAGCCGCGGGAAAATCTCTGGCAGCCGCTCACGGTGTCCGAGCTGCGGTCGACCCAGCGCGAGGCCGACCGCATCATCGCCGCCAGCGTCAGCCTGCCGGCGCGGCCCGACACCTGGACCGCGCGGATCGACGCGGTCGTGCTGCATCCCACAGGCGGCCTTGCGATCCTGCTCTTGATCCTGTTCGTGATGTTCCAGGCGGTGTTCGCCTGGGCGCAGCCGCTGATGCAATTGTTGTCGTCGGGCTTCGACGCGCTCGGGCAATTCGTGCACGCCACGCTGCCGGCGGGGCTTCTGCAAAGCTTCCTGCAGAACGGCGTGATCTCCGGCGTCGGCAGCGTCATCGTGTTCCTGCCGCAGATCATGATCATCTTCCTGTTCATCCTGCTCCTGGAAGATTTCGGCTACATGGCTCGCGCGGCGTTCCTGATGGACCGCATCATGGGCGGCGCCGGGCTGCACGGCCGCGCCTTCATTCCGCTGCTGTCGAGCTTTGCCTGCGCCATTCCCGGCATCATGGCGACGCGCGTGATCGACAACCGCCGCGACCGGCTGACCACCATCCTGATCGCACCGCTGATGACCTGCTCGGCGCGCATCCCCGTCTACACACTGATCATCTCGGCCTTCATTCCGCCAAAGCTGATCGGAGGCTGGATCAATCTGCAGGGGCTCGTGATGTTCGGCCTCTACGCCGCCGGCATCACCAGCGCGCTCGGCGTGTCATTTGTGATCAAGTTCTTGATGTGGCGCGACTATCAGCCGGCGCCCTTCATGCTGGAATTGCCCGACTACAAGATGCCCCGCCTGCGCGGAATTGCGATCGGCGTCTACACCCGCGCCAAAATGTTCCTGCAGCGCGCCGGCACCACGATCTTCTCGATGATGGTGCTGATCTGGTTTTTGGCGTCGTTCCCGCAGCCGCCTGCGGGCGCCGAGGGCCCCGCGATCAACTACAGCCTTGCCGCGATCCTCGGCAAGGCGCTGGAGCCGTTGCTGCTGCCGGTCGGCTTCAACTGGCAGATCGCGGTGGCGCTGATCCCGGGCATGGCGGCGCGCGAGGTCGCCGTCGCAGCACTCGGCACGGTCTATGCGATCGAGGGCGGCAAGGAAGCCGCCGCACAGATCGGCGAGGTGCTCGCCACCAAATGGAGTCTGGCGACCGCGCTGTCGCTGCTCGCCTGGTACATCTTCGCGCCGCAATGCGCTTCCACGCTCGCGGTGATCCGCCGCGAGACCGGAAGCTGGAAATACATGGCGCTGACCTTCGGCTATATGCTCGCGCTGGCCTATGCGGCGAGCCTTGCGACGTACAACATCGCCGTAGCCCTTGGGGCGGGCTGATCGCGCCTAGAGCGCGATGAGATCAGGATGAACCGTTATCGCGCTCTGGATTCTTGTTTTGCGCATGATCTTGCGGAAAACCGCTGCACACTTTTCCGGATCATGCGTTATCTGAAATAGTGAATGACGACCTGCAGGTCGGCCTGCGATGCCTGCGCGCCCTTCAGGTCCGCATCGATGATCCGGCGGCAGGCCTCCACGGTCGCCTCGTCGCCGAGGTCGTTGGCCGCTTCGAGCACGAGCCAGGCCATCTCCGACGGAGATCGGTCGAGCGCACTTTCGCTGGCGTTGCCGCGGAGAAGAGAGCTCATGGTCGTATCCCCTGCCTGTTCCAAGCCATCAGTTCACCGCGAGCTGAACTTCGCGGGCGGCGCCTGGTTCGCTCGGATCGGCATCACGCCGCGTCCGGTAGAATTTCAGGATGCTCTTCGAGGTCGCGACATTGAGCCGGCCGAATTCGCGTTCGAGGTCGGCCAGGTCCCTGGCGGTGATGCGGTGGTCCTTGGCGCCGAGGAACAGCAGCGACATGGTGGTAGCCCATGAGAAGCCCAGTGCCTTGGCGAGGATCAGCAGCATCTGCCGGTCGCGGTTCACCAGCACGCGCTCGATCACGTCGACCGGCAGCGCGCAGAGCAGCGACAGGCCGATGGTGACTTCCTCGACCTTGTGCGACAGCGCATAGCCGGAAATGCTGGCCTCGTTCAGATTGCCGGAGCGGTGCTGCGTCGTGACGAGGCGCTTGGCGACGAAATAGGTCCGCGAGACCGGGCCGAACTTGGACTGCAGCTCGCCGGCGACATCGACGACCGAGGCGCCGATTGCGCCCGTCATCTCCGGACGCTCGTTCTCGAGCCGCTTGCGCACGTCGTTGGTCGCCTTGGCGATCAGCTGCTGAAACAGCTGGCGCGGGATGTCCTTGCGCAGGCCGAGCTGCTCGGCGAGGATCGAATTGCCCTCCGCGCGCTTGACCATGTGCAGCAGGCTGGAGGTCGAGAAATTGGCGCCGCCATTGCTGGCGAGCGAATTGACCACGGCGCGGTTGCCGCGCGCGACCAGCACGTCGGTGACGGACTCGCCGAGGGACTGGCGCCTGGAGATCGCCAGCATGTGCGCCTGGCTCTTGCTGCGCACGTTGGCGATCAGGGTGTCATCGTCGAGCCGCGTGGATCCCTCCAGCATCGGCCGCGCGACCTCGATCGCATCGTCAAAGGCGAGCTTGTGGATCACATTGACCGGCGCGCCGTCGAAACGCGCGAGCCGCTCGGAGAGCTGCGCGCGAACCTCGACCTCGATCTCGTCGGCGAGCCGCCCGATCACATTGCCGAAGGTAAGCACCTCCTCCTCGCTGTAGCTGCCCGCGATCAAGAGATCGGTCGCATGCCACAGCGCCCGCTCGCGACTCTCGTCCGAGCCGCGCGAGATCGCCTCGTCGAGATCCTGCAGATAAGATTTCGCCAGCCCCATAGGACCACCTTCAAGCGCGACAGATCCGACAAGCGCGCAACAGGTTCCACTTATAGCAACCGGTTCCCATTATTTAGTAAAGTTGGAACGTCAGTATTGCGCGCAAGAATTCGGCAAATTGCCCGAGGTTTTATTTATACTTCGGTAACCATCTTCGACGATTTGAACACGCGGCGGAGCAGGATGCCGCTCCCCGACCGAGGACCTTCGCCGATGCGCATCGACAATTTCCGGCAGCTCGCCGACTACAATCACTGGGCCAACCTGCGCATCTACGCCGCCGCGCTGGAGCTGCCCGAGGAGTCATACCGCCGCTCCACCGGCGTGTTCTTTGCCAGCCTGCACGGTACGCTGAACCATCTGCTGGTCGCCGACCGCATCTGGCTGAAGCGGCTGACCGGCGAGGGCGAGGCGCCGGGCCGGCTCAACGCGATATTGTTCGAGGATCGCAACGAGCTGGCGCGCGCCCGCATGGCGGAGGACGCCCGCCTGAAACGCGTGGTCAACGGCTACAGCGAAGCCGATCTCGACCGGCCCGTGTCGTACCACACGACCTCGGGCGCACCGCAGCAGCAGGTGCTGAACGACATCCTGCTGCATCTGTTCAACCACCAGACCCATCACCGCGGCCACGCCCATGCCTGCTGCTCGATTCTGACAGGCAAGGAGCCGCCGCCGCTTGATCTCCTGATGTTCCAGCGCGGCATGCCCGCGCCGGAACTGGCTATGTAAGCGGCGCGGTCAGAACCCGTTGAACGGCGATGCGAGCGCGTCGAACAATTTGAGCCGGTCGAGAGCCGGCACCGGACCCGGACCGACCTTGTCGCCGAGATACATCGTGGTGTCGGCGGCCTCGTCAAAGCGCGGCCAGCGCGCGAGCCCCGGCGCGTTCGGGCTGCCGCCATAGGCGTAAGCCACCCAATAGGCCTGCAGGTTTTCGGAGATCGCGCGATCCGCGCTGGTCCAGTCGCGGCTCAAGGCATCGAGTGTGCCGAAGATGTAGGGGTATTCCGAGCTGTGGAAGGTGCCGAGGCCGGCCGCGCTGTCGATCTCGTCATAGCTTGCGCCGGCGCGCAGCGGCTGCGGATGGCTGAAGTGGTAGAGATAGGCCGGAAGATTGTTCTTGGCGTGCAGCCGCACCGCGCTCCACGGCCCCCAGGCAAACAGGCCATCGCGAACCAGGAGCTTGTTGGCGCTCTTGGCCTCCTCGTCGTTTTGCGCGGCGTAGAGAGTAAGCAGGCGGTCGGCGATATCTGGATATTTCTTCCGCATCCAGTCCTGATAGGCGGAAAGCGTCTTCGCATGCGGGAAGGTGTTGCCCTCATTTTCGTTCCATCCAGCCATCAGCGGCACCGGCGCTTCCTTGCCCTCGGCGAATACCGTGTAGGGGTTGGTCGGCACGAAATGACCGTCGATGATCGGGCTCATGCCGATCCTGGTCTCCAGCAATTTTTCCGCCGGCACCTCTCGCAACGCGGCGAGATTCGCGGCGGCGACCTTCTCGGCCAGCGCCTTGCCGCCGGCTTCGGCGGTCGCGAGCGACGGCATGGTCTTGTTGGCAAAACCAAAACTCTCGGCGATGCCCTGCGCGAACAGGCCACGCGACAGCGGCGAGGCGTAGAGATAGGTCACGGCCGCCGCGCCCGCCGACTGGCCGAAGACGGTGACGTTACCGGGATCGCCGCCAAAGGCCGCCGCGTTGCGCTTGACCCATTGCAGGCCGGCGACGAGATCGAGCAGGCCGTAATTGCCGGACGCGTGCTGCGGCGATTCCGCTGACAGCTCCGGATGCGCCATGAAGCCGAAAATGCCGACGCGATAATTGACGGAGATGACCACGACGCCGCGCGCGGCGAGCCGCGAGCCATCGAATGTCGGGTTGGCGGCCGAGCCTTGCTGGAAGCCGCCGCCATAGATCCAGACCATCACCGGCAGCTTGCCGTCGCGAGTCTCCGAGGGCGCCCAGACATTGAGGAACAGGCAGTCCTCGCTGCTCGGCTGATCGCCGGCATATTCGTAGTAGACCGAGGTTTTCGAGCGGCCGGGCTGCATGCATTGCGCGCCGTAGGACGTCGCCGCGCGCGGCGCCTGCCAGTTCGCGACCGGCTGCGGCGGTTTCCAGCGCAGCGCGCCGACCGGAGGCGCCGCGAAGGGCACGCCCAGGAACGCGCGTACTTCCGTGTTCAGCTGGAATTTGCCTGATATCGGACCGCTGTCGAGCTTGACCGAAGTGCCCGCGCTTTCGGCGCGCGCATCGCCAAGGCCCCCGAGCAGCAAGCCTGCCAACACCAGAATTATCAGTCCCATGGAAGCCTCCCTGTTTTGTTTTTTGATTTGAAAATCCAACGTGGGGAATCGCGAGCGCCGAGCCTGGCCGCACAGCCGCCCGGTTAGGAGCATAGGCTTCGGTCCCGTGATCTCAAGCCTTACGGCTGCGTCGGCGGCGGCGTCAGCACCATGGGCGGGCGCGGCGGCGGCCTTGGCCTGGGGGCAAGCGGAGCCGGTCCCGGTGCGGGCCGCACCTCGATCGGCGGCGGCAACGCCGGCGCAGCCTGCTGGCTCACCACCGGCGGCGCGGGCGCAGGCTGCACCATTGGCGGACGGACCGGAACAACATTTGCCCTCGGCGGGAGCCGGCGCGGATCGCGGCCCGGCATCGGCATCTCGGGCGTAGCCGTTGGCGGCAAGGCCGCCGTCGAGGGCGGAACGGACGGTTCGAACGGCGGCGGCTCGCCGCGCTCGATGGCATCGAGCCGTCTCGTCTCGCGATCGATGGTGCGCACCGCGAGCCATGACGACAGCGGCGTCACGTCGAGGATCGGCGTCAGCGTGTCCGGCGTGCCCGCCGCGAACAGCTGGATTTCCGGCCGGCTCGTCCCCGAGCCGATCGCGTTGGTCGCGAAACTCAAGCGAACATCGGTCTGATCGGCCAGCATGTCGTAGCCGCCGGAGACGATGACGCGGGCATTGCCGGCATCGAGCGTCGTGGCATCGATGCGCAGCCGGCCGTCGCGAATGTTGAAGGGAATTTGCGCGGTCGCGATCGGCAGACTGCCCGCGGCCAGCACAGGAGCCACGATCTGTTTCAGCCTGTTGTCGTCGGTGACCTGGCCGGCGTCGCTGGCGCGGATCGCGACCTCGAAGGCGCGGGGGTCAAGCCCGGCAATGCTGGCGGATTCCAGCGTGATGGTGCCGCTGCCCGACAGCACGCCCGCCAGCGCCGCCACGCTGCGGCCACGGCTCATCAGCGTCATCTGCAGCGAAGTGCGTCCCGCCGGCATCTTCAGGCCGCGGTAGCGCAACGCGTTGCCGTCGACGCCGGAAAAATCAAGCCGCGAATTGATGGCGATGCCGTTGGGGTCGGGCCGCGCATCGATGGTGGCGACCGCCTCGCCGCCGCCGAGCTTGCCTTTCAGATTCTCGAAGGTGAGCGACTGGCCGTCGCTCTTGATCGTGCCGCTCACCGGACGCAATTCACCGCCGCCGGGCAGCACGCCGCGCAACGCCTGGAACGCGATACGGCCGCGCCAGCCTTTCATCAGCCCGGGAGCCAACGGCTCCGTCGTATCCTGGCCGGCCGCGCCGATCGCCAGCGCAAAGGCCGGTGCGAGATCGATGGAATCGAGCCCGACTTCGCCATCGACCACTCTCTCGTCGTCGAGTGTCAGCGCCAGACGTCCACGCAGGCGCGAGCCCGCGGCGACGCTATCAATGTCGTCAAGCGTGAGCTTGTTGCCCGCGAGCGAGGCGCGCGCGAACAGCCGGATATTTTGCGCGATGGGATCGGACGGCTTGAGGCCGAACGCCGGAGCAAGATTGATGCTGCGCGCTTTCACATTGACGGTGGCCTTCGAGAACATCGCCCAGGGCTCGGCCGTGCCCTGCAGCTCGGCGTCGACGCCGGCGCCCCACACCTTCGCGTTCAGCCGCAGCGGCGCCTTCCACTCGCCGCTCACCGATCCCTCGAATTGCGCTCCGCCCTCGCCGGCCGCGACGACATGATCGAGACCCAGGAAAGCAAGCAGCGCGCTGGCGCGTTCGGCGGAAAATTTCGATTCGACCGTCAATTCGTTGCGGCCGAGCTTGTCCAGATCGAGGTCGCGAAGCGCCGCAATCTCCGGCTTCGCGGTGACGGTAGCCGTGCCGTTGAGCTGCGGCGCGTTCAGCTCGAACGCGGCACGCGCATCGGCGATCGTCGTCTTGCCCGCATTCCTGGCAATATCGAGCTGGAGTTTCAACCGTGCCGGTCCCGGCGCAGTCGCGGCCTGATCCAGCCGCGCGGCGACGGCCGGCGCCAGCGGCGCCACCATCGACGTGATCTGGCCGAGCGAGGCAGCGCTCGCATTCAGGGCCAGATGCCCGGTCGCATCGCTGCGGTCAAAATTGCCGGAGCCTTCGAGCACGACACCGCCGGGCTGCCCGAATTTCAGCTGCGCCAGCGACAGTGTCTTCGAGTTGTAGCCGAACTTCGCCGCGAACGGCCGCAGCTCCTGCCCGGCCGAGATGGCATGGCCAATGTCGAGCGATACGGCAGCTTCATCCGGCCAATTCGCGTCCGGTCCCGCCAGCGACCGCACAAAGGCCGCGGCCGCGTCGAGGTCGAGGCGCTCGGCCTTCAACGCCGCTTCGACACGCGCGCTCGGACCGGGCGACAGCGATACCACCGCGACGCGACCCTCCACCGTGCCGCCTTCGATCTCGGCCTTGAGCTGGTCGATCGCGACGCGATCCCTGGTGACGCTGACGTCGCCATTGAGATGCAGCGGCTTCTGGGTACGGCGGACGATGTCGTTCTTGCCCTGCAGCCAGGCCAGCAGCACGTCCGGATCGGAGGAGCCGATGTCGAGCGCGCCGGAGAAGCCATTGGTTGAGCTGGATGCAGCGCCGACACTGGTGAAGGAGACCTGGGTCGAGCCGGGCGCGCGGAAATCCATCCGGTCGATCGCCCAGGGTGCGGCGTCGCCGTGCATGTCGACCGATACGTTCTGCAGCGGTCGCCCGCCCAGCATGATCTGCTCGGCGCTCGCCTCGATCTTGGTCTTGATCGGCGCGCGCGGCAATTCGGTGAGCCAGGCGTGCAGCGCCGGCACCAGATGCGCCGGCTCGGCGGGACCAGAGTCCTTGTCCCTTACAAGGAACTTGTCGGCATCGAGCTGGCGTGCGGCGAGCGCGACACGCAGCAGCGGCGAGGCGCCGAACCTGACATCGCCGGAGCCCGCGAGCTTCATCGCGCGATCTTCCGCGCCATAGCTCGCCTCGATCTGGTCGAGCTGGGCCGCCGAATGATCGGCCTTGACCCTGGCCAGCACGCGCCACGGCGTGGCGGCGTTCTCGATGCCCTTCTTCGGCGACGGCTTCGCCACTATGGCCACGCCGTCGAAGCGCGGCGCGCGCGCCTCGAAGCTGAGCTGCCCCTCGAGATCGATCGAGAGCGGCCGCTCGCCGGGATCGATGGTCAGGTGAACGCGGGTGCTGTTGCCGTCCGGGCTCTGGCCGGAGGAAACGCGAAACGGATAGTGCGTCCCTTCGACGACGAATTTGCCGTCGCCGCGCACCGAGCCCGCGAGCGAGCGCACGTCGCCGGAGAAGGCGATGTCGTTTAGCTCCAGCGTCGAGCGGCTCGCCGCGTCATGCAGCGCGATGCGGCCGGTGAGATTCAACCGGTCGATCGCCAGCGAAGCGAAATTGAAGGTGCCGTTCGAGACCGGCCAGTCGATCCGGCCCTGCAGGTCGAGGCCGAGATCGAGCGCCAGCCCGTCGACGGTGAGCTGGTTGGCGCGCCACTCGCCACGCATCAACTCGCCGAGCGAGAACTCGACGTCGAGCTTGTCGGCGCGGACCTTGCCGAGATCGTTGGCGCCGCCAACCACGACCGAGCGCAGCCGCAGGGTCGGCGTCGGCAACAGCCGCGCGTCGAGCGCGCCGGCCACCCGCACCGGGGCGCCGATCACCTTGCTCGCTTCAGCCTCGAATTGCGGCCGGAACTGGTTCCAGTCGATGAAATACGGCCCGACCAGCGCGGCAATCAGCGCAAGTATGAAAGCAATCGCCAATCCGAGCAGGGTCGTCTGCACGGGGTCTCCTCATTGGGCAATTTCCGGCAGGGGCGGCCATCCGCGCCTCGCCGCCGGGGCTCGCCATATATAGAGACAAGTATGGCGAAGTCACAGCAAGCTAAAGTGACAGCTTGACGCCGAATTTTTCACCAGCTTGCGGGGAGCCGCTTCAGGCCGCGCAGCACGAAGGTCGGCCGCCATTCCGGGTTCGCCGCGTCATCCAGCCGCAGCTCCGGCAGCCGGCGCAGCAGGGTGGAGATCGCGACCTCGGCCTCGATTCGGGCGAGCTGGGCGCCGAGGCAGAAATGGATGCCGCCGCCGAAGGAGAGCGGCTTGACGTTGGGCCTGGCGATGTCGAGCCGGTCCGGCCGGTCGGGATAGACCGCGGGATCGCGGTTGGCCGAGCCGAGCAGGCAGAGCACGCTCTCGCCCTTCGGGATGCGTTTTCCGCCGAGATCCTCGATGTCCTCCAGCGCCACCCGCCCGGTCAACTGCACCGAGGAGTCGTAGCGCAGGAATTCCTCGATCGCATTGCCGATCAGCGAAGGATTGGCTTTCAGCAGCGCGAGCTGATCCGGGTTGCGATAGAGCGCGAGCAGGCCATTGCCGATCAGGTTGACGGTGGTCTCGTGACCCGCGCCGAACAGCAGGATGATGTTGGCGGTGAGCTCCTCGTTGGAGAGCTTGTCGCCGGCTTCCTCGGCCTGCACCAGTTGCGTGGTCAGGTCGTCGCCGGGATTGCTCCGGCGCAGCTCGAACAGCTGCTCGAAATACATCTTCGCCATCGCGTTGCTCATATTGGCCTGCGCGATTTCCTGCGGCGTCAGTGGCACCGGGTCGAGGATACGTCCGCCGTCGCGCGAGCCCTTGTAGAAGACCTCGCGGTGCTCCTCGGGAATGCCGAGCATATCGCAGATGATGATCACCGGCAGGCGAAATGCGAAATCCTCGATCAGGTCCATGTGGCCCTTCTCGACGATGGCATCGAGCGTCTGGTCGACCACCTGCTGGATGCGCGGCCGCATGTCCTCGACGCGACGCGCGGTGAAGGCCTTCACCACGAGGCCACGGAGGCGGGTATGGTCCGGCTGATCCTGCTGCAGCATCCAGTGACTCATGCTGCGGAAGATCGGCTCGTTCATGATATTACCGCCGTAGCGGCGGATGGTGCGCTCGACAAAATCCTTGCCGAAACGCTTGTCGCGCAGCACGAGGGTCACGTCCGCGTGGCGGCTCGCGACAAATGCGCCATGCGCGTTGACGTGCATCGGATCGGTGTTCCGCAGCCGCTCGTAATGCGGATAGGGATCCCGGATGAAATCCGGCGACAGCGGATTGAACAGCGGCGCACTTGCAACGGTCTGCACATGCTCGTTCATGGTGAACTCGTCCGGATATGTAATTCGATACACTATTGTATCGAGTTGCATCATGCCCTAAACTGCGCCGATGTCAAGAGTACGAACCAGACCGACCCGGGACGAGACCCGCGACAAGCTGTTCGAGGCGGCCGCCCGCGTGTTCGAGGAACAGGGCATCGGCGGCGCCAGCGTCGAGGCGATCGCTGCCGCAGCCGGCTTCACGCGCGGCGCTTTCTATTCGAATTTCAAGAGCATGGACGAGCTGATCATCGCCATGCTCGAGGACCATGTGGAGCGCTCGATCCGGCGCAATCTCGATCTGCTTGCGCAGCACAGCAACATCGACGATTTCCTCGATGCACTGAAGAACATGGACCGCAGCAAGCAGGACCCCATTGGCCGCGCGCCCCTGCTCCACATGGAGATGATCCTGTTCGTGGCGCGGGCCGAGAAGCGCCGGCCCGAGCTCGCCAAGCGGCTTCGCGCGCGGCGCAAGCTGGTCGCCGACATCGTCGAGACGACGCTGAAAAACTCCGGCCGGCCCGGCGCGCTCAATCCGGCCTGGACCGGCGCCGTCTTGCTGGCGCTGGAAGACGGCTTCCGGCTGCACCGGCTGATCGATCCCGAGACGACGCCGGCCGACAGTTTCCTGCGTGCCGTCGGCGACCTCAAGCGCGCGTTGGGAATCATCGCGACGTCCTGAGCTTGCCCGCCACAGCGCGGACCTTGCCGGGCGACGCCTGCCAGATCGCGAATGCCGACAACAAGCTCACGGCGATGCCGATCGAAAACGCGATGGTGTAGGTGCCGGTCAGATCGTGCAGCAGCCCGGTGACCCACGGCCCCGCGGCGCCGCCCGCGAGCGCCGAGAGCATGATGCTGCCGAAGATGCTGCCGTAATTCCGCCCCTGGAAAATCTCCAGCACCACCGCTCCCATGATCGAGGTGAGGCCGTAGCCGAGCGCGCCTTGGGTGAACACCATCAGATAGATCAGCCACAGGCTCGGCTCGTATCTCAGCGCGATCAGCGCGGCGAAGCAGATCGCAAAGCCGAGGCACGAGATCGCCCAGATCGCCTCGCGGCCGATGCGGTCGGAGGCATGTCCGAGCACGATCTGGCCGGGAATGCCGAGCAGGCTGACGACGCCGAGTGCCCAGACGCCGACATTCGCCGAAAAGCCGATGTCGAGCAGGAATTTGGTCTGGTGCACCTGGACCGCGTACCAGATGTACAGGCCGCAGAAATAGCCGAGCGCAATCCACCAGAACCGCGTGGTGCGCAGCGCCAGCGGCAGGGTCCAGTCGGTGCCGGCCCAGACGGGATCGACAATGTTCGAGACTGGCTTGACTGAGGGATGCGGCGCGGCGTCGCCATCCGGCTGCAGGCCGATGTCCTCGGGGCGCTTGTGCAGCAGCAGGTTGATCGGCGCCAGCACGATAAGAACCATCAGCCCCATCGCGGTGCAGGCGGCGCGCCAGCCGGTCTGCTCGATTACGTATTGCACCCAGGGCAGAAGGGTCACCGAGCCGATGCCGACACCGGCAAAGGCGATGCCCATGGCCAGCCCACGACGGCGGATGAACCAGTTCGGCAGGAACAGCGATTGGCCGGAATAGCCGAGGCAGACGCTGCCGGCGCCGACCATGACGCCGATGGTGACATAGAGATGCCAGGGCTCGCGCGTCAGCGGCGCGAGCAACAGCCCGCCTCCCATCAGGGCGACGCCAACCTCCATCACCGCGCGCGGACCGGCGCGGTCCATCAGCCCGCCGATCAGCGGACTGACAATGGCGGAGACGATAAAGCCGAACGAGAATGCGCCGGCGGTGACGCCGCGCTCCCAGCCGAACTCGGAAATGATCGGCGGGAAGAACAGCGAAAACGCCGTGCGCGCGTTCACCCCGATCGCCATCGTGACGAAGGTCACGACGACCACGACCCAGCCGTAGAAGAACGGAAGCCGCGTTTCCCGCATCATGGCCGCCGCGTCCAGTGCTCGGCATTGACGGCACCGACCGGCGCTTCGCCCTTGATGATCGAAGCGACCTGCCGCACCGTCTCCAGCGCCTGATGCTCGATCGCCTGCGGCGTCAGCCCGCCGACATGCGGCGTCGCGATCACGTTCGGCAGTTTTGCCAACGCCGCGCTCGGCATCTGGTCCGGGGCGCGGCCGACATCCATCGCCGCGCCGGCGATGCGATTCTCGCGCAAGGCCGCGGCGAGCGCGGCTTCATCGACGAGATTGCCGCGCGAGAGATTGATGAAGAAGGCATGCCTTGGCATCCGCGCCAGCGCCGCCTGCCCGATCAGGTTTTCGGTCTGCTCGTTGGCGATCGCAAGGCACACGACATAGTCGGCGCGGGCCAGAAGGTCGTCGAGCCGGACATGCTTGATGTCGGGATCGGCGACGGTCGCGAAGGGATCGGCGACCATCACCTCCATGCCCAGCGCCTTCGCCAGCGGCGCAAGGTAGCGGCCGATGCTGCCATAGCCGATGATGCCGATGCGGCTGCCGGACAACTGCCGCCCCATCCTCACTTCCGGCGTGCGGCCCGCATGGTAATCCGCAGTCGCCTGCGAGACGCCGCGCGCGAGATCGACCATGAAGCCGATCGCGAGTTCGGCCACCGCCGGCACGAAGCCCGGCGAAGCACGCGTCACCAGGACGCCGACCTTGGACGCGGCGGCCACATCGATGTTGCGGATGTCGACGGCGCAGCGGACCATGGCGCGCAGCTTTGGCAATCGCGGAAAGATCTCGCCCTTGCCTTCGGTCACGCGGTCGGCGACGATGATGTCGACATCCTGTGCCGCCTTGACCAGACCGGCTGCATCGAGCGCGTCGGCGCCTTCATGCAGCTTGACATCCGCGATCGCCCGCAGGCCTTGCAAGGCGCGCTCGCCGTAATATTGCCGCCGGAAGTCGGGCGTCGGAGTGAGCAGGACTCTCAAGATTTCCTCAAATCAATAGCCGAGGGCGCGCGGCAGGGCCGTCGAGATATCAGGCACGAAGGCGATCACCAGCAGGCACAGGAACAACAGGCCGAGATAGCCGAGGATCGGCTTGACCGTCTGCTCGATCGGTACATTGCCGATCAGGCAGGCGCCGTAAAGGCCCAAACCGAGCGGCGGCGCAAACAGGCCGATTCCCATCGCAATCACCAGCACCACGCCGAAATGCAGGGGATCGACGCCGAGCTTGACAGCAACCGGCAGCAGCAGCGGCCCGAAGATGATCAGCGCCGCCGCACCTTCCAGCACCGAGCCCATCACGATCAGCACCGCGATCGACAACAGCATGAACATCCACACGCCGTTGGTCTTCGACAGCGCCAGCATCATGTCGCCGACCATATGCGGCACCTGCTGCAGCGTGAGGATGAAGGCGAGCGATTGCGCGGCGGCGACGATGAACAGCACCAGCCCCGAGCGCGTCGCGGCGTGGACAAAACTCTGCGCGGCCGACCGGAGCCCGAGTTCGCGGAACACCACGCTGCCGATAACGATGGCATAGAGCGCGGCGAAGGCGGAGATTTCGGTCGCGGTGGCAAAGCCGCTCTTGAAGCCGAAGAAGATCATGAAGATCAGGCCAAAGGACGCAATCGCACCCCTCCACAGGCCGGATATCGTCTTGCGTGGCTCCGCGTCGTCGGAGGCAACGGGCCGTTTGCCGAAAACGATGCAGACTGCGATCAACGCCAGCGCCATCAGGCCGGCCGGCAACACGCCGGCGACGAACAGGCCACCGATCGAGAGGTTGGCGACGAAGCCGAGGATGATCAGGTTGATACAGGGCGGAATGGTTTCGGCCATCACAGCGGAGGCCGCCAGCAGCGCCACCGCGCTGCCGGGATTTTGCTTGCTGCGCCGCGCCGCGGGGATCAGCACCGAGCCGACGGCGGCGACATCAGCCATCTTCGAGCCCGAAATGCCGGAGAACAGCACCATCGAGGTGACCATCACGACATTGAGTCCGCCGCGCAGATGCCCGACCGCGCGTTGCAGCAGCTCGATCAGGCGCACCGACATGCCGTTGGCTTCCATGAGGTAGCCGACCAGGATGAAGAAGGGAATCGCCAGCAGCACGAAATTGTCGATGCCGCGCGCCATCTGCTGCGCGAAGATCACGCCGGGCAGCGTGCCCTCGACCCAGATGAAGGTCAGCGCGGCCAGCGCCAGCGCAAAGCCGATCGGCAGGCCGCCGAACAGCGTGACGAAGAAGCTGACCAGCATCAGCGTTCCCGACGAGGGCACCGTATCAGGCGCGAGAGCGTCCCAGACGAGATAGAGGCCAGCGATCAGCGCCGTGACGACAATGCCGGCGATCATGTCGCGCAGCGGCCGCGCGCGCAGAATGTCTAGCGCGAAGATGGTCATGAACAGCGCGCCGACGCCCATGGGGTAGAACGTCAGCTCCAGCGGCAGGCCGGAACCGGTGGTCTGGCCCGCCGTGAGTCCGCCCATCTTGAGCGCGTTGAAGGCGACGTAACCCGCAATGACCGTCATCAGCACCGCGGCGAATGAATCGATCACGGCGCGCCCGCGCGCCGGCAACCTGTCGACGAAGAACGCGACGCCGGGATTGTCGCCCCGGGCAAGCGCGCTCGCCGCACCAAAGAAGCTCGAGCCGACCATCAGCCCGCGCGCGACGTCGTCGGACCATTCCACGGGCGCGTTGAACCAGTAGCGCAGCATCACCGAGGCGCAGACGACCAGAAGGTCGGCGGCGAGCAGGAGCGCTGCGATGGCGTCGCTGATCGCGAGCAGCGCAGCAATCATCCGGGGCCGCGCGGCCGGCGCCAGAGCTGCGGATCTGGCGTCCGCCACCGGACCACTCGCCACCGCGCCCGATGTCATTTCCTTTTACCTCAGGCCTGGGTCGCGCGGATCGCGTCCACCACCGGCTTGGCCTCGGGATGCGCTTTGATGAAATTGTCGGTCTGCGGCAGCACGCGCTTGCGGAATGCCTCCTTGTCGCATTCGACCACGACGACGCCCTTGTCCTGGAGAGTGGTCAGCGCCTCCTTCTCGACCGACAGCCCATGCGCGCGGGTGTCGACCGCCGCCTTCTGCGCGGCATCGAGAAAACCTTCGCGCAGCTTCGGGTCCATGCGCTGGAACGTCGCGTCGGAAAAATAGATCGAAAGCGGCGAGAAGATGTGTTGCGTCAGCGCATAGTTCTTCGCGGTCTCGTAGAATTTGCTGGCGAGGATGGTCGGCGGATCGTGCTCGAGCCCGTCGAGCACACCGGCCTGCAGCGCGGTGTAGATTTCTCCGAAGGCGAGCGGCGTCGCGGCCGCACCCATCAGCCGCAGGCATTCGGTGATGATCGGATTGGGCAGCGTGCGGATCTTGAGCCCGGCGAGATCCTCCGGCGTCTTCACCGGCTTCTTCGACAGCACGCTGCGCGCGCCGAAATTATAGGCCCAGGCGATGATGCGGATATTGGCGCCCTTGAGCAGCGCGTCCTCGATCGGTTTCGCGGCGCCGGCGTCGAACGCCTTGGTCTGCTGCTGATAGCTGGTGAAGAGATAGCCGAGATCGAAGGTTCCAACCAAGGGAACGAGATTCGCCGAGATCGACGAGCCCGATACCATCAGATCGATGACACCGAGCTTCACGGAATTAATGACGTCGATTTCCTGGCCGAGCTGGTTGTCGGGGAAGAAGGTGACGTCGATCTGCTCGCCGAGCCCGTTCGCCTTGATGCTTTTCACAAGGTTGTCGTAATAGACGCGGCCGTTGGCATATTTGGGATCGTTCGGCAGCGACGAGGAGCATTTCAGCTTCAAGGTCGCAGCCTCGGCGCGACCAATGATCACAGGCGAGAGAACGAGCCCGGCGGCTGCGGCCGTCGACGATTTGACGAATGTGCGACGGCTGAACGGCGCAATCTTCATTGCTGCATCCTCCCCGGTGTGTTTTTGGCCGCGATCATCGCCACGGCTTGTTGATTCAACTGTAGGGCCAAATCAACGACGCGGGCAAGGCCGGCACTCCCGCGGTCCATTCCCGATCCTGCATCGATCGATGCCGATCGCGCATCGATCGCTTTACGACGCCTGCAGCGCGTGGCTTTCGTGGCCAAAATAAGCGCGCTCCAGCCGCTTCGGCAGGTCGCTCTCGCCGGTTGGCGCTTCCAGCGCGATCTGGCCCTGCACCAGCGCATAGACGCGGTCGGCGGCGGCGAGCGCCTTCTCCAAAAGCTGCTCGACCAGCAGCACCGCGGTTCCCTGCTTCCTCAGTTGACCGATCACGTTGAGCACGCGATCGACCAGCACCGGAGATAATCCGGCGGAGGGCTCATCCAGCATCAACAGCCGCGGCCGCCGCACCAGCCCCTGCGCCACGGTCAGCATCTGTTGCTGCCCGCCCGAAAGCGCGCCGCCGCGCTCGTGGCGCTTCTCGGCGATCTCGGGGAAGAACGTCAGCGCCTCTTCGACCCGCGCGGCACGCTCGCCGCGCGGCACGTCATAGCCTGCGAGCAGGAGATTGTCGGTAACGGAAATCTGCGTGAACACGCGATGACCTTCGATGACGTGCACCAGCCCCGCGCGCGCCGCCTCGCGTGGCGTGATTCTGCTCATGTCCTTCCCGTCAAACCGCACGGTGCCGGCATTGACCGGCAACAAACCCGACAGCGCCCGCAACAGCGTGGTCTTGCCGGCGCCGTTGGGTCCGAGCAGCGCCACCACTTCGCCGGCCGCGACCTTGAGATCGACGCCATGCAGCACGCGAATCTTGCCGTAGCCGGATTCAAGCGCGTGCACGGTGAGGAGGGATTCAGCCGCCGAGGTAAGCACTGACCACCTCCTTGTGGACGCGAATTTCGGCGGGCGTTCCGGCCGCGAGAATACGGCCGAGATTGAGCACCGTGATCTGGTGGCAGATGTCGAAGATCAGGTCGGCGTGATGCTCGACCAGGAGCACGCCGGTGCCGCGTGCGGTGATCGCCTTGATCAATTCGGCCAGCCGGTCGATCTCGTCGCCGGACAAGCCCGCGGCCGGCTCGTCCAGCAGCAGAAAATCCGGATCGAGCATCAGCGCGCGGGCGATCTCGATGAAGCGCAGCTCGCTGTGCTGCAAGCGGTCGGCGCGGACATCGGCGAGCGTTTCGAGGCCGACGACCCCAAGCAGCGCCCGCGCCTTCCCCGCCAGCATCCGTTCGTCCTGCGCATTGCGCGGCAGCGCCAGCAGCGCCTCGAGGAACGTCGCCCTTCCCTCCACCGTGCCGCCGATCATCACGTTCTGCAGCACCGAGACTTCGCCGATCACGCGCGGGGTCTGGAAGGTGCGGGCGATGCCGCGGGTCGCGCGCAGCGCCGGCATGCCCGGCGGCAGTGCATCGATGCCAAGCGTCATCGTGCCGGCCTTGGCGGCGTAATAGCCGGAGATCACGTTCAGCGTCGTGGTCTTGCCGCTGCCGTTCGGACCGATCAGGCCGTGGATCTGTCCGGGCGCCACGTCGAGGTCGAGGCCGTCGATCGCCTTCACATTGCCGAAACTCAGGGAGACGCCGCGCAGCGCCAGCGCCTTGTCGCCCTTGCTCCGGCGCACGATGTCGGCGAGCGCGGCGGGCCGCGGCACGATGGCGCGGTTGCTGGCGAGCGGGCGGCGGTTGCGGAAATCGAGCAGGGCCGCGATGCCGCCGGGCATCACCAGCACGATCAAAAGCAGCAGCACGGCATAGAGGAAGGTCGACCACGCCGCCAGGGGGGCTGCGATCTCCGGCAGCACGGTGAGGATGATGGTGCCGAGCATCGGCCCCATGATCGAGCCGCGGCCGCCGATCAGGATGGCGATGAAGAACAGCACGGAAAGATCAAACGTGAAGGCGTCGGGCGTGATGTAGGTCTGCAGGCTCGCGAACAGCCCGCCCGCGACCGCGGCGCAGGCGCCGGCCAGCAGGAAGATCGCGATCAGCATCTTCGGCTTGGAGATGCCGGTGGCTTCGGCGGCGACTTCCGCGTCGCGCACCGCGATCAGCGCGCGGCCGAAGCGGCTGCGCGCGACGTTGGCACTCAACCAGGTGGTGAAGGCGGCAATCGCGACGCAGAGGAAATAGAAGCCCCAGGCGGTGTTGAACGGCGGCGGAAATTCCGGGCCGGCGATGCCGATGCCGCCGCCGGTGACGCTCTGCCAAGCCAGCGCGATCTGCGTCACGATGGTGGCGAAACCCAGCGTCGACATCGCGAAATAGAAGGTGCGCAGCCGCAGCGCCGGCAGGCCCACGATGACGCCGAAGAGTGCGCCGACGACCGCTGCGATCGGCAGCGCCACGAATACTGGCACCGGAGGCATGACATTGCCGGCGACCAGCACGCTGGTGGTGTAGGCGCCCAAGGTCAGCAGCGCGACATAGCCGATGGCGAGATGGCCGGCGAAGCCGACGACGAGATTGAGGCCGGAGACCAGCACCCAGTAGATCGCCATCCGGGTGCCGATCAGCGCCCAATAGTCGTTGCCGATCAGCGGCAGGATCAGCGCCAGCACGAGCATCCCGAGGAACGGCGCGACATGCGGCAACGCCGCGCGCCAGGTCCCGGCTTCGCTTCTCGCAGCGTCGCTCCGTTCGGGCGAGGCAGTGACTGCAGTCATCAGACTCTCCGCACGGTGGCGCCGCCGAACAGGCCTTGCGGCGCCGCGAGCAGGACCACGATGAACAGCGTGAACACGGCGACGGACGAGAAGATGCCGCCGACCAGGAAATTCGCGGCCTGCTGGAACAACCCGAGCGCCAGCCCGCCGACGATGGCGCCGCGGTTGTTGCCGAGCCCGCCGAGCGCCACCGGCACGAAGCCGTAGAAATTCAACAACGCGCCATTGGCGAAGAAGGCGAGCAGCAACTCGCCGCCGGAAAATCCGGCGACGCCGCCGATGATGCCGGCCAGCGCGTAGCTCGCGATGCGCAAATTGCGTTCCGGCAGACCGAGCGCGCGGGCGGCGAAATTGTCCTCGGCGATCGCCATGAAGGCGCGGCCGACCAGGGTACGGCGGTAGAGATATTCGAGGCCGACGATGGTGATGGCGCAGGCCACGACCGGCAGCCAGAATTTCTCGTCCCACACCCCGCTGCCAAGCCCGATCAGCTTCGGAAAGGGCTGCGGCTCGGTGCCCCATTTGATTGCCGCGATCTGCTGGATCATCAGCGCCACCGCGAGCGTGGACAGCACGTAGAGATGCTGGTCGAGGTTTTTCAGCACCGGCCGGACAGCTACGAATTCAGTGATGATGCCGATGATGGCGCAGCAGACGAGCGTCAGCAGGAAGCCGGCGAAGAGCGGCATGCCGAGCTTCAGCGTGAACATCGAGCCGAACACGCCGCCCAGCATCGCAAGCTGTCCCGCGGTAAAACTCATCACCCGCGAGGTCGAGAACATGGTGTTGTAGGTGACGCCGACCAGCGCGTAGATTGCGCCCGACGCCAGCCCTGCCGCGATGATGGAGGCGAGCATGGGGTGAGCCCTCGCCTTACGTCAGGAGTATCCCGGCGCCAGCGCGAACGCGCCGTTCTTCGCCGTGCTCGCCTCCGACATCACGACCTCTTCAGTCAGATAGCCGTTATGCTGCGTCGGCGACCAGGTATAGTTGCCGAAATAGCCGGGATATTTGTTCAGCGAATTGAGGTAGGCGATGATGCCGGGACCATCGGTCGAGCCCGAGGTCTCGACCGACTTGGCAAACACTTCGATGGCGTCGATGCCGCCGGCGACCCACCACAACAGCGTGTCTTTGAGCGCTACATTGGCCTTGGTCAACCGTTCGACCAGATCCTGGCTCTTCGGCGGCAGCTTGCCCGACGCATCGTAGCTGCAGCTCTTGTAGCCGATGGCGTAGACCTTCTTCCAGTTTTCCGGTTTGTCCACGAGGCCCGCGATCTCGCCCGACGACATCGAGGGATGGCCGATGAAGGGCACATCCCAGTTCATCGTGGCGCGGGTGTTGAACATGCGCGCCTCCATGCCCGTCGTGACGCTCCAGACCACGATGGCCTCGGCGCCGGCATTTTTGGCGCGCAGCATGTCGGGGGTCATGTCCGGCTGGGTGGCATCGACATTGGCCTGGTAGACCACGTCGGCGCCGTCCTTCTTGAAGGCCGCAACAGAGGCGCCGACCGCGGTGACGCCATAGCCGGTGGTATCGCCCATCACGGCGACCTTCTTCGCCTTCAGGATGTTGAGGCAGTAATTGCGCACTGCGTCGTCCCACTGGCTATTCGACGGCGCCATGCGGAAGGCGTTGGGATATTTGGTGGGATCGATCAGCGTCTCCACCACGCAAGGATGGATGTTCGGCATCTTGACGCGCGCCATGATCGGCGTGGTCGCAAGCGCCTCGCCCGAATTGAACGGACCCCAGACGCCGTGAACCTTGAGCTGGCTGATCATTTCCTGGGTGGCGTTCACCGCCTTGGTCGGATCGCCCTGGGTGTCGCGCATGATAATCTCGAGCTTGCGGCCCTTGACGCCGCCGGCAGCGTTGATGGCCTCGACAGCAAAATTCACCCCGCGATTAAAGCCGATGGTCGGTGCCGAGCTCGGGCCGGTCATGGCCGCGAGACAGCCGATCTTGATCGTTTCCGATTGCGCGATGGCGGGAGCGGGGAAGGAAAAAGATGCCGCGCCCAACGCACCGGCGCTGCCCAATAATACGTCACGACGTGAAATAGCCATCAGAATGCTCCCGTTCGTTTCCTTTTCGGCGCCCGTCTTTGGATCGCGGGCGTCCGTTGCGCTTTTTATACGGCTCTGGGCCGGTTTGTTTGGCGCGGCGGATTTGAGCCTGTGTAGGGAGGAATGTCTAGAGCCCGGAGCGAGCAGCATTTCTTATTCTCGCGGCACGATGTGCCCGAGTTGTGCGTCGTCTCGAGTCCCTCGAACAGAGAGGGCGCAGGGAAGGCCGGATGCTGGTTGCACCCGCGGCCTCGTGTGCAAGGTAGCAAGGGTAGAAGGCACACGAGTAACACAGGTTCAACCGGAGCGACCCGGCCTTCCCTGCGCAATGGCTCTACGACTTATAGCGCGCTCTCCCCGGTGTCCGGGCTCTTTAGCCACCGTCGCCTGCAGGATCGATCGCAGACTTGATCCCAGCGTCGGGGGATCGGGACCACACGCCTTTGCCGTACGCATCGGCTTCACACGTCCGGTGATGCCGCCACGTCCATCGCATCCCGCACCACGTTTCGTGACGATCGCGATACGCCCTCTTCATCAGGCGCGGAACGGGGCAACCATACGCCTGATTTGCACTTCTGAAAAAGCGAAATATTTTTCGCGGGAAGGCTTGACACGATTTCGGAAAATCAGCCCGTCGGGCAAATCAGCTCGCGTGCGGCGCGCGCGAAAACGACCTGCCAGGCCGGCCCGACATCACGCCAAAACTACCTCTGATTGGCCTCCGGCCATAATCACAGAATCATGCATTTGAAGCAGTTTTTGGACGATTTCTCAGCGCCACTGCGCCGCACTTATAGGACCCAGGCCTCATTGCCCGTGCGCACTTTTCAACCTAACGTAATCCTGCGTTAGGCGCCGATTGCGATCCTGCCCGATGTTTCGGGCGCGTCTGTTTCGTCTGTCGACAGATCACTGGTGCTGCCGAAGGCGATTGCTGTCCAAGAACACTGCACCCAGCCAAGTCGCGTGGGAGGAAATGGCACAGTTGAAATCAGGGATCGGGCACGACGAAAGGCAGCCGGCCCAACTCGACGCGGAAGACATGGTCTGGATTCCCGGCGGCACCTTCCGCATGGGCTCGGATCATCATTACCCCGAGGAAGCGCCCACGCATCGCGTCACGGTCGACGGTTTCTGGATCGACTGCACGCCGGTGACGAACAAGCAGTTCAAGGCCTTCGTCAAGGCGACCGGCTACGTCACCACGGCGCAGATCCCGCCAGATCCGAAGAATTATCCCGGCGCACTGCCGGACATGATCTATGCGGGATCGCTGGTGTTCGCGCCGGTGCCGCGCATCACGAACTTGAAGGAGTGGAGTCAGTGGTGGACCTTCATGAAAGGCGCCGACTGGCGGCATCCTTACGGGCCGAAGAGCAATATCAACGTGCTCGACGGCCATCCGGTGGTGCACGTCTCCTTCGACGACGCGCTCGCTTATGCCAGATGGGCCGGCAAGGAACTGCCGAGCGAAGCCGAATGGGAATTTGCCGCGCGCGGCGGGCTCGACGGCGAAGAATTCGCCTGGGGCAATGCCCTCACCCCGGGCGGAAGACACATGGCCAACATCTGGCAGGGCAATTTCCCGAACCAGAACCTTTGCGAAGACGGTTATGAGCGCACCGCGCCGGTCACCGCCTTTCCGCCAAACGGTTTTGGCGTCCATGACATGATCGGCAATGTCTGGGAATGGACCACCGATTTCTGGTCGGACAAGCACGAAGCCGATGCGCCGAAGGCGTGCTGCATTCCGCAGAATCCGCGCGGCGGGCCGGAGAGCGCGAGCTACGACGCCTGCCAGCCACAGATCAAAATTCCGCGCAAGGTGCTGAAAGGCGGCTCGCATCTCTGCGCGCCGAACTACTGCCGCCGCTACCGCCCGGCCGCGCGCCACGCCGAACCGGTCGACACCTCCACCAGCCATGTCGGATTCCGCTGCGTGAAGAGGACGCCAGCCGCGGAATGAATGATCGTCAGTCCTCGGAGTGAAGGCATCGGAATATTTCGATCCGCAGCTTTATCTCTCGACCATCGGCTGACGCGCGGACAAAATGCTGTAATCTGACCCCTCAACGAGGTTGAAGGGAGGATTCGCAGGGATGGCGCAAGATGCGAGGGCCGCAAGGCACTGGCCGCTGTTTTCGTCGCTGGCGTCCTGGCGGCCTGCGTTCCTGCCTGGCGACCTGATCGCGGGACTGACATTGGCCGCCATCGCGATCCCCGAGCAGATGGCGACCGCGCGGCTCGGCGGCTTCGCGCCGCAGATCGGCTTCTTCGCCTTCATGGCGGGCTCGGTCGGCTTCGCCATGCTCGGCGGCAACCGTTTCCTCTCCTGCGGCGCCGACTCCACCATCACGCCGATCTTCGCCGGCGGGCTAGCCGCCATCGCCGCGACCGGCTCGGGCGATTATCAGGCACTCGCGATCGCGCTGGCGCTGATGGTCGGCACGATGCTGGTCTTGAGCGGCGTCTTCAAACTCGGCGGCATCGCCAATTTGCTGTCGGTGCCGGTGACGGTCGGCTTTCTCGCCGGCATCTCCGTGCACATCATCGTGTCGCAATTGCCCGGCGTGCTCGGGATAGAGTCACCGGGCGGACCGACGCTGGATCGCATCGGCGCGATCGCGCGCGAGCTTGGCCACGCCAATCCCTATACGCTGTGCATCGGCTTTGGCGTGCTGGCCGCCGTGTTCGTCTGCGAGGCGATCAATGCAAAAATTCCCGGCGCGCTGATCGGGCTGGTCGCGGCGACCCTGGCGGTGATCTTTGCCGGCCTCGAGACCAGGGGCGTCAAGGTGGTCGGCACGGTGCCGGCGACGCTGCCAAAACCGACCCTTCCCGACCTGTCGCCGGAGCAGTGGGTTCACCTGGTCCCGCTCGCCTTCGTGATCACCGTGGTGATCATGGTGCAGACCGCCGCCACCACGCGCTCCTTCCTCTCCGATCCCGATAAGCCCGCCGACGTCGACCGCGACTTCCTCGGCGCCGGCGCCGCCAACGTGCTGGCTGGAATCTTCGGCGCGTTCCCGGTCGATGCCAGCCCGCCGCGGACCGGCATCGTCGCGGAGACTGGTGGCAAGTCTCAGGTCGCAGGCCTTGCCGCCGCGGCCATCGTGCTGGCGCTGCTCGCCTTCGGCACCGGGTTATTGCAGCGCGTGCCCGACGCGGCGCTCGGCGGCATCCTGCTGTTCGTGGCGCTGCGCATCATCCGCGTGCAGCAGATCGTCACGGTCTTTCACCAGTCGCCGGCCGAATTCCTGCTGATCCTCGCTACATCAGCCCTGATCATCGTGCTGCCGATCCAGCAGGGCACTGCACTCGCCATCATCCTGTCGCTGCTGCACGGCGTCTGGAGCACGACGCGCGCCAAACTCGTCGAGTTCGAGCGCGTGCCGGACACCACGATCTGGTGGCCGACGCATCCGCACATCACGGGCGAACGCGTGCCCGGCGTCGCCGTGGTCGGCCTGCAGGCGCCGCTCTCCTTCCTCAACGCGCCGAGCTTCCGCAGCGACGTGACCGATGTCGTCAAGGCGGCGCAGCCGAAGCTGCTGGTGCTGGAAGCGAGCGGCATGGTGGAGATCGACTTCACCGCCGCGCAGGTGTTGCATGATCTGCTGAAAGCCTCGCGCGAGGACGGCGTCACCGTCGCGGTGGCGCGGTTGGAGTCGACGCGCGCGCAGGACGCGTTCGAGCGCTTCCGGATTTACGACGCCCTGCCGCGGGAGCATGTGTTCCGCAGCGTGGAGGAGGCGGTGCGGAAGCTCGCGAAAAGCGCTTGATGCTCAAGGGAAATTCTGCAGGCGAATCTCAAGCGAAGAAAAACCACATGCCTGCGCCGAGCAGCAGGACGAACCAGATGATCGAAATCTCGAACCAGTAGTCCCTGCGTTTCACGTGGCCTCTTCGAGGTGAATGAACATTGCCGATCATGCGACCTCCCCTCGAGGCAGCCAGACTGTGTTCGGGCGCACCGACACCCCGATCAAGGGACCGCTTGCTTCGGCCTCCCGCAAGTAGGTTTGCGGGATCCGGATCGACCTATCGATCAGCAATCGTGCGATTTTGAAAAGGGCGCAACGTGGGATTTTCCAAAGGTGGATATAACTATCCGGCGGTTGCAGGACTGAGGGGGGCCTTTACGGCCGCAGCGCCGGAAAATCGCGCAGCACGGGGTCGCGGATCGCGGGCGACTGGATGGCGCGGAACAGGATTTTTGCCGTCTTCAGGTCGTTGGCCTTGAGGCACAGCTCGACGATCTCGCGCACGGCGGCATCGCGCATCAATTCGTCCGACACCTTCATCGCCAATTCCATGGCGGCCTTGGCGGCGCGCTGGTAGCGATTGCTCTCGAGCTCGAATTTCCTGGCCGAGTTCTTGCCGCCTTCGCGGGCACCGACGACAGCGGCGCCGTCGGCGACGGAACGGCAGATGTTGCGGATCCTCTCGGCGGCCTCGATGTCGCCGAGCGGCGATGGCACAGCCTCTTCCCAGACCTCTTTGGGCTTTTCCTTGTCGAACCAACGCATCACGCCGCCCCAGGGTGCATCGCCGCCTATGGTCAATTGCGGCGGGCGCGAATGCAAGCGCCGATCCGTCAGCTCGTGCGCTTTGCCCCGATGGTCTCGAATTGAATCTTCTGTTCGTCGCTCAGTGTTGCAAAAAAATCATCCAGCGCCGGACGTATCCATTTGATCGCATCCAGCATGGCGTCGAGCCGCGTGTCGGCAGTCGCAAGCCGGTCCGGCGCGGCGAGGTCCTCGTCGGGCTGGCAAGCGAAATTCACCGTATTTCTGGCGAGCGCGTTCATGCGGGAAAGCACGCCCAGCTGCTCGCGCTGCGTATCGCTCAGGTGCAGCTTCGCCTCGATTTCGGCGGCCGGCCATGGCAGCGTCTCGGGCGGCGTGCAGCTTTGGGCCGCGGGAACTTTTGGCGCGAATGGCGCGCGCTGATCGTTGAGCGCGGCGAGCTCCGCTTTCTGGTCGTCGTCCAGCGATTCGTAGAACTCTTCGAATGGCGTCCGCATGCGTGCGATCGCGGATTTCATCGCTTCGAGCCGCTGCTGCATCGCAGCCAGCCTGTCTGACGGCGTTGACGCGGCCGCGGTCGGGCAGGCCGCGTAGATGATCTGGGCGGCCTCGACCGATGCCTTGCGGAGATCGTCCAGCGTCGCGCGCTGCTCTTCGCTCAGCCGCATCGACTGCCTGATCTGCTCGATGGGGAGACTGACAAGCTCGCCGGCGTGATCGCTGCAGACTTGTTCGAGCGAGGGGAAGGCGCGAAACTTTCGGCCCTGCGGCGGCGAGACGTAACGGGCGAGTTCGTCCTCGTCGTAGGGGGTGAAGATCGCGGCGTAGATGTCGCGATAGCCGTAGCCCCAGAAGCCCATGCCGTCGCCCCAAAAGGCGTAGTCGGTGATGTCGTAAAAGGCGAACGGCCAGAACAGCGGGCCGACCCATCCATACCCGCCATCGCCGTGCTGCCACCATCCGCCCGTACCGCGCTGGCCGTGCCAGCCTGCCAAGGCGGCCCCGGCGGCGACCTGCACCCGTGCCACCGGCAGCGTGATCCAATCAGGTCTGCGGGTGATATCGCCGTGCGGCAAGGAACCGGCCGCCTCGGCGTTTGCCAATCTGACGCGCCCCCCGCGCCGGCCATGCAGCCCCCCGAGCGCCAGCGACGCAACCGATCTCACGACACCGATCGGGCCACCGCCAATGCGAACGCGCAGGCCCCTCGCCTCAGCGGTGCCCGACGGTACGGTCGCCAGAAGCAACAGGGACGTTCCCAATGCGGCAATTCCAACAGGGAATTTCGACATGGCACCCTCGGAAGAGGCCCATCATCGACCGAACGCCCGATGGAACCAAATGTTCCGCCGAAGCTACGCCGCCGGAACGATTTTGCCTGGATTGAAGATATTTTGCGGATCGAGCGCCTTTTTTATGGCGCGCATCGCATCCAGCGCCTCTTCTCCCAGTTCGGCCTTCAGATATTTCTGCTTGCCCTGGCCCACGCCATGCTCGCCGGTACAGGTGCCGCCCATGGCCTGCGCCCGCTCGACCAGGCGATGCATGAAATCCTCGCCGCGCGCCATCTCCTCCTTGTCATCGACATCGCAAATTAGCGAGCAATGGAAATTGCCGTCGCCGACATGGCCGACGATCGGCGACAGCAGATTGAGGCGCTTCAGGTCCTCTTCGGTCTCGGTGACGCAATCGGCCAGCCGCGAGATCGGCACGCAGACGTCGGTCGCAACTATGCCGGCGCCGGGGCGCAGCGCCTTCACCGACCAATAGGCGTCGTGGCGCGCCTGCCACAGCTTGGTGCGGTCCTCGGGCCGCGTGGTCCAGGTGAAATCGCCGCCGCCGCATTCCTTGGCGATCTCGGCAAAATTGCGCGACTGCTCGGCGACATCGGCCTCGCTGCCGTGGAATTCCAGCAGCAGCAGCGGCGTCTCCGGCAGCGAGAGTTTTGAGTAGTTGTTGCAGCAGCGCACCTGCTCGGCATTGAGCAGCTCGATGCGCGCCACGGGAATGCCGGTCTGGATCGCCATGATGGTGGCCTGGCAGGCACCGCGCACGGTTTCGAACGAGCACGCCGCCGCCGCGATGGTTTCGGGGATTCCGCGCAGCTTGATGGTGAGCTCGGAGATGATGCCGAGCGTGCCCTCGGCGCCGATGAAGAGGTGCGTCAGGTCATAGCCGGCGGAGGATTTCTTCGCCCGCGTGCCCGTCTTGATGATCTCGCCGTCGCCGCGCACGACTTTGAGCGCCAGCACATTGTCGCGCATGGTGCCGTAGCGCACCGCATTGGTGCCGGAGGCGCGGGTCGAGGCCATGCCGCCGAGCGAAGCATCGGCACCGGGATCGATCGGGAAGAACACGCCCTGGTCGCGCAGATATTCGTTCAGCGCCTTGCGGGTCACGCCGGGCTCGATCACGCAGTCGAGGTCGTCGGCATGGACTTCCAGCACCTTGTTCATGTCGCGCAGGTCGATGCAGATACCGCCCGCGGGCGCATTGACGTGGCCTTCCAGCGAGGTGCCGGTGCCGTAGGCGATGACGGGGACGCCGTGTTTGGCGCAGATCCGCACGGCGTCCTGGATGTCCGATGTCTCCTGCGCCATCACCACGCCATCCGGCGGCTCTGGCTTCAGCCAGGTGGTGGTATGGGCGTGCTGCTCGCGCACGGCCAGCGAGATGATCAGCCGGTTGCCGAATCGCGCCGCGAGCTGCTCCAGCGCGCTCGCCAGCGCCTTCGGTTCCGGCCGTTTCAAATTATTGCTTGTTGTTGTGGCCACGTAACGATTCCTCCCGGCTTTGGGCGACGGTGGCAAAGGATATATAAGGGGTCAAGACAGCAAAGGGATGGAAATGACCACCGCCACACGCCCCAAGGATATGCCGCTACCGCCAGCACCGTTCCTGTCGTCGGTGATGCAGCTCGAGCCGCAATGGATCGACTATAACGGCCATCTCAACATGGCCTATTACAACGTGATGATGGACCGCGCCATCGACGAATTATGGCTGCAGCTCGGCATCGGCCCGACCTACATGAAGGAGCGCCACGGCTCGACCTTCACCGCCGAATGTCATGTGCGGTACTTGCGCGAGATTCATCTCGGCGATCCCGTGCAGGTCTCGGTCTGGCTGCTCGATGCCGATGAAAAGCGGCTGCACACCTTCGAGGAACTGCGCCACGCCACCGAAGGCTGGCTGTCGGCGACCTCGGAGAACATGACCGTTCATATCGACATGAACGTACGCAAGGTCGCGCCGTTTCCGCCCGACATTCGCGCCCGCGTCGCCGACGTGGTCAAGTCGCATGGTGGCGTGCCGAGGCCGGAAGGCATCGGCCGCAGCGTCGCCATGCCGGTGAAGCGCTAGGCCGGCAGACCAACCTCCGACAGCGCACCGACGACGAGGTCGCGCTGCACCGGCGGCAGCGGCGGCATGCCGAGCCGGATCTGCGAGACCGTGAGCTCGGGATAGCGCACCCGGAGCATGCCGAGGCTCTGGCGCGCCAGCGGTTTCGCGCCGGCATGCACATAGGCCGCGCACATCGTGCGATGCACCCAGAACGCGGACGGATGCTGCTTCAGCGCCCGCTCCTGCCAGATCGCGGCCTCGGCATAGGAGCCGCCCAGGAAATGCGCGCAGCCGATGCCGACCTGGCTGTTGAAGGCGAGCACGTCATGCGGGGCAAGATCGAGCGCAATCTTGAAACGCTCGATCGCCAACTCGCGATCGCCGCGATAGACGTCGATCCAGCCGCTGCGGCCCCAGGCCCAGGCCGAACCGCCGTCGACCGCGAGCGCTTTCGCAATCACCTGCGCGGCAGTGTCGAGCTCGCCGAGCAGGGTCAGCGCGTTGCCGAGCACGGCGAGCGTGGTGGCATCGCCGGAGAGCGCCATCGCCTTCCGGGTCAATTCGATGCCGCGCGCGCGGTCATGCTGCGGCTCGGCGGTGAAATGGTAGACCACGCGCTGCAGATGGGCCCAGGCCGCCAGCGCAATGGCGAGCGGCTGGCCGGGATCGCGCTCCATCGCGCGCTCCAGCCATTCCAGCGCCTGCGCATTGCCCTCGGCATCGAACGACAGCACGCCGGGCATCGCGCGCAACGCCAGATCGTGCGGGCTGAGCTCGCCGCGCGGCTTCTGCAGCGCATGCTCGATCTCGGCCGAGCGCAGGCAGGGCTGCAGCGCCGCGGCAATCCGGGTCGCAAAATTCTCTTCGGCCGCGAAGTCACAGCTGAGCAGGCTGTCGGAGCGATGCGCCCAGAGCTGGCGGCCGGTCTCGCGGTCGGTGAGGCGGAACAGCAGCCGCACTTGCGCGCCCGCGGGGCGGATCGACCCGGTGAGATGGTAGCGCGCCAGATGCGCCTCGCGCGTCACAGCGACCCCGGTGCGCGCCAGTGCGGTCGAGAGATCACCGGCCATGTGGCGCGCGATCTCGATTTGATCGGGACCGGCTTCGATCCCGGCAAAGGCCAGCGTGAGCCGGTCGCGCCGCGGCACGAACAGCGGCGGCATGGAGGCGAGCGCGGCTGACAGCACCGCCTGCCGCTTCAATGTCTGCGACGGCGTCTCGCCATAGCGGCGGCGATACTCGACCGCGAAACGGCCGAAATGCGGAAAGCCGCAGCGCGCCGCAACGTCCATGATCTTCTCGCGGTGCGCGCCCTGCAGCAATTCGCGCCGCGCGCGCTCGAAGCCGATGTCGCGCAGCACCGCATGCGGCGTCTTGCCGAGGAATGACAGGAATTGCCGCTGCAGCGTCCGGCCGGATGTGCCTGCGACCGCCGCGAGCCCGGCGAGGGTCCAGCGATGGCCGACATTGGCATGCATCGCATCGAGCGCGCGGCGCACCGCGCGAGGCTGCAACGATCCTGTCGGGGCATGGGGCTGGTCTGCAGGCACGTCCAACACCTCCTCTACTCACAATGAGTCCGCGAAGACGGCGAAAAGTTCAGAAACGGGATAGCCGTGTCGCAATCTGGATAGCCGGTCGCCGCCATCGGACGTACCCACGATATCAAGGAGTTCAACGATGGCCATCCTCCCATCAGTGCAGGGACTGGCCGCCTATGCCGGCTTTCTCGAAACCCTGATGCGGCGATACGGCGCAGCCCTGCCCAGGCCTGAGAAAAAGCCCAAGCCCAGGCTCAAGCCGGCCGGTCGCAAGATTGCGGCGAAGCGTGCTCCGGCCTGCCAGGCCTGAGCCAATCGCGACCCTGCGCGGCCCGCCGCGCAGGAAAATTCAAGGAAAATTTCAACCGACATCATCGAGGAGAAATCTCATGGCTACGACCGCCACCGCAACCCAGCAGGTACAACCCGACTTCGAAGCGCTGAAGGCACGCCAGCATGGGGCATGGTCTTCCGGCGACTACGCGGTCGTCGGGACCACCTTGCAGATCGTCGGCGAGGAGCTTTGCGAAGCGCTCGACATCCGCTCGGGCCAGAAGGTGCTCGACGTCGCCGCCGGCAACGGCAATGTCAGCCTCGCCGCGGCGCGCCGCTTTTGCGACGTGGTGTCGACTGATTATGTCCCCGGGTTGCTGGCGCGCGGAAAACTTCGCGCCCAGGCCGACGGCATGAAGATGGAGTTCAAGGAAGCCGACGCCGAGGCGCTGTCGTTCGGCGACGGCGCCTTCGACGTCGTGGTTTCGACCTTCGGCGTGATGTTCACGCCAAACCAGGACCGCGCGGCGGCCGAACTGGTGCGGGTATGCCGGCCCGGCGGCAAGATCGGTCTCGCCAACTGGACGCCGGAAGGCTTCATCGGCCAGGTGTTCAAGACGCTCGGCAAATATCTGCCGCCACCGGCCGGCGCGAAATCGCCAGCGCTGTGGGGCACGGAAGCGCGTATCAAGGAGATGTTCGGTTCATCCGCAAGTGCCATCCATGCCGAGCGCCGGCATTTCAACTTCCGTTACCGCTCGCCCGAGCACTTCATGGAGGTCTTCAAGAACTATTACGGCCCGATGCTGAAGGCGTTTGCCGCGCTCGACGCCGCCAACCAGCAGAAGCTGCACCACGACCTGATGGCGCTGATCGGCACCATGAACCGCGCCGACGACGGCACCATGATCGTGCCCAGCGAATATCTGGAGATCGTCATCGTCAAGCGCTGAGCATATCATCGGCACGGCAGAGCGCCGGCTGTTGGCCGGCGCTCTTCTCTTTTGCAAGCGCATGTCTTTTTGCAAGCTCATGTCTTTTTGCAAGCTCATGGCGACAATAATGCGGCCTGCAGCGACAACTGCGCCGCGCGGCGTTGACCTGGCCGGCCTGGCTCGCCTACCGCAATCGCGCCTTTTCCGGAGATCGCCAGGAAATCGCCAGGAGATCGTCATGTCCGTTCGCCGCCTGCTCGCCGCCGGGCTGATCATCAACCTGGTCACGGCATTGCCAGGCGAAGCTGCGTCCGCCGCCGCACCGGCAAATTCGCCTGCGCGATCGACCACCTACAAGACGGTCACCGTCAACGGCCTCAACATCTTCTATCGGGAAGCAGGCCCGGCCAACGCGCCGGTCATCCTGCTGCTGCACGGCTTTCCATCATCGTCGCGGATGTTCGACACGCTGATGCCGGAGCTCGCCGACCGCTATCATCTGGTCGCGCCCGACTATCCCGGGTTTGGAAATTCGGACGCGCCTCCGCCGGACAAATTCACCTACACCTTCGATGCCATCGCCGAGATCATCGGCGCGTTCACGGAAGCCGTGCACCTCGACCGCTACGCCCTCTATGTGCAGGATTATGGCGGACCGGTCGGTTACCGGCTCGCCGTCGCCCATCCGGAGCGGGTGACCGCGCTTATCGTTCAGAATGCGGTGGCGCACGAAGAAGGGCTCGGCCGGCTGCAGGCTGCGCGCACGGGTTTCTGGGCGGACCGGGCCGCGAACGAAGCGAAATATCGCGCGGGCCTCGCCTCGGTCGAAAATTCGCGGCAACGCCATGTCGGAAGCTCGCCGCACCCCGAGCGCTACAGTCCCGATCTTTGGAGAGATGAAGTCGCGTTCCTGGCCCGGCCGGGCGAGGCCGATATCATGTCGGATTTGTTCTATGACTATCGCAACAATCCGGCCGCGTACCCGGCGTGGCAGAGGTGGCTGCGCGAGCGCCAGCCACCCACCCTTGTTATCTGGGGCCGTTACGATCCCACCTTCGACATCGCCGAGGTCGCGGCCCTCAAGCGCGACGTGCCGAAAGCGGAAATGCATGTGCTGGACGCCGGCCATTTCGCGCTCGATGAAGCCACAAGCGACGCCGCCAGGCTGATGCGTGGCTTTCTGGACCGGCTGCCCCGTTCCGCCGCGAAGGCGACCGGCTCGCGAACCTGACGCCGCGAGCCGCGCGATTCCGCCTCTGAGCCCGGCGCCCGCTCGCGCCGGGTTTTTCCTGCGCTAGACCCGCGTCCGCCCGCGCGACACGCCGACCACGGCCGACACCAGGAACAGCACGACGGCGATGAAGAAGATGATCTTGGCGATTTCGATCGAAGCGCCGGCGACGCCGCCGAAGCCCAGGATGCCCGCGATCAAGGCGACGATGAGGAAGGTGACGACCCAGCCTAACATGTCCAGAACCTCTGTTTTCCGTTTGTTGCTCGGGCGGCGCATGAGTGCCGCGGTTGCCAAAATAATCCGTCGCGGAAACGAAGGTTCCGGGCCGAGAAACCGCTAAAATTTGTGCCGCTCGCTGGAACAAAACCCGCCGGGCCGTCCGGAAAATCAGCCCTCGCGGCACGTCCCAATAACTCTGTAAAACCGGCCGGCTCGGCCCCATATAGGCTCTAATCCCTGCTAAGAAGGCTCCCCCTGACGTCCCCGCGGTGCCATCGTGGGGAAAAACGATTCGCAATGACCGAGCCGAGCAAACTGAGCCAACTGAGCGTCCCCGATCACCAGCCTGCGGCCGGCGGCATTGCTGCGCGCGCCCGCGCGACCGCGACCCCGCGCTATCTCGACGGGCTCAATCCCGAGCAGCGCGAAGCGGTGGAGACGCTGGACGGCCCGGTGCTGGTGCTGGCCGGCGCCGGCACCGGCAAGACGCGCGTGCTCACCACCCGCATCGCGCATATTTTGAGCCAGGGCCGCGCCCGACCGAACGAGATCCTGTCGGTGACCTTCACCAACAAGGCCGCGCGCGAGATGAAGCTGCGGCTCGGCCAGATGCTGGGCCAGGCGGTGGAGGGCATGCCGTGGCTCGGCACCTTCCATTCCATCGGCGGCCGCATCCTGCGTTTCCATGCCGAGATGGCGCAGCTCAAGTCCAATTTCACCGTGCTCGATGTCGACGACCAGGTCCGGCTGCTCAAGCAGCTGCTGCAGGCCGAGGACATCGACGACAAGCGCTGGCCGGCGCGCATGCTCGCCGGCCTGATCGACGGCTGGAAGAATCGCGGGCTCGGCCCGTCGCAGGTGCCGGCGGGCGAGGCCGCGGTGTTTGGCAATGGCAAGGGCGGCAAGCTCTATACGAGCTACCAGGAGCGGCTGAAGATTTTGAACGCCGCCGATTTCGGCGATCTGCTGCTGGAAAACATCCGTATCTTCCGCGAGCACCCGGACGTGCTGCGGCAATACCAGCAGCGCTTCAAGTTCATCCTGGTCGACGAATATCAGGACACCAACGTCGCGCAGTATCTCTGGCTGCGCCTGCTGTCGCAGGCGCCTTCCAACTCGTCATTGCCGGGCTTGACCCGGCAATCCATCGATTCTTCACAAGATGGATCACCGGGTCACGACGCTTCGCGTCGGCCCGGTGATGACGAAGAGAGTAATGCCCCTGCTCTCGCGAACGGGGAGAGGGAGAACAGCGCCCCTCCCCTCAAGAACATCTGCTGCGTCGGCGACGACGACCAGTCGATCTATGGCTGGCGCGGCGCGGAGGTCGACAACATCCTGCGCTTCGACCACGATTTTCCCGGCGCGAAAGTTATTCGCCTCGAGCGCAATTACCGCTCGACCGGCCACATCCTCGCCGCCGCCTCCTATCTGATCGCGCATAATGAAGGCCGGCTCGGCAAGACCTTGCGCACGGAGGACGTCGACGGCGAGAAGGTCACCGTCACCGGCGCCTGGGATTCGGAAGAGGAAGCCCGCGGCATCGGCGAGGAGATCGAGGACCTGCAGCGTGCCGGCGAGCGGCTGAACGAGATCGCGATCCTCGTCCGCGCGTCCTACCAGATGCGCGAGTTCGAAGACCGCTTTGTCACCCTCGGCCTGCCCTATCGCGTGATCGGCGGTCCCAGGTTCTATGAGCGCGCCGAAATCCGCGACGCGCTGGCCTATCTGCGCGTGATCAATTCGCCCGCCGACGACCTCGCCTTCGAGCGCATTGTCAACGTGCCCAAGCGCGGCCTGGGCGATGCCACCGTGCAGCTGCTGCACGACCACGCCCGCAAGCGCCGCATGCCGCTGTTCGAGGCGGCGCGCGCGGTGGTCGAGACCGACGAGCTGAAGCCGAAGGCGCGCGGGTCCTTGCGCGACGTGGTCGCGCAGTTCGACCGCTGGCGCGGCGCGCGTGAGGTCATGCTGCATACCGAGCTCGCCGAGATGGTGCTCGACGAGAGCGGCTATACCGAGATGTGGCAGAAGGACCGCTCCGCCGATGCCGCCGGCCGGCTCGACAACCTCAAGGAATTGATCCGCTCCATGGAGGAGTTCGAGAACCTGCAAGGTTTCCTCGAACACATCGCGCTGGTGATGGACCGCGACGGCGGCGCCGAGGAAGAGGCGGTGTCGCTGATGACGCTGCATTCGGCCAAGGGCCTCGAATTCGACAATGTGTTCCTGCCGGGCTGGGAAGAAGGCCTGTTTCCGAGCCAGCGCACCCTCGACGAGCAGGGTCGCGCCGGCCTGGAGGAAGAGCGCCGCCTCGCCCATGTCGGGCTGACGCGAGCGCGGCGCCGCGCAAAGCTCTATTTCGCCACCAACCGCCGCATCCATGGCACCTGGACCACCACGATCCCTTCGCGCTTCCTCGACGAATTGCCGCCGGCGAATGTCGAGATCACGGAATCCAAGGGCGGTTCGGGCTGGGGCGGCAGCGGCGGCTACGGCCCGTCGCGCTTCGACAACGTCGAGTCGTTCGGCTCGAGCTATGGCACGCCGGGCTGGCAGCGCGCACAGGCCCGCCGCGGCCGCAACGGCCAGGGCGGACAAGCGCGCAGCGGTTTTGAGGAGCAGCAGTCGCCGTTTTCAGGCTCGCGCAGCGATGCCTCGCCGCGCGATTTCGGCGGCGGCTTCTCCTCGCGAACTAAGCGCGGGCCGATGACCATTGAGGGCGAGCTGGTGGCGAAATCCACCGGCACGGTCTCGGAATTTTCCCTCGACGACCGCGTGTTCCACCAGAAATTCGGCTACGGCCATATCGTCAAGATCGACGGCAACAAGCTCACCATCGCCTTCGACAAGGCCGGCGAGAAGAAGGTGGTGGATAGTTTTGTCGAGCGGGCGTGACATTATGACGGGGTCTACCCTTGGTAGGCCTTGACCATCCTTGATCTCATCGTATGAGATACCGGCCATGGTTCGGGGCCGGACGATCCTTTTGATTCTCGCGCTCGCGTCGCCTTCGCTGGCGCGCGCGGCGGACCCCATCATGACATTTTCCGAGTCCGCGGCGTTGCTGGCCAAGAGCTGCGGCGCCGAGATCACCGCCAATTGCCGCGGCGTCAACCTCAACTCCAGCCGGCTCAAGGAATGCCTGTCCCGCAACCAGGATGTGGCGTCGCCGCAGTGCAAGGCGAATTACCTGGTGCCGTTCGACCAGATCCAGAAGCGGATCAACGCCCGCGTCACGGTCGCCGGCGCCTGCCGGCTGGAAATCATCAAGCTCTGCCACGGCACCACCAAGGAGACCAGCAAGTCGGTGCCGTGCCTCTTGACCGCCAAGGGCGTCAGCCGCAACTGCACCCAGGCCACGATCGATGCGGGGTATCGCTGATGCGTATGGCGCGGCGCCAGATTTGCCTGCTGCTGGCCTTGGCCGCCTTTGCGGTGTCGCCGTCGCGGGCGCAAGCGCCTGCAACACCAACGCGCGACGACATCGTCAACACGCTCGAAAAATTCGACACCGGGCCTGAGCTCGACCTTCCGGCGCTGAAGCAGAAGATCTCCGAGCGATCGAAAATGCGCGGAAAGAACGAGCCCGAGCCGTCGAAGCGGCCGCCGATCGTGCCCGAGCTCAAGGGCTTGCCGACCTTCAATGTCGCGATCCAGTTCGACGTCGACACGCCGATCATCCTCCCCGATTCCTATGAGACGGTGGGGCGTATCGCCGACGCCTTCGTCAACGCGCCGCTGCTGCAATACACCTTCCTGATCGTTGGCCATTCCGATTCCAACGGCCGACGCGAAGCCAATGTGATTCTGAGCCAGCGCCGCGCCGATGCCATCCGCGATGTGCTGGTCAACACCTTCAAGATCTCGGCCAAGCGGATCCAGTCGCTCGGCCTCGGCGAAGAGCAATTCATCGACCAGGTGCATCCGACCTCGCCCGTCAATCTGCAGATCCAGATCGTGACCATCGGCAAGGTGCCGGAGACCGAGCCGCCCGCGCCGGGCGCGGCGACACCTGCTGCCAAAAAGTCGGCGAAGAAAAGGAAGTAGTCGATCCTCGAGCTATGGCTACGTAGGGTGGGCAAAGGCGCAAAGCGCCGTGCCCACCACGCATCCGCCGCGACCAAGAATGGTGGGCACGCTTACGCTTTGCCCACCCTACATACGCCGTGAGGTCAACCATGGCTCACTACGTTGCCATCATTGAAGATGCAGGGCCGGACACTGCTGTGGGCGTCTGGTTCCCCGACCTTCCGGGCTGCACTTCTGCAGGCGATGATATCGATGAAGCCCTGCATAATGCGCCGGAGGCTCTGGAGCTTTATGTCGAGGCGCTTCAGCAAGACGGAAAACCGTTACCGCGCGCCCGGACTCTGACCGAGTTGAAGGCCGATCCGGAAGTCGCCGGGGATATCGACGCCAACATGGTGGCCCTGATCGAATTGCGCGCGCCGGCGCACGCTGCTGAATAGTTTTCTTTGATCTACGCCTGCCGCCGCGACACCTGCTGCCAAAAAGTCGGCGAAGAAAAAGAAATAACCTGCCCAATCGGGCGATTGCGGAAATCTGTTCCGCTTCCTACATCAAACGGCCTGCTCTTTTCCTGCCGCAGAGCGGTCCGACGTGCCGCGTCCCGCTTTCCGGCCCAACCATCTTCCTGCATGTCCCCCATCATTTCCGTCGCCAATCTGTCGAAGACCTATGGTTCCGGCTTCAAGGCGCTGAACAACATCAATCTCGACATCGACAAGGGCGAGATCTTCGCCTTGCTCGGCCCCAACGGCGCCGGCAAGACCACGCTGATCAGCATCATCTGCGGTATTGCCAATATCGGCGAGGGCCGCGTCAGCGTCGGCGGCCACGATATCATCAGCGACTACCGCGCCGCACGCGCGATGATCGGCCTGGTGCCGCAGGAACTGCACACCGACGCCTTCGAAACGGTATGGGGGACGGTGAGTTTCAGCCGCGGCCTGTTCGGCAAGCCGAAGAACCCGGCCCATATCCAGAAGGTGCTGAAGGATCTCTCGCTCTGGGATAAAAAGGATTCCGCGATCCGCACGCTGTCCGGCGGCATGAAGCGGCGCGTGATGATCGCCAAGGCGCTGTCGCACGAGCCGCAGATCCTGTTCCTGGACGAGCCGACCGCAGGCGTCGACGTCGAATTGCGCAAGGGCATGTGGGAAGTGGTCCGCACGCTGCAGGCCTCCGGCGTCACCATCATCCTCACCACGCATTACATCGAGGAAGCCGAGGAGATGGCCGACCGCATCGGCGTCATCAACAAGGGCGAGATCGTCCTGGTCGAGGACAAGGCGAGGCTGATGGACAAGCTCGGCAAGAAGCGCCTGACCGTGCATCTGCAGGGCAGGCTCGACGCGGTCCCCGCCGCGCTCGCACCCTATCAGCTCGAACTCTGCGACGGCGGCCGCGCGCTGATTTACGACTACGACACCAAGGGCGAGCGCACCGGCATCACGAGCCTGCTTGGCGATCTTCGCAACGCCGGCATCCGCCTGACCGATCTCGACACCAGCCAGTCGTCGCTCGAGGATATTTTTGTCAGTCTGGTGCACGCGCAATGAATTACCGGGCGATCGGCGCGATCTACAAATTCGAGATGGCCCGCACCGGGCGCACGCTGCTGCAAAGCATCGTCTCGCCCGTGGTGTCGACCTCGCTCTATTTCGTGGTGTTCGGCGCCGCCATCGGCTCGCGCATCACCGAGATCGAAGGCATCAGCTACGGCACCTTCATCGTGCCCGGGCTGGTGATGCTATCGGTGTTGACGCAAAGCATCGCCAATGCCTCCTTCGCCATCTATTTCCCGAAATTCGTCGGCACCATCTATGAAATCTTCTCCGCGCCGATCTCCTATATCGAGATCGTGCTCGGCTATGTCGGGGCGGCCGCGACCAAATCCATCATCCTCGGCCTGATCATCCTCGCCACTGCCGGCCTGTTCGTGCCGCTGCGCATCCATCATCCCGTGTGGATGCTGACGTTCCTGGTGCTGACCGCGGTGACCTTCAGCCTGTTCGGCTTCATCATCGGCATCTGGGCCGACGGCTTCGAGAAGCTGCAGATGATCCCGATGCTGGTGGTGACGCCGTTGACCTTCCTCGGCGGCAGCTTCTATTCCGTCAACATGCTGCCGTCGCCCTGGCGCACCATCACCTTGCTCAACCCCGTGGTCTACCTGATCTCCGGCTTCCGCTGGAGCTTTTACGAGATCGCCGACGTCAGCGTGGCCTTGAGCATCGGCATGACCACCGCCTTCCTGGTCATCTGCATGGTCCTGGTGTGGTGGATATTCAAGACCGGTTACCGGCTGAAGAACTGACGCGCGAAAGCGCGTCATCCCCGAACTCGGGTTTACCCGAGTTCGGCCATCATATTTGTCCAAGTCGGCAACAGCCGACTTGGATGGCGCGCTGAGCAGCGAACTATGGTGCGCAATTGCGCACCTGAGGATCGCGAGATTCCGGGTTCATGCTTCGCATGCCCCGGAATGACAGACTCAATCAATACCGATAGCAGTGGAAACGGCCGACGCCGTCGCGATAACCGTTGCAATGATGATGCCAGCGTGGCTCCGGCAGGCCGAACGCCCCCTCGACCGCGCCCATGGCGCCGCCGACACCGGCGCCGACCGCGCCTCCCACCACACCGCCCACGGGACCGGCGACCCGGTGACCTTCGTAGGAGCCCTCCTGCGCACCACGGACGATGCCCTGGGCATGGCCGGCGTGGGGCATGGCAAGCAGCGCCAGCGCGATGGCGAGGGCGAGCGCAGCGAATATGAACGGCGTCCAGCCGGCGGGCAGGACCGCGCTCTTAACCTTGGTTTTCTTCATCTGTATTTCCTAAAATCCGGCGGATATCGCCGCAGCAGGCGGGTATTGGAAACGCCGGCGTGGCCGAATGGTTGCGTGGTCACGGCCAAATCGAGGTCCTCCCGCCGGCCCGCTCGCGAAAAATTCAGCGCGGACACCCGACCTCTGGCCCTATTGATGAGACACATTAAGGATGCCCGCCGCAGGTCACTGGAACCAAAGCCGGATTTCGGGCATATTGATCGCCGGGGACGGAGAGCCGCGGCGCACAAAACAGGCCCGGAGGCCAAAGGTAAAATGCGTTCCTTCCTCGTTGCACTCGCCGGCCTGATCCTTTTCGCCGGACACGCCGCCCAGGCAAAAGTCGATATCACCATCGACAAGAACAACCAGGTGATGACCGTCGCGGTCGATGGCGTGGCGCGCTATCACTGGCCGGTCTCGACCGGGATTCCCTCGCGCGAGACGCCGAACGGCAGCTTCCGCGCCTTCCGCATGGAAGCGGACCACTTCTCCAAGGAATTCGACGACGCGCCGATGCCGCATTCGATCTTCTTCACCAAGATCGGTCACGCGATCCACGGCACCGACTCCGAGGGACGGCTCGGCAACCCCGCCTCCCATGGCTGCGTGCGGCTGTCGAAGGCCAATGCCTCGACGCTTTATGCCCTCGTCGAAGAACAGGGCGTGCTCAACACCACCGTGACGCTGACCGGCTCGGCCGCGATCGCGCTGGCGCGCAACCCGCGCCCGAATATGGCCACCGCCCGCCGCGCCCCGCAGACCTATGATGATCAATATGCCTCGACCACCGCCGGCGAGCCCGTGCAGCTAGCGCCGCAAGTCTATGGCAATCAGGTCTATGGCAATCAGGTCGCGCCGCAGCCCTATGGCAATCGCCAAGTGCTGCAGCCACAAGCGGTGCAGCCGCGCCAGGATGACGGCTACATCTATCCGGCCGACGGCAGCTCGGATCAGCAGATCTACCCGGCGCCGCGCCCAAGCCGCCGCGTCTATGACGCGCAGGTCTATCAGCAGCAGCCGCAACCCCGCGCCTACGGCAACCCGGGCTATGTGCCGCCGCCCCCGGGCTACTATTATCAGCAGCAGCAGCAATATTATCAGCCGCGCAGCTACTACGATCAGAACTAGCGCCCTCATCGCCTGAACCGGATCGGAGGACGCGGCGTCATACTGACGCCGCTTCTTCGACCGCGGGAGATCCGACGATGAGCGAACCCGCGCCCGAGCGCATTGTCGTCACCTACAAACTCACCGCGGACGAATACGCGGGCTACGCCGGCGCGGTGGACCGGCGCAGCCGGAGCTGGATCGCCTTCAACATCTCCGTTGCAATGATTTTCTGCGCAATTCCGGTCGCATTGTGGTTCCGCTGGCTGGCAGCGCAGAATCTCTCCGACCCGGAGGCGATCGAGATGGTGGGACATTTCAGCCTGTACTCGTTCGGCCTCGGCATTATCGCGTGCTGGATCGCCGCCGCGCTTCTCGGATGGAGCGCGCGACGGCGGTATTACAAGGCAATTGTGAATTCAGGTGAGCCGCGGACGGCCGAGCTCGACCACGCTGGCGTCACCGTCGTCAGCAATGGGGCGCGGGCCGCCTATGAATGGACCGCGATCACCCAATGCACGCTCGAACGGAGCCTGCTCCTGATCTGGATTGCGCCCGCCACGGCGATCGCAATCCCGAGCCCCGCGCGCGACTGTCCGAAACGCGCGCCAAAAAACCACCGCGGCTGGAGGCGGCCGGCGCACCCGCCTCCGGGTCCTGATTTATCTGAACGCCTCCTCGCCGCGCTCGGTTAGCTTGCGCACGTCGTCGGCAACGGCGCGCGCCACCGGCTCGAGGATTTCGGGCCCGGTCGACGAAACATCATCCCCCGGACGTCGTCATAAAGCCGCCTGCCCGCAAGAAAGTCCTCGGCCGCCGCTGATCCCGACATCAAACCCGCCGCCAGGATGACAGCAAGGCGCCATCCCACATTTGCGTTTCTTCCTTGGCAACTTTCCTTGAGGATTTCTGGCCGTTCGATCGATCGTGATCGTCGCCCATCATGACAGTCATCTGGCTGTTAAAGAAGCCGTAAATAAAGAAGGCGAAGGCCCTTGGGCTCCTCCTCCGGCGACGGCGGGAATGGCCTGAAAAGACTGGCATCTTTCGTTTTAGGGAAGCCGGCGGGCTGCCCCCGAGCCGTCGAGCGGGCGGGACCGAATAAAAAGGCCGGATAAAAACAAGTTGATTTTGGAGGTCGATATGAAGCGCGGGTTCATCGTTCTCTCAATTTGCGCGCTCGGGGTCCTCGGCTATTTCAGCGTGAGCAAATGGGCGATCCACCACAAGACCCTGACCTTCGTCGATCCGCTCCGCAGCGACCGCCCCGTCACCGTCGACGTCGCCATCCGCCGCGACCGCGAGATGGAGGCCATCGCCGACATGATCGAGCTGCCGGTCGCGATCCTGAGCCACGGCAACACCGTCAAGAACACCGAATATTCGTTCCTCGCCAACCTGTTCGCTGCCCGCGGCTACATGGTGGTGAGCATCCAGCACGATCTCGACATCGACGATCCGATGGTGACCAAGGTCGGCGAGGAATATGTCGGCCGCCGCATGCAGTACAATCGCGGCGTCTTCAACATCAAATTCGCCATCGACGAATTGAAGAAGCAGTATCCGGGCGCGGATTACAAGCACCTGACCCTGATCGGACATTCCAACGGCGGCGACATCTCGATGTACTTCGCCAAGATGCATCCCGAGATGGTCAAGAAGGTCGTCACGCTGGACAATCTGCGCGTGCCGTTCCTGACCGACGGCAAGGTCAAGATCCTGTCGTTCCGTTCCAAGGACCCGGTGTTTAAGCCCGATCCCGGCGTGGTGCCCGATGACGATACCTGCGCCAAGGCCGGCATCACCGTGGTCAAGACCGAGTTCCAGCACAACTGGCTGAGCGACCGCGGCCCGGACAATGTCAAGGAATCGATCCAGTCCCGCGTCCAGGCGTTCCTCGACGAGGATGAGGGCGCGCCGTCGTCGCTCCCGCTGCTCACGGCGGCCGCCCCGACCCAGCAGCCGGCTGCTCAGAACAAGAACTGAGCGGCCCCTTCCGACGCCGAAATCCGGCTCTCCGATCACGGACCGATGCCCGTTGCCGACGATTTGGGCAGCAAAATCAAGCTGTCAACAGCCGGCCCGGCAGTTGATTGACAAGCCGAAGCGCGCTCGTATTGTCCCGGGATTCAAGCTCGGGACCGCCATGACGGAACAGGAAATCTCCGATTTTTGCGTGGATTCGCTGGCGCAGACGCTGCGCGTCCCGAAGGACCGCATCGAGACCAAAACCAGGTTCAACCGGCTCGGCCTGGATTCGGCGATGGTGGTCTATGTCATGATGGAGCTCGAGGAGAAGCTCGGCGTCGAGCTGACCACCGACGACTTCTACGATCATCCGACGGTCGAGGAGCTGTCGCGTCATCTGGCCAAGAGGCGCGCGGCGCGCCCGGCCGCCTAGGCCGCGGCCGAGCACTCCCAAAATGAATTCCTTCTCCTCGCTGGTGGCGCTGCTCGCGGAGCGGGCGCGATCACAGGCGAACGAGCGCGCCTACGTCTTCCTCAACGACCGCGGCAGCGAGGAATCGGCGCTGACCTATGGCGAGCTCTACGATGCGGCGCGCGCCCTGGCCGCGCGGCTCACGAAATTCGTGCAGCCCGGCGATCGCGCGCTCCTGGTGTTCCCGCCCGGGCTCGAATTCATGGTCGCATTCTTTGGCTGCCTGATCGCGCGCGTCATCGCGGTGCCGATGATGATGCCGCGCCGGAACAGCGCGCGCGATTCCAGCGCGGCGATCCTCGCCAATTGCGAGCCGGCGGTCGCGCTCACCACGTCCGCCTTCACCCTGCGCCAGGATCTGCAGGCGCGTTTTGCGCATGAAGGCCTGCAATGGCTGGCGGTCGATCTCACCGCAAGCGAAGCGGACGACGCCGGGCTGCCGCTGCCCGACCCGCAAACCATCGCGTTCCTGCAATATACTTCCGGCTCGACCTCGGACCCCAAGGGCGTCGCGGTCACGCATGCCAATCTGCTCGCCAATCTCGAGATGATCCGCATCTCGCTCGGCAACACCTCCAGATCGACCTATGTCAACTGGGTGCCGCTCTATCACGACATGGGGCTGATCCTGAACGCGCTGCAGGCGTTTTATGTCGGGGCGCCTTGCGTGCTGATGGCGCCCAACGCCTTCATGCAGCGCCCGCTGAACTGGCTGCGTGCCATCGCTCACTACAAGGCTGAAGTCGGCTGCAGCCCCAATTTCGGCTACGACCTCTGCGTCAGCCGCTACCGGCCCGAGCAGATGGAGGGTGTCGATCTCTCCTCATGGAAGGCCGCGCTGAACGGCGCCGAGCCGGTGCGCCGCGACACCATTCGCAAATTCACCGATACGTTCCTCGCTCATGGCTTTCAGCCGAACGCCACGTTCCCGGCCTATGGCATGGCCGAGGCGACCCTGCTGATCTCGGGCGGCAGCCGCGGCGCCGGGCCCACCACACGAACCGTGAGCCAAAGCGCGCTGCAGGCGCATCGGGCGGAGCCGCCGGCCGATGGCGCCGACGCGCAGACGCTGGTCGGCTGCGGGCGCGCGCTGCAGGGCGAACAGATCGCGATCGTGGATCCCGACGACCGCATCCGGCGGCCCGTCAACCGGGTCGGCGAAATCTGGGTCAGCGGGCCGAATATCACGCACGCCTATTGGCGCAACGAGGCTGCCACCCAAAACGGCCTGCATGCGCGCATCGAGGGTGAAGACGCCGCGACATCGTGGCTGCGCACCGGCGATCTCGGTTTCCTCGATGAGAACGGCGAGCTGTTCGTCACCGGACGGATCAAGGACCTGATCATCATCCGCGGCACCAACCATTATCCGCAGGACATCGAGCAGACCGTGCAACGCCTGCACCCGTCCTTGCGCCAGAACGGCGGTGCGGCGTTTTCGGTGCGGGATGAAAACGGCGAGGAGACGCTCGCGATCGTGCAGGAGATCGAACGCACCGAGCGCCACAAGATCGATCAAAAGGAACTGAAGGAGCTGATCCGCGAAGGCGTCGCCGACCAGCACGAGCTGTTCGCCCGCCACATCGCGCTGATCCGACCCGGCACGCTGCCAAAAACCACCAGCGGCAAGATCCAGCATGCTCTGGCGCGAAGGCTCTGGCTGGACGGGCACCTGCCAACGCTCGACGCCGGCGCGGAGTGATCTCAGCAGATGGCTGTGCTTTGGCGCAGGCTACGCCACGACTCGCGTGATCTGGCACAGATTGGCACGGTGGCCGGGCGTGCCGCTGACGGGATCGCGGTTCGTGGGGTCCACCGTTGCATTGAAGTTGGACCCTTCGGAGCTGAAGGGATCGTAGCGAGTCGCGGCAAGTTCGTCGCAACCCTGCCACCAGCCATGCTCCCCGATGACGACACGGGGATCGAGCTGATCGTTCAGGCGGGCGCGCGCACGCATGCCGCCAAAGGGCGTCTCCAAGGATACCCAGTCTCCCGCCGCGATACCACGCTCCCCGGCGGCCGCGGAGTGCATTTCGATTTCCGGATGCGGTGCGCGCTTGCGCAGACTTGGCAAGGCGCGATGCTGGCTCTGGCAGAACAGCGTTGGCTTGGCGCAGGTCAGCACCAGAGGATAGCGGTCGATCAGCTCGGGCTGCGACAACGGACTGATTTTCGGTTCGACGAAGGCGGGCAGCGCCGGATATCCGCGCTCGAGCAGCATCTCCGACCAGAATTCGACTTTGCGCGAGCGCGTGGGAAAGCCGTGCGGGTCACCGTTCTTGTCCGGCCTGCCATGCTTCGCATGCTTTGTAACGAGCGGCATAAACACGCCCCCAGGCTCGGCGCGAAGCTGTTCCAGCGTAACGCCGCTGGGTTGGAGCTGGTGGCGATAGGCGGCCTCGACACTTCCACCGAAGAACTGCTCCGCCAGACCCAGGCGTCCAGCGAGGTCGAAGACGATATCCGTATCGGAACGCGCCGCGCCGGGCGGCGGCACCACCGCCGGACGCAACTGAACCACTGACTGCGCCTCAGCGCTGATCTCGAAACCGATCTTCAGGGCCTCGCGTTCGAAACAGGACGCAATGGGCAGAACGATATCGGCCATGGCGGCGGTCGGATTCATGAACAAATCGGCATGGGCATAGAAATCCAGCGCCGCCAGAGCCGCGCGCCCGCGTATCGGGTCGGATTGTGCGAGCAGCATGTTGTGGCCGAAGCCGATCAGTCCCCGTACGGGATAGGGCGTGCCTTCGAGCACAGCCCGATAGAAGTCCAGCACGGCCACGCTGTTCCATCGCGCCGGTCCGAGCGGACGTTCGGCCACTCCGATCGCCGGCGACATGTTTTTCGCGGCAGGGAGATCCTCGCCGGTGATCGGCGCACTTGGAATCGATGGCAGCAGAACGTTGCCGCCGGGAGCGTCGAAGCTGCCGGTCAACGCATACAGCAACGCCAAGGCGCGCGCCGTCTGGGTCGTGTTGGCATGTTGCTCATGCCCGCTCCAGGCATAGTAGGAAACCGGGCCGGCATGCCAGATGGTGCGCGCCGCTTCTTCCAACTGCGTTTGCGGAATCCAGCACGTCGCCTCCACCATTTCCGGCGACCAGGCGCGGCACATTTCCGTATAATGATCGAAGACGGGCCGGCAATCGATCATGCCGTCAATGCCGGCCACCCGGTACTCGCCGCTCAGCGCAAGACGATCGCTGGGGCCGTCATAGCGGCCGGTGACAGGATCGTATGCGATGGGACGCCCGGTGCCTTCGTCCCACGCGACATAATGACTGGCATCGCCGCCCGCCGCCAGTTCGCTGGCGCGCAACAGCTTGCCGTTGTCGCCTCGGACCAGATGAGGACCATTGCTCCAGTCGCGGACGAAGCCGCGATCATACCAGCCGTTCCGGATCATCACGTTGGCGAGGCCCAGCGCCAGCGCGCCGTCGGTGCCGGGTCGCACACGCAGCCAGATGTCAGCCTTGTTGGCGAGGCCAACGTGACGCGGATCGATGACGATCAGCTTCATTCCGCGCTTGAGGGCTTCGATGACGGCCGTGGCATGGGTCAGGCGCGAGTGCGAGGGATTGTAACCCCACAAGACCAGACAGCCGCTGCGGGAGATGTCCGGCATGGCGCCGCCCGCGCTACCGGTACCCACGCTTCCCACGCCATAGACAAAGCGGGTGGCAAATCCCCGGCCCCAGCCGCACAAATCCAGCGGGAAGACCATGTTCGGGGTGCCGAACGCATTCATCAACCGTCGCACGAAGGTGGCGGAGTCTGCGATGGCGGTCGTTGAAGGCGAGGACTGGCTGAATGCGACGGCATGCGGCCCGTGTCGTGTCGCGATCTCGCGCATGGCGTTCGCTGTCGCGTCCAGGGCTTCGTCCCAGGAAATCGGTACCCAGCCGGGATCGGCATCCCCCTTCGGGCGCGTGCGCCGCAGTGGCTGGGTGAGGCGATCCCCGTGATAGACGATTTCGGGAGCAGCGCGGCCCTTGGCGCAAAGCGCCTGACCGGTCGGGTGCGAGGGATCCGGATCAAGCCGCGTGAAACGGCCATTCTCGATCGTTGCAACCGTGCCGCAACGAGCAATGCAAAGGCTGCAATAGCCCTTTACCTTCACTACGCCAGTGTCGGACATGATGCTCCGCTCCAAAGGAGGAGGGTTCTGTTCGCGGCCGAACCGCAACGGATGCCTGTCTACGGTTTCAAGAGTCCTTGGATTTCAGCCTCTGGTCAATGGCCGTTGCCCGCTCCATCCTGGAATCGGACCTGGACGACCCCGCCGATGCAGATCCTCGTAGTGTCTGGCCGGCCGCCCCGGGCCTACGATGTCCATTCCACCGTAGTTGATTTCCATCAGCTTGGCGCAAGGCACGCGGCATCGTTGGGCTATTCGGCTTGGACCAGCTTGAATGTGTATTTGTCTATCGCTCAGCCTGTGATGAGGGCCTACCCGATTGCCGCCAAGGATAATAAATCTGGGGCCTTTTGGGGCTTGCGTGCTATATAGGTAGAAGATACCTAATAAGGAACCAAGGAACCTTACCATGGCTCTGAGCATAAAAGACCCCGAAACCGAGCGCTTGGCCCGGACCTTGGCGCAGCTCACCGGCGAAAATATCACGACGGCAACCAAACGGGCCATCGAGGAGCGATTGCGCCGGGTTGGCGGCCAGTCCCGTAAAGCCACGCTATTGGAGGATATGGCCGAAATCCGTCGGCGCTGGAGTGAAATGCCGGTCGTAGATGACCGGACGCCAGAAGAAATTCTCGGATATGACGAGCACGGATTGCCGCGCTGATGGTGATCGATACCTCGGCGATCTTGGCAATCGCCCTCAACGAACCCGACGCGGCAGAGATCGAAATGCGGATCGCGGATGACGCAGTCCGGCTGATCTCCGCAGCAACGGTGCTCGAAGCGACGATGGTTATCGAGACGCGGCTGGGCGATGCGGGTGGGCGCGAGTTTGATCTCTGGCTCCTCAGGGTCGGTGCCGAGATCGTTCCTTTTGACACGGAGCAGGCCGATGCGGCGCGGCGTGCGTGGCGTCGCTACGGCAAGGGACATCATCCTGCCGCGCTGAACTACGGCGACTGCTTTTCCTACGCGCTGGCGGTGACGCGCAGCGAGCCACTACTGTTCAAGGGCGGGGACTTTGCGAAGACCGACATTAGTCGACCCGGCGAAACGGCGCTCTGATAACGCAACGCGCTCCGCATCCGAACAATCAAAAATCGATCTTCGCCGCCTCGCCCTGGCGGATGCTGGCGGCGATGCCTTCCGATATCTTCGCCGCGATCAGCGGGCGGTAGTGGATGTAGTCGACGAAATTGGCGCGGTCGCGGGTCAGTGCGTTGTCGACGCGGTAGTTGATGAAGTTGCTGTGCGGACGGCCGGCGACGATCTTTCGCAAAGCCGCGTTGCACGCTTGCCGTTCCGCCGCCGCATCGCTGCCGGGTTGCGGGACTGTCGGCGCAAAGGTCGGGGGCACCAGGATCACGACGGGAACCTCAGGCGGCAAGTTATTGACCATGCCGTCGAGCTTCGACACATCGGGGAAACTATCCCGGCTCGCCGCATCCACCGCCGGCGACGGATCGGCCGGAATGTTCTTCTCGAAGAACTGGCCCGCCGGCCAGACGTCCTCGGAGTTGAAGGTGCCGGAGGGATCGCTGCGCTGGCGCTTGCCGAGGCCAATCGAGACCCGCTGAATGGCATGCTCGATCCCCGCGCCGGAGAACAGGTAACCGGCATAGACAAGCCGGCTGTCGCCATAGAGCCAATAGGGAAACGGACGCGGCTTCCCGCGCTGGGTGTGCGCGCACCAGCCGGGATCGGCCACGATCACCAGTGCGCCGAGGCGCGGATGATGGCGCAGGAAGAAATCCAGCACCGCCATTTCCTCGCCCGGACTGCCGCCGACCACCGACAGCTGCACGAAGCGCAGGCCGGTGGCCTTTGACAGCGGGTCTGGATTGAGCAACAAGGCGGTCGAGTTGCCGACGATCGCGGAATCGAAATTCGGGTCGCGCGCGCGGCTCGCGTTCGCAGTGACGGTGTTGCGATCGACCATGCCGTCGATGCCGAGCACGCCGAACCGGCCGCTGTCATAGGGATCGACCGCAAGCAGGAAGGCGAACAACAGGGCGGCGCAAATGCCGAGCGTGCCGAAACAGGCGCGCAGGCAGCGGCTCCATGGGGTCATCTCTTCAGAAGTTTTGGATTCAAAAGTTGAAGTAGCCGAATCCGACAACGTTGCGTTCTCCGAGGTCGAGCAGGATGATCAGCAGGGTAAAGCCGGCGAGCACGAACAGCCAGGGCCGCGGCCGGCGCGTCAGGAAGGCGATGATGTCCTGGCTCGCCGGCAGCGCCACCGCGATCGCAGGCACGATCAGGAGCGACAGCAGATGCTTGCCCCGCTCCAGATTGGGCGCCACCGCGAGGCCCTGAAAGATGTTCCAGGTGACCTCCAGCGAGCCGGCGCGGAAAATCACCCCCGTCAGCAGCACCAGGATAATTGTCAGCGTCCAGCCGACGAACACGGGCAGCCGCGGGCCGTGGCGGCGCCACAGCGCACACACCACCAGCGCGACGCCATGGATCGCGCCCCACAGCACGAAGGTCCAGCTTGCGCCATGCCACAGGCCGCACAGCATCATGGTGAGCAGCGTCGCGGCGTGCGACTGCAGCGGCAGATAGCGCCGCGGCAGGATGCGCGCATTCAACATCGGGAAATAGACGTAGTCGCGCAGGAACGCCATCAGCGTCATGTGCCAGCGCTGCCAGAAATCCTGGATGCTGACCGAGCGGAACGGCGCGTTGAAATTGAACGGCAGCTTGATGCCGAACAGCAGGCCGAGCCCGATCGCGATGTCGGAATAGCCGGCAAAGTCGAACAGGATCTGGAAGCTGAAGGCGAGCGCGAGCCAGGCGTCGCCGTTGCTCACCGGACCGAACTCGGCCAGCGCATAGACGGGATCGAGATTGTGCGCGATGCGGTCGGCGAGGAAAATCTTTTCGACGAGGCCGATGGTGATGAAACAGATCGCGACGCAGAACTCGCGCTGCCAGCCCGGCACATAGACCTTGCGGCCGAACTGCTCCATCACCTCCGACCAGCGCACCAGCGGTCCCGCAAGCAGCTGCGGGAAGAAGGAGATGTAGAGCGCGTAGCGGTCGAACGCGTAGAGCGGCGCCTTGCCGCGCTTCAGGTCGACCAGATACATGATGTGGTGGAAGGTGAAGAAGGAGATGCCGACCGGCAATCCGAGATCGAAGAGCGGCATCGGGTGGCCGGTGAGCCAGCCGAGATTGGACGCCGCAAAGTTCGCATATTTGAAGACGCCGAGCAGCGCCAGATTGAGCACGATCGCGGCCGTGATGATCGCGCCGCGCTTGAGGCGGCCATAGGCCAGCGCGGCCAGCCAGTTCACCGTGATCGAGGCCGCAAGCAGCAGGATGAAGTGCGGATTGCCGACCGTGTAGAAGGCGAGCGACAGCAGCACCAGCACCGGAATCCGCGCGTGGGAAAAGGGATCGGCGAGGCGATAGATCGCGAACGCCGCCGGCAGGAAAACCAGGAGAAACGGATAGTCGTTGAAAAGCATGGTTCCCGCGACTGTTCTGGCTCGTTTCCTTGCCGGCTTATAACAGACCGGCAAGGCACCGCCTTGCAGCCGCGCTCAGCCTGCTTCGAGGTCGGCCGTGCCGCCCGCCGGGCGCTGCCTGCGCCGGGCGATCTTCTCGCGGCTCGGGACCTTGACGTCCCACGCCAGCCCCAGCCGTTCGAGCAGCCGGATGAACAGGAAGCCCGGGTCGAACTCGTACCAATGCAACCCGAACGCCGCCGAATAAGGGAAGGCGTGATGGTTGTTATGCCAGCCCTCGCCCCAACCGAGCGGCCCCATCACGGCAAAATTGCGGCTTTTGTCGTCCCGCGTCACGAAGGGCTGCGTGCCGAACGTATGCATCACCGAGTTGATGGCCGACATGGTCTGCTCGACCACGAACATCCGCACCACGCCGCCCCAGAGAAACCCCGTGAGAGCTCCCCATGGGCTGAGGCTGACCAGCCCGCCGATCGCGGCAGGAAGCACCAGGCCAAGCACCACCCATGTGGTGTAGTGGCTGTTCACCCTGACCAGCGTCCGCTCCGCCATCAGGTCCGGCACGTAATGGGCAACGTTCGGATAATCGTGCTCGATCATCCAGGTCAGATGCGCATGCAGGAAGCCGCGCAGGCGGCCGGCAAGACTGCTGCCATGCAGGTTCGGCGAATGCAGGTCGCCCTCATGGTCGGATAATTCGTGATGGCGCCGGTGCATGGCGGCCCAGGACAGCATCGGTCCCCTTCCCGCCATCGAGCCCATGATGACCAGAAGCGCGCTGACCGCGGTCGAGGTCGCGAACGCGCCATGGGTGAACAGACGGTGATAGCCGACGGTGAGGGCAAGACCGGTGATGAGCCACATCGCGAAGAACAGGCCGATGTCGAGCGCGCCGATCGGCCGATAGAACAGCAGGCCGAGGGCCACCAGGGTACCGACGAAAGGCAGGACATCGAACAGGATGAAATGCCGACGCTGGAGCCTGTGAAAATGCCGGCTCTTGATGACCTTGTTGTCGCGGGTCCTTTGCACGGGGGGTATTTCCAGAATCGAAATTAACCGACCAGTACACAGCCCGCGCCGCCCGTGCAACTGCGCGCATTGCCGCTAAAGGCGGCAATCCCCTACTCTCCGTTCTTCAGGCGGCGGTAGACCGCGCCCAGAATGTTGGAATAATCGTCGGTCCAGACCCGCTCGCCTTCGGTCGGCTCGGTCTCCGTCCATTTGTCCGACGAGGCGAGCGCGCCGACATCGGCTTCTTCGCGCGCGGAGACAACGACGTCGGTCGCGAAGATATACTCGTCGTCGCGCCCGGAATCCTCATTGTAGACCCAGCTCTTGAGATCGTTGGCGTCCGCAATGCCGACCACCACGCTTTCCAGCTCCAGGTGCCGGTTGGAGACGTGCATCACCACGACGCCCTGCGGCGCGAGCTTGGCCTTGTAGATCTTCATCGCCTCTTGCGTGGCGAGATGGATCGGGATCGCGTCCGACGAATAGGCATCGACGATGATGACGTCGTAGACGCCGTCGGGCTCTTTCGCGAATGTCAGGCGCGCGTCACCGATCACCGGTTTGACGTCGGGCGCGCAGTTCTGGATGTAGGTGAAATATTTCGGGTCCTTGGCGGTATCGACCATGGTCTGGTCGATGTCGAAGAACTTCCAGGTCTCGCCCGGTTCCGAGGCGCAGGTCAGCGTGCCGGCGCCGACGCCGATTACGGCCACGCGCAGCGGTGCACCCTTGCGCTCGCGGATCGCTGATATGGCGCGGCCGATGCCGCCGTCCTTGTGGTAATAGCTGATCGGTTCGGGCCGGCCCTGGACCGGCGTGCCGTCATCGTTCTGGAATTTCTCCGCGCCGTGGATGGTCGTGCCGTGCATCAGCACGTGATACTGGCCGTGCGGCGTCACCACGATCTTGTGCACGCCAAAAAAGCTGCGCGCGGTCACGACGCGGCCGTCATCGGAAGGATAGAGACGGATCAGCGCGAGCGCGACCACCGCGGTCGCAAAGACCTTCCAGCGGTCGGCATTGAGGCCGAGCGCAGCCAGCGCTGCGAGCACACCGACGCTGCCCGCGACCCAGACGCGATGGTCCTCGAGCCAGGTCGAGATCGAGCCCTCCCTGTAGGCCAGCACGATCAGCGCGATGGCGAGCACGGCGAGGAACGGCCAGTACCAGCGGGTCCAGGCCGGCCAGCGTTCGCTGGCCGCCGGTCGGCAGAGTGCTGCGAGCGATAGCAGGATCGGATATTCCGCGACCCACGAGAAAGCGAAGGGAGCAATCAGCCCGGCAAACAACCCGCCGACCATGCCGCCGAACGACAGCGCGACATAGAAACCGGTGAGATATTTCGCGGCCGGCCGCGTGCGCGCCAGTTCGCCATGGCAGGCCATCGCAATCAGGAAGAAGCAAACCTGATGGCCGCCGACCGTCAAGAGCAGGTTTTGTTCGCCGCCGATCGCGAGCAGCACGATCACGCCCGCGATCGCGAGCGGCTGGATCATCAGCATCCATTTGTGCGGCAGCAGCGGACGCGACTGGAACACCAGCACCCAGGTGAGCAGATAGAGCGAGAGCGGCAGCACCCAGAGCAGCGGCGCGGCGGCGACGTCGGTGGAGATATGCGCGGTCACCGCGATCAGCAGGCCCGACGGCACCGCGGCGAGGAAGATCCAGCGCGCGCGCAGCATCCAGCTTGGCGCCGGCGCCGAGGTTTCCTCGGTCTCGCGGTCCGCCAGCGCGAGCCCCGGCGAGCGCAGCAGCAGCGCGCCGCATGCGGCGATCAAGAGGATCAGCAGGCCATAGCCGCCGGTCCAGATCAGGTTCTGCGTGCGCAGCGTGAACATCGGCTCCAGCAGCACGGGATAGGAAAGCAGCGCGAGGAAGCTGCCGATATTGGAGGACGCATAGAGGAAGTAGGGATCGGGACCGGCGGGATGGCCGGTGCGCACGAACCAGGCCTGCAGCAGCGGGTTGTTGGCCGCGAGCGCAAAGAACGGCAAACCGATCGATACCGCAAACAGCCCGAGTAACCAGAACGCATAGCCCGAGGTCGGCGGGTCGCCCCACGAGCTTGCGATCGACAGCGGCAGCGTCAGGATCGCAACGACCAGCAGCACCAGATGCACCGCGACCGGAATCGCGCGGTTTTTGATCTGCATCAGGAAATGCGCGTAGGCGTAGCCCGCGAGCAGCAGCGACTGGAAGAACACCATCGCCACCGACCACACCGCGGGCGAGCCGCCGAGCCGCGGCAGCACCATCCTGGTGAACAGCGGCTGCACCGAGAACAACAGCAGCGCGCTGACGAAGATCGCCGAAGTATAGACCATCAGCACCAGCCGGTTCCGCGTGGCGGACGGCTGCTCGGCTGCGGCGGGCTGATCGAGGGCGGCGGCAGTCGAACTCATGGACACTCCGGCTTGCTCCCGGCGGCCGCCGGACGCGGCAAAAGAGCACACGAAGCAGCAGGGAGCAATGCGGGAAGCCGCGCAAAATCGCTGTGCGGCCCCGGCCGTCTTCGCTAAGAAGCAAGACGAAGATCAACAATTCTTGAAACTGACATGAACGAGACCGACGTCGTCATCATCGGCGCGGGCCACAACGGCCTCACCTGCGCAGCCTATCTTGCTGGCGCCGGCCTGCGCGTGCGCGTGGTCGAACGGCGCAAGGTGGTTGGCGGCGCCGCGGTGACGGAGGAATTTCATCCCGGCTTCCGCAATTCGGTCGCGGCCTACACGGTCAGCCTGCTCAATCCGAAAATCATTGCCGATCTCAGGCTGGCCGATCACGGCTTGAGGATCGTCGAGCGCCGCGCGCAGAACTTTCTGCCTGCGCCGGACGGCAGCTACCTCCTCACCGGCGACGGCCGCACCAAGGCTTCGGTCGCAAAGCTCAGCGTGCATGACGCAGAAGCCATCGACGGCTTCTCGCGCGAGCTGGAGGCCATCGCCGATGTGCTGCGCCAGTTCGTGCTGCGCGCGCCGCCGAACCTGGTCGAGGGCTTTGGCGCGGCCGCGATCCGCGAAGCTTTCAACGCGCTCGGCACCGCCAACCTCCTGCGTGGCCTGTCGCTGGAGCAGAGCCGCAACCTGCTCGATCTCTTCACGTGCTCCGCGGGCGAGATGCTGGACGAGCGGTTCGAGAACGACCTCGTCAAGGCGCTGTTCGGCTTCGACGCCATTGTCGGCAATTATGCGAGCCCGTATGCCGCCGGCTCGGCCTACGTGATGCTGCACCATGCCTTCGGCGAGGTGAACGGCAAGAAAGGCGTCTGGGGCCATGCTATCGGCGGCATGGGCGCGATCTCGCAGGCGATGGCGGGCGCGGCGCGCGAGGCCGGCGCTGACATCACGCTCGACTCCGGCGTCCGCGAAGTGATCGTCGAGAAGGACCGCGCCGTTGGCGTCGTGCTCGAGAGCGGCGAGACCATCCGCGCGAAATATGTTGCGGCCAACGTCAATCCAAAGCTGCTCTACACGCGGCTGGTGCCATCGGGCGCGCTGACGCCGGAATTTTCCGCGCGCATGAATCGCTGGCGCAACGGCTCCGGTACTTTCCGGATGAACGTCGCGCTCGCAGCGCTACCCTCCTTCACCGCGCTGCCCGGCGAGGGCGATCATCTCACCGCGGGCATCATCCTGGCGCCGAGCCTCGGCTACATGGACCGCGCCTGGCAGGACGCCCGCGCGCATGGCTGGAGCCGCGCGCCTGTCGTCGAAGTGCTGATCCCCTCCACGCTCGACGATTCGCTCGCGCCGCAGAAAGCGCATGTCGCGAGCCTGTTCTGCCAGCATGTCGCCCCCGAATTGCCTGACGGCAAATCCTGGGACGACCACCGCGAGGAGGTCGCCGATCTCATGATCGCGACGGTGGACGCCTTTGCGCCGGGTTTTGGGAAAAGTGTGCTGGGCCGGCAGATGCTGTCGCCGCTCGATCTCGAGCGGCAATTCGGCCTGCTCGGCGGCGACATCTTTCACGGGGCCTTAACCCTGAACCAATTGTTTTCGGCGCGGCCGATGCTGGGACATGCCGACTATCGCGGGCCGCTGCGGGGGCTTTATCACTGCGGCTCCGGCGCCCATCCCGGCGGCGGCGTTACCGGCGCCCCCGGCCACAACGCGGCGAAGGCGATTCTGGCCGACCACCGCGCCCTGTTCGCAAGCCGTTGACATCGTGTGGATGGACTGTGGAAGGTTCCACCAATCGAACCGGATTCGGCTGATATTCTAAGAGTTTAGCGAGCCGGAACAACACGGTAAGCAAGTAAGATACAATCTATGATGGCAGAATTCCCGCCGCCGAAATGACTCCCCGCGCGGAGGCCGTCAGCCGCCACGCGGGCCCTGTTTGCACTGCTTGACCGCCCCGCCGGAGCCCGCGACACCTGCCCTGAGAAGGCACCCGGCGTCGCGGCGAATGGCTACTTGAGCGAGGTCGAGATCGAGGTGAACTGGTCGTTCAGCTTGGAGCCCAGGCCGTTTACGACCGCAATGATGGCGAGCGCGATGCCCGCTGCAATCAGGCCGTATTCGATCGCCGTCGCGCCGGATTCGTCAGAAAGGAACTTCAAAAAGTGATGCTTCAATTTCGCCTCCGCTGGAGTTTCACCGAATTGCCCTCGGCGTCCGTATATCTACGATCCAAAATCTAAGGTTGAATTAATCGGGAACTTTCAATTTCCCCTTAAGGTGCACAGCGATTAATCCTCAAATTTGATGGAATGGGCGCGTCCGGAGACCAAGGCCGCAGGGGCTGTTGGCAAGCCGCCGACAGGCCTGTGGAAAGGCTGTGGAGAAGCGGTCGAGGATTCCCCGGAAAAGGCCGCGCGGGTGTTGTGGATAAACGGGGCTGATGCCGGTGCGAAATCAGGGTATGTCCTGCGGCCTATCCTCTGAAAGTTCGGTAGTGCGTCAGTTTGAAATTTGTGCATCAGTTCAGTTTTTCAGGCAGCGCCATAATCGAAAGCTTTCGTTCCCCGCACAGGCTACAGATCGCCATTTCTCGCCGATTTCTCGACCCTCTCATGTTCGATCCCGTGCCGATTTGATCGGTCATGCGCGTGACGGGTTGGGAAAGCCTTAGTTCCTGAACAATGCAATCGTCGCAGAAATACTGTCCCGGCCGCTTGCGCAGGAAGTGGACAACCCGTTCAGCTGTGTTCATTCGACGCTACCTGGGGTTCACAGGCTATCAACGGGGTTACGGAGCGGAACTCCGGCAGGCAGGGTCACGGGCGCTCTCTCAATTCGCGGGCCTTGCGGCCCTTATCATTTTCGTCAGGGCGGACATCCCGGCAACGAGGTAAAGCAGTGGTATTGCGAGAGGTCCGATCGCGACTGCGATCCACATCCAGCGCGACGGCTTGCGCCCCAGATCTTCGGCAAGGTCGCCTATGATCAGGATCGACCCCAGACAGACCACAGCAAACAGAATAGATGATACGTCCATTCCGGCCTCCTGCTTTCCACCAAGCCTACCATGGCCCTGGGGAACGATCCGGCCGGCAACGAAATCGTGATCCTGCAACCGAAACACAAGTGAACGCCTCCACCCTCACCCCCGCCACCCACCGCGCGACCTTTGCTATCGGCGACGAGCATGCCGCCAAGGGCGTGGTCGACGTGCTGACCGAAATCTTCTTAGAGGGCGAGGCGGCGGTGGCGGCGTTCGAGCGGCCGGACGGGCGCTGGGATGTCACGCTGCATTTTGCTGACGCGCCGGACCAGGCGCTGCTGCGCGAGCTGGTGACGAACGCCGCGGGCGCGGAAGCTGCCGGCACGATCGTCTTCGACACCGTCGAGGCCAGGGACTGGGTGAAGGCGAGCCTCGAGGACCTCGTGCCGGTGCCTGCGGGGCGCTTTGTCGTCCATGGCGCGCATGACCGGGCGCGCATTCCGCCCAACAAGCTCGGCATCGAGATCGAGGCGGCGCTGGCCTTCGGCACCGGCCATCACGGCACCACGCGCGGCTGCCTGCTGCTGCTCGATCACGTACTGAAGGCGCGGCAGCCGCAACGCGTGCTCGATCTCGGCACCGGCACCGGCGTGCTCGCCATTGCCGCCGCCAAGGCGATGCACCGGAACATCCTCGCGAGCGATATCGACACGCCCTCGGTCAAGGTCGCGCGCGAGAATGCGCGGCTCAATGGTGTCGGCAATCGCGTGCAGGCGATCCTCGCCACCGGTTTTGCCGCGCCCGACTTCGCAAGGCACGGCCCGTTCGATCTGGTGCTGGCGAATATCCTGGCCAATCCGCTGCGGCAGCTCGCCGGCGCCATGACAAGACATCTCGCGCCGTCGGCGCACGTGATCCTGTCCGGGCTGTTGAACCATCAGGCGGGCGCCGTCATCGCGGCCTATCGCGCGCGCGGGTTGGTGCCGGTGCGGCATCTGAAAATCGAGGGCTGGAGCAGCCTGTTGCTGCGCGCGGCGCCATGACGGCACGCGCGTGCGGGGACTGCACGCTCTGCTGCAAGGTGATGGCGATCGAGCAGCTGGCAAAACCGGCCGGCCAATGGTGCCGCCATTGCAAGCCCGGCCGTGGCTGCCTGGTCTACGAGACGCGGCCCGCGGAATGCACCGCCTTCAACTGCCTCTGGCTGATCGACCCGCGGTTCGGTGCACACTGGAAACCGAACAAGTCAAAACTGGTGGTGACGGCCTCGGAGGACGGCCTCGAAATCCGCTGCGATCCCGGCTTTCCCGAAGCCTGGCGCAAGCAGCCGTATCACCGCGAAATCAGGAATCTCGCGGCCTCCGGCGAGGCGCACGATGTCTCGGTGCTGGTGATTGCAGGGGAAAGGATGATCCTGGTGGCGCCTACCTGCGAGTTCGATCTCGGTGTGGTCGGCGCGGATGAGCGGATCGTGCGGGAATATGAGGGGAACCGGCTCGTCGGCGCGAGCGTGGTCAAAGCGTCGGAACTGGAAAACGACTAGGCCTTTTTCTGGCGGCCCTTGCGCAGCGAGCGCTTCGCTCGCGCCTCGACCAGTCGATTGAGCATGTGGCCGATCATGCCACGCTGCTTCTTGTTGGCGACCGGCGCATTGGGGGTGCGACGTACCGGGGGCGATAGCTTCTCAAAGGTAAACGCAGGCATGGGTGTCCACTCGCCGTTGAGCCGAAACCACTCCTGGAAATTTTCCCCCAGCGCCATCTCGTTGGATGTACGCCATGTGACAGCAAATCGCTCTGTCCACATGATTGCAAGCGGATTCTGAAAGCTGACGGCAATTTTCATCCGATTCCTCCACGTTGCGGGGTCTGTCTCATACTCCTAAAGTACCGGCACGATGTTCGAAGCCCATTTTCAGACGTTTGAGGAGCCCGAAAGCGGGGTCGCGCTGACGGCGCGGCTGTCCGCCCTGCGGGAAGAGCTGGCGCGCCGGAAGCTGTCAGGCTTTGTCGTGCCGCGCGCCGACCAGCAGCAGAATGAGTATGTCGCGCCCTCCGAGGAGCGGCTGGCCTGGCTGACCGGCTTCACCGGCTCGGCCGGCCTGGCCGTGGTGCTGGCCCAGGAAGCCGCGCTGTTCGTCGACGGCCGCTACACCCTGCAAGCCGCAAAACAGGTCGACGGCAGGGCCTGGGCGGTGGAATCGCTGGTCGAGCCGCCGCCGGAGAGCTGGATCACAAGACACCTCAAGTCGGGCGAGCGTCTCGGCTTCGACCCCTGGCTGCACACCTCGGCCGCCGCCGAGCGGCTGGCCACGGCCTGCACCAAGGCCGGCGCCGAGCTGGTCGCGGTCGACAGCAACCCCATCGATACGGTCTGGACCGAGCGGCCACCGCCGCCGGTCGCACCGGTCGCCATCCACGGCCCGCGCTATGCCGGCGAAGCGGAAGCCGACAAGCTGATGCGCATCCGCCTGGAGCTGGAAAAGCTCGGCGCCGACGCGCTCGTGCTGTCGGACAGCCATGCGGTGGCCTGGACCTTCAACATCCGCGGCGCCGACGTCGCGCATACGCCGCTGCCGTTGTCCTACGCGCTGGTGCCGAAGGACGGCCGGCCGACCGTCTTCATCGACCACAGAAAACTCTCGAACGCGACCCGCGACCATCTCGAGCAATCCGCCGATGTCCGCGAGCCCGACACGCTGACGCCGCAGCTCACCTCACTGGCGAAATGTGGCAGCACGATCGCGCTCGACGGCGCCACCGCCGCCGACGCGCTGAGCCGGCTGATCACGGAGGCCGGCGGCAAGCCGATCCGCGGCAGCGATCCCACGGCGCTGCTGAAGGCCGTGAAGAACACCACCGAGATCGAGGGCACGCGAAGCGCGCACCGGCGCGACGCGGTGGCGCTGGCGCGCTTCCTCGCCTTCCTCGACCGCGAGGCGGCGAAGGGCGCGCTCACCGAGATCGATGCCGTCGAGGCGCTGGAGACGTTTCGCCGCGACACCGGCGCGCTGAAAGACGTCTCCTTCCCCACCATCGCCGGCACCGGGCCGAATGGCGCCATCGTGCATTACCGCGTCACCCGCAAGAGCAACCGGCGCATCGTGCCCGGCGATCTCCTGCTGATCGATTCCGGCGCCCAATATGAAGACGGCACCACCGACGTCACGCGCACCGTCGCGGTCGGCCAACCCAGCGCCGAAATGCGCGACCGCTTCACCCGCGTGCTGCGCGGCCATATCGCGATCGCAAGCGCGGTATTTCCCGACGGCACCACCGGCGCGCAGCTCGACACCCTGGCGCGGCAATTTCTGTGGCAGGCCGGCGTGGATTTCGAGCACGGCACCGGTCACGGCGTCGGCAGCTATCTCTCCGTGCATGAGGGGCCTGCGCGGATTTCAAAGCTGGGCACCACGCCGCTGAAGCGCGGCATGATCCTTTCCAACGAGCCCGGCTATTACAAGACCGACGGCTTTGGCATCCGCATCGAGAATCTCGAACTGGTCACCGCCGCCGATGTCAGCGGCGCCGAGAAGCCGATGAACGCCTTCGAGACGCTGACCTTTGCTCCGATCGACCGCCGCCTGATCGAGGTGAAGATGCTGAGCCCTGCAGAACTCGACTGGCTCAATGCGTATCACGCACGGGTGCGCGACGCGGTGCGCGCGCAGCTCGACGACAGCGACCGGCTCTGGCTGGATGTAGCGACCGCGCCGCTGTGATAGCTCTCACACCACCATGACTGTCATGCCCCGCGAAGGCGGGGCAACCAGTACGCCGCGGCCTCTCCGTAGACAACTGCTGTCTCTGGGATACTGGATCATTCGCCCCAGTGCGCAATTGCGCACAAGGCGGATGATGACAGCTGTGTGTGCATCCCCTGCCCGTTATTATAACAGCCGCGAAATCGGCATGGCCGCATGCTGAAACGCCCATGTTCGCGCGCGGCGATCCCGCTAGAGTCAATTCAACATTCATTGAATCGGACCCGAGCGTTTCGCGCATGCATGGAGTGATCAAGCAGCCCGCGGCCGCAAGCGAGAACGATCTCGCGACGTCGCGTCTCATGCTGCTCCTGCTCGTGCTGATGACGGGCGTGGCGCCGATCTCGCTTTATATGCTGGTGCCGGCGCTGCCGATCCTGGCGACCACGTTCGGCCGCGACATCTCGATCGCGCAGATGACGGTGTCGCTCTACATGGTCGGCATCGCCTGCTCGCAGATCATCATGGGGCCGCTGTCGGACAAGTTCGGCCGCCGCCCGATTCTCCTGGCCGGGCTCAGCCTCATGCTCGCGGCGAGCATCGCCTGCAGTTTTGCCGAAAACCTGCCGCAGCTGATCGCGGCGCGCTTCTTCCAGGCGCTGGGAGGCGCCAGCGGCATGGTGATCAGCCGCGCCATCATCCGCGACCTCTATCCGCGCGAGCGCGTCGGCGCCATGATCAGCCTCGTGATCGCTGTCATGATGATCGCGCAGATGCTCTCGCCGCTCACCGGCGGTCTGCTGGAGACCGCATTCGGCTGGCGCGCGATCTTCTACCTCATCACCGCGGCCGCGCTGACCATTACCGTCGGTATCGCCTTGGCGCTGCCGGAGACGCGCGGTGGCCGTGCGGCGGGCGCGAATTTCCGCGGCGATGTCGGCCAGCTCTTCAAGAGCCGCGCCTTTGTCGGCTTCGTGCTGTGCCAGGTGCTGGCCTCGCAGATCATCTTCACCTTCGCTGGCGGCGGGCCCTACATCGTGGTCACGCAGATGGGCCGGACCAGCGCCGAATATGGCGCGTGGTTTGCGACCACGGGCTTTGCGTATCTGGTCGGCAATCTCTTCTGCGTGCGCTTTGCGCCGCGCCATCAGCTGGAGAAGCTGATCTGGTTCGGGCTGATGCTGCAGTTCGGCGGCAGCGCGCTGAACCTGATCTGGAGCTTTGCCGGCGTCAACCAGACGCCGCTCTTTCTGTTCGGCACGCAGATGATCGTGATGGTCGGCAACGCCTTCGTGATGGCCAATTCCGCCGCCGGCGCCATCAGCGTCCGCCCCCAGGCCGCCGGCACCGCCTCCGGCGCCATGGGCTTCCTGCAGATGGGCGTGGGCTCGCTGGTCTCGCAATTCGGCGCCTGGCTCGGCGGCCACTCCACCACCACGCTGCCGCTGACGTCGGCGATAACAGCGATCTCGATCGCCTGCGCCTCGACCATGATCTTCCTGGTGCCGCGGCGCGACGTCGTCGTCAGCGAGGAGCTGATCGAGCAGGCGGAAGAGGAAGAACAGGGGATGATGTGACGCTCGCGGCGGCGCCTCTTTCTGAACTCGTCATGCCCGGCTTGACCCGGGCATCCACGTCTTAGCGGACTCGCCGTTGGAAAGACGTGGATGGCCGGGGTTAAGCCCGGCCATGACGAGTGTTTAATTCCCCACCAGCTTCAACCACTCGTCCTCGGTCAGCACCTGCACGCCGTGCTTCTGCGCTTCCGCGAGTTTCGAGCCGGCGCCGGGACCCGCCACCACATAATCCGTCTTCTTCGACACCGAGCCGGCGGCCTTGGCGCCGAGACGTTCGGCCATCGCCTTGGCCTCGTCCCGCGTCATCTTCTCCAGCGAGCCCGTGAACACCACGGTTTTGCCGGCGACCGCCGAATTGCTCTTCGGCTTCTCGGCATCGAGGATCTCGTCGAGCTCCTTGGTCAACCGCTCGACAATGCCGCGGTTGTGGCTCTCGCCGAAATAGGCGCCGACTGCCTTGATCACGGTGTCGCCGATCTGGTCCAGCGCATCCATTTCCGCAATCGTCTCCTCGTCGCCCTTGGCGACCTTCAGCCCGGCATCATGGAACGCCTGCCAGGAACCATAGCCCCGCGCCAGCGCCAGCGCGGTGGTCTCGCCGACATGACGCATGCCGAGCGCATAGATGAAACGCTCCAGCGAAATCCTGCGCCGGCTCTCGATCGCAGCAAAGAGATTGCGCACCGAGGTCTCGCCGTAGCCCTCGATCTTTTCGAGTTTCAGTTTTGCGTTGCGTTTCGGCAGCGTGAAGATATCGGCGGGCTCCTTCACCCATCCCTCATCGAAGAAATATTGCAGCTGCTTCTCGCCAAGGCCGTCGATGTCGAAGGCGCGCCGCGACACGAACAGCTTCAGGTGCTCGATCTTCTGGAACGGACAGGCGAACTCGCCGCTGCAGCGCAGCCGCGAGCCTTCCTCGCCCGTGGCGGTCTCCTCGCGCACCACGTCGGTGTGCAGCGGGCACGGGCACTTCTTCGGGAAGTGGAATTCCCTGGCGCCCTTCGGCCGCTTGTCGATCACGACATCGACCACCTGCGGGATGACGTCGCCGGCGCGCTGGATCACCACGGTGTCGCCGATCCGGATATCGCGGCCGTCGCGCAATTGCTCGCCGTCGCCGCCGATGCCCTTGATGTAATCCTCGTTGTGCAGCGTCACGTTTTGCACGATGACGCCGCCGACGCCGACCGGCTCGAGCTTGCCGACCGGCGTGAACGAACCGGTGCGGCCGACCTGGATCTCGATGTCGCGCAGCACGGTCATGGCGCGCTCGGCCGGGAATTTATGCGCGATCGCCCAGCGCGGCGTGCGCGAAACGAAGCCGAGCCGTTCCTGCCAGTCGATGCGGTCGACCTTGTAGACCACGCCGTCGATATCGTAGTCGAGCGCGGCGCGCTGCTCCTCGATCTTGCGGTGGAAGGCAATCAGCTCCTCGACCGAATGACAGAGCTTTGTCAGCGGATTGGTCATGAAGCCGCAGCGCTCGAACCAGTGGATCATGCCGCTCTGCGTCTGCTCCGGCATCGCGCTCATCTCGCCCCAGGCATAGGCGAAGAAGCCGAGCGGACGCGAGGCGGTGATGGTCGGGTCCTTCTGGCGCAGCGAGCCTGCGGCTGAATTGCGCGGATTGACGAAGATGGTGTCGCCCGCCGCCTTCTGCCGCTCGTTGAGCGCAAGGAATCCTTTCTTGGTCATGTAGACTTCGCCGCGCACCTCGCAGATATCAGGGATATTGCGGCCTTTCAGCTTGTGCGGCACATCCTTCAGCGTGCGGATATTGGCGGTGACGTCTTCGCCCTCGGCGCCGTCGCCGCGCGTCGCCGCGGTAACGAGTTCGCCGCCCTCATAGCGCAACGACATCGAGAGCCCGTCGATCTTCGGCTCGGCGGAAAAGTCGATCTTGTCGTCGGGCAATTTCAGGAATCGCTCGATACGCGCCGCGAAATCGATCACGTCCTGCTCGGCAAAGGCGTTGTCGAGCGAGAGCATCGGCACCGCGTGCCGCACCTTCTTGAAACGCGCCGACGGCGCCGCGCCGACTTTCTGCGACGGCGAATCCGAACTGACGAGCTCGGGGAAGCGCTTCTCGATCGCATTGAAGCGCTGGCGCAGCGCGTCGTATTCGGCGTCGGTGACGCTGGGTGCGTCGTCCTGGTAGTAGCGCTTGTCGTGGCCTTCGAGCTCCAGCGCAAGCCGCATGTGCTCGACCTTGGCCTGCGCCTTGGTGAGGTCGGCGATGTCGGGGAGCTTTTTGGCTTTCGCGGCTTTGGCCATGGCGAGAAACTAAGCCGTCGCCGCCTTGAGCAGCCGGTCGGCCGCGGCGCGGGCTTCGGCCGTAATCTCCGCGCCCGCCAGCATGCGGGCGATTTCCTCGCGGCGGTGATCGGCTGCCAGCGCGTTGACGCGGGTGGCGACGCGCTTGCCCTTGTCGAGGGCGTCCTTGGAGATCAGCAGATGTTGATTCGCGCGGGCGGCGACCTGCGGCGCATGCGTCACCGCCATCACCTGCACCTTTCCCGCAAGCCGCGCCAGCCGCGAGCCGATGGCGTCCGCGACCGCGCCGCCGACGCCGGTATCGATTTCGTCGAACACCAGGGTGGGCGCCGAACCGCGGTCGGCCAGCACCACCTTCAACGCCAGCAGGAAGCGTGACAGCTCGCCGCCGGAAGCGACCTTCATCAGCGGCCCCGGCCTGGTGCCGGGATTGGTCTGCACCCAGAACTCGATGCGATCAAAGCCCTGCGGCCCGGGTGAGGCCGGATCGCTCTCGATCTGGGTGGTAAAGACCGCGCGCTCCAGCTTCAGCGGCGCGAGCTCGCCGTTGACCGCCTTGTCAAGTTTTTGCGCGGATTTTTCGCGCGCGGCTGAAAGCTTCTGTGCTGCGGCACTGTAGTGCCGGTCGGCTTCCTCGGCAGCGGCGACCAGCTTCTTCAGCTGCGCGGCGCCGGCATCGATCAGCGCCACGTCGGAAGCATATTTGGCTGCGAGCGCGGCTAGCCCGTCGACCGGCGTCGAATATTTGCGCGAGGCGGCACGCAGCGCGAACAGCCGCTCCTCGATCCGCTCCAGCTCGAGCGGATCGAAATCGGCCGCCGCGAGCGCTGCGGCGAGATGCTGGTCCGCCTCCTCCAGCGCATTGATCGCGGTATCGATCGCCCTCACCGCGGGCTCGACCAGCGTGGGCGAGTTCGCCGCGCGGCGCTCCAGCCGCCGCACCGCCGCCGACAGTGCCGCGACCGGCGAATGGTCGCCGCTGACGGCCTCCTGCGCCTCGCGCAGATCGGCCGCGATCTTCTCGCCCTGCATCATCACCGTGCGGCGGTTGGCGAGCGCGGTCTCCTCGCCATCCTGCGGCGCGAGCGTCTTCAGTTCGTCGGAAGCATGGCGCAGATAGTCCGCTTCGCGCTCGGCGCGCTCCATGCCGGCGCGGTGCTCCTCAAGCGCGCTGTTGGCCGTGCGGCGCGCCTCCCACAGCTTCTCCAGCGCCGCGACATCTTTCTCCAGGCCGGCAAAGGCATCGAGCAGGCGCCGGTGCGTGGCGGCATCGACCAGCGCGCGCTCGTCATGCTGGCCGTGAATCTCGACCAGCGTGCTGCCGACCGCTTTCAGCGTCTGCACCGAGATCGCCTGATCGTTGATGAAAGCGCGGGTGCGGCCATCGGCGAACTGCACGCGGCGCAGGATCATTTCACCGGTATCATCGAGGCCGTTGTCGGAGAGGATCGTGGTCGCCGGATGCCCCTTCGGCACATCGAACACGGCGATGACCTGGCCCTGCTCCGCGCCGTGGCGCACGAGGCCGGCATCGCCGCGGCCGCCGAGCGCCAGCGCAAAGGCATCGAGCAGGATCGATTTGCCCGCGCCGGTTTCGCCGGTCAGTACCGCCAGCCCTTTGGAGAATTCGATATCGAGCCGCTCGATCAGGACGATGTCGCGGATCGACAGACGCGCCAGCATAAAAGAATAAATCCTAGCCGAGACCTATCTTCTTGAAGGCCCTGGAAATGTAGGACCCCTGATTCTCGCTCGGCTCGAGACCGCCGGACTTTACAAGATTATAGGCGTCCTTGTACCAGCGGCTGTCAGGAAAATTGTGGCCAAGCACGGCCGCGGCCGTCTGCGCCTCGCCGACAATGCCGATCGCCATATAGGCTTCGGTCAGCCGCGCCAGCGCTTCCTCGACATGGCGCGTGGTCTGGTACTGCGTGACCACCGTCTTGAAGCGGTTGATCGCGCCGATATAGTTGCGCTTCTCGAGCTCGTAGCGGCCGACCGCCATCTCCTTGCCGGCCAGCTGGTCGCGCGCGCCCTCGAGCTTGGCCTTGGCGCTGACGGCGTATTCCGACGTCGGATATTTGCGAATCACCTCTTCCAGCGAGGCCATCGCCTTCTCGGTGCGGCCCTGGTCGCGGGAAACGTCGGGAATCTGGTCGTAATGCGAGGCGGCGATCAGGTACTGCGCGTAAGCCGCGTCCGGGCTGCCGGGATGCAAGGTCACGTAACGGGTCGCAGAGCCGATGCAGCTGTCGAAGTCGCCGGCGTTGTACGACGCATAGGCCGACATCAGCAGCGATTTGCGCGCCCATTCGGAATAAGGATGCTGACGGTCGACTTCCTCGAATTTCTTGTTGGCCGCCTTGGCGTCCTTCTTCTCGTTCATCAGGTACAAGCCCTCATTGTAGAGCTTGTCCGCGGGCTCATCGACGAAGGTGTCGTCCTTGGCCATGAACTTGTCCCACAGCGCGCCGGTGCCGCAGCCCGAGAGCGGCAGTGCCAGCGCGATCAGCGACGCGGCGAACCGCAGCCGGTCGAGAACCGCCGATATCCGTAATTCGCGTGTGAAACGCTGTACCGACATGAGCCTTAAACCTGACGCCTCTCAATGCGGTGAGTTGCGACCTGCCTTGCGTCATGAACTTCGGTCATGAACGCAGCACCGTCGTGGCCATGGCCTCTCGCAACCAAAGCCTGTGTAACCGAAAAAACCCCGTTAACCAATCGCATAGGCAGGCATTTCGCCCGGATTAAGGCGGCTCCGGGAAGCCGCAGCCAATCATGGTTAATACGGGTAAATAACTGCCTAAAAAGGCACGAGAATCGGCCCGAGGGCGTTAAGAAACGTCCGGGCCGTAAGCGGCGGCAATCCGGCCGGGCACGATGCCGCGGCCGATCTCGGGCTGGGCGCGGGGACGGCGCACGGTCTCGCCTTCCACGATCCGCCAGGCGGTGCGGTCGGCCATCAGCGCCGTCAGCACCGCGTGGTTCAGCTTGTGGCCGCCACGGACCGAGCGATAGGCGGCGAGCAGCGGCAGGCCGGCCAAAGCGAGGTCGCCGAGCGCATCAAGCACCTTGTGGCGGGCGCATTCGTCGGCGTAGCGCAATCCCTCGGGATTGAGCAGGCGCTCATCGTCGAACACGATCGAGTTCTCGAAGGAGGCGCCGAGCGCAAAGCCCGCGCTCCAGAGCCGCGCCACCTCATTCATGAAGCCGAAGGTGCGGGCCCGGGAAACCTCGCGGCGGAAGCCCTCCGCGCTCAGTTCCAGCGCGTATTCCTGGCGGCCGATCACGGGATTGGCAAAGTCGATCTCGACCTCGGCGCGGAAACCGGTCGCATACGGGCGCAGTTCGCCAAAGCTGTCGCCGATCGCGACCTGCACCGGCTTCACCACCTGGATGAAGCGGCGCGGCGCCGATTGGCTGACGATGCCGGCCTGTTCGATCGCGGTGACGAAGGCCGCGGCGCTGCCGTCCATGATCGGCGCCTCGGGGCCGTCGATTTCGATGGTGGCGTTGTCGACGCCCATGCCCCGCAGCGCCGCCAGCACGTGCTCGACGGTGGAAACCAGCGGGCCTTCGGCATCGCCCAGCACGGTCGCAAATTCGGTGGCGATCACGGCGTCGGAGGTGGCCTGCACTTCGCGGTCGCCGCCCTCAAGTCCCGTGCGCACAAAAATAAGACCCGCATCCACTGACGCAGGTCCGATGGTGAGACTGACGGCGGAACCGGAATGAACGCCGACGCCGGTCACGGTGGCTTGCGAGCGAAGCGTTGTTTGCCGGCTAAATTTCATGCGAAGACCGCCCACACGACTTACCTAAGGACCAGACCGGCTCGCCAACCCCACGAGCACCGAACCAATTCTTTCCTTCAGGTATCCCCAAGTCGCGGCAACCATAATCTTTGCCTCAAAGAGCGCCAACTCACGGTTCTTTACCGATTGTTACCCCATCTATGCCGCATTCGCGCCCAGCCTTAACCAAACTGGAACGCGGCGCGGCGTGATCGGGCCCCCCCGATTGGACCATCAACTACATAATTAATGATTTAAAATCAGCCTCTTACAAAAATGTGACGGCCGCCATCCGGGCCAAAAGCAAAGGCCCCGGCTCGCTTGAGCCGGGGCCTTTTTCATCGCCCTAATTGTAACAATCTCAGGTCGCCTGACGGCGGAGGAAGGCGGGGATATCAAGATGGTCGTCGCCCTGTGGCGCCGGGGCAACAGGCGCCGGGCGGCCATGGTGGTCCAGGCCCTGCGGCGCGGGCCGGCGCGCATACTCAGATACCGGCTCATTGCTCGCGATCTGCTCCTGCACGGTCCGCTTGGCGGCCGGCTTGCGCTCGGGCAGCGGCGGCATCGCCGGCATGGCCGGGCCGGAGGCGCGCGCGGCGATCGGCGGCTCGTTCTCCTCGTCGCGGCGGCCAAGGCCGACATTGGCCAAGCGCTGCAGCAGCGACAGCCGCGACTTCTGCGGATGCTCCTCTTCCGAATCGCCGCGGGCCTGGCGAATCTCGGCCTGGGCCGGCATCGGCAGCTCCTCGAATTTCGGCATCCGCGGCGAACGGCCCGCCGGACGCTCGGCCTGCTGCGGAATGAAGGTTTCCGGGGTCATCGGCTCTTCGACCGGCTCGGCATGCGCCGCATTATGGTCGGGGAACAGCGACGGCTTTTGCGCGATCGCGCGGACGGTGACGTCACCATAGGAGGCCGGCTGCACGGGTGCGGCAGGAGCATCCGGCGCGACGGCGGCGGCGATCGCGGCAAGCGCGGCGCGCTCGACATTGCTGGCGGTGCGCAGCGGCGCGGGAGCCGGGCCCTGGGCTTCGAGCTTGGCGGCCCGTTCGGCAAGCCGCGCATTGTCGGCGCGAAGCCGCGCGGTGAGGTCGGCGAGGCGATTCTCGGCCACGTGGGCGGTCGCGACGGAGGACGCCGCGGGGGCAGCCACCGCCGCCGGCGCGTTCGAGCTGCGCATCAGCTGCGCCTGCTCGATACCGGTCGCCACGACCGAGACGCGGATCAGGCCGTCGAGCGATTCGTCGAAGGTCGCGCCGACGATGATATTGGCGTCCTGGTCCACTTCCTCGCGGATGCGGGTCGCGGCTTCGTCGACTTCGAACAGGGTCAGGTCCTTGCCGCCGGTGATCGAGATCAGGAGGCCCCGGGCGCCCTTCATCGAGCTGTCATCGATCAGCGGGTTGGCGATTGCAGCTTCCGCCGCGGTCAGCGCGCGCTTGTCGCCGGAGGCCTCGCCGGTGCCCATCATCGCCTTGCCCATCTCCCGCATCACGGCGCGGACGTCGGCGAAGTCGAGATTGATCAGGCCTTCCTTGACCATCAGGTCGGTGATGCAGGCAACGCCCGAGTAGAGCACCTGGTCGGCCATCGCGAAGGCGTCGGCGAAGGTGGTCTTTTCATTGGCGACCCGGAACAGGTTCTGGTTCGGGATGATCAGCAAGGTGTCGACCACCTTGTGCAGCTCGCTGATGCCGGCTTCCGCGGTGCGCATGCGGCGCGCACCTTCGAAGTGGAACGGCTTGGTGACGACCCCGACGGTGAGGATGCCCATTTCTCGCGCGGTCTTGGCAATCACGGGAGCCGCGCCCGTGCCGGTGCCGCCGCCCATGCCGGCGGTGACGAACACCATGTTGGCGCCCGAGAGATGATCGCGGATCTCGTCGATCACTTCCTGCGCGGCGGCAGCCCCCACATCCGGCTGCGAACCGGCGCCGAGGCCCTGCGTGACCGCCGTGCCCATCTGGATGATCCGTGGCGCTTTCGACATCGTCAGCGCCTGCGCGTCGGTGTTGGAGACGACGAAGTCGACCCCCTGCAGGCCCGCGGTGATCATGTTGTTGACGGCGTTGCCGCCGGCGCCACCGACGCCGAAGACGGTGATCCGAGGCTTCAGTTCAGAAATGTCAGGAGGGGTAAGGTTGAGTGCCATGGTTGCCTCTCGTCACGCGCGCGTGGGTTCGCCCCGGCCCTCGGCCGCGGGAGTTTGTGAAATTCGCATATTGCGGAAAGCGGTCATCAGAAGCCCTCGCGAAGCCATCGTCCGACCTTCCCGAAATAACCGTCCGTCCCTGTCCTGAGCTGCCGCGTATGCCGCGGTTCGACATATTCGAGGTGAGCGTATTGCGGGTAGACCAAAAGCCCCGTGGGCGCCGCGAAGGAGGCGGTCTTGGCTTCGCTGGGCAGCCGGCCGAAGCCGAGCGGCCGGCCGATGCGCACCGGGCGGCCCAGGATCTGGGTGGCGAGTTCCGGAATGCCGGTGAGTTGGGAGGCCCCGCCGCTCAACACGACCCGTGCCTTCGGCTCCGCCGCGAAGGGGGAATCCTTAAGCCGGTCGCGGACCATCTCGAAAATCTCCTCGACGCGATGCTTGACGATGTTCGCGATCGTGGCCCGTGACACGATTTGTGGAACATCCCGCTCGTTGTCGCCCGCTGCCGGCACGGACATCAACTCTCTCGCGTCGGACCCGCCGGTCAGTACGGTGCCATATAACGTCTTGATTCGCTCGGCATCCGCAATGCATGCGGAGAGCCCACGCGCAAGGTCCATGGTGACGTGCTGGCCGCCGACCGAGAAACCGGAGGCATGGACGAAGCGGCCGCCCGAAAAGATCGCGATCGTGGTGGTTCCGGCCCCCATCTCGACCACGGCGGCGCCGATATCGGCCTCGTCGTCGGTCAGGACGGAAAGGGCGGCCACATAAGGGCTTGCAGCCATCGCCTCGACATTGAGATGGCAGCGCTCGACCACCAGCATCAGGTTGCGCGCCACGGTGGCATCAGCGGTGACGACGTTCATGTCGACGCCGAACTGGCGCGCCACCATGCCGCGGGGGTCGCGGATGCCCTTGACGCCGTCCAGCGCGTAACCGACCGGCAGCGCGTGCAGCACGGTGCGGCCCTCGCCGGTGGCATGGCGCATGCCGGTGGAGATGATGCGGCCCATGTCGGCCGGCGTGACCGCATTGCCATGGATATCGGCAGCGGCCTCGATCAGCTGGCCCTGCAGCCGGCCGCCCGACACCGAGAGCAGCACCGATTCGACGCGAACCTTGGCCATGCGTTCGGCCAGCGCCACGGCCTGGCGTATTGAATTTTCGCATTCGGCGAGATCGACCACCGCGCCGGCCTTCACGCCGCGCGACTGGATCTGGCTGTAGCCGATCAATTCCGCGGCATGGCTGCGGCCGCGCAGCGCATCGCTCGGCGGGCACGGTTTCAGCCGCGCGATCATGCAGGCGATCTTGCTGGTGCCGATATCCAGGCATGCCACCAGCGCGGTGCGCTTGCCCGACATCGGGCGCGTCTTCGGGGTCAGCGTGCGATCAAGCCCGGTCATGCGGCGTCACCGGGCTTTTTCTTGGTGGTTTTCTTGATCTGGTCTTCGCGCGCCTTGGCGGCGGCGTCCGACAATTGCACCGTCAGCCGGTCGGCAAGGCGCATGTCGATGGCGACGATATCGCGCGAGAACAGATGGTCTTCCTTGTCGAGCTTGCTTAAGGCGGCGAGCGCATTGCCGACGTCGTTCTCCGGCAGGCGGATGTCGAGGCCGTCAGCGGTGCGCAGGTTCCAGCGCCGCTCGCCGACGAAAATCGCGGCCTTGGTCACGGCATTGACCTGCGGGTAACGCGCCAGCAGCGCGAGGAAGTCGCGGGCATGGGTCTCGGCGCCCTTGCCGACGACGAGCGGCAGCGTGACGAAGCGCCGCGTCACATAAGGCTCCAGCACCGCGCCGTCCTCGGCGATGACCGAGAGCTTGCCGTCCTGCTGCCACAGCGCATAGGCCGAGCGCTCGACAATGTCGATCTGCAGGCCGCCCGGATAATATTTGATGACGGTGGCGTCCGCGATCCACGGATTGGCCTTGAGCTGGTCGCGCACGGCGGCGGCGTCGAGGAACAGCAGCGACGAGTGGCCGTTGACGCCGCCGATCGCGAGCACCTCGTCCTGGCTCAACTGCTTGCGGCCGTTGATCGCCACCGTGGTGATACGGAAGCCGGCCGAATTGGCGAAGGCGTTGCGGGTGTTGCTGACGGCGGTGGCGAAGTCGTCGAAGTGACCGCCCTTGACGATGCCATAGGCCGTGGCGCCGAGCAGCAGCAGCACGGTGGCGGCAAGGCCCGCGCGGCGCGGCACGTTGCGCTCGATCCAGGCGACCACGCGCGGCGGCGGCTCGCGGTCGAGCATCGGTTTCTTCGCGGGCTTCTTCAGAGGCTTTTTGGCAGCGCGGCCAAATCCCAAATACTCGCGCAACAGCACGACCGCGCCAACCGCGGCCGCCTTCAGGTCGGCTTGAGGCCTCAGCTTTTCCGCGAGGCGTCCTGCACCATCCATTGCACGAGCTCGTCAACATTGGTCCCCGCATGAATTTGCGGGGGCGTGGCCCAGATGGTTCTCGGTGATGCCGGTTCGGAGTTGAAGCGAAGGCTCCTGTCCCCTTTGACGATGGATGGTTGCGGGTTTCCGCAACTGCCCACGCGCCGGCAGCCAAGCGCCACATGCGCCGCCGGCGTTAACCTTCGGTCTTCCTGGTAAACAAAGGGTAAAACCGGTCCACCCAGAGCGCTTTTTGTTGCGTGCTGTGAGGCATTTACCGCAAAATCTTAAGGATTTTAGCCTTCGTGGAACCCGTTTTGGGCCATTCGGGCATCCACCCCCGTTAACTTTCGGGGTCTAGTTCCTGAGGCGCCGCTCGGCGATCACGATCTGATCCCGCAGGAAATCGGAAAATTCGATTCCCTTCGCCTTCAGCGCCTTGGGGTAGAGCGAGGCCTTGGTCAGGCCCGGCAGGGTGTTGGTTTCGAGATAAACCGGGCCCTTGTCCGAGATGATGAAATCGCTGCGCGAATAGCCGGAGCAGGACAGCCCTTTATGCGCGCGCAGCGCCTGCTCCATGAGGGCTGCGGTGATTTCGGGCGAAAAGCGGCCGGGACAGATCTCCTGAGTCGATTTCAGCAGATATTTGGCAGTGTAGTCGAAAGCGCCCTCGCCCGGCACGATCTCGATCGGCGGCAGCGAAAAGACTTCGCCGTTCGACTGCTCGAGCACGGCGCAGGTCGCTTCCACACCGGAGATGTAAGGCTCGATCAGGTAGGTCTCGGTTTTCGCCGCGTTGCGGACCGCAACCAGATCCTGCTTCGCATTGACGAAGATCAGGCCGTAGCTCGAGCCGTCATGGGTAGGTTTCGCAATCAGCCGGCCATGCTCTTCCAGCGCCGCGTCGAGACGGTCCAGCGGAATCCCGACGGTCGTCTTGACGCCGGCGATCGCCGCAAAGCGTTTGGCGGAGACCTTGTCAAAGGCGAGATGCGAGGACGTCGAGTCCGAGCCGGTATAGGGAACGCCGCGCCATTCGCACGCGGCCTGCAGCTCGCCATTCTCGGCGCGTCCGCCATGCAGGCCGAGCACGAGCACGCGGCCGTCGGCCCTGGCCTGATCCAGCGCCTGCTCGATGGAGCGGCTGACGAGCCGGCCGCCGGGCACGAACTCATGCTCGAACGGCCGCGCATGTTCGACCAGCGTCTTCGCATTGGTCTCATGGACGCTGTCATCGGCGGCCCAGAACCACAGGTCGGCCTCGGGCAACGCCTGGCACAGCGCCTGCGCGCTTGCGACTGAAACCAGCCGCTCCTTGTTGGTGCCGCCAAAGAGAACGGTGACGCGCATTACAGTGGAATCCCGATCCGCTTGATTTCCCAATGTAACTCAATTCCGGAGTTTTGTTTGACGCGTTCACGCACGGTTTCGCCGAGAGCTTCAATGTCGTGGCCGGTGGCGTTGCCGGTGTTGATGAGGAAGTTGCAGTGCATTTCCGAGACCTGCGCGCCGCCGAGCTTCAGGCCGCGGCAGCCGGCGGCATCGATCAGTTTCCAGGCACTGTTATCAGGCGGATTCTTGAAGGTCGAGCCGCCGGTCTTTTCACGAATCGGCTGCGCGGTCTCGCGGTGGGTCTGCACCTCGTTCATGCGGGCGCGGATCGCCTCGGGTGCCGCGGGCTTGCCGCGGAAGCGCGCGGAAGTGAAGATGATGGAGGGATCGACGCCACAATTGCGGTAGACGAATTTCATGTCGGCGTTCGCGAAGATGTGGATGTTGCCCTTGCGATCGATGCCGGTCGCTTCAACCAGCACATCTTTCGTTTCCGCGCCATTGGCGCCGGCATTCATCCGCAGCGCGCCGCCGACGGTGCCGGGAATGCCGAAATAGAATTCAAGGCCGGCGAGATTTGCCGCAGCCGCCGTTTCCGCCACGCGCTTGTCCAGCGCCGCGGCACGGGCTGTGACGATGTCGCCATCAACAGCGGTCTCGCCAAAGCCGCGCGGCGCAAGGCGGATCACCACGCCCGGCAGGCCGCCGTCGCGCACGATCAGGTTCGAGCCGACGCCGACGACATAGACCGAAAGTTCTTCCGGCAGATGTCTCAGGAAATACGCAAGATCATCTTCATCGGTTGGCGTGAACAGCAGCTGCGCTGGACCGCCGACCCGAAACCAGGTCAGCTCGGCAAGCGACTGGTTCGCAAGCAGCCGCCCGCGCAACTCCGGCATCGCGGCTTTCAGCTCGGGCGTGATGTCGGGAAAAGCCACGCTTACCCCAGCGCCTTCAATTCGCCGGGCAACGCATAGGCCCATTGCGTGATGTTGCCGGCGCCGAGACAGACGACGAGATCGCCGGACCTGGCAAGGTCCTTGACGATGCCGGCGAGGTCGGAGGATTTCGGCAATGGGATCACCTCGCGATGGCCGTGCGCGCGCAGGCCGGTGACGAAATGATCGCGGTCGATGCCTTCGATCGGCGTCTCGCCGGCCGCATAGACCTCGGCGACCACGACGCTGTCGGCGTCGTTGAAGCAGGTGCAGAACTCCTCGAACAGCGATTGCAGGCGCGTATAGCGATGCGGCTGCACCACGGCGACGATCTTGCCGTTGGTCGACTCGCGCGCCGCTTTCAAGACGGCCGCGATCTCGACGGGATGATGGCCGTAGTCATCGATCACGGTGACGCCGTGCCATTCGCCGGTCCTGGTGAAGCGCCGCTTCACGCCGCCGAAGCCAGCAGATCGCCTTGCGGATCGCATCGTCGGACAGGCCGAGCTGATGCGCGACCGCGATCGCCGCCGTCGCATTCGAGGCATTATGCCGTCCCGGCATCGGCAGCATGATGTCGGATATCTCGTGCGCGGTGTCGGTCTTGCGGTCGCGGATCACGACCGTGAACTTTGAGCCGCCGCCCATTGGCGTGAGATCGACCAGCCGCACATCGGCCTGCGGATTCTGGCCATAGGTGATGATGCGACGATCCTCGATCTTGCCGACCAGGGTCTGCACCGCCGGATGATCGGTGCACATCACCGCAAAGCCGTAGAACGGCACGTTCTCGACAAAATTGTGGAACGCCTCCTGGATCGCGTCGAAGGTCTTGAAGTAATCGAGATGCTCGGGGTCGATATTGGTGACGATGACGACGTCGGCCGGCAGCTTCAGGAAAGTGCCGTCGCTCTCGTCGGCCTCGACCACCATCCAGTCGCCCGCGCCGAGCCGCGCATTGGAGCCGTAGGCATTGATGATGCCGCCATTGATCACGGTCGGATCGAGGCCGCCGGCGTCGAGCAGGGTTGCGACCATCGTGGTCGTGGTGGTCTTGCCATGGGTGCCGGCAATCGCGACGCAGCTTTTCAACCGCATCAACTCGGCGAGCATTTCGGCGCGGCGCACCACAGGAATGCGCTGCGCCCGCGCCGCCACCAATTCCGGATTGTCGCGCTTGATCGCGGTCGACACCACGACCACGTCGGCACCGTCGACGTTCTCGGCCTTGTGGCCGACCGAGACCTTGATGCCTTTCTCGCGCAGGCGCGCCACGTTGCCGCCGTCGGCCGCATCCGAGCCCTGCACGGTGTAGCCGAGATTGCACAGCACCTCGGCGATGCCGCTCATGCCGATGCCGCCGATCCCGACGAAGTGGATGGGTCCGATCTCGCGCGGCAGTCTCATGCGAACTTCCTTGGTGTCATCGTCCGCCTTGTGCGCGATTGCGCGCGCCGGGGCGGACGATCCAGTACTCCGCGCAGCCTGTTATCCAAATCGGCGGCGCGGGTTACTGGATGCCCCGCTTTCGCGGGGCATGACAAGGGGTTTTTCGGCCTAAATTCCAGCGGTTTTCACCACCAGATCGGCGAGCCGCTCGGCGGCGTCGAGGCGGCCGACGCTGCGGGCGGCTGCGGCCATCGCGGCAAGCCGTGCAGGCTCGGCAGCAAGTGCGGAGATTTCGGCGGCCAAACGGTCAGGGGTGAACTCGGTCTGTGCGATGCGGAGAGCCCCGTTGGCCTGCGACAATACGCCGGCATTGGCGAACTGGTCCTGATCGATTGCGCCCGGAAGCGGCACCAGGATCGAGGGACGTCCGATCGCGGCGAGCTCGGCGACGGTGCCGGCACCCGAGCGCGAGATCACGAGATGATTGGAGGCGAGCCGCGCCGGAAGGTCGGTGAAGAACGGCGCCAGCTCGGCCTGGATCTTCAACCGGTCATAGACCGCGCGGACGCGGATCATGTCCTCATCGCGCACCTGCTGGGTCAGGATCAGCCGGCTCCACAACGCCGGCTCGAGCCGCTCGATCGCGCCGGGCACGACATCGCTCATGATCCGCGCGCCCTGGCTGCCGCCGACCACCAGCAGGCGGAACGGTTCGTTGGTTTCAAGCGCCGTGTAGCTCGTCGCCGCGGCGGCCAGGATCGCCGGCCGCATCGGCGTGCCGACGGCGGTGGCTTTTGCCGACAGGGCGGGGTCGCGGTCGAGCACGCCGGGCAGCGAGGTCGCGATCGCGCTGACATGGCGCGACAGAAAACGGTTGGCGCGGCCGAGCACCGCGTTGGCGTCATGGATCACGCTGGGCACGCCGGCAAGCCTTGCTGCGATCAGCGGCGGCAGGGTCGGATAACCACCGAAGCCGATGACCGCGACGGGCTTTTGGCGGCGTATCAGGCCGAGTGCGGACAAGGTGCCTGCGACAAGCGTGAGGCTGGCATACGCCAGTTGCAGCGGATTGCGGCCGCGCGCGGTCTCGCTCGCCACCACGTCGATCATGTCCCTGGTGAACAGCCCGCTGTAGCGCAGCGCGCGATCGTCGGTGACCAGGCGGACGCGGAAGCCGCGCTTGATCAGTTCGACGCCGAGCGCTTCGGCTGGAAACAGATGGCCGCCGGTGCCGCCCGCGGCCAACAGGATGAGGGGCGCAGTGTCCATGCCCCATCACATAGCCGACGCCGCGCCGTTCGTCATTACCGCTGATGGAACGATTACGCGTAGCCGTGCGCACCGCCGAGCAATTCCAGCTCGCTGCGGGGCCGTTGCCGCGTCAAGGCCAGCATCATGCCGACGCCATAGGCAAGCGAGACGATCGAGGAGCCGCCATAGGAGATGAACGGCAGGGTCATGCCCTTGGCCGGAATGAGCTGCAGATTGACCGACATGTTGATGGCGGCCTGCACGCCGAACATGATCGCCAGGCCAGAGGCCGCGAAGCGCGCGAACATGTCCTCGGTGGAATAGGCGCGCGACAGCGTGCGGATCACGACAAAGGCGAACAGCGCGAGCAGCGCAAGACACAGGACGATGCCGAACTCCTCGGCGGCAACCGCAAACACGAAATCGGTGTGGCTGTCCGGCAAGCTACGCTTGGCGATGCCCTCGCCCGGCCCGAGCCCGAACCAGCCGCCATTGGAGAAAGCCTCCATCGCGGTGTCGACCTGGAAGGTGTCGCCCGAGGCCGGATTCATGAAGCGCTTGATGCGTCCGGCGACATGCGGGACCAAAAGATAAGCGCCGAACAATCCGGCGGCGGCCGCACCCGCAAGCCCCGCCACCCAGATCATGCGCATGCCGGCGATGAAGAACAGCGCGCCCCACACCATCAGGATCAGCATGGTCTGGCCGAAATCGGGCTCCATCACCAAGAGCGCCACCAGCGTCAACAACAGGCCGAGCGCCATCGAGGTCGCCGGCATTTCCGGCTTCCTGGTCGATTCCGCAAACAGCCACGCCGCGATCACGACGAACGCCGGCTTGGCGGATTCGGAAGCCTGGATGTTGAGGCCGAGCAGCGTGATCCAGCGCCGCGAGCCCTTCACTTCGGGTCCGATCAGGAGCGTCGCCACGATCAGCGCGATCGAGACTGCGAAGATGAGCAGCGCGCTGCGGCGGATCTGCCGCGGCGACAGGAAGGACACGCCGATTAGCACGATAAAGGACGGCAGCAGGAACATCACGTGGTGGTTGAAGAAGTGGAAGGGATCGAGCCCAATCCGGACCGCAACCGCCGGGCTTGCCGCCAGCGACAGCACCACGCCGCTCAGCATCAGCGCGAGAATTGCGCCCAGCAGCGGACGGTCCACCGTCCACCACCAGTCGGACAACGGGTTGCTTTCTTCGCGGGAGAGCATGGGCGGTCCCTGGAGCCAAAGGTGCTCCCATTGGGGCCCATGGTGGTTTCCAAGGGGTTAATGGAATCGGTAAGTTTGGAGATTGCCGATCGTGCCGTCCCGGAAAACGGTCGTAGGATGGGTGGAGCGAAGCGATACCCATCAATGTCGCGGGTGCAAGGCGATGGGTTTCGCTTGCGCTCAACCCATCCTACGCCCTCACACCACCGGCTTCACGCCCGGCAGCGTATTGACCAGATCGCGGAACTTGGCGCCGCGGATTTCGAAATTGCGGTACTGGTCGAAGGAGGCGCAGGCAGGCGACAACAGTACGACGGGGTCGTGCAGACCGGAGGCTTCCGCGTCGCGCGCGGCGTTGGCGACGGCGACATCGAGCGTCTCGGAAATCTCGTGCGGCACGCGATCGCCCAGCGTGCCCGAAAATTCCTGCGCGGCCTCGCCGATCAGATAGGCTTTGCGGATGCGGGGGAAAAATTCCGTGAGGCCGGTGATGCCGCCGGCCTTCGGCTTGCCGCCGGCGATCCAGAAGATGTCGGCGAAAGACGAGAGCGCATGCGCCGCCGCATCCGCATTGGTGCCCTTGGAGTCGTTGACGAACAGCACGCTGCCGCGGCGGCCGACCTGCTCCATGCGGTGCGCGAGGCCCGGAAAGCTGAGCAATCCGTTCTGCAGCACGTCCCGGCTGACGCCGAGCGCCAGCGCGCAAGATGAGGCGCAGGCCGCGTTCTGTGCATTGTGCAGGCCGCGCAATGATCCGATGCCGCCGATCCGCGCGATCTCGCTGCGCGCGGCGCCCGAGGCCTGCACGATGGTCTCGTGCTCGATATAGACGCCGTCAGCCAGCGGATTTTTGACGGACACGCGCACCACCCGCTTGCCCGCTTGATCGAGACGGTCGGCGATGTTGCGGCACCAGGTGTCGTCGACGCCGACGATCGCGGTGCCCTGCGGCTGCACGCCGGCAACCAGCCGCTCCTTTACCGCGGCGTAATTTTGCAGCGTGCCGTGGCGGTCGATATGGTCTTCGCTGACATTGATGAGGATGCCGACCGTCGGATCGAGCGACGGCGTGAGATCGATCTGGTAGGACGACATCTCGATCACATGCACGCGGCCCATGCGCGGCGGCTGCAGCGACAGGATCGCGGTGCCGATGTTGCCGCCCATCTGGGTGTCGTAGCCCGCGACCTTCATCAGATGCGCGATCAGCGCGGTCGTGGTGGACTTGCCGTTGGTCCCGGTGATGGCGACGAAGGGCGCATCGGGCGCATGCCGGCGGCGCTCGCGGCAAAACAATTCGATGTCGCCGATCACCTCGACGCCGGCCTCGCGGGCCAGCAGCACGCTCCAGTGCGGCGCCGGATGGGTCAGCGGCGCGCCGGGAGTGAGGATCAGCGCGGCAAAATTCTTCCAGGATACGCTGCGCAGATCGGCGGTGATGAAGCCGGCCTGCGCTGCCTTGGCGATATTGTCCGCGTTGTCGTCGCCGGCGATGACCTCCGCGCCGCCTGCCTTCAGCGCGTGACAGCTCGCAAGCCCCGAGCCGCCAAGGCCGAACACCGCCACCGTCTTGCCCGCAAAGGAGGTGACGGGAGTCATGACCGGCCGATCAGCGCAGTTTCAGCGTGGAGAGGCCCGCCAGCGCCAGCATCACCGAGATGATCCAGAAGCGGATCACGATCTGCGGCTCGGTCCAGCCCAATTGTTCAAAATGGTGATGGATCGGCGCCATCTTGAAGAAGCGTTTGCCCGTGAGCTTGAAGGAGGCTACCTGCACGATGACAGACACCGCCTCCAGCACGAAAAGGCCGCCGATGACCGCGAGCACGATCTCGTGCTTCACCGCGACCGCGATCGCGCCGATCATGCCGCCCAGCGCCAGCGAGCCGGTGTCGCCCATGAAGATCGAGGCCGGCGGCGCGTTGAACCAGAGGAAGCCGAGGCCTGCGCCGAACACGGCGCCGCAGAGCACCAGCAGCTCGCCGGTGCCCGCGACATAGTTGATCTGCAGATATTCGGAGAATACGGCGTTGCCGGCGAGATAGGCGATCAGGCCGAAGCTCGCGGAAGCAATCATGACCGGCACGATGGCGAGCCCGTCGAGACCGTCGGTGAGATTGACGGCGTTGCCGGCACCCACGATCACGAAGGCCCCGAAGATCACGAAGAACCAGCCGAAATTCACCACCAGATCCTTGAGGAACGGGATCGCCAGCGAAGTCGAGGACACGTCGCGGCCGAGCTTGACCAGCGCGTAGCACGCCGCGAGCGCGATCGCCGCTTCGAGCAAAAGACGAAGCCGGCCGCCGAAGCCGGCCGTGGTCTGCTTGGTTACCTTCAGATAATCGTCATAAAAGCCGACAAAGCCGAAGCCGAGCGTCACCGCGAGCACGATCCAGACATAGGGGTTGAGCGGATTGGCCCAGAGCAGGGTCGACACCACGAGCCCGGACAGGATCATCAGCCCGCCCATCGTGGGCGTGCCCTTCTTGGCGATGATGTGCGATTGCGGGCCGTCGCTGCGGATCGGCTGACCCTTGCCCTGCCGCAGCCGCAAATGGTCGATGATCCAGGGGCCGAACAGGAACACGAACAGGGCACCGGTGAAGACCGCGCCGCCGGTGCGGAACGTGGTGTAGCGAAACACGTTCAGGAGCGTGCGCAGCGCGCCGAACCCGGTCGGAAACGTATTGGAAATCTCGTACAGCCAGTAAAACATTCCGTTTCCGCCCTAACCCGCGGCCTCGTCATGCGCGGAACCCGGAAAGCGCTTTTCCAGCGCATTCACAATTGTTTTCATCTTCGAACCCAGCGACCCCTTGATCATGATCGCATCGCCGCCGCGAATGGCACCGACCGCCTGCGCTTCCAGGCCCGCCGAGTTCTCCGCATAGCCGCCTCGTTTACCCGCGGAAAGCGCATCCCACAAGTTGCGCATCAGGGGGCCGCAGCAATATACCAGATCGATCTGGTTGGCCTTGATGGCATCGGCAAGGCCGCGATGCAATTCGGCTGCCGCAGGCCCCAATTCGAGCATGTCACCGAGCACGGCAATGCGCCGGCCCTGGGAGCCGATTTCGGCCTGGCCCAGCACATTGATCGCGGCGGCCATCGAGGCCGGATTAGCGTTGTAGCTCTCGTCAATCAGGGTCGCCTCGCCGCTCCCCACTTCCAGCACGCGCCGCACGCCGCGGCCGGCCGCCGGCGTCACCTGCGACAGAGCCAGCGCCGCAAGCGCGAGATCGGCGCCCGCGAGAGAAGCGGCGGCGAGCACGGCGAGCGAATTCATCGCCATGTGGCGGCCGGGCATGCCGAGCTTGTAGGTGACATTCTGGCCGAGGATGCTGGCATGCACGGCCGAGGAACTCGCATGCAGCGAGACGTCGAGCAGCCGCGCATCGGATTTGTCATCGGTGCCGAAGCTGACGATGCGTGCGATGCCGCGGCCTTTGGCATTGGCGGCGAGCCGCACGAATTGCGAGTTGTCGCGGTTGAGCACGACGGCGCCGCCGGGCTCGACGCCGGCAAAGATCTCGGCCTTCGCGTCGGCAATCGCCTCGATGCCGGCAAAAAACTCCAGATGCACCGGCTCGACGGTGGTGATGATGGCGACATGTGGCCGCACCATCTTCACCAGAGGCTCGATTTCACCCGAATGATTCATGCCGATCTCGAAGACGGCAAAGCGCGCGTTGGCCGGGCAGCGCGCCATCGACAGCGGCACGCCCCAATGATTGTTGAAGGAGGCAACGGAAGCGTGGGTCTCGCCCTGCGCCGACAGCACGCCAAGCAGCGCCTCCTTGGTCGAGGTCTTGCCGACCGAGCCGGTGACCGCGATGATTTGTGAATTCAGTCGCGCGCGCGAGGCACGGGCGAGATCGCGCAGGCCTTCGAGCACGTCGTCGACCACCAGCAGCGGCGCATCGGCAGCGAATTTGTCGCGCTGTGCGGTTTCGACCACCGCCAGCGCCGCACCAGCCTTCAGGGCCGCGTCGACGAAAGCGTGCCCGTCATGCAAGTCGCCCTTGATGGCGAAATAGGCGTCGCCCGGCTTGATCGTGCGGCTGTCGATGGAAAGGCCGGTGATCGCTTCCGGCAACGCGCCGCCGGCCGAGGCGCGCATCGCCTCGGCCATCGCCTGCGATGTCCACAACGGCGCTGCGCTCATGCCACCCTCGACGAGAGGGCGGATGCGACCGCATCGTGATCGCTGAACGGCAGGGTCTTGTCGCCGACGATCTGCCCGGTCTCGTGCCCCTTGCCGGCGATCAAGAGCGCATCGCCCGGCTGCAGACTATCGATCGCGGCACGAATGGCACCGGCGCGGTCGCCGATCTCGGTCGCGCCTTTCGCGGCGGCGAGGATTGCGGCGCGGATCGCTTCCGGCTTCTCGCTGCGCGGGTTGTCGTCGGTGACGATGACATGATCCGCGTTCTCGCTCGCGATCGCGCCCATCAGCGGGCGCTTGCCCGCGTCACGGTCGCCACCGGCGCCGAACACCACCACGAGTTTTCGTTTTGCGTAGGGTCGCAGCGCTTGCAGCGCCTTCGCCAGCGCATCGGGCTTGTGTGCATAATCGACAAAGATCGGGGCGCCGTTGCGCTCGCCGACGCGCTCCAGTCTGCCCTTGGCGCCTTCGAGATGTTCGAGGCTTGCGAACACGGCGCCGGGTTCACTGCCGGTCGCGATCGCCAGTCCCGCCGACACCAGCGCATTCTCGATCTGGAAGCCGCCGACCAGTGGCAGCCGCACCGATATCTTCTTGCCGCGATGTTCGAGCACGAGCTTTTGCGCAAAACCGTCGATGCCGGCTTCAACCAGTCGAATGCCCTCGCCTCTTCCGTCGCCGTTGCTGCCGACCGCAATCAGCCGCAAGCCGCGCGTTCGCGCCGCCTCGATCACTTGCGCGGAATGCTCATGATCGGCCGATATCACAGCCGCGCCATCCGGCGGAATCAGATCGCGGAACAGCCGGAGTTTTGCGTTGAGGTAATGCGCGACGTCGGGATGATAATCCATGTGGTCGCGCGAGAGATTGGTGAAACCGCCGGCGGCGATGCGCACGCCGTCGAGGCGATATTGATCGAGCCCGTGCGAAGACGCCTCGAACGCAAGATGCGTCACGCCGTCGCGCGCGATCTCGTCGAGCTGCCTGTGCAAGGCGATCGGATCGGGCGTGGTCAGCGAGCCATAGACGGTGCGTTTCGGCGACACCAGGCCGATGGTGCCGATGCTGGCGGAGGCATGTCCCAGCCACTGCCAGATCTGGCGCGTGAAGGCCGCAACCGAGGTCTTGCCGCTGGTGCCGGTGACGGCTGCGATGGTCGCCGGCTGCTGCGGATAGAACCTCGCCGCAGCCAGCGCCAGCGCGCGGCGCGGATTGGATGTAGTGACGAATGGCACGGAAATGTCCGGCGGCGGGTGATCTCCGGCGACGGCCGCCGCGCCGGCCACAACCGCTGCATCGACGAAGCGTGCGCCGTCGGTCTTGCTGCCTGCGAGCGCGAAGAACAGATCGCCCTTCTTCACCACGCGGCTGTCGACGGCGAGCCCCGTGACGGCGGTCGCCTCGGCCTGCGGATCGATTTTGGCCTCGTCGCTGAAGAGGTCGCGAAGCTTCATATTCTTCCAGTCGAAATGACGCGCAGAACCGGCGGCAACCGCTGGCGGAGACTCAAGGTTAGCGGCCGGGTAAGGCTTACTGCGTTGCTCTGGATGCCGCAAGAATAAGGCGGTCAGGCGGCGGCAGATCGAAGCGCGGCTCGATGCCCAAAAGCGGGCCGATCCGGGTGATTACATTGGCGGCCGTCGGCACCGCGTTCCAGCCCGAGGTAATGAAGCCATAGGTTTCCTTCAGCGGCTGCGGCTCGTCCAGCATGATCAGGAGCTGGTAGCGGGGCTTGTCGGCCGGAATGATCGCGGTGAAGGCGGTGAGCACGCGCTTCTTGGCATAGCGGCCGTTGACGACTTTTTCGGCGGTACCGGTCTTGCCGCCGATGTAATAGCCCTTGACGTCGGCCTTGCGCGCGGTGCCGATCTCGGCGTTGAGCCGCATCAGGAAGCGCATCTTTTCCGAGGTTTCCGGCTTGATCACCCGTTTCCCGATCGCCCTCGCCTCCTCCTCGGAGCGCTTCAGGAAGGTCGGCGGAATCAGCAGGCCGCCATTGGCGAGCGCGCTAACGCCCATCACCGCCTGCAGCGGCGCCACCGCCATGCCATGGCCGAAGGCGATGGTGATGGTGTTGAGGTCGCTCCAGTGCTTCGGCACCAGCGGCATCGCGCTTTCCGGCAATTCGGTGCGCAGCCGGTCGAGCTGGCCCATCTTGCGCAGGAACGCCTTGTGCGCCTCCACGCCCTGCGACAGCGCGATCCGCGCCGCGCCGACGTTGGAGGAGAAGGTGAAGACCTCCTTCATGCTGAGGAAGCGGCCCTTCGGCTCGTCGTCATGGATCGTGAATTTGCCAAAGTGCAGCGGCCCGCGCGCATCCCACATCGAGTTGAGATCGTATTTGCCGGTGTCGAGCGCCATCGCCAGCGTGAACGCCTTGAAGGTCGAGCCCATCTCGTAGACGCCGGTGGTGAGCCGGTTGATGCGATCGGGATCGTGCGCTTCCTTCGGATTGTTCGGATCGAAATCCGGCACCGAGACCATGGCAACGATCTCGCCGGTATTGACATTGGTGACGAGACCCGAGGCCGCCTTGGCGTGAAACTTTTCCTTTGCCTTCAACAGCTCGTCGCGCAGCGCGTGCTCGACGCGCAGGTCGACCGACAATTCCACCGGCCGCTGCAGGCGGTCGGTGGCAAAGCCTGCGAGATGGAGATCGGCAAGCCCGTTATTGTCGAGCCACTTCTCCATCCCGGCGATGCCCTGGTTGTCGATGTTGACGAGGCCGATCAGGTGCGCAACCTCGTTGCCGGTCGGATAGACGCGCTTGTTCTCGCGCAGGAAGCCGATGCCGGGAACGCCGAGGCGATGGATGTCCTGCTGCTGCTTCGGCGTGATCTCGCGCTTCAGCCAGACAAAGCCTTTCTTGGACGTCAGGCGATCGCGCACTTCGCCGACATCGAGGTCGGGCAGCGTCCCGGTCAGGAGCTCGATTGCTTCGTCCTTGTCGATGATGCGGCGCGGCTCGCCAAAGAGACTCGGCGCCTTGACGTCGGTTGCGAGAATCTCGCCGTTGCGGTCGACGATGTCCGGCCGCGCGGTCGCAATCGCATCCTGCGCCGCGGTGCGGCGGGAGCCATGGCTGTCTGCGCCGATCGCATACATTACCAGTCGTCCGCCGATGATGGCGTAGATTGCGGCAAAGGCCAGGATAGCTAAGCCGACGCGGGCGCGCGCCTTGGCGGCGCGATCGACATTGCGCCCGTAGAGCAGGCTGCGGATCAGCCGCTGCCGCCACGGCTCCTTCTTCACCCTGTCCGGCGCCGCCTCGCTCATTGCCGGTTCTCCGGCTTTGCTATCGAACCGGTGACAGTCGAAGCGTCGGCCTTGGCTTCCAGTATGCCGATCATCGAGCCGATCGGATCGGGATCGCCGGGCTTGACCAGGCTCGGCGGCCGCTCCGGCAGGTTCTTCAGATCGTTGTATTGATTGGCATTGAGCGGTTTTAGCGCGAGATGCCGCTCGACCAGGCCCTGCAGCCGCAGCGGGGAATCGAGCTTGGCCCATTCGGCGCGCAGCACCGCGATCTTGTCGCGCTCCTCGCGGATTTCCGCATGCAGCTTCAACACGCGCTCGGTGCGCACGGTCGAATCCATCTTGATGCGGTAGACATAAGCCGCCGCGAACACCAGTGCGCCGATGACGAGGAGATGAAGCAGCCGCATGCGCTAGCCTCCCCTCATCACATCGGAAAGCCTTATCACGTCAGAAAGCCTTGGCCATGACGGCAGGCCGTCGGCCGCATGCGCCGGCGCGTCGGTGCGCTCGGCGGCGCGAAGTTTGGCCGAACGCGCGCGCGGATTGGCGGCGACCTCTTCGTCGCCAGCTACGATCGGGCGCTTGGTCAGCACCTTCAAGCTCGGCGCCGTCTGGTTGATCTCGGGCAGGTGCCGCGAGCCGCCACCGGTCCTGCCGCGGGCGTTGATGAAATCCTTGACGATGCGGTCTTCCAGCGAATGGAACGACACCACCGCGAGCCGGCCGCCGGGCTTGAGCACGCGCTCGGCCGCCTGAAGCGCAAGCTGCAGCTCGTCGAGCTCTTCATTGACGAAGATGCGCAGGCCCTGGAACGTGCGCGTCGCCGGATGGATCTCGCCGGGCTTCGAGCGCACCACGCGCCCGACGATGTCGGCCAGCGCCCGCGTGGTCGTGATCGGGGCTTCCTTGCGTGCAGCCACGATGGCGCGCGCCACGCCACGCGAATGGCGCTCCTCACCGAAGATATAGATGATGTTGGCAAGGTCGGCCTCCGAGGCCTTCGCGATCACGTCGGCCGCGGTCGGACCCGCGTTGCCCATGCGCATATCGAGCGGACCGTCGAGGCGAAACGAGAAGCCGCGGCCAGCCTGGTCGAGCTGCATCGAGGAGACGCCGACATCCATCACCACGCCGTCGACGGCGTCGATGCCCTCGCCTGCACAAATATCAGCCAGGCTGGAGAAGCGGTCCTCGACCAGCGTCAGCCGGCCATCCGACTCCTCGACCAGATCGAATCCGCCGGCGATCGCCGTACGGTCGCGGTCGATGCCGATCACCCGGGTACCGGCAATGCCGAGGATCATCCGGCTGTAGCCGCCGGCCCCCAAGGTGGCGTCAACATAAACGCCGCCATCGCGGGGGGCCAGCATCTCGACGGCCTCGCGGCCGAGCACAGGGATATGGCGGACGGCCAAGCTCATGCGCCGACCCCGGGCGCGCACGCGCGAAATTCTTGGAAACTGGAAGCGAACGGGCCCATTGCGCCTCGAATTCCCGGACCACCCCGCGCTTTCCGGCCGAAACCGGAGGCAGGCGCGTCCGCCGATCCCGCGCGACCCCGGGGACAGACCCAGGTCAGCGCTTGGAATTTGCAGGGCTGCCATCGGTTTTCGAGCGTGAAAGCGGCGCCAAACCGGTTTTGGCGCTTCACCACTTAGTAACGACAGGCAGCGTTAAGAAAGCGTTGCTGACATGGTTACATTTGGCACGGCGCGGAACCCGTTTCCACCGCGTTAACCACTGATGCACCCCGCACACACCTTAACCAAATTGCGCGTAAGCCGGCAGCGGCGGATTGCCTCGGCGGCATCGTAAAGGAATAGTTACTGCCAGACTCAAAACCATCATTTGTGTTGAAGTGATTTATGCCGCTCGGTACCCACATCCCAGATGCCATTGATTCGAAGCGCAGGCGCGCGCTTCCGATTCCGAGCGCCAACACGGGCATGAAGACCTTCACCTCCGATTCCTCGATCGCCTCCGACGTGATTCCGTCGGCGAATTACGGCGAACGCAACAAGGGCCGGCAGCCGGACATGATCCTGCTGCACTATACCGGCATGCCCGATGTCGAGGGTGCGATCGCGCAGCTCTGCACCGCGGGCACTGAGCTCTCCGCACACTACATCGTGCTCGAGGACGGCCGCATCGTGCAGTGCGTGCCGGAAGCAAAGCGCGCCTGGCATGCCGGCGTCTCCTTCTGGGCCGGCGAGGAAGACATCAATTCCTGCTCGATCGGCGTCGAGATCATCAATCGCGGCCATGACTGGGGCTATCCGGATTACCCGCTGCGCCAGATCGCGGCTGTCATCGCGCTGTGCCGCGGCATCATGCTCCGCCGCAAGGTGCCGAGCCATCGCGTGCTGGCGCATTCCGACGTCGCGCCCGCGCGCAAGAAGGACCCGGGCGAGAAATTCCCGTGGCATTCGCTCGCCAATTCCGGCGTCGGCCACTGGGTGCAGCCGGCGCCGATCGTGCGTGGCGACACGCTGAAACTCGGGATCATCAGCGAGGAAGTCCGCGACCTGCAGCAGGCGCTCGCCCGATACGGTTACGGCGTGCCGATCACCGGCAAATATGACGCGCCGACCATGGAAGTCGTCACCGCCTTCCAGCGCCACTTCCGCCCCGCCCGCGTCGACGGCATCGCCGATCACTCGACCCTGGTGACCCTGCACGCGCTGCTGTCGAACCTGCCCGCGGACGCGGTCACGACGGCCATCGCGCGGTAACGCTTCGCATCATTCATGAACTACGCATCTCCGCCATCCACCGCGCATAGAGCCGCCGCAGCGGTTCGAGCTTGGTCGCGGCGGTTGCTGCCAGATAGGCCTCGCGCGCCGCATCGTGGCGGCCAAGCCGGCGCAAGAGATCGGCGCGCACCGCCGGCAGCAGTTCGTAGCCGTCGAGGCCGCCTCTCGCCTGCAGCGCGTCGATGAGGTCGAGCGCCCGCGCCGGCCCGTCCACCATCGAAACCGCGGCCGCGTGATTGAGCTCGACCACCGGCGACGGTGCAATCCGCAGCAGTACCTCATAGAGACCTGCAATCTGCGGCCAATCGGTGTCGTCAAAACTCGGCGCGCGCGCATGGAGGGCGGCGATCGCGGCCTGCACCGCATAGGATTGCGGCGGGCCGGGCAGGCACAGCGCGTCTTCGACGAGCTTCAATCCCTCGGCGATCTGCTTCCGGTCCCACAGCGAGCGGTCCTGCTCTTCGAGCAGCACGATGTCGCCGGCCGCGGTCTCGCGTCCGGCGCGGCGCGCATCATGCAGCAGCATCAGGGCGAGCAGGCCCTTGATCTCGCGCCGCTGCGGCATCAGCGCATCGAGCAGGCGCGCGAGCCGGATCGCTTCGCGCGCGAGGTCGGGCCGCATCAAATCTTCGCCCGAGGTCGCGACATAGCCTTCCGTGAAGACGAGGTAGATCACCGCCAGCACGCCGCGCAGCCGCGGCTCTAGGGCTTCCCGCTCCGGCACTTCATAGGCGATTCCGGCGAGGCGGATCTTCTGCTTGGCGCGCACCAGGCGCTGGCCCATCGCTTCCTCGCTGGTGAGGAATGCACGCGCCACCTGCGCGGTCGAAAGCCCGCACACCGTGCGCAGGGTGAGCGCGACCTGCACCTCGGCGGCAAAGGACGGATGACAGCAGGTGAAGATCAGCCGCAGCATGTCGTCGTCGAGCGCGCCGGCATCGGCCGTTTCTTCGGAGACTGACGCGTTCTGCAACAACTCGTGTGTCAGCTCACCTAGCTTGCCGCGAAACGCGATCTGCCGGCGGATGCGGTCGATCGCCTTGTTGCGCCCGACATTGACCAGCCATGCGCGCGGATTGGCGGGCAACTCGAATCGCGGCCAGCGTTCCAGCGCCACCGCGAACGCTTCCTGCAGCACGTCTTCGGCGAGATCGAAATCGCCGACGAGACGGATCAGCGTGGCCAGCGCGCGGCCCGCTTCGTCTCGGAATATTTTTTCGATCTCGCCGGGGGTCATGTGCGTTCTCGTGCCGTCGTTCCGGGGCGTCCAAAGGACGAACTACGGTGCGCAATTGCGCACCTGAGAACCTCGAGATTCTCAGGTGCGCGATGGCGCACCATAGGTCACGCTTCGCGTGCCCCGGAATGACAGCTTCACCGTCACTTATCGATCATGCTCGGCCTGACCTCGCTTGAACCATCTCCGGCTCATAGATCATGACCGGCCGGACCTCGACCGAACCGTCCTTGGCGCCTGGAATCCGCGCGGCAATGCCGAGCGCGGTGTCGAGATCCTTGGCCTCGACCAGATAATAACCGCCGAGCTGTTCGCGCGTTTCGGCGAACGGACCATCCGTGGTCAGGGTCTTGCCGTCGCGGACACGTACGGTGGTCGCGGTCGTCGTCGGCTGCAGGCCGTCGCCGGCCTTGAAATGGCCGCTCTGGATGATGGACCGGGTAAATTCGCCGTATTCCGCCGTCATTTTCTGCCGCGCGGCGGGGTCCATTTTGGCCAGGTCGGCTTCGCTCCGATAAATCATCAGCAAATACTGCATGGGGTCACTCCTCTTGATCGGCTGGATCGCCGACACCCAGTCGAACGGAAGCCAGCCGGAACGACATGTTCAGGATAAATTATTTTTAGGCCCTCTGGTGGCGCGCAATCGGCTTGACGCGGCGGCCTAAAATCCCCATGCCTTGGGCGTCAGTCGGCTGGACGGCCGCTCCGGCAAGCACCGAAAGGTGGCGGGAGAGGAAAGTCCGGGCTCCATCGACATACGGTGCCGGATAACATCCGGCGGGGGCGACCCCAGGGAAAGTGCCACAGAGAACGAACCGCCCGGCGAAGCTCCGAAAGGAGCGAAGCGGGCAAGGGTGAAAAGGTGCGGCAAGAGCGCACCGCGTTTCCGGCAACGGAAATGGCAGGGTAAACCCCACCGGGAGCAAGACCGAATAGGGACGGCACACGCGGGAGGTTCGCGCAAGCGATAACGCCGCGGGAGCGATGTCAGGCTCGCCGTCCGGGTAGGTTGCTCGAGGCAATGTGCGAACATTGTCCCAGAGGAATGGCCGTCACGTATCGTCGCACGCGAGTGCGGCGGTGCCCTACAGGACCCGGCTTACAGGCCGGCTGATATGTTCAAATGAGGGGTTCGGCGCCAACGCGCCGGACCCCTCGCCATTTGAACGGCGGCTCACGGACGCTGCTCGACCATCGATTGAAGGAATTGCCGCAATTTTTCCTTCGCCTGATCGGTGGCCGATTGGTTGAACTCGATGTGATGGCCTTGAACGTCGACCGGCTTTTCAAACTCGGGCAGATCGAATCCCGCGTAGGCATCGGCCATGACCGCCAACTCGATCGGAACCCCCGCGCCGGGCTGGCGCGAGATTCCCATGTCATCCTTGCCTTCCGCCATCTTGCGGCAAGCCTCGAGCGCAGGGTCGCGTGCGCCGGCGATGATCAGCGTGGCGACCGTCATGCCCCCTTTGACGGCACCGCAAAACGGTGGATAGAACGCGACGGCGCCGTGAAAGCTTCGCTTGGCGCTGCGTTCAACGCCGTCGCGCTCGACGGCGGCAAATACCAGCGAGCTGCTTCGTCCAAACCCGACGACGAAGACATGCTTCGGATCGACGAATTTTCGCGCCGCCAGCACGTTCAGGCCTCGATAGACATCCTCGGCAAGCCCGGGAGGTGCCGGGTAGAGACAGGTCTTTTGTCCCTCCACACCTCTTGGCGTGAAGACATCGAGCGTCAAGGTGACATAGCCCCACGACAATAGCGCCAGTCCCCAGACCTGATCGACGGAGCCGGCCTGATGGCCGCAGGCCGGCAGCAGCACGGCCGCCGGAAAGGGCCCCTCGCCGTCGGGGCGTCTGAGGGTGCCGTTCAGGACAAACGGCAACGGATTGAGGGGAATCTCCACGGGCTCCGCCGGCTTCGCGGATGATTCCTCTGCGCGCAACGGCGCGATAACGGTCGCTAGCGAGAACGTCGCAATGACGAGAAGAGCCGCCTTCAGGCGCGTCATTCGAGTCTCCTGCCTAAAGTGAATTACGCGACGATCTCCTGCAATACTTTCATCAGCGCGTCCGGTGCGGTGACATTCGGCGAGTGGCTGGCGTCGATCTCGAAATAGCGCCAGCCGGGCTCGCTTTTGGCCCGCGCGGCAAACTGCCCGAACGTATCCGCCGGCGTGATGCGCGTGGCGTAGATGTAGCTGCGCGGCATTCCGGGCTCGCCGTTCTGCAGCTTCAGCCCCATCTGGAAACATTTGATCGGCATCGGCACGCGGCGCTTGGCGAGCCATTCGAGGTCCGCTTCCGCCGTGTCAGTCGAGGTCGGGTTGGGCGGCACGCGCCAGGTGTCGCCGGATTTTGTCAGCGCTTCCATGGTCGGCCGCGCCGGTTCGTTCAGATCGAGCAGCGACTGCCCGTCGCGCGGCACGAAGGCATCGAGATAGATCAGCTGCGCGATGCGGGCGCGGGCGCGGTCGGCGACACCGGTCGCGACCATGCCGCCATAGGAATGGCCGAGCAGCACGATGTCGCGGAGATCCTCGAACTTGATGACGCTGATTATGTCCTGGATGTGGGTCTCCAGGTCGATCGACGGATTGGCGAGGTGCTCGCGTTCGCCCAGTCCGGTGTAGGTAGGCACCACCAGCCGATGGCCGGTCGCCTGCATCAGCGGAAACATCTTCTTCCACGACCAGCCGCCGGACCACGCGCCATGGCAGACGAGGAAAGTCTTTTCGGGCAGTGAACTCATCGGCGGCTTCCATGAATGGTCATTAATTGTCACGGCGGGACGACGGCGATAGTACCTGCCCATCGTCTGGTGTAAATGACACCCGCGCTATCGCCGCCATTCCGAACGGCCCGACGCCCAAGTCTTGAAATGAGGCTTGAAACCAAGTCTTGGAAGAATTCCAGGAATGACGAAGGATTGAACGATGCAAGCGGGCGCCTACGCGCTGTTGTTCGTCGGCGCGTTGGCCGGCGGATTCGTGTCGGGGTTGGCCGGCTTCGGAACGGCGCTGATGGCGCTCGGCCTCTGGCTCTATGTCCTGCCGCCTGCAGTCGCGGTATCGCTGACGCTGATTTGTTCGGTGGTGGCGCAGACGGCGACGCTGCCCTCGATGTGGCGAAGCTTCGATCTCTCGCTGGTCTGGCCATTCGTGATCGGCGGACTGCTCGGCGTGCCGCTCGGCACCATGCTGATCGCGCACGCCGATCCCCAGGTTTTCAAGCTCACCATCGGCATATTCCTGCTGGTATTCCCGGCTGCGCTTTATTTCAGTGCGCCGATGGCTTTCACCATCGGCGGCAGGTTGGCCGATGCGGCGATCGGCTTTGCCGGCGGCATCCTTGGCGGGCTCGCGGGCTTATCCGGTCCGATTCCCATTCTCTGGGCGAGCATTCGTGGCTGGGGCAAGGATGAGCGGCGCGGCGTCTTCCAGACGTTCAACTGGACGGTGCTGTCTGTGGCGCTATGCCTGCAAGCGGCGGGCGGCCGGATCGGGCGCGACGTGATCTGGCTTGCCGCACTAGCGTTGCCTGGGACCGTTGTCGGCACCTGGCTCGGATCGCGGCTTTATCGTGCGCTTGATGACCGCAATTTTCGCGACGTCGTGCTGGCATTGTTGTTTCTGTCCGGCGCGGTTCTCGTCTGGAATAGCCTCGGCTCAACTTGACGTGTGCATAGCCGCCATGCGGGCTGCCTGCATGCTGTACGCGGACGGGCAAAGCGGATAGTTCTCTCGCGCCATGTCCTCCCCCGATTTGCTTCGCCAATCCTCTTTATCGCTGTCGCGTGAACGCCTCGGCCTTTTGCTGGGCTTCGTCGGCATGGTGATTTTCGGCGGCACCTTGCCGGCGACTCGGATTGCGGTGTCGGCGATCGATCCGCTGGCGCTGACGGCGCTGCGCACCGCGATCGCGGGGCTGTGCTCGCTTGCGCTCCTGATGGTGCTGCGCCGGCCGTTTCCGCCGCGGCGGATGTGGTTTCAGCTCGCGGTCGCCTCGCTCTGCGTCTGCATCATGTTTCCGTTCCTGATGGCGCTCGCGGTGCAGACCGTCGATGCCTCGCACGGCGGCGTGGTGATGGGCGCGCTGCCGATCGCGACCGCGTTAGTTGCGGTGCTGATCACGCACGAGCGGCCGAAGCCGCTGTTCTGGATCGCCTCGATCGCCGGCGCGGCGCTGGTGGTCGCGTTTGCGCTGCGCCAGGGCGGCGGCTCGCTCTCGTCAGGCGATCTCCTGCTGTTTGCGGCCGTTGCGGCTTCCGCGATCGGCTATACCTTTTCCGGCCGGCTCACCGCGTCGATGCCGGGATGGGAAGTGATCAGCTGGGCGGTGGTGATCGCGTTGCCGGTCTCGTTGCCGGCAGCGGCGCTGACCTTTCCCGCAGACTATGAGCACATCGCGCTCAAGCCATGGCTTGCGCTCCTCTACGTCGCGCTGTTTCCGCAATGGATCGGCTTCTTCGCCTGGAATGCCGCGCTTGCGATGGGCGGCATCGCGAGGGTCTCGCAGGTCCAGTTGCTGCAGCCGTTCGTCACCTTCACCCTCGCCGCGATGTTCGCCGGCGAGACCATCACCCCGCAGATCGTGCTGTTCGCCGCCGCCGTCGTGGGGACGGTCGCGATCTCTACGCGGACGCGGAGCCGGCCGGTGCCGGTGCCCGAGGGCTGACGCGCTGCGCCAGCGTCATGCCGCCGGCGACGCCTGCGCCCAGCACATAGATCCAGCCCTCGTTGAAGTCGAACAGATGCGAGTTGAGCAGCGAGGTCAGCATGTTCTGGATCACGACCAGCAGGCCGATCCAGTTCACGAGTCCTCCGCCGCGAAACAGCGCGAGATGCACCAGCCACATGGCGTAGAGCACGATCACGCCGGCCACACCCCATTGCACGGCGACGTTCAGCGTCTGGTTATGCGGATCGCTGACCACCATGGCCCTCGCACCGATCTCGCCGACCGCGGCCTTCTCGAACAGGCCGCGCGTCGAACCGGTACCATGTCCGATGACCGGCGCGTCCGCGAAGAATTTCAGCGACTTGCCCCAATAGATCAGCCGCGAGCCCATACCGCTCTCGTTGTTCTGGATCATTGTCTCGCGATAATCGATAAAGGTCTTGCCGACGGTATTGCGCAAATGCGGCGAGGTGAACCATGCCGCTGTCGACAGCAGCGCCATGGCGAACAGGGCCGAGGCCGCGACGCGCCAGCGTAAGTGAAGCAGCAGGAAGATCACCAGCATGATCGGCATCGTGACCAGCGCCGTTCTTGATGTGACAACGAACATCATGTTGGCGACCAGGGCGAGCGCCAACGCGGAGAACAGCAGGACCGTCTTCCACCGGCCTTCCCGCAGCGACATCACGACCGGATAGGCCAGCGCCACCGCGCAGAGCGAAAACTCCTGACCCTGATCGATGTAGTTCCTCACAAAGACGCCGCTGACCGGAGCATACGGCCCGCGGGAGAAATAGAGCTTTGCCGACAGATCCGGGTCGAGCGCAGTGATGCAGGACACCACCGCGAGCAGCGAGCACGAGGCCAGGAATGCGGCAAACACCCACATCCCCCGCGGGGAACGCTCGAAATGGTAGATCAACAGCGGCAGCACCAGAAACTTGCTGACCTGGCTCAGTTGATGCAACCGATCGTGTGACGGCGCGTCCGACCACAGCATGCCGACCAGCACCAGCGCGAAGAACGCGACAGGCAGCGCGCTCGGAGGCCGCCTCAGCGATTGCAACAAGGCGCGCGGCTCGATGGTCGGCACCAGCGCGATCAGCCACAACGCCACCGCGATCCCGACGCCGGTCGTCGTCCACGGCAGCAGGATCGCGACCAGAGCCGTGACCAGATCGACATTGAAGATCCGCGCGGCCGGATCGTGCCGCGCGGACCAGATGGCCGAGAGCCAGGAGGCGCCGGCTTCCCTGCTTGCTGTTTCGCTCATTCCGATCCCACCCTGTGCGTCCCGAACGCGCGGGCGAAACTAGCGCATGCGGACGGGACGCAACAGCTTATTCCGCCGCCGTGATCTGCGCGAACTCCGTCACCTGCCGCTCGAACAGCGAGCGGTAGATGCCGTCGCGTCGCGCCGTCAGCGCGGCGTGCGTGCCCTGCTCGGCGATCTCGCCGCGATCGAATACGAGAATCCGATCGAGGCTGCGCACCGTCGAGAGCCGGTGCGCGATCACGATCGAGGTGCGGTCCTTCATCAGCCGCACCATCGCCTCCTGGATCAGCGCCTCCGATTCCGAATCGAGGCTCGATGTCGCCTCGTCCAGGATCAGCACCGGCGCATCCGCCAGGAACGCGCGCGCCAGCGCCACGCGCTGCCGCTCGCCGCCCGACAGTTTCACCCCGCGCTCGCCGACCAGCGTGCCGTAGCCTTTCGGCAGGCGCAGGATGAAGTCGTGCGCATTGGCGAGCCGCGCCGCCTGCTCGATCGCCGCCGCGCTTGCGCCCGGTGCGCCATAGGCGATGTTCTCGGCCAGCGTCCGGTGAAACAGGATCGGGTCCTGCTGTACGATCGCGATCTGGCTGCGCAGCGATTGCTGCGTCGCCTTCGCAATATCCTGACCGTCGATCAGGATGCGGCCGCCGGAGATGTCGTAGAGCCGCTGCACCAGCTTGACGAACGTCGTCTTGCCCGAGCCGGAACGGCCGACCAGACCGACGCGCTCTCCCGCACGGATGTCGATCGACAGGCCGTCATAGAGCGGCTCGCGATGACCGCCATAGTGGAACGTCACCTCCTCGAACTGGATGCGGCCGCCTTCGATCGCGATCGGTTTCGCATCCGGCGCATCCGCAATGCCGATCGGCTGGCCGTGCATTTCGACAAGCTCCTCCATGTCGTTCACCGAACGCTGCAGGTTGTTGACGTGCATGCCGACATCGCGCAGGTAAGCGTGGATGATGTAGTAGCTCGTCAGCACATAGGTGACGTCGCCCGGCGAAGCCTTGCCGGCGAGCCACAGCAGCAGCGAACCACCGATCACGGAGCCGCGCAGGCACAACAGCACCGACAGCTGCACCGCATTGGTGGAGATGTAGCGCAGCCAGGTGCGGTTGACGCGCCGCCGCCAGCGGCTGATGACGCGCATCAGCCGCGTATCCTCGCGCACCTCCGCGCCAAACGACTTGACCACCGCGTTGCAGGTCAAGGCGTCAGCCAGCGTGCCGCCGACCTTGGTATCCCAGGCATTGGAAACCCTTGCGGCCGGTGCGATGTACTGCGTCGAGAAGGCGACCGTCATCGAGACGTAGATGAACGCGCCGACGGCGATCATGAGCCCCAGCGAGGCCCAGTGCAGCCCGAGCAGCACCACCGAGCCCAGCAGCACCATCAGCGACGGCAACAGCGCCATCACGATGGTGTCGTTCAAGAGGTCGAGCGCCCACATGCCGCGCGTCACCTTGCGCACGGTCGAGCCGGCAAACGAGTTGGCGTGCCAGTCGGTCGAGAAGCGCTGGACGCGGACGAAGGCATCCCGCGCCACGTCCGACATCATCCTCAGCGTGAACGGCACGATGGCTCTGAGCCCGATCATGCGCAGGACGATCGAGGTCAGCCCCAGCGCCACGATCGCGCCAAATGCCGCGAACGCAGCGTGACGCGCGGCCGGATTGTCGGCGCCCAGCGTCAGGGCGTCGACCAGATGGCCGGAGTAGATCGGCATCAAGAGGTCGGCCACCGTTGCGCCGAGCAGGCCGAAGGCAATGGTCAGCGTCAGCCACGGCTGGTCCAGCCAGTGGCGGAACACGAACGGGATCACCGCGCGTATCGCCGCGGGTTTGTTACGTTGAGCGGTCATATCGTCATCCGGCTTGCGCTCGCGCGCAGGTGCCGGCTCCAATCTGGACGTGCGACGGCCAACAAAGCCGAACGCAAGCGTCGATAAAAATCAGTGACTTACTGGGAGATTTGAGGACCGGGGGAAATTTACTCGATCGTGGCTCGCGGAGACGGCCTCAGCAGAGGCCGGATACAGCGTCCAGCATGGGCATCGGACGCGGACGAGTGATCTGCGAAAATGCGATAGTCATGCAAATCCTCCCCGGTTCGAGCGACGAATGCGCCGCTTATAAATCGATCAGCACCGATTTGCAAGTTCACTCACGCCTAACGAACGCGTGAAGTGCTAATGCGCGTCGCCACCCACGGCCTGCACCGGCTTGTTCACGAAAACGACCAACAGGCTCAGGGCCGCGAAGAACAGCGTCAGCATGAAGAAGGTGTCGCTATAGCTCATGACCGCGGCCTGGCGGTGCACGATCTGCGACAATTGCTTTAGCGCCATCAGCGCGGAATCGCCCATGCCCTGCGCACGCTGGGTCAGCATGTTGAGCGTCTCGACCGCTGTCGTGTTGCCCCAGGTGACGCGGTCCTGCAGGCGGCTGATATGCAGGTCGGTGCGGTCGTTGAGCATCTGGTTGATGATGGCAAGCCCCACCGCGCCGCCGAGATTGCGCATCAAGTTGAACAGGCCGGAAGCATTCTTCAACCGCTCCGGCGGCAGGGTGCCGAGCGCGATGTTGTTGGTGGGTATCATCGCGAACATCATGCCGATGCCGCGCAGGATCTGCGGCATCAGCAGCTCGTAGAAATCGTAGTCGCGGGTCATCCAGGTCATCTGGTAGGTGCCGAGCGCGAAGACGATGAGGCCGAAGGCGATGAGGTAGCGCAGGTCGACCTTCTGCATCAGCCGGCCGACCACCGGCGCCATCACGAACATGGTGATGCCGGAGACGAACATGGTCTCGCCGATCATCATCGCGCTGTAGCCGCGCACTTCGGCGAGATAGCGCGGATAGACGTAGGTGAGGCCGTAGAGGCCGATGCCAATGCAGAATTGCAGCAGGCAGCCGACCGCGAAATTGCGGTCGGTGAAGGCGCGAAGGTCGACGATCGGCACTCTCGTGGTCAGCGTCCGCCAGAAGAAGGCGATCGCCGAGAGGAAGCTGACGGCGGCGCAGATCGCGACCGAGGTGTCCTGCAGCCATTCATATTGCGGGCCTTCCTCCAGCACATATTCGAGCGCGCCGAGGAAGCCTGCCATGAAGACCAGGCCCCACCAGTCGAAATACCGCAGCAGCGGGAAATTCGGCTGGTCGAAATCGATCAGCGCCAGCGCACCGATGGTGATGATGATACCGGGAACGACATTGATGAAGAACAGCCAGTGCCAGCTCATCAGATCGGTGATGTAGCCGCCCACCGTCGGGCCGACCGTTGGCGCCAGCGTCGCCACCAGTCCGATGATGGGGGCGACGATGTGGAATTTCGAGCGCGGGAAGATGGTGTAGGCCGAGGCGAACACCGTGGGGATCATGCCGGCGCCGAGAAATCCCTGGATCACGCGCCACAGGATCATCTCTTCGCTCGAGGATGCAAAGCCGCAGAGCAGGCTCGCGAAGGTGAAGCCGGCCGCCGAGATCGCAAACAACAGCCGCGTGCCGAGCGCGCGCGACAGGAAGCCCGACAAGGGAATCGCGATCACTTCCGCAATCAGATAGGCGGTCTGCACCCACGATACTTCGGTCGAGCTTGCGGATAACCCAGCCTGGATGTCGGACAGCGAGGCCGAGACGATCTGGATGTCCAGGATCGACATGAACATCCCGAACACCATGATGACGAACGCGACGACACGCTTCGGCTCGATCCGCTCGGAAGCGGCCTGCGGCGGCATCATGGCCGGAGATGCAGTGGTGGCGTTCGCCATGGTCGATTCAGCTCGTCAGGTGCCGCGCGAAAACGTGCGCCCTACTGCGGATGGGTCATCACGTTCGAATCGAGGTCGGCGTCGCTGTCGGCATCCTCGGCGCCGTTGTTGGTGTCGACGGTGACGTAGACCGACATGCCGGCGCGGAGCAGGTTCTGCCGCGCGACGTCCTTGGGCACGCGGACGCGCACCGGCAGCCGCTGCACGATCTTGGTGAAGTTGCCGGTGGCGTTGTCCGGCGGCAGCAGCGTGAACACCGAGCCCGCCGCGGGCGAGATGCTGTCGACGATGCCGGTGAACTTGCGGAAGCCGTAGGCATCGACCTTGATCGTCACCGGCTGGCCGGGACGGATGCGCTTGAGCTGCGTCTCCTTGAAGTTCGCATCGATATAGACATCGTCGAGCGGCACCACATTGCCGAGCCGCTGGCCGACCGCGATGAAATCGCCGGTGTTGACCAGGCGATTGGAGAAGACGCCGTCGACGGGGGCGCGGACTGAGGCAAAATCCAGGTCGCGCTCGGCCTTGGCAAGCTGAGTCTTCAATTCGGCCAGCTGCGCCTGCGCTTCGGCCTGCTGCGCCTTGGTCACATCGACATTGTCGCGGGCGGCGTCATAGGCGGCCTGCGCCGCCTTCACGCCGGCAACGCCCTGGTCGCGCGCGGCTTCGGACTGCTCGAAAGTGGCGTGCGAGGCAAAGCCCTTGGTGCTCAGCGACTGCTGGCGCTCATAGTCGAGGCCGGCGCGCTTCAGCCCTGCTTCGGCGGACGCGAGATTGGCCTGCGCCTGCTCCACCGCGGTCACGGCCGCGGTGACCTGGCGGCCGATGCGGGCGATGGTCGCCTCCTGCGTTCCGATCCGGGTAGAAGCGGCGTCGACCGCGATCTTGTAGTCGCCGTCGTCGATGCGGAAAATCACGTCGCCCTTGCGGACCAGCGCGTTGTCGCCCGGCAGGATCGCGGCGATGTGGCCGGCGACGCGCGCGCCCAGCATGGTGTTGTTGGCGCGGACATAGGCGTCGTCGGTCGAGACGTAGAAGCGTCCGACCAGAACGTAGTAGGTCGCATAGGACGCGGCCGCGAGCGCCAGCAGCGCCAGGAAGCCGAGCAGGATGAATTTGCGTTTTCCCGATTTCGGCGCCGCGGCAGCAGCGGGCGCGCCGCCTTGCGCGGGAGCCCCTGGAGCAGCCGCGGGCCGGTCGCCCGGAGGCGCGACCGGCGCTTCGGCCCGTCGCTTTTCCTCGGCCACGTGCGTGCGAAGGTGCTCGCCCAAGCCAGCAGAGGTGCCCGCGGACGCGTCTTGCTCGGCTTCGGTGCTGTCAGCACGAAGAACGCGTGCGGCTTGGTCTCTCGCTGCGGCCATCCAGGCCTCCCACTCAAAATCTCGCGCAGGCACCCGCCGGCATCCCGACCCCTGCATCATCCATAAATTACCATTGACCGAACCGTTCGGTCAATATACGTTTGTGGTGAGTCTAACGGCCGGGCCCTGTCAAAGCGTTTCCAAAATCGAAAAGTTTCGAGAGAACCTGAACCAATGGTTGCAGCCGACCGCCCTTCCCTTCACCTGATCGGCGAGGAGGACTCCTCGAAGCGCCGCCAGATCTTGGACGGCGCCCGTAAGGTATTCATGGACTTGGGCTTTGACGGCGCCAGCATGGGCGAGATCGCCCGCTCGGCCGGCGTCTCCAAGGGTACGCTTTACGTCTATTTCGCCGACAAGAACCGTCTGTTCGAGGCCATCGTCCAGGAGGAGGCGCGGGAAAAGGGCGAGGCCGCCTTTAACCTCGATCCGGCCCGCGAGGTCACGATAACGTTACAGGAGTTCGGGGAGGTCTATATCGGAATGATCTGCCGGCCGGGCGGCGGCTCGTCGATCCGCACCGTGATGGCGATCGCCGAACGGATGCCCGACGTCGGCCGGCGCTACTACGAGCAGGTGCTGGAGAACCTCATCAACCGCCTCGCGGTCTATCTCGAGGCACGCGTCAAGCTCGGCGACCTCGAGATCGACGACTGTCAGCTCGCCGCCTCGCAATTCCAGCTGATGTGCCAGGCGTCGCTGTTCCTGCCCTACATCTTCCAGGCCTCGCCGGCGCCGTCTGCCGAGCGGATCCGCGAAGTGATCCAAAGCGCGATCCGGATGTTCCTGGCGGGGTATGGGGGGAAGTAAGCGACATTTCAAACAGCCAGTTCGATGTCATCGCCCGCGAAAGCGGGGCATGACAGCGGAGAGGACGTGACTGAGCATTCTAAGCGGCACAATCGTACGCGCTGGCAGACCACCACGCCCTACGTCGCATCCCCGGCCAGATCACTCGGGCGACTAAGCCTCCGCCGCTATCGTCAGCACCAGTTCGAAGCGCTCGCACCACAGCATCATGTCGGGCTGGTACAGCTTCAGCCGCGTGAAATAATGCTGATGCGCGGCGCGCCAGTAATCGAGCGAGCGGTCCCCCTCGCCCTCGTCGAAGGCAAAGGCGGCATCGACCTCGTCGAAACGGCGCTGTGTCAATTCGAGCGTCCGCAGCACGGCGCGCGGCCGGCCCGATCCATCGAGCGCGACCATGGACTTGCCGGGCTCGGCGCCCTTCATGCCTTCGGCTACCGCCCAGCAGGTCGCGCGCTTCTTGCCTTCGAGCACGAGTGCGAGAAGTTCGTCGGCGAGTTGGCCGTTGTCGCCGAACGCAAAGGATTCAAGCTCGCGCCAATCCATGGCCGCTCCTCATGCCGGTCATGGCGCGGGCAGCGATCGGCTCAGGCGGTCTGCTGGTCACGCATGCGCGCCAAGGTGCGGCAGAGATGGGAGAACCAGATCAGCACCGAGACCGCCAGCAGGAAGAGCTGGAAGCGGTCGATGTCGTCATGGTCGAGCGGGCCGAATTCGAACGCCGGCGGTATGAACGCCCACCAGACGATGATGACGGCGCCGAGCGCATTGAGCGCGCCGGCTGGCGCACCGGCTATCAGCGACGTCAGGAGAATGACCGGAAAGAAGGTCGCGAAATAGAACGGCATCCCGAAGGACGCCAGCACCATACGGATCGCCACCGCTACGGCGAGACCGATCAGTGCGACCAGCAACGCCTGCGGCGACCACGGATTCAGTCGCAGCCAGTAGCCCAAACGAAGCCCTCGAAACAAGGTTTCCCCCAAAACCAGCGATTGCTTGGGGCGGAGCTAATACCGATTGGGGTTCCCGCGCAACAGTTTCCGGCGCGGCCGCTGCATTCTTGATAAATGAGGGTGCAGTGCAAAAAAACTCTAGCCGGTCCTTTGCGCGGCCTGCTGGCGCGCCAGCCGCAGGGCCCTGAGGCGCTCGCGATTTTCGTAAAACGCCTTTTGCGCGGCTTCATGCTCGCGCATCGCCTGCTCGGCGTCGGCGCGCCGCAGGGCGTCGCGGGCCTTGCGTTCTTCCGGGGTGAGGGTTTTCGGGGGGCGGACGGTATAGTCATCTGTCATGTCGACATAACCTCTGAAACGTCAAAAGGTTCCCGCGGTTTCATCCGCGCCCGGCCGGCGCCGCCGACGCTGTCATCGGTCCGTGATTTGACAATTCAGCTTTGTTTGTCAAATCTGTCAAAATGCAGGCGCAACCCAAACCGCAAGACCGCATCCTCGATGCCGCCATGCGCGTGTTCCGCCGCCACGGCTTCCGCCGTTCCTCGATCGAGCAGGCGGCTGAAGAGGCGGGACTAACGCGGCAGGCGCTCTATCATCATTTCGATTCCAAGGAAGCGCTGTTCCGCGCCGTGATCGAGCGGCTCTATGAGAATTCGCTCGCAGCGGAGATCGCCGCGGCGAAGGCGGCGGAAGAACAAGACCGCGACCTCGCCGATATCCTCATCGCCGAAATCGGCGCGCGGCTGCAGGCGCTGTTCGCCTCGCTCGAAGGCTCGCCGCACATCGAGGAGCTGTTCTCCGAACATCTGGCGCAGGCGCGCGACCTCTACCAGACCTATGCCACCCGCTTCGCCGACGAGGTCGCAGCCACCATCGCGCGGGTCTGCCGCAAGCGGAAATTCGCGCTCGCAGGCGGCGTCACCGTGCGCGAGCTGGCGCGCTGCGTCGAGATGGCGATCCACGGCACCAAGTCCGCCTACCCCTCGATGATGCCGGCCGATGCGTTTTTGAAGCAGCTTGAAATCATGCTGCGAATGCTGGTCGCGGGCGCGATGGCGCCGGCGGCGAAGAAATCCCAACGCAAAGCGGGAGCCCGGAAATGAGCACTATGACGATCAATGGCCGACCCGAAACGCTGCCCGACGATCCCGATGCACTGCTGGTCGACGTGATCCGCGACCGCTGCGGCCTCACCGGGACGAAACTCGTGTGCGGCTCCGGCGTCTGCGGCGCCTGCACCGTGCTGCTCGATGGCACGCCGGTCGTGAGCTGCCTGGTGCCGGCGCAGGCCGCCGGCGGCAAATCGCTGACCACGATCGAGGGCATCGGCGGCGAAAAATTGCATCCGGTCCAGAAAGCCTTCATGGCGCACGACGCCCTGCAATGCGGCTTCTGCACGCCGGGCTTTATCGTGGAGGCCAGCGCCTTCCACGACCTCTGGCGCGCGGCCAAGGGCACGGCGAGCCCATCGCGCGAGGAGATTGCGGCGGCGCTGTCAGGACATCTCTGCCGCTGCGGCGCCTATGAGGGAATCTTTCGCGCCGTGGCGGAGGCCTGTGCCGGCCGCTTCGACGGCAACGATCCTGTCGCGCCGCGGATGGAGGCCCGCGACAAGGTGACGGGACTCGCACGCTACACCGTCGACATCCGGCATGAAGGGCAGCTCGAAGGCGTCATCCTGCGAGCAAACGTCGCGCATGCGAAGATCAGGAACCTCGATCTCGCGCCCGCACGCGCCGTTGCCGGCGTCGCGGCCGTGATCTCGCTTCTGCCGCAAGACCAGATGGTGCGTTTTGTCGGCGCCCCGATCGCCGCGGTCGCGGCCAGGGACCGCCGCACTGCGCGCAAGGCGCTCGATGCCATCACATACGATCGCGAAGACCTGCCGGCGGTGATCGGGCTCGATGCGGCCAGGCTGGATGATGCGCCGATCGTGTTCGACAAGAAAAATCGCAAGCGCGCCGGCAACGTGTCCGAGGGCGGAGGAGGACCTGCGGCGTGGAAAGGCAATGTGCGCGGACCATCGGCGCCATTCGCGCAGAAGGGCAAGCGCGCCAAGGGCTGGATCACGGAGGCGCGCCAAGCGCGCAATCCGCTTCTCGTCGAAGGCACGTTCCGCGTCTCGACCCAGCAGCATGCGTGCCTCGAGCCGCATGCGGCGGTAGCGCGCTTCGACGGCGATCAGCTGACGGTGCACGCCTCGACGCAGGCCGTCTACGAGGCGATGGAGAAGATCTCCAAACGCTACAAGCTCCCGCACGACAAGGTGCGCGTGATCGCCGACCATGTCGGCGGAGGGTTTGGTTCCAAGAGCAGCCTCGGCCTCGAGACCATTGCGGCGATCGAGCTCGCGCGCGAAGCAAGAGCGCCGGTGCGCGTCACTTTCGACCGCGAGGAGGAGCTTTCCGTCACCGGCTATCGCCCTGCGGCGGAATTGAACGTGACGCTGCTGCCTTCGGCGGAAGGAAACCTCAAGGCGCTGTCACTCAGCGCTCATGCCGATACCGGTGCGGCGACGAACTCGCTGATCGCCGGTCTTGCCCGCCTGATCTATCTGGCGGAAGCCAAGGATCTCGTCGATTTCGACGTGCTGAGCAACCTGCCGCCGGGCGCGCCGTTCCGCGGTCCCGGCGGTCCGCCGATGGCTTTTGCGCTCGAACAGGCGGTCGACGAGGCGGCGCTGCGCATGAACGTCGATCCGATCCAGTTGCGCAAGCGCTGGGACCCCGATCCCAACAGGCAACGGCTCTACGACTGGGCCGCCGGCCTCGAGGTCTGGAAGAACCGCAAACCGGCCTCTGCGCAAGCCGGCCGTTACCGGCGTGGTGTCGGTGTCGCGACGGGTTACTGGCTCTATCTGTGGCAGACCGGCTCCTCGGTCGAGCTCGCGGTCAAGGGCGGCCGCCTTATCGCAAGCTGCGCCGTGCAGGACATCGGCACCGGCACGCGCAGCGTGATCGCCAATACGGTCGCCAAGGCCTTCGACCTGGAGCCCCAGGACATCGAGGTCCGCATCGGCCATTCGAGCTATCCGGAAGGGCCGGGCTCCGGCGGCAGCCGCGTCACGGCGTCGGTCGTGCCCCCGACCCTGCTCGCGATCGAGAAGCTGAAGACAGAAATTGCACGAACCGCGGCGCGGCCGCCGATGGCGGGCTCGAATGCGCCATGGCGCGAATTGATCGCGGCATCTCCCGATCTCACGGTTTCGGCCGAGCGGCAGAAGGACGGCAAACCGCCGGCGGGAGTCCGCTCGCCGCTCAGGGACGTAGGCTTCATGGGCCTGGTGTTCTCCTTCATGCTGCGCACCTTCAACCACATGGTGGTCGGCGCCGGCGTGCCGAGCTCGGTGCAGGTGATGGAAGTCGAGGTCGACACCTGGCTCGGCCATGTCCGCGTGCTCAACGCCTGGACCGGACTTGCGATCGGCAAGCTCGCCGCGCCGACATTGGCGCGCAGCCAGGCCGCGGGCGCGGTCATTCAAGGCATCGGCTATGCGCTCTACGAAGCGCGCGAGACCGATCCTCTGACGGGCCATGTGCTGAGCGGCAGCATGGAGGATTACCGCATCCCAGGGATCGCCGACATGCCGCGGCTGGAAGTGCATTTCGACGAGGCCGGTTTCGAGCATGTGCCGGGCGGCAGCGTCGGCATCGGCGAAGTTTCGACCGTCCCGACCTCGCCCGCGATCGCGAATGCGATTTGCAACGCGATTGGCGTGCGCCTGACCGAGATTCCGTTCCGGCCCGATCGCCTGATCGCCGCACTCAAAGGGAGGGACGCCGCATGAACGTTGCAGCAGCAGAATTCCGCGCCGCCGGCACGGATCTTTCCGAACGCCGCCGCAGTGGCGTCTCCACGGGCCCGCTGATCGATATCGCTCCATCGGGTGAGCATGGCATTACCTGGAGCGCGGATGGCGCGGCGAGCATTGGTGCGCTGACGAGCATCGCTGCGATCGCGGCCGACGCGCGGATAGCAGCCGCCTATCCCGGCATCGCTGCGAGCGCGCAAGGCCTCGCCACGCCGCAGGTGCGCCACCTTGCGACGCTTGGCGGAAATCTCGCGCAGCGTTCGCGCTGCTGGTATTTCAGGAATCCGCATCTCGATTGCCTGAAGAAGGGCGGCAGCGCCTGCCCCGCCCGATCCGGCAACCATCTCTATGGCGTCGCCTTCGATCTCGGCGACTGCGTCGCGCCGCATCCCTCGACCATGGCGGCGGCGCTGCTCGCCTATGACGCGACCATCGCGACCAACCGCCGCCGTGGATTGAGCGTCGGGGACCTGCTCGGCGACGGCTCGGACGGCCGCGCCGATCATGCGCTCGCCTCAGGCGAGATCATCACGAAGATCGCGCTGCCCGTTCCGCTCACGGCCGAGCGCGCCGCCTACAAGCGCGCGATCAGCCGCACTTATGCCGAATGGCCGCTGGTGGAAGTCTGCGCCCGCGCCGTGGTCACGGACGGTGTGTTCCAGTTCGTGCGGCTTGCGGCCGGCGGCGTCGCGCCGGTGCCGCTTCGCCTTGCCGTCTCGGAGGCCGCGCTGCAGGGCAAGCCTGCCAACGCAGCGACGATCGCGGAAGCCGCGCAGCTGGCCGCGACCGGCGCAAAGCCGCTGCCGATGACCGCCTACAAGCTCGACCTGCTGGCAGGGCTCGTGCGCGATCTCATGGAGCGACTTGCGGCGTAGAAGCGGAACCAACGCTGCGGCAGCGGGTTCTCGCCGGAGCCGATCGCCGGCTGTGACAGGACCCGCATGCCGACAGGCGCCGATCCCCGCCTGCGTGCCGAGCGCGCGCTCGACGCCGCCAATTTCTTCCTCGCGGATGTCCGCGACGGGTTCGGGCCCTATCTCGCCGTCTATCTCCTGACAGAGCAGCACTGGGACGAAGCGCGCATCGGCATCGTGATGTCGGTCGCGACCGTCGCCGGCATCCTGGCGCAGACGCCGGCGGGCGCGCCGGTCGATGCGACGCACGCCAAGCGGCTGATCACGGCAGCGGCTGCGATCGCCGTGACTGCGGCTTCGCTGCTGCTGCCGCTTTTCCCAGGCTTCTGGCCGGTCGCGGTCTCGCAAGGTTTTGCGCATGCGGCCGGCGTGATCTTTCCGCCGGCGATTGCCGCCATCTCGCTCGGCGTCGTCGGCCATCGCGCCTTCACGCGGCGGATCGGCCGCAACGAGACCTTCAACCACGCCGGCAACGCTGCCTCGGCCGTGGTCGCGGGAGGCGCCGCCTATCTGTTCGGGCCGGTGGTGGTGTTCTTCATTCTCGCCGGGCAGGCGGTCGGGAGCCTTGCGAGCATTTGGGCCATTCCGGAGGCCGCGATCGACCATGATCTCGCGTGCGGCCTGCATGACGCGGAAGGTGGCGACGAACGCGAGCAGCCTTCGGGCTTCGGCATTCTCCTCACCTGCCGTCCGCTGCTGGTGTTTGCACTCTGCGTGCTGCTGTTTCATCTGTCGAACGCGGCGATGCTGCCGCTGGTCGGGCAGAAGCTGGCCCTGCAGGACAAGAACCTCGGCACCAGCCTGATGTCGGCCTGCATCGCGGCGGCGCAGCTCGTGATGGTGCCGGTGGCGATGCTGGTCGGCGCCCGCGCCGACGCCTGGGGCCACAAGCAGTTCTTCCTCGCCGGGCCAGCGATCCTGCCGATCCGCGGCGCGCTCTATACGCTCTCCGACAATGCGGCGTGGCTGGTCGGTGTCCAGCTGCTCGACGGCATCGGTGCCGGCATCTTCGGCGCGATCTATCCTGTCATCGTCGCCGACCTCATGCGCAACACCGGCCGCTTCAACGTGGCGCAGGGCGTCATCATCACCGCGCTCGGCATAGGCGCAGCACTCTCGACCACGCTCGCGGGGCTTGTGGTGGTGAAGGCGGGATACAGCGCGGCATTCCTGACGCTCGGGGCCATTGCGGCGATCGGATTTATCGTGTTTCTCGTGGCCTTCCCCGGCGGCGCATCCGCACACACCGCTTCTCGTCAACGCCCGCCGCTTGCGGCGGAATGATTTCATCGAACAAGGGATCCCGTGCCGACGCTGCCACACGACAACGCCATCGCCTGGGCCATCATTTTCGCCGCGACCGCCGGCGTGATCATCCGCCCCTTTCGCTGGCCGGAAGCGATCTGGGCGGTGGCTGGCGCGGTTCTGCTGGTGGTGCTCGGACTGCTGCCGGTCGGCGATGCGCTGGGCGGCATGCGCAAGGGCGTCGATGTCTATCTGTTCCTGACCGGCATGATGCTGATCGCCGAGCTCGCGCGCCGCGAAGGGCTGTTCGACTGGCTGGCCGCGCTCGCGGTCGAGCATGCGCAGGGCTCGCCGCAGCGGCTGTTCCTTCTGGTCTATGTCGTCGGCACGCTGGTCACCGTGCTGCTTTCCAACGACGCCACCGCGATCGTGCTGACGCCGGCGGTCTATGCCGCGACCCGCGCCGCGGGCGCGACGCCGTTGCCCTATCTCTTCGTCTGCGCCTTCATCGCCAACGCCGCGAGTTTTGTCCTGCCGATCTCCAATCCGGCCAATCTCGTGGTCTATGGCGCGCACATGCCGCATCTCACCGAATGGCTGCGGCAATTCACGCTGCCCTCGATCGCGTCGATCGGTGCGACCTATCTCATCCTCCGGTTCGCGCTGCGCCGTGCGCTCAAGGAAGAACATCTCGAGCGCAACGTGCCGCGTCCGGTGCTGAGCCATGGCGGCAAGCTGACGGCCTACGGCATCGCCGCGATCGGCGCGGTGCTGATCGGCGCTTCCGCACTCGACGTGCAGCTGGGACTTCCGACCTTCCTTTGCGGCGTGATCACGGCGGGCCTGGTGCTGTTCCTGAGCCGGCAATCGCCGTTGCCGCTGGTCAAGGAGATCGCCTGGGGCGTGCTGCCGCTGGTCGCCGGGCTCTTTGTCATGGTCGAGGCACTGATCCGCACCGGCGTGATCGCGAAACTCAGCGCGCTGCTGCATGAGGCCGTCGCGCAGTCGGCGATGCGGGCGATGTGGGAAGTCGGGATCGTCACCGCGATCGCCGACAATGTCGCAAACAACCTTCCCGTCGGTCTCGTCGCGGGCTCGGTCGCGGCCGCCGATCACCTGCCGAAGGCCGTCACCGGCGCGATCCTGATTGGCGTCGATCTCGGCCCCAATCTTTCCGTCACCGGATCGCTCGCCACAATTCTCTGGCTGGTGGCGTTGCGGCGCGAAGGACTCGAGGTCAGCGCGTGGCGATTTCTGAGACTGGGCTGGCTGGTGATGTTTCCGGCTCTGATTCTGGCGCTGGCCGCCTTGCAAATTTCGTAGCCGGCGAAAGCGCCTCTGCAATCGCGCGCCGCGCCACCTCGATGCTGGCGCAAATCAGGATCGGCTCCTCTTCGGTGCCGACGACAATGCGCGAATCAATTTCGGTGATGCGATAGGCGAGCATGTCCCGTGTCCCTGTCCCAGCGCGCAATCAATAAAACACGGCCGGCGTTGTTCCTCCAAACTGTGGCAGGCTTATGCACGGAGGCAGGAACAGGAAAAACGCGGTGAGCGAAATCTTAACCGAATAGAACAGCGAAGCGAATTCGTGAGGATTATTCGTCCTCGAATTCATCTTCCTCGTTGATGCGCTCACCCTTGCGCTTGTGCGCCGGCTCTTTCCTGGCCCCGAGCGCACCGGTCGCATAGGGATCGCGCGCGGCGTAGGGGGTGCGCCGTGACACCTGTGCCGCGATCTGCTCGCCCGAAATCGGCGCCGGCTCGCAGATCAGCCGCCGCGAGGCGCGGCGCATCAGATCGACGTGGATGTGATCGTAGTGATAGACGTTCGAGCCCGGCGCGAGCACGGTGTTGAACTGCTGGCAGGCGGCCGCCTGCACGTCGCGCAAGAAGCCCTGCTCTTCCGGCATGCCGTGCCAACCGTCCTTCACCGTGATGCGGCGGCCGTCGGCCAACGTGAAAGCGGCAATGTCCAGCGCGTTGCCGAAGGCGTGCTCGGAAATATGCGCGTTGGCATTGCCGTTCATGCCGCGGCAGGAATAGGCGGAGATCTGCTTGATCTCGACCACGCGGGCGCCGAACCAGCGCTGCGCCGCCGGTTGCACGGAATCGGCAAGCCAGCGGTCGAGCACAGAAACGATCGGGCACGCCAGCGTCGCGGTCGGCTTCACCGCGACGGGACCGACGGAAGCAACCGGACTGCCGCGTGAAGGGCCGAGCGGCGGCAGCTCGCTCTGGGCCGGTGCGGAATAGGGCGCCTCGGTGCGATCGCGCGGCGGATAGGCCGGCTGCTGCGGATAGGCCTGCTGCGGATAGTTTTGGGGTGCGGGATAGGGCGAGCGCATGATGCCGCCACGCGGGCCTGGCGTGCCTTCCGGCGGCAGATTGATCTCGTCTTCCTCCGGCGCGACGCCGGGCGCCGCGAGCGAGATCGGCGCGTTCGAGGCCGCGCCGTAATTCGGCTGGCGCACGGCGCTCTCCGGATAGTTCGAGGCTGGCGGGTAGTTTTGCGGCGGCTGCTGATAGTTCGGAGGCGGCGGCTGCGACACCGGCCAGCGCGGCTGGTTGCCGATGCTCCCGGGCGGGCGCGGCGACTCATCGGCAAAACCATAAGTCGAGCTCGGCTCGCCCAGCGCCGCAACCTTCAGCGGAAACTCGGCGCCGCAGATGCCGGGACCGGAGATCGGCTCGACCCGGACCACATCGAGGCTCTCCTTGACGGCGCCCGCTTTCAGGCAGGCGATTTCGGCCTCGGCACGCCACGGCTCGCGCTCGGCGGACTGGAAAAAGCCGCGGCCGCAACCCGAAAGCGCAACGAGGACGAGCGAGCCGACGAGATACAAACGAACTCCGCGCGTCATCGCGCGAGCTTCGACGATTTTATTTAAGGACTTGTCAACGCGTTGATTTCACGAGTTTTTAACCACGCAGCCCGGGTTGGAACGCCCTGGCAAGACAGCAGCGCTGACTTTTTGGGACCGGAACGGACTGATAGGTTCGCCTGTTAATGCGGGCAGTGACGTAAACCAAGGGAGCTTTCCCATGACTTTCGTCAACAGGCTGAGCGTATTGACGGCGTATCTTGCCTTTGCCTTCGTCGGCGCAATCATTCTCGGCATGATCTAGCCTAGCCACGCGTATCGGTTTTGGAGAGCCCGGCGGTCGAAAGACCGCCGGGCTTTTTCGTTGGGCTTGTTGGCGCATAGTCTTTGTAATCAGCGCGTGTCGTCCTGCAGGAATTTCGTCACTGCGCTCGGGCGCAGGAAGAAGCGGCCATGCCGGGGCGCCGCCAGCGAATGGACGGCCAAAGACAGGAGTTGGGGCTGATCGCGCATCGCCGCGCGCAGATTGGCTTCGCCGTCATCGCACTGGCCCATCTCCATCAGGCAAATCGCGAACTCTGCGCGCGTCATTGCATCGCCGGGCCTCTGCGTCAGCGCCTGGCGATAGGTGTCCGCCGCGGACGCATATTCGCCATCAAGCACCATGATGCGCCCCAGCAGAGCGAGAATATCGGGACGTCCCGGCGCGAGAGCGAGCGCTTTGGTGAGCGCGGCACGAGCAGCGGCGCGCTCATTGCGGCCGAGACGGAGCGCCGCCAAATCCATCTGCAACTCGACCAGATCGGGCATCTGCGCGAGGCAGGTTTCGAGCGTGGCGATCGCCTGCTCGTTCTCGCCGCTCTTGGCGAGTTGGGAGCCGAGCTCGCGAAAGGCCGGCGGAAAGAATGGACGCCGCGCCGCGGTCTTGCGCAATTGCGCAAGCGCGGCGTCGCGCTGTCCGCTGGAAGCCAGCGCGATCGCAAGCAGCGTCTCGAGCGAAGGATCGCCGCTGCGCCGCGCCGCTTTCTCCAGCGGCGCGATCGCTTCGCCCGGGCGGTTCTGCGCGAGCAGGGACTGGCCGAGCAGCGAGGCCGCGAGCACATTGCCGCGCTCCGCCCGTAGCACCCCGGAGGCGAGCTGCTCGGCTTCGCCGGGATGATTCATCCGCAGCGCGAGGCTCGCGCGTTCGAGGATTTCGCCGCTGCGGCTGTGTCGGGCCGGCTTCACCATCGACAGCTTCATACCCGAAATTGCCGACGGTAGACACCGCGCTCGCGGCCGAGGACGTTGGTGAGATCGTGCACGCGCTGCGTCTCGTCTTCGGTGAAGGGCCCGGTTTGTGCGACCCAGTCGCCGCGTTTCACCGGTATGCATTGCGCGACCGGTGTGCCCTTCGGCAGCACACCGGAGAAATTCATATCGTTCCAGCGCGCGGGAAAGTGAATCCAGCTGTCGCGGTAGCGGTCGCAATCGACCAGGCCGGTGAGCGTGGTGAATGGCAGGTCGAAGCGATTGAAGGGATGGGTGAACAGCACCGCATAGCCGTCAGGCGCGTGGATGGTCCAGAGATTGTGGAATTTGATCAGGAAGCGGTCGGGCTCGAACAGCGGCGTGCCGCTGACCTGGTGCGGGCCGTGAAAGGCGATCGGCGCGCGCGCGAAGGCGAGCGAGCCGCCCGGCGGCAGTGCGTCATTGTCCCAGCTGATCTCGCCGTTCTCGATTTTGAGGTCGCAGATCAGCGGCATCAGGAAACCATGCGTCATTGCATCGAGAAATGGCGGACAGCGCTTGACGGTATCTTCCTCGCGCAGATTGAGATCGTTGACGGCCTGCGGGAGCATCGCCTTCAGCCAGTCGGGAAGCGAAGAAGCCGCCGGTACTGGCGGCGGGATCACGCCCTCAAGTTCCGCCGGGCAGCGGAAAGTCAGGGTCAACGGCATTTCGTCACTTCCCACGTGTGCTCTTTTTATTGTTCTTGCTGTTCTGTTCGTTGTTGCTCGCAACGCTACAAAACCTAGCAACGCGACAGAAGGTCGCATCTCTCGGCCCTGTCATGCGCCATGCGCGCAGGAGAGCAATACCGCAGCGGTTTAATGCCCGGTGGCAGCGGCATCACAAACTTATGATCCCGAATTCGGTGTCCCGCGCCGCGAGGTCACCAGCTCGCCCGGCTTGACCGACCTGCTGCTTTCGACGCGCTTCCAATTGTTGCCGGAGCAGAAGAACTGGCCGAGCGCACAGGCTTCGACCCGCAGCGTATCACCCTGCTTCAGCGTCATGGTGCCGTAATAGCTGTTGCCGCTGCTACGGCTGTAAACGTTGCCGGTCCACTTGGTGTCGTTCTTCAGCTTCATGTTGACCAGCACGGTCTCGCCCTTGGTCCGGGTCGATGGATCGAACGTGTAGCCGCACAGTGACGTGCCGCAGGATTCGATGTGCACCAACCCACCGGTCTTGGCGTCGGTCTGCCAGTCACCGAGCGGCGAGTCGGCGGCGGTGCTTTCGGTATCCTGCGCTACCCGCACGACGGGGACAGCGGGCTGCACTGTCGCGGGCCTGGCTTGCGGATTTGCTTGCGAATTTTCCTGCGGCCTGTCGGCGGCGGGCGGCGGCGGCACCGCGGTGTTTTGCGCAACGGGGGCCGGCGGCGTCGGGCGTTGCTGCGGCTTCGGCGTCTCGAAACCGACCGCCGGCGGCGGTGCCGGCGGGGCTGAGGCTAAAGTTGGCGCAGCCGGTGCCGGCGGCGGCTGAACGATCTGCGGCAGCGTCTGCGCGCGCATCACCGGCGGAGCGGCCGGAGCCGGCACGGGTGCGGGGGCCGGCGCATTGGTCGTGGCGGCATCGTCGTCGTGCCGGTTACGCAGGTTGCCCATACCGGAGACGGAAACGCAGGACAGCGAACGGCAATGCGACGCGATATGGACCTGGTGTCCGTGAAACGTAAAGGAATAGCCGCGGGCACACGCGGGTGAACTGAGCGCCATCAATGCAACCAGACAAGCCATCCGCTTCATCGGAGCCTCCTCCACAATCGAACCAGCCTAGACTCCGAGGTCCTCACTCGAATGTGACCTGAGTCACGCGGTCATTTGTGGCCGGCGAACCGCGGCCGGTCGGGTGGCGTCTACGGGACAGAGGCGCGCATCTGACCATGCCGAGTGATGCCGATCACGGAAGGCAACGCGGCACGGGCGTAGGGTCCACTCACGTTCCGAAGCTCTTCAAGCCCAGATGGGAGGCACTCATGAAGAAGTCATTTTACCTGGCCGCCGCCGCAGCCCTGCTGATGGCCACCACCAGCGCCCACGCCGGCAGCGGATTCTCCTTCGAGATCGGCGGGCAGAAGATCCATATCGACGCGCCGCGCAATTGCAGTTCGCTGGACTGCCTCTCGGTGTCCAACAATGGTTCGCCGATCAACCTGAAGAACATCAAGGGCAAGAAGTCCAACGACGATGACGTCGCCACCAATTCGCCGCCCCCGGCGCCGCCTGCACCGCCCGCTCCCGCAGTGCAGGCTCCCGCGCCGGCTCCGGTTGCGAACAATCCGCCGCTCGCTCCGCCCGCGCCCGTCGCTGAGGCTTCGCATGAGCGTCTGTCCGGATTGCCCGCGACCAGCGACCAGCCTTCGCGCGCCGCCAATACCGCGCCGGCCGCACCGGCTCCGGTTACCAACAATACCCCGCCCGCGCAGCAGACCGCGCCCATTGCGCCGCCGCCGGCCGAGCAGGCTGCGACCACGCCGCTCGGTCTGTGGCAGACCGCCGACAACAAGGGCAACGTCCGCATCGAGGCGTGCGGCGCCAACCTCTGCGGCTTTGCCGAGCACAACACCAGCGACCGGATCCTGATCGACATGAAGCCGGCCTCGGACAACAAATGGACCGGCCGCATCCACGACCCCCAATCCGGCAGCAACTACGACTCCACGATCGCGCTGAAGGGGCCGAATACCCTGAAAGTGCAGGGCTGCGCCTTCGGCGGCATGTTCTGCGGCGGCCAGACCTGGAAGCGCGTCGGCTGACTTGAGTTCCTCCCGCAGACTTGGAGCGCGATGATTTCATCATCGCGCTCTTTTTTTGCGCATTACGGCTGAAGGCGGTGTTCGATGTGCCCGTCCCGGCGGCACCCCGCCTTCGGCGTCAAGTTATTCGTCCGCGCCGACCGGCAAGCCCTCCAAACCGCTCAACATCACGCCGAACTTCAAGCGCGGCTAGGGCACGGTTGTTTCGCCGCCTCGCCGCCGTTGAAGAACATGGTTGAGCGCGCAGTCCTTGCGTCGGCACCGCGGCTCAATCACTTCAACCAGTTCAACTTGAACGCGCGGGAAACGAGATCACCGTTGAAGTGTCGGCGCTTCGAATTTGAATCGCCACGACTTTTTCTGCCGAGAGATGACGCGAAGCGGTTCACACCAAGAATGTGGTTGAACGCTCAGTTCTTCGTTCTGGATGTAGCGCGTGAGGCGCTGAAGGATACGAATGAACGAGCGGTGCTTCGATGGGTCCCGTAATACAGGGCAACGTTTAATTTTTCATGTCGCCGCCCAAGGTGCCGCTTCCGCCGCAAATCGTGCCAAATTGGCGGCGAGGGTGCGGCCAACATTCATTCAAGGTTCAGCCGGGCGAAGCTGAAATTGCCTGACCTTCGCCGTTCTGCCCATCCGCCCTCTCCCAGGGAAACCCCATCGTGACATCGCATCGGCTCTCGCTCGCGGTCGCCGTGCTCGGCTGCCTCCTGTTCGGCGGCACCAAAATTCTGGCGATGCCAGCGACGGCAAGCGCCGATCGTCCGCTCATGGTGGATGGACCAGGCCTGGTCCGGCTGGCGCAGGCGCAGCCCTCCCCTGCGCCGACGCCCGATGCGCAGGCTCCCGCCGCGGCACCTTCCGGTCAGCAGAACCCGGCCGACGAGCCGATCGGCAACGTCGCCTCGCTCACGGGCGTCGCGACCGTCACGCGCAACAGCGCGGCCACGACGCTGCAGCTCAAGGACGACATTTATCTCAACGACGTCGTGGAAACCCAGGCGAGCTCCTCGCTCGGCATCACCTTCAACGACGCCACCACCTTCCGCCTCTCGGCGAATGCGCAGATCACCATCGACAATTACGTCTATGAGGAGAACGGCAGCAACAATGCCGGCGCCTTCGATATCGCCAAGGGCACGGTCGCCTTTGTCGCCGCTGCGGTGGCCAAGACCGGCAACATGCAGATCACCACGCCGACCGCGACGCTCGGCATTCGCGGCACCACAGGGGTGGTCGAAGTGCCGGAAGGCGCTGCCACGGCCAACAACGTCAACATCAAGCTTTATCCCGATGCGGACGGCCGTGTCGGGCGGATCGAGCTCAACGACCGCCAGGGCGCGCGGCTCGGCGTGCTGACCCAGGGCGCCAGCGGCTTTGCCGTTCGTCCCGGCGCGGGCGGCGGGCGCTTTGCCGCAGTGCCGCTGACGATCACGCCGCAACAGCAGCAGCGCGACCAGGGTTTTGTGCGTCAGGTGCATGCGACGCAGACGGCCGGACGGCAGATCGTCACCGAGCAGCGCGCCTTCCGCCGCGCCAATCCCGGCCTCAACAACCGCAACAATCCGGCGCGGCAGCCCGGCCCGCCGCAACAGCCTAACCAGAACCGTCCGGGTCAGCCCGGGCAGCCCGGCCAGAATCGTCCCGGCCAGCCGCCGCAGCCCGGCACGCCGAACAACCGGCAGGGTCAGCAGCCGCCGCAACCGGGCACGCCACCGCGCGCGGGCCAGAACGCGACGCCGGCTACCCCGACTCAGCCCGGCACGCCGCCGCGGCCCGGGCAGAACGCGCTGCCGGCAAACCCCGCGCAGCCCGGCACGCCACCGCGCCCCGGACAGAACGCGCTGCCGACAACCCCGACGCAGCCCGGCACGCCGCCGCGGCCCGGGCAGAACGCGCTGCCGGCAAACCCCGCGCAGCCCGGCACGCCACCGCGCCCCGGACAGAACGCGCTGCCGACAACCCCGACGCAGCCCGGCACGCCGCCGCGGCCCGGACAGAACGCGCTGCCGGCAAACCCCGCGCAGCCCGGCACGCCACCGCGCCCCGGACAGAACGCGCTGCCGACAACCCCGACGCAGCCCGGCACGCCGCCGCGGCCCGGACAGAACGTCGTTCCGGCACCACCAGGCACGCCGCCGCGCACGACGCCCGCCGCGCCACCGCTGCCGAATGGCCAGCCGCTGTTGCGACAGCCCGGACAACAATTTAAGCCGGGCGTGCCGCGGCCGGGCTTGCTGAACCGGCCCGGCGTGCCGCGGCCGCGGCAAGGTCCGCCGCCAAAGGACAAGAACAAACGCGATCGGCCCTGACTGCATCAGGGCCGATCAGATTTCTGCTGCGCTGAATGAGGCGCGCGCCGATCAGGCGGCGCGGCCGAGCCAGTTGCGGACTTTCTGCGCCAAACTCCGGCGCTCGCTTCCATTGGGATCGGACGGGTCCTCGTCCTCTCCCGAGGCTGCGCTGGCCAAAGCCTCCTGTACCGGCACTTCGCCCTCCGCAACATCGGGCTGCGGAATGAACTCTTCCTCGATATGCGGCGTCGGCGTTTCGGGCATTGCGGCTTCCACCGGCGCGTCGGCAAACACCTCGCTCGCAACCGGATCCAGTTCAGGCAGCTCGACCACCGGCTCGGCCATCACCTGCCCGGCGACCAGCGGCAGTTCCGGCGCGACCACCGGCGGCTTGACGCGGCGCTTCTTCGATGGCGGCGCCTTGACCGCCGCCGGCGCCTTGATTGCTGGCAGCGCCTTGGCCGGCACTTGCGCCTTCGCCTTCAGCCGGCGCGACAGCACGTTGACCGCGAGCGGCCCGACATTCTCCAGGAAGGTGCGCTCATAGGCGCGCGACAGCCGCTCGATCGCGGCATCGAGCGGCAGCCAGTCGACCGCGCGGATGTCGTTCATCAATTCGCGGGTCTGCGTGCCGCCCGCTTCCATGCGCCAGTAATGCACGACCTTGGAGCGCCCGCCGGATTCATAGACCAGCGTGCCCAGAAATTCGTGCACGGTAACATTGTGCCCGGTCTCCTCCAGCACTTCGCGCCGAGCGGCTGCGCGCGGGGTCTCGCCTTCGTCGAGCTTGCCCTTCGGCAGCACCCACTCATCGCGCTTGCGCAGGCGCACGACGGCGATCAGCGGCGGTTGCTCCCGCCGCATCACGATGCCACCCGCCGCCATCACAAGCACTCTCGCCATCTCGCTTCACTCGCGCCGTCAAAAAATTTCGAATCCGTATTTTATAACGGCGCATCGCGCATAATGTCACCAAAAAATCGAATCTATGCGCGCGGATTCCGCAACAAAGGCTCGCCGGCGCGAATTTTTCCCCACTCCGAGACGTTATCGCAGAATTCAAAATGCTCCGGAGCGAGCACAATGATGGTCGAGCCATGCTCGAACCAGCCGAGTTCGTCGCCCTTGTTCACATTCACGTCGCAGGGGAACTGCAGCGAGCCCTGTGTCTGCGAATTGAGCACGAGATCGAGGAAATGTAGCTTGATGCTCGCGACCAGAATGGCCGCGACCGGTACCAGCGTGAGCGCATCGCCGTTCTTCAAGTGCGTACGGATCACCGCGCGCTCGTTCTTGCAGAACAGTTTCTCGATCCGCTTCAGCGCGATCGGATTGACGTTCCAGGTGTCGCCATGGATCAGCGTGACGCGCTCGACATGCGCGTCATGGGGTGCGTGGAAGCGGTGATACATGCTCGACGTCAGCCGCAGCGTCAGGAATTTGCCGTTGCGGTGCGTCTCTACCAGAGCCGGGTCACTGAGGAGGTCGATCAGCGAATAGGGCGCGCCCTTGATCTGGTAGAGTTCGCCGTCCCGGATGGTGCCGTAGGCGCCGATGATGCCGTCCGACGGGCTCGCGACGATGCGCGGATCGGGGTCGGCCGGCCGCAAGCCGGGCTTCAGCTCGCGGGTGAAGCAATCGTGAAGACTTTTGAAATGGGTCTTTTTGGCCTCCGACAGATCGAGGTCGGAGAACAGCTTCCAGCACAGAATCGAGAAGTCCCGGACGAAGGGGTTCTCGATCTTGGAAAACCAGCCCATGAAGCGGGTCAGCGCGGCGCGCGGGACGCGGTTGGTGAGGAGGAAGTTGAGGTCTTCCTGCTGGGTTAACGAGGCGATAAGGGTTTTGACTGTCATGAATCTGTCAGGAGGACTGGTTAGCGATTTGGCCATGGACACGACGATACCGATTCTCTCGTTGGCCGCAGGCGCCGTCGCCGCAACCGCGGTGGTGGCCCCCAAGGTCAAGGCCCGCATCGAGCTGTCGCGGGCAAAGCACCGCTCGCTGGCCGGACATTCCAAGATGTCGCGCCGGGTGGCGCGGCTGATCCCGTTCTACGAATTCGACATCGACGAGTTCTTCCGCTCCGACGGCGCGCCCAAGGACGTGGCGACCCAGCGGCAGGATGGCTTCTTCCGCCTCGCCGCGCTTTACCAGGAGCGCTTCGCGCAGAGCAAGAAGGCGACCGCGGAGGCCGCCACGCAGATCTCCGACCTGCAATTCACCCAGGCCTACCGCGTGCCGTTCCAGTACAGCCGGCTGGTGCGCGAGAATCTCGGCGCCGGCTCGTTCCTGCAGGCCTCGTCGGGCGTCACCGTGACCGATCTCGACGGCAACGTCTTCTACGATCTCACCGGCTCCTACGGCGTCAACGTCTTCGGCAACGACTTCTACAAAGAGTGCATCGAGATCGGCGAGAAGCGCGCGCATGCGCTCGGGCCCGTGCTCGGCGCCTACCATCCGGTCGTCGCCGACAATGTGCGCCGGCTCTGCGACATTTCCGGGCTCGACGAAGTCTCCTTCCACATGTCCGGCACCGAGGCCGTGATGCAGGCGGTGCGGCTCGCCCGCTACCACACTAGACGCACCCATCTGGTGCGCTTTGCCGGCAGCTATCATGGCTGGTGGGGCGAGGTGCAGCCGGGCGTCGGCAATCCCGTCGCGCCGCACGAGACCTACACGCTCGCCGAAATGAGTGAAAAGACGCTGCATGTGCTGCGCACCCGGCGCGACATCGCCTGCGTGCTGGTCAACCCGCTGCAGGCGCTGCATCCCAATTCCAACGCGCCCGGCAATTCCGCGCTGGTCAACTCCTCGCGCGGCGCCAATTGCGATCGCGCGGCCTACACCGAATGGCTGAAGAAGCTGCGCGAGGTCTGCACCGAGCGCGGCATCGTCTTGATCTTCGACGAGGTGTTCGTCGGCTTCCGCCTCGCCCCCGGTGGCGCCCAGGAATATTTCGGCGTGCGCGCCGACATGGTCACCTATGGCAAGAGCCTTGCCGGCGGCCTGCCGGTCGGCGCCGTCTGCGGCAAGCACGCGCTGATGCGCCGCTTCCGCGACGAGCGTCCTGCCGATGTCTGCTTCGCCCGCGGCACCTTCAACTCGCATCCCTACGTCATGACGTCGATGGACGAGTTTTTGAGCCGGCTCGCCAGCCCGAACTTCCGCGCGGTCTATAACGGCATCGACGACATCTGGAACGGCCGCGCCAAACAGCTCAACGACATGATGGAAAAGGCCGCCCTGCCCGTGCGCTTTTCCAACCTGTCCTCGATCTGGACGGTCTCCTACACCACCCCGTCCCGCTACAACTGGATGCTGCAATACTACCTGCGCGCCGAGGGCATCGCGCTGAGCTGGGTCGGCACCGGACGGCTGATCTTCAGCCTGAACTACACCGACACCGATTTCACCGAGGTCGCCAACCGCTTCGTCGCCGCCGCGACCAGGATGCAGCAGGACGGCTGGTGGTGGCACGATGGCGCGCTGACCAACAAGAACATCCGCCGCAAGATCCTGAAAGAGATGCTCGGCAGCGCGTTCAAGCGCTGAGCGCGATCCCGTAGTCTTCGTCATGCCCGGCCTTGTGCCGGGCATCCACGTCTTTGGGCGCCCGCAGACGGAAAGACGTGGATGGCCGGGACAAGCCCGGCCATGACGAATTCCGCAAGAACGTAGGGTGGGCAAAGGCGCTTTAGCGCCGTGCCCACCATCCACGCCACGGCGATCCGCGGTGGGCACGCTTCGCTTTGCCCACCCTACGGACCGCGCGCGCGTCGCCGCTTCTGCCAATTTCATCACAGCCCTGAAACGTTGATGGCCGGGACGAACCCGGCCATCGCGCTAGAAAATATCTCGCTCAACGCTCAGGCGTGCGCTTCTTCCATCGACTGGTGCTCGAGGATGTCGAGGCCGGGATCGATCAGCTCGCCGCGCAGCAGCGCGAGCGGGGCATGGCGATAGAGCATGAAGTCGTTGAAGGGGTCGGTGAGGATCTTGGTCATCCAGACGATGCCGGTCTCGACGTTGTAGATGAAGAACAGGTGCACGGTGCGGAACAACAGGCCGCCGACGCCCACCATCAGCCAGACCTTGGCGACCTGGCGGACGAAATCGGCCGGCGTGACCCAGGGCGTGAACAGGCCGAACAGGGTCGGATCGACGTAGAGCACCAGCGGCGAGGCCGCCCAGATCGTCATCAGCACCACCTTGCGGCGCAGATTGTAGCCGATCTTGATCTCTTCCTTGTGCTCGTGGGTGGTCTGGTTGATGTGGTCGTAGCCGCGGGGCTCGAAAAAGAAGTGCCCGGCCTGGCGCGACGTCATCGAGACCAGCCACCCGATCAGCGCCGACATCATCGGATCGAAGAACATCATGACGTAGCCGACCATAAAGCTGATCGCGCTGACGAAATGCAGGCTCTGGTTGATCCGGCTGTGATGATAGAAGCGGTGGTCATCCCAGCGCTGGACGCGGAGCTGTTCGAGGAATTTCTGGATCATTGCGAACCCCAAGGAGGTGAGTCGTGATGTTTCTTACACGAGGAACATTACCGGCGTGTGACATCATGATAATGTCATGTCACTGTCACACTCGCCGATGGTGATGTTCACCGGCCGCTTTAAGCGGCTGCGGCGACTTCAATTTTGCGGAAACGCACCAGCGAGAAGTGGCCGAGCGGCGGGATCAAACGGCGCTCGACGAGCTCCATTCCCGTCGCACTGGCGAGCCACTTGGTGTAGCGCGACCAGGAGAACTCGGCGGTGCGGAAGCCGAGCCGCGTCACGACCGGCTGCAGCTTCTGCTCGATGAAGCGGCGCATGCCGGCGTCGGCGCTGACACGGGTCAGGATGATCAACTCGCCACCCGGCCGCACCACGCGGGCGAACTCGTCGAGGGCCACTTCCGGGTTCGGCACGGCAGTGACGACATATTGCGCCATCACGACGTCGAAGGAATTGTCGGGGAATTCGAGCTTCTCGGCGTCCATCACCGCAAGCCCCTCGATGTTCTTCAGCCGCCCTTCGGCGACGCGCTGCTTGGCCTTCTTCAGCATCGCTTCCGAAATGTCGGTGCCGAAAATGCGGACGTTTGGCGAGTAGAGCGGCAACGAAATGCCGGTGCCGACGCCGACTTCCAGCACGCGGCCGCCGAGCTTGTTGGTCGCCTGGATCGCAGCATCCCGGCCCTTGGAAAACACGCCGCCGAACACAAGGTCGTAAACCGGTGCCCAGCGGTCATAGGCCTGCTCGACCAACTCGCGGTCGAAATCCAACTGCCTTGCACCGTCAAGCTTCATGATCTCTGCCATAGCGTAGTTCTCACCTGTTGTAGGTTATATGGATTTTCTTAGCTGCGTACCGGGCTGGACCCTGCCAGAACGGGCGCTGCCTGCGGAACTCGACTGGGCTGGAACGTCGCGAGATTGCCGATGAATTGCCTGGCGCATTTCTCCCAGGAGCGCTCCAGCGCAAACGCCCGGCAGGTCTCGCGCGACATGGTCAGGGCACGCAAACACGCGGCACGCAAATCCTTGTCGAGCGCGCCTACCGGATGATCGGCGATCACGTCGAGCGGACCCGTGACCGGGAATGCCGCAACGGGCGTGCCGCAGGCCAATGCCTCGAGCTGCACCACACCAAAGGTGTCGGTGAGACTCGGGAACACGAACACATCGGCGGCCGCGATATGCGAGGTCAGGTCCTTGCCGGTCTTCTCGCCGAGGAATTTTGCGTCGGGGAAGCGGCGCTCCAGCTCTGCCTTCTGCGGGCCGTCGCCGATCACCACCTTGGTGCCGGGCAGGTCGAGCGAGAGGAACGCTTCGAGATTCTTTTCCACCGCAACGCGGCCGACGACGGCAAAGATCGGCCGCGGCAGATCGAGCTCCGCCGGCTCGTCGGGATTGAACAGATTGGTGTCGACGCCGCGGGTCCAGGCGGCGAGCTTGGCAAAGCCCCTGCCCGCCAGCTCCGCGCGCAGCGAGTTGGTGGCCACCATGGTCCCCTCGCCCGCGTTATGAAAGCGCCGCACCACCGCATAGCCCCACGACACCGGAATGCCTGACCGTACCGAGACGTATTCGGGAAAGCGCGTGGTGTAGGAGGTCGTGAACGGCAGCCTGTGGCGCAGGCAATAGGCGCGCGTCCACCAGCCGATCGGGCCTTCGGTCGCGATATGGATTGCCTCCGGCGAGACGGCCTCGATCCGCCGCGCGATCTCGGAACGGTTCGGCAGCGCGATCCGCAAGCCCGGATAGGTCGGCAGCGGTGCCGACGGAAAGCCGTCCGGCGTCAGAAATTCGATCTCGGTGCCGAGCGTCGCGGCGGCTCGCGCCAGCGAAGTCAGCGTACGGACCACGCCGTTTACCTGCGGCCGCCAGGCGTCTGTAGCGATTAAGATTCGCATAACGGGGCCCTGAAAAGTGGGTTTGATTCTCAGGGCCGAAAATCGTTCATGGATGTATCAGGCGTATGACATCATCAAAGTGTTGCAGAGGCTTTTGGCGTATTCGGCCCGTCTCGCTCAGGAGACCCGGACCGCCAGCCCGGCAGTCGCGAAACCGTCATGAAACAATTCCCTAACGCGACGAAACCGTTTTAGGGGGGAGAAGCAAACGTCCCGAAACCTTTGGCCTGTACTGAATTGGGTCAACGAAACACTGAACTGGCAACAAGCCGGTCAGGGCGAAACAGGGGACGATCACATGCTCACGCTCAACGCATTCATGCGCCATTGCCGTCGCGCCGCTGCCTTTGGCGCTTTTGCAATCGGTGCGATCGCTTTCTCGGGCACCGCCAGCGCTGCTACGCAAGCCCCGCTGTTCCCGTTCTTCCTGCTGCCTCCGACCGAGCAATATGCGCCGCCGCCGGCTGTTGAAGCCGCGCCCGTGCCGGATCAGAGCACCACCTTCGAATTGCCTGCCCGCCTGCGCCGCCAGGTGGTGAACTACACCGGCCGCGAAGCGCCCGGCACCGTCATCATCGATACCCCCAACACCTATCTCTATTACGTGCTCGGAGGCGGCCAGGCGATGCGCTACGGCATCGGCGTCGGCCGCGATGGCTTCACCTGGTCTGGCACGCAGTCGGTGACCAAGAAGGCCGAGTGGCCGGATTGGACTCCTCCGCCGGAGATGATCGCCCGCCAGCCCTATTTGCCGCGACATATGGCCGGCGGCCCCGGCAACCCGCTCGGCGCCCGCGCCATGTATCTCGGCGGCACCGTGTATCGCATCCACGGCACCAACGCGCCGGAAACGATCGGCACGCATGTCTCCTCCGGCTGCATCCGCCTCACCAACGAAGACGTCAGCGACCTCTATTCCCGCGTCAACGTCGGCACCAAGGTGATCGTGCTGCCGATGACCGAACGCCGCGCCGACCTCTCGGTCCGCTGACATTAACTTTTCGCAAGCCTCAAAAAGGCCCCGGCATTGCCGGGGCCTTTTTGTATAGGTTCCCCCGATGGCTCTTTAGTTTGCGCGTGATCTCTTCGGAAAACCGGTTCCCACTTTACCGGATCACGCGCTAGCGCCGCCCTGCCGCGCCCTGTAGAATTTCGCTGAATCAGTCCGGGGGGACGATGGATCTGCCGCCACGCCTGGAGGAGTTAAGGCTCAAGATATCGGGCCTCATCACCTCAGGGCTCCAGAACACCAGGCTCGGAATGATCGGGATCGCGATCGCCGTGGTCGCGGTCTCGTTTGTCGTCAGCCTGAAAGCCATCGACTGGCTGTCGCCGCGCGGCGCCCTGCCGAAGGCGGCGCAGACCGAGTTGCCGCCGCTGCCGCCGGCCTCGCGCGCGTCCTTCGTGATGGCGCCGGTCTCGATCGCGTTGTCGGCGCTGCGCGACGCGGCTGATCGCGCGGCGCCGCGCAATTTTGCCGGCAAGGCCGACAATCCGGTGTCGCAGGTTCTGCAGAACGCCGATATCGGCTGGACCGCCTCACGCGGACCGATCTCGGCGACCGGGGCGCAGGACGTGCTGTCGCTGTCGACGCCGCTGACCGGCAAGCTCAATGTCACGGGCTCGCTGTCGTCAAAGGGGGCCGGCGCGGTAGGCGACGCGATCGGGGGATTGCTCGGCGACAAAGCCGCCAAGCAGATCGGCAGCATCAGCATCAAGGCGTTCAATGCCAGCGCCGAGATCAAGGGGCTGGTCATCATCACCTCGCGCCCGAAGCTCGCGGCTGCCTGGCGGGTCGAGCCGAACCTCTCGGCGCAAGTCAACATGGGCGATACCAGCCTTGTGGTCGCCGGCGCCAAGGTCAACGTGCCGTCCGAGGTCAAGCCGATGGTGGACAAGACCGTCGGCGAGCAGCTCAACGCGGTCGGCCAGCGCGTCCGCACCGATCCGACGCTGGAGCGCAACGCGCGCGTGCAATGGGCCAAGGCCTGCCGCTCGATGCCGTTGCAGGGCTCAGGCCCGACCGCCTCGCTGCCCGCGCTCTGGCTCGAGTTCAAGCCGACCCGCGCGCTCGCGGCGCAGCCGAAGGTGGATGGCTCGGCCGTGACCGTGACCATCGGCATCGAGGCCGATACCCGCATCACGGCGACTGAAACCAAGCCCGATTGTCCGTTCCCGGAGAAGATCACCATCGTGCCGCCGACGCCGGGTGGCGTCAGCATCGCGGTGCCGATCGACCTGCCGTTCGCCGATCTCAACAAGATCATCGAGGCGCAGGTCGCGGGCAAAACCTATCCGGAGGATGGATCGGGCTCCGCCGAGGTCACGGTGAAGCATGCGACCATCGCTCCAGCCGGCGACCGGCTTCTGATCTCGCTCGATGTGCACGCCAGGGAGAAGAAGAGCTTCTTCGGCTTCGGCGCCGACGCCACCATCCATATCTGGGGCCGGCCGCTGCTGGACCAGATGCAGCAGACCCTGCGGCTGACCGATGTCGAGTTGGCGGTGGAGTCGGAAGCGGCGTTCGGTTTGCTTGGCGCGGCCGCGCGCGCGGTGGTGCCCAGCCTGCAGCGCGCGCTGCTGCAGAAGATGACGGTCGACCTGAAACCATTCACGAGCAACGCGCAGAAGAAGATCGCGGAAGTCGTCGCCGACCTGCAGAAGAGCGACGACGGCGTGAAAATACAGGCCGACATCAACGCCATCCGCCTCTCCGACATCGCCTATGACGCCAGGACGCTGCGCGTGATCGCCGAAGCGCAGGGCACCATCAGCGCCGTCATCACCAAGCTGCCGGAGCTGTGAGTTCTCGGCGAATGCGCAGGGTGGGTTAGCGAAACGTAACCCACCATTTCGCCACGGAAGGAAAGTGGTGGGTTACGCTGCGCTAACCCACCCTACGATCTCTGCGATTTCAGGCATCCAGAAGACTTGCATCAAACCAGACATCCTCATAGTCAGGCGCAATCAGGAATCGCCAGCCGGGCGCCAGGCCCAGATATTTCAAAATCTCCGGACAGCGATCGTGCAAGTGAAACGCATGCAGAGGAGCAAAAAAATCGTCTGCGTCGGAAAGGTTTTCGCCTGACCAGATGTACCACCCGGCCGTATCTCCGGCAGGGGGATGCCGCAGGCCGTTGATCGGAAACTGCCTTGGATCAAAATCCCTGCTAATTCCCACTTTCAAAAGTTCGTAGCACTGGAGAAAGTCGGCACCGAACTTCTGACAAACGCGCTTTTGCAGATCGGGCAATGCGGTCATTGGTCTTGGCCCCAAAATCGCGGCGGAACAGGTCGCTCATCCAAGGCTACCCGTTAGCCGTTTCCAGCAGCAAGGAATACCACCCACTTTTTGGGCACGGCTTAGCCGATTTCCCTTGGTTCCGCCCCTTTGCCGGGCCCGCCGAATACGGCTAGAACCACCGCGTCAAATCAAGCCCTCAACAAGAAGCCAGGGAGAAGAAAACATGAAATCATTTGCTACCGCGATCGCCGCCGGCGTCGCACTGACCGCTCTTGGCGGCGCGGCCCACGCCCAGGGAATCTCCGACGACGTCGTGAAGATCGGCGTGCTCACGGACATGTCGAGCCTGTATGCGGATGCCACCGGCAAGGGCTCGCTCGCCGCGGTGCAGATGGCGGTGGCCGACTACGGCGGCAAGGTGAAGGGCAAGCCGGTCGAGGTGATTTCCGCCGACCACCAGAACAAGCCCGACGTCGGCGTCAGCATCGCGCGTAACTGGTATGACAGCGAGAAGGTCGACGCGATCTTCGACGTGCCGACCTCTTCGGTCGCGCTGCCGATCTCGGCGCTGACGAAAGAGAAGAACAAGATCAACATCAATTCCGGTGGCGGCTCCTCCGACATCACCGGCGTCGCCTGCTCGCCCAACACGGTGCATTGGACCTACGACACCTATGCGCTCTCCAACGTCGCCGGCAAGGCGATGGTCAAGCGCGGCGAGGACACCTGGTTCTTCGTCACTGCCGACTACGCCTTCGGCATGGCGCTGGAGCGCGACGCCGCCAATGTGGTGAAGGAGAGCGGCGGCAAGGTGCTCGGCGACGTTCGCCATCCCCTCAACTCCTCGGACTTCTCCTCCTTCCTGCTGCAGGCACAGGCCTCCAAGGCCAAGGTCGTGGCGCTGGCCGATGCCGGCGGCGACACCACCAACGCGCTGAAGCAGGCGGCAGAGTTCGGCATCACCCAGGGCGGCCAGAAGATGATCGCGCTGCTGATGGAGATCACCGATACGCATTCGCTCGGCATCAAGGCGACGCAGGGCCTGATCGTCACCGACGCGTTCTACTGGGACATGAACGACGAGACCCGCGCCTTCTCGAAACGCTTCAACGAGAAGGTCGGCCACATGCCGACCATGATCCAGGCCGGCCTCTATTCGGCGACCATGCATTATCTGAAGGCGATCGAGGCCATCGGCACCGACGAGGCGCCGAAGGTGATGGCGCAGATGCGCGCTACGCCGATCAACGACTTCTTCGCCAAGAACGGCAAGATCCGCATCGACGGCCGCATGGTGCACGACATGTATCTGTTCGAGGTCAAGAAGCCCGAGGAGTCGAAGGGCGAGTGGGACCTCTACAAGCTGATCGCGACCGTGCCGGGCGACGAAGCGTTCCGCCCGCTCGACAAGGGCGGCTGCCCGCTGGTGAAAACGAACTGACTTCACTGCGTGCGAAGCGACGCAGTGAAGTCATTCCGGGGCGATGCGGAGCATCGAACTGTGGTGCGCAATTGCGCACCTGAGAATCTCGAGATTCCGGGTTCATCGCTGCGCGATGCCCCGGAATGACAACCGAACAAAAACGCGCCCGGTTTTCCGGGCGCGTTGCGTTTCCGCGACAGGCTCAAGTCCCTTCGAACTTGAAGGATATATTGAGCTTGGCACGGTAGGCTTCGACCTTGCCCTTGGCGTCCAGTTGCATGTCGAGCTGGACGACCTCGGCGACGCGCAGATCGCGGAGCGTCTTGGCGGCCTGCTCGACCGCGCCGGTGGCGGCCTTCTCCCAGGATTCCTTGCTGGTACCGATCAGTTCGATGACCTTGTAGACGCTCTCACTCATGACGTCCTCCCGTGCGGGCAGGCAGCAGGATGCTCCTGCCGGGGGCAAGCCTAACATCGCCCCATTGGCACCGATAGGATGCAACGCAACAAACTCCATCGCGGAAAGCGAAACCACGAAACAAAAACGCGCCCGGTTTCCCGGGCGCGTTTCGTTTGTCCGAGCGCGTTGTGGCACTACTCGGAGTATTTGAACTCCGGCATGTTCTTCAGCTCGTCCTTGGTCGCGTTGAACACAGCGTGATCCGGGTACCAGGGGTTCGGCTTCGCGGTCGCAGCACCCGCGGGCGGATTGGCGGCCGAGCCGGTGGTCGCGGTCGACGACATCGGCGGCTTGGCGCCGCCCGTGTTGGCCGCGCCGGAAACACCGGTATAGGCGACGGGCTCGTTGGAGAACTTGATCTTGTCATAGGGCAGCGCGACATACTTGGAGCCCATGCCGAGGAAGCCGCCGACGCTGATCACGGCCGCCTTGATGCTTCCGCTCTTGTCCATCAACAGGTCGTTGATCGAACCGACATTCTCATTCTGGTCGTTGTAGACGTTGAGGCCGACGACCTTCGAGGCGCGCCAGTCGCCCTGGAAGGACGATTCCGAGGCGCTGACCTTCGTTGGGCTGGTGGTGTCGGCGGTGCCGGTTTCAGCAGCGTATGCGGCGCTGGCAAGCAGCATCGAACCGGCCACGCCGGCGGCGAGATATCTGGATAACATATGATTCCTCCTGATCAGAAACTGATACGGAGAAAACCGCTTCACCCGTGCGCCGTTCCCATTCGCGTGAGCAATTTCAGATTTGCGAAGCAGCGGGAACACGGAACCGTCGCAGCGGAAAACGGAACAACCATCCTTCGCTTGACGAAGGATGGTTGCGCCGAGCGAGAAGCGTGCGCGTCGCGAACCGATCAGCTCTGGTAGTCGATGAGAATCGCCGAGAGCGAGGAGCTGTTGCTGCTTGTCGTGCTGCTCGTTCCCGTCGCGTTGTAGGAGCTCGAAGACGAGAGCGAGTTCTGCAGCGATTGCAGGAACTGCTGCAGGAGATCGGCCACCGAATTGTCGCTGGACGAACTGTCGGTGCCGCCGCTCGAGGACGAACCATCCGACGGCGGCGGACCGGGAGGCGGACCACCGGCACCGCCCGGACCACCGGGCCCGCCAGGACCGCCACTGCCGCCCGGGCCTTGGGCGAACGCCGCCTTGAACACGCCCTGCAGTTCGGTCGCCTGGTCGCTGGTGAGATTGCCGGAAGAAACTTCGTTCTGGATGAGATCGTCGATCTTCGACTTCAGGTCGCCGGGCGACGGCCGTGTGCCGCTCGACTGATTGCTGGCGCGGTCGGCCTGCAGCGAGGAGTCGATGTCGGTCAGCGCCGACGACAGCGCCGACTGGTCGGTCGAGCTGATCGCGCCGGAACTGACTTCTGACTGCAATTCGTCCTGCAGCCGCTGCAGCGGCGACTGCTGGTAGGAGTTGGCGGAGAGCGCCGAGATTGAGGTCATGATGGCTTCCTTCGGATCGATTCGCTGGGTTGGTGCTGAACTCGGGCGCGACGCTATGGTTAACCGCCTTAACGGGGCCTTTTCGCGGGTTACCCGGTATTACCAGGGGGCGCCCGGAAACATCTGGAAACAAAAATCCTTCGCCTGATCGGGCGAATCACCGACAAAAGAGCTCATGGCCCAGGCATCGCCCAACATCCTCGTGGTCGAGGACGACCGCGAAACGCGGACGCTGATCGCGAAATATCTGCGCACCAACGCCTGCAACGTCACGACGGCCAGCGACGGCCGCGAGATGGTGCGCGCCATGACCGACCGCCGCGTCGATCTGCTCATTCTCGATGTCATGCTGCCGGGCGAGGACGGGCTCTCTTTGTGCCGCAAGGTCCGCGCGGAATCGCAGACGCCGATCATCATGCTCACCGCGCGCGGCGAGGATGTCGACCGCATCGTCGGCCTCGAAATGGGCGCCGACGACTATCTCGCCAAGCCGTTCAATCCGCGCGAATTGCTGGCACGGATCAATGCGGTGTTGCGCCGCCAGGCCGCGGGCCGGGTTGCGAGCGCCACTGAGGGCGCCAGCGCGCTCGCCTTCGCAGGCTGGCGGATTGATCTGCGCCTGCGCGAGCTGCGCAACCCCGAAGGCGCGCGGGTCGCGATGACCAGCGCCGAGTTCGACCTGCTGCAGACCTTCTGCGAGCGGCCGGGCCGCGTGCTGTCGCGCGACAGCCTGCTCGACCTGACGCAGGGGCGCAATACCGGTTCGTTCGAGCGTTCGATCGACGTGCTGGTCAGCCGCATCCGCCGCAAGATCGAGCCCGACCCGCAGGAGGCCACCCTGATCAAGACCGTGCGCTCCGGCGGCTACATGTTCACGCCGAGCGTCCGCGCCGTCACCTCCAGCAGCAACTGACCATGAAGCTCCCGGCCTTCCTCAATCCAAAAGGCATCGGCGGACAGATTGCGGCGCTGGTGGTGGCGTCGATCATCGCGCTGCATCTGATCATCACCGCGAGCTTCCTGATCAATCGCCCGGACCGGCCCGATCCTTTTTCCGTCGGCGGACAGCATCAGCTCGCGCTCGCCGCCCAGCTTCTTGCGGCCGCACCATCGGCAGATCGGTCGCGGCTCCTCGCCGATCTCGCGAGGGCCTATCCGCAGCTCGAGCTGCTAAGCCTGCCGGCGGACGCCGCGCCAGCTGCGGCCGAAACCAGCCATCCGGCCCTGCATGGATTGATCCGGCATCTCGGCAGCCATTATCGCGTCTTTGCGCTGCCTCTGAGCGAGCACCGCATCGGCGTTGTGCTTCCGGACGGCGCTGTCATCTCGGCCAACATTCCAGTGCAGATGCGCCCGCCGTTCTGGGGGGGACCATGGATGATGACGCTGCTGTTCGCGGTCATCAGCGTCACCCTGCTCGGCCTCTGGGCGGCACGCGCGCTCGCCGCACCGCTCTCGTCGTTTGCGAAAGCAGCCGAGGATTTCAGCCTGAACGGCGCCGATGCGGCCCTCCCCGAGCGCGGCCCGGAAGAAGTTCGCGCCGTGGCGCGCGCGCTGAACCGGATGCGCGAGCGCATCACCGGCCTGATCGACGACCGCACCAGGATGCTCGCCGCCATCAGCCATGACCTGCGTACGCCGATCACGCGGCTGCGGCTGCGTTCGGAATTCATCGAAGACGAGTCGCAACGCGGACGCATGCTCGCCGACCTCGACCAGATGCGTTCGATGCTGGAAGCCGTGCTGTCCTTTCTGCAGAACAACCGCCGCGCGGAATCGATGACGCTGACCGACATCGCAAGCTCGCTGCAGCTCGTCGCCGACCAGTTCGCGGACATGGGGCACAGGGTCAGCTACGACGGCCCCGATCACGCCATGGCGACAGTGCGGCCGGATGATTTGCACCGCTGCATCACCAACCTCGTGGAGAACGCGGTGCGGTTCGGCAACGAGACGACGATCCGCCTGGTGGTGTGGGCCGAAGGTGCCGCGATCGAGATCGAGGATAATGGCCCCGGCATTTCCGATGCGCGCAAGGACAACATGCTGCAGCCCTTCGTGCGCGGCGACAGCGCGCGCAACATGGACGAGGCCGCGGGCTTCGGGCTTGGGCTATCGATTGCGAGCGCGATCGTGCTGGCGCATGGCGGCAAGCTGTCGCTGCACGACCGCACACCGCAGGGCTTATGCGTGCGCATCCATCTGCCGCGCGTACAGCACGAACAGCGCGCGGCGGCTTGAGGATCAGGCGGCGATCGGCTTCCGCTCCGCTGTCGCCCCATCGAAGAAGGCGACCGCCTCGAAGCGATAGTCGCAGGCCCAGCAGTGCCAGAGATAACAGGCGCGGCCGTCGCTGGACTCGATCCATTCCGGCATCGCGATCGGCTTGCCGCACTGTGCACAGGGATTTTGCCGGGGCAAATAGTTCAGACCGGTTCGGGCCATGGCGCACTCCCTTTTTGCGTCATTTGTTTTTGCTTGGGTTGTTGGTTTTTGCCTGGTTGGTTTGCAGCGAATACTCGCCTTGAACGCCAACGGATGAGTCAGGAATGTTGTCGCAAACAACCATTCCGGACGCGCGACCATAGACCCGCGCTTGGTCTTTTGCACGGGCGATGTGTTGTCGCGGCTCGTGCCGTTTCAAACTTTAATGTTTCACGTCCGCATGCCGCAAATCCGGTAGTTGACGGAGAGCAAAGCCCGATTTTCGCCACACCAGGGCCGTTGATCGATAGTTGCGGTGCGCAAAAGTCAACGCGTCCCGCGGCGGGGTCTTATCCGATGAAGCATGGGCTGGCGATTGCGTGCGCCGCTGTCCTGGTCGCGCTCCTGGCAGCGCCCGCCTTTGCGCGCGACGCCCATGCCGGCAAGAGCGACTTTGACGCCATGGTCGCGACCCACGCCAAGGCCAACCACGTGCCGGAAGCGCTGGTGCATCGCGTGATCCAGCGCGAGAGCAAATACCAGCCGCAGCTCGTGGGGCAAGGCGGCACCATAGGCCTGATGCAAATAAAACTCGCGACGGCAAAGGGCCTTGGCTACACCGGCGACGCCGAGGGCCTGCGCGATCCCAACACCAACCTCACCTATGGCGTGAAATACCTCGCCGGCGCCTATCGTGCCGCCGACGGCGACCACGAGCGAACCATGCATTTTTACGCGGCCGGGTATTACGACGCCGCAAAGCGGCTGCGGCTCGAGCTTGCCGAACGCAAGCGGCTGGAGGCGGATGGCAACCCGCAACCCCCAATGAGCGGCGATGCACCGCGAAAGGCGCGCGAAAAGGACGCCGTGGTGGCGCGCGCCAAGGTTCCGCTGCCGCTGTCGATCCTGCCCCTGTTCGGTGCAAAGACGGCACACACGCGTTGACAGCCACGATCATCGGCCTACATTAGCCTAGTTCCGAGGGGAGCTCCGAGGAGGAGCTGAGATACCGCAAGCTTGGGGAATAATCCCAGGACCGCGGTGACCCTTTGAACCTGATCCGGGTCATGCCGGCGAAGGGACAGGGATGTACCAAGCGAAGCTTCCGGGGGATTCCCCCGTTTCCATCATCGGCGCTGGCATAGCCGGTAGCTGGCATGCGCTGCTGTTCGCGCAAGTCGGCCACGCTGTGACTGTGCATGAGCGCAGTGACGCGACGATGACGCAATCCACAAGCCATTGGGCCGGCGGCATGCTCGCGCCCTGGTGCGAGGCGGAGACCTCCGAGCCCGTGATTTCCGGGCTCGGCATCCGCTCGCTCGATCTGTGGCGAAAACATTTTCCGCAAACGCCGTTCAGGGGGTCGCTGGTGGTGGCGCATGCGCGCGACCGCGCCGATTTCGAGCGCTTTGCCAAGCTCACCACCAATCACCGGCGGCTGGATGCGCTGGGGCTGCGCGAGCTGGAGCCGGCGCTGGAAGGCCGTTTTCGCGAGGGCCTGTTCTATCCCGATGAAGGCCATGTCGAGCCGCGGCGCGTGTTGCCGGAGCTGCATGCGGCGATCGCGAAGGCCGGCGGCCGGATCGAATTTGGCAGCGATGCGAAAGCCGATGAGCTCGACGGCATCGTGATCGATTGCCGCGGCCTTTCCGCGCGCGATGCACAAGGCGAGCTGCGCGGCGTCAAGGGCGAGATGATCGTGGTCGAGACCTCCGAGGTCGAGCTCGCGCGTCCGGTGCGGCTGATCCATCCGCGCTTTCCCCTCTATGTGATCCCGCGCGGTGATGGCCGCTTCATGCTGGGCGCGACCTCGATTGAAAGCGAGGATACCGGCGTCAGCGTGCGCTCGGCGCTGGAGCTGCTCGGCGCGGCCTATGCGGTGCATCCCGCGTTTGGCGAGGCGCGCATCGTCGAGTTCGGCTCGGGCCTGCGTCCCGCGTTTCCCGACAATCTGCCGCGGATTTCGATCGACCAGGAAAGGATTGCGGTGAACGGCCTCTATCGCCACGGCTTTTTGCTGGCGCCCGCGCTGGCGGAATTGACGCTCGGCTATGTCGCGCGCGGCGTGATCGACAACGAGGTGATGCGATGCGCGTGACGGTCAACGGCGAGCAACGCGAGGTTTTGTCGGCCAGCGTCGATGCGCTGCTCGGCGAGCTCGAATACGAAGGCACGCATTTCGCGATCGCTCTGAATTACGACGTGGTGCCGAAGAGCCGCTGGGCCGAAACCCCACTGAAAGCCGGCGACGAGATCGAGATCATCACGCCGCGGCAGGGAGGGTGAGAAGATGGCGCGCTCGCCAACCACTCCGCTGTCATCGCCCGGCTTGACCGGGCGATCCAGTACGCCGCGGCTTCTCGGTTCAACTTCGAGGCCTCTGGAATACTGGATCCCCGCTTTCGCGGGGATGACAGCTCAATTTGAGGAGACACCGTTGCCATGGTGAACTTCTACGGCAAATCCTTCTCCTCCCGCCTCCTGATCGGCAGCGCGCTGTATCCTTCGCCCGCGATCATGCAGGCGGCGATCCGCGCCTCCGGCGCCGGCATCGTCACCGTATCGCTGCGGCGCGAAGCCGCCGGCGGCAAGACCGGCGATGCCTTCTGGAATCTGATCCGCGAGCTCGACGTCACCGTGCTGCCGAACACCGCCGGCTGCCGCAGCGTGCGCGAGGCCGTCACCACCGCAAAACTCGCCCGCGAGCTGTTTGCTACGTCCTGGATCAAGCTCGAAGTGATCGCCGACAACGACACGCTGCAGCCCGACGTGGTCGGCCTGGTCGAAGCCGCGGCCATCCTGATCAAGGACGGTTTTGAGGTGTTCCCCTATTGCACCGAGGATCTCTCCGTCGCCACCCGCCTTGTCGACGCCGGCTGCAAGGTGGTGATGCCCTGGGCCGCGCCGATCGGAAGTGCCAAGGGCATCATCAACCGCGACGCGCTGAAGCTGCTGCGCGACCGCCTGCCTGATATCACGCTGGTGGTCGATGCCGGCATCGGCGCGCCGTCGCATGCCGCCGAGGCGCTCGAGCTTGGTTTTGACGCCGTTCTGCTCAACACCGCGATCGCAAAGGCCGCCGATCCCGTCGCCATGGCGAATGCGTTCCGCCTCGGCGTCGAAGCCGGCCGTGTGGCTTACGAAGCCGGGCTGATGCAGGCCCGCGATTTCGCCTCTCCTTCCACCCCTGTCGTTGGGACCCCGTTCTGGCATGCCGTATCCTGATCGCCACGCGTATCCTGATCGTTTCTATCCCGTCGTCGACAGCGTCGCCTGGGTCGCGCGCCTGAGCAGGCTCGGCGTCGGCACGGTGCAGTTGCGCGCGAAAGACCTCGACGACACCGACGCGCTGAAGATCGTGCGCGAGGCGCTGACTGTCACCAAGGGCACCAACACCAAGGTTGTCGTGAACGACTACTGGCGCGCGGCGATCGAGGCCAGGGCGCAGCATCTGCATCTCGGCCAGGAGGACCTCGCCGATGCCGACCTCAAGGCGATCCGCGACGCTGGCCTGACCCTCGGCGTTTCAACGCACGACGACGAAGAGCTCGCGATCGCGCTGAAGGCAGAGCCCGATTACGTCGCGCTCGGCCCGATCTTCTTCACCACCCTGAAGTCGATGCGCTTCGCGCCGCAGGGCATTCCGAAGATCACGGAATGGAAGACGCGGATCGGCAGCATTCCCCTGGTCGCGATCGGCGGCATCAAGTTCGAGCACGCGCCCGAGATTTTCGCCGCCGGCGCCGATTCCATCGCGGTCGTTTCCGACGTCACCCAGAACGCCGACCCCGATGCACGGGTGCGGCAGTGGCTGGGCGCGAAAGTGGAGGCGGCGTGAAATGAACACGAATTTCCCGGAAAAAGTAGGGTGGGCAAAGGCGCGTCAGCGCCGTGCCCACCAAAGCTATTCCGTGGCGCAGATGGTGGGCACGCTTCGCTTTGCCCACCCTACGCCGCTTCAACGAAATTCACAGGAGGATACGCCATGAACATCCGCTCCAACCCCGACACCACCCTTCCCGCCGTCACCACCGGCCCCCTGCCCTCCTCGCGCAAGATCTTTGCGAGCCCCGACGCCGCGCCCGACCTGAAGGTGCCGCTGCGTGAAATCATGCTCTCCGAAGGCGCGGGCGAACCCAACCTTCCCGTCTACGACACCTCCGGCCCCTACACCGATCCGACCGTCGTGATCGACGTCAACGCTGGCCTGTCGCGCGACCGCCTCGCCTGGGTGAAAGAGCGTGGCGGCGTCGAGGAATATGAGGGGCGCAGCATCAAGCCGGAGGACAACGGCAATGTCGGCGCGTCGCATGCGGCAAAATCCTTCACCGCGCATCACAAGCCGCTGCGGGGGCTCGACGGCCACAAGATCACGCAGCTGGAATTCGCCCGCGCCGGCATCATCACCAAGGAGATGATCTATGTCGCCGAGCGCGAGAATCTCGGCCGCAAGACGCAACTCGAGCGCGCCGAGGCCGCGCTAGCCGACGGCGAAAGCTTCGGCGCCTCCGTGCCGGCCTTCGTCACTCCGGAGTTCGTTCGCAGCGAGATCGCGCGAGGCCGCGCCATCATCCCCTCCAACATCAATCACGCCGAACTGGAGCCGATGATCATCGGCCGCAACTTCCTGACCAAGATCAACGCCAATATCGGCAACTCGGCGGTGACCTCGTCGGTGGAAGAAGAAGTCGACAAGATGGTGTGGGCGATCCGCTGGGGCGCCGACACCGTGATGGACCTTTCCACCGGCCGCAACATCCACACCACGCGCGAATGGATCCTGCGCAACTCGCCGGTGCCGATCGGCACCGTGCCGATCTACCAGGCGCTGGAGAAGTGCGACGGCGATCCGGTGAAGCTGACCTGGGAATTGTACAAGGACACGCTGATCGAGCAGTGCGAGCAGGGCGTCGACTATTTCACCATCCACGCCGGCGTGCGGCTGCCCTACATCCACCTCACCGCCAACCGCGTCACCGGCATCGTGTCGCGCGGCGGCTCGATCATGGCGAAGTGGTGCCTGGCGCATCACAAGGAAAGCTTCCTCTACACCCATTTCGACGAGATCTGCGACCTCATGCGGAAATACGACGTGTCGTTCTCGCTCGGCGACGGCCTCCGTCCCGGCTCGATCGCGGACGCCAACGACCGCGCGCAATTCGCGGAGCTGGAGACGCTCGGCGAGCTGACAAAAATCGCGTGGGACAAGGGCTGCCAGGTCATGATCGAGGGCCCCGGCCATGTGCCGATGCACAAGATCAAGATCAACATGGACAAGCAGCTCAAGGAATGCGGCGAGGCGCCGTTCTACACCTTGGGCCCGCTGACAACAGACATCGCGCCGGGCTATGACCACATCACGTCAGGCATTGGCGCCGCCATGATCGGCTGGTTCGGCTGCGCCATGCTCTGCTATGTCACGCCGAAGGAGCATCTGGGCCTGCCCGACCGCAACGACGTCAAGGTCGGCGTCATCACCTACAAGATCGCAGCCCACGCCTCCGATCTCGCCAAGGGCCACCCGGCCGCGCAGCTTCGCGACGACGCGCTGTCGCGTGCGAGGTTCGACTTCCGCTGGGAGGACCAGTTCAACCTCGGCCTCGATCCCGACACCGCGAAAAGCTTCCACGACGAGACCCTGCCGAAGGAAGCCCACAAGGTCGCGCATTTCTGCTCGATGTGCGGCCCAAAGTTCTGCTCGATGAAGATCACGCAGGACGTGCGCGACTACGCGGCGACGCTGAACGATCCCAATTCGATCGGCATGTCGGTGAGCGGCACCATCGAAGATGGGATGGCGCAGATGAGCGCCAAGTTCAAGGAGATGGGCGAGAACTTGTATCTCGATGCGGAGAAGGTGAAGGAGAGCAATCGGGTGTTGTGAAGGAGGATCTAACCCAAACGAGCCCGATATGCGGTTTGAGGTCCTGCCTGGATTGCCGCCCTATGGTCCTTCGGCCGTATCGTTCACCGAGAACGGCCCTCGCGAATGGCGCGAGGGCCTCGTTGTTCGTATCCCTCCGCTTCGGATCCGTGGGTCGGCAATTTTCTCGGCGGATTGACCGAATTCAGTTCGGTTCTCGATCACCCCGATGGAAGCGACGTAATCGTTGTCGCAATGGGGCTGGCGATTGTCGTCGATCCCGAGACCCGCAGTTTGAGCGACCGCCTTGGAGCACAAATAGAGGAAATTTTTGTTCTTGAAGATGAGCGGTCCGTTGTCTTTCGCAGCATAGTTGATTTCTGCGCAATCGCTTCGAACGGCACTAAATGGCGTAGTCCACGAATTTCATGGGACGGCTTTCGTAACATCAGGAGAAACGGGCTGGAATTATTGGGCAAAGCTTGGACTCCGGTTCGAGACGTCGCTTGGGTTCCATTCAAGCTTGACCTCTCAAACGGACAATGCGTCGATGCCGCCTACCAAATCGACATGCGTAGGGCGCACGAAGTTCGTAGGGCGGATTAGCGAAGCGTAATCCGCCGTCTTACCCATAGGTTAGCTTGGTGGGTTACGCTTCGCTAACCCACCCTACGATCTGGACCACCATGAACGACAATCTAACCGGTGTCTGGGACGGCACCTTCGTGCAGCCGGGAGTCGGAATGGTCACGTTTCTAGCGACGCTCATCGAGTCCGGTGGCGCGCTCGGCGGAAACGTGACCGAACCCTGCATGAGGCCCGGTTGCCCCTTGAGCACCCACAACGCTTCGATCGCAGGTCATCGCTCCGGCAGCGCGGTTTCGTTCGTCAAGCGTTACGAGCCGCCCGGCTACGGCTATGACAAGGTCTTCTATGAAGGCTCGGTCAACGCCGAGGCGACGGAAATCGACGGACGCTGGAGGCTGCCGGGCAATGCGACATCGGGGACATTTCTGATGGTCCGCTCGGCCAAGCCTGCGCAGGCGGTCGTAACCGAGGAGCAGACCACGGAGCAGGCGCGTTAGATGAGAGACGCGGCACGTAGGGCGGTAGCAAGAAAGCGGAGCCACCTACAATGTGAAGCAAGGATGCCGAACCCATCGATTGAAAAACTCCCGGATCAACTTTCGGATAATTTGCGATTGATCTTCGTCGGCACGGCCGCCAGCACGCGCTCGGCCAGCGTCGGACACTACTACGCCCATCCCGGCAACCGCTTCTGGCATGCGCTGCATGAGGCCGGGATCACGCCGCGGCGATATCAGCCAGCCGAATTCAGAGCGCTGCTTGAGCTCGGCATCGGCTTCACCGATCTGTCCAAGTCCGGCGCCGGGATGGATCACCAGATATCCAGGCAGTCTTTCGATGTCATCGGCTTCAGAACGAAGATTAAGACGTATCGCCCGAAGACCGTCGCCTTCACCAGCAAGAAGGCGGCGAGCCTGTTCTATAAGAGGCCGACAAACTTGATTACTCTCGGACGACAGCCATCCGAGATCGGCTTTCCTGCAGTCTTCGTACTGCCCTCGCCATCCGGCGCTGCTTCCGGCCATTGGACGTTGCAGCCCTGGCGTGAGCTGGCTGCCTGGATTGGGCGAGCGTAGCCCGGCATCCGGGATTCTTGGGTGTCCCGCTTGTCACTGACGAGACACTGCCGAAGGGAGCCACAAGGTCGCGCATTTCTGCTCAATGTGCGGCCCAAATTCTGCTCGATGAAGATCACGCAGTACGTGCGGGATTACGCGGCGACGCTGAACGATCCGGCGGCGGTGGGGATGAGCATCAGCGGCACCATCGAGGACGGCATGGCGCAGATGAGCGCCAAGTTCAAGGAGATGGGGAGCGGCGTGTATCTCGATGCGGAGAAGGTGAAGGAGAGTAACAAGGCGTTGTGAGATTACAATGCACCCACCAAATGAAAGGCCGGGCGCTTGAAGCGCCCGGCCTTTTTGTTTGCGGCCAATAGCTCGAAGAGCGAGCGCAGAATCGTCATTCGCTTTCATCTTCAACAAGGAGGTTACACTTCGCTAACCTACCCATGAAGTCCTTGCACCCGTTAGTCCCAAGCCAACTGAGTATCGCTATAAGATAGAAGACAAGGCATTGTGAGCGAGCGGTATCGCACCTTTGAAATACAGATCGCACCTTCTGATATTTTCCTTCTTTCTCGGCGGGACATCGGGCGCGCTGGCGCAGGAGCAGCAGCGCGAGGTTGCCGCGCCGATCGCGCCTGCGGAAGTCGTGCTTTACATCCATTCGGACTTGAAACGCGTCGACTTCGTTCAACCGCTGGTTTGCGCGCTTCGGCGCGTGCTCACCGCCCCCGTCTCCGTGCAAGCTCTGGACCTTCCGCTCGGATCCGAATTGCTCGCAACGCCTACGCAATTCGAGGTCACCAAGGTGGCAGACCGATTCATCCAGCGAACAGCGAACGAAGGAAATGCGCCTTCGTTCAAGTATCTTCTTGTTCCATTCGATCTGAAGGTCGACGCCTGGAATTGGCGCTATGCGTTTTCCACCAGCTTTGGCGACGAAACGACGTCCTACCACGTCGGCGTCGTCTCCACGGCGCGGATCGTCGCCGGCAATTGGTGGCTTCAATCTCCCTGGGACCAGGAGATTACGGTCACACGCGCTTACAAGCTGATTCTCAAATCAATCGCACAGATCACAGGCCATCGCGGCACAGGCGCCTGCCTTCTCGCAACTCCACCTAGCCTCGAGCAGCTGGATCGAAAATCAGCCGAGTTTTGCCCGGATGACCGCACTGCGCTTGTTGCCGCCGGCATCCTCAAGCAAAAAGAGCAGCAGAGTGGCCCTGGCTGCACAAACGTTGCACGGCGATCACTTCCGGCATTTGTTGTGACAGCACGCAGGATGCTGGACGATTGGTGGGTTACGCAACGTTAACCCGCCCTACGGTCTTGCTAACAAATGCGGGGTTGATTGAGCCCTCGCTAACCCGCACCCCGCGGTTCCTGAATGTCGTGCTCCGCTAATCCATATGTCCGACAGCATCCCTCATCGCCTCCCCGATCAGCTCCGCGCCAACCTCCACCTCGTCTTCGTCGGCACGGCGGCCAGCACACGATCGGCCAGTGTCCGGCACTACTACGCCCATCCTGGCAACCGCTTCTGGCGCACGCTGCACGAGGCCGGAATCACGCCGCGGCGATATCAGCCGTCCGAACTTAGGGCTGTCGAGCTCGGCATCGGCTTCACCGATCTGTCCAAGTCCGGCGCCGGGATGGATCACCAGATATCCAGGCAGTCCTTCGATGTCATCGGCTTCAGGACGAAGATCGAGACGTATCGCCCGAAGACCGTAGCCTTCACCAGCAAGAAGGCGGCGAGCTCTACAAAAGGCCGACAAACTTGATTATTCTCGGACGACAGCCACCCGAGAGCGGTTTTTCCGACGTCTTCGTACTGCCCTCGCCGTCCGGCGCTGCTTCCGGCCATTGGATGGTGCAGCCCTGGCGCGATCTGGCAGCCTGGATTGAGCAAGCGTAGGCCCGACAACGGAAGTTCTTGGGTGCCGCTCAGGGACGCGCCTCACGTCTTGAACATCGTCTCGAACAACTGCTTGGCCCGATCCAGTCCCTCCTGCGTGAAGGCCACCGATTTCACCTTGCCGACGGGGTTGTCGATCATCCCCTTGTCGTGCAGGCGGCCAAGCACGCCCCAATCAAAGCCTTTCCGTGCCCTGTGACCGTCGTGCAGGGTCAGATAGAGCAAAGCCAGCGCCGTGTCGTCGATTTTGTCGGTGTTGAGGGGCATCGCAAGGTTCCCGGTCAGATCACTACGCCACAATCGTATTCAGGACCGAGGCGAGTGCAATCGCTTTTGCCTTCGCGTTTCTGAGTGGCGGCGGGTAGGTGCTGGCGCTTGCCTGTAGGGCGACAATGGCGGGTTATGCTTCGAGGCTGGGCGTGCCCTGCCTCTTCGCTAACCCACCCTACGAAGCGGCCTTGTTGCTCGACACAACGGCTGCGACAAAGTAACCCGACGGGCAAAATTCCGCTTAACCCGTCGGGCAAATCAGAACTACCAACTTGCCCCGTCTCACCCGACAAGAGGGGCGTTGCGCAACGTCACGAAACGCGCGGTGGGATGCGGTGGACGCGGGTGACGGCGGCGACGATCGCCAGACATCGCGGACGGCGAAGTCGTGTGGTCCTGGCGCCCCGATGCTGGCGTCAAGTTGGCGACGATGCTCGCGCATCGCGCCGATGACGGTGGCAAAACAGCCGGTCACCGGGGAGAGCACGAAGTAAGCCGTAAAACCACTGCGCAGGGAAAGCCGGATGCCTCCGCTGGACCTGTATGCTCGTGTGCGTGTTTTTGTGCACGTTTGCACACGAGACCGCGGGTGCAGCGCGCACCCGGCTTTCCCTGCGCCCTCTGCTTCCAGAGAGGGTGGCGAATGACGCAAAGCTCGGGCACCTCGTGCCGCGAGAATGCGGATGCGCATCTTCATTGCTGTTTGACAATTGGATCAGGTGCTTCGGCTCGTCATTGCGAGGAGCGCAAGCGACGACGCAATCCACGTCTCGGCAAGCTGCGAGATGGATTGGATTGCTTCGCTTCGCTCGCAATGACGGCGAGGAACCGCGAACCACCCCTACCGTAACGTAATCGCAAGCCCGCTCAGATCCGCGTTCGCCATCAGCCCGACCTGCTGGCCGGAGAGCTCCAGCACGGCACCCTTCTGGTTGGTGAGCACGATGGCGCGGGCGCCGTGGCCGATCGCGAGGCCCGCACCGGCGGCGCCGTAGACGCCGGCGACGTCGGAGGGGCTGTAGATGTTGCTGACGCGGCCGCGCAGGATGGTCTTCGAGCCGCCGAACACCAGGCCGTAGTCGATGCCGCCGGTCGAGAGCCCGTAAGAGCGGCCGTGGAAATGCAGCACACCGCTTCCGCCCGAGCCGCCGATGATCCAGCCGCCCTTGTAGATCACGAGCGATACGGTGCCTTCGTCGGCGCGCGCCGACGACAGGCCGGCGAAGGCGATCAACGCAACCAGCACGACGCGGAAAACGGAGAACATCGTCATCGGGCAACTCCCTTATCTCGTAGGGTGGGTTAGCCGAAGGCGTAACCCACCATCTTTGCTCCGTTAGAAAAACTGGTGGGTTACGCTTCGCTAACTAACCCACCCTACGAACCGAGAGCTACTGCTTCAGCGAAATCGCAAGGCCGCTCAAATCAATGTTCGCCATCAGCCCGAGCTGCTTGCCGCTCAATTCCAGCACCGCGCCGTTCGGGTTGGTCAGCACGATGCCGCGCACGCCGGCGCCGAAGGTCACGCCCGCGCCCGCCGCAGCATACACGCCGGTGATGTCAGAGGCCTGGCGGATGTTCCTGACCTTGCCCTGCAGCGTGGTCTGGGAGCCACCGAAGACAAGGCCACCGTCGATCCCGCCGGCCGTGAGCGCGTAGGTCTCGTCGTGGAAGGTCAGCACGCCCTGGCCGGCGGAGCCGCCGACGAACCAGCCCGCCTTGAAGATGACGAGCGTCACGGCGCCCTCGTCGGCCCGGGCGGCGGACGAGCCGGCAAACAGCGCCAGCGCGAGCAGCGCGGCGCGGGCGGCGGATGACAATCTCATGGGGCGTTCTCCGGTGATGCGAGAGGCAGGTCAATTCCCGCCAATCTAGCCGATGGGCGGCGCCGTTGAAATGCCTGCAAAGCCCGCATCCGGGGTTGAGCTTGCCCCTGATGTCGGTACGTTCACGAGGATTACAGCCAGAATGGTGACCCATGCCCATAAAACACTTCCCGCCGCCTCCGGGCGTCAAAGCCCCGCCGCTCTCCTTTGCCGCCCGCACCGGCGACCTGCTCTATATCTCCGGCATTCCCGGCTTCGACGAAAAAGGCGGCCTGCCCGACGGTTTCGAGGCGCAGTTCGCCAATGTCGTCACCAACATCAAGCGCGTCCTGGACGCGGCCGGCGGCTCGTTTCGCGATCTGGTCAAGCTCAACGTGCTGCTGACCCGCGCCGCCGATGTCGCGACCATGAACAAGCTCTATGCCGAAGCATTCGGGCCCGCGCCCTACCCCGCGCGCACCACCTGCGTGGTGGTGGCGCTGCCCGACCCGAAGATGCTGATCGAGATCGAGGGCGTGGCGCAGCTTTCGGGGCGGTGATCTCGCGCGCTCGCGCGTTGAACCTGCCTTTTGCTACCCCATACTCAGCTTGTAGCCATCTCGAACCCGACAGGCCGCCATGCTCACGCTCTACTCCTACCCGCCGCTGTTCGGCATCGCCGACAACAACGGCTACGGCCTGAAGGTGTTCGCCTTCCTGAAACTGGCCGGCGTGCCGTTCCGCCATGAGCACATCTTCGATGCGTCGAAGGCGCCACGGGCGCAACTGCCCTATATCGTCGACGGCGGCGATACCGTCGGCGACAGCGAGACCATTCTGGCCTATGCGACCCAAAAATACGGCGTGAAGCTCGACGCCGCGCTGACGCCGGCGCAGCGCACCACCAGCCTGCTGGTCACGCGCACGCTCGATGACCTCTATTGGGTGATGTCCTATTCGCGCTGGCAGGATGAGCGCTACTGGCATCTGTTCCGCGATGCGCTCAAGCGCGAGCACCCGAGCCTCACCGACGAAGGGCTGATGAAGGCGAAGGAATTCAACGCCCAGCGCTATCATTACCAGGGCATCGGCCGCTATGAGCCGGACGCGGCGATGGCGCGCGGGCTCGCCGATCTCGCCGCACTGGCAAATCTGATCCCGGCGCAGGGATATGTCCATGGCGACAAGCCGACCGCCATCGATGCCGGCATCTATGGCTTCATCGCCAACATCTATTTCTACGATATCGACACGCCGCTGAAGCAGTTCGTGGTCGCGCACGACAATCTGGTGCGGCACTGCCGTGCCATCCACGCGGCCGTCAGCAGGTAGGGTGGGCAAAGGCGCACTTGCGCCGTGCCCACCACGATCTTGCAACGTCGCCAGATGGTGGGCACGCTACGCTTTGCCCACCCTACGCGCTACAATTGACTGCAAATCAACAAAATCAGAAACGAGGAAACGCCATGGCCCTGCTCTCCAATCACATCGCCGTCGTCACCGGCGCCGCCTCCGGCATCGGCCGGGCGATCGCGGCGGGCTTCGCGCGCGAGGGCGCGCGCGTCGTGCTGCTCGATATCAACGAGCAGGCTGCTGCCGATGCCGCGAAGGAAATCCGCGACGCAAAAGGGAATGCGGAGAGCTTCAGGCTCGACGTCACCAAACGCGAAGAATGCTTTGCGGTGGCCAAGGAGATCGCGGCGAAGGTCGGGCAGGTCTCGATCCTCTGCAACAACGCCGGCATCAACCGCCGCAATGCCTTCACCGCCGATCCCGACGCCGTGCTCAAGGACTGGCAGGACATCATGGCGATCAACCTCAACGGCGTGTTCAATGTCACGCACGCCTTCCTCGAGCCGCTGAAGGCGTCGAAAGGCCGCATCGTCAATATCGGCTCGATCCAGTCCTTCGTGCATGTGCGCACGCCGAACTCTGCGGCCTACACCACCTCCAAGCATGGCGTGCTCGGCTTCACCAAGGCGCTCGCTGCCGAGCTCGGCAAGCACGGCATCCGCGTCAACGCGATCGGCCCCGGGCTGATCGAGACGCCGCTGAACGCGCAGGTGCGCGCCAACGATCCGGAGTTGGTGCAGATCTTTCTCGACCATACCCCGCTCGGCCGCGCCGGCAAGCCGGAGGACATCGTCGGCCCCGCCGTGTTCCTCGCCTCCGATCTGGCATCGTACGTGACCGGGTCGATCGTGATGGCGGACGGCGGCTACAGGTCGATCTGATGGGCGCGGTGGCAGCCACAGAGAGACCGTCGTACGCGGGCTTGACCCGCCTGCGGGGCCGAAGCCCCTTCGGCGCGGCGAAGGCCCGCGTACCCATCAACTATCGAAAGATTTCTGCGAAGCGGATGGATTGCCGGGTCAAGCCCGGCAATGACGAGCTGGGGAGTTGATATGATCCGGCTACACACATCGCTGACCATTCTGGTATCTCTACTTTGCTTGTCTGCCGCCTCCGCCGGCACCTGGAAGCACGAATATGTTTCGAACGACGGCAACGTCCTGACCTATAGCGAGGACGGCAAGATCATTTTCTACATGTCCTGCGGCCGCGGGTTCGTGATCGCCGCGAGATATCCGGGCCAGGCGAAGAAGGAGGGCGACGCCGAGATTGCGATCGCGACGTCGAAGGGGCGGCAAGCCCTCATGGGCGAGTTCGAGCAGCCGGTCGAGGTGCAGGATCCGGTGCCGCGCAATTTCGCGACCAGCTTCCGCCAGGTCAATCTCAATTACCCGCACGCGGACAAGCGCATCTTCGGCAGGGAATGGAACGCGAAGAAAGCGCGTTTGCTCGACCTGCTGGACGCGCACGGGCCGGTCACGATCTCGGCCGGCAAGAACAGCTACCAGCTACCTACCATCGATGTTGCAGCCGACTGGCACAGGCTGATCGACGTCTGCAAGTTCGACTGACCGCGCCGTTCGGCGCTTGATCGCGCGCGCCATTCGTGGATGATGCGGAAAAACCAACGGGAGGATTGCGAGGGATGTCCAGCGCCCCGCATTACAACATCGACGTCCCCGCCTTCTGGGCCGATCCCTATCCCGATCTGGCGCGGATGCGGAAGGAGGCGCCGATCGCATTCGTGCCGCAGCTCGGCTCGACCGTGTTCACCCGCCGCGACGACATCTTCACCCAGGAAAAACGCATCGAATTGTTCTCCTCGCACCAGCCGGGCGGGCTGATGAACACGCTGATGGGCCACAACATGATGCGCAAGGACGGCGAGGCGCACATGTCGGAGCGTGCCCAGATGTTTCCGTCGGTGTCGCCGCGCACGGTGAAGGAAACCTGGCGGACAAAATTCCAGGTCCATGCCGATCGTATCCTCGACGAGCTCGCGCCGAAGGGCCGCGCCGATCTCACCAAGGCCTTCGCGCTGCCGCTGTCGGCGGAATGCCTGAAAGACATCACCGGGCTCACCAGCATGCGCTACCAGGACATGGACGCGTGGTCGCAGGCGATGATCGACGGCATCGCCAACTACGCCGGCAACAAGGAAGTGGAAGCGCGCTGCAATGCCGCGACCGCCGGCATCGATGCCGCGATCGACGACATGGTGCCGGTGGTGTCGAAACATCCGAACGGCTCGATCCTCAGCGTGCTGCTGGCTGCCGGCCAGCCGATGCAGAGCATCCGCGCCAACGTCAAGCTTGCGATCTCCGGCGGGCAGAACGAGCCGCGCGATGCGATCTCGGGGTCGGTGTGGGCGCTGTTGACGCATCCCGAGCAGCTCGCGTGGGTGGCGCAGGGAAAGGCGAAATGGATCGAGGTGTTCGAGGAATATGCGCGCTGGATAGCGCCGATCGGCATGTCGCCGCGCCGCGTGGCGAAGCAATGCAGCTATGGCGGCGTCGACTTCGATCCGGACGATCGCATCTTCTTCATGTTCGGCTCCGCCAACCGCGATGAGGCCTGTTTCGCCGAGCCCGATCGCTTCGATATCACGCGCGACACCTCGAAGAGCATCGCCTTCGGCGCCGGCCCGCATTATTGCGCCGGCGCCTTCGCCTCGCGCGCGATGGTGGCTGATGTCGCGCTGCCCTCGCTGTTTGCGCGGCTGAAGAATCTGCGGCTCGCCCCATCAGAGCCGGTCAGGATAGGCGGCTGGGCGTTTCGCGGGCTGCTCAACCTGCCGGTCGCATGGGATGCTTAGCGCGGCGCAGCCGCGCGATCACCCATGTCGCTGTCATCAGGGTGAAGGAGATCGCCGCCACCCATGCCGCCGTCAACTCGATGGCCCGCAGCGCGAAGGCGGTCAGCACCGCCCAGGACGCCTGTGCCTCCTCGCTGTAGCCGACGGGCACGACATCGGGCACCAGCAGCCTCGCCAGGCCAAAAGCCAGTGCAAGCGTAACGATGCTCGCCCAAAACACCTTCCAGCCCGCTTTCATCACGGCACCTCGCGCTTCGCCTGTCGTTATTCATGACACAGCCGACGCGCGCAACGATTGATGTTGATCAAGGCCGCCGATGGTGCCCGCACAATTGAAGCCGTCACGAAACGTCTGCTAAGAAGCGCCCCGCAATCAGAGGAGCGTGCAATTGGCCAAAGAACCGATGCGTCAGGGACGACAGGGACCTCCGGGACCGCAGGGCCATCCTGGGCGGCAAGGGCCGGAAGGCGCGCGCGGCAAACCGGGGCCGGACGGCAAGGCCGGACCGCAGGGCAAGCGCGGTGAAGCGGGACCGCAAGGCAAGGCAGGACCGGAAGGTCCCCAAGGTCCGCGCGGCGAGCCCGGTCCGCCCGGCCAATTGCCCTCGATCGAGCAGGTGATGCCGTGGCTGCACCTGATCTTCGATGCCTATGAAGACTACAAGAAGACGCGCGAGCGCGAGGCGCAGGAGGCGGCCGAGCGCGCCGCGCTCGAGGCCGCCGTCCACGACGAGGCGCCGGACGACGAGGACTTGGACGACGATCACAAGAAGAAAAAGAAGAAGCACAAGAAGGACAAGCACAAGGATCACGAGAGGGATAAATACGAAGACGAGGATTGAGCGGCCTCATCCCCGCGCGATCGCGTTGGGGCTCAAGGCTGCGGCGGGCCACTGCGCACGCTGGAGAAACGCCGGGCCAGATACAGCGCGAGCGCCAGCGCGCCTATGAGCGCGGTGAGGCAGAGCTGCCACGGTGGCGAGGGCGCGGACCAGGTGACGTGCACCAGCACGCTGCCGATCACCAGATTGGCAAAACCCCAGATCACATTGATGACGGCGGAGGACTCGCCAACGCCGCGCGGCGTAGCGAACGGCGTCTGGAATTTGTTCCCGGAAATGCCCTGCACGATGTGCGGGATGCTGTTGACCAGAAACGCGCCGGCGAAAAACCAGGCGACATAGGAATACCAGGGCATCGTCGGCTCCTTCATCTTGCGACGAAAAAGCCTAGCAGCGATCAAGTTCAATTTCGATATGCAGCCGCATCGTTGTCGGTCGTCAGGCCGGCAGATGACGCTTCATCAGCGGCCGCAGCGACCACATCAGCGCGGGCCAGACCATCACCACGAACAACGACGAGATCAGCCAGTGCCAGTCGCCCGAAGGAATGATCGGGTTGATGAGATCGAGCAGGCAGGCGGTCACGACGCCGCTCAGCGACACCAGCGCCGTCCAGATCATCCAGGGGTAGAGTTTTGCACGCGACGCCACGGCTGCGGACGCCCGGCCGTCGCGAGGCAACAGGCCTGCGCCCTGGAAGATGAAGCGCATCGCCACAAACCAGCACGTGCCGACGACGCCGCCGCAGATCGCCAGGATGACGATGTTGGCGAGCTCGAACGAGCCGTTCCACCACAGCATCCAGCCGCTCCACAGCAGACCAAAGGCGAGTGCGCTCCATTTGAGCGAGTCGGTCTGATTTCCTTGCATGGCGAAGCTCCGGTAGCGTGGCCCCCAAAATTGGCCCTCTGCCACCATGAACAACGCGATACCGGTAAACCGTGAACTGGGTCACACTTCGAGAACTCGTTACTCGGGCGTGATCTCGTACAGAAATCAGCCGGGCGGACCGTCTTCCTATCCGAAACGCTGCCGCGAGCGCGCGCGTGCCTTTTCCGCCTCCACCTCGCGATCACGCGCCGGCGCATGGGATTGCAGCGAGGTGAGCAGCCGCCGCGCCGCGTCCGAGACTTCGGCGACCGCGCTGTTGAAGGCCGCTTCGTTGAGCTGCGACGGCCGGCTGAATCCGGATAGTTTCCGCACGAATTGCAGCGCCGAGGCGCGGATCTCGTCCTCGGTCGCGGGCGGATCGAAATTGAACAGCGTCTTGATGTTGCGGCACATTTAACTCTCTCCCGGGGTCAAGAACGCCCGCCTTTCCAAGGACGATGGATCAGGCCAAAATCCTACATCGCGGCGCCGTTTTGTCCTAGAATAACAGCGGGGTCAGTCTCTCCACCATCGCCGAGGTCGAGTTCCCGATGAGCCATGTCACCTACAAGATCGTCCAGCACGATGGCGGCTGGGCCTACACCGTCAATGGCGTCTTTTCCGAGAGCTTTCCGAGCCACGCCACAGCGCTCGCGGCGGCCAGGCGCGCCGCGGCGGAGCAGCGCACGCCGGGGCGCACCGAGATGATCCAGTACGAGACCTCAGACGGCAAATGGCACACCGAGACGGCCGCCGGGAGTGACCGTCCCGAGACGGACGTCGAAGACGCCCCCTAGAAAGGCACCTCTGCTCCAAGCCGCTCGAAGAAGGCGCGGCCCTTGCGCGTGAGCCGGAGCGCACGCGGGATTTTGCCGGGCTCGACGCCGCGCGTCTCGGTCAGGCGCTTCAGGATCGCGTTGGCAAATGCGCCCGAGAAATGCGGCACGCGCTCGGTCCAGTCATTGCAGAGCCGGAAATGCGGCGCGCGCGACGGCACGAAATCGATCTGCTCGGTGCGGCACCAATCGAATCCCTTGTCGGTGACCTGCCCTTCCCGGCCAGCGATCGCCACAAACTTGCGGCGGACGAGCGTCGCCGACAATGATACGCCGAGTTGTCCCGCGAGATGGCAATAGCATGTGCGCGACCGGCGCAGCTCCTCGGCCACCGCCGCGCGCCTGCGCCCCTGCACGTCAGTCTTCGCCGCGAGATTGACCAGGTTCTCGATCAGGGCGGCGACATCGTCATCGCTGATCCGGTAGTAGCGGAATCTCCCCTGCGCCCAGACCGAGAGCACCTTGGCATCCACCAGCTTCTGCAGATGTGCGCTCGCGCTCTGTGGCGAGATGCCGGCGACGGAGGCGAGCTCGCCCGCCGGCATCGCCTTGCCGTCGGCGAGCGCGCTGACGATCGCCTCGCGCGCGGGATCGCTCAGCGCCTCCGCGACACGTGAAAATCCGGATTGCAACGATGGCCTCATCCTTGAGCTCCGGTACCGATCATAGCCGGTTCCGGGCGCACGTCATTTCAGAATTCGATGGAACATCGCGCCGCGCCGATTTGCGATTCTCGGCCCTCAACGAGATTGAGGAGAACAGCCGTGACCGGCAACACACCCCGACAGGACATCGAACGCATTTACAAGCTCTGGGATGAGGCGCTCGGCAAAAGGGACCTCGAGGCCTCGCTCGCGCTCTACGCGGAAGACGCGTCGATCGAAAGCCCGCTCGTCCATCATCTGCTCGGGAGGCGCGACGGAATTGTGCAGGGCAAGGAGAATTTGCGCAAATTCATCGCCCGCGTGTTCGAGACCAACCCGCCGCAGCGCAAGCGCTTCAAGCAGGGCTTCTTCACCGACGGCCGTGTGCTGACCTGGGAATATCCGCGTTCCTCGCCGGATGGCGAGCAGATGGACCTCGTGGAAATCATGGAGATCGAGAACGGCCTGATCAAACGGCATCGCGTCTACTGGGGCTGGTATGCCCTCAATGTGCTGCGGGACGGTCATCAATAAGGATAAGCGCCACCGCCGCGCATACCCCCTCGCCTGTTTCCGTCAGCGTGCTAGGCTTGCGTCCAGACGGCGCAGACCGTAAGGCGGGAGAGAAACATGAAGGGTCTTTGCGCGGCGCTGGTCGCCGCCTCCACATTGGTATCGGTTACGGCAATCTCGGTTACAGCAATGGCGGCTGACTATCCCGCGCCGAAAGAGGGCGATTGGGTCGCGAAGGATTTCAAGTTCCACACTGGCGAAACCATGTCGGAACTGAAGCTGCACTATACCACGGTGGGCGCGCCGACCGGGCAGCCGGTGCTGGTGCTGCACGGCTCCGGCGGCTCGGCCGCGAGCATGCTGACCCCGACCTTCGCCGGCGAACTGTTCGGCCCGGGCCAGCCGCTCGATGCGGCCAAATATTACATCATCATCCCCGACGGCATCGGCCACGGCAAATCGCTAAAGCCTTCCGACGGAATGAAGACGGCGTTCCCGCATTACGACTATAACGACATGGTCGATGCGCAATATCGCCTCGTCAGCGAAGGACTCGGCATCAAGCATCTGCGGCTGGTGATCGGCAATTCGATGGGCGGCATGCATACCTGGATCTGGGCCGTGCGCTATCCGCAGATGATGGATGCTGCCGTACCGATGGCCTCGCAGCCGACCGCGATGGCGGCGCGCAACTGGATCCTGCGGCGCGCCATGATCGAGACTATCCGCAACGATCCCGATTACAACGGCGGCAATTACGCGAGCCAGCCACGGATGATGAAATATGCCATCGCCGCCTATCGCTTCGCGAGCGCCGGCGGCACGCTGGGCTACCAGACGCTGGCGCCGACCTCGGCGCAGGCCGACAAGATGGTCGACGAACACCTCGCGCTGCCGGTCACGGCCGATGCCAACGATTACCTCTACCAGTGGGACGCCTCACACGATTACGATCCGTCCGCCGGCATGGAGAAGATCGAGGCGACGCTGCTGGCGATCAACGCCGCCGATGACGAACGCAATCCCCCGGAGACCGGCGTCACCGCCGCCGCGATCAAGCGCATCAAGAACGGCAAGATCCATCTGATCCCGGCGAGCACCGAGACCCGCGGCCATCTCACTACGGGGAACGCCAAATTTTACAGCGAGCAGCTCAAGGAGCTGCTGCAGACTGCGCCGCAGAAGACGATGTAAGCGCGCCGCCTGGGAACGACGCGAGGACCAAAAATTATTTTTGCAGCGCATCAACGCTCAAACTTTGAGCGTGCATCGGCGCGTCCGCTCGGGCTTAATTGCGGTCACATCGTTCGAATCGCCGCCCCGACCAACGAGCGTGCGACGACGATGGCGACCTGGAGGAGGATCGCATGCGAAGGCTCACCCAAGTCTTGTTGCTGGCGTGCACGGCGGCGCTGACCAGTGCGGCGTTCGCTTTCGACAACGGACAATATGAAGACGTACCAGCCGACATCCGCGCCTGGTTCAGGAACGTGCTGGCGCCGAACGGCGTACCCTGTTGCGACATCTCCGACGGCCACCGCACCGAATACGACGTGCGCAATGGCGCCTATTGGGTGCCGATCGAAGGCGAATGGATGCTGGTGCCCGAGCGCGCCATCATCCGGGACGCCGGCAATCCAGTCGGACAAGCCGTCGTGTGGTACGTCCATCACCGCGGTGCCATCATCATCAGCTGCTTCGTGCCGGCGGATTCTGTGTAGCTCCTCGCCAGTAGCGCCGAAGCAGCGGGCGTGTTAACCGCGCGAATGACTTCGGATCGGGATCACGACACGAGCCGCGCCGTCATGCGCTGGATTCTCGCAGCGTTCTATTCGGCCGCCGGCATTGCCCACCTCCTCGTCCCCGACAAGCTGCTGGCCATCACGCCGTCCTGGGTTCCGTTCGCACCGGAAATCATCTTCGTCACGGGATGGTGCGAGCTTGCAGGTTCCGTCACACTGGTGACAAAGCCGCTGCGCTGGTGGGCAGGCGTGGCATTCGCGCTCTACGCGATCTGTGTCTGGCCAGCGAATTTCAAGCACGCGATCGACGGCATCGATCTGCCCTATGTCACCAACAGCTGGCTGTATCATGGGCCGCGGCTGGCGTTTCAGCCGGTCATTGTCTGGTGGTCGCTCTATTGCTCCGGCGTGATCGACTGGCCATGGCGGCGGCAGAGCACCTGACAATTGTTACAAACTAACCGCTGCGACCGAAACAGGCATTTCGGGGCATCCTGATTTGGATGTAAGCTCGTTGCATTCATCGGGCGGTCGCGGCGATATGCGCCGGCGACATTTCAACCGGAGTAAAACCGTGACCGACATTGCCGCAGGCGACCTCGCCACGCTCTATCCTCAGCCTACGCCGCGCGTGATCGCGAAGGCGCGGCCTTCGCTCGATGCGCATTCGAAGAAATTCATCGAGATGTCGCCGTTCTGCGTACTCGCGACCTCCGGCTCCGACGGCAGCGTCGATGCCTCGCCGCGCGGCGGCAATCCCGGCTTTGTCCATGTCGAGGGACCGAACGCGCTGCTGATGCCCGACCGCTCCGGCAACAACCGCATCGACAGCTGGAAGAATATCGTCGAAGGCAGCGGACGCCTGCAGCTGATCTTCTTCGTGCCCGGCATCGATGAGACCTTGCGCGTCGGCGGCAAGGGCACGCTCAGTGCCGATCCAAAGCTGCTGGCTGCCATGGAAGAGTTCGGCAAGCTGCCGCGCGCGGTGCTGCGCATCGAGGTGAGCGAAGCCTATTTCCACTGCGGCAAGGCCTTGATGCGCTCAAATCTGTGGTCGGCCGCGCCGGTCAAGCGAGACAGCTTCCCAAGCATTGCCGAAGTGATCCACGACCAGACCTCGCTCGGCGAGCCCGAGCCGCAGGCTGTGATCTATGAGCGCTACAAGACGCAGCTGTAGTGACATCGTGATCTGCCGTCGGGTGGGCAAAGCGAAGCGTGCCCACCAATTCGGATGTGCGCTGACAGACGGGGGGCACGGCGCAAGCGCGCCTTTGCCCACCCTACCAAGTGAAACTCAGTCTTCCTTCTCCAGCCCGCCGATGTGTTTCTGGGTGTAAAGCTCGAGCCCGACGCGCTTGATCAGATCGAGCTGCGTCTCGAGGAAGTCGATATGCTCTTCCTCGGCCTTCATCAGTTTCTCGAACAGGTCGCGCGAGACGTAATCCTTTACGCCGTGGCAGTAGGTCGCCGCCTCCTGGTAGAGGTTGCGCGCGCTGTGCTCGGCGGCGAGATCGCAGTCGATGATCTCCTTGACGTTCTGGCCGATCCGCAAGGGGTCGAGCACCTGCATGTTGGGAAAGCCGTCGAGGAACAGGATCCGGTCGGTGAACCAATCGGCATGGTGCATCTCCTCGATCGATTCCTTGCGCCAGACCTTGGCCATCTCGAGCAGGCCCCAATTGTCGAGGAGCCGGTAGTGCAGCCAGTACTGGTTGATGGCCGTGAGCTCGTGACGCAGACCCTTGTTGAGATAATCGATGACTTTCGGGTCGCCCTGCATGGTGCACTCCAATGGTTGGGACCGAATCCGGCCCTAAATCCAATTTAGAACGCTTCTAAGAAAGATTAAAGGACAGGGCAAGCCCCTGCGGCAACGCGGCAGAGACCATCCGTCGACAAATCGAGGGAAATTCAGGAAGCCGCGAGGGCGAAGACGGTCTCGGCCTGGGTATCTTCAGCCGCATGCCGGTGGCTGTGCGGACAGCCGTTCTGGCAGGCCATCGCACAGGCGCCGAGCGCCTCGTCGATGATGCCCTTGATGGTGCGCGCGCAGCGGCCGCATTCGGCGCTGCAGCCGAGGCAGCCGTAAATCTGCTTGGCGTTACGCGGAAGGTCGTTTGCGGAATTCACGGCGTGGCGGACGTCGTGGTCGCTCAACACGTTGCAGGAACAGACAATCATCAGGACAGGAAACCTTCGGTGATGCTGGCTAATCGATATTAATTGCGGCGGCCGGATGCAAAGGGAAAAGCCGCGTTTTTAAGTGATTCCAAACTGCTCCCGTAAATTCCCGGGCGATTCTGGAATCGATCTAAGCAACCGACTGTGCTGCAGATCAAGGACGGCACTTTTTGCGGGTGCGAACAGCGTTAATCGCCGCCGCCACCATCACCGCCCCCGCCATCGCTTCCGCCGCCGTCGCCGCCGCTATCCCAGCTGCCGCTGGCATCGGTCGGATTGCCCGAGCTGTCGGAAGAGCCCAACCAGTGGCCAAAACTCCAGCCGCCGCCATCGGAGTTGCTGCCGAAGTCGGCGCCGCCTCCGTCGCTGGAGGCACGACGCCGGGGACGCGGATGCAGCAAACCGTCGAGCCAGTGGTAGACGGTGATCGAGACGATCAACATGATCAGGAGCGGTATCAACGCGCGGATCGTCATGGCTTCCCCGTACCGTCCGGCGCTGGGCAAGAAAATTACCGGCCGCCACAATTTGTCGCCGAATATGGCGGCACCGTTCATGGAGCGTTCAAGGGCAATATGGAACTTTTGCCCTGACAGATGCCTACTCTGTCGAAGCTAAAATCAGGCTTCGTAACAAGGGGACACACACCCATGAAGAAATCATTGTTGGCGCTTGTGGCGGCTGCCACGCTCGCCGTGTCGATGGCCTCGCCCGCCTATGCCTGGCGCGGCGGCTGGGGTCCAGGTCTGGCGTTCGGCCTGCTCGGCGGCGCCATCGTCGGCGGCGCGATCGCCTCGAGCCCCTACTATGGACCCGGGTATTATGGGCCGGGCTACGGCTATTATGGCGGCCCCGGCTATGCCGGCGGTCCCTACGGCCCCTGCTACTGGCAGCGTCAGCGCTTCTGGGACGGCTATGGCTGGCAGGCCCGCAACGTGCGGGTTTGCGAGTAGTCCGTTCAGCTGCATTAAATCTTGAATGACGTCCCGGGGAATTGCCGTTCTCCGGGACGCCGTTCGTCCGGACGCCAGCAAAGCCCGCTTTTTCAGATCACGAGCTCAGGGCCGTTTACCGGCGGTTGACCGTTTTGGCGTTTCCTGACGCCACGGCCAGTTTGAAACGAGCGTCCAGAATTTCCCGTAAGGCGTCACGGCGCCATCCCAGGAGAGATCCCCAACATGAAGAAAACCCTTGCCGCGTTCCTCGCTGTCGCGTCGATCGCAGGCTCCCTCACCGCGACGCCCGCGCACGCGCAGCGTGGCGTTGCCGCCGGCGTGGCGGCCGGCCTAATCGGCGGCGCGATCGTCGGTGGCGCCATCGCTGCCAGCCGCCCGTATCCCTATGGCCCCTATGGCGGACCGGCCTATTACGACGCCGCGCCGCCCCCGGTGCCGCCCGGCTGCTACTGGCAGCAGCAGCGCTACTGGGACGGCTACGGCTGGACCGTCCATCCGGTTCGCGTCTGCTACTGAGTTAGAGATCGGCGTGTCGAGACGAGCAAAGCCCGGCCAGGAATTGGCCGGGCTTTTTTCTTTTGCTCATCGCGCCGCGTTGATCGACTGCAGCACGGTGCCGCTCGGCCAGCAATCGACCTTGAGACCGGCCGATTTCTGATAGGCGCCGAGCGCCGAGCGCGTCAGCATGCCCGCCTTGCCGTCGATCTTGTCCTTGTAGATCCCGAGGCGCGTCAGCCCCTGCTGCATCGCCTCGACATCCGTCGTGCGCAGCTGGGTCGAGGCCGACCACGGCGCAGCAAACGGCAGCGGGCTCTTCATGCGGTCAGCGAGATGGCCGACGAACAGCACGTAGAGATCGGAGAAATTATATTCCTTGATGACGAAGTAGTTTTTGGTCGTGAGAAACGACGGACCATAGATGCCTTCGGGCTGCAACAATGACGCGTTCTGCGCCTGCTCCGTCGCGCTGAGCTTTTCCCCGCGCACCGGCACGAAGCCGGCGCGCAGCCAGTCGCCGATTGGCTTGGTCACCTCGGGCACGCCCATGGTGCAGTCGACGTTTGCAGGCGCCTTCACCTCATAGGCCCAGCGCACGCCCGACTGCCAGCCCTTGTTGACGAGCTGCTGCGCGGCGGAGGCCAGCGCATCCGGCACCGAATGCCAGATGTCGACCTTGCCGTCGCCGTCGATATCGACACCACTCTTGTAGAAGTCCGACGGCAGGAATTGCGTGAGCCCGGTGGCACCGGCCCAGGACGAGCGCATGTCCTTGCGCGTCACCACGCCATCGCTCAGCATCTTCAGGCCCAGGATGAATTCGTCGCGATACTTGTCCTTGCGCCGGCCGACATAGGCCTGCGTCGCCAGCACGCGGATCAGGTCGTAGGGCAGCGTGTAGCGGCCGTAATCGGTCTCGCGGCCCCAGATCGCGAGCACGACGGTGGCGGGCACGCCGAAGCGGGATTCGATCACATCGAGCGAGGGACGATATTGCTGCATCAGCTTCTGCCCCTGCTCGGCCAGCCGCGCGATGCTCGCTTCCTTGATGTAGTCGGCCGGCACCTGCACGAACTCGGCTTGCGAGGGCGCGCCCGTCGCGGGCCGTCCGGGCAGGATCAGGTCGGGCAATTTGTAATCGGGTTCGAGCCCGCGCGTCTCCGTATCGAACGTCGCGCGCGAGACGCCGGCCGCCTCCGCATCCGGACGGAGCGAGGCGATGAATTGCGTGAAGGCGGCGTCAGATGCGTGGGCGGGGGAAATGCACCCCGCAATTGCGGCTACGAGAACGGCGAGCACGGCCCTCATTTCACCGCCACGATGAAAATCCGGGGAAAGCGGAACAGCACCTTGCCGTCGGCCTGCGGCAGATAGGCGCTCGCGACCCGCGCGGTGTATTCGGCGAGATATTGCTTGCGCTCGGGCGTCTCCAGCAGTTCCAGGAACGGCCGCAAGCCGGTGCCCTTGACCCATTCCACGACCGCGGCGGCGTCTTCGAGCACGTGGTTGTAGATCGTGTGCCAGATTTCGATGCGGGTGCAGAGCGGGCTCAGGGCGTCGTAATAGCCGCCCGGCGGCGGGATCTCGTCACGCACGCGCGCCTTCTCTGAAAGCTGCTTGCTCCACGGCCCCTCCTCGCGCGCGACCTCGCGCATCAGCAGATGGGCGGGCTCATCAAGGCTGTCGGGAATTTGCACCGCCAGCACGCCGCCCGCAGGAAGCCCGCTCAACAGCCGCTGCAACTGCTTCAGATGCCCCGGCACCCACTGGAAGATCGCATTGGCGAACAGCAGGTCGGAGCCGTCGGGCGGCACCCAATGCGCGACATTGGCCTCGACAAAGGTCTGTTTCGGCAGGCGCTCGCGCGCCTGGCGCAGCATATCGGCCGACGTGTCGATGCCGACCACGGTGGCGCCGGGCCAGCGCTTCACCAGAAGCTCGGTCGAATTGCCCGGACCGCAGCCTATGTCGACGATCTTGCGCGGCTCGAGAAGCGGGATTTGCGCCAGCAGATCGCGAGACGGGCGCGTGCGCTCGTCCTCGAATTTGAGATATTGCTGCGCGCTCCAGTCCGCCATTCCGTACGCTCTATCTGGTCAGCTTCTTATACTTCACCCGGTGCGGGATGATCGAGTCCTGACCGAGCCGGCGCATCTTGTCCTTTTCATAATCCTGGAAGTTCCCTTCGAACCATTCGACATGGCTCTCGCCCTCGAAGGCCAGGATGTGGGTCGCAATGCGGTCGAGGAACCAGCGATCGTGGCTGATGATGACGGCGCAGCCGGCAAAATCCTCGAGCGCCTCTTCCAGCGCGCGGAGCGTGTCGACGTCGAGATCGTTGGTCGGCTCGTCGAGCAGCAGCACATTGGCGCCGGACTTCAGCATCTTGGCCAGATGCACACGGTTGCGCTCACCGCCCGATAGCGCGCCGACCTTCTTCTGCTGGTCGGCGCCCTTGAAATTGAACGAGGAGCAATAGCCGCGCGAATTGACCTCGCGCTTGCCGAGCAGGATCAGCTCGTTGCCGCCGGAAATCTCCTCCCACACCGTCTTCTTGCCGTCGAGCGCGTCGCGCGACTGGTCGACATAGCCGAGATGCACGCTCTCGCCCACGGTGATGGTACCCTTGTCCGGTGTTTCCTGCTTGGTGATCATCCGGAACAGCGTGGTCTTGCCGGCACCGTTGGGGCCGATCACGCCGACGATGCCGCCCGGCGGCAGCTTGAAGGTAAGATCGTCGATCAGCTCGCGGTCGCCAAAACCCTTGCTCAGGCCTTCGAAGTCGACGACGTTCTGGCCGAGCCGCTCGGCGACGGGAATCGTAATCTGCGCGGTCTGGGTCTGCTTCTCGCTCGCCTGCTTCAGCAGGTCCTCATAACGCTGGTAGCGCGCCTTGGACTTGGCCTGACGCGCCTTGGGCGAGGACGCAATCCACTCCTGCTCGCGGGCCAGCGTCTTCTGATGCGCGGCGTCCTCGCGGCCCTCCTGCTCCAGCCGCTTCTGCTTTTGCACCAGCCAGGAGGAGTAGTTGCCCTCGTAGGGAATGCCCTTGCCGCGATCGAGCTCGAGGATCCAGCCGGTGACGTTGTCGAGGAAGTAGCGGTCGTGGGTGACGATCAGGATCGCGCCGGGATAATTGCGCAAATGGCCTTCGAGCCAGGACACGGATTCCGCGTCGAGATGGTTGGTCGGCTCGTCCAGCAGCAACAGCTCGGGCTGGTCGAGCAGCAATTTGCACAGCGCGACGCGGCGGCGTTCACCGCCGGAGAGTTTTGTGACATCGGAATCGTCGGGCGGACAGCGCAGGGCGTCCATCGCCTGATCGACCTTGCTGTCGAGATCCCACAGGCCCTGGGCCTCGATCTCGTCCTGCAATTTTGTCATTTCATCAGCGGTCTCGTCCGAGTAGTTCACCGCAAGCTCGTTGTAGCGGTCGAGGATCGCCTTCTGCTTGGCGACGCCCTGCATGACATTCTCGCGCACCGACAGCTTGGCATCGAGTTGCGGCTCCTGCTCGAGATAGCCGACGCGGGCGCCCTCGGCGACCCAGGCCTCGCCGCTATATTCCTTGTCGAGCCCGGCCATGATCCTGAGCAGGGTCGATTTGCCGGAGCCGTTGACGCCGAGCACCCCGATCTTGGCCTCGGGGTAGAAGCTTAAGTGGATGTTATCGAGCACTTTTCGGGTCGGATAGCTCTTGGTCAGACCCTGCATGAAATAGACGAATTGGCGAGCCATCGCGGTCCTTCGGAAACGGGGGATTTATGGAAATTTTGCTGGCGCTGATGTAGCCGCGCGGCCCCCAAAGGGCAACCGCGGGGAGCCGTTTTCCATCCGTTCACCACGGTTGAATACGGGACCGACACCATGTGTGCGAGGGATCACGACATTTGAAACCAACTTTTAATAAATCAGGCCAAAGCTCGTTATCAGCGCCGAAAAGCGCACCCAAGCGGCAAAAGCCGCATCCGAAAACAATGGGCCAGCGTCATGGCAACGATGATTGCAACCACCCTTTCCGTACCGGCGATTGGCCGGAACGGACAGGCCAGCTCCACCGGCTTCAAGGGCTTCTGGCGCCAGTTCTTCGCCAGGGCCTTCGACCCCTACCGACCGGAACTGCATTACATGCGCGGTCCTGGTCCGGCCTGGCACGCCAAGTACGGCGCGGAAGCCTCGTTCCGGCTCAAGTCCGGCGACATCTGACAGACCTGATACCCGCGTTTTGAAGCCGCGAACCGCTTGCGCGCGAAGGCACGGCGCGCAACCATGGCGACCTCTCCGGACGGCGTTCTCCCGCCGTCATTCTCGCCATGAATGGACCTTCCCATGACGCGGCTGCGCTGTGCAATCCTTGACGACTATTTCAAACTCTCGCTGACCTCCGCGGACTGGTCCAGGATCGAAGACCGGGTCGACCTGACCGTGTTCGAAAAGCCCTTCAAGTCCGAGGCCGAGGCGGCCTCCGCGCTGAAGGACTTTCCGATCATCCTCGCCATGCGCGAGCGCACGGCGTTTCCGCGTTCGCTGTTCGCGGCGCTGCCGAACCTCAAGCTCATGATCACCTCGGGCATGCGCAACGCCGCGATCGACTTCGAGGCAGCGAAAGACCACAACGTCGTGCTGTGCGGCACCAATTTCGCCCGCGACCCGACCGCGCCACTCGCCATGGCCTTGATCCTGGAACTGACCCGCAATGTCGGCCGCGAGAGCGCGCTCATGCATGCGGGCGAGCCCTGGCAAACGCATCTCGGCATCGAGATCGAGGGACGGACGCTCGGGGTCATCGGCCTCGGCAAGCTCGGCGCCAAGGTCGCAAAACTCGCGCAGGCCTTCGGCATGAACGTGATCGCCTGGAGCCCGAACTTGACGCCGGAAAAATGCAAGGAAGCCGGCGTCGGCTACGCTTCCAAGGAGGAACTGTTCAAGACCGCCGACGTCATCACCATCCATGTGGTGCTGGGCCCGCGCTCGCGCGGCCTCGTCGGCAAGGAAGACCTGCTGCGCATGAAACCGACCGCCTATATCGTCAACACCGCGCGCGGGCCGATCATCGATGAGCAGGCGCTGCTCGAAGTGCTGCAGCAGAAGAAGATCGCGGGCGCGGGTATCGACGTGTTCTCGGTCGAGCCGCTGCCGGTCGATCATCCCTTCCGCAAGCTCGACAACATGGTGATCACGCCGCATCTCGGTTACGCCACCGAGGAGGTGTTCCGCGGCCACTACATCCAGATGGTCGAAGGCATCGACGCCTGGTTCAAGGGCGAGCCGCTGCGGCGATTGGCGTAAGACGCCAATCGCCGCAGCGCCCCGGACGCGGCGCAGCGCGCCAGGCGCGGTGCGCCGCTGATCCGGGGCCTCGGAGTTGATGGAGTGACGTGGATCCCGGCTCTGCGTTGCGTCATTTCATGCCGCAACGCGTCCGGGACACGAGCGCGAGCTTAGCGCACTGTCACCGGCGCGGGGAGCGGCGGGACCACGGTTGGCTGCGCGCCATAGGGCGGAGCAATCGCGGCCTGCACCGGCGGCGCACCGGCAGAACCGGGCGCCGGCTGGGCCGAGGCGGTCGCGGTTGCCGGCGGCGGGTTGCCCGGCATCACGACCACGCGCGTGCCGACCTTGGTGCGCTCGAAGAGATCGGAGACGTCCTCGTTCAGCATGCCGATGCAGCCCGAGGAGACGAACTTGCCGATGGTCGAGGGCTGGTTGGTGCCGTGGATGCGGTACACCGTCGAGCCGAGATACATCGCGCGCGCCCCGAGCGGATTGCCGGGGCCGCCGGCCATGAAGCGCGGCAGATAGGGCTGACGCTCGATCATCTCGCTCGGAGGGAACCAGTCCGGCCACTCCGTTTTCTTGGTGATCTTCTGCACGCCGGTCCAGGTGAAACCTTCGCGGCCGACGCGGACGCCGTAGCGGATCGCGCGGCCGTTGCCGAGCACGTAATAGAGATAAGTGTTCGGCGTATCGACGACGATAGTGCCCGCAGGCTCCTTGGTGACGAAGGAGACTTCCTGGCGGCGCAGGTTCGGCGGCAATTGCGCCGGTGCGGCATCAGGCTGCTCTTCCGGCGGCAGCGACGCAATCGTCAGCGGACGACCATCCGGTCCGGCAGCGGGCGGCGGCACCGAGCCGGTGACGCCCGGAGGCGGACCACCGGGTCCGGGCGGTCCACCGACCGCTCCGGGCGGACGCGGCGCGTCGGGGTCGGCATAGCCGCGATCGGGATAATAGGCCGGCGGGCTGCCGGGCGGACGGTCGGCATAGATCACCGCCGGCGGGCCGGCCGGGCGGCCGTAGCGCGGATCGTCCGGCGACATCACGGGGCCCTGCGGCTGCGGCACCGCATTGGCGTAACGGGGATCATTGGGCGAAAGGATCGGACCGGTGGGACCGGGCGGCGGCAACGCGGCCGGATTGGCCTCATCGTCTTCCAACTGGTCGAAATCGGGCGCGCCGGGTCCGCGACGATAATCGCCGGGCGGATAGGGCTGCGGCGCCGGCAAGTAGCCGCCCTGCTGTACCGGATAGCCCTGCTGGGCCTGCGCAGCCGGGAACGTCGCCGCGCCAGCCATCACGACAGCAGAGATCGTCAGAAATCGAGTAATCATCATGGTGTTTGTATAGTCCCCAAGCCGACACCGGACCGTTAATGGCACATGACGGAAGATCGCGGCACATTCAAGACAATTCCGGCCGCTTTGCGCCCAAGTTCCGGAATTTGTGATGTTCCATCAAGGCCGTGGCGGTAAAGCCGCGGTGGTCGGAAAACGCATCTTCAATCTTATTACACCATCTGCGGCAACGAATTTTAACAAACGCTGAACGGCGCTTGCGGTATCCTCGAATTGAGGCTGATTCGCGGCGGCGAACGAAGGCCGATCCATCTCCCTTGTAAGTCACCGCGTTCCTATTTGGCTCCAGGGCCCCCGCAGCACGCCCGCGGCGGCGGAATCGTACCCGAAATGCTCCCCGGCTTCCGTTTCCTGTTCGCCGCAGTTGTTTTGTCCGTCTCCATTCTCATCTTCGGTCTCGGTGCAGCCGCCTTGTTGCGGGCCGCCCATGAGGAATTCGCCTCCAATCCGACCTGGCGCACGGCGCCCGAGCCGAGATTCGCGCAACAAAACGATCGGTCGCAGCCGGTGCTCGCCGTGCTCAGGGTCGAGCCGCAACCAACAGCGCCAAAGGCTCCCGATCCGCAACCCGCAGATGTTCCGGCAAACCTTCCGGCCCCTGAGTCAGCAGCATCCGCAGCCCCGGCCGAGCCGGAGGCGGTGGTTGCTCCGGCGCCGGAAGCCGAGAAGGTCGCTGCGCTAAGCCCAACGGACGCGCCGGCCGAGACGACCAAAACCGACGCTCAGCCCGCGGAAGCCCCGGTGGCGAGCGATGCCGCGCCCGTGCCCGCTGAAGAAGCGAAGGTCGCAACAACGGAGGAAGCCAAGCCACCGGCAAGCGAGGCGTTGCCTCTCGCGCCGGAAGCCGCCGAATCCGAGCCGGCCAATGCCGATATCGTAAAGTCCGAGCCCGAGCCCAAGCCCGCGATCACGTCGACCATGCCGGCCGCCGCCACCGCCATGATCAAGGTCGCAACCCTGGCCATTCCGGCGGTTGAGAATGAAAACACCGCGCCGAAGAAGGAAGTGGGCGAGAAGACCGAGCGGAGCGTCGAAAAGGCCCGGCTGCGGGCGCAGGCGCGCGCCCGGGCACGTCGCAGGCTGGCGGCGCGGGCGCGACTGGCCAGGCAGCAGGCTGCGGCTCAGCAACAGACGATCGGCCTGTTCGGGCAGACATCGGGACCGACGCCGGCGCGCACGCCGTAGAACGCTTGGATCAAGCCGGACCGGTCGCGATCGGCGGCCCGTCGGCCTGCCCCCACTCCGACCATGAGCCGTCGTAGAGCGCGGTATCGGTGACGCCGAGCCTGTAGAGCGCGAGCGTCAGCACGCCGGCCGAGACGCCGGAGCCGCAGCTCGTCACGATCGGCGCATCGAGCTTCACGCCGGCGCCGGTGAAAGCCTTGCGGAGGTCGCTGAGCGGCTTCATCGCGCCGGTGGCAGCGTCGAACAACTGGTTGTAGGGCACGTTGCGGGCGCCGGGGATGTGGCCGGAGCGAATGCCCGGCCGCGGCTCCGGTGCGCGGCCCTCGAATCGCTCGGCGGCGCGCGCGTCGATCACCTGCCAGGCCTTGCTGCCGACATTGGCAATCATCTCTCGCATGCTGCGCACGCGCTTTGCGTCATACGTCGCCTTGAAGGTCGCAGGCTTGGCCTTGAACTCGCCGCTCTCGACCGGGCGTCCTTCGGCGCGCCATTTCTTCAGGCCGCCGTCGAGCACGCGGATGTTGTCGTGGCCGTAGGAGAGGAACATCCACCACGCGCGGGGTGCGGCGACCCAGCCTCCGGAATCATAGACGACGACGGTATCGGCATTGCCGATGCCGAGCTGGCCCACGTCGCGGCCGAACTGCTCGGCACTCGGAAACATGTGCGGCAGCGGATTCGAGTGGTCCGACACTCCGTCGACGTCAAAGAACACGGCGTGGGGAAGATGAGCCGCGAGATAATCGTCCTTCGGCAGCGGCAGCATGCCGGGCAGCTTGAAGCTGGCGTCCACGACTTTCACATTCGCGTCGTTGATGTGCGCGGCGAGCCATTCGGTGGAAACGAGGGGGTCGTTGGTCGAGGTCATAGAAGTCTCCGACATTCTCAGTCGTCATGGCCGGACTTGATCCGGCCATCCATCTTCTGATGAAGGGATGGACACGCGGGTCACGCCCGCGTGTGACGAGCCTTAACTCTTCTTCTTCGGCTCCCATTTCTCCGTAGGCCCGCCGGCATCGCGCCAGGCGGCGAAACCGCCGCCCATATGGGCGACCGGCTTCAGGCCCATGTCTTTTGCGGTTTTCGCCGCAAGCGCCGACCGCATGCCGCCGGCGCAATGGAAGATGAATTTCTTGTCCTGCTGGAAGACCGGCTTGGCATAGGGGCTGGCCGGATCGATCCAGAACTCCAGCATGCCGCGGGTGCAGGAGAACGCGCCCGGAATTTTTCCGTCGCGCTCGATCTCTCTGGGGTCGCGGATGTCGACGATGACGATGTTATCGTCCGAGGCGAGCTTGATGGCGTCGGCCGCGCTGATGGTTTCGATCTCGGCGTTGGCCTCGTCGATCAGCGCCTTGATGCCGCGGTGAATGGTCTGGGGCATGGGCTCTCCCTCGTTTTTTGTTGGCGCGCCACGACGGCGCGCGAGGCGCGCGCGTCAGCGCACCAGCTCCTTCATCGCGCCTTCGAGGCCTTCGATCGTGATCGGATACATGCGCTGCGAGAAGATCCGCCGGATGAGGGTGGTCGATTCCGAATAGTCCCAGTGCTTCTGCGCCACCGGATTGAGCCATACCGAATGCGGATAGGTGCGCACGATGCGGTCGAGCCAGACCGAGCCCGCCTCTTCATTGACGTGCTCGACCGAGCCGCCCGGCACCATGATCTCGTAAGGCGACATCGAGGCGTCGCCGACGAACACGACCTTGTAGTCGTGCGGATATTTGTGCAGCACGTCCCAGGTCGGCGTGCGGTCGGTGAAACGCCGCCTGTTCTGCTTCCAGACGCCTTCATAGAGGCAGTTGTGGAAGTAGAAATATTCCATGTGCTTGAATTCGGTCTTGGCCGCCGAGAACAATTCCTCGACTTGCTCGATGTGGGAATCCATCGACCCGCCGATGTCGAAGAACACCAGTACCTTGACTGCGTTGCGCCGCTCGGGACGCATGATCACGTCGAGATAGCCGTGGTTGGCCGTCTCCTTGATGGTGGAGTCGAGGTCGAGCTCGTCCGGCGCGCCGGTGCGCGCGAATTTGCGCAGGCGCCGCAGCGCGATCTTGATGTTGCGGATGCCGAGCTCGACATTGCCGTCGAGATCCCTGAACTCGCGGCGGTCCCACACCTTCACCGCGCGGTTGTTGCGGTTCTTATCCTGGCCGATGCGCACGCCTTCGGGGTTATAGCCATGCGCGCCGAAGGGCGAGGTGCCGGCGGTGCCGATCCACTTGTTGCCGCCCTGGTGCCGGCCCTTCTGCTCCTCGAGCCGCTTGCGCAGCGTCTCCATGAGCTTGTCCCAGCCCATGGCCTCGATCTGCTTCTTCTCGTCCTCGGTGAGATATTTCTCGGCGAGCTTCTTCAGCCACTCCTCGGGAATCTCCGCCTTGTCCATGGCATCGAGCAGGTTTTCCAGCCCCTTGAACACGGTGCCGAACACGCGGTCGAACTTGTCGAGATTGCGCTCGTCCTTCACCAGTGCGGCGCGCGACAGGTAATAGAAATTCTCCACCGTCTGTTCGGCGAGGTCGGCGTCGAGCGCCTCCATCAGCGTCAGATATTCGCGCAGGGTCACGGGGACCTGGGCGTCGCGCAGCGAGGTGAAGAATTGCAGGAACATGCGCTTTAGATTGCCCGTCGCACGGACGACGTCAAGGGCGGAAGCTGGCCTTGGAGACCTAGACCGGCAGGCTTTTTCATCTAGAATTGCACCGACGTAGCGTTTTGGCGGGGGCATCTTCCATGGGCATCATTGCGGCACTCGTGATCGGTGCGGTCGCCGGCTGGCTGGCCGGACTGATCGTACGCGGCGCCGGTTTCGGGCTGATCGGCAATATCGTGATCGGCATTCTGGGCGCTCTCGTCGCCGGCTGGATATTGCCGCAGCTTGGCGTCGTGCTCGCCGCCGGCACGCTGGGGGAGATCCTGGACGCCACCATTGGCGCAGTGATTATCCTCGTCATCCTATCCCTGGTCCGGCGCGCCTGACGCATCGCCCCATTCCCGCAACGAAGGCTGTTTTGGCCAATTTTTCCTGCTAAAGGCGAAGCAGAACCGCTGCGCCCGAAGGCTCCAACGAGGCAAGAATAGATGAAATTTACCGGCACCAAGGACTATGTCGCGACCGACGACCTCAAGGTCGCCGTCAATGCCTCGATCGTGCTCGAGCGCCCGCTCCTGATCAAGGGCGAGCCCGGCACTGGCAAGACAGTGCTGGCCGAGGAAGTCGCCAAGGCGATCAAAGCGCCGCTCATGACCTGGCACATCAAGTCGACCACCAAGGCGCAGCAGGGTCTCTACGAATACGACGCGGTCTCGCGGCTGCGCGACAGCCAGCTCGGCGACGCGCGGGTGTCGGACATCTCGAACTACATCAAGCGCGGCAAGCTGTGGGACGCCTTCACCTCCGAGCAGCGCCCGGTGCTCCTGATCGACGAGATCGACAAGGCCGACATCGAGTTTCCGAACGACCTCCTGCTCGAGCTCGATCGCATGGAGTTTTTCGTCTACGAGACCGGCGAGAACATCAAGGCCAAGCTGCGGCCTATCGTAATGATTACATCCAACAACGAGAAGGAATTGCCGGACGCCTTCCTGCGCCGCTGCTTCTTCCACTACATCAAGTTCCCCGACGCCGACACCATGAGCCAGATCGTCGACGTGCACTTTCCGAACATCAAGAAGCGCCTGGTCGAAGAAGCGCTGCGCATCTTCTTCGAGGTCCGCGAGGTGCCGGGGTTGAAGAAGAAGCCGTCGACCTCGGAGCTGCTCGACTGGCTGAAGCTGCTGCTCAACGAGGACATCTCGCCGGAGATGCTGAGGGAGCGCGACCCGCGCAAGCTGATTCCGCCGCTGCATGGCGCGCTGCTCAAGAACGAGCAGGACGTGCACCTGTTCGAGCGGCTGGCGTTTTTGAGCCGGCGCGAGGTGTGATCAGTTAAATCGGCGCCAGCGTGTTGCGGAGCTGCTCTTTCGGGATCTGCATGACCCCCGCAAAGGGCTGGCTGAGGTCCGCGACCAGGAACAGCGCGCTCGAGACCGAGAACGCGAACACCAACAGCGCGGCGACCACGACCCAACTGGGATCGACAAAAAGCGCATAGCTCGCAAATACCACCGCGAGCCAGAAGATCAGGATCAACAGGAACGGCGTCAGGATCGCGCGGTCTCCGTCCGAAAACATCAGAAGCCGCGTGCGCGCGATCTCGGCGCTCGCTTCCTCGATGCGACGTTTCAAGCCGCGTTGCGCATCATTCGCTGGCGACAGCGTAGCGATCGCGCCGTTGATCTGCTCGGCCAGCGAGGCCGAGGTAAAGGCGCTGTCCTGATTGGCTGAGCGCTTTTCGCGCCAGATGCGGTCGATTGCCGACGGCACAGCCTGCCGCATCAGGATGCGGATTTGCGTCGTCTCCGGCCCGTACTGCACCAGCAACTGATCGGTCTCGACGAGGTAGGCGGCGAGCGTGCGAAAATGCGCAGCCTGGGTGTCGTAGGAATTCTTGGCTGACGCGATCATCAGGCTGATCAGCACCGCCGCCAGCGTCGCCAGAAGTCCGGCGCCGAGCCGGACCACTTCCTTTGGTCCCGCGCCGAGATGATCGGCGGGAATGCGCTTGCGCAGCAGCATGCCGGCCGCGATGCCGATCACCAGCGCGACAAAGGAGATCAGGAAAATCCAGCCGGATGTCACGATCGCTCCGTCCGCAATTCCTGTCAGCCCGCGAGCCGCACCGCTTCCGGTGCCGCCTTGCCGCGGATCAGGTCGCTGGCCTTGTCGGCGATCATCATGGTCGACGCGTTGAGATTGGCGGAGATCATGCGCGGCATGATCGAGGCGTCGATCACGCGGAGCCCCTGCAGGCCGTGCACGCGCAACTGATCATCGACCACGGCCCAGTTGCTGTCGGCCGGTCCCATGCGGCAGGTGCAGCCGGGATGGAAGGTGGTGGTGCCGCGCTGAGTGGCGGCGGCCAGAAGCTCTTCATCGCTCTGCACCTTCGGCCCGGGGAAATCCTCGTAGGCGTAATAGGGCGCGAGCGGGTCTGACTTGAGCAGGCGCCGCGCCAGCTTCATGCCGGCGACGACGACGCGGCGGTCGAGTTCGTGGGTGAGATAATTGGTCTGGATGATCGGCTGCTGGAACGGATCGTTAGAGCGAATCCGCACATAGCCACGGCTCTCCGGCCGCTGCTGCCACGACGCCACCGTCATGCCGGGTTCGTCCTCAAGCTGGCCCTGCACGCCTTCCTTGTAGCTCGCCGGCGTGAAGGTGAGCTGCAGGTCGGAGCTTTCGGTGGTCTCGCCGGAATGCCAGAAGCAATAGACCATGGTCGGCGACAGCGAGAGCAGGCCGCGCCGGGTCGTGGCCCATTTCAGCGCCTCGACCCAGAGATGCCAGCCCTGGCGAAGCTCATTGATGGTCTTGATGTTCTTCACCCGCGCGACCGAGCGCGGCGCGTAATGATCCTGCAGGCCTTCGCCGACACCAGGCAGCGCATGGCGCACCTCGATGCCATGCGACTGCAACAGCTCGGGCGAGCCGACGCCCGACAGCTGCAGCAGTTGCGGTGAATTATAGGTGCCGCCGCACAGGATCACTTCCTTGTTGGCGCGCACCTCGATCGGCGTGCCGCCGCGGCCGCCCTTGAGATAGCGCACGCCGACGGCGCGCTTGCCCACGAAGATGATGCTGGTCGCGTGCGCATGGGTGCGCACATGCACGTTCGGCCGCTTGCGCGCGGGATGCAGGAAGGCGGTGGCGGCGCTGACGCGCAGACCCTTCTGGATGGTGCGCTGGGCGTAGGACACGCCTTCCTGGATCTTGCCGTTGTAATCGTGGTTGCGCGGGATGCCGAGGCTCATCGCGCCCGCCATGAATGCCTCGCACAGCGGATCGCGCCATTCCATGGTGGTGACGGTGAGATTGCCGTCGCGGCCGCGGAAGGTGTCCTCGCCCTCGCCGACCCGCCGTTCCAGGCGCTTGAAGTACGGCAGCACGTCGGCATAGCCCCAGCCGCGATTGCCCAGTTGCGCCCAGGTATCGAAATCCTGGCGCTGGCCGCGGTTGTAGATGTGCCCGTTGATCGAGGACGAGCCGCCGAGCGTCTTGCCGCGCGGCGCATAGATGCTGCGGCCGCCGGTATAGGGACCGGGCTCCTGCTGGTAGGCCCAGTTGATGCTCTTCATGTGGAAGGTTTTTATGAAACCCGCCGGCAGGTGAATGTAGGGATGCCAGTCGCGGGGACCTGCTTCGAGCACGCAGATGCTGCTGCTCGCGTCTTCGCTGAGGCGGTTGGTGAGCACGCTGCCGGCGGAGCCGGAGCCGATGATCACATAATCGAACGTTTCCATGTGCCCTGTCGTTCTTCTTTTGAGGCGCGGCTATTCCCGCGGCTTTTCGTTGAGCTGATAGGTGAGATGCGCCTTCACGGTCGGCCATTCGGCCGCGATGATGCTGAAGACGACAGTGTCGCGCAGCGTGCCGTTCGGCGCAATCTGGTGATTGCGCAAAATACCGTCCTGCTTGGCGCCCAGCCGCTCGATGGCGCGCCGGCTCTGATGGTTGAAGAAATGCGTGCGGAACTCTACCGCGATACAGTCGATGGCCTCGAAGGCATGCTGCAGCAGCAGCAATTTGCACTGCGTGTTGAGAGGTGTGCGTTGCACACGTTTGGCATACCAGGTCGAGCCGATCTCCACCCGGCGGTTCGTGGCATCGACGTTCATGTAGGTAGTCATGCCCGCGATCTTTCCGGCGGCATCGACTACCGTGAACGGCAGCATCGAGCCCGCCTTCTGCAGGCCGAGCCTGCGGTCGATCTCCTTCGTCATGTCCTCTGGCTTCGGCACAGCCGTGTACCAGAGCTTGAACAGTTCGCCGTCTTTCACGGCTTCCACCAGCCCCGCGAGATGGTCATGCGACAGCGGTTCGAGCCGCGCATGCTCGCCACGCAAGGTAACGGGATCAGGCCAGGGCATTACAGACACTCCCATCTCCTCTTCCTGAGGAGCGCAGAAAGCGCGTCTCGAAGGATGAGGCCACTACAGGGACCTCATGGTTCGAGACGGCGCTTCGCGCCTCCTCATCATGAGGGTCTACCATTCGTCAGACGTCACTTGTTCAAAAAATTCAACGGCAAACCCGGCCGTGACCAGTCCATCGCGATCAGCTCGCCCTTGCCGGACAGCGTGATGTACGCCGTCTTCAGTTCAGGTCCGCCGAAGGCGATGTTGGTGGTCACGCGGTCGCCGGTCGGAACCTGCTCGACCAGCGTGCCATCAGGCGCGATCACGGAGATGCAGCCCGAGATCAGCGTGGCAACGCAGACATTGCCGTTCGCTTCGACCGCGAGCGAGTCGAACATCTGGTACCCACCGAGTCCCACGATCGGTTTTCCCCGCTCGCCGCGGTAGATCACGTCGCGCGGCTTCAGTTCGCCGGGCGCGGAGATCTCATAGGCCCACAGCCGCGCGGTCGGCGTCTCCGCGACGTAGAAAATGTTCTCGTCCGGCGAGAGCCCGATGCCGTTGGCGGGCAGCACGCCGAACACCACCTCGACGATCTCCTTCATGCCGGGCTTGAGGTAATAGACCGCGCCGACATCCATCTCGCGATGGCGACGCTTGCCGAGATCGGTGAACCACAGGCCGCCATGCTTGTCGAACACCAGGTCGTTGGGCCCGCGCAGGCCGTGCTCGCCGCATTTGTCGACCACGGTCTCGACCTTGCCGCTTTGCAGGTCGACGCGCTGGATCGAGCCGCCGCGATAATCGTCCGGCTGCGGCCCCGGCATGATCATGTTGCGCGTCGGGATCCAGCTGAAGCCGCCATTGTTGCAGACATAGATCTTGCCGTCGGGGCCGAGCGCCGCGCCGTTCGGGCCGCCGGGCATCTGCGCGACGACTTCCTTGCGGCCGTCAGGATAAACCCGCGTCAGCCGCTGGCCGCGGATTTCGACCAGCACCACCGAACCGTCGGGCATGACGACCGGCCCTTCCGGAAATTCGAGATCGGTGGCGAGCACGCGAATATTGGCCATGGCAATCCTCCCGCTTCTTGGCTGCAGGCGGATTCACGAAAAACGTACCGCGCACGCAACATGATGTTGCCTGCCGTTATGGCAAAGTGGCGAGGGCTTGCCAAGCAATCGAAGGCCGCAGCAATGCAGCGTTGCGGTGCGATTAGCTCTAGCAGTCTGCTGAAAAACCTTAAAGTGGAGAGTTTTCTTGTTCTGGCCGGTCGTTGTTGGGGCGGCGGTGGTAAGTTGGATGTAATTTTTTCAGCATGGTGTTGGGTGCGCCTGACGCGGTGGCTAAGCCGCAAGCAGTTTTGGAATGCGGATCAGGTCATAGGCGATCAGATTGAGCAGGAAGTCGGCGGCGACGCGAGCGATGCCACGATGTTTGGTCTTGCGCATGGTGCCATGCTGCTTGCCCCATCCGAAAATGCACTCGACCATCGCCCGGCGCGATTGCGACATGCCGTACCCTGGATGTCGTGTGGTTCGTTCGTCGATGGCGCTGTTGCGGTTCTTGCCGGTTTTGGTGACGGCTTGGTTCTGTGTCACATGCGGCGTCACGCCGATGGCACGAAGATTGGCGACATGATCGGCCGTATCATACGCCTTATCCTCACCGGCCGTGATGCGGCGGCCAGCAGCTTTGCTCTTGGCTTTAAGCATGATCTCCGAGGCTCGGCGCTCGGCGGTGCCATTGGCGTGCGTGACCCTGCCGGCCACCGCCAAGCCATGCCGGTTCTCCATGATGGCGTGGCCCATATAGCAAAGCTTTGCCTCCCGCCCGGCGGCCTTGCGATAAAGTCTGCTGTCGGGGTCGCTGGTACTGGCATGGGTGTCGTTCTTGCGCTTCTGGCCGTGGAAGTTGGCGCCGTCATCATCATCGCCGCTGCCGTCTTTGGGGCGAAAGCTCTTCTGTGAAGCCCAGGCTTCGATCAGCGTTCCGTCCACCGAAAAATGCTCATCCGACAGCAGCGGTTTGACCTGCGGATGGTTCAGAAGCTTGCTCATGAACTTCGTAAACACTTCGCCGTTCTGCAGCCGTTCCCGGTTCTTGGTGAAGGTGGTCGGATCCCAGACCGGATCGTCCGGCGACAGTCCCACGAACCAACGATACAAAAGATTGTAGTCCAGTTGCTCCATCAACTGGCGTTCCGAGCGGATGCCGTAGAACACCTGCAGCAGCAACGCGCTCAGCAATTGCTCCGGAGGGATGGAAGGACGCCCCTCGCTGGCGTAGAGCCTTCCAAGGCTGCGGTTCAAATCATTCAAAACATCCCGGACAAGTTCCCGCACCTTCCGCAGCGGATGGTTCGCTGGCACGCGCTTATCCGGCGCAATGTACGAAAACAGCCCGCCCTGATCCGTAAACCTGCCCCGCATGATCGCTTCCGCCGATTCGAGATGATAAAGTGAATCATCAAGCCTCCTCCTTGGCGAGGGGGTTCTTCAGCAGACTGCTAGATCTGACGCGTTTTCTTCACGCGAACCGGTACCCACTTCGCTTGAAAACGCTATGTCTTGATGGGTATCCAGATTTCGAGGCCGCCATCGCCGGTGGCCGGATCGAACTTCGCGTCATAGCGCTCGAAATTCGGCGCGTCCGCGAGCTTGTGGCTCGAGGCCGGCAGCCAGTGATTCCAGATGGTGTTGACCGTGCGGCGGATGCTCGAGATGTGGTCGGCATGGGTGAACACCGCGTAGCGCTGCTCGGGGATGCGGACGCGGCTGAACTCGCGCGGCAGGTCGGAGAAGTCGGCGACTTCGAAGCCGGCGATGTAGTCGAAATTGCCGGCATCGTCGCCATTGCAGCAGACACCATAGGCGACCTGCCCGATCCGGCCCGGAAAACTCTGGACATATTGATGGAAGCGATGCCACAGGGCGGGAATGCCCGCGCCGTTGTCGGTAGAGACGCGTTCGCTGACGCCGGCGACCAGCATGGCTTTTCCGGTTTCAAAACGGGGCGGCGGGATTTTGTCCAATGCGGTGGAATCCATGAGGATCGGCTCCTGAAGCTTGAGCTTGTCGAGACACGTCGTGGCGCGAACCCTCTCGGGCGTGATCCCGAAATGGTCGCGGAACGCGCGGGTGAATGCTTCGTGGGAGCCGTAATCGGCATCCAGCGCGACATGCAGGATATCGGGGGCGCCGGCCGCGAGCGCGCGCGCCGCCTCGGACAGACGGCGGGCGCGCACGTAACGCATCACGGAAAAGCCGGTCGCGGCGGCAAACGCCCGCACCATGTGGAAGCGCGAGATGCCCGCGACATCGGAGATGTCGTCGAGCGTCATTGGGCCGGCGAGATGGCTTTCGATGTACCAAAGCGCCTTTTGCGCGGGATTCATGGATCAGGCTTTCCCTCGAAGCACGCACATCATGCGCGCGTTGCGGCCAACATATTTGACAGTCCTTGCTCTCCACGGCTCAGACACCGAATAAATCCGCTCCGCGGAAAATAACAGCAAATCGCTTGCTGGTAACAAATTCCCAATCGTGCATACTGGAGCTGCATTCGATCCGACGGCTCACCAAGCTGCCCAATAAAAGACTGCAAGAGCCATCGGCCAAGCACGTCAGGGAGGACGATAAATGCACAGCCGTGTCTTTGAGGACGCCAAAAAAACTGCAACGAAACTTGCATTGACCGCCTTGCTCGCAACGGCCCTTACTGGTGCCGCGCAGGCGCAAAAGAAATACGACCCCGGCGCGACCGACACCGAGATCAAGATCGGCAACATCATGCCCTATTCGGGGCCGGCGTCGGCCTACGCGACCATCGGCAAGACCGAGGCCGCCTATTTCAACAAGCTCAATTCCGAAGGCGGCATCAACGGCCGCAAGATCAACTTCATCTCCTATGACGACGGCTACAGTCCGCCGAAAGCGGTCGAGCAGGCGCGCAAGCTCGTCGAGAGCGACGAGGTGCTCCTGATCTTCAACCCGCTGGGCACGCCTTCCAATAGTGCGATCCAGAAATACATGAACGCCAAGAAGGTGCCGCAGCTGTTCGTCTCGACGGGCGCGGCGAAATGGAACGACCCGAAGAACTTTCCTTGGACCATGGGCTGGCAACCCAACTACCAGACCGAGGCCCGCATCTACGCTGCCTATATCCTGAAGAACTTCCCGGGCAAGACCGTCGGCGTGCTCTACCAGAACGATGATTTCGGCAAGGACTACGTGATCGGACTGCGCGAAGGGCTCGGTGATCAGGCGAACAAGCTGATCCTGGTCGAGTCCTCCTACGAAACCTCGGCGCCGACGGTGGACTCGCAGGTGGTGCAGATCAAGGGCGCCAATCCCGACATCTTCATCAACATCGCGACGCCGAAATTCGCGGCACAGGCGATCAAGAAGATCGCCGAGCTGAACTGGCACCCGATCCACTTTCTCACCAACGTTTCGGGCTCGATCGGCGGCGTAATGAAGCCGGCCGGCTATGAGAATGACCAGGACATTCTCACCACCGCCTACCTGAAAGACCCCAAGGACGCGGAGTGGAAAAACGATCCGCCCATGAACGAGTGGCGGGCGTTCATGACCAAATGGTATCCGGAAGGCGATCAGGAAGACGCTTCCACCGTGTTCGCCTATGGCGTCGCCAAGGGATTGGAGCAGGTGCTGCGTCAGTGCGGCGACGATCTCACCCGCGAGAACATCATGAAGCAGGCGGCGAATCTGAACCTCGAGATCGGCATCTATCTGCCGGGCACCAGGATCAAGACCAGCCCGACCGATTTTGCGCCGCTCGAGCAGTTGCAGATGATGCACTTCAAGGGCGAGAGCTGGGAGCGCTTCGGCCCGATCATGTCAGGCGAGAAGAACTCGTAAGGGGAATATAACTCCGTCATTCCGGGATGGTGCGTTAGCACCATACCCGGAATCTCGAGATTCTCAGGTGCGCAATTGCGCACCATAGTTCGATGCTAGCGCATCGCCCCGGAATGACGGTGAGACGCGAACGCTCAAGAACAAGAAGAGACGGCCATGCTGATCACCGACGTCCGCGCGCATCATCTTCGCATTCCCTATGACGCCGGCCCGGCAAGCTTCCGCCAGGGAGCCTCGGCAATCTCGGCGCTCGACATGGTCGTGGTCGAGGTCACGACCGATGGCGGCCTCACCGGTTGGGGCGACGCCTTCGCCTACGTCTCCCCGCGCACCACCTGCACCGCGGTCGAGGAGATGATCGCACCGCAGGCGCGCGGCCAGAAAGTGCCGGAGCCCGACGGGATTGCGGCCTTCATGGAGCAGATCCAGCGCAACCTGCATCTGTTCGGCCGTTACGGCATCACCATGTTTGCGATCTCCGGGCTCGACATCGCGCTGTGGGACCTCGCCGCCAGGATCAAGGGCGTGCCGCTGCATCAGCTGATCGGCGGCACCAGGCGCGCGAAGATTCCCGGCTATGCGAGCCTGCTGCGCATCGGCAAGCCGGAGAGCATCGCAAGCGAATGCCGCGCCGCGCGGCAGCGCGGCTATGGCGCGATCAAGCTGCACGAGACCACGGCGCCGGCGGTGTTTGCCGCGCGCGAGGCGATCGGCGCGAGCGTGCCCCTGATGGTCGACATGAACTGCCCGCTCAGCGGTAAGGAAGCGATTGCGTTTGCGCATGAATGCAAGGCGGCGGCGCCGATGTTTCTGGAAGAACCGGTCTGGCCGCCCGAGGATTTCACGACACTGGCCGAGGTGCGCAAGCAAGGCGGGCTCGACATCGCCGCCGGCGAGAACGCCTGCACCGCCTATCAATTCCGCGAGATGATGAAGGCCGGCGCGGTCAGCCATGCGCAGCCCTCGGTGATCAAGGTCGGCGGCGTCACCGAATTCCTGAAAGTCGCAACGCTCGGCGACGAATTCGGCGTGAAGATCGTCCCGCACTCGCCCTATTTCGGGCCCGGCTTCCTGGCGACCCTGCAGCTGATGGCGGTGCGCAGCGAGGGTTACATCGAGGTGTTCTACATGAAGCGCGCCGCCTGCCTGTGGCGCGGCCGCATCGACGCCGATGCCAATGGCGATGTCGCCGTGCCGCAGGGGCCCGGGCTCGGCTATGAGCCGGACCCGAATGTCATGCAGCAATACCGGGTATCGTGAGAGAGACAGTCACTTGGCGCCCTCCTTCGCGGGCGCGATCGCGCCTTTCGCCGGCTCGGATTTCTTCATATCGTCCGCCATCTGCTTCTGGCTCGCCTGCAGATCCGCAACCGTCTTCTGCAGCGAGGCGACCACCGCCTTCAACGCCTCGATCTGCCGATTCGCGGCATCCAGCTTTTGTTGATGATCCGCTGAAAGCTTCGTGATCGTCTTCTGCAGGAAGTCGACATTGCTCTGCAGGCAGGAGGTGCGGCGGTCCATCGCCTTCTCGACCGTGCAGATTTCGATGCCGGGAACGTCCTGCGCAAGGAGTTCCCCCGGTATCGCGGTCGGGAGCGCGAGCAAGAGCATCGCAACAAAAATTCTCGGTCTCATCACATCCTCGCGTCCAGGGACGCGCCTCACACCAAATTGAGTAAGCGCATGGCGCGACAGATATCACATTGCTACCTCATTCAGGCGTTGTGATTTCACAGGCTGGGGCACCGGGACGGGCGGGCGATTTTTGGAATGCGGCGTGGGTGCGCCGCGCATTAGGGGAATATAGAAGATGGCTACACGTGAACGACGATTGTCCGAATTCGATGGCTCGGGAGTGCCGCCGCAGGGCCTGCCGGTTCAGGTTTTATGCGAGGATCACAGCGGGACTTATCAATTGCCCTTCCCCTGTCACTTCAGCGAGGGCAAGTGGCACAATCACGAATCCGGCGGCATGGTCGAGGCGACCGTCGTGGGATGGCGGCTGCCTCGCCACTGAGAAGGAGGGGCGCTGTGTCAAAATGCGACGGCACAGCGCCGAACTTTAAGATTCGGAACGCGGGTCGAACGAATTGCGCCCGAATCAGCCGTGCGGCGCCGTACTCACCTGTTCACGGCTAGATGTCGCCACCGCCTTCAGGCGGCGCACCACATCCAGCACCAGCACGACCGGCCGAAGCCAGCGGCCCACGACAAAGGTTAACTCTTCCGGGGACGACATCGCATCACCTCCAGGGCGTCACCGGCGGCTCCTTGTCGGTGGCCGGCGTTCGCGCTGCATGCTGCTATGCGAAAATCGCGCCAGCCGCGTCGCGCTGCGACGATTTGGCCTGACGCGCTCGGAACGCGACGGAATGCCGACGGGTGATCGATCCGGCGAGAGCGGGTCATACCGCGATTCAAGCCCTTCAAACGGGCGCGGGCTGCCTAATATTCGACCTCCAGCTCCTCGATCTCCTCCGGCTCGGCCTTCGCCGCGTCGACCCATTCGACCATCTCGGGCATCGCCATGATCATGTCGGCATAGGCCTTCAGCCGTGGCTCGATCTTCACGTCATAGGTCTTGAAGCGCGTCACGACAGGCGCATACATCGCATCCGCCATGCTGCGCTCGCCGAACAAGAACGGCCCGCCGGATTTGCCGAGACAGTCGCTCCAGATGGTGCAGACCCGATCGATGTCGGCCTGCGCGCGGGTCCAGATCTTGAACCCGGGAAAATGTCCCTTCAGGTTGACCGGCAACGAGGCGCGCAGCGTGGTGAAGCCGGAATGAATTTCACCGCAGATCGAGCGGCAATGGGCGCGTTCGATGCGGTCGGCCGGCAGCAGGCCGGAGTCTGGCATGGCTTCGTTGAGATATTCGCCGATCGCCAGCGTATCCCAGATGGTGGCCCCGTCATGCCGCAGGCACGGCACCAGGATGGTCGGCGAGATCAGCAGAATCTCCGCGCGCGCCGAGGGATCGTCGGGCGCCATGACGATTTCCTCGAACGGCAGTCCGGAAAACCTCGTCATCAGCCAGCCCCGCAGCGACCAGGATGAATAATTCTTGCTGCTGATGGTCAGTGTCGCTTTCGCCATGGGGCCCTTTCCTCAACTCTCCAACGCCATCAAAGACCCTGGGCACCCCGGCCTGTGCCCAATCCCTATGCGTTTTCGCATATCACGCAGCAAGTGACGTGCCAATTTATCGGGCGATTTGACTCCGCTTTGGCTTCGATATTGCATAGCAACACGGACAAGGGCGGAAGTGAATGATGTCAATGCTGTACCAAGCCTATCAGAACCACATGGACTTGACGGAGCCATGGCGGTCCGGGGCCGCATCTGCGCTGCGGTATCTCAATCTTGTCCCCCAGGGCGTCTCCGACAAGGTCTTCGGCCGCCTCGCCGCCGCGCTCGAGCTGATCTCCCGCTCTTCCCTCACTTACACCCGGCCCTCCTACGGCATCGACAAGGTGCAGGTCGGCAATCGCGAACTCGAGGTGAAAGAGGAGGTCGTCTATTCCACGCCGTTCGGCTCGCTGCTCCGCTTCAAGAAGGTGGACGCGCCCGAGCAGCCGAAGCTGCTGCTGGTCGCGCCGATGTCCGGGCACTTTGCGACGCTGCTCCGCGGTACCGTGAAGACGCTGCTGCAGGACCACGACGTCCACATCACCGACTGGCATAACCCGCGCGACATTCCCGTCAACGCCGGCCGTTTTGGACTGGACGACTACACCGGTCATCTCATCGACTTCCTCGGCCAGATGGGACCACGCTCGCACATGGTGGCGATCTGCCAGCCCTCGGTGTCGGCGCTCGCCGCGGCTGCGATCATGTGCGAGGACGATCATCCCGCGCGGCCGGCGACGCTGACCTTGATGGCGGGGCCGATCGACACGCGAATCCAGCCGACCAAGGTCAACGAATTCGCCAAGAGCAAGCCGATCGACTGGTTCGAGGACAATCTGATCAACTTCGTGCCGTTCCAGTGCAAGGGCGCATTCCGGAAAGTCTATCCGGGCTTCGTGCAGCTCACCGCCTTCGTCTCGATGAATCTCGAGCGGCACATCAAGCAGCACATGGACCTGCACAATCATCTCATCAAAGGCGAGAAGGAGAAGGCCGAAACCATCAAGACCTTCTATGACGAATATTTCGCGGTCATGGACCTGCCCGCGGATTTTTATATCGAGACCGTCCGCGACGTGTTCCAGGAGCATCTGCTGCCGCAGGGCAAGCTCACCTACCGCGGCCGCAAGGTGAACCCGGCCGCGGTGCGGCGCATGGGGCTGATGACGGTCGAAGGCGAGAAGGACGACATCTGCTCGATCGGCCAGACGCTCGCCGCGCAAGAACTCTGCAGCAGCGTGCGCACTTACCGCCGCGTCCACCACATGCAGGCCGGCGTCGGGCACTACGGCGTATTCAGCGGCCGGAAGTGGAACAACGAGATCTATCCGCTGCTGCGCGATTTCGTTCATGTGAATTCGTAACTCTGTTGTTCTCGGCCTCATGGTTCGAGACGCCGCTGCGCGGCTCCTCACCATGAGGATTTAGCACCGCCGCTTGTTCAGTCCTCATCCTGAGGAGCATCGCGGAGCGATGCGTCTCGAAGGATGGGCCGCGTACTGGAGACGCGACTTAACGGTCTCGCGGCATGATTTACCCGAGTTTATTCACAGCAGTGGCCCCCAAACTGAAAGAGGGCGCAGGGAATGCCGGGCGCCGTTGCACCCGCGGTCTCGTGTGCAAGAATAGCAAGAAAACGCACACGAGTTGGTCACAGGTACAACCGGACACGCCCGGCATTCCCCGCGCGATGTTTGACGACTTACTCCGTGCTCTCCTCGGCGTACCGGGCGTTTTAGTCACCGTCGCCTGCGATCTCTCGCACGCTTGACACCAGCATCGGGGTGTCGGGACCACACGGCTTCGTCGAACACGTACCGCGCGCTACGTCCTGCGCGCTAACGCGTCCATCGCATCCCCGCCCCACGTATCGTGACGATCGGCCGAAACGTCCCTCTTCATCGAGGCGGGATGCGCGAGAGCATCGTTGTGATTTGCCCGACGCCGCAAGCGAAGGCGCATGCGGCAGATTGGCACGACGGGCAGTTTGCGCATGGGAGGTGCGCGGGAATTGCCCGTCGGGCAAGTGCGGATGCGAGCACAGCGCGGCCATCGCAGCCGAAGCGTCATCCTTAGGCTGAATACGGGTAAAGAGTTCCCGAGCGCCGACTTGCGCAGGTCGGCTGGATGCCGCGAGCGAGCAAATTGGAGGCCGCAACTGCAAGCGCCCGGACATTTCGGGCGCGGGCAACGGCAGACGCATTTTGCCAAACCGGTCACTTGTTCAGTGAACGTCCGAGGAGCAAAACGACTATTTAGATATCATACAAACACATTCCTGACGACGTTTCTCGTGGTAACATTGTAGTATTGCGAAGTGATCCGTCACAATGACCAAAGAGCATGTGCGCCTTCGGGACAACGGTTCCAAGAAGCGAATCGGAATGATAGAGCCCCGTGCAATCGAGGCCCTCGTTGGGATTTTTTACTCGCGCTCGAGCGGCTTCAACGGGCTTCCGTTGTCGACCTTGCTCAAGGTTCTCAACGATCCTGATGGCACGGTGGTTGCTCTTATCGAAAGCGTTACTAACAAGCGGGTCAGTTGCGCATTCGCGAGTGTCTCCGCAAACCCGCATATCAAGCGTCTGCGCGACTTACCAGTCGATCAGCAGATAGAACTTCTGTCGACCGAGCCTCCGGGCAGTGTCTGCCTTTATCCAAGCACTGAACTTGCGCGAGAGCATGTAGACGTTGAACAATACAATGATCGCCCCTTCACGAAGAGGCTTGTCCTAGGTGCGGCGCAACTAGACTGGGAAGGCTTCGACCTTGGTGTGCTAGAACGCTATCAGAACGATCCGCGATATCATTTCAACTTCTATGATCATTCGGGTTCGCTCTCCATTAGTGACGCCGACGGTGGCAACGCGAACATTCCCGAAAGAGACAAGGTCTTTCTTCAGACATTCGGTGTTGGCTACGCGGAGGATGGCACTAGATTAGCGGTCGTTTTCCTGCGTTATCTTTCTGATCTTTCCGCAGAGCATCAGCAGTATTGGAATTCGTTTCGCTATAGCGGTAAAGTTAAGCTGCACGGTGAATATTATCGTAGCTCTTATCTCGGCGATTGGCCGGAATTCGTCTCTTACATCGGAGCGATATTGGCTGAGATGCAACTGATAAACAAACTCACGGATGAGATCTACGGTCAGGTGCTCTTCCGGGAGACCTACAGCGATGACCGGCGGCCGCCAGGCTTTACTCCCTTCTTCAGACCTACTCTCAAGAATTTTAGTGATTTCGTCCTAGCAATGGACAAGCTCCTGTCGGAGAACCTAAACCATGACTTTTTTCGCGGCAGAGTGGCGTTGGAAACAGAGCGCCAGCGAGAAGATGGAAAGGTGGTGGTTGAACGCCGTAGTACAATTAGTCTTCTAGCAGTCTGCTGAAGAACCCCCTCGCCAAGGAGGAGGCTTGATGATTCACTTTATCATCTCGAATCGGCGGAAGCGATCATGCGGGGCAGGTTTACGGATCAGGGCGGGCTGTTTTCGTACATTGCGCCGGATAAGCGCGTGCCAGCGAACCATCCGCTGCGGAAGGTGCGGGAACTTGTCCGGGATGTTTTGAATGATTTGAACCGCAGCCTTGGAAGGCTCTACGCCAGCGAGGGGCGTCCTTCCATCCCTCCGGAGCAATTGCTGAGCGCGTTGCTGCTGCAGGTGTTCTACGGCATCCGCTCGGAACGCCAGTTGATGGAGCAACTGGACTACAATCTTTTGTATCGTTGGTTCGTGGGACTGTCGCCGGACGATCCGGTCTGGGATCCGACCACCTTCACCAAGAACCGGGAACGGCTGCAGAACGGCGAAGTGTTTACGAAGTTCATGAGCAAGCTTCTGAACCATCCGCAGGTCAAACCGCTGCTGTCGGACGAGCATTTTTCGGTGGACGGAACGCTGATCGAAGCCTGGGCTTCACAGAAGAGCTTTCGCCCCAAAGACGGCAGCGGCGATGATGATGACGGCGCCAACTTCCACGGCCAGAAGCGCAAGAACGACACCCATGCCAGTACCAGCGACCCCGACAGCAGACTTTATCGCAAGGCCGCCGGGCGGGAGGCAAAGCTTTGCTATATGGGCCACGCCATCATGGAGAACCGGCATGGCTTGGCGGTGGCCGGCAGGGTCACGCACGCCAATGGCACCGCCGAGCGCCGAGCCTCGGAGATCATGCTTAAAGCCAAGAGCAAAGCTGCTGGCCGCCGCATCACGGCCGGTGAGGATAAGGCGTATGATACGGCCGATCATGTCGCCAATCTTCGTGCCATCGGCGTGACGCCGCATGTGACACAGAACCAAGCCGTCACCAAAACCGGCAAGAACCGCAACAGCGCCATCGACGAACGAACCACACGACATCCAGGGTACGGCATGTCGCAATCGCGCCGGGCGATGGTCGAGTGCATTTTCGGATGGGGCAAGCAGCATGGCACCATGCGCAAGACCAAACATCGTGGCATCGCTCGCGTCGCCGCCGACTTCCTGCTCAATCTGATCGCCTATGACCTGATCCGCATTCCAAAACTGCTTGCGGCTTAGCCACCGCGTCAGGCGCACCCAACACCATGCTGAAAAAATTACATCCAACTTACCACCGCCGCCCCAACAACGACCGGCCAGAACAAGAAAACTCTCCACTTTAAGGTTTTTCAGCAGACTGCTAGATGAGTGGTTGCGTAAAACGGTGAAGTGGAAAGATGAAGACGAAGCTCTTGCCGCAATCGTTGGTCCGTTTAGGAACATAAGACGGAAACGACAAGGTCCAGCTCACAAGCTACAGGAGAACCAGTATTCAAGGGAGTATGACGAGCAGCAGCACGCCTTGTTCCAACAGGTATACCTAGCACTGATGCATCTACGTAGGATACTTTCATCACACCCCAAAGCTCCCAATATCGACGTGCCCGACTACCTTGAGGAAGGGAAAATTGCCTTCACTTAGTGAGCACGCGAATTTCTGAACACCGAGCTTAATCGCCCATGCGATTTTTCGAATAACCGCCATCAACTTACCGGCGTTGCGAAGTCCGTAGGGCGGATCGCGATCCGCCGTCCTGGTCGCCAAGATGGCGGGTTACGCCTTCGGCTCCAACCCGCCCTACGGACTAAATCGTTCGTCGGCCATCTAAAGCGCTAGAGCTCTGCCTCATCGCTCCATTTTCGAGATACACAACTCCGTTTGCGGCGGGGTCGCTGACGAAGTCGGCGACAAAGACGCGGCCGATATCGTCCTGCTCGATTGTGCCAAAAGGTCCGGGAATGAAACGCCCCAACCAGGCTAGATAGCCCGCCGTACGAGCATTGCCTGCGATAATTCCCGGACGAAAAATCGTGAGGCGCTGGAAACCGATCTCTTTAACCGTGTCTTCCTTCATCCCCATGACCCGCACGTAGCGAAATCTGCTTTTCGCGTCGCTTGCTGCGCTCCTTGGGATCGCTGCGGAGGGCTGCTTCGCGCAACTCCCATTCCGCGGATCAAGTCTGCGCGGAATGGGTACGCATTGCTCTACCGCGCTGGCCCGCGCATGGACGCCGGCTGGCCCGGCAGTTTCAACCTGGGGCCTGCCTCGGTGAGCGTCCCGTTGGCGAGGCGAAACACCTGCAAGTCCTTGTCGAAATAGTTGCCTACATACAGGTACTCGCTGTTCGGGCTGTACGCGATGCCCTCCGGCAGTCCGCCGAGCGGCGCGCGCGCGGTCACCGTCAGCTTGCCGTCGGTGCCGATCGACATCACGACGAGTTCGCCGGCCTTGGTCTTGAACCAGTCGCTGTCCTTGGCACCGGTGCCGAGCAGCAACGGGGTTGCTGCGATCTTTCCATTGGGTGCGATCGCGAAACCTTCCGGTCCGGTGCCAGGGGCCATCGCGTCGACCACGTGGGGATGCGGGCCGGTCGCTTCGATGATCACCTCGGCATCGGCGTTGTTCTTCTGTGCGCCGGTATTCGAGGCGATGACGTATTTGCCGTCTGGCGTGATGTCGATGTTGTAGGGATTGAATGCCGATGGAATGTCCATCGACTTGTCGTAGGTCACGTTCTGTCCGTCGATCGCGAGCACGCCGATCTTGTTCGCGAGGTTCAGGCAGACGAAGGCGCGCTTGCCATCGGGAGCGACGACAACGGCCGCAGCCTGCTGCTCCAGCGGGACCTCGCCGACGGCCTTGACCGTCATCCCCAGGATCGAGACGACAGAGACACTCTTGCCGTCCCGGTTGGCGATCAACGCGAGGTCGCCCTTCCCCGAGATCGACAGACCGGACGGCTGCCGCCCCACGGCAACCGTGTCGACCAATTTCGGCGGGTCGGCGGTGAGGTCGATCACGTACAGTTTGTCATCCGGGACCGATTTCCAGGAGTTGCCCTCCTGGACGTGAACCACGGAATTGGCGACGAGGCCCAACTTGCCGTCGGGTGTGATCTGCAGATTGGTGGGCGGGCCCAGGAGCGAATTCGTCAGCGGCAAGCTGCCGCGGATCCTGGGTTTGGCCGGGTCGGAGATGTCCACGACCAGCACCGCGTCGTTACCCGGAGCGCCATTGATCTGGCCTTCGGGTCCATAGGTGATCTTGTTGTCAATGCCGATCAGGATATCGTTGGTTCCGGCCTGGGCCACGCCGCCACCGACGAGGCCGGCCAGACACATGGCGCAAAGAGCGCTGCGTACAATCATGATGCATTTCTCCCCGTCCTTGCTCATTTCTAACGAGCAGGTTCCGTCACCGTACTTCGCAGCCTTTATGGCTGGCAACCATCTACGGCGCTTCGGCGCCGGGACTTTTTGTCCGGGCGACGCGGAACGTTGATCTTAGTCCGTAGGGCGGATCGTGATCCGCCGTCTTGGTCGCCAAGATGGCGGGTTACGCCTTCGGCTCCAACCCGCCCTACGGACTGGCATCACGATCAAAGATCGGCTGCGCGTGCTAATGCTGAATGATCCTGAGAGCTACTACCGCTATCGCGAAATCGTTCCGCCGGGAAGGTATTTGCGGTCGAGCTCAAATGGCTAAGGGAGCCGCCTAAGAAGTTCGAAAACGTCGGTTTCTCCGGCACGGCTATTTGGGCGCAGAAAAAGACCAGCCCCCGCTACGCAGTGACTGGCCCACACAGAAGATCGACGGAGCTGTCCGAATGTCAAGCGCCTTCGTCCGTGCGCAACCGCGCGTGCTGGTGAAGCGCAATAAGGCTATCCGCGGGACCTGCAGGAGAAAAGCAACCCGGACGGTGCTGCGCAGTGCTTCGCTGCGCTTCTTGACCGGCTTTGTAAGGTTTACTCGTACAAATACCCGACCGGCTTGCCTTCGGTACGCAGCGGACGAATGTCCTTCTGCGTGATGATCTGACCGGCCAGGCCGTCAATTTCGTCACGCTGCGTCGGCGTCCAGCTGCGAAGATTCTCCATGCCTTTCAGCAAGCCCAGTCGGAGGATTTGCGTATTTTCGCCGACGCCCACGAGAGTGATCGTGTTCTTGCCCGCCGTCACCGTATCGCCGGTCACAAGTTCAAAATTTTCCCCCGCGCTATTCTTGAATTCGGCTGTGCCGCGAATGACGCGATAGATGACGACCTCGCCTCTTTCGAGGAAGGCGGTGTCGGCCACGGCCGAGGCGCTCTTCGGCAGGAGCGACTGGCCACGCGGGTCGGTCGCGATGATGTGCCCGGTCGTCAGACGACCGCTCGGAACCTCGATGCCGATATCGCGCACATAAACCGGCCCGGCGGATTTGATGGATGTACCAGCCGCCAGCGGCTTGTAGAGCGCTTCCAGCTCCAGCGGATCCTGAAGCCAGAACGAGGCACCTGACGGGCGATCATGCAACGGATGGCTCCAGGCTACACGCGGCGTTTCCTCTTCGTTGATCTGATCCGGCCCCACCACCGTCGGGTTGGGGAAGGTCGTCGGATCCGTAATGAAGGCTTCGAGAAACTTGCCGGAATAGCCCATGGAAATCGGATCCGGCACCACCGTCTGCGCCGTTTTCAGATTCTCTTCCGTGGACAACCCCGACCAAGTGTAGAACAGCTGGCGATGCACGATCGCGCTCTGCAGCATCACCGCGCCGGGGCCGACGAAGTAAAATCGGCCATCGTAATCGAAGGTGAACGCGCCCGACGTCACCAGCACGAGCTGGTAACCGCCCGGTGGCAGGTGAAGATGGAAATCGGTGGGGCCTGTATCGGGGCGGTAAATCGGCAGATTTGTCGAAACCTCGTGGAGGAGGAAGGTTTCGTTGTTGGCATGAAAGCCTTCGTTCGCGCGATTGTAGAGGGCCTGCGGCCGATAGGTCGCCTCGTGTGAGGCGTCCCGGTCACGATCGATCGCCACGAAATTCTTGTTGTTCAGGCGGAGGGGATCGCCGTTCGGGCGCGTAAGGCCAGGCCGTTTGAGATCGACTGCGGCATGCACATTCATGACACCCTCCAATCCGGGCATTTCAACGAGATCCGAGGCACGTTCGTTGCTCCGCCTGGCAGGGCATTCGGAACCGCTCGTCGATCCCCACGGGCCTCGCGATTACCCAGCAATGCGAATTCTGGGCCAGTTGGGGCACGGAACTTCACCTCGACTCTCGATGCTGAGCCGATTGAGAAAGTCGATATTTTACAGGATGTTAGATCGCCCGATGCGTGAGGCTGCCTGGACCCTCATGGCAAACTTCGCGATTACAAGAGAATAACGAGAGTGGCGTTGCGTAATTTGTCAGCGAGCCCTGCTAAGGAAAGCGCAGTCGAAAGCCCTCAGGCTGATCTGCCGCCACCCCTCGCTCTGGTCGGTCGTGCGGTCAAATGACCCCAGAGAGGGCTTTCGTCCGGCTCTCGCTCCAAGCCTGTTTCATGGGTTGGAGCTGCGGTCCTGACATGACCCGGATCGTGCCATGCTGCGCCTGTTCCTGCGTCGCGCGACCTCCGCCAAACATAGGCGAGCATCGAAAGCTTCGATGCTCGCCAGTCAAAAGCGTCGATCTCGCCATGTCTGCGGGACGTCCGCTCCCCCTTCGATGGTGACCGGACGGCGGAAGCGCTACTGGTGATCGGCGTATGACGATAGTGGAACGGGATCAATCTCGGCAACGCCATCCACACCTTCCGAAGGTGCAAGAGTAGACTGGTGGAAGCAAGATGCCGTCTCAGGCTTGAAAGCCAGCACCGTGTTGTACGGGTTGCCGAACACAAATACCTTCGACGTGCGCCTGATGATCTTTTCCAGGTGCACGAATGTGCGCATCTTCAGGTGGTACTTCCACAACAGCATGTGTTGAATGAAGTTCCAGGTGAGGCCCCAGGCCCAGAATGGGAGTCGCCGATAACGGATCCGGTCGAAGCCAATTTGGCGCATCTTGTAGACGAGAAGATTGGCGCCGACAAAATTGTAGCGCCAATTTTCGAAGAACTCCGTGACGCTCAGGTAATCCTTCTCACGGCGGCAATGATCCAGCGACCCCGGGGTGCGGATCAACAGGCGTCCTCCCGGCTTGAGCATCCGCCAACACCGCGCCAGCCAGGCGTCCAGGTCTTTGGAGTAGCCTACCGATTCGAGCGAATAGATCGCATCGAAGCTTTCACTCGGGAGGTCGAGACTGTCGAAATCCGTGACGATCACCTGTCCACGGCCGCCATGTTTCGCGAATTTTCGCCGGCAGATGTCGGCTTGCACGGATGAATTGGTCACGCATACGATTTCGATATTGCGCCGGCTGGCGAGGTAATCGGCCGCCGCGCCGGATCCGCACCCGAGATCCAACAGCCGCATCCCGTCTTTCGGCTTCAGAAGAGCGTATTCGGATTCATAAATGCGCGAAAATGCCGCTCGGGGGAACACGCACGTGCTGTAGTTCGCTTGCTCGTCGCGATACGTGCCGAACACGTCATCAAATGTGCGCTTCTCGTCGTCGTGCTTGAGAAAGTCGTCTGGCTGCGGTGCCCACTCCACCAGTTGGCGCTGCTCGAATTGATTCAGCTGATGGCCGATCTTGCTCGCGTCCTTTAGTCGAGTCGCCAAGAGATAAAGTACGTAATGAAGAAGGTTGTAGGCCAGGAACAACGCAATGATGCTCGCTGCCAACAGCTGAAATATCAGAATGATGTCCACGGTTGTTGCTCCTTAACCGGTGAAGGGTTCCAAAAGCGAGAGGCATTCTCACGTCGATGAGGCGCCGCGCGCAAGCAGCGCTGGCCTTATGCAGAGCCATATGAAGCCGCCAGGGTTCATCTCAACACGCATATGGTCCGTCGCACCGTGACCAAAAGCACAGTCGTAGCGCGTTGCAACCCGGCGACATTGTTTTGATCCTGTTGAAGAACCGCTCGACCCGGTTGCGGGCGCGAACGCCTTTCAGGGGCGGCACTCCGAACCCGCAACGGATTCGTTAAACGGATGGACAGCCGGCCGTGGCTGTCGGATGCTCGGGTCACGATCCAGCAGGAGGAGGACATCATGGCGGCACTGGAGAAAGGCATCACGCCTGACGGCGAGGGCTATCGCGGCAAGACCTGGAACATCCTGGGACAGATTTATTTTCCGAAGGCGGTCACCGACTCCACCTTTGCCTTCGAAACCAACAGCGATCCCGGGCAGTTCGTGCCGGTGCACGTGCATCCGACCCAGGACGAGTTCATCCTGGTGCAGGAAGGCGTGCTCGACCTGAAACTGGACGGCGTCTGGGTCAAGGCCAAGGCCGGCGATCTCGTGCGCATGCCGCGCGGGATTCCGCATGGATATTTCAACAAATCCGACAAGCCGACGCGCGCCCTGTTCTGGGTTTCACCGATGCAGAAGCTCGAGGCGTTGTTCGACAAGCTTCATAACCTGACCGATCCGGCCGAGGTCGTGCGCATTTCGGCCGAGCACGAGGTGGACTTTTTGCCGCCGGAGGCGAGCGAGTAAGCCGCTCGCGCCGACGCATTTTTCCGACGGTCGCGTGACGCGCGAAGCGCGATCGATGACGGCTGCCTGCGACATGGAGAGGAAAATCACATGATCAGCCCAAAGCAGGTTTGCGTGATCGGCGCCGGCGTGTCCGGACTCGCAGCGGCAAAGGCATTCGCGGGGCATGGACACAAGGTCGCCATCGTGGAGAAGGCGGGCGGTCTCGGCGGCGTTTGGGATCCCGCGCTTTCCTATCCGGATGTGCAGACGCAGAGTCCAAAGGACCTCTATCGCTACACCGACCGGGCCATGCCGGACTCCTACCCGGAATGGCCAAAAGGACCGCAGGTCCACGCCTATCTTGCCGACTATGCACGCGACCACGGGCTCGACCGCCTGATGCGCTTTGGAACCAGCGTGACCGCGATGCGCCGGCGGGCTGACGGCAAGCCGGGGTGGACGCTGGAGCTGACGACGGCGACCGGCTCGGCCAGCGAGGATTTTGATTTCGTTGCCATCTGCACCGGCCAGTTCAACGAGCCGCAGACGTTCAGTCTCCCGGGCGAGGACGGCTTCAAGGCGCAAGGCGGAAAAATCCTGCACTCCTCGAACTACAACGACGCCGCGCTCGCCAAGGGACGCAAGGTCGTGGTGCTCGGCGGCTCGAAATCGGCGACCGACATCGCGGTGAACGCGGTCGCGTCCGGCGCCAGCGAAGTGACCATCGTCTATCGCGAACCGGTGTGGCGCATTCCCTATTTCATCGGCGGCCTCGTCAATTTCAAGCGCATCCTCTACATCCGCGCCCAGGAGCAGATGTTTGCGAGCTGGGGCATCGGCCCCATGGCGAAGCTCGCGCACGCCATCGCCAAGCCGATGGTTTGGGCGAACTGGCGCGGGCTCGAAAGCCTGTTGAAGGCACAGTTCAAGCTCGGCAAATGCAACATGGTGCCGCGGACGCGAATCGAGGACGGCGTCAATTGTTCGGTGCCGATCGCAACTCCGGACTTCTATCCGATGGTGGCGGACGGCCGCATCAAGGCGATCCGCGGCACCTTCGATCGCTACGACGGCAAGGCCATCGTGATGAGCAATGGCGAGCGCGTGGAGGCCGACATCGCGGTGCTCGCGATCGGCTACAAGCTCGGCGTGCCTTTCCTGCCCGAGGCATATCGCAACAAGCTCGTCGACGCAGACGGGCAATATCGCCTGTACCGCCTGATCGCCAATCCCGACCTGCCGGATCTCGGCTTTGTCGGATTCAATTCCAGCTTCTGCACGGTGCTTTGCGCCGACATGGCCGCGCACTGGCTGGTGCGCTATGCCGACGGCAAGCTGAAGCATCAGCCGAGCGAACGCGAGATGCGCGACAACATCGAGATGATGCTGCATTTCAAGCGAATAGAGCGCCCGGCCGCCGGCGTCTATGGCGGCCTGTGCGTCGCACCCTATCATTACAAGCATTTCGACGAATTGCTGGCCGATATCGGCGCCAGCAAGAATCGCCGAAATCGCCTGGTAGAGATGTTCACGCCGCCCGACGCGGACGCCTATGGCGAGTTCCTGGCCTCGGCGCCAGCCTACAAGGCATCCGCATGACCTGACTATCCCAGGCGCCCTTTGCGCGATAGGCTTGCCTCGCAGGACGATCGGCAACAGCCGACATCGGGAGGATCAACATGGAATTTCGCGCTCACTCGCGCGCGCTGGCGATGGGATTCGCCGGCGCGCTGCTATTCGCAGCTACCGCCAATGCCGCCGAGGTGCGGGTGATGATCTCGGGCGGACTGTCGGCCGCCTTCACCGCACTGGTGCCGGTGTTCGAGAAGGAGACCGGCAACAAGGTGCTGGTCGCCCGCGGTCCGTCGATGGGCACGACCGCCAACGCCATTCCCGTCCGGCTCCAACGCGGCGAATCCGCCGACGTTCTGATCATGGTCGGCTACGCGCTGGATGATCTTGCCAAGAAGGGCAAGGTCGAGCCCGGCACCGCGGTCGAGCTGGTCAAGTCGCCGATCGGGGTTGCGGTGAAGGCGGGCGCGCCAAAACCCGACATCAGCTCGGCCGATGCGGTCAAGCGCGCGCTGTTAGCTGCCAAGACCATCGCCTATTCCGACAGCGCCAGCGGCGTCTATGTCTCGACCGAGATGTTCGGGAAGCTCGGCATCGCGAAGGAGATCGAAGGCAAGGCGAGGAAGATTCCGGCTACCCCCGTCGGCGAGATCGTCGCCAGGGGCGACGCCGAGCTCGGCTTCCAGCAGATCAGCGAATTGAAACCGGTCGCAGGCATCGACATCATCGGCCCCCTGCCCGACGACCTGCAGCAGATCACCATCTTCTCGGCCGGGATCGCCACGGGTTCGAAAGAGCCCGAAGCCGGCAAGGCGCTGATCAAGTTTCTCTCCTCGCCCGCCGCGCGCGACGAGATCGTCAAAAGCGGGATGGACCCGATCGCGGTGGCCGCGACGCATTAGGCCGGTCGTACTGCGTCAAAGGACCCTCATGGTGAGGAGCGCGCCTCTCAGGATGAGGGGATAGAGCCGCTTGTGACGCAGTTGGACCAGTGACCGGTGAAGGTTGGGCCAGCGCTGGTCTGAAATTGGGCCGGTCAGTGTTCTCGACACGTCTGTGTGAGAAATCGATCTTTTCCGATATATCGACCGTGCGCACCGGGAAGAGGTTGATATTGGGTGCCGCAGTCTCCACATGGTGGACTAGCGTAAGCTCTTCTTCGCGATAGGCGTGTCCCGGAACGCGACGCCTTAGCCTCATAAATCTAAATCCTGTGAACGATATCGACCAACGGCATGTCGCTTCGGCGTGCGCGTCTTTTGTTTTGTGCGTCTTGGGTCAGGAGAAATATGCCTGTCGAGCACACCTCCGTGCGGGTCGTTCGCAAGCCCTGGGGGGTTGGCGATCTCCAGCCGTGGAGCAGCGTCGACGGCACGGTTGATGCCGTGGGAGAGCTGTGGTTCGAGCGGGCTGACGAGAACGCTCCGGTCCCTGCCTTGCTGCTCAAGCTGCTGTTCACCAGCGAGCCGTTGTCCATCCAGGTCCATCCGGACGATACTTTCGCGCGCGCGATGGGAATGCCGAACGGCAAGAGCGAGGCGTGGTACATCATCTCGGCAAAACCGGGCTCACAGATCGGCGTTGGATTGAAGCACCGGGTAACGCCGCAGGAATTGCGCGCATCGATCCGGACCGGTTCGATCGTCGAGCTGGTTCAATGGCGTCAAGTGGAGAAAGGCGATGTCGTCTCCATTCCGGCTGGCACGATCCACGCCATAGGCGCCGGCATCGTGCTTGCCGAAATTCAACAGCGTAGCGACACCACATTCCGCCTGTTCGATTATGGCAGACAGCGCGAATTGGACGAAGATAACGGCGTGGCAGTGGCCCACGCCTGGCCGCCTCGACCTGCACAAACTCCCAGGCGCCTGACGGGTGAACGGACGGTTCTTGTCGCGAGCCCGCATTTCGTTCTCGAGCGGCTTGACCTGCCCGGGGGCTCGAGCTGGGCGTTGGTCGCTGAAGCGGAGACCTGGATTCTTGTTCTCGACGGCCACGCCGCGATCGGATTGGCCGTGGCATCGCTGGGACAGGCGGTCTTCGTTGCCGGCGGCCGTACGAGCATCGAAGTCGGCGTCAACGGATTGACCGCCCTGGTCGCCTATCCGGCAGCCGCTCCGGTCGGCTCCCTGTTGCAGCGGCTCGGCGAGTCATCGACCGCCCCCGTTCTGCAAGGCGCCACTGCGGCTGCGCCATTGATGGGCCTCGCCGAGGCGCGGACGTGACGCCGCTCCGCAGGATCGCGGTGATCGGCAATTCGTTGCCGCGCCGCTGCGGAATCGCAACGTTCACGACCGACCTGCAACGCGCGATCTCGACATCACGGCCAAATCTCGAGACTTGTATCGTGGCGATGACCGACCACGGTCAGACCTATGATTATCCCGCCTCCGTCGCTTTCCAGGTCAGGGATGACGCGATCGGGGACTATGTTCGTGCAGCAGATTTTCTGAACGCCGGCCGTTTCGATGTAGCTTGTCTGCAGCACGAGTACGGAATTTTTGGCGGCGAGGCCGGTGCACACATCCTCGAGCTGCTGTCGCGCCTCACGATGCCAGTCGTGACGACGCTGCACACGGTGCTCGCCAAGCCGAACGTGGGTCAACGCGCGGTGATGGAACGCGTCGTCGAAGGGTCATCAAGGATAATCGTGATGGCCAACAAGGGACGCGAGCTGCTGCGCAGCGTCTATCGTGTGCCGGACGAAAAAATCGAAGTCATCGCCCACGGCATTCCCGACTTTCCGTTTGTCGAACCTGACGCGGCAAAGGCCAAACTCGGATTCAGCGGCCGCTCCGTCATTCTGACATTCGGCCTGCTGTCCCCCAGCAAGGGCATCGAGGTCATGATCGACGCGATGCCCTCGATCCTGAAACAACGCCCGGACGCGGTCTACCTGGTGCTTGGTGCGACCCATCCCAATCTGGTTCGGGATCAGGGCGAAGCCTACCGCAAGAGCCTGATGGCGCGCGTGCAGGCGCTTGGCGTCGAGAAGCAAGTCGTGTTCCTCGACCGGTTCGTCGACCAGTCCACGCTGCTCGAATTCATTTCGATGTGCGACGTCTACGTCACGCCCTATCTCAACGAAGCGCAAATGACGTCAGGCACGCTCGCCTACAGTTTTGGCCTCGGAAAAGCGGTGGTGTCGACGCCCTATTGGCACGCGCGGGAATTGCTGGCCGATGGACGCGGCGTTCTGGTTTCTTTTGGCGACGCGGCAGGGATCGGCAAGGAAATTGCGCAATTGTTGACGGACGATCCTCGCCGGCAGGCGATGCGCGAGCAGGCTTACGCGGCCAGCCGATCGATGACATGGCAGCGCACCGCCGAACGCTATTTGACCGTCTTCGAAAATGCGCGGCAAGGCCATTGGCTGAAGGTCATCGCGCGCACCGAGCCGGACGCGGTCGTGCCACACGCCTCCGCCGTGCCGGCCATGCAAACCGGCCATTTTCAGTCGATGTGCGATGATACCGGCTTGTTCCAGCACGCCGTGCATTCGGTACCGGATCGCTCGCACGGCTATTGCGTGGATGACAACGCCCGCGCGCTGTTATTGGCCTGCGCCCTCAATGAGCCGGGCGAGCAATCCCTCGCGGAGGTGCTGACTGCGCGATTTGCCGCTTTTGTGCAGCATGCCTGGAACCCCGATACCGGGCGATTCCGCAACTTCATGGGCTTTGATCGCACCTGGCTCGAAGACAAAGGCTCCGAAGACAGTCATGGACGGACGTTGTGGGCGTTGGGTGAATGCGCGCGCAAGGATGCCAGTCCGTCACGGCGCCGATGGGCGGCCGCCCTGTTCGCTCAGGCACTGCCGAGCGTGAAAACCTTTCGCTCGCCCCGCGCGTCAGCCTTTACGCTGCTGGGTCTGGACGCTTATTGCGCTGCCGATCCCGGCGATCGTCAGGCCCGGGACATTCGTCGTGCGCTCGCCGACGGATTGATGTCGAGCCTCGCGTCGGTCGAGACGCCGGACTGGAGCTGGTTCGAGGAAGGTCTTGCGTATGACAACGCGCGACTTCCGCAGGCCTTGATGGTGACCGGCCTGGCAACGCAGACACCCGGCCATATCGATGCCGGACTGAGGTCGCTGCGTTGGCTGATGACACAACAGACGGCATCCACGGGCTGTTTCCGGCCGGTCGGCACGGCGAGTTTCGGCGAACTCCGGAAATCTCCTCGCGCTTTCGATCAGCAGCCGGTGGAAGCGACCGCGACGATTGCCGCCTGCCTGACGGCGTGGCGCGCCAGCGGCGATCCCGAATGGAAGGCTGTGGCAACCAACGTCTTCGCCTGGTTTCTCGGCAGCAACGACCTGTCGGTCGCGCTCGTCGATGTCGCGACCGGCAGCTGCCGGGACGGACTGCATCCCGATCGCGCCAACGAAAATCGGGGAGGCGAGTCGGTAGTGTGCTATCTGTTGGGCCTTGCCGAGATTTGTCAGCTCGCCCGCGTCAATGTCAGCCTGACAAGTCCCGTGGCGATTCGCGCCATCGGCGCTTGATTTAATGCCCATTCCGACCAACCGAGGGGCACGCTGTTGCACGCCACATTTTTGAATCGACAGGCGCTTTATCTGCGTCCCGACCCGGCACGCGTCATTGTGCGCCCGTTCAAGCCGGCGACGGAGCCGCGCGATCTCAACCCGACCGACAAGACACGCGCCAACCATATCGTCGAACGCGTTCTCGCGCTTGATCCGAAGGCTGCGGCAAGTCAGCTCAAGGACGTGCTGCTCAACTTCGAGGGCCGGCACCGCAACCTGCTGGAGACGTTCGAGCTGCGTGCCGACGAGATGGAGGAGGCTTTCGCCGCGCATCACAGTTTTTCCGAAACCCAGCGCCAGCTCATCGGCGCCTATTTCATGAACGAGTATTCGTTCGAAGCGTCAGCCCTGTTCAATCCGAGCATCGTACCGCACCCTGACCAGTCGGGGACGGCGACCGGCAGCCTGCGCTTTGTTCTGAGCCTGCGTGCCGTTGGCGAAGGACACGTGTCGTCGATAACGTTTCGCGCGGGCACCGTCGCGGCCGACGGCAGCATTGCTGTCGATCCGACGGCGAGGCTCGCTTCGAGTCCCCGGACCGGATATTCGATACCGGGACCAATCGGCGACGAGGTCGAGGTCGTTTTCGAGGCGGAGCAGGACATCAGCGAACGTGTCATCTTTCCGATAACGGATTCCCAGTCGCACGGCATCGAAGATGCCCGTTTCGTCGAGTTCACCGATGGCGGCCGGAAGACCTATTACGCGACGTACACCGCATACAAGGGCACAGCGATCCGATCTGAATTGATCGAAACCAGCGACTTCCTGTCTTTTCGGATGTCGCCCCTCCATGGCGCCGCCGCGCGCAACAAGGGCATGGCACTGTTCCCGCGCAGGATCGACGGCAAGTACGCCATGATCGCGCGACAGGACAACGAGAATCTTTATCTCGTCTATTCGGACGACCTGTACACGTGGGAAGGCGGCAAGGCGATCCTGAAGCCGCAATTTCCCTGGGAGTTCGTGCAGATCGGCAACTGCGGATCGCCGATCGAACTGGACGAAGGCTGGCTGCTGTTCACGCACGGTGTCGGACCAGTCCGGAAGTATTCGATCGGCGCAGCGCTGCTCGACAAGCACGATCCCTCCAAGGTGCTGGCGCGTTCAAGCGAGCCGTTGTTGCGGCCGGAACCATCCGAGCGCGAAGGATACGTCCCCAACGTCGTCTATACGTGCGGCGCCATGAGGCATAATGACCGGATCATTCTGCCTTACGCGGTGTCGGATACTTTCTCCAATTTTGCGACCGTCGATATCTCGGCGCTGCTGCGCGCGATGCAGGCTTAGTGCGATCTCCGCCAAGGCAAGGCGCGATGTGCCCGTGCATTCGACCCATGATGTAAGGAGACGTGATGGCCCGCGAGACAATCTATTTCGTCCAGTCATTCAACGCCGGCAAAGGCATAAATCTCAAGGCCGATGCTCCAATAGCCTGTAGATCGGCAACAGTGGCCGTCCGAACGGCGGAGCGGCTGGCGTCAAGCAAACTCGGCGTCGTTGCTTTCTCGTCCACCGGCGATCCGGAAATGGGCGACTATGACGACGAGCCCACGGTCATCTTCCGCAACGGCCAATTTCCTCCCGCCTTTGATTGAGATCAGGGTCGTGGTGATGGGCAACAGGTAGGGCACGAAAATGAGTGAACGACTCGAAACGCTGAAAAAGGCCCGTGAGCGCATGATCGAGGACAGGGACGCGCATGCAAAGGTGCTGGCCGCTCCCTTTGACCGCGACAAGGCCGAGCGGGCACGCAGCAAATTCACCGAGATTCAAGCGCTGATCGACGCGATCGAACGCGCCATAAGAGGCGAGGATTTCATCTCGCCAACAAGCTGAGCCCCGGGCACGGTGGACCAGATTGCAGCGCGATCGAGCGCACGGGCGAGCGGCTCGCTTGTTACAACACGGCATCTCCTCCGAAAACGAGGCAGCCTCCGCGCACCAATTCGATTTTCCTGACGCGCCTTGAAAGGCCGCTCAGCTGGCAAGAAGCTCCTTGAGCGCAGCATCCAAAACCTTGATGTCGTCGGGACTGGTGCCCGGACCGCCGGCGAAATGTCCCCAATAGGTCTCGACCACCCTGAGCTCGGCGTTGGGCATGTGCTTGACCTCAAACTCGCTGTCTTCAGGCGGGAACTACAGATCCGTGGAAGCCGGCATCACAATGGCCTTGGCCCTTGATTCCTCCCAACGCCTTCACGACGTCGCCGCCGTAGATCGGGTTGTTTGAAATGTCGCCATTCTGCCAGGTCGACAGCATGGTCAGAAGGTTGTTGGCGTCCTTGGACAGCAGCCAGCCTTCCCAGAAACCGACCAGGAAATCCTCCAGCGACGCATAGCCCATCTTCTTGAGATCGGCTTCGACGCAGTAGAATGTCTGGGAGAAGCCCCAGCCGGCATAGACGCGCGCCGCGGCGCGAAGGCATCATGGGGTTTTTCAATCTCGACCGCCATCACCGCGGTCGTGTAGTTGCTCCGGTAGGCCGCCTCAGCCGGTCTTTCCCTGGGTCGCCAATGATCGATGTCAGAGTTGCGAGTTGATCGGTAGCAGCTTCAACAGATCGGCGACGAATTGCCGTCGAAAGCCGGTTTCGGGCTCGTCCTGGTAGAGCACCATTTTGCCGTCTCTCATCGTCTCCCAGACGATCTTGCCCTTCGGATCGAGGCGGACGCGGTAGCTGTTGGCGGGCACAACGCCAGTCGCCATATAGGCCGTTAGTTTTTTGGCAAGCTCCGGGCTCTCGATATAGAGTCCGGCTTCGGTGTTGATCACAGCAGAGCGCGGGTCGAGGTTGAAGCTGCCGATGAACACGGCTTCGCCGTCGAAGGCCATCGCTTTGGTATGCAAGGCGGCTGGCGACCGCCCGGAAAGGAACGACCAGCCCGGCCGGAAGGCGTCGGTATCCGGACGCAGCTCGTATAACTCCATGCCGTTCTCAAGCAGCCGCCTTCGCGTCTTGGCATAGCCTGAGTGCGCCGGCAGCATGTCGTTCGAAGCGAGTGAATTGGTCAACACGCGCACCCGGACATTACGCTCGTGCAGCGCTTTGACGGTTGCCTGCGCTCCAGCGGGCAGGACGAAATAGGGCGACTCGACGAGCAGCTCCTCCTTCAGCCTGGCGATCCGCCCGCGAATAAATTCAATGACGTCATCGGTCTCCTTGCCGAGGGCGATGGTTTCCGGGTCGTCGGCGATGATTCGGCCGTGTGCCCATACGAGATTGTCGCGAAGCTCGGCGCTTTGGGCTGCCAGCTCGTCGAGTTCCTGATCGATAGGATAAGGGTAATCGGCCGCGGCGATCGCCTCACGCAATTGAAACAGGATGCGATCAAGATCGGCTGCACCATGGGCGCGATCGACGATGGCAGCGATCGGTACGGTCGAGGGGCTGTTCCAGTATTGGTCGAATACGTCAGACAGATCGCGAACGACGGGCCCAGCCGCCAGCACATCCAAATCGCGATAATTGGCAATAGTATTCACGCCATAATAGATGTCACCGATATTGCGGCCACCGACAATTGCAGCCGCGTTGTCAGCAACCATCAACTTGTTGTGCATGCGGCGATTGACCCGGCTGAAATCGAAAATGAAGTCGAGAATTGACCAGCGCCGGTTAGTGAGCGGGTTGAACAGACGTATCTCAACATTGGGGTGAGCATCGAGACAAGCCTTGATGGAATCGCTGTCCTTGTAGAAGGGATCGTCAACCAGGAGCCGCACCCTGACCCCGCGATCGGCAGCCTTCATCACGTGGTCGACGACGATCCGGCCGGTCGTATCGCCGTCCCACATATAGTACTGCATGTCGAGGCTTCGCTCGGCCAGGTCAGCCAGCGCCAGACGGACGATGAAGGCCTCGCGCCCATGACTCAACAGGCTGAAGCCGGACAGGCCCGGGTGCTCATCCGCCGCCGGACCGAAGAATTGGCCGAGCTTGGTCGACGCGAAGCCCTCGAATGCCGTCGAAACCGTGCGTGGATAGTCGGGCCGTGTGCCGGTGGCGCGACCGGTGGCCCACACCTGCAGCGCGCCGCCGATCCGTTCAAGCCTGTCCGGCCACCGCAATTCTGCCACGCCGGGCCGCTGCCTCAAGTGCGCCATGGTCACGCTCGGTCTGTTCAAGATAGGCCAACGAAAATTTTCCGATGGCATCCGCCAGCACATCCCCGGTGCCGCAATAACCTGAAATCATCGCCGCATCGCCCGACTTTGCATGAGCAAGCGCGAGCGCCCAACCGCACAGAGCACAGTACTTCGAGAGGCCGTCAAGTGCTTCGCGATCGCCTTCGCTTAAATTCAGGCCGCCTTTCATGTCGGCAAGTTGTCGGACATAGTAGTGCCGACTACCGTTGACTCCATTGACCGGCCCCCAGCCAAGGAAGATGTCCGGGGAGCCCTGGATCATTCGCTGTCCGATCACGACGCGCCGTCCCTGTTGCTTGATCGATCTCCTGCTGTCGAGGTGGCGGGCCAGCACGGATTCGCGCGCTTCCTTGATCTGGAGGAACAGAGGACTACCGGCTCCGTACTCCTCCAGCAACACAACCCAGCAACTGGTGCCGACGCTGCCGACACCGACAACCTTGCGTGCGACATCGACGATCCGGTACCGCGACAGCAGACGCCTGCGGTCCTCCGGCAGGGATGCGAGATAGGATCGCAACATGCTCTGCAGCGCTTCCGTCATCGGTGTTCCGTCCGGGAGATGCTTCGCGCGAACGATCAGGGGCACATCCTCCACGATCCGATGCTCACCGTTGACTTCTTCTGTCAGCCGATCGAGCGCTCGAATATGGCCCCGGGCGCGGGCCTTGGCGAAAGTGGTCTGAGCCAGCTTTCGCAGACGCGGCGGAGCCGCCGCGAGGATCGTTCGCTCGTCGATCAGGTCGTACCATACCTCCAGAAATTCCATCTCGGCATAGTCGCGAATCTTTCTGACATAGGCTTCGACCACCGCACGCGCCGCCTGCTCGGCATCAGTGCGGTCGCCGCCGAGAAAGAGTGCGGCAACCGCGGCGCTCGCGGCCAGCCGCTTGAGGTCCCACTCCCACGGCCCGGGAAGAACCTCGTCAAAATCGTTGATTGCGAAAATGAGGTTGCGCTCCGCCGATGCGAACAGGCCGAAATTCATCAGATGCATATCGCCGCAGGCCATCACCTCGAGATTGGTGCGCGGGGAATTTGCGAGATCTCCCGCCATGATTGCGGCACTTCCCCGCAAAAAAGCGAACGGCGAAGTCAGCATACGCGCCATCCGCACCGGCACGAGTTCTTTGATACGGGCGGCATTCTGCGTCTGGAGGACCGAAACTGGATCGGGTCGTCCGCGCGCGGTCCGGAATTCCGCATGGGATGAGCGCGGCACGTTGCGACGAAGCGCCTTCCCGTTCGCCATCCGCTCGGCACACGACAAACGGGTGGCGTTGAAATTGCCGAGCCTCGCAAGCTCGGCCCGGCTCGCACTTAGTCGAAAGAAATCATCGAGCCTGGGCATGTGCGTGGACCCTGCACGGATCAATGCTATTGAACCGGCGCAATCATGGTGATTACTGACGTGCCAAAAGCCGTGGGCCCTCTGCCTGTCGCCTGAACGGAGAAGGTATCGGTGCCTATGTACCTGGCATTTGCGGTGTACTCGAAAGTGGATTCGTTGAGTTGTCTCAACGTTCCGTGTTCGGGCGGGTGCACAATGCTCGAACTCGCTATTACGCCTTCTATCCTGAGGGGGAAAAGGCAAGCTCCTCCGGACGCGACGTTAAAGACGCCCTTCGAATTGATGCCCCAGGTCGATAGTATTCCCGCCACTGGACATTCAGAAGCGGCCTGCGCCGAGGAGACAGACGCCAAACCTGGGGCGGCAAGGACAATGGCTAAGGCAAATGCTCTTGGCACGCGCATGAAAAGCCCCTCTATCTCTTCCTTCAACCGTTAGCGGATGCCGGTTTCGGGGCGCCACGTTGATTTGGATCAAAGAGGCTTCGGGCCAGGACTCGGACATCTCGGCCCGCCTGCAGGATGTCCGTTTCACCCCGCTCAAAAGCTGACCTGACGGCACGGCTGCGTATTCTGGGCCATTGCCGTGAAGGAGAAGCATCGATGAGCGTCGGACTGATCGCCCTCCTGGACGATCTTGCGGCGATCGCAAAGGTGGCGGCAGCTTCCCTCGACGATGTCGCCAGCCAGGCCGCGAAGGCGGGGGTAAAGGCGGCGGGCGTCGTCATCGACGATGCCGCGGTGACACCGGGTTATGTGATCGGATTTACCGCCAAACGCGAACTGCCGATCGTGGGCAGGATCGCGGTGGGATCGCTTCGCAACAAGCTCCTGTTCCTGTTGCCCGTTGCCCTGGCCCTTAGCTACTTTCTTCCCTGGACGATCACGCCGCTTCTCATGATTGGTGGCGCCTATCTCTGCTACGAAGGCGCAGAAAAAGTGCTCGAAGCCGTCATGCCACATCATGCACATCAGCATGAAGTTCAGCTCGGTACGGTCGCGGTGAATGCGAAGACGCTGGAGGACGAGAAGGTCGCAAGCGCCATCAAGACCGACTTCATCCTATCGGCAGAGATCATGGCGATCACGCTAGCGGCGCTTCCCGCGGGAAGCCTGGTGACGCAGGCCTCTGTGCTGGCGCTGGTGGGGATCGGGATCACCGTCGCCGTGTACGGGGTCGTAGCTCTGATCGTGAAGGCTGACGATTTCGGTATGGCCCTTGTCAACAACGACCGCGTCTCGGTCCTTGCCGGCATGGGCCGGGCGCTCGGACGCGCCCTTGTTCTCGGGATGCCCGCGCTCCTGACTATTCTCAGCGCTATCGGCACAGCCGCCATGATCTGGGTTGGCGGCGGCATCGTCCTGCATGGCCTGGAAGTATACGGCCCGCCTTCGATCGGCTCGATGGTCCACGCCGCCGCCGAAACCGCGGCTCATGCACTGCCATCGGCCGCCGGCGCGCTCGAATGGATCGTTGAGGCGGCCATCTCAGGTATCCTTGGATTGTTGATTGGCGTGGCCACGATCCCGATCGCTGGATTTGCCGTCGCGCCTGCATGGAAAAGGTTGAAGCGTCTTCTGCCGGGCCGTCAGAAATAAATGCCGCAGGCGTTCAATTAAACCGCGTCACTCTGCGGGTTCGGTAGCCGCCGGCTTCAACGGAGATACATCCAATCCCCGAGATGCATTGTCCCTAAAGTACAGGGCAGCCATAAAGCAGGCGATCGCGGCGACCATGTAGATGATTGCTGCCCGTCGAGACAGTGCTGTGCCCGCCGCACGGACGCGCATTTTCAGTTCTTCATCCGGTGTCATGCCATGCACTCCACGGCCTGGGACCGTCTCCCATCATATCACCCATTCTGCAGACCGCCCTTGCATCGGTCCCGCATCGGGAGCGGAATCCACAGTCTCGTGATCAAGCGACCGGCGGACGCCCCGGTGTCGCCCCAAGCGAACTCACAGCTGCCTGTCCCCGAGGTGGGCCTGCCAGCCCTCTGAAGCGGTTCGGTCAACTCCTTAAATGAAAACGGCTTGATCAGAAACGCGATGCACCCCCGAAGCCAGCGCAGCCTTGCGCACGGCAGGGTCTTCAAGGCTTGCGAATTTCCAGTTCCCGCCGGCGTTCGCCGGGTCTTGTGCCGACTAAAGCGCGATGAGATTAATTGAATCGTCATCGCGCTTTAGCTCTTTGATTGAGCATGATCTTTTCGGAAAACCGCTACACACTTTTCCGGATCATGCTCTAGCGGCTTGCGGGGAGACGAGAAGAGCAAACTCACTGCGTCCTGATCGGATTGTCTCTCAGCCCGTTATTGTCATAGGCCTTGCGCATCACGCCATTTCCGACCGCCTCCGCCATGAATTTCGTCACGAAGGCGAGCGAGGCCGGATGGTTGAGCGGCACGGCAACCGCGGTCACCGTCTTCTTGAAGGTCTCGTCCAGCACTTTAGTGCCGGGAATCTTCTTCGACATGGCGTTGAGCTGGTCGCGCGACAACGCGAAGGCGTCGATCTCGCCGTTCTTCAGCAGATTGTAGATCTCGTCATAGGTCTGGTAGCCCGTGACCTTGGCGTTCTTCAGATGCTTCTCGGCGCCGCGCATGGTCGTGGTGTTGTTGACGGCCGCCACCTTGACGCCCGCCTGGTCCAGCGTCGCGAAATTCGTGATCGGCGAGCCCGCCTTGACGATGTAGGTCGCATCCGCCACCTCGTAGACCGGGCCGAATGACATCTTCGTTTCACGCTCCGGGTCCTGCGGCAGCCAGGTGACGTCCCAGGCGCCCTTCGATGCGGCATCGGTGATCTGTCCGGAATTCGGATAGGCGACATATTCAACGGGCACGCCGAGCTCTGCTGCCATCGCCTTGCCGAGATCGACGGGCACGCCGGCATAGCCGCCGGATTCACTCTTGTTGGACCAGAACGCACCGCCGGCCGCGCTGATCCCGATCGCCACGCGCAATTTTCCGGTCGGCGCGATCTCGTTCTTCAAGTCTTCCGCGCTCGCGGGCGCGGCCATCAAGGCGACACCCAGAACGAGACCGGCAAGCAGGGCTTGATGCGGCATTTCATTTCCTTCCCCGTTTTTTGTCTTGTTACACCGGCCGACCTCGCGATCTTCCGGCGCCTTTTCATCGCATTGTCTGCGATTGGAGCAGGCGTTGGAAGTGTAAATTCCCGCTCGACCGGTAAAATTGTCACACCCTGTTTATGGTATTCCGCGCAGCAATGCGCTGCGCCATAGGTCAGCGGCTCCGGTTCCACCGCGAGCAGAATGTGCTATTCAAACCGGCGGAAGGCCTGCTTGCAGGCGTTGAAAAATGGGGCCATGCAATGAAGCCTGTACGTCCGCTTTGTCCCGGGCCGATTGACGACAGGCGTTATCTGGCGCGGGCCGCGATCGCCGCACTCGCTTGCGCCGTGCTCGCCGGCTGCGATCAAAACACCTACGTGCCCCCGCCCCCACCCAAGGTCGATGTCGCCATGCCGGTGAAGCGCGCGGTCACGCGCTATCTGGAGGCGACCGGCAACACGGCTGCGATCAAGTCGGTCGATCTGGTGGCACGCGTGCAGGGCTTCCTCGCGTCGATCGACTACAAGGACGGCGATTTCGTGAAGGAGGGCACCACCCTGTTCACGATCGAGCCCGAGACCTACAAGCTGAAGCTCGACCAGGCGCAGGCGGCGCAGGCCGGCGCCGAGGCGTCGTTGAAGCAGGCCGAAGCCGATTTCAAGCGGCAGAGCGACCTGGTCGCCCGTCAGGCGGTGTCGCAGGCAACCCTCGATACTTCCACGTCAGCGCGCGACAATGCGCAGGCCAACCTGGCGCAGGCGCAGGCCAACACCAGGATCGCCGAAGTGAATTACGGCTACACCAAGGTGACGGCGCCGTTCGACGGCTTCGTGTCGGCGCATCTCGTCTCCGTCGGCGAACTGGTCGGCGCGGCGTCGCCGCCGACACAACTCGCCTCCATCGTGGCACTCGACCCGATCTATGTGAACTTCAATGTCAACGAGCAGGACGTGCTGCGGATTCGCGCCGAGGCCGCGCGCCGCGGCGTCACGGTGGCCGAACTGCGCCAGCTTCCGATCCAGGTCGGATTGCAGATCGAGCAAGGCTATCCGCACGAGGGCAAGCTCGACTACATCGCGCCGACCATCAACCAGTCGACCGGCACGCTCGCGGTCCGCGGCATCGTCCCCAATCCCAACCGGCAGATGCTGCCCGGCTATTTCGTGCGGGTGCGTGTTCCCTATGACCAGCAGGGCGACGCGCTGCTGGTCCCCGACACCTCGCTCGGCAGCGATCAGGGCGGCCGCTATCTGCTGGTGGTCAACGGCGAGAGCGTGGTCGAGCAGCGCCATGTCCAGATCGGACCGCTCGAAGACGGCGGCTTGCGCGTGATCGAGGATGGCCTGAAGCCGGAAGACCGCGTCGTGGTCGCCGGACTGTTGCGCGCCATCCCGGCGCAGAAGGTCGACCCGCAACTGCAGAAACCCGATGCGCCTGCCGCACCGCCAAATAAGGCCGGGCCATGATCTCCAAATTCTTCATCGAGCGGCCGGTTCTCTCCAACGTCATCGCCTTGCTGATGGTCCTGATCGGCGGCGTCTCGCTGTTCAAGCTGGCGATCGCGCAATATCCGGACGTGGTGCCGCCGACCGTGCAGGTGACGACGCGCTATCCCGGCGCCAGCGCCAGCACCCTGATCGATACCGTGGCGCTGCCGATCGAGCAGCAGGTCAACGGCGTCGAGGACATGCTTTACATGCAGTCCTACAGCGGCGCCGACGGCACCTACTCGCTGACCGTCACCTTCAAGATCGGAACCGACCTCAACTTCGCGCAGGTACTGGTGCAGAACCGCGTCTCGAGCGCGTTATCGCAATTGCCGCAGGCGGTGCAGAACCAGGGTGTCACGGTCCAGAAGAAATCGACCTCGATCCTGCTGTTCGTCACGCTGACCTCGCCCGACAAGAAATATGACAGCCTCTACCTGAGCAACTACGCCACCATCAATATCAGGGACGAGCTGTCGCGCGTGCCGGGCGTTGGCAACGTCACGGTGTTCGGCGCGGGGCAATATTCCATGCGCATCTGGCTTGATCCGAACAAGCTGCAGGTGCGCGGGCTGATGCCGCAAGACGTCATCCAGTCGATCCAGCAGCAGAGCCAGCAGGTCACCGCGGGCCAGGTCGGAACGCCGCCGACACCGCCCGGACAGGCCTTCCAGGTCACCCTCAATGTCAACGGCCGCCTCGATGATCCCAGCCAGTTCGAGGACATCATCGTCAAGACCGGCACCAATGGCGACGTGACGCGCCTGCGCGACGTCGGCTCGGTCGAGCTCGGCGCGCAGACCTACAGCCAGATCTTCTCGCTCAACAACCAGCCCGCCACCGGCATCGGCGTATTCCAGTCGCCCGGCGCCAACGCGCTCGAGGTCGAGCACGCCGTCGAGAAGAAGATGGCGGAGCTGGCGCGCAACTTCCCGCAAGGCATCAGATACGACACCCCGTTCGACACCACCAAATTCGTCAACGCCTCGATCAACGAAGTCTACAAGACCCTGATCGAGGCCGGCCTGCTGGTGCTGGTCGTGATCCTGGTGTTCCTGCAGGACTGGCGCGCGATGCTGGTGCCGGCGACCACCGTGCCTGTCACCATCATCGGCGCGTTCGCGGCGATGGCAGCCCTCGGCTTCACCATCAACCTCTCGACCTTGTTTGCGATCGTGCTCGCGATCGGCATCGTGGTCGACGACGCCATCGTCGTGGTCGAGGGCGCGGCGCACAACATCGAGCAGGGCATGTCCGGCCACGATGCCGCGATCAAGGCGATGGATGTGCTGTTCGCGCCGATCGTCGGCATCACGCTGGTGCTGATCTCGGTGTTCCTGCCGGCCTCGTTCCTGCCGGGGCTGACGGGGCGCATCTACGCGCAGTTCGCGCTGGTGATCGCGGCAACCGCGCTGCTCTCGGCCATCAACGCTGCGACCTTGAAGCCGACGCAATGCGCGCTGTGGCTACGCCGGCCGCTACCGCCCGAACAGCGCAACTTCTTCTACCGCGGTTTCAACAATGTCTATGGCCGCCTGGAACGCGGCTATGTGCGGCTGATCGGCCGGCTGGCCAACCACGCCACCACGTCCGTCGTCGCAGCCCTGATCCTGATCGCGATCGGTTTCTATGGCCTGTCACGGGTGCCGACCGGCTTCCTGCCGATCGAGGACCAGGGCTACCTGATCGCCGCGGTGCAGTTGCCCGATGGCGCCGCGCTCGACCGGACCCAGACGGTGCTCGACAGGGTCAGCGAGATCGTCGGCAAGACTCCCGGCGTGGCGCAGGTCATCACCATTGCCGGCATCTCCGCGCTCGACAACAGCGCGAGCCTCGCCAATGCCGGCGTCGCTTACATCATCCTGAAGGACTGGGACGCGCGCGGCCCGGGCGAGGATCTGCGCTCGCTGGTGTACGGGCTGAACGACAAGGTTTCCACCATCCTGGAGGCGCGCACCCTGGTGCTGCCGCCGCCGCCCATTCAAGGCATCGGCAACGCCGCCGGCTTTGCGATGCAGGTCGAACTGCGCGACGGCAACAGCGATTACGGCAAGCTGCAGGCGATCACCGGCGAAATGGTGCGGAGCGCGCAGGGCCAGAGCGCGCTGCAGCGCGTGCAGTCGCCGTTCCGCGCCACGGTGCCGCAATTCAATATCGAGGTCGACCGCATCAAGACCCAGACGCTGCATGTGACGACGGACCAGATTTTTTCGACGCTGGCATCCTACCTGGGCTCCTCCTATGTCAACCAGTTCGACAAATTCGGACATGTGTTCCAGGTCTATGTTCAGGCGGATTCCAAATACCGGCTGACCCTGCGCGACATCGCCAACATGATGGTGCGCAACCAGAACGGCGACATGGTCCCGATCGGCACGGTCGCCAAGATCACGCCGACGATCGGCCCGTCGCTGATCAGCCTCTACAACCTCTATCCATCCGCGACCATCGTCGGCCTGCCGGCACAGGGCTACAGCTCCGGCCAGTCGCTGAATTTGATGGAGCAGATCGCCGACAAGACGCTGCCGCCCGGCACCGGATACGAATGGACGGCGATGTCGTACCAGGAGAAGGCGGTTTCGGGCCAGATCTACTACGTGTTCGGGCTCGCGATGCTGCTGGTCTATCTCGTGCTGGCCGGCCAATATGAGAGCTGGTACGCGCCGATCTCAGTCATTCTCGCGGTGCCGCTGTCGCTGCTGGGTCCGATGGCGGTGCTGCAGGGGCTCGGAATCGACAACAACCTCTATGTCCAGATCGGGCTGATCCTCCTGATCGCGCTGTCGGCCAAGAACGCCATTTTGATCGTCGAAGTCGCGCTCGAGCTGCACGATGCGGGCAAATCGATTGTCGAATCCGCGGTCGGCGCGGCCCAGGCCCGCTTCCGCCCGATCCTGATGACGTCGTTCGCCTTCATCCTCGGCGTGGTGCCGCTGGTGCTTGCAACCGGCGCCGGCGCCAGCGCGCGCAAATCGATCGGCATCACGGTATTCTCGGGCATGCTGGCCTCGACCTGCCTTGCCGTGCTGTTCGTGCCGGCGTTCTTTGTCGTGGTGCAGGGTTTTGAGAACTGGCGCGCGAAGAAGAAGGCGACGAAGGCGGTGGCGCAGGCCGGTTCATAACGCGTGATGAGATCAAGGGCGGCACAAATCGGGTGGGCTTCGTCCACAATTGGACCTGCTATCCGCTCTCCGCTGTTGCCCAAAAAAACTTGTTCCATTCCTTCTCCAGCCGCGCCAGCGCGTCGTCGAGCGGCGGCACTGAGAAACGGCCGTCAGTCTCAGTCAGCAGGTCAAGACGTTTCAGCCGCGCCAATGCCTCGTCGATCTCGAAATCGGTCGAGACGCCGAACGCATGCGTGAGGAGCGCCTCGACGCGCGCGTCGAGCGCCTCGCGCGTCAGGGGCGCTTGCGCCGTCAGCAGGCAATAATAGGCAAGCAGTGCCTCTTTCCAATCCTGCTCCTCCGCCTCGCCGACGATGTAGGTGAATATGCCGGAATTATTGTTGACGTTACGGTAGTAGATATTGTCGGTCAGCTGCTTCTGATGGATCAGCGACTGCCGGTGGAAATTTCCCCACTGCCGCAGCAGGAAGGCGCCGAGCGCAAACAGGCCGCTGAGCGCGGCCAGCGCCCGCTCGGCGTCGTTATCGCGGATCGTGCCGGTGACCCCGAGATAGAAGCCGGCGACGACAAACAGCACGGTCATGGTCGAGGCGAGCTTGAGGAGGATCGGCACGCCGCCGACCAACGCCGGTACGCCCAGTGCAAGCTGATCGAACAGGCTCATGACCACGCGCACATTGGGAAACAGCGCCTTCAGATCAGCGCGGGCAATGCGGCGGAAATACTTGAACAGCACTGCGCCGCCGCGGATTTTCTGTCCGCCGTGCCGGGCGCTCGCCAATGCCTTGCCGGCATCGGGCCTGGTCGCGACCATCAGCACCACGTCGTCATAGACCACCACCTCGAGCCGACGACGGCGCAGGCCAAACCAGATGGGAAACTCGATGGTCTCGGTGTGGTGCCCGCGACGGAACATGCGGACGTCGCGATAGTCCTCGATCGGCGCCTTGATCTTCACCCGCACCCGGGCGCGCTCGGCAAAAGCGCGTGTGATCTCGTCATGCGCGATCTCGACGAAGTTGGCGTCCGTCACGACACGGACGAACTCTTCGCTCAGGCCGCGGTAGGCCGCCTCGAAATCTCTCGCGGATCCGCCAGCCTGCGGATCGATCTCCGGATCAAACTGAAAATACGAATCGCGCAGCCGATCGAGTTCTTCGAAATACTGGTAGTGAAAAATGGCGCCGAGCATGCGGGCCAATTGCCTGAATCCGGCCTGCCCGGCTTCGTCAAGGCGGCCTTCGGCGATCAGCCCGCCAATCAACTCCGACTTCCGCAGCAGAATGACACGGTCCCGCTGCTCTGGCGCGGCTGGATCGCCCCCCGCTGCGGCCGGTTCGGAACGCATAACGCCCTTCTTGTCCATGCCGACTGCAATCTCTACATGCGCCGCGACGCCATGACTTCTATCGCGAAAACATAACTTGATTGCGACCGCTCCGTCATCCGGGGATTCAGGCGGCATACGTTTCCCCGGGGAGAGCGGGGCGAGGAGCGGACCGAGCGCCGCGGTTCCAACTCAGGCTGAATTCGTCGCGGCTCAGACCTCGACGCGGAATCCGACCTCGATCACCGCGTCATGCGGGATCTTGAAGAAATCCGGCGCGCGGCTCGCAATGCTGGTGAGGAACGAGAACACCGCAAAGGTGAAGGGATCCATCGCCGATCCGGTCTCGCGGCGGACGATGGTCTCATGGGCGAGATAATAGTTCTTGTGGTCGAGATCGGCGTCGAAGCCGAGCTTGTTGCAGTTGATCAGGGTCAGCGGAATATCCGGGGTCTGCATGAAGCCGAGCCGGACCTGGATCCGGTAGAAGCCGTGGCCGAGCCGGTGCACCGCATGGCGCTCGCCGAACGGCACCCGCGGCCTTCGGTCGGAGACGAAGGTGAGCAGCACCACGGTCTGGTGCAGCACGCGGTTGTGCTCGATGTGGCGCAGCAGCATCGGGGAAGCGCCATGCTCAACCTTGGTGAGCCAGACCCCCATGCCCGGCGCGCGGCCGATCACGGCCTTGTCGGCGTAGTCCAAAAACTCCTTCAACGGCATCGACATCTCGTGCAGCCGATTCCGCACTTCCGAGGAGCCCTTGCGCCATGACAGCATCAGCGTCGCGATCAGGGCGCCGGCCAGCAGCGGGAACCAGCCGCCCTCGACGATCTTCAGCGAATTGGAAACCAGGAAGGTGGCATCGATGGCGCCGAAGATGGCGATGACGGGAATGGCGAGGCTCTTCGACCATTTCCAGCGGGTCACCGCGACCCGATAAAGCAGCACGGTGGTGATCAGCATGGTACCGGACACGGCGATGCCGTAGGCCGCCGCGAGATTGTCCGACGAGCGGAACAGCACCACCGTCAGCAGCGTGCCGCACATCAACAGCCAGTTGGCGGCCGGCACGTAGATCTGGCCGGCCTCGTCAAACGAGGTCGGCGTGATGCGCGCCCGCGGGCACAGCCCCATCTGCATCGCCTGTCGCGTCAGGGAGAACACGCCTGACACCAGCGCCTGCGAGGCGATGATGGTGGCGAGCGTCGCGAGCCCCACCATCGGGATCAGCGCCCAGCCGGGCACGAGCTTGTAAAACGGATTATCGGCCGCAGACGGATCGGCCAGGATCAGTGCGCCCTGGCCGAAATAATTCAAGAGCAGCGCCGGCAGCACCAGCACAAACCACGCCCGCCGGATCGCGGTCGCGCCGACATGGCCCATGTCGGCATAGAGCGCCTCGCCGCCGGTGAGCGCCAGGAAGACGGCGCCGATCACGACGAACGCTACCTTGGGATCGGCGAGCAGGAAATGCGCGGCCTCGACCGGATTGACCGCGCGCAGGATCGCGGGCGCCGCGACGATATTGGCTACACCGAGCAGGCCGATCACGGCGAACCACGCCACCATGACAGGGCCGAACAGTTTGCCGATGCTCCCGGTGCCATGACGCTGGATCATGAACAGGCCGACCAGGATCGCCATCGTCGCCGGCAGGATGAAATGCTCGAAGGTCGGTGCGACCAGTTTTAGCCCCTCCATCGCCGACAGCACCGAGATCGCCGGCGTGATGACGCCGTCGCCGTAGAGCAGCGAGGCGCCCACGACACCGAGCAGCACCAATAGCGGCAGCTTCGCGCCGTCGGCCACCTTGTCGGCCGCAACCAGCGACAGCAGCGCCAGGATGCCGCCCTCGCCTTCATTGTCGGCGCGCAGGATGAAGGTCACATATTTCAGCGAAACCATGGCGATCAGCGCCCAAAGAATGAGCGACACGATCCCGGTGACCTCGGCGGCCGTCGGGGCGGGATGGCCGAGGCCGGAGAGCGCCACCTGGAAGGCATAAAGCGGGCTGGTGCCGATATCGCCGAACACCACGCCAAGCGCGGTCAGGGCCAAAAACCATGGGCTGCCCGCATGATGCAGGTATTTCGCCTGATCGAGCGCGGGTTCCGGATGGTCGAAGCCAAGACTCGTCACCGAGCGATCGATCAAGCCGCTCAAAGCTGCACCTCGCACAGAGGACAGACATCCCCCTAACATCGAATGCAATCCGCGTGCCGGAAGCGCCCGTTCCCGCGGCGCGCAGGTCAGGGCCGGCAGCGCACCGACAATTCCAGGCCACCGTCGAACGGCAGCGTCATGGTTCGAAAACCACTCTCCTGGAGAAATGTGAAATAGTCCGAATACTCGTTCCGATATCGCCGCGTATTGTCGCAGACCACGATGGCGCCCGTGCCGAGATGCGGGGTGACCAGTTCCAGCGCCGGCCGCGCCATGCCGATCCAGATATCCACCAGCGTGAAATCCACCGCCCCTTCGATCTGCTTCAGCGTTTCGCGCAGGTCGCCTTCGCGCAGATCGATGAGTTGGCTCAAGCCGGCTTCTTCGAAATGCGCCCGCGCGGCGCTGGCCTTGTCCGGCTCGTATTCGGTCCCGATTACCACGCCGCTCCCCCCGGCAGCGCGCACATTGTCGCGCACGGCGGCAGCGAGATAGAGCGTCGAAACCCCGAACGACGTGCCGATCTCGACAATCCGGCGGGCATCGGTCGCGCGGCAGAGCTGATAGCAGAATTCCGCCTTGTCGCGGTCGAGCGCGACCAGCTTGTCGCTGCGAAAAGCCTTGACCTCGTGCTCCGCCGGTGGACGCGCTTGCTTCACCCTTTCGGCGTCGTAGCTTCGCATTGCCTCAATCTGGGCGTCGCTTCTGGCATGCAGGCGATCCAGCAAACGCTCCAGCTCGGGATCGCGAAGAACGCGCAAGGACCGATCCCTCAATTCGCCTGCGCCGCCGGCACCGCGATTTCCCGCGGCAGGATCAGGGCTGCGACGATGGCGAGCAGGCAGAGCGCGCCAAAGGCGTGCAGCATGGTGACAAAGCCGCCCTGCTCATAGAGCCACGCCACCAGGCCGACGGAGGCGCCGGCCGCGGTGAAGCCGACGAAATAGCGCACGGCGTAGGCGCGCGAGCGCCATTCCTCGCTGGTATATTTGCCGACCATGGCATCGTTGACCGTGACCTGCCCGAACGCGCCCATGACGATGCCGATCGAGACCAGGATCAGCGGCAGGTTTTCCAGCGTTGCGGCGAGATAGAGGAACGGTGCCAGCAGGAACGACAACGGCAGCGCCACCGTTTTCAGCGAATGCCGGTCGAGCAGCTTACCGATGGTATATTGCGTCATCGCACCGAACACGTAGACACAGGCCGCGATGACGCCCAGCAGCGCCGGGCTCTTGGTGAAGTCGAGCCGTTCGGCGAACAGCTTTGGCAGCGCCACCGTCACCGCGTTGAAGGTGGTGGAGATCGCGATCACCACGATCAGCAGTGCGACAATCACCCGCCACATGTCGCGCTTGGCGACGCGGGCCTGCGCCGCCGCCTGCTTCGAGCCCTTGCGGTCCTCGTGCACCACCAGCATCGCAAAGGCGATGCCGACCAGCACGGTGACACAGCCGGGAACGATGAAGGCCCAGCGCCAGCCGAGATATTGGCCGATCACGCCGGTGACCAGCGCCGAGGACGCCACGCCGAGATTGCCCCAGACCCCGTTCAGCCCCATCTCGCGGCCGAGCTTGTCGGCATAGGACACGATCATGGCGGTGCCGACCGGATGATAGATCGAGGCGAAGATGCCGATCGCCAGCAATACTCCGCCCAATTGCACGGGCGTCTGGACGAAGCCGACCGAGATCATCGACAGCCCGATGCCGACAAAGAAGATCAGCATCATGTGCCGCCGGCTCCAGCGGTCGCCGAGCCAGCCGGTGATCAGCGATCCGGCGCCAAAGGCGATGAAGCCCGGCGTCGCGTAAGGCAGCAATTCCGAATAGGCCATGCCCAGCGCCGGCCCCATGATGATGACGGCGGCGGCGAAGATCAGCATCGCATAATGGTCGATGAAATGGGCGGCGTTGACGAAGATGATGACCCGGCTGGGGCTGTTCATTTTTGCGGCTCTGGGCGATTTCCGGTTTTTGCAAAATAGGTTATACGAAATCCGCCTGACGGGATGCAGCCAATGACTGTCGCCGAACCGCCACTGATTGCCATACTGCGCGGCCAGCGCTCGACCGGCGATGGCCTGCATCTGGTGTCCCGCAGCTACAGGAAAGGCCTGCGGCTCGACCCGCACATGCATCGCGAGGCGCAGCTGGTCTATGCGGCGAGCGGCACCATGCAAGTGACGACGCCGAAGGGGCGCTGGCTGGTTCCGCCGGACCGCGCGGTGTGGGTGCCGGCGCGGCTGGTGCACGCGATCGACGTGCTCGCCGACATCGAGATGCGCACGCTTTATTTCGACCTCGCCTGGCTGAAGCGCGAACGGCGCAGCCCGAGCCTCAAATCCGAATTCGTGGTGCGGGTTTCGCCGCTCCTGCACCAGGCGATCCTTGCCTTGTTCGACGAGCGCAACGGAGCCGAGCGCGTCGCGCTGCTGATCAAGCTCGTGATGCTGGAGCTGCACCAGGCCGAGGATTCCGCGACCTTCATCCCGCTGCCGCACGAGCCGCGCTGCCGCCGCGCCGCCGAGATCGTGCTGGCCGCGCCCGCTGCCGTCCACGAGATCGAGGCGCTGGCGCGAGAAGTCGGCACCTCGGGGCGGACGCTGTCGCGGCTGTTTGCCGCGGAGACGCAGCTGAGCTTCAAGACCTGGTGCCAGCGCGCGCGTATTGCGGCGGCGATCGAGAAGCTGTCGACGGACGGGCGGGTGTCGGTCAAGCAGCTCGCCGCCGATTTCGGCTATTCCAGCGTGCCGGCATTTTCCCACGCGTTCCGGCAGGTGACCGGCAAGACGCCGACGGAATTCGTGGAGGCGAAGTAGCCCCTGCCCTACTCGTCACACGCGGGCTTGCCGTCTTCGCTAACGCTACGCCGGCCGCAACACCGATTAGCCCGGCGAAGCCTTGGCGTAGCCGGGACCCGCGTGTCCATCGTACTTCGAGTGATTCTTTTCGGGATGGATGGCCGGGTCAAGCCCGGCCATGACGAGCCAGATTTTTCCTGCTCCGCTGGATTTGCCTACAGTTCATGCGCTTGACCGGGCCTGACTTCGCCTTAAATCCTATGTAGGATTCGCCATCACTGGATTACACTACGCTCCATGGCCAATGCCTTCTTCTCCGACCTGCTTGCGACGATTTCCGAGCGCGGCCGCAGCCTTCTGCGGCGCGGCGATCCCGCGGACGGCAAGGAAGACGGAGCCGACCTGATCGAACTCTGCGAGGCGCTGCTGTCGGGCCGCGGCGAGGCCACCGGCACCGCGATGGCGCGCGAGGTGCTCGACCGCTATCACGAACTCGACGACAATGGCCGGCGCACCTTCTTCGAAGGGCTGGCGCGCAATTTCGGGCCGGACAAGGAGAGGCTCGCCGAGGCGATCAAGGCCTGGCAGGCGCTGCCGGGCGACGGCAATGGCTCTAATCTGCATTTTGCGTCGGAACCACGGCGGCAGGAGCTGATCCGCCGGCTGAACCGGGCACCGGGCGGCACCGCCGACCTGGTGGCCATGCGTTCCGACCTGATCACGCACATGGACGGCCGCAAGGACCTCGCCGCGCTCGACCGCGACGTGGTGCACCTGCTCAGCTCATGGTTCAACAGGGGGTTTCTCGTGCTGCGCAGGATTGACTGGTCGACACCGGCTAACATCCTCGAGCAGATCATCCGCTACGAAGCCGTGCACGAAATCCGCGACTGGGACGATCTGCGCCGCCGCATCGATCCCGTCGACCGCCGCTGCTACGCCTTCTTCCATCCCGCGCTCGCCGATGCCCCCTTGATCTTTGTCGAGGTGGCGCTGACCGAAACGATTCCCGGCGCGATCGCGCCGCTGCTCGCCGTGAACCGGCAATCGGTGCCGACCGAGCGCGCGCGCACCGCAGTGTTTTATTCGATCTCCAACACCCAGCGCGGGCTCGGCGGCATTTCCTTCGGCAATTTCCTGATCAAGCAGGTGGTCGAGGAACTGCGCCGCGAATTGCCGAAGCTCGACACCTTCGTGACGCTGTCGCCGGTGCCGGGCTTCATGCAATGGCTGCGAGAGGCCAGCGACCTGCCGCTGTCGGAGGACGAGCGCGAGCTGCTGAAGCAGCTTGACGAGCCGAAATGGTTCGAGCACGAGGAGGCGACCTTACAACTGCGCGCCGTGATCGAGCCGCTCGCCGCGCATTATTTCCTGAAAGCCCGCACGCCGAAGGGACGCATCATCGATTCCGTCGCCCGCTTCCATCTCGGCAATGGCGCCCGCCTGGAGCGCATCAACTGGCTCGGCGATCTCTCGCCCAAGGGCCTGCGCGAATCCGCCGGCATCATGGTGAACTACCTCTACCGCCTCGAAGACATCGAGAAGAACCACGAGATCTATGCCAATGACGGCGAGGTCGTCGCCTCCAGCGCGGTGAAGAAGCTGCTCAAGAACGAAGGCCGCAGGCTGCTGGACATGCGGCTGGGCTGAGCAAGAACCGTAGGGTGGAAAGACGCGCTAGCGCCGCCCACCGCATTTAACGAAAACATGTTGGTGGGCACGCTTCCGCCATCGTTCGTTGAACCACCGCGGACGTGGTCCGCTTTGCCCACCCTACGCACTACGGCTGGCGACACCGCTATGCCTCGCCTCTGACACCAATCAGCCACGAGTTGCATCACGGCAGCACTCGCAACCGACACCGGATCGGAATAGGCTTGCGCCCGCATGATCGGATCAACCGGTCGGCACACATCGGGAGGATTTCATGACACGCGACGTGCGAGGCGCTCCGCAATCAATTTCACGACGAACGTTCGCTCAGGGCATGGCGGCCGGCGCTGCTGCCACCGTGCTCGCGGCAAGCAGCGCACAGGCCCAGCAGAGCAGCGAGGCGGCGCCGCCGACCACCATCACCACCCCGCCCCGCGATTTCGGCCCCACCGGTGCCCCGACCACCTACTTCTGGGACCCGGACATCATTGCGGTCGATCCGTCATTCAACGACCTCGCCCAGCCCAACACCGCGATCAAGCGTCTCTACACCGGCGTGCTGTGGGCCGAGGGTCCGGCCTGGAGCGCGCAGGGCCGCTATCTGCTGTGGAGCGACATTCCCAACAACCGGCAGATGAGATGGTCGGAGGACGACGGCCGCGTCAGCGTGTTCCGCTCTCCGTCCAACAACTCCAACGGCAACTCGTTCGACTTCAATGGCCGGCAGCTCTCCTGCGAACATCTCACGCGAAGGGTGGTGCGCTACGAGCACGACGGCACGTCGTCTGTGCTCGCCGACAACTTCAACGGCAAGAAGTTCAACTCGCCCAACGATGTCGTCGCCCACCCCGACGGCAGCTACTGGTTCACCGATCCGCCCTATGGCGGCCAGCTTTATGAGGGCGAGCCGGATGCGCCCGGCGGCGCGAGCAATGCGGGCGGCAAGCTCAATCCACGGATCGGGCAACCGGCCGGCTTCGTGCCCGGCAAGCGCGAGCTTCCGACCAACTGCTATCGCGTCGATTCCAGCGGCCGCGTCGACATCGTGGTGACCGAGGACCAGGTGCCGGATCCCAATGGCCTCTGTTTCTCGCCCGATTTCAAGAAACTGTACGTCGTCAGTACCGGCAAGGGGCCGGGCGACACCGGCCCCGGCGGCAAGGGCGACGTGTTCGTGTTCGACGTCGGCGCCGACAACAAGCTCACCAACCAGAAGCGGTTCAGCGACTTCACGATCGACGGCGTGAAATGCGGTCCGGACGGCGTGCGCTGCGACGTCAACGGCAATGTCTGGGCCTCGAGCAATGCCGGGCGTCACGTCGGCTATAACGGCGTAACGGTCTGGACGCCGGACGGCAAGCTCATCGGAAGGATCCGCCTGCCCGAAGTCTGCGGCAACCTCTGCTTCGGCGGTCCCAAGCGCAACCGCCTGTTCATGGCCGCGAGCCAGTCGCTCTACGCCGTGTTTACCGCCACGCAAGGCGCGGGACCGGGCTGATCCCAATGAACGGGCCGCGCTCCGCGCGGAGCGCGGCTCGTTCCAGAAAGGCCTACACGTCAGTGACACGCTCCGGATCGGCCGACGCCAGCGCGGCGGCACGTTCGGGGCGAGGCGGATAGATCCACACGGTGTTGATCTCCCGCTTGGTCTTCTTTGCCACCTCGCCGACCATCTCCACTTTGCGGTCCCAGCCCCGCGTGAACAGCGCGCCGGCTTCGCCGAGGTCGAGGCAGGTCACGTACGCCTTCTGGTGATACGGCTTGGTCGGAACCCCGAGCAGCTCGGCGGCGGCATTGTTGCCGGCGAACGCGCCCATCCGCGTCGCGTGCTGGCACGACATCAGCGCATAGTTGCCGATATCGTCGCTTGCGGCGCGAGCGGCATCGCCTGTGGCGAACACGCCTGTGACCCCCGGTACGCGCAGATCGCGGTCGACAAGCAACCGGCCGAAATTGTCGCGCTCGGTGGGGATCTGCGCGGTCAGCGGAGCGGCGCGAATGCCGGCGGCCCAGATCACGGTCTCGCTTTCGATATGTTCGCCGTTGGTCAACGTGACGCCGGATTCGTCGAGCGACGCGACGCCGGCACCGAGCCGGGTCTCCACGCCGAGCTGGCGCAGCGCCTCCTCGATGACGGGGCGAGGATCCGCGCCCATGTCGGGAGCGATCGCATCGTTCCGCTCGACAATGATAACGCGCGGCGTTGCATCCTTGCCGAGGATCGCACGAAGCCGCGCCGGCATCTCGGTCGCGGTCTCGATGCCGGTGAAGCCGCCGCCGGCCACGACGACCGTGTCGCGCCCGTTCAACGCCGGCCGCTCAGCCAGGCCATGCAGATGCCGGTCGAGGGCCATCGCATCGTCGAGCTGGTCGACGCTGAAGCCGTGCTCGGCAAGGCCCGGAATATTTGGACGGAACAGCCGGCTGCCGGTGGCCACCACCAGCCGATCGTAGGCGAGCGTTTTCTTCGCCTCCTCGGTAACGACGTCCACCGTTCGGGATTTGGTGTCTATCGCTTCGGCGCTGCCTTTCACGTAGACGACATCGATAGCCTTCAACACATCCAGCAGAGGCGCCGTCAGCGTCTCGGGCTTCGGCTCATAGAGCCGCGGGCGAACGACGAGCACTGGCTCCGGCGCAACCAGCGCAATCTCGAGCTCGCTCGGCGAAACACCCTCGATGTCGCGCAGGCGGGCGGCGGAAAGTGCGGCATACATGCCGGCGAAGCCGGCGCCGATGATGACAAGTCGCATGTGATTTACTCCTGTGGTTTGGTTTGCTCGGACGTACGCGCGTCATCGACGATGACGCGAAGCGGATGAAACGGGGACACTATGGATAGGAGGAGCAGTTCAGGATTGACGACACGGGCATCGGGCGTCCGCATGCTGCGCGGCAGCCTCCTGAACCCACCGGCGAGCCGCCGTGAAAGAAAATCGGCAGAGCGAAGCTTCGGGGGCCCGAAGATTTGGGCGCCATCCTTGATCATGATGGACATCATGGGATTGGCGCTTTGAGCGGCTTGCGCTTGCGTTTCGTCGCCGGTTGCCGACGTGAAGCGGACGGTCAATGAAAGTCCGTACACGAGGGCGCTCGCGACAACTCTCCGTCGCGACGTGATTGCACGAGGATTGACGAGATTATTCCAGGCCATCGTTTGTCTCCATCTGTTGGCGAGGCTGCCGCGATCATCTAGTGAACCGAATTTGCAATCGCCCCAGAGCGATTGCCGTACCTGCAGCGCGATTGCTGCTAACGCGTGCGCCGCCGCCAATCGCTCGGGGTTTCGCCGGTCAGCTTCTTGAACGCCGCGGCGAAAGCGGTCTGAGAGGCGTAGCCAAGGGCGGCGGCGACCGACACGATCGATGCGTCGGTGTGGCGCAGCATTTCCATGGCCTGCTCGAGCCGGTGCTGGCGCAGCCAGGCATGCGGTGAAAGCCCGGTGCTTTCCTTGAAGGCGCGGCAGAAGTGGAAGCGCGACAGCCCGGCATCCAAAGCCAGGGCCGCAAGAGAGACGTCCGCATCACTATCCGAGCGCAAGCGTTCGATGGCGCGAAGCAGGGTCTTCGGCGAAAGCCCGCCCCTGACCGGATGGATCGTGGTTGGCGAGCCGGTGTGCGCCGCCAGGAGACGCGTGGCCAAGAGGTCCGTCAGTTGCTGCCTGAACAGCGTATCCAGGGCCTCATTGCCCTCCAGGACATCCGCCGCGCTCAGGAGTAATCGGGATGTAACGGGGTCGGGATGCGCCGTTCGCTCCAGGAGATCGATCGGTGCGGCTGTGTCGGCTTCGTCGGCAACGCGCTTTAGCGTTGCGTGTGGAAGATAGAGCTGAACGACATCAACAGGATTCGGAATATCCCATCGGGAGCTTGATCCTTCCGGAATGATTATCACAACCCCGGGACGAAACGTTCCAATCGCAGCCGATCTTCCCGACCGCCGCGCCATGCGCTGCACCGAGCCGTTGTAAGCCATGATGACGTGGTGGGTCATGGGCTCGACGACGCCGTGCAACGGGTCATGTTTCCAGTGGGCGATCCCTGCACCGGAGGGGTCCAAAGCCATGCGAAATGGCGTGGTCCCGAGCACGCGTGCCATCTCCGCATCGGCAAGGCGCCGGTCGGTACTCGGCAGGTCGGTCTGGCGCGCTTCTGTCGCGGCCGGCGCATCCTCTTGCGAAGGAGCGCGCAACAGAGGCTTGCTCATGGACGTGTGCTCGCATTGGGATGGCGACCTAGGCTACGGGCGGTCCGGCCAGCCAGGCTTCGAAACGCACCGAGCCGAGACGGGGATTGCTGTCCGGCGTGAGGGAGCGGTCATCCAGCTCTGCGCCGAAGTAGCGGGCGTGGATGTCGGCGACGACCTTGCGCGGGTCCTTTGTCGCGGTCAGATACAGGCGACCAAAATCGTCGAGGCTAAGTCGTTCCGGGCCGGCCAGTTCGATCATGCCATTGACCGGAGCATCGAGCGTGACGCCGGCCAGGGTCGCCGCGACGTCGTCCGAAGCGACGGGCTGAAACAGGGCCGGCGACAGCCGGACGATTTGTCCATCGGACGAGGAAGCGATAATCCCGCCGACGAATTCGAAGAATTGAGTCGCGCGCAGGATCGTGTAGGGAATCTTCGAAGCCTTGATCAGGTTTTCCTGCGCCAGCTTGGCGCGGAAGTAACCGCATTCCGGAAGGCGATCGGCGCCGACAATGGACAACGCGACATGGTGCCGCACGCCGGCGGCGGCCTCGGCGGCGAGAAGATTGCGGCCCGAGGTCTCGAAGAATTTCAAAACCGCACGATCTTCGAAGGAAGGCGAGTTCGCGACGTCGACAACGGTCTCGGCTCCAGATAGTGCTTCTGCCAAGCCCTCGCCCGTGATCGTGTTGACGCCCGTGCTGGGAGAGGCTGGAATCACATCGTGGCCTTTCTGACGGAGCTTGCTTGCGAGCTTCGTTCCGACGAGACCGGTACCGCCGATAATGACAATCTTCATGACTTTCACTCCATTGCCGGCCACCAATGGCCCGGCTGCATCTGAAACGAAGGATGCGCCGATGCGGGCCGGAAAGCCTTGCGGCCGTCATGAATTGCGGTTGAATTTCCCTTGGCTTCTTGTCCAAGCGGAGCGCGGAAGTGCAGTTTTCGTTTGAAAACTATTGTCTGGACGCTGACCGCCGAGAGCTCAAGCGCGGCTCGGAACTGATCGCGGTTGGACCGAAGGTGTTCGATCTCTTGCTCTTTCTGGTCCAGAACCGGGAGCAAGTGGTGACAAGGGACGATCTTTTGCAAACCATATGGGGTGGCCGGATCGTCTCCGAGTCGACGCTGACCAGCCACATCAATGCGGTGCGCAAGGCGATCGGAGACACCGGCAAGGAGCAGCGCCTGATCCGGACGGTGTCGCGCAAGGGCATCCGGTTTGTCGGCAAGGTTCAAGCGGAGGAATTGCCCGCGAGCGCCCCCGTCACGGCCCCCAATGTCGCGGGGCACGGGCCCTTACTCGTCCTGCCGGATTCTCCGTCCATTGCGGTCCTGCCGTTTCGAAACCTCAGCGGCGACGTCGAACAGGATTATTTTGCGGACGGAATCGTGGAGGACATCATCACGGCCTTGTCGCGCATTCGCTGGCTGTTCGTGATCGCGCGCAATTCGAGCTTCACCTACAAGGGCAGGACGGTGGACGAAAAGCAGGTGGGGCGCGAACTTGGCGTGCGCTATGTCGTCGAAGGCGGCGTGCGCCAATCCGAAAACCGGATTCGTATCACGGGACAACTCGTCGATGCATCGACCGGCACCCACCTTTGGGCCGATCGGTTTGAAGGAAGGCTCGACGACATCTTCGAGCTACAGGACCAGATCGCGACCAGCATCGTCGGAGCGGTCGCCTCGCAGCTCGAACGGGCGGAGATCGAGCGCGCCCGGCGGAAGCCGACCGGCAACCTCAGTGCCTACGACAATTACCTGCGCGCCATGCCTCACCTTCATCGGGGAACACGGGAGTCGATCGACGAGGCGCTGCCGCTGTTCTACAAGGCCATGCAACTCGATCCGGAGTTTGCTTCCGCTCATGCCATGGCGGCCTGGTGCCATTTCTGGCGGAAGATAAACGGCTGGATGACCGATCGGCCGCAGGAAATCGCGGAAGGCGTTCGATTGGCGCGCATCGCTGTAGATTTGGGCAAGGACGACGCCGTCGCGCTGACGCGGGGCGGACATGCGCTTGCCCATCTCGCCGGCGAGGTGGATAGCGGCATAGCGTTGGTCGACAAGGCGCTGGTGCTCAACCCGAATCTGGCGGCAGCCTGGTTCCTGGGTGGCTTTCTCAGAACGGTGCGCGGTGACCCCGACGCCGCCATCGAATTTCTGACGCGCGCCATGCGTTTCAGCCCGCTCGATCCGGAGATGTTCCGCATGCAGGCAGGAATGGCGCTATCGCATCTGTTCGCGGGGCGCTTTGATGCGGCCTCGTCCTGGGCCGAGCAATCGTTCAGGGAAGCGCCGACCTTCCTGGCCGTCGTTGCCATCATCGCCGCAAGCCACGCGCTCGCCGGGCGAACAGAGCAGGCGCGGACAGCCATGGAACATTTGCGCAAACTGGATCCCACGTTCCGTATTTCCAGTCTCGAAGCCTGGATCCCGATCCGGCGGGCGGAGCATCTCGCCCGATTTACATCTGGCCTGCGCAACGCGGGGCTGCCGGAATGACTTCGCGCCGTGAGGCGCTCTGCCCGTCGCGCATCAGCTAATATTGTTTGACGACAGCGCCGAGTGCGACCCACGTGCCGGCGGCGAGCAGGCCGAGGGCGCCGAGCACGAGGAACGTCGGTGAAAATCCGATCCACTGCGCGATCCAGCCGCCAAGCGCGGGGCTGAATGCGGCGCCAGCGCCCTGCACCGTGATGACAGCGCCCTGCGCGAGATTGACGCGGCCGGTGCCATAGAGCGAGCGGGCGACCATGCCGGGCACGGCGACGCCCTGGAGCCCGATGCCGACACCGTCCAGGACTTCCACGGGAACGACGCCCCACCACCCCGTGAAGACGAAGGCCAAAATCCCGCGCAGCGGCAGGACCAGAAACGAGATCAGGAGAATGAGCCAATAATTGCGCTTCTCCGCGACGCGCATGCCGACAATCGAGGTCACGACCATGATGCCCTGGGCGATGACGATGATCGTCGCGACAAAGCCCGGGCCATTTGCCTTGCCGTCCGAGGTGGCAGACATGCCGTAAAGCGGGACGATCGCCGCGTTGCCGAGATGGAAGATGGCGAGCGCGAGGCCCAGCACCAGCAGCGGCTTGTGCCGCAACAGCACGGTCAATCCGCTTGGCTGACTTTCTGGGTCGTCCTCCTTGACGCCGCGCGCCCTGCGGTCGTCGATCGAGTCGGACGGAATCATCAGCACGCAGGCCACCGTGACCGCCCCGAACAATGCCGCGAGCAGGAACACGGCAAAATAGCCGAACTGCCAGCCCAGCAGGCCGGAGGCTGCCGCTCCGACCATGTTCCCTGCATGGTTGAAGGCCTGGTTGCGGCCGTTCTGACGATTGAAGCCCCGTTGTCCGACGATGCCGAGGGTTACGCCCGTCACCGCGGGCACGATCGCCGCACCGGCGATCGAGGTGGCGATCTGCGAGGCGGCGACCGCCCAGAAGTTTTGCCAGAGCAGAATGGTGGAGGACGCGGCAACCACCGCCACGCCGGGCACGATCACCCAGGCGCGCTTGTAGCGCGAGGTGTCGATCAAGCCGCCGGCGGGTGTGGCGATCAGCATGCCGGCGATGTTGCCCATCGCCATCGCCGTGCCGATCATGCCGGCCGCCCAGCCCCGCTCCAGCAGGAATACGCCGACGAAGGGCCCGATGCCGGACTGCATGTCGGCCATGAAGAAGTTCACGGCCAACAACGGCCAGAGGCGGGCTGCCTTGTCCCTGGTTTTTTCCCGCCGCTTCCTCGCCATCAAACCCGGATCCACGCCTCGCCAGCATGAGGCAACGCAACGGCCGCGAGTTTGGTTTCAAGTGGCGGGGCCTGGGCGGTCTGCGAAAAAAGAACCCGCCGGCAATATGCCGGCGGGCTTCGCCTGAACGAGGCAGCGTAACGCTCAATGCGTGAAATCGCGGTCGTGGTCGCGTTGTTCGGCCATGTCCTTGACCTGGTCGATCAGAGCCTTTGCCTGATGGCCAAGGCCGTCTTCGGAGCCCTCGTCGACCGGGCGGTTGTGGAAGGCGGCGTTGTTCAGCACCGTCTTGATCTGACCGGCGAGTTCATCGCGCTTGGCGGTGATATCGCCGATCTGCTGCAGATAGCGCGCATAGACCTTGTCGGTCGCGGTGACCGAGCGATTCGACCAGACCAGACTGGCGCGGCCGAGGTCGCCCTTCGGCGCGTTCAGCTGCTTGAACACGGTCGCGAGCTCGATGAAGTTCTCGCGCCTGTTGCGAATGCCCGGAGGCAGCGCCTCGTCGCCCATGAACTCGGCGACGACACGACCTTCGTGGACATAATCGTCCACAAGGCCAACCAGCGCCATGACCGTCGGCCGCACGTCGGCGTGATCGGTGAACACGGCGTCGTCGCGGCCGAGCCGCCGGACGCCGGGCCCCACCATCGCAACCCAGGTGCGGGTGATATCCTTCTGGAAGTCGCCGTGGTTCCAGGCAAAGCCGGGAGCCTCGCACACGGGCGTGGCCGGGACCGCGCAGCCGTTGTTGTTGCCGGTTTCGAAGAAGTAGTCGTCGTCGCCGAACATGGTGAGGGTCGGCATGCGCTGCGGGCTACGGGTGACCATGTGCAGGAGCTTCATTTCGGCCCGGTCGGCCAGCAGCGTCGACAGCTTGTCGCTGTTGCCGGTGATCGGGCTGGTGGCGACCACTGCGTCGAGATCGTGCTCCATGGTGCGGGTCGCGGCATCGGTCGGCGCCGGGTTGCCGGCGATGTACATGTTCGGGGCGTCGTCGCTGTGCACCGAGAACGGTGTGCTGTTCATCCGCTCCGAGAGCAAGACCTTGTCGAGCGACACCTCGATCTCGCCGACATTGGTGTAAGTGCAGGGCGTCCCAACGCCGTTGCAGTTGGCCAGGCTCGGCTTGCCGCCGACGAAATGGTCGTTCTCATCAGGCACGACAACGAACAGCGTGTTGCTCGCGTCGATGCCTTCCGCCTTGAGACGGCTGAAGAAGTTGCCAAAGGCCTGGTCGTAAGCCTTGAGCGCCGCGACATAGCCCGCCTCGCCCGGACCATAGGCATGGCCGCCGTTCGGGTTGCCGGCACCCGCATTCGGAACGTCCAGATGGTGCGGATCATGCGCATCGGCAACATAGGTGTAGACGACCGGAATGCCGGCTTCGAGCATTTTTGCGGCATAGCCCAGCGAGGCCGTGGCCGAAGGATCGAAGTCGGTGGGGAAGCCCGGCTTGTTCGAGAAAGGATCGGTGATCACGACGCCATCGAGATCCGTCACTGGACCACTCGGCGAGATCACCGGGGCAACGTTGATGTTGCCATAAAGCGCGGAGAAACCGCTATAGCCGCCGGGCTCGTCGGGGAGAAGATCGGGCTTGGCGAAGGAGTTGCCGCACAGGGAGCTGCCCTTCGCGCAGTGAACCGCCACGCCTTCGTAATCCTGGGTCGCGGCCGTACTGGCGACGGACGAACCAAAGATGTTTGTGATGTCGGTCTTGTTTTCGATGGCCAGCCCATTGAGGGAGAAGGCGCCCACGTCGCAGCCGGCCCGGGTATAGGCGACCCACGGCGCCGGCGCGTTCTTTCCATTCTCGTTGACGAGGACGGGCAGGTTTTCGCCGGCTTCAGGATGGCTCTGCGCCGTGGTGGTGGTCCAGTAAACGAAGGAAGTCTGGAAAACGGCGGAGGAGTTGTCGGCCTTGTAGATCCCGAAGCTGTTCGAGATTGGGCTGCCGTGACGATCGCCATAGACCCCCGTCAAGCCCGTGAGAATGTCGTCGGCCGTGTGGGAGATCAGCGGCGTGAAGTGATTGCCGCTGACGACACCGTTGCCCTGCAGGAAGTTCAGGAGATTCGGCATCTGCTCGAGGTCGGACGGAACGTTCGGATTGTCGCGCCGCAGGTGCACGTTGTCGAATATGATGTAAACCACACGCTTGATCTTGTTGCCCGCCGAGTGCAGTTGGCAGGATGCCTGAACCGGAGCGGGCGCCGCCTCGGCAGAGCCGGGCGCCATCGCAAGCGCGGCCCCGGCGAGCAGCGCCGATGCGACCAGGCTGCGACCGAAACGCGCGCAATTCGCGTCACCAATCAAGGAAGCTCTCAATCTCTTCATCATTTTCTCCCAATGTCGGCGAAGACAGGGATTCGGATTGCCGACCGCGCGAACATATCCGCGCGGTTGTTGCGGCGAATTGACACGAGGGTGGCGTTTGAGGGGCAGCCACAAAAACGATCTGTGTGTTGCGTGCACGCCGTTTGAAGTTGTCATGCCAGTGACAAATAACGGCCTCTCCCGATTTGCCGGTTTGACGGAGATCAAGGCGCATGCGCCGATGCCGTCATCTGATCAGATGACAACGGAGGGTGCGGGATGTCCGTATCAGAAATCGCGCAACGCCATTTTGCTGCCGCCATCAAGGACGCCGAAGCCGCCGGTCTGGATCACGACGGCCTCTGCCGCGCACTGCTGGGCCTGCTGGTCTCGGAATATTTGAAGACCAGGGATGTTGCCGATGTTCAGTCGGAACTGCGCTTCGTGGCCGACAATTGCGACCCCGACGCCGACTTCATGTTCATGCGGCCGTGATGAAGCGACGCGCGCCCGCGATCATCACAGACACAGCTCATGTCTGAGGCTTCACTGGTCTCGCGAAGAACCGGGCCGTATCCTCCAGGCGTTTCGCATCTCCGGGAACGAACATGGCAAACGTCTCCCTGACGCGAGCGGCTGGAGTGACTTCCGTGATCAAACGAAGCTCGTCCGGCGCCATGTCTTCATGAAAATAGACTTGATAAACATAGGCCTGGCAGGCGAACAGAGCGACGAGCAACACCGCTCCCAGGCATTTTGCAACTTCCATTTTGTCCGCGCCTTCTTGTTATTTGGGGCGAGGATGTTCCGGTAGCGATGAAAGCTGCGTTAGCTCGCGGGCCGACCAGTGAAAAGCGGTTGCTGCTTCGTAAACGTTGCTGCTTCACAAACAAGGGTGCGCGTAAACCTTACGCTCACCAACGCCCTAAAGGCTGCGACAACCAGTTTCCCTAATCGGGCGGCAACAAGTCGCTGCTATTTCCAGGGCAAAGAACAAGGGAAGCCGTCATGTTCAGCGTCGTTCGGATTATCGTCTTTATTGCCTGCGCTTATGCCGGTGGCGCGGTCGCAGAGGCGCAGCTGGCTGACTCGCCCGATTCAGCCGTGGTGCTCCAGCCGTGAGCAAAAGCAACGCAGCTGCGCTGGGGCCCGAACATTATCGTGCGATCTGCGATGAAATCGGCGCCAGACTTGCGCCGATTCTGCGGCCCGTGACGTCAGCCCCCTCGCCGCGCATCGCAGAGCTGCTCCACAAATTGGCCTGCCTCGACCACGACGCTCCTTCGATCGCTCCGTCGATCGAAGATATGGAGCCTCTCGAAGAAACGTCGTTCGTTCAGCGTTGACGCCTGGCGTCACGCACCGGACCTGGCGCGTTCGGCGGCCTGCTTCACGCGGTCCGGATCGGAGGCAACCGCGACGCCGGCGCGTTCCTCCTGCAGCAGCATCACGACGCGCGAGTCGCGTCCCTCCCAGCCGCGGTTGCAGGCCTCCACCATCTCGGAATAGGCGAGATTGCAGATGCGCATGGGAACGCCGAGCTCGCGCCCCAGCTCGGTGGCGAGCTTGACGTCCTTGGTGGCGAGCTTGAGCGCGAAATTCGCCGGATCGTATTTGCCCGGCAGGAACTGCTCGAGCAGGCCGTCGAAGGTCAGGCGCCGGCCGCTGACACCCTGACGCACGGCCTCATAGAGCGCGACGGGATCCATGCCGGCCTTCACGCCCATGGTGAAGGTCTCGGCCAGTGCGCAGGTGACGGCATAGCTCGACATGTTGTGCACGAGTTTTGCCACCGTGGCGCTGCCGATGGTGCCGATATAGGCGGGCCGGTCGCCCATCGCGTCGAGGACGGATTTGTATTTGTCGAAACTGGCCTTGTCGCCGCCGACCCAGATCGCCATCTTGCGCGACGCCGCGCCAGACGGCCCGCCGCTCACGGGCGCGTCGAGCATGTGCGCGCTCTTCGCGGCAAAGGCATCGTGAATCTTCTTCACCACGCTTTGCGCGTTGGTCGACATGTCGAAATAGACGGCGCCCTTCCTGATGCCCTCGATCAGGCCGTCGGCGCCGAGCGCGACGCGTTCGACATCGGCCGGCTCCGGCAGCGAAGTGAAGATGACGTCGCATTTTTCGGCCAATGCGCGCGGCGTCTCCGCCCATTCGGCGCCGGCCTGCAGATGATGGCTCGCCGACTGGCGATGCAGGTCGTGCACGACGAGCTTGCAGCCCGCCTTCTGGATGTTGGTGGCCATCCGGCCGCCCATGGTCCCAAGCCCGATGTAACCAACCACGATTTCGTTTGCCATGGTTCAGCCCTCCTTGTTGCCGTCGACCAGGACGGTATAGGCGACCTGCGCGGCCGACATCGCGGCGGGCCATCCGGCATAGAATGCCATGTGGGTGATGACCTCGGTGATCTCTTCCTGGGTGACGCCGTTGTCGATGGCGCGCGAAAGGTGCGAGACCAGTTGCTCCGGCCGATAGGTCGCGACCAGTGCGGCGACCGTGATCAGGCTGCGGTCACGCTTGGAAAGACCCTTGCGCTCCCAGAGGTCGCCATAGACGACGTCGTTGGTGTAATCGACCAGTGCGGGCACGAAATTCTTGATGCGGTCCCGCTTGGCTGATGGCGGTGCCTTGGCCATTTGGCTCTCCCTGTTGTCATGTTGTTTGAGGACCGTGCGCGCGAGTCACCGGCCCGTTATTGGCGGAGCAGTCATCTTTTGTAACATCGGCGGGATGGAGTGTCGACCGAACGCGCGACAGCCTAGCGCTGCGGTCCCATCATGCGATCGGAATTTTCCGCGCAAAGGACATGGTGATGCAGATTGGCAATCCACTGCCGGCCCGAGACTGTCAGGTTCAACAGCTTGACGCCGTCGCCGATATGCATGGAGACGGAATTCCAGAAGAACGAGGGATAGCGGTCGATCAGATCCGCCGGCGACGAATAGCCGAGCTGGCGGTTCAGTCCGGTTTCCTCGAATTCGAAGAACAGCGCATTGGCCTTCTTCGGATACATCGGATCGCCCAGCTGTCCGATCAGGTCGGCGGCCTGCACCAGTTTCGGCTCCAGCCCGACCGTCTCGACGGTGTGCTCGACGCTCGCGGGGAAACGCGTCATCTCGATGGCGTTTGCAATCCGCTTTGCATCCATCAGCGGCGAAGGTCCCAGCCGTTCGATCGCAAACATCTTGGAGCGATCGACGTGATAGGGCATCAGCGCGGCATCGGACGCGCCGCGCGGGAGATGGATTTTCTGGTTCTCTTCGTTGATGACGAATTCGGTTTCGGTATCTCCGCTGAGGACGCCGCGAACATAGCCGATGTCGTGCAGCAGGCAGGCGGTGATGAGATGGCTGTATTCGTCCGGCTCGATGCGATGGGACATCGAAAGCCCCTGCAACAGGTCGCGGCCGACCAGGGTCACGAGAAAGGTATGCTCGAGATTGTGGTAGAGCGCGTCGCTCCTGCCGATACATTCGATGGTGCTGCGCGCGAACGATCCCAGCCGTTCGGCGATCTCGTCATGGGCGGGGCCGAATATCTTGCGAAAATCCCTCGTCAGAAATCTGCCCAGTTGCTTCGCCGCTGATGCCGTGATGGTTTTCACCGACATTCTCCGGATGACCGAACAACGCAGGACCGAACAACGCGAGCGAGGATAGCACCACGGCAGGTGGCTTCAACAGCGGCGGGAATCGCCGCTCGATTCATGTGCCGCTTAAGCCGCACAAGGGACGTTCTCCGATACCTTCCATTCAACGCAAGTGCATTGCAGCGAAGTGTTCGATCGATGCGCCTGCTACCGCTCGCCGGGCGCGGTGAAGAACTTCTCGCCATAGGCAAAGCGATTCGGTTTCAGGAAAAAGCCGAGGATCACGGCGCCGTTCGGCGCCACCGCTTCGTGCTGGTTGCCCGCCGGGCGCCAGACGAACTGGCCGGGGCCGCATTTGCCTTCATGGTCCTCGAGCGAGCCCTCGATCACATAGGTCTGCTCGAGCGCGGTGTGCTCGTGCAGCGGCACGACGGCGCCCGGCGCGAGCTTGAACAGCGCCGTCGTGATGCCGCCGTCGTCGGTATAGAGCACCTTGATCTGGATGCCCGGAAACTTCGTGGCCTCCCAGGGCATGTTGGGCACATCGAGATAATGCGCCGCACGCTCCGGCGGATTTTCTGGCCTGATGTCGGAATGCACAAGCTTGCGTTCGGCTGCGGACACGACGACCTCCCTGGCGATCGGTTCTGGTTGCGGGCAGCCTAGCACATAGCCCGCTCATTCCGAACAGCTAAGCGTGCCGAACGGCGCATTCGGGAAACTCCACTCAAAGCGCTTGCCGCCGATCGTGATGCAGGTGCGCTTGTGCTCGCCTTCGGCCTTCGAGTCCGCCGCCACGGACGCCGGCGGCGAAAATGTCCGTTCGGCCCAGGGCGACGACACAGCCGCGCTGGCCACCGCGCCCAACACGATCAGGCAACCGGTCATCCATTGACCGCGCGTCATGCGTTCCATGTTGCCCTCGCCGGCCTGCTCAACCCATTATGCACCGGTGACGCGCCAGATGACATCGCCGACATCGTCCGCCATCAACAGCGATGCGCCGTCGGGGCCGAGCGCGACGCCGACCGGCCGGCCGTAGGATTCGCGCTCGTCGGGCGCGAGGAAACCCGAGAGGATATCGCGCGCCGGACCGGACGGCCTTCCGTTCTCGAACGGCACGAAGACGAGCTTGTAGCCGGAAAGGGTCGAGCGATTCCAGGAGCCGTGCTGCCCGATCGCCATGCCCTCCGGAAAGCCCGGCAGCGTGCCTGAAGGCATCCAGCACAGACCCAGCGAAGCGGTGTGTCCGCCGAGCGCGTAGTCCGGCGTGATGGCTTTCGCGACCATGGCCGCATCCTGCGGCACGCGATCGTCCACCGTCTGGCCCCAGTAGCAATAGGGCCAGCCGTAGAAGCCGCCGTCGCGGACCGAGGTGAGATAATCGGGCGGCGTCTCGTCGCCGAGGCCGTCGCGCTCGTTGACGACGGTCCAGAGCACACCGGTCTTGGGCTCGAAGGCGAGGCCCACGGCGTTGCGCAGGCCGCCGGCAAAGATGCGGCTCATGCCGCTCGCAAGATCGAGCTCGTAGATGCAGGCACGGCCTTCCTCGACCGCCATGCCGTCATCGGCGATGTTGGTGAGCGAGCCGACGCCGGCATAGAGATTCTTGCCATCCGCACTCGGCAGCAGGCTCCGCGTCCAGTGCCCGGCCGGCTTGAAGGTGACGAGCTTTTTGCCCCCGGCGGTGATGCGGTCTGCGCCCGCCGTGTAGGGAAAGGCCACCACACCGTCGGTGTTGCCGACATAGAAGGTCTCGCCCACAAGCGCCATGCCGAACGGCTGGTTCAGTCCCTCCATGAAGGTCCCGCGCGTCTCGGCGACGCCATCGCCATCCTTGTCGCGCAACAGCGTGATGCGGTTGGCGCTGACGCCGAGCGCATCCGCACGCCGCATCGTGGCCTGCATCGCATAATGAAACACGCTCCGCGGGGTTCCCGCGACCTGCGTCGCCTCGGCGATGAGGACATCCCCATTGGGCAGCACCTCGATCCAGCGTGGATGATCGAGGCCGGTCGCAAACGCGTCGACCTTGAGCCCGGGTGCGGCGACCGGCTTTTGCCCTTTATCCCAGCCCCTTGCCGACGGCATCTTCAGCGTCGGGATCGCGCCTTGCGACTTCGCCACCGGAATTTCCGGCGCGTTGCCCCAGGCCGGCTTGGGCTGGGCACCCTGCATCCTGCGCCACACCAGCGCACCGGCGCCGATAAACGCGACGACGCGCGCAAATAGGCTGGAAAAACTCATGCCATTCCCCTGTTGATCACGCTCATTCCGACAACCGCCGGCCTACGAACCCACCCGCGCCCGAAGGCATTAGCGCCGATGCCGATGACAGTAGTTATACGATCTTCGCAATTGCAACCGAATCAGGGAGATTGGCTTGGCGCTTCATCGACAGAGCGCTTCCTCCCTGAAACTTGTGCCCGCCCGGTTGGCGGGCTTTCTTTCATGCGGCCAGCGCCTTCATCTCGGCATAGAGGTCCGACTTCCCTTCAAAACCGATGCCCGGCAAGTCAGGCATGGTGATGTGGCCACCCTCGACACGCACGCCATCGGGAAAGCCGCCATAGGGCTGGAACAGGTCCGGATAGCTCTCATTGCCGCCGAGCCCCAAGCCCGCCGCGATGTTCAGCGACATCTGGTGGCCGCCATGCGGGATGCAGCGGCTCGGCGACCAGCCATGCGTATGCAGCACCGCAAGCGTGCGCTGATATTCGCAGAGCCCGTAGGACAGCGCGCAGTCGAATTGCAGCCAGTCGCGATCGGGACGCATGCCGCCATAGCGGATCAGATTTCTCGCATCCTGGTGGCTGAACAGATTCTCGCCGGTTGCCATCGGCGCGGGATAGAACTCGGCGAGCGCGGCCTGCAGCGCATAGTCGAGGGGATCGCCGGCTTCCTCGTACCAGAACAGCGGGTAGTCCCGCAGCATCTTGGCATACGCGATCGCAGTCTCCAGATCGAAGCGGCCGTTGGCGTCGACGGCGAGTTGCGCCTCCTTGCCGATCTCCTTCAGCACAGCCTCGATGCGCTCGCGGTCTTCGGCAATCGCCGCGCCGCCGATCTTCATCTTCACGACATTGTAGCCGCGGTCGAGATAGCCGCGCATTTCTGCGCGCAGCATCGAGAGGTCCTTGCCGGGATAATAATAGCCGCCGGCGGCATAGACGAAGACGCGCGGATTGGCGCTGCGCTTGTGCCGTTCGGCGAGCAAACGAAACAGCGGTTGGCCTGCGATCTTCGCCACCGCATCCCACACCGCCATGTCGATGGTGCCGACCGCGACCGAGCGCTCGCCATGGCCGCCCGGCTTCTCGTTCGACATCATCGTGACCCAGACCTTGTCCGGGTCGAGATTGTCGCTGGCTTCGTTGAGCAGCGATTTCGGATCGGCCTCCATCAGCCGCGGCGCAAAACGCTCGCGGATCAATCCGCCCTGCCCGTAACGGCCGTTGGAATTGAAGCCGTAGCCGACCACGCGCTTGCCGTCGCGCTTCGCATCGGTGACGACGGCAACCAGGCTCGTCGTCATCCTGGTGAAGTCGATATAGGCGTTGCGGATCGGCGAAGAGATCGGTTTTGTCACTTCGCAGACGTCGACGATGCGCACGGACATGGGCTGGCTCTTTGTTGTTGTCGTCATTGCGAGGAGCGTAGCGACGAAGCAATCCATGCCTCAGCAAGCGTAGAGATGGATTGCTTCGCTTCGCTCGCAATGACGACGAGGACGGAGTTATTTCTTATCCCGAAAATACGGCTCGACCGCGCCGTGCACCTTGATCGTCAGCGGATTGCCGTGGCGGTCCTTGGCATTGCCGGCGGTCACGCGCACCCAGCCCTCGCTGACGCAATATTCCTCGACATTGGTCTTCTCGACGCCCTTGAAGCGGATGCCGACATCGCGCGTCAGGACCTGCTCATTGTAGTACGGGCTGCGCGGATCGACCGACAACCGGTCCGGCAACTGGTCACTCTCTGCTTCGCTTTTCCCGTTCACAGCAGGCCCTCGATCTCTTTCTTCAATCCTTGCGGCGTCGCGGTCGGCGCGTGACGGGCGACCACCTTGCCGGAACGGTCGACCAGGAATTTGGTGAAATTCCATTTGATCGACGAGCCGAGCAGACCGGTCTTTTCGCCCTTCAGATAATTGTAGAGCGGATGCGCGTTGGCGCCGTTGACTTCGATCTTCTCGAACATCGGAAAGCTCACGTCATATTTGCTGTCGCAGAACTCGGCGATCTGCCTGGCGTCGCCCGGCTCCTGGCCGCCGAACTGGTTGCAGGGAAAGCCGAGTACGGCAAAGCCGCGCGGCTTGAGCTCGCGATGCAGCGCTTCCAGCCCCTCATATTGCGGGGTGAAGCCGCATTTGCTCGCGGTGTTGACGATCAGCAGCACCTGACCTTCGAATTGCTTCAGAGGCACATCGTCGCCCGCGAGTGATTTGGCGGTGAATTCGTAAATGCCTGGCATTACATTCTCTCGTTAGTTCGCGGGATCGATCGGCGACGGCGGCACGCCGCCCGCTTCGATCGCTTCGCCTGCGGCGAGACACAGATCCTCGCGGAAGCGGCCCGCCACGACCTGCACGCCGACCGGAACTTTCCCGACCAGTCCCGTGGAGACGGTTAGCCCAGGCAGGCCCATGAAGGGAATAGCGATCTGCGCCAGCTGCGCGCGCCAGACCCGCGCAAAGGACGCATCGTCCTTACGGTCGAGATGGTCGGGGAACGGCAGTTCGCCGGAGACGGGCATTATCAGTACGGCATATTTTTCAAGAAACAATGACCACTCGCGCAACAGCGTCGCGCGCCGGGTCAGCGCCTTGGAGAAGTCGGCCTGGTCGAACGGAAACACGTCCTTGCGCTTGCCGCGCAAACACGCGAGTGCGCCGGGATCACCTTCCTTCTCGGCGGTGGCAAGCTGTGTTTCGTAGAGGTCGCCAAGCCAGAGTTTTGCGTTCCAATCCGCGGCTTCACGGAGCGGCGGTGTGTTCGGAATTTCCTCGACGGTCCAGCCCGCGCGCTTCAGGCGCTCGCCGGCATCGGCTACCGCGGCCTTCACTTCAGGCACAGGATCGAGCCCGTCGGGGTTGAGACAGAGCGCCGCGCGCTTTGGCATCGCGGGCCCCTCCAGCGGCGCGGGCACCCACCAGGGATCGCGCGCGTCCCTTGCCGACATCGCAGCCAGTGAAATGCGCAGATCCCCGATCGTGCGTGCGAGCGGGCCGGACACCGCCTCGATCTGCGGGCCGATGGTGCGCTCCGGCAGGCACGGATTGAACGCGGCGATACGACCGAGCGTCGGGCGCAGGCCGTGAACGCCGCAGGCATAGGCGGGATAGCGGATCGAGCCCGCGATGTCGGTGCCATGCGCGATGTGGCCGATACCGGCCGCCACCGCCGAGGCCGCTCCGCCGGAGGAGCCGCCGGGCGTGATCGAGGGATCGCGCGGGTTCTTGGTGTCGCCATGAATGAGATTGGTGGTGAACCAGCGATACGAAAAGGCCGGGCAGTTGGTGCGGCCGAGGATGACGGCGCCGGCCTTGCGAAAATTGTCGATGACGGGGCCGCTGGCGGTCGCGATCGCGTCGCGCTGCAGCGTCAACCCGTTGGTGGTGGCAAAGCCTTCCTGGTCGATATTGACCTTCACGGTTACCGGTACGCCGGCCAGCACGCCCGGATCGTCGCCCCGCGCGATCGCGGCATCGACGGAGGCTGCCTGCTTCAGCACGTCGTCCGGCTTGTGATCGACCACGGCGTTGATCTTGGGATTCACCGCATCAAGCCGCGCCAGCGCCGAGGTGGCGGCCTCTTTGGCCGAGACTTTCTTCGATTTGACGAGGGCAGCGAGGTCGGCGGCCGACAGGCGCCAGAGGTCTTGCATGGGGGGCTCCGTTTGATTGACCGTCTTTTAGCGTCAGCCAAGGAGCATGGCCAGCGGAGGACTTCCCCCTCTCCCCGCGCTTGCGGTGAGGTGAAAAGGGGCCTACTTCACGTGCGCGATATAATAGGCCAGATCGGGAATCTGGTCCGCCGTCACCGAGCCCATCACATCGGCCATGGTGCCGTCATAGCCATGGCGGGTGTTGTCCTTGTACTCGCGCAGCGTCTTCGCAAGGTAATCCTCGCGCTGGTCGGCGATGTGCGGGACGTTGTCGGTGCCGGAGAAATCCGCCTTGTGGCAGGAATTGCAGTGGTTCTGGTTGATGATCGCCAGCGCTTTCTGCATCCGCGCGGCATCGGGCGCATCAGCGGGCGGCTGCGGCTTCGGCAGTTTGGCGATGAAATCCGAGAAGGTGCGCAGATCGTCGTCGGTGAACGACTTCGTCACCTCGTTCATGGGATCGAAGGTGCGCAGCTTCTCGCGAAACATGAAGAGCTGGATCAGCGCATACGGCGCCTGCTGGCCGCCGAGCGAGGGCGTGTTCTCGGTTTCGGACTGGCCGTGCTCGCCGTGACAGGCAAAGCAGGTCACGGCGCGCTCCTCGGTGGTTTCGGCGTGGAGGGAGGATGCAAGGAGAGCGAAGGCAAATGCCGCGATTGTTGTTGTCTTGTACATTTGCCTCACTCAACGCTTTGACGTCACGGAATTGTAGGGTGGGCAAAGGCACTTCGCGCCGTGCCCACCATCGCATTTTGTCCAAGACCGGTGGTGGGCACGCTTGCGCTTTGCCCACCCTACGTTCCCGCTGTTACTGCGCTGCCATCTTCGGCTTGCCGTAGCTGACGCGGTAGATGGCGCCGTTCCAGTCGTCGGAGATCAGGATCGAGCCGTCCTTCATCAAGAGCACGTCGTCCGGGCGGCCGATATATTTGTTGTCTTCGAGGAAGCCGGTGACGAGCGGCTCCATGTTCTTGACCTTGCCGTCCTTGTCGAGATGCACGACGACGACGTCGCCGCCGAACTTCTTCGAGCGGTTCCACGAGCCGTGCCGCGCGACGATGATCGCGTTCCTGTAGCTCTTCGGGAACATATTGCCGGTGTAGAAGCGCATGCCGAGCGAGGCGGAATGCGGTCCCATCAGGCCGACCGGCGCCACGAACTCGCTGCAGGAATGGCCCCAGCCGAATTCCGGATCGGGCAGGTTGCCCTGGTAGCAATAGGGGGCGCCGAAATCCTCGCCCTTCTTGGTGATGCGGTTGAGCTCGTCCTCCGGCACGTCCTCCGACAGCCAGTCGCGGCCGTTGTCGGTGAAGTACATCTGCTTGTTCTCGGGATTCCAGTCGAAGCCGACCGAGTTGCGCACGCCGAGCGCATAGACTTCGGCGTTCGAACCATCGAGGTCCATGCGCCGGATCTGGCCGTGCGCCTCGTCATGCAGCACATTGTTGCCGGGCTGGCCGACCGGAACATAGAGCTTGTTGTCGGGCCCGATCGCGATGAACTTCCAGCCATGGGCCTCGTCCTTCGGCAGCTTGTCGTAGATGACCACTGGCTTCGGCGGGTTGTCGAGGTGATCCTCGACATTGTCGATCTTGGAGACCTGCGACAGCTCGGCGATGTAGAGCGTGCCGTTGTGGAAGGCGACGCCGTTCGGCCGATAGAGACCCGAGGCCAGCACCTTCACCTCGCGTTTGCCGTCCTTGTTGACGACGGCATAGACCTTGTCGATCAGCCGCGAGCCCACGAACACCGTGCCCTTGTCGCCGAGCGCCATCTCGCGGGCATTGGTCAGGCCGGAGGCATAGACCTCGATGTTGAAGCCTTGCGGCACTTTCAGCTTCGCCGTCGGCAGCTTGTCGGCTGCCGCCGCCAGCGGCGGCGCGACCTGCGGCCTGAGCTTTGACGCGGCTTCGTTGTCCGGCTGGCCGATCAGCGGCGAGCCGGGCGGAAGCGGCGCTGCAGCCGGCGGGCTGGCCTGCTGCGCGTTGGCACCCAATGTCAATGCACCAATGAAAACGCCGGCCAGCCACAGGCTGCGCGGCGACATTTTTGCGATCATCTCGTCCTCCCCATTGAAAGCGGTGGCCTTCATTCTCGCACCGGGCACTCTTCCCCGTGCGGCTGAACCTTCCGCCTTCACACTCTGTGAATTTTCCGCGATGCTGGCAATCGGAATCATCGACAAAGCCTGGTGAAGTTTCCGCGCCGGAATAGAAATAGAGGTGCCTTGCCGGTGTATCGGGCGGGCTACGACGATGCAGTCAGTGCCTGGTCACCGACTCGTCCGGCCGGTCGAGCAGGGCCTCGGCAAAGGGAAACTCCAGCACGATCTCGCCCTCGACATCGGTCACCTCGATGACCGCCCGGAGCAAGGTTCCGTCGGCGCCTTCGGTCTTGAGGAGTTCCAGGATCATGGCACGCGCGACTTCCCAGGCCCGGTCGGGGTCGCGCAACTCCTCGCCCTCGGGATCGTCGATCAGCTCGTCGCCGATCCGCGTGTTGAAAAAATATCTCGGCATGGGCAATCCAATGGGGGTGCGGCGGCGGAATGGGAAGCGGGGTATTTCTCACAAGTTATTTATTTGGTGTCTGCATTCGACACCAGTGCCGGCCCATCGCCGTTCCCCGGGGGAACGGGAATGAAACCCTTGATCCCGTTCCGGTTTGATCAGCCCACCCGGACTGGGTGGGCGAACCCTGCTGCGCCGCAACAAAGCACGTGGAAGTTTCATTACAAAAGATTTCACTGGCGAACTTTTCATCAATGAGTACTTTAACGGCGAGGGCGGAAGTTCGTCCCGTTTGCAAGGAGAGCCAAAATGGCCTGGAAAGCACCGAAGATCGTCGAAGTGCCGTGCGGCATGGAAATCAACATGTATGTGAGCGCCACCCGCAAGTAAGCGGCACGCGAATATACAACCTTAACGCAGGTGGACCTTGGGCGCGACACGTTCCTGGATGCAGGGGCGTGGGCGGACGGGAGTCCACCTTCGTAATATCTGGGTCTATCAAGGTACTGAGTTACAAAGTACTGGATTGCCGGGAGACGGATCATGCTTCGCGTCGTCGTCCTGGGCGCAGCGGCGGGCGGTGGCATTCCGCAGTGGAATTGCGGCTGCCCGGTCTGCCAGGCCGCGCGAAACGAATATCCTGAGCTTCAGAGCACCCAGGCGTCGATCGCCATCAGCGCCGACGGCGAGCACTGGTTTCTCGTCAACGCCTCTCCTGACCTGCGCCAGCAACTGATCGCAACGCCGCAGCTTCATCCCAAACCAGGCGCGCTCCGCCATTCGCCGATCGCAGGCGTGATCCTGACCAATGGCGAGATCGATGCGGTTGCAGGCCTGTTGTCGATGCGCGAAGGCTCGCCGTTTGCGATCTACGCGCACCCGAAGGTGCTGGCGATCCTGCAGTCGAACAGCATTTTCAATGTACTGAACGAGAAAATCGTGGCCCGCGTCGCAATCGAGATCGACCGCGCCTTCGAGCCCGCTTTGCCCGACGGCCGGCCCAGCGGCATCGAGGTCGAGGCGTTCACCGTGCCCGGCAAGGGCGCCTGGTATCTCGAAGGCAAGGCGCATCCGGGCGGGGCCGAGGGCGCCGGCGACACGCTCGGGCTTCGCATCCGCGACAAGAAGACCAACAGGCATTTCTACTTCATCGCCGCCTGCGCCCATGTGAGTGGCGAGCTGAAATCGCGCCTTGCCGGCGCGCCGCTGCTGTTCTTCGATGGCACGGTCTGGCGCGACGACGAGCTGGTGGCCGCCGGCCTCGGCACCAAGACCGGACAGAGCATGGGACACATCGCGATGTCGGGGACATCAGGCGCCATCAAGAGCCTGGCCGGCCTCGATATCGACAGGAAGGTGTTTCTGCATATCAACAATTCCAATCCGGCGCTGCTGCACGGCTCGGAGGAGCGCAGTATCGCGGAGAACGCCGGCTGGCAGATACCCACTGATGGAACGGAGATCGTGCTGTGAACGTGGTCCCGACCAACACCATGACGGCCTATTCGATCGGCAAGGGCGTGCCGCTCAACAACGCCACTGAGCTGGAAGCCGCGCTGCGCCATATCGGCGCCACCCGCTATCACAGCCTGCATCCGTTCCACCGCCTGTTGCACGGCGGCAAGCTGAACAAGGGCCAGGTGCAGGCCTGGGCGCTGAACCGCTATTATTACCAGAGCACGATCCCGCTGAAGGACGCGGTGGTGATCTCGCGCTTCCGCGACCGCGGCATCCGCATGGAATGGCGGCACCGGATCGAGGACCATGACGGCGATCCGGGCTCGGAAGGCGGCATCGAGCGCTGGCTGAAGCTGACCGAGGGCCTCGGCCTCGACAGCGCCTATGTGGAATCGACCGAAGGCATTTTGCCGGCAACGCGGTTCGCGGTGGAAGCCTATGTGCATTTCTGCCGCGACAAGAGCCCGCTGGAGGCCATCGCCTCGTCGTTGACGGAACTGTTCGCGCCGAACCTGCATGAAGAGCGCATCGCGGGCATGCTGCAGCACTATGATTTCGTCAATCCCGACATCATGAGCTATTTCAGCCGCCGCCTGCAGCAGGCGCCGCGTGACGCCGGCTTTGCGCTGGAATATGTCAGGGAACACGCGAAAACGCCGGAACAGCGCGAGCTGGTCTGCAACGCGCTGATCTTCAAGACCAACGTGCTGTGGGTTCAGCTCGACGCGCTCTATCATGCCTACGTCGAGGGCCACATTCCGCCCGGCGCTTTCGTGCCCAATGGTTGAAATCATGGCCGCGGGGCGCCACATCAGTGTGAGTGAAGCAACCCGGCCGGTGCTGCCGCGGCATGCCAAGCTGAAATTCGACGAAACGCGAAAAGTCTGGGTGATCCTGGCGCCGGAACGTATCCTGGCACCGGACGAGACCGCGGTCGAAGTGCTGCAATTGTGCGACGGCGTCCGCAGCGTCGCCGACATGATCGATGCATTGGCCGCCAAATACGCCGCACCGCGCGAGGCGATTTTGACCGACGTAATCGCGATGCTGCAGGACCTGGCGGACAAGGGATTTTTGACGGAAGCGCGCGAGAAGACCTCATGAGCGAACTCGCCGACCACAAGACGACCGAAACTGACGAAAGCTTCTCCGTGCTGGAGCGGCAGAAATCGGTCGCGGAAACCCATGGCATTCCCGTCGCGGTGCTGCTGGAGCTGACGCACCGCTGCCCGCTGCAATGCCCCTATTGCTCCAACCCCATCGAGCTCGATCGCGGTTCGACTGAGCTCACGTCAGAAGAATGGAAGAAGGTGCTGTCCGAGCTCGCCGAGATCGGCGTGCTGCAGGTCCATTTTTCCGGCGGCGAGCCGACCGCGCGCAAGGACCTCGTCGAGCTGGTGAAGCACGCCAATGATGTCGGCCTTTACACCAATCTCATCACCTCGGCCGTGCTGCTGACGCGCGAAAAGCTCGCCGATCTCGCCGAAGCCGGGATCTGCCATGTGCAGATCAGCTTCCAGGGCAACGAGCCGATCGTTGCAGACCGCGTCGCGGGCCTGAAGGAATTGCACCGGAAGAAGCTCGAAGTCGCGAAATGGACCCGCGAGCTGGACCTGCCGCTCACGGTCAACGCGGTGATGCACCGCCAAAACCTGCATCAACTTGGCGACATCATCCAGATGGCCGTCGATCTCGATGCCGACCGGCTGGAAGTCGCCAATGTGCAGTATTACGGCTGGGCCCTGAAGAATCGCGCCGCGCTGATGCCGACGCTGCAGCAGATCGAGGAGACCAGTGCGCTGGTCGAAGAAGCCCAGGTGCGGCTGAAGGGCGTTCTCGCCATCGACTATGTCGTGCCGGATTATTACGCGCTGCGGCCGAAGAAATGTATGGGCGGCTGGGGCCGGCAGTTCTTCAACATCTCGCCGGCCGGCAAGGTGCTGCCTTGCCATGCCGCCGAGAGCATTACCGGGCTCCAATTCGAGTCGGTGCGCTCCAATCATTCGATCGCCTGGATCTGGCAGAACTCGGAGGCCTTCAATCGCTATCGCGGCACCGGCTGGATGAAGGAGCCGTGCAAGACTTGCGAATTCCGCGAGATCGATTTCGGCGGCTGCCGCTGCCAGGCCTTTGCTCTGACAGGTGACGCCGCCAATACCGATCCCGCCTGCACGCTGTCGCCGCTGCACGAGACGATTTTCAAGGAGGCCGAGCAGGAAGCGGCCGGCGAGCAGAACCGCTTCCTCTATCGCAATTTCGCCGGTGGGACGGTGGAAGCAGGCGGCGACCATGGCGCCTGACGCCGGAAGCGGGCGCGCCGATCCGTTTGCACCCATCACGTCCGAGCAGTTGATCGTCGGCGACGGCCACGATCTCTATGTCGAAAGCATCGGCCGCGCCGGCGGCATTCCCGCTGTGTATCTGCATGGCGGACCCGGCAGTGGCTGCCAGCCCGATCATCGCCGGCTGTTCGATCCCGAACGTTTCCATGCGGTGCTGTACGACCAGCGCGGCTGCGGCCGCAGCCGGCCCAAGGGCTCGCGCGAGGCCAACACACTGGCGCATCTGATCGCGGACATGGAGATGATCCGCACACGATTCGGTTTCGAGCGCTGGATGCTGGTGGGCGGCTCCTGGGGTGCGACCTTGGCGCTGGCTTATGCGCAAGCCTATCCCGCCCGTGTCTCCGGCATCGTGCTGCGCGCGACCTTTCTGGGCACCTACGACGAGATCGAGGAAGGCTTTTGCCGGCGGCTGCCGAGCTTCTATCCGGGCCTGCTGGAGGATTTTCTGAGCCTGTTGCCGGAAGAGGAGCAGAGCCGCCCGCTCGACGCCTATTGGCGGCGCATCCTTGATGCCAATCCCGCCGTGCATGGGCCGGCCGCCCGCGCCTGGCACGACACCGAACGCATCCTGTCGGAGCATACGCCCTCGCGCACCCGGCTCGATCTCGCCGCGATCAAATCCGGCGGCGCCCTGCCCGCGACACCGTTCATGGAAGCGCATTACTTTGTGAATGACTGCTTCATGCGGCCGAACCAGCTTCTGGAGGAAGCCGGCAAGCTGGCTGGCATTCCCGGCATCATCGTGCAGGGCCGCTACGATCTGCTCTGCCCGCCTTCGACCTCGCAGGCGCTCGCCGCGCGCTGGCCGGATAGCGAAATCCGTATCGTCGAAAGTGCCGGCCACACGCTGTACGATCCCGGCGTCCGCAACGCCGTGATGAAGGCCGTCGCGGATGTCGCGTCGAAGATTGCGAAATAGCAACGCTCATCATGCCCGGGCTTGACCCGGGCATCCATGTCTAGGCTACCTATGCGCAAGAAAGACGTGGATGGCCGGGCATAGGCGAGCGGAAGCGACGCCGTCCTTCAGACGGCTATGCCCGGCCATGACGAAAGAAGGAGTTTTTGGAAATGCCGATTGCCGGGAAGGGCATGTTGCTGACGTCGATGGACATCGATCCGGCGCACGAAGAGGAGTTCAATCGCTGGTACGACCGCGAGCATCTGGAAGAGCGCGTCGCGATCGACGGCTTCCTGGAGGCGCGGCGTTATTGCGCCCATACCGGCAGCCCGAAAAACCTGTTCCTGTACTCGGCGAAGACGATCGAGGTGCTGGACAGTCCCGCCTATCGCGCGCGGCTTTCCAATCCGACCGAATGGTCGAAGACAAACATGGCGCGGTTCAAGAACATGATCCGCGCGGTCGCGCGCATCACGGTCAGCCGCGGCGTCGGGCGCGGGGCAAAGCTCGGCATCGTTCGCCTGCGCCCGCAGGCCGGACATGACGATGCATTGCGCACCGAGCTCAAGGCAAAACTCGATCCCGCCGACCTCGACGGCATCATCTCGATGCATCTGCTCGAGAGCGATGCAAAGCTCTCCGGCCCCACCGCGGAAATCCCCGCGGCCGGCAGCGGCTTCGCGGACTGGTTCGTGCTGATCGACGGCAGGGATGTCGGCGCGATCACCTCGACATTGGCCGCACGCTTCACCGGCACCGCGGCGCCTGCGGGCGCGCAGCTGATCTCCTCAGGCATCTACGACCTGCTCTGGGATCTCGCGAAGAGCGACCTTCCTTCCGCCTAGGCCACCTGTTCTCCCCGTTCATGCGGGCGGACGCTCACGGAAAGGTATGAAGTTTACCTTTGTAGTTTACCTTCTTATCTGCTAATGGTCAGCCATGAGCAGGCAACCCGCCGACGCCAGAGCCGCGATGGCGCTCGCGACGGAAATTCACACGCTGAGCGGCAAGCTTAAGCGCCGACTGCGGGAACAGGCCTCCGCCGGCGATTTGACGCCGTCGCAGACTGCGGTGCTGGGGCATCTCGACCGCCGGGGCGCGACCACGGTAACCGCACTGGCGCGGCTCGAAGGCGTGCGCTCGCAATCCATGGGCGCGACCGTTGCGACCCTGGAGGCCGCGGGGCTGGTGAAGGGATCGCCAGACCCGAATGACGGCCGGCAAACCATCCTGTCCCTGACACCCGCCTGCGTGGCGCTGTTCAAGAACGGCCGTGCCGCGCGCACCGACTGGCTGCTCAGGAACATCGAGCAGAAGCTGACGCGGCAGGAGCAGGACCAGATCGCCGCCGCCCTGAAACTTCTCAACCGCCTCGTCGATCCCTGAGCGGCTCACCGATCGACGGCTCATTCGAACCAAGGGGTACCCGCATGACAATCAGCACGCTCGACGAAAAGACCGCCCTGCTCGTGGTCGATCTCCAGAAGGGCATTGTCGGTCTGCCGGCCGCCCATCCGATCACGGACGTGCTGGCGAACGCCGTCGCCCTGATCGAGGCCTTTCGCCACCGCGGCCTGCCGGTCGTGCTGATCAATGTCGACGGCGTCGCGCCGGGCCGCACCGAACAGGGGCGCTGGAACGGCGAGATGCCCGCAGGCTGGACCGACCTCGTACCTGAACTCGAGCAGCCGGCCGGCGATCACCTCGTCACCAAGCGCACCTGGGGCGCCTTCACCAACACCGACCTCGAGCAGTATCTGAGGGGAAAAGGTGTCACGCAGGTGGTGATCGCAGGTGTGTCAACGTCCGCCGGCGTCGAATCCACCGCGCGATCCGCCCATGAGCTCGGCTTCAACGTCGCACTCGCCACCGACGCGATGACGGACCTCAGCACGGACGCACACGAGCGCAGCCTCAAGCTGATCTTTCCCCGGCTCGGCGAGACCGGCACTTCGCGAGAAATCATCGACGTGTTGCAAGGCAGCCGCGCAGCGTGAGAGGCACATTCCGGTCGCTGCAAAACCCGAACTACCGGATCTAGGCGATCGGCGCGCTGATCTCCAATATCGGCTCCTGGATGCAACGGACCGCGCAGGACTGGATCGTCCTGGTCGAACTGACCGACCATAACGCCACCGCCGTCGGCGTCGTGATGGGCCTGCAGTTCGGCCCGCAAATCCTGCTGTTGCCGCTCACCGGCTACGCGGCCGATCATTTGAACCGGCGCAAGCTCCTGTTCTGCACGCAGGCCACGATGGGTCTGCTCGCGCTGGCACTCGGGCTCCTTGTCGTCACCGGCTGGGCGCGGCTCTGGCATGTCTATGTCTTTGCGTTCCTGCTCGGATGCGCGGCGGCGTTCGACGCGCCGGCGCGTCAGACCTTCGTTGCGGAATTGGTCGACGAGGAGCTTCTGCCGAACGCGCTGGGCCTCAACTCGACCTCGTTCAACGCCGCGCGGATGATCGGGCCTGCGGTCGCCGGCAGCCTGATCGCGGCGGTAGGCACCGGATGGGTATTCCTGCTCAACGCGCTGTCGTTCGTGGCCGTGCTGGTTTCGCTGACCGTGCTGCGCACGCTGCCGTCACGCGAACGCCCAGCGCATACGCGCAGCAGTCTTCTCGACGGCTTTCGTTACGTGCTCCGACGGGACGATCTGAAGACGGTGCTGTTGATGCTGTTCCTGATCGGCACATTCGGACTGAATTTCCCGATTTTCATCTCGACCATGTCGGTCAGCGTATTTCACGCCGGCGCCGGCGCCTATGGCTTGCTGACGTCGATGATGGCCGCGGGAAGCGTGCTCGGCGCGCTGATGGCAGCCGCCCGCCCGAAACCCGGCATTCGCGTGCTGCTGATCGGCGCGCTGATCTTCGGCCTCGGTTGCGCAACCGCGGCCGTGATGCCCACCTACGTGCTGTTCGGCATTGTGCTGATGGTGGTTGGCATGGCCGCGCAGACGGTGACGACTTCGACCAACAGCTTTGTGCAGACATCGATCGAGCCTGGGATGCGCGGACGCGTGATCGCCATCCTGCTGGCGATCGCGCTTGGGGGAACCCCCATCGGCGCACCGATCGTCGGATGGATTGCCGATACATTTGGTGCGCGCTGGGCGCTCGGCGTCGGCGCCCTGTCAGGCCTGCTCGCCGCGGCGGCGGCATTCGTCTATCTCGTGGCTCGCAGCGACCGGGATGCCGATATGAGCGCGAGATAGCAAGCTTCGCATTGGTGTGCTCCGCCGCAATGCGCGATTTCACGTATCTTGTTTGCTGCAGTGCCGCATGAACAACTCACGAACATTAAACATTTCGGCACTGCGACGATGAAAACCGTCGATCCCGCAAATTTGCCTTTGTGCGCGATCTTGAATGGCTCTAATAAAGCAAGCCTATGATCCAATTCAAAAACGACAAGAACGCGATCCAGGTATTTTAAAGTCAACGCGTTCTAAACTCGAAAAGGCCGCGCGGCCCTTGAAGCCGGAGCGGAAGGTGGGAATGAGACCGACTGATATTTCGGCGCCCGACTACTTCCACAAAGTGGTCGATTGCCAGTGGGCCTGTCCCGCGCATACGCCCGTCCCGGAATACATCCGCTTGATCGCCGAAGGCCGCTACAGCGACGCCTACATGATCAATTGGAGGTCCAACGTGTTTCCGGGAATCCTCGGACGCACCTGCGACCGTCCCTGCGAACCCGCATGCCGTCGCGGCCGTGTCGAGGAAACGCCGGTCGCGATCTGCCGCCTGAAGCGCGTTGCCGCCGACTTCAAGGACGACATCAAGCATCGCCTGCCGAAACCATCGGCGAAGAACGGCAAGCGCATCGCGCTGGTTGGCGGTGGCCCTGCCTCGCTCACGGTGGCGCGCGATCTCGCGCCGCTCGGCTATCACTGCACCGTGTTCGATGCCGATCCCAAGGCCGGCGGCATGATGCGGTCGCAGATTCCGAAATTCCGCCTGCCCGACTCGGTGATCGACGAGGAAACCGATTACATCCTGGGCCTCGGCATCGAGTTCAAGGGCGGACAGCGCATCGACAGCATGAGGAAGCTGCTCGCCGAAAATTACGACGCGATCTTCGTCGGAAGTGGCGCGCCGCGCGGCCGCGAGCTCGACGTTCCCGGCCGCAAGGAAGCAGCCGCCAATATCCATATCGGCATCGACTGGCTCTCCAGCGTCTCCTTTGGCCACACCGACAAGATCGGCAAGCGCGTGATCGTGCTCGGCGGCGGCAACACGGCGATGGATTGCTGCCGCACCGCGCGCCGCCTCGGCGGGGAGGACGTCAAGGTGGTCGTGCGCTCCGGCTTCGAGGAAATGAAGGCCTCGCCGTGGGAAAAAGAAGACGCCATGCATGAGGATATCCCGATCCTCAATTTCTTGGTGCCGACAGCTTTCGTGCACAACAAGGGCAAGCTCACCGGCGTCACCTTCCAGAAGGTGAAGGCCGAATACGACGCCAAGGGCCGCCGAAACCTGGTGCCATCGGGCGAGCCGGACCAGACCATCGCATGCGACGACGTGCTGGTCGCGGTCGGCCAGGAAAACGCGTTTCCCTGGATCGAGCGCGACGTCGGCATCGAGTTCGACAAATGGAACATGCCCAAGGTCGATCCGAAGACGCTGGCCTCGACCAACGCAAAAGTCTTCTTCGGCGGCGACGCCGCGTTCGGGCCGAAGAACATCATCTGGGCGGTCGCGCACGGCCATGATGCCGCGCTGTCGATCCACAGGATGATCTCCGGCGAGGACATCCAGGAACGCCCGCTGCCCGAGGTGCATATCAGCTCGCAGAAGATGGGCATCCACGAGTGGAGCTACGACAACGACATCTCCGTCGACAAGCGCTACAAGGTGCCGCATCGCGACAAGGTGATCGCGCTGAAGGACATCCGCACCGAAGTCGAGCTCGGCTATGACGTCAAGCTCGCGCTCGGCGAGGCGGAACGCTGCCTGAACTGCGACGTGCAGACGGTGTTCACCACCTCGCTCTGCATCGAATGCGACGCCTGCGTCGACATCTGCCCGATGGACTGCATCACCTTCACCGAGAACGGCGAGGAAGCCGATTTGCGCCAGCACCTGAAGGCGCCGTCGGTGCATCCCGACCAGGACCTCTACGTCTCCAGCGATCTCAAGACCGGCCGGGTGATGGTGAAGGACGAAGACGTCTGCCTGCATTGCGGCCTGTGCGCCGAGCGCTGCCCGACCGGCGCCTGGGATATGCAGAAATACCTCATCGATATGACTCACGCAGGTTCATCATGTCCGAGCAGCCCAAAGCGATCAGCAGCGTAAACGACTTCGTCGTCCGTTTCGCCAACGTCAACGGCTCGGGCTCGGCCTCAGCCAACGAACTGTTCGCCCGCGCGATCCTGCGCCACGGCGTGCCGGTCTCCCCGCGCAACATCTTCCCTTCCAACATCCAGGGCCTGCCGACCTGGTATGAGGTGCGGGTGACGGAAGCCGGCCATCTCGGCGCGCGCGGCGGCGTCGACATGATGGTCGCGATGAACCCGCAGACCTGGGACAAGGACGTCGCCTCCATCGAGCCCGGCGGCTATCTGTTCTATGATTCCACCAAGCCGATGCCGACGTCGAAATTCCGGCCCGACATCAACATCATCGGCGTGCCGCTGACGGCGATCACCAATTCGACCTATACCGATCCGCGCCAGCGCCAGCTGTTCAAGAACATCATCTATCTCGGCGCGCTTTCGGCGCTGCTCGAGATGGACCCGAAGCTGATCGAGCAGTTGATCGGCGAACAGTACAAGGGCAAGGAGAAGCTCCTGTCCTCCAACGTCCATGCGCTGCATCTCGGCCGCGACTGGGCGCTGCAGAACCTGAAATGCCCGGTCGGCTTGCGCGTCAGGAAGGCCGACAAGGTCGGCGACCGCATCTTCATCGAAGGCAACAGCGCCGCCGCGCTGGGCGCGGTCTATGGCGGCGCCACGGTCTGCGCCTGGTATCCGATCACGCCGTCGTCCTCGCTCGCGGACGCCTTCGGGGCGCATTGCAAGAAGCTGCGCCACGATCCCAAGACCGGCAAGGCCAAATACGCCATCGTGCAGGGCGAGGACGAGCTCGCCTCCATCGGCATCGTGATCGGCGCCTCCTGGAACGGCGCACGCGCCTTCACCGCGACCTCCGGCCCCGGCATCTCCTTGATGACCGAGTTCATCGGTCTCTCCTACTTCGCCGAAATACCGGCCGTGATCATGAACGTGCAGCGCGCCGGTCCGTCGACGGGCATGCCGACCCGCACCCAGCAATGCGACATCATCGCCTGCGCCTATGCTTCGCATGGCGACACCAAGCATGTGCTGCTGTTCCCGGAAGATCCGGCCGAAGCTTTCGAATTCGCGGCCGTTGCCTTCGATCTCGCCGAGCGGCTGCAGACCACGATTTTCGTGATGCTCGACCTCGATATCGGCATGAACCACCGGCTCTGCCGCCCCCTGAAGTGGGACGACGCGCGGCAATATGACCGCGGCAAGATCATGACCGCGGAGATGCTGGAGGAAGGCCGCGACTTCGGCCGCTATCTCGACGTTGACGGCGACGGCATTCCGTTCCGCACTTATCCCGGCACGCATCCGACCAAGGGCGCGTATTTCACCCGCGGCACGTCGCGCGACCGCTACGCGCGCTATTCGGAGGAAGGCCCGGTCTATGCCGACAACATGCAGCGGCTGGTGCGCAAGTTCGAGACCGCGCAGGACCTGGTGCCACGGCCGCTGCAAGCCAATGCGGCCAAGCCGACCAAGACCGGCGTGATCTATTTCGGTTCGACCGCGCCGGCGATGGACGAAGCGATTGGCCTTTTGGAAGCGCGCGGGCATCAGCTCGACCGCCTGCGCATCCGCGCTTTCCCGTTCCACTCCAGCGTCGCGAGTTTTATTGCCGATCATGATTTCGTGTATGTCGTCGAGCAGAATCGCGACGGCCAGCTGCGCCAGCTCATCGTCAATGAGAACGGCATCGATCCGGTGCGGCTGATCCCCATTGTTCATTATGACGGCACGCCGATCACCGCGCGCTTCATCGCCAAGGCGATCGGCGACCATCAGGATCATCTGAAGGTCACCCCGCTGCGCAAGGCGGTGTCGTAAGGGGAACTGCGGCGCGGCGAAGAAGTGTAGGGTGGGCAAAGCGAAGCGTGCCCACCCTTCCGAGCATTGCTGTCCGTTGGTGGGCACGGCGCAAGCGCGCCTTTGCCCACCCTACAAATCTTAACGCTTCCCTTTTTTCAGTGACTTCTTCTCCGCCGGCCGCTCGAATCCGTGGCGCGCGAAGGCGTGGCCGGCCATGGGGTCGCGCCAGATCGGATCGGTGCGATAGCTGTCGTCGAGCGCGTCGTTGAGCAGCCCCTGCGCGTGATCGTAGAGCGCGGGTTGCTGCAGCAACGCCAGCGTCACGCCGGCGAGCAGTTGCGCATCGTCGCCGTGACCCACGATCGGCTGGCGTTGCAGCACGCGCGCCGCGATCGCCTCGGCTGCCGCCTCATCATCGTCGTCCCAGGTTTCGATGTCCTGGATGCTGTGACCGTTGAGCGCCTTGAATTTGCGGGTGGCAATCATGTGGCCGACCTTGCGGGCCGCGTCGGCCGCAGCCGACATCGGGATACTGGCCTTAACCGGCACCCGCGCACTTGACCCGAGATTGACGATGCCATCGAGCTGGATTGAACTCGCGCCACCGGCCACCAGCCGCGCGACCTCCTCGATCTCGGCGACATAGGCGGCGCGCTTCCCGTCATCCAGCTTTGTCATCGCCTCGATGGCGCCGAGCACGAGATAAAGCCGCAAGATATCGATCGGATGATCTTCGATGACGGCATTGCCGCCGTCCGCACCGCGCTGCAGGGCGTCGGTCGAGACGGTGGGTTTTTGCGGCCGCCCCTCGCCCTGGATATCCATCAGGATCCGGGCGCGAAAAGCGGCGAGGAACGCGGCGAGACTTGGACCAAAGGCCGGCCCCATGTTGAGCACGCCGTAGACGTCGGCGGCCGCCTCATCCATCCAGTACGACCAGATCAGCGCGTTCACATCGGCGGTATCGAGCCGTTTGCGCGGCGAGAAGTCCGGCGCCAGCAGCGCTTGCACGGCGTCCGTCATTTCAGCGAGCAGCCCGTCATCGGCGTGCACGACATCGTGACCGCAGACTTCGTGGCTCAAGACGCTCCAGATCACCGGATGGTCGCGGTAGGTCGCGGGCAGGCTGACGATGCCGATCGATGTCGCGAAATGCTGCCGCATCAGGTCGGATTCGATGGTGTAGGGCCCCTGCTCCGAGGCCGCCTGGAAGAACGCCAGCGGCGGCATTGTCGTAACGAGTTCGATCCCTGCCGACGCCCGCTTGTCCTTGTCGGTGAAGGAGCGGAACAGGTTGGAGACCACGGCCAGGAAGCGTTTCAGCTGCGGCCCGGCATTGACCGAAGTGACTTTCGGGCCGTGCTGGTAGATCGGCGCATAAAACTGCTCCAGCCGCGTGGTGGCCTCCTCCGCCGTCTTCTCGCCGGTTTGCACGTCATGCTTCAGCTTCAGCATCAGCTGCGGCAGCGCAGCCTCCATCGGCGCGTGGAAGTTCTGCTGATAGATCAGCGGCAGGAACGGCGCGCCCTTGGCGGTAGCCGCTCGCACGTCCTTCTCGCTCTTCAAGGGGGGACGAATCCCGCTCGTGGTCCCGGTGAAATCGATCTTGAGAAATTGATCGTAGAGCTCGGTAAATTTTTGCAGGTCAATCGGCATGGTGATGAAACCCTTAATCAAGGCAGCAGACGTTGCGAAGCATCCAAACTCTACCTGAAATTGCTGAGCAGGCGCACACAAAAACGCTTGGCTGTAGGCATTCGGCGGCCGATCATGTAATAAGGACTGTCGCAACCAGCCCGGCAAGTCGATCCGCATGACCTATATCGCGAAACCGAAATTCCATCATCCGGCCCTGAAGAAGAACGAGCTCGGTTTCACCCACCGCGACTACGAGGGCAAGATCTCGACGCTGTGCGCCGGCTGCGGCCACGACTCGATCACGGCCTCGATCATCGAGGCCTGCTACGAGCTCTCGATCGAGCCGCACCGGGTGGCGAAAATCTCCGGCATCGGCTGCTCCTCGAAAACGCCGGACTATTTCCTCGGCAATTCGCACGGCTTCAATTCCGTGCATGGCCGCATGCCCTCGGTGCTGACCGGCGCCAACCTCGCCAACCGCGACCTGATCTATCTCGGCGTCTCCGGCGACGGCGATTCCGCCTCCATCGGCTTCGGCCAGTTCGCGCATTCGATCCGGCGCGGCGTCAACATGACCTATATCGTCGAGAACAACGGCGTCTACGGCCTGACCAAGGGCCAGTTCTCGGCGACCGCCGATCGCGGTTCGAAGTCCAAGAAGGGCGTGCTCAACACCGACAACGCCATCGACCTCGTTGCGATTGCGCTGCAGTTGGGGGCGAGCTATGTGGCGCGCAGCTTCTCCGGCGACAAGACCCAGCTCGTGCCGCTGATCGCAGGCGCGATCCAGCACAAGGGCGCAGCCTTCATCGACGTTATCAGCCCCTGCGTCGCCTTCAACAATCACGCCGGCTCGACCAAGAGTTTCGATTACGTCCGCGAGCACAATGACGCGGTGAACCGGCTCGACGTCATCACCGGCCGCGATCCGATCACCGTCGACTACGCGCCGGGCTCGGTGCAGATCGTGGAGCAGCACGATGGCTCGAAGCTTGCCCTGCGCAAGATCGACGCCGATTACGACGCCCATGACCGGGTCGGCGCGCAGGCCTTCCTGCAGAAGCATGCGGCGAAGGGCCAGATCGTCACCGGCCTGCTCTATGTCGATCCGGAGTCCGAAGACCTGCACTCCCATCTCAACACGGTGCAGGCGCCGCTGAACGGGCTCGATGCCGGCGACCTCTGCCCCGGCACGACGGCGCTGGAAAAGATCAACGCATCCTTGCGCTGACACTCCGGCGAGGCTGTTGAACGGCCTCGGCCCTGAGCCGCTCAATTACGCAAAGCCCGCGACCAGCCGCGGCGCGACAACGCCCTCGACCTTCACAGGCGAACGGGCGGGATAGAGGGCCGCGTGATGATGGGCCGTGCAACTCCGCAGCAACGCATCGAATTCGGTGGCGAGCCCGCTTCCACTGATGGCGATGCCGTCAAGACCCTGCGTGCGGTTCGCCGCGAGCATCGCCTGCCCGCTCCTGGTGGCAAACAGCCGCTGCTCGAGTGCGGGCGAAAGCGCCAGCACGACGAATTTCTGCTTGCGGCTTTCGCAGGCCGATACGTTCACGACGCAATCCCAGAGGATGAACTCGTTCGCGACGCGCAGGTCGCGAATGCCGTAGCGGCTGACGAACACCACCGGCCCTTTCGCGGCGAACATGGTCCGGACGAACTTCAGCGTCGCCAGGCCGAAGAAGGCGATGCCGGCATAGCCGATCACCAGATGATAACCGACAAGGCCCTGATAGGGAAACCACTCGAAGGCGATGCTCGCGCTGAGCAGTGTCATCGCCGCGCCCATGACGATCAGAGGTAGCAATCGGGATCGGCAATAGCCGATCTCGACATCGTCAGGCAGTTCAGGGATCATTGCCAACCTCGGCGGGCCGGAGGACGTTGCGTACGCTCCGCATCCACCCCAACCGAGCAGCGGCACCGCCCAGATTAGGTGATTCGCGTCAAATTTCGAACGAATTCAAGACTTCCGGTGATTGGCAATTGGGCCAACCAGCCTGTCCCCCGATATCTGCCCGACATGGCGGATCGATAGGATGTGACTGGCGTTATCCCTCGGGGACGTGCGCATAATCCGGGCACAAAGCTCACTGAGGGATTGTTGACAAAAGCCGGGCTCGCGCCGAACTGTCGGTGGAACCCGAACAGGCGCGCATTCGAACGGAAGACAGGCATCATGAACCCCGTCAAAGCACTCGAAAACCATGGTCAGGCCGTCTGGCTGGACTTTCTTGCCCGCGGCTTCGTCGCCAAGGGCGACCTGAAAAAGCTGATCGATACCGATGGCGTCAAAGGCGTCACCTCCAATCCCTCGATCTTCGAGAAGGCGATCGGCTCCTCCGACGAATATGACAGCCCGATCGGCAAGGCGCTGAAGGGCGGCGACCGTCCGGTTGCCGATCTGTTCGAACAGCTCGCGGTCGAGGACATCCAGAATGCCGCCGACGTGCTGCGCCCGGTCTACGACCAGTTCCACGGCAATGACGGCTTTGTCAGCCTCGAAGTGTCGCCCTATCTCGCCATGGACACCAAGGGCACGATCGCCGAGGCCAAGCGCCTGTGGAAGGACGTCCACCGCAAGAACCTGATGATCAAGGTGCCGGCGACGCCGGAGGGCTTGCCCGCGGTCGAGCGCCTGATCGGCGAGGGCATCAGCGTCAACATCACGCTGTTGTTCGCGCAGGCGGTCTATCGCGAGGTGGTCGAGGCTTATTTGAAGGGGCTGGAAAAATACGTCGCCAAGGGCGGCGATCCCTCGCATGTCGCCAGCGTCGCAAGCTTCTTTGTCAGCCGCATCGACACCATGGTCGACAAGCAGCTCGACGAGAAGATCGCCAAGGCCAACGACCCCAGCGAGAAGGAGCGGCTCGCCGCGCTGAAGGGCAAGGTCGCGATCGCCAACGCCAAGATGGCCTACCAGGATTACAAGCATCTGTTCGCCGGCGACCGCTGGGAGAAGCTGGCCGCGAAAGGCGCGAAGCCGCAAAGGCTGCTCTGGGCCTCGACCGGCACCAAGAACAAGGACTATAGCGACGTGCTCTATGTCGAGGAGTTGATCGGCCCGAACACCGTCAACACGGTGCCGCCGGCCACCCTCGATGCCTTCCGCGATCACGGCAAGGTCCGCGACAGCCTGGAGGAGAACGTCGAGGACGCCAGGCACGTGCTGGAGGAGCTCGAGCGGTCGGGCATCTCGCTCGACGCCATCACCGCGGAGCTGGTCAAGGACGGCGTCAAGCAGTTTGCGGATGCCGCCGACAAGCTCTACGGCGCCGTCGCGCACAAGCGCGCGGCCGTGCTTGGCGAAGGCATCGATCCACAGAAGGCGACGCTCGGCGCCGTCCTTGAAAAGGCGGTCGAGAAGAGCACCGAGGAATGGCGTGCGTCGGGCAAGATTCGCCGGCTGTGGCACAAGGACAAGTCGGTCTGGACCGGCGACGATGAAAACAAGTGGCTTGGCTGGCTGACCAGCCCTGAAGACGCCGACGTCGCCGATTACGAAGACTTCGCGCAGCGCGTGAAGGGTCAGAATTTCTCCGACGCGGTCGTGCTCGGCATGGGCGGCTCGAGTCTCGGACCCGAAGTGCTGGCCGAAACCTTCCCGAAGAAGAGCGGCTTCCCGAAGCTCCATGTGCTCGATTCCACCGATCCGGCGCAGGTCCGCGCGATGGAGAGCAAGATCGACATCAAGAAGGCGCTGTTCATCGTCTCCAGCAAGTCCGGCGGAACCACCGAGCCGAACGCGATGAAGGATTATTTCTTCGAGCGCGTTTCCAAGGCAATTGGCGCGGACAAGGCCGGCCATCGCTTCATCGCGGTGACCGATCCCGGCTCGTCGCTGGAGAAGGTCGCGGCCAAACAGGGCTTTGCCCGCACCTTCCATGGCGAGCCGACGATCGGCGGGCGCTATTCAGTGCTGTCGCCGTTCGGCCTGGTGCCGGCCGCGGCCGCCGGCATCGACGTCAAGAGCCTGATCGGCCACGCGCTGGCGATGGTGCGCTCCTGCGGCGCGGATGTGCCGCCGCATGAAAATCCCGGCGTGCAGCTCGGACTCGCGATGGGTCTCGCCGGCCTCGAAGGCCGCGACAAGGTGACGATCCTGTCCTCGCGGAAGATCGCCGATTTCGGCGCCTGGGCCGAGCAGCTGATCGCGGAATCGACTGGCAAGGAAGGCAAAGGCCTGATCCCGATCGACGGCGAGCCGCTCGGCGATGTATCGCTGTACGGCAACGACCGTTTCTTCATCGACATTCGCACCGAAGACGAGGACGATGCCGCCCATGACCAGAAGCTGACCGCGCTGGAGCACGCCGGCCATCCCGTCGTCCGCATCGTGATGAAGTCGATCGACCATCTCGGTCAGGAATTTTTTCGCTTCGAGATGGCGACCGCGGTGGCCGGCTCGGTGCTGGGCATCAATCCGTTCAACCAGCCGGACGTCGAGTCCGCCAAGATCAAGACTCGCGAATTGACCGCCGCCTTCGAGAAGACCGGCAAGCTGCCGCCCGAGAAGCCGGCGATGTCGTCAAGCGAAGCCGATCTCTACACCGACGAAGCCAACGTCGAAGCCCTGCGCAGCCTCGGCGCCGACGGCACGCTCGGCTCATGGATCAAGGCGCATCTCTCCCGCATCCATGCCGACGATTACGTCGCGCTGCTCGCCTATATCGAGCGCGATGCCGACCACATCGACATGCTGCAGGACATGCGACTGAAAGTGGGCGAACAGCGTCACGTTGCGACGTGCGCCGAATTTGGCCCGCGCTTCCTGCACTCGACCGGGCAGGCCTACAAGGGCGGGCCCGACAGCGGCGTGTTCCTGCAGATCACGGCCGACGACGCCAAGGACCTGCCGGTGCCCGGCCAGAAAGCGAGTTTTGGCGTGATCAAGGCGGCGCAGGCCCGCGGCGATTTCGACGTGCTCACCGAGCGCGGCCGGCGCGCGCTGCGGGTGCATCTGAAGGGCGATCTCGCATCGGGCCTGAAAATGCTCGATGCCGCCATCACCGAAGCGTTGAACTAACAGGGATTGTCAGCATGCAGCTTGGAATGATTGGCCTGGGGCGGATGGGAGGCAACATCGTCCGCCGCTTGATGAAGCATGGCCACACCACTGTCGTGTACGACAAGGACGAAAAGGCGGTCGCGGGTCTCGCGGCCGACGGCGCGGCCGGCGCGAAAGCGCTGGAGGATTTCGTCAAGAAACTCGAGAAGCCGCGCACCGCCTGGGTGATGCTGCCTGCGGGCAGGATCACCGAGGAGACGATCGAGACGCTGGCGAAACTGATGGAAGCCGGCGACGTCATCATCGATGGCGGCAACACGTTCTGGCAGGACGACGTCCGCCGCGGCAAGAAGCTCAAGGAAAGCGGCATCCATTATCTCGATGTCGGCACCTCCGGCGGCATCTGGGGCATCGAGCGCGGCTACTGCATGATGATCGGCGGCGACACGGCCGTGGTCGACCGGCTCGATCCGATCTTCAAGGCGCTCGCGCCGGGCGCCGGCGATATTCCGCACACGCCAAACCGCGAGGGCCGCGATCCACGCGTCGAGCAAGGCTATATCCATGCCGGCCCGGTCGGCGCCGGCCATTTCGTCAAGATGATCCACAACGGCATCGAATATGGCCTGATGCAGGCCTATGCTGAAGGCTTTGACATTTTGAAGAATGCCAATATCGAGGCACTGCCGGCGGACCATCGCTTCGACTTCAGCATTGCCGACATCGCGGAAGTCTGGCGCCGCGGCAGCGTGATCCCGTCCTGGCTGCTCGACCTCACGGCGTCCGCACTCGCGGAAAACCACACGCTCGACAACTACTCCGGCTTTGTCGAGGATTCCGGCGAAGGCCGCTGGACCGTCAATGCCGCGGTCGACGAGGCGGTGCCGGCAGAAGTTCTGACCGCCGCCCTGTTTGCGCGCTTCCGCTCGCGCAAGCAGCACACCTTCGCTGAAAAAATCCTCTCGGCGATGCGCGCCGGTTTCGGCGGCCATCGCGAGCCCAAGAAGCCCGGTTAGAGGCCCATCGTATGCCCAACGGTCACAAGCCCGAACCCTGCTGTTTTGTCATTTTCGGCGTCACCGGCGATCTCGCGCATCGCCTGGTGGTGCCGGCGCTGTACAACCTCCTGGTCGGCAATCTCTTGCCGGACAATTTTTGCGTGGTCGGTGTCGCCCGCAAGGGCATGACCGGCGACCAACTGCGCGAAAGCCTGTTGGAAGGCCTGCGCCAGTTCTCCGCCCGGAAGATCGACGACGCGCTGGCGAAAAAGCTGCTCTCCTGCGTTACCTGCATCGAGGCCGACCCCAAAGACCCTGCCTCGTTCGATGCGATGAGCAAGCAACTCGACAAGCTCGAAGCCGAACGCAAGACCGGCGGCAACCGGCTTTTCTATCTCGCGACGCCGCCAAATGCGTTCCTGCCGATCGCGAAGGAGCTCGGCCGCACCGGCATGCTGGCCGAGAACGGCTCGTGGCGGAGGCTCATTGTCGAGAAGCCGTTCGGTACCGACCTGGAATCCGCCAGGCACCTGAACCACGAATTGCAAAAGCTGGTCGACGAGCAGCAGATCTACCGGATCGATCACTACCTCGGCAAGGAAACAGTGCAGAACATCCTGGTGCTGCGCTTTGCCAACGGCATGTTCGAGCCGATCTGGAATCGCAACCACATCGACCATATCCAGATCACGGTCGACGAAAAGCTCGGCGTCGGCCATCGCGGCAGCTTCTATGATTCCACAGGCGCGCTGCGCGACATGGTGCCGAACCACCTGTTCCAGCTGTTGTCGCTGGTGGCGATGGAGCCGCCGTCGCGGTTCGACGCGCTGGCGGTGCGCTCCGAAAAGGCGGAGATATTGTCCTCGATCCAGTTGCAGAGCGAGGAGGAGGCGCTGAAGAATTCCGTGCGCGGGCAGTATCGCGGCGGCAAGGTCGGCGACACCGAGGTCGAGGATTATCGCAAGAGCGAAGACGTCAAGCCGGGCAGCACCACGGAAACCTACGCCGCGCTGAAGCTCACCATCGACAATTGGCGCTGGGCCGGCGTGCCCTTCTATCTGCGCACCGGCAAGGCGCTCTGCGTCAAGCGCACCGAGATCGCGATCAAGTTCAAGCAGGCGCCGTTTGCGATGTTCCGCGACACGCCGGTCGACAAGCTGTCGCAGAATTTTCTGGTGATCTCGACCGAGCCGGTCGAAGGCATCGAGCTGCAGTTCAACACCAAGGTGCCGGGACCTTCGATCGACATCGACGGCGTCGAGATGAAGTTCCGCTACAAGGACCACTTCGATGTCGAGCCCTCGACCGGCTACGAGACGCTGATCTATGACTGCATGATCGGAGACAACATCCTGTTCCAGCGCGCCGACGGCGTCGAAGCCGGCTGGCAGGCGGTGCAGCCCTTCCTCGACGCGTGGAAGAAAGCCGGCGCCAAGGGGCTGAAGATCTACGACGCCGGCACCGAGGGCCCCGAGGAGGCGGACGAGTTGCTCGCCCGCGACGGCCGCAGCTGGCGCAAGCTGACCTGACGATGGCAGGCGACGCGCGCAAGGTGATTGCGGTTGCTGACGCGGCTGCGCTTGCCAGGACGGCTGCCGATCGCGTGCTGGCGCGGATCGGCGAGAACAGTGGCCGGATCGCGATTTGCCTCACCGGCGGATCGAGCCCGAAGCAGCTCTATGAGCTGCTCGCGAGCGAGGCCTATCGAAGCGAGATTCCGTGGGACCGCGTGCACTGGTTCATCGGCGATGAGCGCTTCGTGCCGACCAGCGACGCCAGGAACAACATGGCGATGGCGCGCGGCATCTTCCTCGATCGCCTTGCTCCCGCGTCCCATATTCATCCGATCCCGGCTGATGCGACAAACCCGGATGACGCCGCCTCGCGTTACGAGCGCGAGCTGAAATCCTTCTATGGCGCGGATCAGCTCGATCCGGGCCGGCCGCTGTTCGATCTCGTGCTGATGGGCACCGGCCCCGACGGCCACACCGCCTCGCTGTTTCCAGGCTATCCGGCCGTGGAGGAAACGGCGCGCTGGGTGGTCGGCGTGCCCCAGGCCAACGTCGAGCCGTACGTAGCCCGTGTGTCGCTTACCCTGCCCGCGCTGGCTTCCTGCCGCGAAATGCTGTTCGAGGCTGCGGGCGCGGCCAAGCGCGCGATCTTGACGCGGGTGTTTTCCGGCGAGAACCTGCCGGCTGCTCGCGCGCGATCGAACGGCCGGACGGTCTGGCTGGTGGATGCGGCTGCGCTTCCGGAGGATGTTCGTGGCAGCTGAAGCTGTGCCATGCGCGCTGATCGTGATGGGCGTCTCCGGCTCGGGCAAGAGCACGATCGGCGAACATTTGGCGAAACGCCTCGGCTGGCCTTACGAGGATGCCGACAAATTCCATCCCAAAAGCAACGTCGCCAAGATGAGCGCCGGCCACCCCTTGACCGACGAGGATCGCTGGCCCTGGCTCAACGCGATTGCCGTCGAAATCGACCGGGTCTGCGAGGCCGATGAGCGCGTGGTGATCGGCTGCTCGGCGCTGAAGCGCGCCTATCGCGATGTGCTGCTGCATGGCCGAACCGACGTCCGTCTGGTCTATCTTGACGGCACGCAAGCCTTGATCGCGGACCGGCTCGGCCGGCGGAAGGATCATTTCATGCCACCGGGATTGCTTACCAGCCAGTTCGACACGCTGGAGCCGCCGACGCCGGACGAACATCCGCTGACGGTGTCGATCGCTGCGCCGGTCGAGGCCATCGTCGAAGACGTCGTGCGCCAGTTGAAATCGAGCCAGCCATGACCCGCATTGCCCTCGTGGTGTCCGACGTCGACGGCACGCTGCTGACCAAGGACAAACGCCTGACGGACGCCGCCAAGGCCGCCGTGCAGCGGCTGCACCAGGCCGGCATCGGCTTCACCATCACCTCCAGCCGGCCTGCCATCGGCATGCGTTTTCTGATCGAGCCACTCGCCATCACGCTTCCGGTCGGCCCCTTCAACGGCAGCTCGATCATCGATGCGCAGATGAATCCCGTCGAGCAGCACCTGATCCCGGCCTCCGCCGTGCAGAAGAGCCTCGATCAGCTCAATGAATACGGCGTGGATATCTGGCTGTTCACCAACGACCAGTGGCTCACGAAACATCCCGACGGCCCATACGTCCCCAACGAAAAGCGCGCGATCAAGGCCGATCCGACCATCATCGATGACTTCACGCCCTATGTGTCCCGCGCGTGCAAGGTGGTCGGCTCGTCGTCGGATTTCGCGCTGCTCGCCCGTTGCGAGAGCGAGATGCAGAAAGCGCTCGGCACGCAGGCGACCGCGGTGCGCTCGCAGGACTACTATCTCGACATCACCCCGCCCGGGCAGAACAAGGGTACCTTCGTGCAGGCGATGGCGCGGCGGCTCGGGATTTCCACAGATGAAGTCGCTACCATCGGCGACATGCACAACGATGTCGCGATGTTCGCAGTCAGCGGCCTGTCGTTTGCGATGGGCAATGCTAACGACGACGTCAAGCAGCACGCCAAGCGCGTCACCGCCTCGAATGAGGAGGATGGATTTGCGAAGGCGATGGACGTGGTTTTGAAGGAGAACGGGTAGAGCTAACGTTCAGCCTCGGTTTCCTCGTCAACGAGCGAATAGCTCGTTTGCGACCGCGGCAATAGCGACAGCGCCTTGCGGCGACAGACGGGGACAATTCGGGTTCCGGTAAGGGAACACCGTAATCTTACGGAATCCCCGGGGTCTGTGGAAAGCTCTAGTCTGATCTTGCCGGGGCTGGATTTCATTCCGAACAAATTTTCGCCGGCAGGGGGTCGCCGCGAGGTGGCCCCTTTTGATTCCGACTTTGGCAGAACCAGGTCAACGGTGTTCATGCTGCCGGCAACTCGCCTGACACCATGAAATGCCGTTGCCGCGCAGTCGCTACTTCGACCTTTGCATCGCCGGCTTCCCGCTCGCCTTGGTCGCTTCGTCGAGGTTATGGGCGGTGTTGATCAGCGCGATGTGGGTCAGCGCCTGCGGGAAATTGCCGGTCTGACGCCGGGCGATTGAATCATATTCTTCTGCCAGGAGCCCGAGATCGTTGGCAATACCGACCACGCGGTCGAACAGCGTCTGCGCCTTCGTTAATTCGCCCGACAGCACATACGCGTCCGCAAGCCACAGGCTGCAGGCCAGAAACGCGCCCTCGATCGGCTGTTTCTCCTCCGATGAAATATCGCGCGGGTCGTGCCGCAGCACGAAGCCGTCGCGCATCATGTGTCTTTCGACCGCGGCCAGCGTGCCGTGTATCCTTGGATCGGTTGCGGGCAGGAACCCGACCGCCGGCAACAGCAGGAGGCTGGCGTCGAGCAATTTCGAGCCATAGGACTCCACAAAGGAATTGAGCCCTACATCAAAACCCATGGCGCATACGTTGCGGTGAATGGTGTCGCGCAGCGCACGCCATTCCTCCAGCGGCGCCTTGAAGCCGAATTTCTCCACACTCTTGATGGCGCGGTCGAACGCGACCCAGGTCATGACCTTGGAGAAGACGTAATGTCTGGGCTCGCCACGCCGCTCCCAGATGCCGTGATCGGGATGATCCCAGACTTCGGCGAGATGTCCCAGCACCGCGCATTCCAGATCCCAGCTGCCGTCGTCGAGCTTCAGCTTCGCCATGCGCGCCTGGTGGAAGGCGTCGATCAGTTCGCCATAGACGTCGAGCTGCAGCTGCGCATGCGCGGCATTGCCGATCCGCACCGGCTGCGCCCCTTCGTAGCCCGGCAGCCACGCTGCCTCCCATTCCAGGAGCCGCCGCTGGCCCCAGATGCCATACATGATCTGCATGTCGTTGGGCGCGCCGGCGGCTGCGCGCAAGAGCCAGTTGTGCCAGGCCGAGGCTTCCTCGGTATAGCCGGAGTTCATCAGCGCCAGCAGCGTGAAGGTGGCGTCGCGCAGCCAGCAGAAGCGGTAGTCCCAGTTTCGCGCGCCGCCGAGCTTTTCCGGCAGCGAGGTGGTCGGCGCGGCGACAATGCCGCCGGTCGGCGCGAAGGTTAGCGCCTTCAGCGTGACCAGCGAACGCAGCACCAGCGCGCGATGCTCGCCCTCGTAAGTGCAGCGAGCGCACCACTCTTTCCAGAACGCCTCGGTTTCCCGCAGCGCGATTTCGGGATCGATCGGCGGGGGCACATCGAGATGCGACGGACCATAGGTAAGCACGAACGGAATGGTCTCGCCTTCGCTCACCTCGAAATCGGCGACCGTGGTCATGTCCTCGCCGCGGGTCTCGACCGGCGTGCGCAGCACCGTCATGTCCTGGCCTGCGATCGCCAGCAGCGCGGAGCGGTCCCCGGTGCGCTTCACCCAGGGGATATCGACGCCGAAGCCGAAACGGATCACCAGCTGCATCCGCATCTTCACCCGGCCTTTGACGCCGCGCACCAGGCGAACGACGTCGGAAGCCTTGCCGCGCGGCGGCATGAAATCGATCAGCGTGACGGTGCCGTCCGCCGTTTCGAACTGCGTCTCCAGGATCAGCGTCTGGTCCCGATAGCGGCGCGAAGTCTTTTTGATTTCCGCCTTCGGCGCGATCAGCCAGCGGCCGTGCTTATCCGCGCCGAGGATGGCGGCAAAGCAGGCGTCGGAATCGAAGGCCGGCCAGCACAGCCAGTCGATCGATCCGTCGCGCCCGACGAGAGCCGCGGTCTCACAATCGCCGATCAGGCCATAATCCTCGATCGCTAATGGCAACTCGCCTCACTCGCTAAAAGTCAGCCCGCGATGCGCATGCGCTCATGGGTCGCGTCCTTGAGCGCAGCCGCATCGAAGGTCGCGGAGAAGTCTTCGATCGCGACCGGCAGTCGCTGCCGCCAGTTCGGATGTTCGTTCACGGTGCCGGGAATGTTGGGCTGATCGGTGACGCCCAGCATATCCTCCAGCGAAATCGCCATCAGCCGCGATTTGGTCCGCGCCAGAAATCTGGCGACCGAATAGAGATCGTTCTGCTCGATGCCATTCTGGCGCAGCACCTCGTCGAACATGCCGAGCGCATCCCAGCGTGCCTGGTCGGTTTCGCCGGGATCGAGCCCGATCGAGCGCTTGATCTTCAGATCGCCGAAGGAACGCCAGCCGGCATAGGTGCAGAGATCGTGGGTGTTGAAGGTGACCAGCGCATTGGGCTGGTAGCGGTCGATGCCGCGAAAGTGACCGTCGTCATTGCGCTCGAACATCACGACCAGATAGGACCAGATGCCCCAATCGGCCATCTGCTCGCGAAAGCCTTCCGGCACGGTGCCGAGATCCTCGCCGATCACGACGCAGTGCTGCGCGACGCTCTCCAGCGCCGTGGCGGCGAACAGCGCCTCCAGCGGCATCTGCACATAGGCGCCCTGACGGGCGGGAAAGCCGTGCGGGACGAGATAGAGCCGCTTCAATCCCAGCACGTGGTCGAGCCGGATCGCACCGGCATGGCGCATCGAGGCCCGCAGCATCTCGCGGAACGGCGCGAAGGATTTCATCTCGAGACCCGCGGCGTTGAAGCCGGCGAGGCCCCAGTTCTGGCCGAGCGTGTTGAGCGGATCGGGCGGCGCGCCGACCGCGAGATGGCGCGAGATCGCCACCTGCTCGTTCCAGGCATCGAAACCATCGGACTGCACGCCGACGGCGACGTCGAGATAGAGCCCGACCTTCATGCCAAGGTTTTCCGCCAGCTTCTTGCAGCCGCCTAATTGGCGGTCGGCGACCCACTGCACGTATTCGACGAATTCGACCTCGCTCCTGTCGGGACCGACGCGCAACTCCGCGCATTTCGCCGCATCCGGCTCGCGCCACTCTTCCGGCCACTCCCACCACGGCTTGCCGAAGCGATGGCGCAGCACCTCGAAACAGCCAAAGCGCAGCAGCAACGTGCCGCGCTCGACGCGGAAGGCCTCGAAATCCGCGTGCGACACCGGATCCGGGTTGGCGCTGAACTTTTCGAAGGCCGAGCGCAGCGCTCGCCATTTCAAGGCGGCGACGGCGGGATAGTCGACGACGGTCGTCTGCCGCAATCTTTCGACGGCCGCTCCATCCACGTCGCCTTGATAACCCGGGGCTTTCTCCGCATTGATATAGAGCGCGTTCAAAAACAACCGGCTGTTTGGCGAATAGGGGCTGCAATCGCCGGGGCGGTCGTCGAACAGCGCATGCAGCGGATTGAGGCCGATGCCGTCGGCGCCAAGGTTGCTCGCCCGCCGGATCAGCTGCGCGAGATCGCTGAAATCGCCCATGCCCCAGTTGCGCGCCGAGCGGACGCCGTAGAGCTGCACGGCGATCAGCCAGCCACGGTCGAAATCGCCGGCAAAGGCCCGCTCGGGCGCCACGATCAGCGGCGCCTCCTCGGTTTTGCCCGCGGTATCGCTGAGCTGCAGCCGATAGGCGCCCTCCGGGAGGTTTTCGGGCCAGACCAGGCTGCGGTCATCCGCCGCGCCCTCGGCGATCACCCCTCCGTTCGCCTCGATCTTCCAGTGCACCGGCAATTTTGCCGTATCGCGCAGCTCGGTCCGGGCAGGCAGCGAGGTCCGGATCACCACCGGGCCGTCGACGAACAGGCGCGGCGTCAGCGCCGGGAAGGCATCAATGATGATTTTCAGGGCAGTTTCATCGGTGACATGGCGCTGGCCCTGGCCGTCGGTGAATTCGGTCAGGATTCCCAGACTTTGAGCTTGGCTGAAAAGGTCCATTAGGCACGCAGTTTGCACGCGACGGGGGGAGACAATGTCGCGAAATTGTCCAGATAGGAGAACAGGATAGGCATTTCCAACGCCGTCGCCCACAGGGCGGTTCCAAATGGAACCATTGGCAAGCAAGCGACTTTCTAGTGAGGTACAGCGTCTCCTTTCCCGCTAACGAAACGGGACGTCAGTTCCATGTCAATGGCATCACCGTGATCAAACAAGCGCGAACTGTCGAAAGCGCCGGGACCGGCGCCAGTCTCCCTATTGCGCCCGAAGCGGGCGGGATCGCGGCCGGACGCAAGGGGACCGCCCGATGAACCTGATGTCCTCCATCGACACGGCCGAACTGCCGGTCACCGATCTCGACGGCGACGCGCTCTGGTACAAGGACGCCATCATCTACCAGTTGCACGTGAAGGCCTTTGCCGACAGCAACAATGACGGCATCGGCGATTTCGCAGGCCTGTGCGAGAAGCTGCCCTACCTCCACGAGCTCGGCGTCACCACGCTGTGGCTGCTGCCGTTCTATCCCTCGCCCGGCCGCGACGACGGCTATGACATCGCCGACTACGGCGCGATCAATCCCGACTTCGGGACCATGAAGGATTTCAAGCGCTTCATCCAGGAGGCGAAGAAGCGCGGCTTGCGGGTCATCACCGAACTCGTCGTCAACCACACTTCCGACCAGCACGACTGGTTCAAGCGCGCCCGCCGCAGCCATCCGGGCTCCAGCGCGCGCGACTGGTATGTCTGGAGCGACACCGACCAGAAATACCAGGGCACGCGCATTATTTTCACGGACACGGAAAAGTCGAACTGGACCTGGGATCCCGAAGCCGGCCAGTTCTACTGGCACCGATTCTTTTCTCATCAACCCGATCTCAATTTCGACAATCCGCGGGTGGTCAGCGCGATCATCCAGGTGATGAAGCGCTGGCTCGATACCGGCGTCGACGGCTTCCGGCTCGACGCGATCCCCTATCTCTGCGAGCGCGACGGCACCAACAACGAGAACCTGCCGGAGACGCACACCATCATCAAGAAGCTGCGGCAGGAACTCGACGCCTACGCCAGGAACAAGGTTCTGCTCGCCGAGGCCAATCAATGGCCCGAGGACGTGCAGGAATATTTTGGCCAGAGCGACGAATGCCACATGGCCTATCACTTCCCGCTGATGCCGCGCTTCTACATGGCGATCGCGCAGGAAGACCGTTTTCCCATCACCGACATCCTGCGGCAGACACCCGACATCCCCGCCGATTGCCAATGGGCGCTGTTCCTGCGCAACCACGACGAGCTGACGCTGGAGATGGTCACCGACGTCGAGCGCGACTATCTGTGGTCGACTTATGCCAACGACCCGCGCGCCCGCATCAATGTCGGCATCCGCCGCAGGCTGGCGCCGTTGATGGACAACGACCGGCGCAAGATCGAGCTGATGAACTCGCTGCTGCTGTCGTTCCCGGGCACGCCGATCATCTATTACGGCGACGAGATCGGCATGGGCGACAACATCTATCTCGGCGACCGCAACGGCGTGCGCACACCGATGCAATGGACGCCGGACCGCAATGGCGGTTTCTCGCGCGCCGATCCCGCCAAACTCTACGCGCCGATGATCATGGACCCCGTTTACGGCTATGAAGCCGTCAATGTGGAGGCGCAGTCGCGCAGCCTGTCGTCGCTGCTGTCAGCCACCAAGCGGCTCATCGCCGTACGCAAATCGACGCTGGCCTTCGGCCGCGGCACGATGACGTTCATCCGCCCGGCCAACCGCTCCGTGCTCGCCTATGTCAGGGAGTACAAGGGCGAGGCCATCCTTTGCATCGCCAATTTGTCGCGCTCGGCGCAGGCGACCGAGCTTGATTTGTCGGCGTGGAAAGAGCGCATCCCGCTGGAAATGCTCGGCCGCACGCGCTTTCCCGCGATCGGCGAACTACCTTACATGATCACGCTCGCGCCCTTTGGCTTCTACTGGTTCCAGCTGCAGGAACGCGACAAGTCGGAGCCGGTGACGCCGCGCGCGGTGCCGGAATTCGAGACGCTGGTGGTGCCGCTGAACTCGACCTGGGTCTCGCTGGCCCGTACCCGCGGCGTGTTCGAGCGTGACGTGCTGCCGGGCCATCTGGCGCGGACGCGCTGGTATCCGGAGCGTTCGCCCGAAAAGATCCGCCCCACCCTCGTCACCGCGATTCCCTTCTGCGACATCGGCGACAACCGGCCATGGCTGGCTTTCTTCGAAGCGACACGGAACGACAAGACCGCGCGCTATCTGCTGCCGATGCAGATCGAATGGGTGCGGTTCGATCGCGAGCGCTACAATCCGAGCGCCTTTGCCGCCGTGCGCCAGGGCGCGCGCGAAGGCACGCTGCTCGATGTCGCAACCGATCCGATCTTCATCGGGCTGCTGCTGCGCAACTTGAGGGAATCGCTGACGGTCACCGAGAACAACCTGCAACTGGAATTCCGGCCGACCAGTCAATTCTCCGACAAGCAGGTGCGGCAACCCGAAAGCATTCGCACCGTCGAGACCGGCAAATCCAACAGCACGGCGCTGGTAGACGGCGACTATTGTGTCAAGGTGTTCCGGAAGACGGAAGCCGGTTTCAATCCCGTCATCGAAGTCGGCCGCTTCCTGACCGACGTGGCGCATTTTGCCAATGCGCCGGCCCTGCTCGGCACCGTCGAATTCATCGAAGGCCAGCAGCGCAGTGCGATCGCCACCGTCCATGCACAGGTGCCCCATCAAGGCGACGGCTGGACCGTGACATCGGCCTATCTCGACCGTTTTGTCGACGACCAGCGTCTCCTGGCCGCCAATGGTTACAGCAGCCGGGACGAGCAGCAGATTCCATATCTGCGCATCATGTCACAGGCAGGACGGCGCGTAGCCGAGCTGCATCAGGCGCTCGCCGGCCATTCCGGGATCGCCGACTTCGCACCGGAGGAGATCATAGCGGAGGACGTGCGGCGCTGGACCGGTGAAGTCATCGCCCGCGCCGACCGCCTGTTCGATGCGCTCGGCCAGCGCGACGCCGTGCGCGAGGCCGACCGGCCGCTGGTCGAGAAACTGCTGGCCCAGCGCGACGCCATCCACAGGCGGCTGAGCACGCTGCTGCCGCCTGACATCGATGGATCTTCCATCCGCATTCACGGCGATTTCCGGCTCGAGCAGATGCTGATCGCAAGGGACGACATCTTCGTCATCGGCTTCGAGGGCGATGCCGGCCTGCCGCTGGCCGAACGAAGGCGCAAGGCGCCGCCGGCGCGCGACGTCGCGGGCCTGATCCGATCGATCGATTACTCCGTCATTGCCGCGTTCGACCGCGCCTTGAAGGTCGCACCCGACGAGCAGGGCAAGCTCACGGCAGCACTTCGCGAATGGCGCGATCGCGCCGCGGAGGCGTTCCAGACCGCCTATCGCGAGAGCATGACAAACACGCGACTCTGGCCTTCCGATCCGCATGCAACGGATGCCATGGTTAATTTCTTTTTGCTGGAAAAAGCCATTCACGAGATCGAATATGAGCTGGCTCACCGGGTAGAATGGCTGCGCCTGCCGGTGGCCGGCCTGTTGCGCATGCTGTCCGAGTTTTCAGGTGAGTCCCAATGAGTAAGCTGTCCGCCGAGGCCTATGCGATCGTCGAAGGCCGCCACGCCGATCCCTTCCGCTATCTCGGCGTCCACACCGAGGGCGACAGGACGGTGGTGCGCGCCTTCCTGCCGGAGGCGTCCAACGTCGAAGCGGTCGGCGAGCATGGCGAGACCGCCAAGCTGTCGCGCATTCACGACGCCGGCCTGTTCACCGGGACGATGCCGGGAGCCTCGAAGCGCTATCATTTGCGCGCGCAGTTCGGCGACAATGTCGTGCAGCTCGACGACCCCTACCGCTTCCCGCCGGTTCTGAGCGACTACGACCTCTATCTGCTCGGCGAAGGCACCGATCAGCGGCTCTACGACAAGCTCGGTGCACATCCGAGGGTCATGGACGGCGTCGAAGGCGTCGCCTTCGTGGTGCTGGCGCCGAATGCGCGGCGGGTCAGCGTGGTCGGCGATTTCAATTTCTGGGACGCGCGGCGGCATCCGATGCGCTCGCGCGGCCAGGGCTATTGGGAATTGTTCGTGCCGCAGGCCAAGGACGGCGATCACTACAAGTTCGACATGATCGGCCCGCACGGCCAGCATCTGCCGCTGAAAGCCGATCCGCTGGCCTTTGCCGCGGAGGTGCGACCCAAAACCGCGTCCATCGTGCTCGACGAGACAAAGCTGCCGCGTCCGCGCCCGGCGCCGGAGGGCATCAATTCGCGCAGCGCGCCGATGTCGATCTACGAGGTCCATCTCGGCTCGTGGCGGCGCAAGGGCAACAATGAATGGCTGAGCTATCGCGAGCTGGCCGAGCAGCTGCCGGCCTATGTGCGCGATCTCGGCTTCACCCATGTCGAGTTCCTGCCCATCAGCGAACATCCATTCGACGGCTCCTGGGGCTATCAGCCGACCGGGCTCTTTGCTCCCACAAGCCGGTTCGGCTCGCCGGAGGATTTCTGTGCGCTGGTCGATGCCTGCCATGCGCAAGGCATCGGCGTGATACTGGATTGGGTACCCGGGCATTTCCCCGATGACCCGCACGGCCTTGGCAATTTCGACGGCACCGCGCTTTACGAGCACGCCAACCCGATGCAGGGCCGCCATCTCGACTGGGGCACGCTGATCTACAATTACGGCCGCACCGAAATCACCAACTTGCTGGTGTCGAATGCGCTGTTCTGGCTGGAGCGCTACGCCATCGACGGCCTGCGTGTCGACGCGGTCGCCTCCATGCTCTATCTCGACTACAGCCGTCCCTATGGCGGCTGGATTCCGAACCGGCATGGCGGCCGGGAAAATATCGAGGCGATCGCGTTCCTGCGCCGCTTCAACACCGAGCTGTTTGCACGCTTCCCGCAGGCGACCACAGCCGCCGAAGAATCAACGGCCTGGCCGCAGGTGTCGCGCCCGGTCGACCAGGGCGGGCTCGGCTTCGGCTACAAGTGGAACATGGGCTGGATGCACGACACCCTGAAATATATCGGCAAGGACCCGATCCACCGCAAACATCATCACGGCGACATCCTGTTCGGCCTGCACTACGCATTCTCGGAAAACTTCATCCTGCCGCTGTCGCATGACGAGGTCGTGCACGGCAAACGCTCGATCCTGGGACGCATGCCCGGCGACGATTGGCAGCGCTTTGCGAATCTGCGCGCCTATTACAGCTTCATGTTCGGTCATCCCGGCAAGAAGCTCTTGTTCATGGGCTGCGAGCTCGGCCAGGAGAGCGAATGGAATCACGACCATTCGCTGGATTGGCATCTGCTGGAGCAGAAGAAATATCAGGGCATCCAGACCCTGATCCGCGACCTCAACCAGCTCTATCGCAACGTTCCTGCGTTGCATGAGCTCGATTGCGAGGCTGCGGGCTTCGAATGGGTCATCACCGAGGACGCCAACCACAACGTATTCGCCTGGATCCGCAAGGGCCATGACGGGCGCGCGCGCTGCCTGGTGGTCGTGAATTTTTCGCCGAACGTTTATTACAACTACCGCATCCGTGTCCCCTTTGCGGGGCACTGGCGCGAGGCCTTCAATTCCGACTCCGCTTTATATGGCGGCACCAATGTCGGCAATTTCGGCGGAGTCCACGCCGGGGACGCTGCGGCGCCAGAGCTCAATCTCACCATCCCGCCGCTGGCCGCCATATTTCTCGTACCCGAAGGCTGATCGATGCGCCTTACCGCTGGAACCTTTTCGCGTCTTGGCGCAAGCTGGGACGGCCGCGGCACTAATTTTGCGCTGTTTTCGGCAAATGCAGAGAAGGTCGAGCTGTGCCTGTTCGACAACCAGGGCCGCCGCGAGCTCGAACGCATCGAGCTGCCGGAATGCACCGAAGACGTCTGGCACGGCTATCTCAACGACGTCTCGCCGGGGCAACTCTACGGCTATCGCGTTCACGGTCCCTACGAGCCCGAGCACGGCCACCGCTTCAACGCCAACAAGCTGCTGCTCGATCCCTACGCCAAGCGGCTTGCGGGACGGCTGGTCTGGAGCGACGCGCATTTCGCCTATCGCACCGGCAGCCCGCGCGAGGATCTTTCCTTCGACCGCCGCGACAATGCGCGCGGCATGCCGAAGGCCGTCGTGGTCGACGAGACCTTCAACTGGGGCCGGCGCGAAATCCGCCCCAGCATCCCCTGGGAAGACACCATCATCTATGAGGCCCACGCCAAGGGCCTGACGCAAACGCGCACCGACGTGCCGCCCAATCTGCGCGGCACCTATGGCGGACTGTCGTCGCCGGCGATGATCGCGCATCTGAAGAAGCTCGGCGTCACCACGGTCGAGCTGTTGCCGATCCACGCCTTTGTCGACGACCGCGTCCTGGTCGAGAAGAAGCTCGCGAATTACTGGGGCTACAACACGCTGTCCTTTTTCGCGCCGGAGCCGCGCTACGCCCAGGACAATCCGCTCGATGCATTCCGCACCACGGTGGCGCGGCTTCACGACGCCGGCATCGAGGTTATGCTCGACGTGGTCTACAACCACACCGCCGAGGGCAACCATCTCGGCCCGACGCTGTCGTTCCGCGGCATCGACAATGCCTCCTATTACTGGCTGAAGCCGAACAACAAGCGCTACTACGACGACTTCACCGGCTGCGGCTCCTCGGTCAACCTCACCCATCCGCGCGTGCTTCAGATGGTGATGGACTCGCTGCGCTACTGGGTCGAGGTCTGCCATGTCGACGGCTTCCGCTTCGATCTCGCGACCACGCTGGCGCGCACGCCGACCGGCTTCGACCGCAACGCCGCCTTCCTCACCGCAATCCGCCAGGACCCGGTGCTATCAGGCGCCAAGCTCGTCGCCGAGCCGTGGGATCTGGGCATGGGCGGCTACCAGGTCGGCGGGTTTCCCTCGCAATGGTCGGAATGGAATGACCGCTATCGCAGCGCCATGCGGCGCTACTGGAGCGGCGAAGGCAGCCTCATCGGCGAGGTCTCGGGCCGCATGACGGCCTCATCCGACCTGTTTCACCATGACGGCCGCAAGCTGCGCGCTGGCGTCAACCACATCACCGTCCACGACGGTTTCACGCTGGCCGACCTGTTCAGCTACAACCAGAAGCACAACATGGCCAATGGCGAGGACAACCGCGACGGATCCAACGACAACCACAGCAACAATTGCGGCCATGAGGGCCCGACCGATGATCCCGCCATCGTCGCGCTGCGCCGCCAGCTCCGCAAGAACCAGCTCGCCTGCCTGTTCCTGGCCCAGGGCCTGCCGCTGATGCTGGCCGGAGACGAGGTCGGCAACACCCAGAACGGCAACAACAACGCCTATTGCCAGGACAATGAGACCGGCTGGGTCACCTGGGAAAATCTCGGCAAGGAAGGCGACGATCTCACCGATTTCATTGGCCACATGACGGCCTTGCGCGAACAGTTTCCGCAAATCAAGAGCCAGCGCTGGCTCGACGGACGGCGCACCGACGGCTCCTATGGCGTGCTGTGGCTGACGCCGGCGGCCGAGGAGATGCAGGAAGCCGACTGGAAATTTCCGGACGGGCGCTTTCTCGCCTATGTGCTGGGCCCGATGGAACAAGCACAGGCGCCGATCTTTATTGTCCTGAACGCGGCGCCCGAGGAGATCGCGTTCAAACTGCCGAAGACGCCGGAATACAGGAGCTGGCAGCAGGTGCTGAACACCACCGAGGTCAAGCAGGAGAGCGCCCCCTTTGCCTCCGGCGCCGACACAAAGGCCCCGCCCCGTTCGGTGCTGGCCTTTGCGGGCACGGCATGAGCGAGGCGCAGTTCGGCGCGGAGCCGGGCAAGGACGGCACGTCGTTCCGGCTGTGGGCGCCGGCGGCGAAACGCGTCGATCTGGTGCTGGAGAAAAAGCCGCAGCCGATGCGGCGCGATAGCGGCGGCTGGTTCATCCTCGATGTCGCCGGCACAGGCGCCGGCGCGCGCTACAAATTCCGCATCGACGACGAGATCGACGTGCCCGATCCCGCTTCCGGCTTTCAGCCCGAGGACGTGTTCGGCCCGAGCGAGGTGATCGATCACGCGCGCTTTGAGTGGCGCGCGAAGGATTGGCGCGGACGGCCCTGGGCCGAAACCGTGCTGATCGAAACCCATGTCGGCACCTTCACCGAGGGCGGCACCTATCGCGCCGTGATCGAAAAACTCGACCATCTCGCCAGCACAGGAATCACCGCGCTGGAGCTGATGCCGCTCGCGGATTTCGCGGGCCGTTATGGCTGGGGCTATGACGGCGTGCTCTGGTATGCGCCCGACAGCGCCTATGGCCGGCCCGAGGATCTGAAGACGCTGATCGACGAGGCGCATCTGCGCGGGCTGATGGTGTTCCTGGACGTGGTCTACAATCATTTCGGGCCGGAAGGAAATTTCCTCGGCCGCTATGCGCCGAAATTCTTTACCGAAGCGCAAACGCCCTGGGGCAGCGCGATCGATTACCGCGTGCCGGAAGTGCGCGCGTTCGCGATCGAGAACGCGCTGCACTGGCTGCGCGAGTATCGCTTCGACGGGCTGCGGCTCGACGCCGCCAATCATATCTTCTCGGAGCCCGGCATGCCCTCGATGCTGCATGACCTCAGCATCGCAGCCGGCCGGCTCGCGACGGCGACCGGCCGGAACATCCATCTCGTGCTGGAGAATGGCGACAACCGCGCCACCCTGCTCGATGCTGCGCAAGAACCATCGCGCGGCAAATATCGCGGGCAATGGAATGACGACTACCACCATGCCTGGCACGTGCTCTTCACCCGCGAAAGCAACGGCTATTACGCCGACTACCAGCGCTCGCCGCGAAGCGACCTCGCCCGCGCGCTGGCCTCGGGCTTTGTCTACCAGGGTGAAATCTCGGCCTTCTGGGGCAACGAGCCGCGGGGAGAGCCGAGCGGGGCACTGCCGCCGGCGACATTCGTCAACTTCCTGCAGAACCACGACCAGATCGGCAACCGTCCGTTCGGCGACCGGCTGGGGAGTCTTGCTTCGCCAGAGCAGATCGAAGCCGCGCTCGCGGTGACGCTGCTGGCGCCGATGATCCCCATGCTGTTCATGGGCGAGGAGTGGGGCTCGAAAGTGCCCTTCCCGTTCTTCTGCGATTTCGAGGGCGATCTCGCCAACGCCGTACGCCACGGGCGAAAGCAGGAATACAAATGGGCCTACGACAGATATGGCGATGAGGTGCCCGATCCGCTCGAGCTGTCGACGTTCCAGTCGGCGGTGATTGATTGGCGGACGCGCGAGACACAAGCTGGCGCGAAGCGGCTGGCGTTGGTGCGCGAGTTGCTCACCATCCGCCGGCGCGAGATCGCACCGCGACTGGCCGGCGCCCGCTTTGGCGAAGCCCATGCCGCAGACGATGGCCTGCTCACCGCGCACTGGCGCATGGGCGATGGCGCGACGCTGCGGCTGATCGCCAATCTCTCGTCAAACGAAATTGCACATCATGCCCCCCACACGACCGGCAGCTCGATTTGGGGCGGAGATCCCGGCGACCGGTTGCCGCCCTTGTCTGTCTACTGGCGCATGGGAGGATGACATGCCTCCGGCAATTCCGCTTGCGACTTATCGCCTGCAGCTGACCGCGGATTTCAATTTCGAGAAAGCCGCAGAGGTTGTCCCGTATCTGAAGGCGCTCGGCATCACGCATCTCTACGCCTCGCCTTTCATGAAGGCGCGGAAGGGCTCTTCCCACGGCTACGACGTGGTCGATCACACAAAACTCAATCCGGAGCTCGGCGGCGAGGCCGGTTTTGCAAAGCTCTCCGAGGCGCTGCGCGCGCACGACCTCGGCCTGATCCTCGATTTCGTCCCCAACCATGTCGGCGTGCACTTTGCCGATAATCCCTGGTGGCTCGACATGCTGGAATGGGGCCCGGCCTCGCCGCATGCCGGCGCCTTCGATATCGACTGGGAACAACTGCCCTACCGCAAGCGCGGCGGCGTGCTGCTGCCCATTCTCGGCTCGTCCTATGGTGAGGCGCTGGAGCGCGGCGACATCGAGCTGCGCTACGACGCGGACGAGGGCAGCTTCTCCTGCTGGTATTTCGAGCACCGCCTGCCGATCGCGCCGGAGCGCTATGGCGAGGTGCTGCGGATGGTGGTGAAGGAAGCCGGCGCCGAGGAGAGCAAGGCCGGCACGCGCATCCTCGCTCTTGCCTCGCGCTACAGGGGATTGCGCCATCCCAATCGACAGGAAGCGCCGCAGCTCAAGCACGAACTGAAGGAGATCGCCGGCAGCGCCGAACTCATCGCGCGCGGCCTGTCGGCCTACCGCGCCGGCGCGGACCGCCACGCCCAGACGCTGGTTCTGCATCATCTGCTCGAACGCCAGCACTACAAGCTCGGCCACTGGCGCCTCGCCTCAAGCGACATCAACTATCGCCGCTTCTTCGACGTCAACTCGCTTGCAGGGTTGCGCGTCGAAGAGGCCGGCACATTCGAAGCCGCGCATCGGCTGGTCAAACGACTGGTCGCGGAGAGCAGGCTGCAGGGGCTGCGGCTCGACCATATCGACGGCCTGCGCGATCCCGCCCAATATTTCCAGCGCCTGCGCCGCCTGATCCGCGAAGCGCGGGGCGGCGAAGCCAAACCTTTTTACATCGTGGTCGAAAAGATCCTCGGCGAAGGCGAGGCGCTACAGCCTTTTGCCGGCGTTCACGGCACCACCGGCTATGAATGGATGAATGCCATCGCACAGCTCCTGATCGACGGCAAGGGCCTCGATACGCTCGACGAGGTATGGCGTCAGATCTCCAACCAGGCGCCAAAGATCGAGCCGGTGCTGATGCAAGCCAAACGTCGCGTGATCGAGACGCTGCTCGCCAGCGAATTCACCGTGCTGACGCGCCTGCTGGCGCGGATCGCCGGCGGACATTACTCGACGCGCGATTTTTCCGCCGACAGTTTGCGCCAGGCGCTCGAACTCCATGTGCTGCATTTCCCGGTCTACCGCACCTATCTGACCGGAGCCGGGCCGAACGCCCATGACCGCGCGCTGATCGAGATCACCATCGCGCGCGCGCGGTCCGAATGGTACGCCGCCGACGATGGCATTTTCGATTTCCTGCGCGATGCGCTGACGCTCGACCTGATCAAGCCCGGCCGGCCGCCGCACAGCGCGCCCCGCGTGCGCCGCTTTGCGCTCAAGCTGCAACAATTCACCGGGCCCTTGATGGCGAAATCGCTGGAGGACACCGCGTTCTATCGCTTCCATCGCCTGCTCGCGCTCAACGAAGTCGGCGGCGATCCTGCCGCGAAAGCGCTGTCCATTCCGGATTTCCACGACATGATGCAGGTGCGGGCGAAGGAATGGCCGCATGGCATGACGGCAACCGCCACCCACGACACCAAGCGCGGCGAGGACGCCCGCGCTCGGCTGATGGCGTTGACAGAAATCCCGCATGACTGGACCAGCGCAATCTCACGATGGAAGGTTCTGAATGCGCCGCATCTGGTCACGGATGGCGACATCCGCGCGCCATCGGTCGCGGCAGAATACATGCTGTATCAGACACTCGTCGGCGCCTGGCCGCTGGAAGGGCCCGACGACACTTTCACAGAACGTATCCAGGCCTATGCACTGAAGGCGGCCCGCGAGGGCAAGGAGCAGACGAGCTGGCTCAATCCGCACGACAATTACGAAGCGGGCCTCAAGACCTTCATCGGCCGCGTCCTCGATCCCGCGATGTCGGGCGAATTCCTGGAATCGATCGCGGCACTGGCGCGGCGGGTCGCGCTGCTCGGCGCACTCAATTCGATCAGCCAGCTCACGCTGAAGGCGACGCTGCCCGGCGTGCCCGATTTCTACCAGGGCACGGAGTTCTGGGATCTGTCGCTGGTCGATCCCGACAATCGTCGTCCGGTCGATTTCGCCGCGCGGGCGGTTGCGCTCGTTTCGTTGCGCGCGCCCGATTGGTCCGCGCTCGCGCGGAATTGGACAGACGGCCGGCTCAAGCTCGCTTGGACCGCGCACCTCTTGAAGCTGCGGTCGGAGCTCGCCGACGTCTTTACGTTCGGCGACTATCAACCGCTCGAGGTGAGCGGACCGCACCGCGACCACGTCTTCGCGTTTGCGAGGCAACATGGCCGCAACGCCGCCATTGTCGCCATTGCGATAAACTTCGCCGCGTTCTCCGATGGCGGCCGGGCCTGGCCGAGCGGCGAAACGCTCGAGGCAGCGGTCAGCCTGCAGGGATATGCGATTGAAGGGATCGACACAGCGGAGCTGCCGCTATCGACGCTGCTTCATGGCCTGCCGGCGGTGGTCTTGAAAGCAGAATTCATGGCCGAGAAGCCCGCTCGAAAGCGTATTGCAACGCAGGCCTGAACACGCGAAGGCCGCCCGGGATCGAACGGCCGGACGGCCTGGCGGATATCGTGCCAACTCGTGGGCCGGTTCCCTCCTCCGCGCTTTGCGAGGATGGTCCGCCGAATTCCTTACCAGCAAGCTGACGACGCGCGCCTCGCGCAGGATTTTCGCCAACTTTCGTTGCTGCGATGCAGAACAGGAATCACTTGGGCTTGTTGAGCAGCAGCGTGCCGCGATCGCGGATCGCGGCCTGCGCCATTTCCGCAAAGCGCTGCAACAGCCAGGGCAGCATCACCTCGACCCGCACATGATCGTCGGCCACATTGATGTTGCCGGATGCGGCCTGTCCGAGCGCGCGAACACGGAAGAACATCTGGTCGCCGTCCCAGCGCTCCTCATCCACGCTCAACACCGGGACGCTGGCGGCGGCGCGGTCCAATCCGCCCTTGAGGCGGCGCGACGCTTCCTCGCGGCCGAGACGATGCGGGATGGAAACGACGAGTGGTGCGGACATCGAGAAATTCCTCTGCCAGATCAGCTCCATCTAGGCACGCTGCATTCAAAGCGAAAGAGCGGGGCGAATATCGCGACGCAAAGGCTGGAACTTTACGGGTTCCCGCAGGTTTCCCCGGCGGACCAGGCGAACACAAGCGCCCTTGAGGGCTAAGGAGGTTAAATGTCTATCGGCACTATCATTCTGATTATTCTGATCATCGCGCTGCTCGGTGGCTTCAGCGGCATCGGTGGCGGACCGTTTTACGGCACCGGCTATTACGGCGGCGGCGGACTTGGACTCGTCATCGTGATCCTGCTGATCCTGCTTCTGCTCGGGCGGCTATAATCGTCGTTGCGAAGTAGGGTGGGCAAAGGCGCACTTGCGCCGTGCCCACCGCTTCGGTGGGCTCGCTTCGCTTAGCCCACCCTACTTCTTTTCCAGCTTCTTCATCGCCGTCTTGATCGACGAAGCCGCGTCGTCATAGCCCTGCCATGCCTTGGTCCTGGCGAGCAACGGCGGCACGGTGCGCACGGTGAAGCGCTTCGGATCGAGATCGCCCTTCACCTGCGCCCAGGTCAGCGGCATCGAGACGGTCGCACCATTGCGCGCACGCGGCGAGAGCACCGCAACGGCGGTCGACATCCGGTCGTTGCGCAGGTAATCGAGGAAGATCTTTCCCTTGCGCTTGGCCTTCGACATGTTGATGAGATAGCGATCGGGATCCTCGCTCGCCATCAGCTGGCAGACGCCTTGCGCAAAGGCCTTGGCTTCCTTCCAGCTCACCCTGTCCTTTGCGCCGCAGAGCAGCGGCACCACCACGTGCAGGCCCTTGCCGCCGGTGGTCTTGCAAAAGCTCGCCATGCCGAGATCGGAGAGACGAGCCCGCATCGCCTTTGCGGCTTCGATGACATCGGCGAATTTCACATCCGGATCGGGATCGAGATCGAACACCAGCCGCCCCGGCACGTCGTATTCGTCCGGCGCGCAGTTCCAGGGATGCAGCTCCAGCCCGCCAAGCTGTGCAACAGCGGCAAGACCCTCCACATGGTCGATCTGCAGATAGGGCTTTCGGTCACCCGAAACCTTGACCAGCCGAAAAAGTCTTGAGGTGCCCTGCATGCCATGGCGCTGGAAAAATTGCTGGCCCTTGATGCCGTCGGGCGCACGCACGATCGAGCACGGCCGGCCCTTGAGATGGCCGATCATCCATTCGCCGACCGCCTCGAAATAATGCGCGAGGTCGAGCTTGGTGACGGCCTCGCCGTCGCCGGCATCCGGCCACATCGCCTTGTCGGGATGGGAGATGACGACGCCCATCACCTCGTTGGCCTTCTTGTCCGCCGGCTTCGCGCGCGCTGCGGTCAGCTTTTTCGACTTGACCGCCGCCTTTGCCGCCGCGGGCTGCGCTACACTGGTCATTGTCGGCATCTCCGCCCTCACCTCGTGCGCGTCCTTGTCCTGCCGTAACCCCTTGAACGCGGCCTGGCGGACATTGCCGTCGCCGGTCCAGCCGGCGAATTCGATCTCGGCGACAAGCTGGGGCTTGAGCCAATGCACGTCGCGAGTTTTGCGCGGCGCGTTCTTGCCGCCGAACGGGCTTTCATCCGACGCCGCCGCCTTCAGCGCCGGCATGATGGCTTTCACCTTGTCCTGGCCAAAGCCGGTGCCGACCATGCCGACAAAGGCGAGATGATCGTCGCGATAGACGCCGGCCATCAGCGAGCGGAATTTGCCGTTGGTGGTCTTCCAGCCGCCAACCACGACCTCCTGACCCGCGCGCGCCTTGGCCTTGGTCCAGCCGTCCGTGCGGCCGGAATGATAGGGCGCGGCCAGCTTCTTGGAGACGATGCCCTCCAGCGACAATTCGCGCGCGGAGTCCATCACCGCTTCGCCATCGACCTCGAAATGCTCGACATAGCGGATGTTCCTGCCGCCGTGCTCGTCCAGCAATTCCTTCAGCCGCGCTTTCCGGTCGCGCAGCGGCAGCCGCCGCAAATCCATGTCCTCCGCAAACAGCAGGTCGAACGCGAAGAAGATCAGCTCGCCGGTCTTGCCCTCGGAGAGGGCGGCCTGCAACGCCGAAAATTCCGGCACGCCATTGTGATCGAGCGCGACGATCTCGCCGTCGATCAGCGAGTCCGGCAGCGACTTCGCCTCCTTGGCGATCATCGAAAATTTTTCGGTCCAGTCCAGCCCCTTGCGGGTTTTCAAGGAAACCTTGCCGCCTTCGACGCGCAATTGCATGCGGTAGCCGTCGAACTTGATCTCGTGGCCCCAGCCCTCGCCACCCGGCGGGCGATCGACCGGGACGCAGAGCTGTGGCGCGATGAAGCCGGGAATGGAATCGATCGGTTTGGCTTCCAGGCGTTTGGCCGGCTTCTCGGCTTTGCGCTCCGCGCGCGCCTCCGCCGCTTCACCGCGATTGGAATTCCAGACCGCGTTGGCCTTGCCGCCGCCGTTCTTCGCCATCATGAACGGCTTTGGCGCCTTGCCCTTGCCGGCGGCGATCTCGTTGATCGATCGCCCTGACGCGACCGAGCGATCCTCCTCGAGGATGTCGTTTTCCTCACCCTCCCTGGCGTACTCGTCGCGATGCTTGATCAGCAGCCAGTTGGTGCGATTGCCGCCATTGCGGTCGTGGCGCATGCGCACCAGCACCCAGCTGCCATGCAGCTTCTCGCCGTCGAGGTTGAATTTGAGGTCGCCCTTCCTGAAGCCGGCATCGGGATCGTCGCTGTCCCAATAGCCGCGATCCCAGAGCTGCACGGTGCCGCCGCCATACTGGCCCTTCGGAATGGTGCCTTCGAAATCGCCATAGTCGAGCGGGTGGTCTTCGACTTCCACCGCCAGCCGCTTGTCATGCGGGTCGAGCGAGGGCCCGCGCGTCACCGCCCAGGACTTGAACACGCCGTCCCATTCCAGCCGGAAATCGTAGTGCAGCCGCGTCGCGGCGTGCTTCTGGATCACGAAGCGGCGGCGCCTCGACGGCGCCACCTTGGCTTCGCCCGAGGGCTCGGCGGTCTTTTCGAAATCACGCTTCTTTCGGTAGGTGGATAATTTCCGCGATGGCACGATCGATCCCATGCTGCTCAGGGGCGCTTCAGCCTAGCACGCGCCGCCGGAACCAGAACCCACGAATTGCGCCGGAAGTTCCTCGGTCAGGCTAGTGCCGCCGATTTGAAGTCCCTGCAGTGCAAGTGGCAAATTGGACCAGGGACTTCAAATCGAGAAGCGGCACTAGGATCATAAATTTGCTAGTGCCCATGGCTTTCCGAAGTTCGTAAAAGGTGGTTGCTGCAATGGTGTACGAACTTCGGAAAGTGGGCACTAGTCCGCCGCGCGCAGGCGATAGCCGATGCCGGTCTCGGTCAGCACGAATTGCGGGCGCTCGGGATCGGCTTCGATCTTCTGGCGGAGTTGACGCACATAGACCCGCAGATATTGCGCGTCGGTCAGTTCGTCCCACAGCTCCTTCAGCAGGAATCGATGGGTCAGCACCTTGCCGGCATGCTGCACCAGGACGCGCAGCAGCTCATATTCCTTTGGCGACAGCTTTATCTCGCGCTCGCCGACCTTCACGATACGCCGCACCAGATCGACCGAAAGGTCGCCGGAGCGGAACACTGGGCGCTCGCCATGGACCTGCAGCTGGTGGCGTAGCGCGGCGCGCAGGCGGGCCAAGAGCTCATCCATGCCGAACGGTTTTGTCAGATAATCGTCGGCGCCGAGGTCGAGCGCCCGGACCTTGCCGGCCTCGTCGCCGCGGCTCGACAGCACCACGATCGGCACACCCTCGTTGCGGCCGCGGATGGTGCGCAGCAGCTCATGGCCCTGGATGTCGGGCAGGCCGAGGTCGAGGATGATCAGCGCCGGATTTTGCGCGAGCAGCTCCAGTGCCGTCTTGCCGTTCGGCGCTTCCAGGATCTCATAACCCTGCGTGCTCAATCCCATCCGCAGCAATTTGCGGATCGGCGGCTCGTCGTCGATGACAAGCACCTTGATCGGGTTGGCGTTCATGCGGCGGTATCCAGGGTGCGCGAGCCTGCCGGGATCGGCAGGCGGATGGTCAGCACCGCGCCGCTGCGGTCGGTGCGGTTGGCGGCCGTGATCCGGCCATTCATGGCCTCGACAAAGCCGCGCGAGATCGCAAGTCCCAGTCCCGTGCCGGGACGGACATGGTCGCCCTTCTGCACGCGATAGAACTTGTCGAACACGCTTTCAAGCTCGGTCGGCGGGATGCCCTCGCCTTCGTCGGCGATCTGCAACGACACGGTCTCCCGTTCACGGAAACTCCGGATCGAGATCGTGGTATCGGCCGGCGAATATTTCGCGGCGTTGTCGAGCAAATTGAACAAGACCTGTTCGAACAGCACTGCATCGAGCTCCAGCATCGGCAGGTCGGCTGCCAGTTCCAGCGACACCTTGTGTCGCGCCAGGATCTTGGTGGCGCGCCGCAGCGCGCTGCCGACGATCTCGCCGATGTCGTGCAGCGCGGTGTTCGGCACGATGGCGCCGGATTCGAGCTTGGTCATGTCGAGCAGATTGGCGATGAAGCGGTTGAGGCGCTCGGACTCATCAATGACGGTGGCGAGCAGGTCCCGCTTTTCGGTGTCCGACAGATTGGTCGCGAGATCGCGCATGGTCGAGGCCGCGCCGAGCACGGACGAGAGTGGCGTCTTGAGATCATGCGAGATCGAAGTGAGCAGCGCCGAGCGCAGCCGCTCCAACTCGACGGTGCGCTTGACGCGGTCCATGTCCTCGACCAGCAGCACGCGCTCAATCGCCAGCGCGCCCTGGTCGACCAGCGCATCAAGAAGCCGGCGCTGGTCCGGCGTCAGCAGCGGTCCGGTGCGGTCGTTGTCGATGCCGATCACGCCGATCAAGCCGCGGCCGGTGCGCATCGGCAGGAACAACCGCTTGGCGCCGGGCAGCGTATCCGAGCCGCGGCCCGCGGGCCGGTCGTTGCTCCAGGCCCAGTTCGCGGCCGCCAGATCGGCCTTGTCGAGCTCGTCCTCGGGCGGATAGCCGGCCTTCACGGTCAACAGGCCGTCTTCAGGCAGCAGCAGCACGACGCGCACCTTCAGCATCAGCGCGGTCTGATAGGCGGTCGCCCACAGCACGTCGTCGAGGGTTGCGGTACCTGCGAGCTTACGGCTGAAGGCGTAGAGCTGCTCGGTAGTCCTGATCCGCCCGACTGCGGTGTCGGCCTGGATGCGCACGCGCGCCGCGACGTTAGAGACCAGCATCGCGACCACCATGAAGAGGACGAAGGCCGCGATATTGGTGGGATCGGTGATGGTGAAGGTGTAGATCGGCGGCAGGAAAAAGAAATTGTAGCAGAGCGAGGCCGCGACCGTGGCCAGAAGCGAGGGCCCCAACCCATAGCGGACGGCGACCCCCACCACGGCGGTCAGCAGCACGAGGTCGACGTTCTCAATGCCGAACCACGGCTGGATCAGCTCGGCGACGCCCAGGCCCACCGCGACGGTCACGAGCGCCATCAAATAGGGACGCGGGTCGAACGGCTCGCTCCTCGCAGCGGTCTGCACCGTCGGCTTTGGCCCCGGCCCGGCCGGCAGCTCCTCGCCGGCAATCACTTGAACCGTGATGTTGCCTGCGCGCCTGACCAGATCATGCACGACCGACCCGCGCGTCATCTCGAACCAGCGCGAGCGGGTCGACTTACCGATGATGATCTGCGTGACGTTATTGGCATGGGCGAAGCCGATGATGTCGTCGGCAATGCGACGGCCGACACCGGGAATGGTGAGCGCCTCGCCGCCCAGGGACTCCGCCAGCCGCAGCGTGTCGGCAAGCCGGTCACGTTCCTGGTCGGAGAGTTGCAGGCTACGCCGCGTCTCGATCGAGATCGCGGTAAACTGCGCGTGCAGCCGGTCGGCGAGCCGCTTGGTGTAGCGTACCAGCCCCGCCGCGCGCGGATCCTCGCTGACACAGACGAGGGTGCGCTCGCCGGCGGCCCAGGGGCCTGCGATCGCGTTCGCCTGCATATGGTTGAGCAGCTGCTCGTCGACCCGGTCGGCGGTGCGGCGCAGCGCCAGCTCGCGCAACGCGGTCAGGTTGCCCGGCGAGAAATAGTGCTGCAGCGCGCGCTCGGCCTGCTTGGGCACATAGACCTTGCCCTCCTTCAGCCGCTGGATCAGGTCGTCAGGCGTGAGATCGATCAGTTCGATCGCGTCCGCCTGGTCGAAAATCGAGTCCGGCACGGTCTCGCGCACCCGCACATGCGTGATCTGCGCGATCACGTCGTTGAGGCTTTCGATGTGCTGGATGTTGACGGCGGTATAGACGTCGATGCCGCGCGAGAGCAGCTCCTCGACGTCGAGATAACGCTTCGGGTGCCGGCTGCCGACGACGTTGGTGTGAGCGAGCTCGTCGACAAGCGCGATCTTTGGATGCCGCGCGATCACGGCATCAAGGTCCATCTCCTCGAGGATCTGGTCCTTGTATTCGATGCGCTTGCGCGGGATGACTTCGAGCCCGCGCAGCAGCGCCTCGGTCTCCGCCCGGCCATGGGTCTCGATAACGCCGACCACGACGTCGACGCCGGCCTTGAGCTTGGCGTGCGCGCTTTGCAGCATTTCGTAGGTCTTGCCGACGCCGGGGGCGGCGCCTACAAAAATCTTCAGCTTGCCGAGAGGGCTGTCCTCCCGCCGGGCCGCTTCCAGGAGCGCCTCCGGCGAGGGACGTTGTTCGGGGTCGCGGCGCTGATTTGCCATGCGGCCAATATAGGCGTCGCCGCGAGCCGGGCCTAGGCCCGGCTCACTTCGAGGTGGCGTCGAGCGCCAGGTTCAGCGCCAGAACGTTAACGCGGGGCTCGCCGAGCAGGCCAAGACGGCCCTGGGTGTTGTCGGTGACGAGCTGGCGGACCCGATCTACCGGCAGCGCTCGCGCCTTGGCAACGCGCGGCACCTGGAAGAGCGCGGCCTCCGGCGAGATGTCGGGGTCGAGCCCGCTGGCCGAGGTCGTGACGAGATCGATCGGCACGGACGCGGAAGGATTTTCCGCCTTCAGCTTCTCAACGTCGTCCTTGACCCGGTCGTTCAGCGCCTTGCTGGTCGGGCCGAGGTTGGAGCCGCCGGAATTGGCCGCGTTGTAGGGCGCGCCCACCGTCTTGGTCGAGTTGTTCGGATCCGGCGCCGTGGTCGCCGACGGACGGCCGTGGAAATATTTGTCTTCCTTGAACTCCTGCCCGATCAGGGCGGAGCCGACCACCTTGCCATCCTTCTCGACCAGGCTGCCTTCGGCCTGTTTCGGGAAGATGACGCCGGCGACCGCGGTCATGGCGAGGGGATAGGCCAGGCCCGTGATTAGCGTGAGCCCGAGCAGCAGGACGATGGCGGGACGAATTTCGCGAAGCATGTTTGCCTCCTTACGCGAGGTGCAAGGCGGCGACGACGAGGTCGATCGCCTTGATGCCGATGAAGGGAATGATGATGCCGCCGACGCCGTAGATCAAAAGGTTGCGGCGGAGCAGCGCGCCGGCGCCGATGGCGCGATAGGCGACGCCTTTCAGCGCCAGCGGAATCAGCGCGATGATGATCAGCGCGTTGAAGATGATCGCCGACAGGATGGCGCTCTGCGGGCTCGCCAGATGCATGATGTTGAGTGCATTGAGCTGCGGATAGAATGCCAGGAAGATCGCCGGGATGATGGCGAAATATTTGGCCACGTCATTGGCGATCGAGAACGTCGTCAGCGCACCGCGGGTCATCAACAGCTGCTTGCCGATCTCGACCACTTCGATCAGCTTGGTCGGGTTGGAGTCGAGATCGACCATGTTGCCGGCCTCGCGCGCCGCCTGGGTGCCGGTGTTCATGGCAACACCGACGTCCGCCTGCGCCAGCGCCGGCGCGTCGTTGGTGCCGTCGCCGCACATCGCGACCAGCTTGCCCTTGGCCTGCTCGTCGCGGATCAGCTTCAGCTTGTCCTCGGGCGTGGCCTGCGCCAGGAAGTCGTCGACGCCGGCTTCGGCCGCGATTGCAGCTGCCGTCATCGGGTTGTCGCCGGTGATCATCACGGTGCGGATGCCCATGCGGCGCAGCTCAGCAAAGCGCTCGCGGATGCCGCCCTTGACGATATCCTTGAGCTGGATGACGCCGAGCAGCCGGCCGTCCTTCGCCACCGCCAGCGGCGTGCCGCCCGACTTGGCGATCTCGTCCGAGATCGCCTGCAATTCGCGGCCGATGTCGGAGTTGAGCAGCGGCTGGAGCGAGCGAACCGTGTTGCCGCTGGCGACCGCCTGCGGGCCGCCCGAGACATAATTGAGGATGGCGTCGACCGCGCCCTTGCGCACCGAGCTCGAGCCGGCATCGACGCCGCTCATGCGGGTCTGCGCCGTGAAGGGAATGAAGGTCGCCCCAAGCTCGGCCATGTCGCGGCCGCGGATGCCGTATTTCTCCTTGGCCAGCACGACGATGGAACGGCCTTCCGGCGTCTCGTCGGCGAGCGAAGCGAGCTGCGCCGCATCGGCGAGTTCCTGCTCGGTCACGCCGCGCACCGGGCGGAAGGCGGTTGCCTGCCGGTTGCCGAGCGTGATCGTGCCGGTCTTGTCGAGCAGCAGCGTGTCGACGTCGCCGGCGGCTTCGACCGCGCGGCCGGACATCGCCAGCACATTAAAGCGCACCAGCCGGTCCATGCCGGCGATGCCGATCGCCGACAACAGTGCGCCGATGGTGGTCGGGATCAGGGTCACGAACAGCGCCACCAGCACCACCACCGAGATCGAGCCGCCGGCATAGGTTGCATAGCTCGGGATCGTCACGGTCGCGAACACGAAGATGATCGTGAGACCGGCAAGGAGAATGTTGAGCGCGATTTCGTTCGGCGTCTTCTGCCGCTCGGCGCCCTCAACCAGCTTGATCATGCGGTCGATAAAGGTAGAGCCCTGGGCCGCAGTGATGCGGACCTTGATCCAGTCCGACAGCACCTGCGTGCCGCCGGTCACCGCCGAGCGGTCGCCGCCGGACTCCCGGATCACGGGCGCGGACTCGCCGGTAATGGCGGCTTCGTTGACGGAAGCGACACCCTCGATCACCTCGCCGTCGGAGGGGATGTTGTCGCCGGCTTCGACCAGGACGATATCACCGACCTTCAGGCTGGTGCCGGGCACCAGGCGAATGGTGCCCTCGGAGCCCGAGAGCAGCTTGGCCTGGCTCTCGGTGCGGGTCTTGCGCAGCGATTCGGCCTGCGCCTTGCCGCGGCCTTCGGCGACGGCTTCGGCGAAATTCGCGAACAGCACGGTGAACCACAGCCAGAGAATGATCTGGAAGGTGAAGCCGAGATGTTCGCCGCCGGTCACGAGGTCGCGCAGGAAGATCACGGTGGTGAGCGCAGCCACGGTCTCGACCACGAACATCACCGGATTCTTGATCATCGCCCGCGGGTCGAGCTTGACGAACGACGCCCGGATCGCGGGGTTGAGGATCTTCGGGTCCAGCATCGCCGACATCGACGAACGCTTTTGCAGTTTCAAGGTTTCCATGGAGGTCGCTCCGGATCAGAACAGGGTGTTGGCGTTGCCGGCGAGATGCTCGACGATGGGGCCGAGCGCGAGCGCCGGGAAGAAGGTGAGGCCGCCGATGATCAGGATCACGCCGACGACGAGGCCGACGAACAGGCCGCCCGTGGTCGGGAAGGTCCCGCTCGATGCGGGCACCGTCTTCTTCGCCGCGAGCGCGCCGGCAATTGCCATTGCCGGGATGATCATGAAGAAGCGGCCGACGAACATCGCGACACCCCCGGTGATATTGTAGAAGGGGATGTTGCCGGTAAGGCCGGCGAAGGCCGAGCCGTTATTGCCGGTCTGCGACGTATAGGCATAGAGCACCTCGGTAAAACCGTGCGGGCCGGCATTGGCCATCGAAGCCACCGCGGTCGGATAGACGACGGCGATCGCGGTCCAGCCGAGATACATCAAGGGCAGCACCAGGATCGCCAGCATCGCCATCTTGACCTCGCGCGCCTCGATCTTCTTGCCGACATATTCCGGCGTGCGGCCGACCATCAGGCCCGCGACGAAGATCGAGAGCACCACGAACAGCAGCATGCCATAGAGGCCGGCGCCGACGCCGCCGACAATGATCTCGCCGAGCTGGATATTGATCAGCGGAATCATGCCGCCGAGTGCGGTGAAGCTGTCATGCATGGCGTTGACCGCGCCGCAGGAAGCGGCCGTGGTGATGACGGCGAACAGCGAAGACGCGATGATACCGAAGCGGACTTCCTTGCCTTCCATGTTGCCGCCGGTCAGCCCCAGCGCGTGGAGCGCGGTGGTGCCGTTGGCTTCGGCCCAATAGGTGACGACGACGCCGGCTAGGAACAGCACGCCCATGACAGAGAGGATCGCCCAGCCCTGGCGCTGGTTGCCGACCATGCGGCCGAACACGTTGGTCAGCGCCGCACCAAGCGCGAAGATCGAGATCATCTGCACGAAATTCGACAGCGCGGTCGGATTCTCGAAGGGATGCGCGGCGTTGGCGTTGAAGAAGCCGCCGCCATTGGTGCCGAGCATCTTGATCGCGACCTGGGAGGCCACCGGGCCGACCGCAATGGTCTGCTTGGCGCCTTCCAGCGTCGTGGCATCGACATAAGCACTCAAAGTTTGCGGGATGCCCTGCCAGACCAGGAACAGCGTGTAGACCACGCAGATCGGCAGCAGCACATAAAGGGTGCAGCGGGTCGCATCGACCCAGAAATTGCCCACGGTGCGCATCGAGGAACGGGAGAAGCCGCGGATCAGCGCCACCGCCAACGCGATGCCGGTCGCGGCCGAGAGGAAATTCTGGTGCGTCAGACCAAGCATCTGGACCAGATAGGACAGCGTGCTCTCGCCGCCGTAGTTCTGCCAGTTGGTGTTAGTGATGAAGGAGACCGCCGTGTTGAAGGAGAGATCTTCCGCCACCGCCGATTGCCCGGCGGGGTTGAACGGCAATAGCGCCTGCAAGCGCATCACGCCGTAGATGATGAAGAAGCCGCCGACATGAAACAGCAGCATGGAGACCGTGTAGGTCAGCCAATGCTGCTCGCGCTTGTCGTCGACGCCGCTGATCCAGTACAGCCCGGCCTCGACCGGACGCAGGACCGGCGAGAGGAACGTGCGCTCGCCATTGAAGACGCGCGTCATGTACCAGCCGAGCGGTTTCACCAGCGCGACCACGATCGCGCAATAAAGAAGGATTTGAATCCAGCCGATGACGGTCATGGGAGTTTCAGCCTTTTGAGATAATACGAAGCGGTGCGGCGGCGGATCAGAACCGCTCGGGTCGCAACAGCGCGTAGGTGAGGTAGAAGAGAAGGCCGAGCGAGACGAGGCCGGCGAGCGAATAGTCGAAGATCATGGCGCTTCTCCTGTTACAGGCGTTCGCAGGCGTAGGCGTAGCCGATGGCCGCCGCAAAGAAGGCGAGGCCAAGCGCCGACATGAAGATGTCCATCATGGTGTGCTCCTGTGGCAGCGGTCGTCGAAGTGACCATCGCCGCGATTTCAAAGTACATGTTGCGCTGGATCAACCGCAGGTCGATTCAGTGCGTTTACCTCGGCCACAGGTGACATCGGCCGCATAGGTTTTCGAGGCGGCGGCTATGCCAAAGTTATAGGAATTCCATAAACGCACGGTCGCATGCGCCGTCTCCCGCCGCGGCCCTTATGACATTCCTATATCTCGGCCCCCCGCCTCCTCTCGTTTTCAAATGGCGTTTTGATCAATTTTGGCTTGCGGCCGGCGCTTTCGGCCGCGGCCTGATCCGGGACAAAAGCCATGCTGCAAATCATCAAATCCCATAATCTCGGCGAGCTCGGTGCACGGCTCCGCGACGCCTGCGAAGTCAACGCCAGGCTGATGACCGAAGTTCTCGACGTGGCCTGCCGCAGGTATCCCTCGCTCGGCCAGAGCGAAAAGACCGCGCGCATCGAGCAATTGATCCGGGCCGGCGCCTGGACCGACGCGGCGCTGGCGCTGATCGATCTCGAACTGCCGCTCTGGCAGGTTCGCCGCATCGCCTATGACGAAGGCGAGTGGCATTGCGCGCTGTCGCGCGAGCGCGAGCTGCCGGACTGGCTCGATCAATCCATCGAGGCCCGCCATGCGGATCTGGCGCTCGCCATCCTCAGTGCATTCGTCGAGGTCCAACGGACGAGCGAGCCGGAGACGCGAACCAGTGTGCCTGCGGTGAGCCGGAGCATGTGGGAATCCTACGAGCCGTTGCCGACCGATAATTTTCTCTGAGCCGACGGGAGTTTCGACACCTTGGCTCAGATCCGGAATCCCCCGCGGGAGCTCGGCTCCCGCCGGGTGCTCGTTCGCTTTGCGATCAGGACGACCATCCTGGTGGCGTTCGCCGCGTTGAGCAGTATCGGCTTTGGCAAGAGCCTGACTGCATTGTTGGCGATGTCCGCCATCCTCTGCGCCGTTCTCGCAACGGTGCGACGCGAGGCAGTCCTCGCGCATGCGCTCAATCATTGGGACGAAGCGATGGCCTATGCCGCGCTTTATTTCAGAGCGTTGCCCTCGGCCTGTCCTCGCCGCTCTGAAGCTGCATCACGATCCTATAACGTACTTATGAGATCGTCCCCCGCCCGCCCTCGATTTCCTATCCGGCGCCGAAGATATTTTGCCGCATGAGTTCGCAATCTCCCAACGGGATGCGGGACTCGGATCTACGGAAGGACGTTAACGTGAAGCTCGTCGAACCTCCCTCGTGCAGCTCTGCTGCTTTCTCCCTCGTCTTCATCGGCCAAAATCACCGCGGGCAATGGGTCGCCCAGGAACAGAACGGCCGCTATGGCGGGCTCTTTGTCAATCGCGCCCAGGCCATCAAATACGCACTCGCCGAGAACGGCCATCACCCCGAAACCATCGTCGAACTCTCCCGCGGGATCGAGCTCGACATGGGAGGTCATCCGGGCGGCCAACGTCCCTCCCCGCCCGCGCGGCGCCTCCCATGAGAAAGCCACTGGCGCTGCATTCCGCGACCTGGCTTGCGGGCTTCATCCCCGACCTGCCGACGCCATCCGATACAGCGGGCAATATCGATCTCGACACTTTCCGAAAACTCTGTGCACGGCAGATCGAGGCCGGCGCGTCGGCGATCGTGGTCTGCGAGACCGCAGGCGAAGCCTCGACGCTGTCGCCGGCGGAACAGAGCCGCCTGATCTGCGCCGCGGTTGAAGTCGCCCGCGGCCGCACGCGTGTCATCGCCGGCGCGGGTTCGAACTCGACCAGCCAGGCGATCGAGCTGACCCGGCAGGCCGAAGCAGTCGGCGCCGATGCCGCGCTTTCGGTCGTGCCCTACTACAACAAGCCGATGCAGGCCGGCATCGAGGCGCATTTCAGGGCGATCGCGGAAGCAACCGCCCTACCCATCGTCCTGCACGACATTCCCTCGCGCACCCTGCGCGATTTGGCCGACGAGACATTGGTGCGGCTCGCGCAATCCGGGCGGTTCATCGGGCTGAAAGACTCAAGCGGCGACGCGGCGCGCGTTTCGCGGCTGCGGTCGCTGCTGCCGGCCGCATTCCGGCTGATGTCGGGGGACGATGCGACGGCGCTCGCCTTCATCGCCAATGGCGGCGACGGCTGTATCTCGCTGGTATCGAATGTCGCGCCGGGGCTGTGCCGCACCATCTACGCCTGCTGCCGGCACGAGAACTGGCAATCGGCGCGCGCCCTACACCATCGCCTTGTCCCTCTGGCAACGGCGCTCGGCCGGGAAAGTCCGGCGGCGCTGAAGTCGGCGTTGAGCGCACTCGGCCTGATGCGGCCCACAATGCGGCTGCCGCTGGTCGAGCTGGAGAGCACGGCGGGGCGCGAAGTCGCGCGGGCGGTGGCAGCGATGGAGAAACGGGACCTGGCGGCGTAACCGGCGCAGGCTTCCTGTTCGCACCCATCTGGCGCTGGTCGAGTCTTTCGTCTAAGTCGGGCTGTCGCGGGTTTCCGGTTTGAATACCCTCATTACCGCCGTACAAATTCATAACCGAATTCTGGCGAAAACCGACCATGCTGAGCGGTGCAGACATGTCCAACCTACTAGACCGCATTCTAGACACAGCAACCGACAACCTCAGGGTCGCAAAGATTCTGATTCAAATGGGTCTCGACCCCAATAACGTCACCTATGACGCAATCTTCAATCGCCTGCTCGAAATCTTCCTGCACAACATCAACCTCGCCAACATGTTTGCCCTGGTCGGCGCAATCTTCTTTGTCGCTACCCTGTTGACGCAGACGATGGTGCCGCTGCGGGTCGCGAACATGATCGGGTGCGCTTTCTTCGCCGTCGCCGGCGCGCTCACCGGAGCCGTCACGACCTTCCTCCTGTATCTCCTGATGATCCCCATCAATGCCTATCGCCTCCGTCAAATGCTCGCTCTCGTGAAGAAGGCCCGAAGCGCAATACAAGGCGACACGTCGATGGAGTGGCTGAAGCCGTTCATGACCCAGCGCAAGTATCGCAGGGGCGATATCCTGATGAAAAAGGGCGACGTCGCCAATGAAATGCTGTTGACCGTCACCGGCCGATTCCGGGTCATCGAAATCGACGTCGAACTTCCGCCGGGAAACCTGATGGGCGAACTCGGCTTCCTCACGCCCGACAACCGCCGGACCGCCACGATCGAATGCATCGAGGACGGCCAGGTGCTGACCATCACCTACGAAAAGCTGCTTGAGATTTACTTCCAGAACCCGCAATTCGGCTACTACTTCCTCGTCCTGACCAGCCAGCGCCTGCTGCAAAATCTCGCGCGAGCCGAAGCCATCATCGCGCAGAACAAGATCGCGCAACAGTCGACCGGCATCCACTGAGCGCGACGTGACGGCACCGCTGCGGGCAGCGTCGCGGCCGGCGCGCACCTTGGCGCCTCAGAAATCCCACTTGTCGCCGAGGATCAGCGGCCGCTGCGGGGATCTGGTCGCGTCCTGCTCGGGCGCGAACATTTCGTTGTAATCCGGCCGGAACAGCATCTCGCTGCGCAGCCGCCGCAGTTTGGCGCGCACGATGGCGCGGTGAAACGTCCGGAGGGCGGCGCCGATGCGCCTCGCGGCCTTCCCGATCCAGCGCGTGTTTTGGCGGGCGCAGCCGTTCGCGTCGCCATGGTGCAGGTGAAGCAGGGTCATCTCGATCTTCCAAAGCTTCGGCGCAGGCGCCGTCGGCCCTGAAGATGCAGAGTTGCGCATAGGAAATCGAGACGGACGGACACGCCCGGACATAAGCGCGGCATAAGCGTCACCGGCCCATCATGCTGGTCGGCTAGCTTGGCGGATGGTGATTTCTCTTGTTCAGGTCGGGGGCCTGATGAGACTGATTCTGGCCATCGCCGTTCTTGCCGCGTCCACACCGGCGCTCGCGTCGCCTGGCAAGCCGACGCACGCGAACCTCGTCTGCCACAAGACCGGCGAGCGGGTCGGCGGCCTCAAGAAGACCTGCTACTATGATTGCGGCGCCTGGGAAGGCGGCCTGCTCGAGAACGTCTACGACCACTGCTCGAGCTGGACGGTGCCCTGGCGGCTGAACCGCAACAGCCAGTTCGGCCCCCGCCCGCGATCGAGAGCACGGGGCTGAGCGCGTGCCTTATTCCGCCGCCGCGGTGCGGATTTCCGCCGGCTCGGCGCGCACCGCGCAGAACTTGAACTCCGGGATTTTTCCGAACGGATCGAGCGCCGGATTGGTGAGCAGGTTGGCGGCGGCTTCGGCATAGCAGAACGGCATGAACACCATGTTCTCCGGGACGTCGCGGTCGGCGCGCACCTTGACCTCGACCGCGCCGCGGCGCGTCTCGAGCCGGACGAAATCGCCGGGCGCGAGCTTCTTCTTCCGCATGTCCTTCGGCGACATGAAGGCGACCGCCTCCGGCTCGATCTGGTCGAGCACATGGGCGCGCCGCGTCATCGAGCCGGTGTGCCAGTGTTCGAGCACGCGTCCCGTCGACAGCACCATCGGATATTCGGCGTCGGGCAATTCGTCCGGAGGGATCACCTTGGCCGGCACGATCTTGCCGCGTCCGCTTGCGGTCGGAAAACCGGTGGTGAAGATGATCTCGTTGCCGGGCTTGTTCGGATCGTCGGCCGGATAGGTGACGGCGCCCTCGCGCACCAGCCGCTCCCAGCTGATGTTTTTCAGCGACGGCATCAACTGCGCCATCTCGGTGTAGACCTCGCCCGGGCCTGAATAATTCCAGGGCAGCCCCATCCGTTTGCCGATCTCCTGGATGATCCAGAGATCCTGTCGGGCATCGCCGGGCGGCTTGATCACCTCGCGCGCGAGCTGCACGCGGCGATCGGTGTTGGTGAAGGAGCCGGATTTTTCCGCAAAGGCCGAGGCCGGCAGGATGACGTCGGCATGGAACGCGGTCTCGGTGACGAACAGGTCCTGCACCACCAGATGGTCGAGTTTTGCCAGTGCCTCGCGTGCATGCTGCAGGTCGGGGTCCGACATCGCGGGGTTTTCGCCCTCGACATACATGCCGTGAATCGTGCCCGCATGGATCGCGTTCATGATCTCGACCACGGTCAAGCCGCGCACGGGATCAAGCTCCTGCCCCCAGAGCTTCTCGAAGGCGCCGCGCAGGTCGTCGCGGCCGACCGGCTGATAGTCGGGCAGGAACATCGGGATCAGGCCGGCGTCGGAGGCGCCCTGCACATTGTTCTGGCCGCGCAGCGGATGCAGGCCGGTGCCGGGGCGGCCGACCTGGCCGGTGATCAGCGCCAGCGCAATCAGGCAACGCGCGTTGTCGGTGCCGTGGACGTGCTGGCTGATGCCCATGCCCCAGAAGATGATGGAGGATTTGGCACGCGCATAGGTCCGCGCCACCTCGCGCAGGGTCTCCGCGGGAACGCCGCAGATCGGCGCCATCTTCTCGGGCGTGAACTCCTTGATCTTGGCCTTCAGGTCGTCATAGCCCTCGGTGTAGCCCGCGATGTATTGATCGTCGGTCAGCCCCTCGGTGATGATGGTGTTGATCATCGCGTTCAGCATCGCGACGTCAGAGCCCGGCTTGAAGGCGAGATGTTTGGTGGCATGGCGCGACAGCGATTGCCCGCGGGGATCCATCACGAACAGTTTGGCGCCGTTCTTGGCGGCATTCTTGATGAAGGTCGCCGCGACCGGATGGTTCACGGTCGGGTTGGCGCCGATCACCCAGATGACCTCGGCATCGAGGGCTGCTGCGAACGGCGCCGACACCGCGCCCGAGCTCAGGCCTTCGAACAGCGCCGCGACCGAGGAGGCGTGGCACAGCCGCGTGCAGTGGTCGACATTGTTGGAGCCGAAGCCGGTGCGCACCAGCTTCTGGAACAGGTAGGCCTCTTCATTGGAGCCCTTGGCCGAGCCAAAACCGGCCAGCGCCTTCGCACCCTTCTCGTCGCGAATCTTCACAAGACCCCTGGCGGCGATGTCGAGCGCTTCTTCCCACGATGCCTCGCGGAAATGGGTGTAGGGATTCGCCGGATCGACCTGGTCGTTGGCGTCCTTCGGAACGTTGGGCAGACGCACCAGCGGCCTGGTCAGGCGATTGGGGTGGTGGATATAATCGAACCCGAAGCGGCCCTTGACGCAAAGCCGGTTGTGATTGGCCGGGCCGTCGCGACCCTCGGCATAGATCACCTTCTCGTCCTTGACCTGATAGGTGACCTGGCAGCCGACGCCGCAATATGGACAGAGCGAATCCACCTCCCTGTCGGGATAGATGACCCGGGTCTGCTTGTCGTCGAGCATCACGGCCGGCATCAGCGCGCCGGTCGGACAGACCTGCACGCATTCACCGCAGGCGACACAGGTGGATTCACCCATCGGATCGTCGAAGTCGAACACGATTTTTGAACCGTGACTGCGATAGGCCATGCCGATGACGTCGTTGACCTGTACCTCGCGGCAGGCGCGCACGCACAGGCCGCACTGGATGCAGGCATCGAGATTGACTCGCATCGCCGGATGGCTGGCGTCGGCGTGCCAGCGCTCGGCGGTGGGGAAGCGGCTTTCGGTGACGCCGGTTTTCTCGGCCCAGTGCCAGAACTTCGACTCGGGATCGTGCGAGGTTTCACGCGCGGGCTGGTCGGCGACCAGAAGCTCCATCACCATCTTCTGTGCGGCGACGGCGCGAGCGCTCTCCGTCTTCACTTTCATGCCGACGCTCGGCGTGCGCTTGCAGGACGCGGCGAGCACGCGCTCGCCCTCGATCTCGACCATGCAGGCGCGGCAGTTGCCGTCGGGGCGGTAGTCCGGCGCGGGCGAGTAGCAGAGATGCGGGATTTCGTGACCCTGGCGTTTGGCGACCTGCCAGATGGTTTCGCCGGGCTTGGCCTCGACCTGCTTGCCGTCGAGCTCGAACTGGATCTTGGTCATTCGGCTGCGTCCTTGAACTCGTCCGGGAAGTATTTAATCACCGAGGTCAGCGGATTCGAGGCCGCCTGGCCCAAGCCGCAGATCGAGGCGTCGCGCATCGCCTGGCTCAATTCGTCGAGCAATTGCCGGTTCCAGACCGGCTTTTCCATCAGGATCGCGGCCTTCTGGGTTCCGACCCGGCACGGGGTGCACTGGCCGCAGCTTTCATCCTCGAAGAAGCGCATCAGGTTCAGCGCCGCGCCTCGGACGCTGTCGTGCTGCGACAGGATCACGATCGCCGCCGAGCCGATGAAGCAGCCGTATTTTTCCAGCGTGCCGAAATCCAGCGGGATGTCGTCCATCGAGGCTGGCAGGATGCCGCCGGAAGCGCCGCCCGGGAGATACGCATAGAATTTGTGGCCGTCGGCCATGCCGCCGCAATATTCGTCGATCAGTTCGCGCACGGTGATGCCGGCGGGCGCGAGCTTCACGCCGGTGTTCTTGACGCGACCGGAAACCGAATAGCTGCGCAGGCCATGACGGCCGTTGCGGCCCTGGGAGCTCCACCAGGCCGCGCCCTTCTCGACGATGTCGCGCACCCAGAACAGGGTTTCCAGATTGTTGATCAGCGTGGGGCGACCGAACAGCCCGACCTGGAACGGATAAGGCGGCTTGTGCCGCGGCAGGCCGCGCTTGCCCTCGATGCTCTCCAGCAGCGAGGACTCCTCGCCGCAGATATAGGCGCCGGCGCCGCGCCGCAGGTGAATCTGCGGACCACCCGGCGGCAGTTTTGCGATCTCGATCGGCAAGAGCTTGCGTGCCGCGGGATATTCGTCGCGCAGATAGATGTAGACATCGGAGGCTTCGACAATGTGCGCACCGATCAGCGTGCCCTCGAGAAAGCGGTGCACGTCGCGCAACAGATAGAAGCGATCCTTGAACGTGCCCGGCTCGCCTTCATCGGCATTGACCGCCATCAGCCGCGGACCGGGCTCAGCCAGCACCGCGCGCCATTTGCGCCCCGTCGGAAAGCCCGCGCCGCCGAGCCCGCGCAGGCTGGAATCGTCGAGCGCCTTGAGGATGTGCTCCTTGTCGATCTTGCCTGAGCGCAGATCGGCGAGCAGCTTGTAGCCGCCCTCTTTCACATAGGAGTCGTAGTCGACATAGGGCGGAATGATCGGGTCGGTTTCGCCGCGCCCGGCGGTAGCGAGAACCTCGGAAGTGGTTGCGTTGAGCACGTAGCGATGTCCGACCTCGGCGACCGGCGCGCTGTCGCAAAAGCCGACACAGGGTGCGCGCACCACGCGGATGCCCGGGCCGGCGTTGCTCTGCAGCTCCTGCAGCAGCTTCTCGCCGCCGAGCATCGCGCAGGTCAGGGAGTCGCAGACGCGAATGGTGAGCGGCGGGATATCCGGCTCGCCCTCCTTCACGATGTCGAAATGCGCGTAGAAGGTCGCGGTCTCGAACACTTCCGCAAACGACAGCTTCATCTCGTCGGCAAGGGCTGCCAGATGCGCCGCAGAAATCTGGTGATATTTGTCCTGGATCAGGTGCAGATGCTCGATCAACAGATCGCGACGCCGCGGCTGGTCGCCGAGCAAGGCCTCGACCTCCTGCGCGGCAACGGGATCGACCTGGCGGCCTTTTGGCGTCGCCTTCGCCCGCCTGCGGCCTTCGCCGGGGTGTTCGAACGCACGAACCTTGTGAACGTCGTGACTCATGGAACGTTTCGTTCTCCTTTGGTCACTTGCTTTTAGCTCTTGGCATGCCAGATGCCAAGAGATTAGACCCTCTACAAACATTAAGGGGCACGCAGCGCGGCTGTCATGCCCCTTTTTCAAATCGCCCGATCAGCTTCTTTGATCAGGTCTTGTTCATGCAATCCTGGATGTAGAACCAGCGATCGTCACCGGCGAGCCCCTTGGCTTTGACCTCCGCGCGGCAGGCCTTGAGCTTGGGCTTGTTGGCGGTCCATGTGGCCTTCATTTCCTTGAGCTTCTGCATCGTGAGCTTCATTTTCGACGGCTTGGCGTCGGTGGCGGCCGGTGCCGCAGCCGGCGCGGTCGTGGTCTGGGCCGACGCGATGTGGAAGCTGCCGGCGACAAGCAACGCGGCAGCGACAAGGCAAACGCGGGTGCGAAGCATAGAAATCCCCCTAAATTCCCGTTCCTGGTTGTTCGAAAAGGTCAACGCCGCGGGAGGCCGTGACACGGCGACCCGCGGCGATCAAGCTGCGCTCAGAAGATTTTGACCGCGCTCTCCAGCGTCTTGTACACACCCCAGGCCAGCGGAATGGCGACGAACAGCCAGAACAGCGCGGCCTTGCTATCGAGACCGCCCGTGCCGATGCCGAACGAGCCGTGCTGGATCGTCGCGTCGCCCTTGCCCGCCGCCTGCGCCCGCGCAACTTCCGCCTCGCTCATGTACCACTTCGGATTAACCGGCTTGATCAGGTAGTTGCAGATCAAACCCGCGATCAGCATGGCGCACAGGATGTACATGGTCGTGTTGTAGAGCTGGTCGCGTGGCACGCCAGCGGCGAGCTGGAACTCGCGGATGTAGTTCACGACCACAGGACCGATGATGCCGGCGGTCGACCACGCCGTCAGCAGGCGGCCATGGATGGCGCCGACGAACTGCGTACCGAACATGTCGGCGAGATAGGCCGGCACCGTGGCGAAGCCGCCGCCATACATCGACAGGATGATGCCGAAGCCGAGCACGAACAGCAGCTTCGAGCCCATCGCCGCAAAGGTCGGCGCCAGCGCATACAGCGCGATGCCGAGGATGAAGAAGGTGTAATAGGTGTTCTTGCGGCCGATATAGTCCGACAGCGAAGCCCAGAAGAACCGGCCGCCGATGTTGAACAGCGACAGTAAGCCGGCAAAGCCTGCCGCGATTCCGGCGATCTGCACCTTCTGCGCCGCGTTCAACGCGTTGAAACCGACCTCCGGCAGGCCAATCAGCTTGCCCGCGAAGATCTCCTGCAGCATCGGCGAGGCCATGCCGATGACGCCGATGCCGGCGGACACATTCAGCGTCAACACCCACCAGATCAGCCAGAACTGCGGCGTCTTGTGCGCGTTGTCGAGATGCACGTTATGTTCGGAGATCATGGTCTTCTTTTCGCTCGGCGGCGTCCAGCCATCCGGCTGCCAGCCCGCTGGCGTGACGCGATAGGCGAAAGCGCCAATCATCATGAACACGAAATAGATCACACCCATGACCGCGAAGGTCTGCCAGACGCCAACATCCGTGGGTGCCTTGAAGGTGTTGATCAGGATGTTCGCAAGCGGTGCGCCGATCATGGCGCCGCCACCAAAGCCCATGATGGCCATGCCGGTCGCCATGCCGCGATGGTCCGGGAACCACTTGATCAGTGTCGACACCGGCGAGATGTAGCCAAGGCCGAGACCAATGCCGCCGATCACGCCGGCGCCAAGCCACATGATCCAGAGCTGATGCACATAGATGCCGAAGGCGCCGATGATGAGGCCTCCGCCCCAGCACAGGGCGGCGACGGCGCCCGCCTTTCGCGGCCCCGCTCGCTCGAGCCAGCCGCCCCAGATGGCGGCCGATACGCCGAGCACCACAAAGAACAGCGTGTACATCCAGCCCATGCTTGCGACCTTCCAGTCGCAGGTGGTGGTGAACAGCTCCTGGACCAGGGACATGTCCGGACAAGCCTTCGGCGCGGTCAGTCCGATGGCGCGCGACAGCGGCAGCCAGAACACCGAGAAGCCATAGGCCATGCCAATGCACAGATGGATGCATAGTGCGGCGGGAGGCACCAACCAGCGATTGAACCCGGCCCTTGCAACCGTGTGCTCGCGATCAAAAATCCCCGCGCCGGCGCCCCTCACGGTTCCAGCGGTGTCAGCAGTTGCCATTTGTTCCTCCCTCGCAGCCGCCCATGCCGGGCAAGTCTGCCATCAACGATCCCGCTCCGCGCCGGCAAAGGCACACACGCCATTTGCTGCCCTGCACAACTCTCGACATGCGCCGGGATCGAAACGCGCACACGAGTTGTCTAACCCCACCATCCGCACCTTATGCCCGCTTTGGCATATGTCCCGGAAATTGCCCCATCCCGGCCCGCGGGAAAGCAGGCCAAGACTCAACCTCCGCACCCCTGCGGAGAAATTGAATTGGGACAGAAGCTGTCCACCATGTCGATAGACAAATGGTAGCGATGCCGGAGAAAATCTTTCGCTGATGCGAAAGTGAAACGTCCCACGTACCGTGTCCCACACCGACTCTGTTGGGCGTATGAATCAGGACTTTGTGGCGGCCGATTGTCGATCGCATTTTTCGATCAGGAAAACGATCCTGTTCTCGTCGCGCTCGGTGATCTCGATCTTGTCGCCGGTCTCGCGGATCAAGTTCGGAATGTCGATCACCGACAGCGGATCGGTGCAATGCACTTCGAGGAAATCGCCGGGAGACACCGATTTCAATGCCTTGCGCGTCTTGAGCGCGGGCAACGGGCATTTGAGGCCGGTGAGGTCGAGCCTGGTCGTGTTCATGCGCGCAGGACCCTACAGCAAATTCGCATAGCCGAGGAAGCCGACGCGATCGCCGGGCTCGACCCTGGTGATGCTCTCGCCGAGTTCGACGAGGCCATCGGTATCGACCAGCGACGACAACAGGCCTGCACCCTCGCGCGGGAATTTGACAGCCTCCACAGCGCCGTCATCTCCCCGACGCAAGGTGACCCGGACATATTCACGGCGGCCGCTCTTCTTCTTGTAGCTGAAGGCGGCGCGGACCGGGATCGGAACCGGCGGCGCCGCAACGGCACCCGAGAGCGCCAGCACCGTCGGTCGCACCACATGGACGAAGGTGACAAAGCTCGCGACCGGATTTCCCGGCAGCCCGATGAAGGGCGTGCCGCCGATGATGCCCATCGCCACCGGACGCCCCGGCTTGATCGCCATCCGCCACAGCACCAGCGAGCCGACGCTTTCGACGCCGGCCTTGACGTGATCCTCCTCGCCGGTCGAGACCCCACCCGTGGTGAGGATCAGGTCGTGGCGGTGAGCTACCTGTTTCAGCGCCTTTGCGAGCGGCTCGCGCGCGTCGCGCAGGATACCGAGATCGGAGACCTCGCATCCCAATCGTTGCAGCATCGCCATCAGCATGAAGCGGTTGGAGTCGAAGAGCTGCGCGGCCGCGCGCGGATCGCCGGGCGAGGCCAGCTCATCGCCGGTCGAGAACACGGCGACACGGAGACGCCGCACCACATCGAGCTCGGTCAAGCCAAACGCGGCGGCGAGCGCGATGTCCTGCGGCCGCAGCCGCTGACCGGCCTTCAGCGCGACATGGCCTTTTGGAATATCTTCGCCGGCCGGGCGAACATTGGCACCGGGCTTCAGGCCGGCCGGCAGCACGACATGGCCTTTGTCGTCGAGCCGCACGTCTTCCTGCATGAACACGGTGTCGGCGCCTTCGGGCATCGGCGCACCGGTGAAGATGCGCACGGCGTGGCCCGCCTGCACGGCCTGCGCGGCAGCGCCTGCCTGAACCCGGCCGCTTACCGGAAAAGCCCGCTCCTTGTCGCGCGGCAACCCGCTGCCCGGCACGGCATAGCCGTCGACGGCGGAATTGGTGAAGGGCGGCAGCGGCAAGGGTGCTGCGATGTCGCGCGCGAGAATGCGCCCATCGGCTTCGGTCAGCGCAACGCGCTCGGTCTCGCCGACCGCGGTCACTTTCGACGTGATGATGCCGACGGCTTCATCGACCGAGAGCATCGGGCCGCCAAAGGCAAAGCAATCGTCGGAGAGTTGCGCCATCTCTTGGGTTAGTCTTTCTTGGGTCAGCCTTCGGCCATCGCCAGCACGTCTTCGATTGGAATGGCGTATCGCCTCATCATGGCGGCAACACCGGCGATATCGTCGAGATGGGCCACGGGCAGCCGGGTTTCAATCGCGACATCGGCGGCGATGCCGACGATATCGGCGTCGCCGGGAAACAGAAGCGGCTTGCCGTTTTCGGCGCGGTGCACCTCGATCTTGCGATGAGGCTCGGTTTTGTAGCCCTCGATCACGACGAGATCGACGCGCGACAGTTTTTGCAGCAGCTCCGGCAGCCGCGGCTCGCGCTGGTCGCGCAGCTCGTGCATCAGCGCCCAGCGATTGCCCGAGGACACCAGCACCTCTTCGGCGCCGGCCTCGCGGTGGCGCCAGGAGTCCTTGCCGGGCTTGTCGACGTCGAACTTGTGGTGGGCGTGCTTGATCACGGAGACGCGAAGCCCCTGCGCGTTGAGAAGCGGGATCACCCGCGTCAGCAAGGTGGTCTTGCCGGCGCCGCTCCAGCCCGCGAGCCCGATTACCTTCATTCCGTTCTGGCCTCCGGAACCCGCCACTCACGTGATTGCGAAGCGAGTTCCGTTTCCTCTTCCGTCATTCCGGGGCGATGCGAAGCATCGAACCCGGAATCTCGAGATTCCGGGTTCGCCTCTTCGAGGCCCCCCGGAATGACACCGATCAAGCATTATATCGGCTTGAACCGGATGTCATGCTAGCCTGTCCGTTATGATGAAAATCGAGAAAGCCCCGGTCCCCCTGATCGTCCCCAACCCGGACGATCCGCGCCTGACCGAGCGCGTCACGGGCATCGACCAGACCGGGGCAAAGACCGAGATCAAGGTGCCGGTGGAGCGGCCGCTGACGCTGTACCTCAACGCGCAGGAGATCGTCACCATGATGACGATCGGCGACTATCCGGAATATCTCGCGCTCGGCTATCTGCTCAATCAGAACATGCTGAAATACAACGACGTCGTCACCGAGGTCGAATATGACGACGACCTCCAGGTCGTGGTGGTGCGCACCGAGCATCACACCAATTTCGAGGCGAAGCTGAAGAAGCGCACCCAGACCTCGGGCTGCGCGCAGGGCACCGCGTTCGGCGATCTCCTCGAAGCGGTCGAGAGCGTGGCACTGCCGAAAGCCGAGCTGCGCACCTCCTGGCTCTACCAGATGGCGCACGCCATCAACACCATGCCCTCGCTTTATCTCGAGGCCGGCGCGATCCATGGCTGCGTGCTCTGCAAGGAAGGCACGCCCGTCTGCTACACCGAAGACGTCGGCCGCCATAACGCCGTCGACAAGATCGCGGGCTGGATCTATCGCCATGGCGTCGATCCCGCCGACAAGATCCTCTACACCACGGGACGGCTCACCTCCGAGATGGTGATCAAGACGGTGCGGATGGGGATTCCGATTCTCGTCTCGCGCTCGGGCTTCACCGCCTGGGGCGTCGATCTCGCACGCCAGGTCGGACTGACGCTGGTCGGGCGCACGCGCGGCAAACGTTTCATCGCACTGTCCGGCCAGGAACGCATCGTCTACGACCAGAACCTCGACTACGTCGAGGAAGAATCCGCGAGGCACAAGCGCAAGGGCGAGAGTGGTGACGAGTAAGGCAGCGCCAAGAGGCGCGCTGGCGACGCCAGGAGGCGCGCGGGGAATTCCGGGCGTCCTGCTCGCCGGCGGCCTCGCGCGCCGGATGGGCGGCGGCGACAAGCCGATGCGCACGATCGCCGGCAAGACCATCCTGGCGCGGGTGATCGACCGCCTTGCGCCGCAATGCGACGGCTTGATCCTCAACGCCAATGGCGATCCCGCGCGTTTTGCCGCATTCGGCCTGCCCGTGATCGCCGACACCGTTGCGGATTTTCCCGGACCGCTCGCCGGCATCCTGGCGGCGCTCGACTGGATGGCCGCCAACCGGACCGATGTAAAATGGATGTTGAGCGCGGCGGCCGATTGTCCGTTCCTGCCGCGCGATCTGGTCAAGCGGCTCGATGAAGCGCGTGTCGCACAAAATGCAGAGCTCGCGGTCGCGGCTTCCGATGGCCAGACGCATCCGGTGATCGGCCTGTGGAGCGTACGCCTGCGCGACGAGCTGCGCCATGCGCTGGTCAAGGAAGACATCCGCAAGATCGACCGCTGGACCGCGCGCTATCCGCTCGCGACCGTGACCTGGCCGACGACCCCGCTCGATCCCTTCTTCAACGCCAACACCGTCGAGGACATCGCGGAAGCCGACCGGCTCGCTGCGCTCGATGGCGGCTGAATAACAAGGAAAGTTTCCATGATCCTCAGCCCGAATCTCAAAGGCAAGGTCGCGCTGGTGACCGGCGCCTCGCGCGGCATCGGTGCGGCGATTGCGGTCGCACTCAGCGAGGCGGGCGCGGCGGTCGCGGTGAATTATCGCGAGCGCGCGGATGCCGCCGAGGCGCTGGTCGCCGACCTCAACACGGCGGGAGGCCGCGCGATCGCCGTCGCCGCCGATGTGTCGCTGGCCACGGCGGTAACGAAGATGGTCGATCGCATCAGTGCGGCGCTCGGCGCCGTCGACATCCTCGTCAACAATGCGGGGCTGGCGATCGTGCGCGGCGTCGACGATCTCACGGAAGAGGATTTCGACAAGACCATCACGGTGAACCTGAAGTCGGCGTTTCTGTGCACCCAGGCCGTGCTTCCTTCGATGCGCGCCAAGAAGTGGGGCCGCATCGTCAATATCACTTCGGGTGCGGCGCGCGGAGCCGGCGCGATCGGGCCGCACTACAATGCCTCGAAGGCCGGCATGGAGGGCCTGACGCGGGGCTATGCCGCGCGGCTGGTGAAGGAAGGCATCACCGTGAATTCGGTGGCGCCGTCGCTGATCGACACCGACATGATGCGCGGCCGTTCCGATCTCGCCGCGCGCATCCCGCTCGGCCGCCTCGGCCATTCCGAGGAGGTGGCGCAGGCGGTGCTGATGGTGCTCGGCAACGACTACATGACCGGCCAGACCATCGCATTGAACGGCGGCATGGCCTTCAACTAGCGGTAGCCGCGGATGGCCGCTTCCCCGCGATGGCAGCAGGTATTCCGTATACCTGGCAGTTAGTTGAGCGGGTACAGGAATATGCATATAAACGCAGGATGGAATTCCTGACCACCAGCGAGGCCGCCGATTACCTTCGACTGGGTGAGCGCAAGCTTTACGAGCTGGTCACCGAGGGCGCGATCCCCTGCAGCAAGGTGACCGGCAAGTGGCTGTTTCCACGCCACGAACTGGATCTCTGGGTGATGTCGGGGCTGGCGCGTCCGCCCGGCATGATCGCAGCCGAGCCGCCGCCGATTATCGGCGGCAGCCAGGACGATCTGCTCGAATGGGCCTTGCGTGAATCCGGCTCCGGCCTCGCCTCGCTGAACGAAGGCACCACGCGCGGCGTCGAGCGGCTGCAGCGCAGCGAGGTGATCGCAACCGCGATCCATTTTCACGGGCCCGAAGTGTCGGCAAATGCCGGCGAGGACGCCAATGTCGCGGCGCTGCGCGCGATCCCGGGCCTGCATGATGCCGTCCTGGTCGGCGTGGCGCGGCGCGAACAGGGATTGCTGCTGGCGTCGGGCAATCCGAAAAACCTGAAGAGCCTGTCGGACGTGCTGGCTTCCGGCGCGCTGGTCGCCATGCGGCAACCGGGCGCGGGCGCGCAGTTGCTGCTCGAAGCGCTGCTGGCGCGGCTCGGTGCCGGCGTCAAGAATTTGCGGCGGCGCGAGCCGCCTAGCCTTACCGGTCCCGACCTCGCTGCGACCATCCGCGCCGGACACGCCGATTGCGGCATTGCGACGCGGGCGGCGGCGAAATCGGCCGGGCTCGATTTCGTGCCGCTGCTCTGGGAGAATTTCGATCTCCTGATGCGCCAGCGCAGCTATTTCCGTCCGAACATCCAGGCGCTGATCGGCCTCCTGCGCGAGGACCGCCTGCAGCGGCGCGCGCTCGACCTGACCGGCTACGACACCACAAAGGCCGGCGAGGTTCGCTTCGCGGCCTGATTTTCTTACGCCGCGAGCGGCACGTTCCAGGCGTCATAGCCATAGACCCAGTCGCCGTCGGTCTTCTGCTTGAGCCAGATGTTTTTCCGCGAAGTGTCCTGGACGCGGGAGGTCCGCTCTTTCCGGGTCGCCTCGAAACGGCGAAACGCGTCCGCCACGCCGTCGCGCCCGACGCCGTCGAGGCAGCGCGACAGCACGGCCGCATCCTCGATCGCCATGGCGGCGCCTTGCGCCATGTAAGGCGTCATCGGATGGCAGGAATCGCCGAGCAGCGTGATGTTGCCGACCGCCCAGCGCGGCAGCGACTCGCGATCCATGATCGCCCATTTGTGCACGTCAGGGCAGGCCTCGAGCACCTGCCCGACCTGGCGATCGAAACCCTCGAAGGATGCGCGCAATTCCTTCACGTCGCCCTTGGCCGACCAGGACTCAATCCGAAAATCAGGATCCGGCTGGCTGGTGACGAAATAGATCTCGCTGCGATCCGGCTTCACATAATAGATGACGATGTGGCGGTCCTCGCCCCACCATTTGGTGCAGTCGTCGATCTTCTCGCTGAGAAGTGCGGCCGGATAGGTCGTGCGGTAGGCGATGCGTCCGGTGAAAAACGCGGGAGACTCTCCGAACAGGATATCGCGTACCAGTGAATGCACGCCGTCGGCGCCGACGACGGCGTCGGCCACCGCGGTGGCGCCATTGGCAAAGCTCAGGCGGACGCCGTCCGCCGTCTCATCCAGCCCGACCAGCTTGTGGCTGAGGCGGACGCATTCGTCGGGGACGGCGCTGGCGAGCGCCTCATGCAAATCGCCGCGATGGGCGAGCAGATAGGGCGCGCCGAACTTCTGCTCGGCGCTCTCGCCGAAGATCATGTCGAACTTGACCTCGCCGGTGCGCCAGTCCCGGTTGTTCCACGAACGCGGATAAAAGGACTGGCTGCGCATTCGCTGCTCGAGCCCGAGCCCGCGCAGCACCTTCATGGCATTGCAGCCGACCTGGATGCCGGCCCCGAGCCGGGTGAACTGGCTCGCCTGCTCGTACACCGTGACATCGATGCCGACCCGCCGCAGCGCCGCCGCGGTCGCCAACCCGCCCATGCCGGCGCCGATGATCGCGACCTTGAGAGGTTTTGTCATTGCTTCCCCACCCCAACTTTGACGCGGCCGATTATGCCGGCCTGAATCCCGCTTCTGTCAACGCCGCGCGGCTCTCTTCCGACGCCAGCGCGTCGAGAAAGGCCTGTACCGCGCTTCGTTGCTTGCGCGCCCGCACCAGCGCGAAATCATAATGCTCTTCGGCGAGCGGAATGAAACCGAGGCCGGACGCATGGGCGACCGGCGCGATGGTCATGCCCCAGTCGGCGCGATGCTGCGCGACGGCGGCGGCGACCGCGTTGTGCGAGCGCGGCTGATTCCAGTAGCCATCAGGCCGGGCATCACCAAGAAGGCGGTCGATCAGGATGCGCGTGCCCGCGCCCTGGTTGCGGTTGACCATGATGCAGGCGGGATCGGCGAGCGCTGATCGCACCGCCTCCTGCGCGCTGCGGCCTTCGAAGCGGGCATCGCCCCTGCGGAACACGATGCCCTGCATGCGCCGCCAGCCCGGCACGAGCTCGAGCCCTTCGGCGAGGAACGGCGTGTTGTAGCATTCGGTCTTGTCGTCGAACAGATGGATCGGCGCGAGATCGCATTCGCCGCGCTTGGCCGCCGCGAGGCCGCCGAGGCTGCCTACCGCGATCGAACGCACGGTGAGGCCAGCGCGTGCAAGCGGCGCGGTGACGAGATCGAGCCCGGTGCAATGGCTGCCGACGATGACGAGATCGGGCACCCGCACATGCGGCGTGAACAGCGTGACCTCGGCTTCCGTGCCCGCCGGCATCTGGTCGGCAAGCGCATCGATCTTCAGGAACCCATCGGCCTGCGCGAATGAGGTGATCGCACCCGAACCCTTGCCGGTCGGATAGGCGATCAAGCCATCGGCGCCATCGACCAGCGATACCATCACGAACTCGGTGCGGCCGAGCTCGGAGGCGATGCGCACCGGCACTTTGGCCGCAACCTTCGCATCGGAACGCGGCGGCAAGCCCGCCATCCGCCGCAGCACCGGCACGATCATGTCGTGGAAGGTGAACATTGCTGAGGTCGGAAACCCCGGCAGGATGATGACAGGCTTGCCGTCGCAGACTGCAAGGCAGAGCGGCTTGCCCGGCTTCAGCGCCACACCATGCGCGATGATGCCGGGCTTGCCCAGCCGCGCGATGATGCGGTGGGAGACATCGCCCGCGCCTTTCGAGGTGCCGCCCGACAGCACCAGCATGTCGCTCATCGCGAGCGCCTCGCGCATGGCGGCCTCGAGCGCGGCTTCATCGTCGGGAATGGCGCCAAGGAATTTCGCCTCCCCACCATTCTCATTGACCGCGGCCGTGACGATCGCGCCGTTGGTGTCGTAGATCTTGGCCGGCCGAAGCCGCTCGCCCGGCTGCACCAGTTCGTCGCCGGTCGAGATCACGGCGACGCGCGGTTTGCGCGCCACCGAAACTTCGGCGATGCCGCAGGCCGCCAGCATGCCGATCTCGCGCGAGCCGATGATCGTGCCGGCGCGCAGCAGCGCCTCGCCGCGCGCGATGTCGGAGCCGGCGTAAGATACGAATTGCCCGGGCGAGGCGGCGCGGCGGATCTCGACCGCGCGCGAGCCCGTCGGCTGGGTATGCTCGACCATGACGATGGCGTCGGCACCGCGCGGCAGCGGGCCGCCGGTTGCAATCGACGTCACTGTCCCCGACAGCACCGGCCGAACTGGGGCCACGCCGCAGGCGATCACCTCGTCGTTCAGCAACAGGCGCACCGGCGCCGCTTCGCTTGCCGAAGCGAGATCGGACGAGCGCACCGCAAAACCGTCGACATTGGAGCGGTCGAATGGGGGCACGTCGATCGGCGCCGTGACATCCTTGCTCAACGCGCACCCCAGCGCATCGGCAAGCGCCCGCCGTTCATGCGGCAGTTCGCGCGGAAACAGCGCGGCCTCGAAGCGCGCCAGCGCCTCCTCGCGCGACAGGATGGTCAGGAACTGATCCTGATCCAGGTTCGCGGCGATTTTTGGCGCGGGATTCTGGGTCATCTTGGTGTTCATTCCCGCAGCATATAGGCATTGACTTGTGTCCCCGCAGCATATCCTTCGCTGCCGCCGGGAACCAGAAGCCAGGCGTCCGCGCGCGCCATCGCGGCCAACGGAAGATCGCCGGTCGCGAGCGGCATCCAGCTATCGGCTTGTCGCTCGAGCAACACGATTTCGGCGATGCCAACGCTGGAAGCAATCTTGCGCGCCAGTGGCAGCGTAACCTTTGGCCGCGCTTGCCGCCCACTCAAGCGGTCGAGCAGCGGAAGGACAAGCGCCCACCATACGGCGAGCGCCTGATCGGGCGCACCCGGCAGCGCGACGACCGGCGTGCGGCCGGTCCGTCCAACCGCGGCCGTGCGTCCCGGCTGCAGCGCGAGCCCATGCGCGATGACCTCGCCGCGCCCGGCAAGCGCAATCACCGTTGCATCCGTTCGGCCGACGCCGCTGCCGCCAATGGTGATGAGCAGATCGCAGCCGCCGCCGTCGAGCAATCCGGCGACCGAATCTGCATCCCGTGCCGCGGCTTCGACAAACATGATTTCGATGCCGGCCTCTCGCAAACCTCTTGCGACCAGCTTCGCCGTGATGGTGCCGCCGGGTACGTTGACGACGCGCACCTGCAACCCGGCATGGAGAAGACCGCTGGGCCGCCACGCGCCGGCGATCCGCCCAGCATCGGCGATCTCGCCACCCTTTCGACGAATGCCCTGTCCCGGAATTGCCTCCGCCAGCGCTTGCGCGATCGGTCCGGTCGGATCGATCGACTCCGCATCGACCACGCAGTCGCAGCCGTCGGGGATATTTTCGCCTGCCTCTACCCATACCGGCTGCCTTACGAGCGGCACTGGCGTGAAGCTGGAGGCGCCCACGAGTTCGGATGCCCGCAGCGCCCAACCGTCGACGGACGCAACATCATGCGGCGGCCAGGCTTTGAGCTCGGGCATCGCGTCGAAGGCCCAGGGTGGCGCATCCGATCGCGCATCTTTGCGCGCGGCAACCGGCGCGAGATCGCGCAGCAGCGCGGCCAGCGCCACGTCGAGTGGCGTCAACGAAACCGGCAGCCGCTGGGCGGTATTCATGACGGGCGTATGTCCGAAATCGCGCCCGAAATCCAGTGCCGGATGCGCCGATAATAGGCTTTTGGCCGCGTTGACGCGGCCTGCCGAATGCTGACATTTAAAGCAACCACGGTGGAAGCGCCGGAGCCAAGGGGATCAACAAGGGGACGAACAAGGGGAGGAAATTGAATGTTTGCTAGAAAGCTATCCGTGCTTGCCGCGTTCGCCGCCATGGCGCTGTCGCAGCCCGCGCTCGCGCAGGTGTCGGATGACGTGGTCAAGATCGGCGTGCTCACCGACATGAACGGCCCGGCCTCGACGCCGACCGGACAGGGCTCGGTAACGGCGGCGCAGATGGCGATCGACGATTTCGGCGGCAAGGTGCTGGGCAAGCCGATCAGCGTGATCGTCGGCGACCATCAGTTGAAGGCCGACATCGGTGCAGGCCTGGCGCGGCGCTGGTATGACACCGAGCAGGTCGATCTGATCGTCGACGTGCCGGTCTCCGCAGTCGGGCTCGCGGTGCAGAACATCGCCAACGAGAAGAAGAAGCTCTTCATCACGCAATCGACGCTGGCCGCGGATTTCCACGGCAAGTTCTGCTCGCCTTACGCCATCCAGTGGGTGATCGACACCCGCTCGCTCGCGGTCGGCACCGCGCAGGCCGTGGTCAAGCGCGGCGGCGACAGCTGGTTCTTCATCACCGACGACTACGCCTTCGGCCATGCGCTGGAGCGCGACGCCTCGGCCGTCATCACCGCCAATGGCGGCAAGGTGCTGGGCTCGGTGAAGCCGCCCTTGGCGACGCCCGACCTCTCCTCCTTCGTGCTGCAGGCACAGGCTTCGAAGGCGAAAATCATCGGCATCGCCGCGGGCCCGCCCAACAACATGAACGAGATCAAGACCGGCGCCGAGTTCGGCCTGTTCAAGGGCGGCCAGCAGATGGCGGCGCTGCTCGCGCTGATCACCGACATCCATTCGCTGGGCCTGCCGGCGGCACAGGGCCTGTTGCTGACGACCTCGTTCTACTGGGACATGGACGACAAGACCCGCGAATGGTCAAAACGCTATTTCGCCAAGATGAACCGGATGCCGACGATGTGGCAGGCCGGGGTCTATTCCTCGGTGACGCACTATCTCAACGCCATCAAGGAGGCCGGCACCGACGATCCGCTGAAGGTCGCGGCGAAGATGCGGGAGAAGCCGATCGAGGATTTCTTCTCCCGCAACGGCAGACTGCGCGAGGACAATCTGATGGTGCATGACCTCATGCTGGTGCAGGTCAAATCGCCGGAAGAAAGCAAATATCCGTGGGACTACTACAAGATTCTCACGACCATTCCGGGCGAGCAGGCTTTCGGTCCGCCCAATCCGGAATGTTCGCTGGTGAAGAAGTGACGGCGTAGCAGTCATTCCGGGATGCACGCAGCGGAGACCTCAGATGCGCAATTGCGCATCGGGGAATCCCGAGATTCCGGTTGGCTTCGCGCCCCGGAGCTTGCCGCATCATCGCGTGCAGATAGGCCGATGACGCCAGCTGGCGGATATGGCGAAGGCTGATGTGGCTTATCGTCCGATGAGCATCAAATTGCGTGATGCGAGCAGTTTTCCTACGAGTTTCATCGGGTATCTTCCGTAGCTCGGCGCATCCTGCGGAATTTCTGTGTCGACAAGGCGGTACTTTGTTTGAGTCCGCATCTCGATGGGTGGAAGGTCGCCTTCAAAACGGGCGCGATAGGCGGAGACCCAATGGCCGCGCCCAAACTTCAGGAACATGCCCGAGTTGCAGCACGACGCCACGAACCGCTGGGTAGGCGCGCTGGCTTTGATCTTGTAGCCCACCAACAGGTCCGCGCCCGACAGGAAACTAAACCGGTCGTCACGATAGCTCAGATAAGGTGTCCCGCCGTCGACGTCGAGGACACGCGCTGCATTGGGCAGCCCCTCAATCTGCCGACCACCTGCCTGACAATCGTCGCAGTAACACACCGCACTCAACATCGGCTCGCCTATGGCCTGGCACCGAACGCGACCACAATTGCATGACGACACCCTGGTGGTCTGGTCTGCTTTGGCCATCTGGTTCTCTCCTGCCCGGATCCACTTCGGTTCGGGGGCAACCTCACTCGTTCCATCGATTACGGCCAACCTACCAATGAGCCGCCGAATGGCAAGACTTCGCGTCACTTGTCACGCCACGGTTGTCGGAGCCGAAGATGTAATTCGCCTTACGCGCCTGCGTAGATGGCCGTGACGCGGATCACATAATTTCGCACGGGAATAAGAGAGGATGTCGCCATCATCAAATGGAGGCGACGATGCGCAAGTTTTTCCTGATGGCCGCTATTCTTCTATCCGCCACTGCAGCTCATGCCGGGGCGGACCTCACTGTGGCCGGCGCCGATGTTCAGCCGACCGCGCCATCGTCTGCTGCCGTTCAGGCGACCGCGCAATCGTCGGCGCAGCTTCCCGACGCCAGCGATGTGGCTGCAAAACGCCAAGCCGTGATGCAGCAGAAAATGGCCATGCAGAAGCAGATCGCCATGCAGAGGCAGATGGCAATGCAGAGAGAAATGCAGCGTCACCCGATACGCACGCGCCTTCATTTTGCGCTTCTCAGGTTCAGACAGAAGTTGCGCGCGTTTTGATCAATCCCGGTGATTCCGACTTCGCTACGCCGTCTCATGCCGCTTCAGGAAGGTGCGCGCGCGGTTGATGGTGCGCGCCTTCAGCTCCGGCGGCTCCTTCCAGGGGAACACCGTGATCTCGGCATTCGGGCAGAGCGAGGCGACATCGATCGAAGCCACCAGCGGATGCGCGACGACGTCATCAGGCAGTACCAGCATCGACGTCTGGCATGATTTCGCGAAATCGCGCGATACGCTGTACACGAAATCAGGCCGCACGCGGTAAAGGTCGTGCAGATATTTCTCGATGGTCTCCATCGAGACGTCGCTCCGGCGCTCGCGCATTTCCTTGGCCCAGGCGGTCTTGCCGGCGTCGTACATGTAGTTTGGGTTCGCCAGGTTGTGCCCGACCGGCTGGCTCAGTATCGCAGCAGTGACGCGCTGCGGCGCCCGCTCCATCAACTTCATCGCGAACGGGCCGCCGATGCAGTTGCCGAAGAAGAAGAACCTGTCGATGCCGAGATGGTCCATCACGCCCAACTGGTCGTCGGCGAACGCGCCCCAGGGATCGTCTGACGGCACCGGTCCGGTGGACTCGCCGCCCGTGGCGTTGCGCTGGTCCATCGTGATCACGCGGAAGTCGTTCTTGAACTCCTCCGGAATATTGATCACCGCACGCGCCCACACGGCGATACAGGAGTTCAAGCCGCCGCCGGGCGTCGCCAGCAGCGCGAAGCCTGAACCGATCTCGGCGTAGCGGATGCGGACATTGCCCTTCTCGTAGAAGCCGACCCTGGCGCCTTCAGGCAATCCCGGAACCGCCCCCGCCGGCTGTGCCTGGGCGAACACTTGCGACACTGCGCTTGCCGCCGCGGCGGCGGCACCGCTTGCAAGAACGGTGCGTCGGCTCGAATCGATCATCGGCTACTCCCTTGTCGCAGCACGCGGTCCGTGCGACCGGCGCCCTGCACTTGGCGCCCAACACTTGGCGCCCAGCACTTGGGCCGTCGCAACAGTTCCAAGGATATTTTGAGCGCTATTCGAGATCAAGCAGTCGGGCGCGGCCATCGTGGCCGACGTCGCCGATCCGGCAGGGCATCCAACCAGAAGACTGTCGCGAAGTGGGAGCAGCCTGCGACCGTCGCTGATCTCCCGACAGGCCCCAAGGAAGCCAAGCCGAAGGTCCTTTCTATCGAGGAAGAGGCGATCGTCGTTGCGCTCCGGCTGCCTTGCGGGCGATGCTCTCCCAACGGGTTCACCCGGTCGCCTGAGCGACACACGGAGGGGAGATAACATGAAATTCGTTTCTGCCGCCGCATTGGCACTCATTGGCTGCCTTGTCGGCTTCAATTCCGCAAACACACAAGGAGTCGCTATGAAAACGACGCCGACGACCAAAATTCTCGCCATCGGGACCATCAATCCCGGTTTTGAACAATCGCAGGTGTTTGCTGTGCTGCCGGAGGAAGTTCGGGAAACGGTCGACCTCTATCTCGATGGCAAGATCGAGCAGTGGTACTCGCTACAGGGAAAGCCGGGCGTGGCCTTCATCATCAACGTCACCGATCCAGCCGTCGCTCACGAAATGCTCGAAAAGCTGCCTTTGGGTAAAGCACATATGATGAGCTTCGAACTGATCCCCATTGGCCCGCTCAACCCGCTTCGCTTTTTGCAAGGCATGCAGCCGAAACCTTGAGATATGCAGCAAGTAGGGCGGATTAGCGAAGCGTAATCCGCCGACTTCAGTGATGGCGCTGGTCTGGAAAGATGGTGGGTACGGATCGCTACCCCACCCTGCGAAGTTGCTTCGTTACGCGCGCTACGCGCTGACCCACCCTGCGAGCTGGGGATTGAGGGCTACCCGGGACATTTGTCCTCTCGACCGGCCCCGCATGTGATACGAATTACTCAGGTTTGGCGCGGGCCGATCAACCTGACGCAGTTCAACGTGTGACGGCAATCACCTTGGCTACATTACACTGCAGTCACGACAGGAGACTCGCCATGACGGATACCCGCACTCAAATGGCTGCGGCAATGTTCATGCCGGTGCCGGAGGGATACGTGTTTCGCGAGCCCTATCGCTGGCCGTTTACGCAATCTGCGCATTATCTCGTGAACGAAGCCCAGAGAGATTCGATTCTTGCGTTGACCGTTCCGAGGCGGCCAGTCCTTTGGCAAATCGCGCTATGGGGGACATTGTGCTTGATGGTCGCCGCGGCTGGATTTGTCGTCTGGGCCTTTACTCGACATGAGAGCCCGACGCTGATCGACACAATCACGATGATGGTTCTGACTTTCGTACAGGCCGTCGTGGCCTTCCTGATTTTGCGTTGGCGCAAGCTGCGCGAGCTTCGCCCGATCCTCGCGAGCTTTCCGACGACGGATTTAAGAATTACCAGAAACTATCTGCAACGTCAGACCATGAATGCGATGTCGATCAGGCAACTCGTTCTCCTTGGCGCCATCAATGTCATGGCTTGTACGTCATTTCTGATCGGCGGAATCATTTTCCTGGTATTGGGCCACCCGCAAGCAATTTTTTATCTCGCCGGAGCACTTCTGTTCGGGGTATTGGCGCTTGTTTACTACCGTCGCCTGATTGCCCGGGTCGAGAATACCCCCGACAAAGCCGCGACCAGCAAGTAGGGCGGATCAGCGAAGCGTAATCCGCCGACTTCGTGATTGCGCTGGTCCAGAAAGATGGCGGGTTACGCTTCCGCCTACGCTCTTCGAGCTTCGGCGGACAAGTCGCTAACCCACCCTACGAAGCTGCGGCAAAGTAACGCGACGGGCAAGTCTCCAGAAAGATTTCGCTTAACCCGTCGGGCAAATCAGAGATACCAATTCGCCCCGTCTCACCCGATGAGAGGGGCGTTGCGCACGTCACGACACGCGGTGTGGGATGCGGTGGACGCGGAGCTTGCGCACGACGAACGCAAGCGCCCGCGGACGGCGAAGTCGTGTGGTCCTGGCGCCCCGATGCTGGCGCCAAGTTCGCGAAAGACGCCTCCGCGTCTGGCGGATGATGGTGGCAAGAGAGCCGGTCACCAGGGAGAGCGCGAAGCAAGCCGTAACACCATCGCGCAGGGAAGGCCGGATTGCCTCCGCTGAACCTGTATGCTCGTGTGCGTTTTCTTTCTGCTTTTTGCACACGGGACCGCGGGTGCAGCGCGCACCCGGTCTTCCCTGCGCCCTCTTCGTTATGGGGCGCTGAAATCCTGGCAAACCTCGGACATCCCATGCCGCGAGAATGCGGACTCACATCCCACGCTGTTTGGGAAGACATGAAACTGATATTTTGTGGCCTCAGCCTTCGCAAAACGCAGAGCTGTGGTAATGGGGCCCGGCTCGCGCTTCGCTTGGCCGGGACGACGGCGTTATTTCGCCACTCCGATCTCCTTCAGATACTTCAACACCCCCGGATGGATCAGCTTCACGTCCGGCGCGGCGGCGAGCGTATTCGCGGCCGTGGTCTCGCACGCCTGGGCGAGCTTCTCGCAGAATTTCGCCTCGACGGAATGCAGCGTGCGCGCCAGATGATAGGCGACGTCGTCGGGCAGATTCTCGCGCACCAGGACAAAACTCCAGGAGCCCATGGAATCGATCGGCGCGGTCTGGCCCGGATAGCTGTTGGCGGGCACCGTCAGCGGCTTCAGGAAGGAGTGCTTGGCGCGGATGCGCGCGATTTCGGCCGCGTCCGGCGCGATGAAGCGCGCACCACCGGGGCTTTGCGCCATGGTGGTAAAACCTGGCCAGCCGATGCCGGCGCCCCAAAGTGCTGCTGCACGTCCGTCCTGCACCACCGCAGGTCCGTCGCCGGCGCGGTCGAGATAGATCGACTTGAAATCCTCGTCCTGCTTCAGGCCGAGGCCATCGAGCATATAGCGCGACAGGATCGGCAGCCCCGAGCCCTTGGCGCCGAAGGCGACCGGCTGGCCGACGAGATCGCGGATGCTATAATAGGGACTGTCGGCGCGCACCACGAACATCCCGGGCGAGGAATACATCGCGGTGAGGATTTTGGCGCTGGTTTTGCTGCGGCCGCCGAGCCCCATGAAGGCTTCATAGGAAGGCTCGCCCGCGACCAGTGCGATATCGACCTGGCCTTGCTCGAGCAGCGGAATGTTCTCGTTGGAGCCCTTGGTGTTGCGCGGCTCGATCGACAGCGTCGGATCGGCCGCGTTCATGATCTCGGCGAACGCATTGCCATAGAGTGGGAAGCCGCCGCCGGGTGTCGCGGTCCCCAGGCTGATGCTGGTCTTGGGCATGGTCTTGCCTCCCTCTTCCGCCACCGCGTTTACCGCCAGCAGCGAGAAGCCGGCACAAACGAGATGGGCGAGTTTCATTTTCTTGGTTGCACTCATAACTGCATTGCTCCGCGGCAACATGCCCGATTTTGACGGGTCCCTGCTTGTAGGCAAGTTCCGTATTTTATGAAAGCATGGGCGAAAACAAGATGACGGGAGGAACGATGATCCGCTTCTGGCGCGCCGCCCTGCTTGGAATTTGCCTTTATGCCACAGCCGGCGCCCCACCGGCCTCCGCCGGCTACCCGGACCACCCCGTGCGCTTCATCAACGGCTTTGCGCCCGGCGGGCCGGTCGACACCATCGCGCGCATCATGGCGCAGGCGCTGTCCGAGCATTTCGGCCAGCAATTCGTGGTGGAGAACCGCGCCGGCTCCGGCGGCAACATCGCGACCGCCGCCGGGATCGCCTCGCCGCCCGACGGTTATACGGTGATGTTCACCGGCGCCAACAACGCCATCAGCGCCTCGCTCTATAAGCACCTGCCGTTCGACTTCATGCGCGATACCGTGCCGGTGGCGCTGTTCACGCAGGTGCCCAACATGATGGTGGTGTCGAACGCCATGCCGGTGAAGACCGTCCAGGAGTTCATCGACTACTGCAAGGCCAATCCCGGAAAGATCTCCTTTGCCTCGTCCGGCAATGGCACCACGGTGCATATGTCGGCCGAGCTGTTCAAGGCCATGGCCAAATGCGACATGCTGCATGTGCCCTATCGGGGCTCGGCGCTGGCGATGCCCGACGTGATCTCGAACAAGGTGCAGCTGATCTTCGACAATCTGCCGACCGCGCTGGAGCAGGCGCGTGGCGGCAGCGTGCGCGCGCTCGGCGTCAGCTCGGCGCAGCGCTGGCCGAGCCTGCCGGACGTTCCCGCGATCGCCGAGACCGTGCCGGGCTATGAATCCTCGGTGTTTTACGGCATGTCGGTACCGAAGGGCACGCCGCGTGACATCGTCGACACGCTCAACAAGGGCGTCAACGACGTGTTGAAAGACCCGAAGCTGGTGGCGCGTTTTGCCGACATCGGCGGCGTGCCGAAACCGATGACGCCGGACGAGTACGGCAAGTTCATTGCCGCCGAGACCGAGAAATGGCGCAAGGTGGTCGAGTTCGCGGGCGTATCGGTGGATTGATCCAGGAAGAGAGCAAGCAGGAAACATGATGGGAATTCTTCGCTCGGTATTTTTTTCGTTGATTTGCATTTGCACCTTTGCTGCCACGCCCGCGTCCGCCGGCTATCCCGACCGCCCCGTGCATTGGCTGATCGGCTTCGCGCCGGGCGGGCCGGTCGATGCGGTGGCGCGCGTGATGGCGCAGTGGCTGACGGACCGCTTCGGCCAGCAATTCGTGGTGGAGAACCGCACCGGCTCCGGCGGCAACATCGCGGCCGCCGCGGCGATAAACGCGCCGCCCGACGGCTACACCATCCTGTTCGTCGCGCCCAACAACGCGATCTCGACCTCGCTCTACAAGAAGCTGCCGTTCGACTTCATCCGCGACACCGTGCCGGTTGCGAGCATCATGCAGCTCACCAACATGCTGGTGGTGTCGAACGCGGTGCCGGCGAAGACGGTCCAGGAATTGATCGATTACTGCAAGGCCAATCCCGGCAAGATCGCGTTTGCCTCGTCCGGCAATGGCACCTCGGTGCACATGTCGGCGGAACTGTTCAAGGCCATGACCAAATGCGACATGGTGCATGTGCCCTATCGCGGATCGGCGCTCGCCTTCCCCGACATCATCTCCAACAAGGTGCAACTGATCTTCGACAACCTGCCCTCGGCGCTGGAGCAGGCGCGCGGCGGCACGGTGCGCGCGCTGGGGGTGACCTCGCCGCAGCGCTGGCCCGGCGTGCCCGATGTGCCCGCGATCGCGGAAACCGTGCCGGGATTCGAATCGGTCGGCTTCTACGGCATCTCGGCGCCGAAGGGCACGCCGGGCGAGATCGTCGATACCCTCAACAAGGCCGTCGCCGAGGCGCTGAAGGACCCCAAGCTGGTGGCGCGGCTGACCGAAATGGGCGGCATCCCGAAGCCGATGACATCGGCCGAATTCGGCAAGCTGATTACTGACGAGACCGAGAAATGGCGCAAGGTGGTCGCGTTCGCCGGCGTATCGGTTGATTAACGCAAAACGGCGGTGCGGCATTGCCGGAACGGTTGCTGCCTTGTAAACGGAGGCGGCACCGTTGCCTCGCCGCCCTTCGCGCGGCGGACCGCGGCGGGGCCTGTAGCTCAATGGTTAGAGCCGGCCGCTCATAACGGTCTGGTTGCTGGTTCGAGTCCTGCCGGGCCCACCAGCAAATCAATGGCTTAGCTCGCTTTCATTTCACAGCCTCTCGGTCACCGCACCAGAAATGCCTCGCTTCGTTGCGCCAAGTGGTGCTTCAGCAGTCCCCGAATCTACTTCTCTAGCGTTCGATCTGACCACGATCTCTCCACGCGATCGTGTAATCGGCGGCATTTTCGCAATAGGAACTCGAGCAGCGGGTCGCACTTCTGTGGTCGAAACAACCTTTGGATGGTTGAGAACCTGCGAGCGGAACGTGGAAATCGGCGATGCCCACAGGGACAGATGCGCGGTCTTCTTACCGGAGAGCAGCCAACTCGCTGGGCCAAGAGCATCGCCCTGCGAAGGCAAAGGTCACACGTTCGAATCGTGTCGGGCGCGCTAATTTCCACGTTACTTTATAGGCCGATGAACGCGGTCCACACGGAGTGAGTTTAGTTGGGATTTGTGCGAGTAAGCAATCCGAGCGAACTCGTCCGCATGCGGCGAGTTGGAGCGGTCCGGCACTGCGAAACCAACCATTCCGCTCCTTTGGCGGATAAAGGAGGTGAGCTGCCAAAACGTCGCCATTGGCAGCCCTCCCTTCGGGTCGATCTGATAGTCTGCCTACTTCACATCGGCCGAAATAGCCGCAACGCCGGCGGCCGCGCACTCCTCGTCCTTGTCTCCGCCCGGCGATCCGCCGACGCCCAGGCCCGCGACGATCTCGGATCCCCGCTTGATCGCGACAGCCCCGGGAAGGGCAACGACGTTCGGGGCGCTCGCGAGTTGGGCACCGGTTCCATTGGGGTATTTCGCGACGAGTTGAACGAACTCGCTCGTCTTGTCCAAGCCGAAGATCGGTCCCATGGTCACAACTGTGTAAGCCTTGCGAAAGGCGGAATCTTTCGTGTGCACGGTCGCGTGGTCGCCCCGAAGTTGGACAATCACTAAGCCCGACGTGTCGACGACGAAAGCGTTCACGGGATATCCGCGGTCGGCGCACGCTTTCAAAGCGGCTTCCGCCGCCTTTTCCGCCAACTTTACCGGCACGTAATAGCCGCTCGTGTTCACCTGGGCCGATGCCGGCGAGAAGAGGCCAATTGACGCAGCCGACAGCGCGACCGAGAGAGCGAAGGTCTTCATGGTTGTTTAGTCTACAAGTCCAGCGTCACACTGACCCGCGCCCGAGATACGCACGGCAACAAATGCCCTGCAGCAGGCGCAGCGCGTGGTTCAGATGTCCCACGAGGCTCCCACGGAGCGTCCGCGCCATCGGAAGAAGCGTGCTTGCGCTGACGGGGAGGACAACTCCACCGCGCGGCCAGCACACGGGCAGCGCGGTCTTGAAGTATCGCTACCAGGATGATCATGGGAGTGGGCACACTTCTGATCTCGATCGGTCTGAAGGTCTCCGAGGTCGACTGCGTTTCAGAGCCGATCGCTGACCGGCGTCGCTTCTATTCACCGAATTTCGTTCGGATAAACAGATATTCGACGGTTTATCCGCAGGGGTTCTAAGTTGTTGAAATTCTGGCGCTCCCTCGGGGAATCCCATCTGTTCGACGTCGATACTGGCCGGGTGCTGTCGTGAACCAGCCTCAACTCTTCGCGGGTTTGCCCGGCGACGATTTGCCTGGACTGGATTTGCCCGGCGCAGGCGTCGCGGGCGGTTTTGTTGCGGCTGCGGCCGGAGGCATTGCCACCGAACGCAGTTCGGCGGGCGGATCACCGAGCTTAGCTGCGCCGGCAGGCAACGTGACGGCCTGATAGGTGGCCTTGCCGATGACGGGCACGAAGGCTGTCTCGCTCAACAGCACCGGGTTGGCACTGGCGTCAGCGACCTGCAGGAACAACTGGACGGGCGGAGCAGTGGCGGAAGCAGCAGAGGCCTGCTCGGCGCCGGCCGGTGGCGCGGCGGCCGCACCGCCAACCGGTTTCGTGGCGGAGCCCCCGTCGGACGACAGCAGAAAGTAACCGGTTGGGTCGGTGTAAGCGAACCCGTAGGCGCCGAGATAATTCTTGTGCGCATCGACCAGGAAGACGGTGTAGCTCGTCTGCGGCGTCAGGTCGCTCGCGTAGACGCGCCCGTGAAGCACCCATCCGGAAGCGGCGACCGTCGGCGCCGGCGTGTCGATCTGTTGACCGAGAACGGAGAGCCGCGCACTTGTTGCCGCCGTCGCGGTCACGGCCTGGGAAGCAGCGGCAGCCTGGGTAGACTCCTTGCCAAAGGTGGCCGTGGCAAGTGTGGCAGCCCGGCGCAGGTTGGCGAGCCTAGCCTGCTGGATCAGTCCGAGCGTAGCGACCGAGGCAGCAGCCTGCGCGTCGGCGGCCGCGACGACCGCCTCACTGGGCGCCTTCAAATCGTCGGCCGGTTTCGTGGTTGAAGTGGTGCCGGCAGCAGTCATGGCGTGATCCTTTCAGTGCGGATACTCATTCGCAGCGAGCAGGAATTCAAGGCGATGTTGGGCGACGAGATCAGCTTAACTCCTTCCGAGAGGAAGCAATAGGTAGACACGTTCTGCGAGGTCACGTTCATGATACCGAACGAGAACCCGGAGTTCGATCACGGCACGCAACAACTCCTCGAGCCGGTTTGCCACCGCCTGCACGGAGAAGCCGAGCAGCAACGCGTCGACGGCGCAGATCGTGCCCCGGCCGTTGACCCAGAGCTGGTTGTTGGTGAACATCAGTTGATCGAGCGTCAGGATACCCACCGACGACAATCCCTTCGCGAAGTTGAGCTGGGCCATCAGCTGACAGATGTTGTTGGAGAACATGACCATCCCGCAAGTCGCGGCAACGCTGTCGGCCGATCCCTCGCTGATCTTGTCGCGGGTCGCATAGAGCGCTGCGAAGCCTTGGATGAGCTCGATGGCCTCCAGCGCCAGGCCAAGATTGACGATCGAGACAGTCAACGCGCCCGACAGCGTACCTATATCGGTGAGAGCCGGGGATTTGACGTCGAGTTCCTTCCGGCCCGCGAGGTCGATCGACACCGCACCTCCCGTGCTGAAATGGTTGCCGAGAATGGAGAACGGACCGGTTCCGACCGCATAGAGCGCCAGCCCGAAAGCGACGCGCACCGTGTTGTTCTCGATCCGCAGCGCGCTGTCGCCGGGCACGTAGGCAGGCGGCTGATAGCGGAACGCATCGCTCGCGTCGGCGGCGTAGACCGTCTTCACGGCCTCGGTCCACTTGGCGTTCGCCGACGTGTCGAGGGTGGGCGGGGCAGCGAGCTCGATGTAGATTCCGGCGCGCTTTCCGCCGTAGTTCGCATACTTCTCGACGGTTGAACCGGAGAGGTCGCGCGTTTCGCGAATCCTGTTGCCGTCGATCTCGATCGTCTCGCCGTGGTAGACATAGATGCCGCAGACTTCCGCGCCGGGCGAGATACCGTAATCCGCGATGACGTTGTCGCGGATCATGAAATTCAAGACGTCGGGCAGACTGATGACGCCGTACCCGTAGGCGGCTGCACCAGCCGGAACCAGGACGTTTCGAGCCAGGGTATGGACCAGGATGTTTTGGGCGATGAGCACGTTCTCGAGCGAGACGATCTCGCGGGTCGCCCGCAGCTCGAAGAAGCCGACGGGGCCGATGCCGCACATGCCGACGTGGCGCACCCTGTTGCGCAGGATGAACAGGTTGCGGATCAATCCTCCTGCCGCAACCGGCGTCGGCGTATTGCCAGTGTTGACCGTACCGGGGACCGTGCCGGAACCGCCCTTGGCGCAGGGATCTTCCGGTCCGGTCAATACGCCCACCAGGATGCCGGTGCCGTTACCGTTGGCGTCGAGATAGATGATGTTGCCCAGCGTGATGCCGTTTCGGACGCCTCCTTCAATCTCATTCTCGACGATCCACACATCGTTCGAGGGGCCGCCCACCTGGACGCCGCCCACCGCCAGCACGCCCGCCGACGCCTTGGTCTGCGCGGCAGCGATTTTCTCCGCTGCCGTCGAGGCCTTGTCTTTGGCGGCATCCGCCACCACGTCGAGGGGCCTCTCGACCTCCAGGGCGCGCGCTGCGACACGCACCTCGTTGCGCTCGAAACGAATCGCATCTCCGGCCAGATAGACAGCCGGGAAAAAACTCGCGACGTCCTTCATGTCGATGCGATTGCCGCAAATGGTGAGATCCAGGACGGCCCGCGCCACGATCGCCGGCAAAGTCGAGGCGGAAAGCTCGAGATCGTCGATGGTGATCTCCAAATCCGGCAGGTATTTGCTGAGCCCGGCATTGTTGTCTTTGGCAGGCGCGGCCTGATCCATCAGGATGCCGACTTCGCCTTCGGCAGCGCTGACTCTCATCGACCGCAACACGATCTGCGCGCTGTTGACGATGGTGAAGACGGCCGGCACCCCGGCGAGCGCCGGGCTGGCGGGACCAGCCGGCGCAGCCCCGCCTGGATGCAGGGACGGCGAGTAGACGCGGGTGCGGTCACCGCAACCCACAATCGTGATGCCGCGCTTGCCGTTGATGATCACATGCTCATAGTAGCTGCCTGGCAGGACACAGACTTCGCCGCCCTGCTTGAGTGAATCGATCGCCTGCTAATCGAGCTGAACTTGCCGTGGCTCGTGGAGCCGTCGCCGACCGTGACGCTGCAACAGCACGCGCAATCCGTCGACGATGATGGCGGCCACAAGGTGCGGCAATCGGGCGCCGACGGACTGGACGAGACACCGAACGCCACGACGGAAAGTTTGGTGTAGTGGTGGGCCACCCCTTTCGGCGGCGCCTCCTTCAACTCGCCGATCGATCCGTCGGCGGTGCGCGCCGTGAAACTCCAGTAGTCCATCGCCTGCATGGATCCGTTGGCAATAGAAAGGCCGAACGAGATGGCGATGCCGCCTTCCAGCACGATGACCGAGCCGTCCGTCGGCACGGGAATGCCGAGGCATCCGTTGGGCGGTGCTCCCGAGGAAGCCGATGCATCCAGGTTGAAGTAGGATTGCTGCTGGCCGGTGACGACCTTGTAGACTTCGCCGGACTGATCCCAGCGAATGATGCGCGTGTAGGAATTGGTGGCGACAGTGGCGCTGGTGAAATTGGACGAGAGCGGCGTCGTCAGCACGATCGACGACGTGGCGACGTCCACCGAGTCGATCTTGTAGATCTCGCCAGGCAGGCAGGCGTTGTCATGCGCCTGGTCGGTGACCTCGATCCAGTTGCCGGCTGCAAATCCCAGCACCTGATCGCGCCCAAGGCTCTGCACGGTCAGCGCGCTGCTCGGCGCGCCGAGCGAGTTGAAGGCGGGCGCAATCGCGGTCACCGCCGTCTGCACGGAGCCGTTCTCGCGCGACCATTTGAAAGTCGCGCCCGCCGCCCCCGCGCCGCCCGGGGTGTGGATCTCGATGCGGTAGAGCTGGTTCTCGGGTCCCGTATAGCCGCTGCCGCTGGTCAGACAGCACGGGCCGCTGGGCGCGGAGCTGACCGGATGCGTCGTCAGCGTCCCCGAGCTTGCGGGCCAGGGCAGCGACGAGTCCGGGGTCGCGCAGCTCCAGCTTGACGGGACCGGGACGCCGCTCGGCGTAAAGACCGCCTTGCTGGTCTGCCCCACCCAGTCATCGCTGCCGTCCGGCGTTCCACTGACGGCGCCGATAAGCATCGGCCCCGTCTTGAGCACCGTGCCAATCAGATTGGCGGTCGCGTGGGTCAATTCTGCACCACCTGCTCGTTCGCAACAAATGTGCCCGACGACACTGCGCCAGCAACGGTCGAGCATGAACCCGACGGCAGTCCCAGTTCGGGGTGAACACGGCGTGGCTGGTCTGCCCTGTCCACGGAGCAAGCGAAGCGGGCGCGCCGGAAATGGCGCCGACAATCATCGGACCGGCAGCAGGAACCGCTTCGCTCAACGTCGCCGAGGCGCCGGTGCCGCTCTGAACCACCGCTTCGCCCGACTGAAAGGTTCCCGAGGTCACCGAGCCGTCGATAAACGCCGCCATACCGACCGGCGCGGCAGTCGGGGTGAACTGCCCGCCGCTGGTGTTCGACCAGATGCTGCTGGCGTCAGGCGTTCCGCTCACGAGGTTGATGGTCATCGGGCCATGCGCCGGCACTGGGCCGATCACGACCGCGGTTGCGCCGGTGCTGGCTTGAGTGACGAGATCGCCTGCGCTGAAGTTGCCGCTGGTCACCTTCCCTGCGACCACGACGGCGGGAAGCGGCAGCAGGCCGACGCGCCACGCCGATCTGAACCGCCCGGTGGTGTCCACGCCGATCGCCACATCGATCAGGGACGGATCCTCGATATAGGTGACCGGACGCTGCCACACGTCGAGGTAGGCCAGGTACTGACCGGC